>NZ_JAWJLO010000001.1:1646378-1879230 GCF_032911385.1 Stenotrophomonas sp. C3(2023) | reverse complement strand
CGATAGTGGAAACCGGGCCGGGGACATGCTGTTGGCGTGCCTCGACCATGTCCCACAGATACCCCTCCGGGTCGTCGATGAACGCACGATACTTGTTGACGACCCGCGTCATGGTGTCGAAACCGCGGTCCATGCCGAGATTGGAATTGTCGAGCAGGATTGACCAGACGGCCTCGGCTTCGTCGTCGCCACCATACTTTCGCGCTGCTACCAGCAGTTTGTAGGGGGTCCAGGCGGAAGGATCGATCTTGCGTTCACGAAAGGCGTCATCGTGCGCCTTCTTTACATCTTTCACCGGCAGATTGAGAGCCAAATAGGGATACCCATTTGACAGCTGGGCCTCGCGGAACGCTAGGTCTCGCGCCATCAGATCGACGCCAAAGTCCTGCCAGTCGCGCTCGTTGAAGTAAACCCCGTCCGCGCGCGCCTGCCGGTCAGCGAAGCTGTTCGCCGTGGCGCCGGGTGCATTGTCATTGCGGATCACACCCAAGGCCAACAAGCCGTAGCCATCGTTACCCTGCTTCTGAGCAAGATAGTTGAAGTACAACTCACGGTTTCCGTCTGCTGCATAGGCCTTGAGAACCGCAATGTCTGCTGCATTCAAGCCGGACTTGGAATCACTCACTTTTCAGTTTCCTTGATACTGCTGTCAACAAGAACGGATGTGGCGCGCGCCCTGATCTCCGCCCACCTTGCTAATGCCTCTCTTGAAAAATTAACTCGAACGATTACATTCAACCCGTTGATCAGGAATACCTGGTCGCATTCTGCGAATCCCATGACCCGCTTTTTCACCATTTTCCCGTCGCGATACTCGACCCCCGACTCGGTGATTTCCTTCCGCGTGCATTTGATGACTTGATCGATCGCTCCGGCATCGTCGCGCGAGACAAACCAATCCCTTAGAAAAACGTTGTCTTGGCCAGACGGTGTTTCGCGTCGTCCGTGCGCGCGTTGGTACGCGTGAACCTTGTCCATATCGAGGTAGTACGGTGTCAGGCCGTACACCGCCTCGCCCTGGACACGAGCCTCCAGCGATTCGGCAGGGTCGTCATGCTCAAAGCTCATTGGCGTATAGCTGCGCCGAAGAACTTCCTCCGGTTCAGGGCCGCTGATGTAGTCGTAGCTGATGCTGACCGTCCGTATCGACACGTCAACCGACAGATTGTCCCGTTCGCCGGGCTTGAAGGGCTCCAGCGAGGGATACTCCAGCGCCAGCGAAAAGCTGCCGTCGTGATACGGTCCCATTTGCATGTCAAAGTAATTCTGCGGCAACACTAGTGCGTAAGGCCCCACGCAGGCGCGCGCCATGGGAACCGGGACCTGGTACGGATTGAGCGGTTGGTTGTCGATGGTGATCGAACAGCCCTGCTCATTTGTGAGCAGTCGGGGCGGCTTGCGCGGCTCCGCTTTCGCACAGGCGCTCAGAGCGAGCGCCAAGGTGATAACCACGGGTAATGCCCGGGAATGGAGCATGATCGTCCTTGCTGGAAAACAGAGACGACGTTAGCGCGCAGCGTGGAGGAAAAAATCGCCGCATTTCCGTAATGCTCAATCGGTCACAGCCTGACGCGGCGCACCGGTCCTGTCACGACATTCCACAGCGTATTGATGCGCTTTCCGCGTCACGCTGGACGAGCGCTGCGTCCCCGTAGCGCCGGGCTCTGCCCGGCGAGCGCGCAGCGCGGCTTCATCGCGATCTGGCCGGAAAGAAGCTGGGCAGCGCTTGGCGCTTCAGGGCGACGGCGTGACGACCATCGGTCGTCACCTACCGGAGCGTGGTGTTCGTAGCGCCGGGCTCTGCCCGGCGAGCGCGTAGCGCGGCTTTACCGCGATCTGGCCGAAGAGCCGCCGGGCAGAGCCCGGCGAGCGCGCAGCGCTGCTTTACCGCGATCTGGCCGAAGAGCCGCCGGGCAGAGCCCGGCGCTACGTGGCGACGGCGTGACGACCAACGGTCGTCACCTACCGGAGCGTGGTGTTCGTAGCGCCGGGCTCTGCCCGGCGAGCGCGCAGCGCGGCTTCATCGCGATCTGGCCGGAAAGCAGCCCGGCAGCGCTTGGCGCTCCAGGGCGACGGCGTGACGACCAACGGTCGTAACCTACCGGAGCGTGGTGTTCGTAGCGCCGGGCTCTGCCCGGCGAGCGCGCAGCGCTGCGTTATTGCGATCCGGCCGGCAAGCCGCCGGACAGAGCCCGGCGCTACGTGGCGCATGGTAGGTGACGACCGTTGGTCGTCACGCTCCACAGCGACAGCGTGACGACCAACGGTCGTCACCTACCGGAACGCGGTGTTCGTGGCGCCGGGCTCTGCCAGGCGGGCGCGCAGCGCGGCTTTACCGCGACCTGGCCGAAGAGCAGCCGGGCTCTGCCCGGCGCTACGTGGCGGGCGCGCAGCGCGGCGTTACCGCGGTTCGGCCAGCAGCGTCCGGGTGAGCGAGGCGACGGCGCTGGCCTGCACGTCGCCGAGGGTGGCGATCAGCGCGCGCAGGTCCTGCCGGGTCAGGCCCTGCAGCTCCTGACGACAGCCCATGATGTCGGCCACGGCGCTGCGCGCGGCCACGATGTCCGGGGTTTTGTCGTGCAGGGGACGCAGCGGCTCGGCCAGCAGGGTCAGCAGCATCGCCAGGTCGTCACGGCTGACGGCGCTGAACTCGTCGGTCGGTGCGAGCAGGCCGGCAATGGCGCGCAGCGCGGCGGTGACCTGGGCACAGCGGTCCAGCGCGCGGTGCGCGGCCTGGTGCTGCGGCGAGGCGGTATGGGGGTAAGGCAGGCCGGACACGGCACTCATGGGGTTTCCTTGCAGGCAGCCGAGGGCGCCGCCGGAAAAACCAGGGCGGCGGACGATGCGCGGTAGCAGACCGAGTCAAGGACCGGCAGATCTTTCGATCTCCGCGCACCGCCCGCCATAGACATGGACAGGCCAACCACCGCCGATACCCGGCACCGAAGTGCCGGATATCGGACGATGGGCGCTGGTGCGCCTTGACTCGGGCTGCTATTCCCGGTCGCCGATGCAATCGGCGACGGTCCAGACCCTACGGCAACGCGTTGACCAGCGTCAAAAGGTAGCCCGGCCGATGCGCTCCAAATCCCGCAACCACGTGAGGGTGAGGGGGACCATGGCGCAAACCGGGATGCCATTCGCGTCACCGATGATAGCGCGAAGCGACAAGGGTGCTTTTAGCGCAGGCGTGATGAACCGATCCTGCCCACACCGGACAGCTTGACTCGATAGGCAACCAAGGCAGGACGCGGCGGCAGGTATATGATCGCGACGGGAACAGGAGACACCCGTGCTGCACCACATTTCTTTTGGCGTGCGCGATCTTGATCGCGCCGGACGCTTCTACGATGCGGCGCTGGCGCCGCTGGGCTGGCGCCGCGTGTTCGAGGATGACCAGGCGATCGGTTACGGCACCGGGGCCGATGGCGAAGACCTGCTCTGTTTGAAACTGCGCGACCGCGCGCAGGCGCCGGGTGCGGGGTTCCACCTCGCGCTGGCAGCACCCTCGCGCGAGGCCGCTGCCGCGTTCCACGCCGCCGCCATCATGCAGGGCGGCCAGGATAACGGCGCGCCGGAGCTACGACCGGAATATGGCGCGCATTATTTTGCGGCCTTTGTCATCGACCCTGACGGCCATGCCATCGAGGCGGTCATCAACCAGCCGCTGGCCTGAGCCGCACGCCCCACTCATCTCCAAAGACGCTTGACCGCGATGTAAAGCAGGCACCCCAACCGGCGCGTGCGCGGCGCCGCGTACTTACCCGGCCGTTGCCGGGCCGCCGCCGCCCGACTGTACCTGCAGGCTGAAACGCCAGATTCGGCAAACAGAAGGCGCACGCCGACGAAGGTTAGCGAAAGCGCGGCCTCGAAACGACGCCAATTTCAGGACGATGCGTTTGTTAATCATGTGATTAAAGTCACCTGAACCGTTGCCGTTATTCCGTCTGTCCACCAAGCCGGTGGCGTCGCAGGCCTATGTGCAGTGAACTTCTTCAAGAATCTACGTGTGGGGACCAAGCTGTCTCTCGGCTTCGGTGTGCTGCTGGTTTTGATCCTTTCCTCCTCGGGCATGGCCCTCTATCAGTCCGGCCGGATCGGCCAGCAGATGGACATCATGCAGACCAACAACCAGAAGATGTCGCTGCTCTATGCGATGCGTCTGGCCAACAACACCAACCAGCTCAACGTGCGTGACATGCTGCTGGCGCAGGGCGATGACGCGGCAGCGGCCAAGGCCAGCGTCGAGCAGAACCGCAAGACCTATCGCGAAAGCTGGGAAACCCTCGACGCGATCCCGCATGACGAAGCGGGCACGCAGGCCAAGCAGAAGATCAAGGACGCGCAAAGCGCCGCCATGGCCATGAACAACCAGATCATGGACCTGGCCGCAGCGGGCGACCGAGAAGGCGCGGCAGCCCTGCTCTACGGCCCGGCCGAGCCGTTGCTCAATGCCCGCGCGGTGGCCATCGCCGAAGCCGTGCAGCTGCAGGAGCGCCGCAATGCCGCCGGCGCAGCCCACGTGGAAAACGCCATTGCCACCTCGCGCCACACGCTGACCGTCTTCATGGTGGTTGCTCTGGTGCTCGGCGGCGTGCTGGCCTGGCTCATCACCCGCAGCCTGGTGCTGCCCATCCGCCGCGCCATGGGCGTGTCCAGTGCCATCGCCGGGGGCCGGTTCGACGAGCCGGTAGGCCCGACCAGCAACGACGAAACCGGCGCGCTGCTCAAGAGCATGGATGACATGGCCAGGCGTCTGCGTGGCTTTGCCGCCGCACAGCGCGAGATGGCCGACAAGCACGACCGTGGCGAGCTGGACTACCGCATCGACGTGAGCCAGCTGCCGGGCGATTTCGGGCAGATCGCCGCCGGTACCAACGCACTGGTCAGCAGCAGCAACGCGGTGTCGGAAAAGATCATCGACGTGGTCAGCCGCTACGCCGTGGGCGACCTGGCCGGCGACATGGAAGAGCTGCCGGGGCAGAAGGCACGCTTCACCCAGGCGGTGGCCCGCACCAAGCAGAACATGGCCGCGATCAACCGGGAGATCCATGCGCTGGCTACCGCCGCGGCCGAGGGCGACTTCAGCGTGCGCGGCAATGCGGACGCCTTCGACTTCGAGTTCAAGGTGATGATCCAGCGCCTGAACAGCATGATGCAGGTCAGCGACGAGAATCTGCGCCAGCTTTCCACGCTGCTGCAGAAGATCGCTGCCGGTGATCTCACCGGGCGCATGGAAGGCCGGTTCCAGGGTGTGTTCGCCACCATGCGCGACGATGCCAACGCCACCGTCGGCCAGCTGACCACCATCATTGGCAACATCCAGAATGCGGCCTCCAGCATCAACACCGCCGCCTCGGAAATCGCCAGCGGCAACAGCGATCTCTCCCGCCGCACCGAACAGCAGGCGGCCAACCTGGAAGAAACGGCGGCCTCGATGGAGGAGCTGACCTCCACCGTACGCCAGAACGCCGAACATGCCGGCCAGGCCAATACGCTGTCGATCACCGCCGCCTCGGTGGCCTCCGAAGGTGGCGCCGTGGTGCGCCAGGTGGTGGACACCATGGATGAAATCCAGTCCTCCTCCAGGCGCATCGCCGACATCATCACCGTCATCGACGGCATCGCGTTCCAGACCAACATCCTGGCGCTGAACGCGGCTGTCGAGGCGGCGCGCGCCGGCGAGCAAGGCCGAGGGTTTGCGGTGGTGGCCAGCGAGGTGCGTACCCTGGCCCAGCGCGCCGCCGGTGCAGCCAAGGAGATCAAGGAACTGATCGAGACCTCGGTTGCCAAGGTGGAGACCGGCGCCGACCTGGTGGCCAAGGCAGGGGTGACCATGGAGGAGATCGTCACCTCGGTGCGCAGCGTCACCAGCATCATGGCGGAGATCTCGGCGGCCTCGGCCGAACAGTCGGCCGGCATCGAGCAGGTCAGCCAGACCATCGTGCAGCTGGACGAAACCACGCAGCAGAACGCCGCTCTGGTGGAAGAAGCCACGGCTGCCGCGCGCTCGATGGAAGACCAGGCCGTCTCGCTGTCCCAGGCCGTTGCGCGCTTCACGCTTGCCGGCAGCGCCATGGCCTCGCCGGTTGCTGCCAGCACGGCAGGTCTCACAGGTGCGCGCAGTGCCACGGTGGTGTCGATGGACTCGCTGCGCAGCGCGCTGGCGCGTGCCGCAGGACCCGCCCCGGCAGGTGATGTGCACGGCGGGTTCTGACGCGGCGCGGCGTGTTACGCATTGTATCGGGGGAGTATCCTGTCGGCGGCTGATCCCGATCAGCACACCCCGGCCCGATGTACCGAACGATGCGACACAGCGACCCCAACAGTGTGCGTGCAGACACGCTTGAAACGCGCGAGCGGTTGCTGGGCGCGGCCGTCAAAGTGTTTGCGCGGCACGGTTTCGGCGGCGCCGGCATCCGCGTCATCAGCGCGGAGGCCGGCGTCAATGTTGCACTGGTGGGTTACCACTTCGGCAGCAAGGAAGGCATCTACCTGGAGGTGGTGATGCAGGTGTGTGCGATGGTCAACCAGCGTCTGGCCGGCGCGATCGAGACGGCAACGCAGGCTGCCGGCTGCGCCGACGGGGCAGCGGCGGTCGAAGCGGCCTGCGCCCTGCTGGACCCGTTGATCGACATGGTGCTCGAAGCAGAGACCAGTGACGTGGCCCGGATCATGCTGCACGAGCAGCTCGACCCCGGACCGGGCTTTGATATGTTTCACCAGACGCTGGCCGCACCGTTCGTGGAGCTGCTGGGTGCGCTCATCGCCCGCGCGCGGGCCGTGCCCTTCGGCGACGACGAGCGGATGTCGGCCTTGGCGATCATGGGCATGCTGCTCATCTTCAAATCCGCGCAGGCCAGCAGCGAGCTGCTGTTTGGTGCGCAGGCATGGTCAGCGCGCCGGCGGCAGATCCTGCGCCAGACGATCGCCAATGCGGTGCATCCGACGATGGGCGGCGCCGACTGACATCACCGGGCGGGCCGCCGGCCCGCTTCACGCGTGCGCGAGGGCATCCAGCGGCACCCGCAGGCTTTGGGGGTGGTCGGTGTCGAGTACGTACATCGCCGGGTCCACGCTGTCTGCGGCCTTGGGCCACACCCGGTCCCTGCCCCCCTCAACCCAGTACATGCCGCTGCCACCGCCGCCGTATGCGCGCTCACCGTCGCCTTCGTCGAACTGGCGGCAACTGGCGCCGGCAATGGCAGCCACCAGCACCGGCGCGTTGCAGGCCCGCGCCCACGCCCGCAGCGGCGCGGTCCAGTAAGACGTGCGCAGGTCAGCGCCGAAGGTGCTGACGATGATCGGACAGGCAGGCCCGGCACCCAGGGCGATGGCCTCGCCCAGCATCTGCGCCGTGCGACCGTCCGGCTCGTTCCACGGCACGCAGACATCAGCGCAGATCAGAGGAATGACCTGGTGGTCGTTCCAGCGCCAGCGCAGCAGCGCCGTGCCGGGTTCGAACTGCTCATCCTGCCAGCGGACGCGCTTGAAATAGGGCTCGTGCAGATGTCCCTGATGGATCAGAAAACTGGCGTTGCGCGGCGTATCGCGCTCCATCACATAGCCGCCAAGGATGCAGGCCACCGGGTGTGCGGGCAGTGCTTCCAGGTCGGCCTTCGCCTGCTCGAGCCTGGGGGGCACCGCTTCTTCGCTGCTCACGATGAAGGGATAGCCTTCCGGGAACACGGCAAGATCAGCGCGATGGGCGGCGGCGAGGTCCAGCAGTTGCCCGATGCGCTCTGCGGGCATGCCGCACCCAGCGCAGGCCTCCACCTCATCGGCGCGGAGTTGGATCAGTGCGATTCTCACGGGCACACCATCGGAAACGGAAACGGAAACGGAAACGGAAACGGAAACGGAAACGGAAACGGGAGCGTGCTGGTGCTGGGGCTTGCCGTCAACGGGCCCTGGGCGACACGGTATCTACATGGGCGGTTCGACGGTAAAACCGCGTGCTGCCAGCGCGCCCAGGTAATCCTGCGGACCCAGCAGATAGGATGCAGGTACGGCGGCGAAGGTGCTGGCATGGCTGCGCAGGGATTGCTCGGCCAGTTGCAGCCAGTGCGTCCGCGCCCGTTCGGGCAGGTCGGTCCAGCCCCGGCGCCGTGCAAATTCGGTATCAGCCAGCGCGTCCGTACAGCTCTGCGCCATGCCCCATCCGGCCATGCGCTGCAGTGCTGCCACGTCGCCTACCGACCAGGCATCTGCGCGCTCACGCAACAGCCCGGCCTGGAACTCGACGGTGTCCAGCGTGCGCTCGAAACACGCCCGGTCATTGACCTCGGTCGTCTGCATCTCTTTCAACGCGTCGCGGAGGTTGCCTGCGGGCAGCAGCACCCTCGCCTCCTGCCGTTCCAGACCCCGCGCCTTGTAGGCCCGTTCGAGCGCCTTGTTGACCTGCCCTGCATCGCGCAAGCCATTGCGCTTGAGGAAGGCCATGTACAGGCGACCCGACGCCACGAGCGGCCGTTCCTTCTCCACGCCGCTGTCGCGGCCCATGTTGGCCTGTTTGAGTTGCAGCCACCGCGCGTACACCGGCGGTGGCAGCACCTGCTCAAGTGTGCGGCCCTGCGGGTCGCGGGCGGTGCGCCGGGCCAGCGGCAGCAAGGTAAGGCCCCGGAAGAAGCCGATGTCCGCGTCCAGCTTCCAGCCTGGCGGACCGAGAATATGATCGGCGCCGGCAATGACAGCCTCAACCTGGTCCGAGCGCCATTCCACGCTTGCCGGCAGTGGGCTCACCGTGCCCAGCAGCCAGAGCACATTGCCCTGCGGCGAGGTGACTTTCCACAACCCCGGGCCCGGCTGCTCGCCGCTGACCTGCACCGTCGCCATGTCGACCACCGGCCCTGCAGCCTGCTGCTGGGCGAACACAGATGGCGCCGCTCCGACCGCAAGCAGGACCAGCAGCAACATCCAACCTGATCGCCTCACTGCGCGTTGCTGCATGGCACGTCCCTTCCGATGGTGCGCGCACTCTATCCAGACCGGTTGTCGGGTGTGTAAAACGATTGTTAGCGCATCCCAGCCGCCGCACGGGGCGGCAGCCAGGTTGGGGGTCAGCAGATGAAGTCGAGCTCACATCGACTTCGCACCTGGAGCGGCGCCCGACAAAAAAAACGCGCCCCTTCCGGGACGCGTTCTTTTGTCCGCACAGCGGGCCTGGCGGTCAGGTGACCTTCTTGGCCACGCTCATGCCGATCAGGAACAGCACCACGGCAATGATGATGCCCGCCCAGAACAGGAACTTGGCAATGCCGATCGCGCCGCCGGCGATGCCGCCGAAGCCCAGCACACCGGCGATCACGCCGATGATGGCAAAGATAATGGCCCACTTGATCATCTGAAACGTCCTTTCCATGCGAGTTACGCGTTGGGAAAGAAAGTAGCTTCCCCAGCGTCGAACATGGGTGAGTGCGTAGCCAGCATTGCGTGAAGATCAGCGCCGCGGCCGACCCATCCGGGGACGCAGCAGCGCCACCGCGGTGATCGCCCCTGCCAGCAACATGGCCTTGCACGATGCGGCAACAAGATGCTCGACCGTCATGTGCATGAGGTTCCAATGCAGGCTGCCATGGGCACCGAGTTGGCAGGCAAGCAGCAGCAACGGGGTGAGCAACAGGCTGGAGACCACGAACACGGATACTGCCATCACTACGACTTTCATAGGTCCATCCAACCTTTCAACGCATTCCGTCGCGATCGCGGACGCGCGGGCGTGGATTGTAGTCATGCGACGTTGGCCAAACCAGCCATTCCGGCACATACGGGTTGCCGCGCCGCATGGCACACTCGGCTGAAACCGATTTCATGGAATGGAGGGATTCCAATGCTGCACCGTCTACGGCGACCTGCCGCCCTGCTCCTGCTCAGCCTGGCCATGCCGATCGCCTCGATGGCCGCGCCGTCCGTTACCTCGGCCCAACCGCTGAAGGTGATGTCGTTCAACGTGCGCACGCCAGCGGACAGCGAGCCGCAGAAGCGCTGGCCAGACCGTCGCGATGCGATGGTCAGCGTGATCCGGAGCAACCATCCGGCCGTGGTCGGTACCCAGGAGCTGGTACTGGAGCAGGCCAACTATCTGGCCGAGCATCTGCCCGGTTACCGCTGGTTTGGCGAAGGCCGCCGCGGTGGCGAGGGTGACGAACACATGGGAGTGTTCTACGACAGTGGCGTGGTCACGTTGAAGGACTCGGGCAATTTCTGGCTCTCTGACACCCCGGAGGTGCCGGGCAGCATCAGCTGGGGCCATCCGTATCCGCGCATGGTGACCTGGGGACTGTTCGAGCGCGTGGACGATGGACGCAGCTTCTATCTGGTCAACACCCACCTGCCCTACCGCAAGGAAGACGAGGCCGCGCGGGTGCGCTGCGCACAGGCCATTCTGGCGTACCTGAAAACGCTGCCGGCGGATGTGCCGGTGGTGCTGACCGGCGACTTCAACAGCGAGCCGGGCAGCGAAACCTACAACGCCTTTACCCAGGTATTGCAGGACACGCGGGTACAGGTGGCGCAGCCGCGCGGACCGAAGCTGACGTTCCACGATTTCACCGGTACGGCCACGGCGGAGCTGGACTGGGTGCTGGTACGCGGGTTCAAGGCACGAGCGTTCGCCACGCTGGATACGCGCGTGGACGGGATTCTGCCCTCGGATCATTTCCCGCTGCTGGTGGAACTGGACTGGCCGCAGTAAAGCAGTGGGCAGGTGACGACCGTTGGTCGTCACGCCCGCGCCGTGGGTAGGTGACGACCGTTGGTCGTCACGCCGGTGCTGTTGGTAGGTGACGACCGTTGGTCGTCACGCTCCGGGATCCTGGGCAAAGGCATGAGCAGAAGCGTGACGACCAACGGTCGTCACCTACCGGAAAGCCCACTCCCTCCCCGCGCGGGCTCAGTGCGCCAACGCGATGCTGGGCTGGGCGGCCTGGCCCCAGCCACCCAGCGCCTTGTACACCGCCACCACGCTGACGTTGACGTCGGCTTCGGCGGCGGCCAGTGCATCGTCTGCGGCGAGCTGGGTGCGCTGCGCATCAAGCAGCGTCAGGAAGTCCTCCGATCCCTCGCGGTAGCGGATCTGCGCCAGCTGCTCGGCACGCCGCGCGGCCTGCGCCTGCTCGGCGATGATCGCCAGCCGGGCCTGCTGCTTGGCGTACCGTGTGAGCGCGTTTTCGGTGTCTTCCAGCGCCAGCAGCACGGCCTGCTCGTACTGGGCTGCCACGCCCTCGGCCTCGGCCTTGCTGGCCTTCAGCCGCGCACGCACGCTGCCCAGATCAAACGCAGACCAGCTCAGGCTCGGCGTCAGTGACCACGCCTTGTTGCTGCCGTTGACCAGACCACTGGCATCGCCACCGAGAAAACCCACGAACCCACTCAGCGACAACCGCGGGAACAGGTCTGCCGTCGCCACGCCCACGCGGGCGGTGGCCGCGGCAAGGCGGCGCTCGGCCACGCGCACGTCGGCACGCTGGCGCAGCAGTTCACGCGTGTCGCCCAGCGGCAAGGCCTTGGCGAACGCAGGCACGTCACGCGGGGCCAGCATGCCCTCCATCGCCTCCGGACGCAGGCCCAGAAGCACGGCCAGCCGATGCCGGTACTGCGCCTGTGCCACTTCCAGCAGCGGGATGTCTGCCTCGATGGCTTTCAGGCGCGCGCGGCTGCTCTGCACTTCCAGTTCGCTGCCTGCGCCCAGTTCCCACCGGGTTTCGGTCAGCTTCTGGGTATCGCGCAGGTTGTGCAGGGTGCCTTCGGCCACCGCGATGCGTTTCTGCGCCCCGCGCAGCTCGAAGTAGTTGCGCGCCACTTCAGCGGCCACCAGTACCTGCGCGTCGGCCAGGTTCGCCCACTCCGCATCGAGGTCGGCGCGTGCCGCTTCGGCGGCGCGACGCTGGCGACCAAACAGGTCCAGCTCCCAGCCGGCGTCGAACCCGAGCTGGTAGCTTTCGCTGAGCACGCGCTGGCCACCCGCCAGCGCCTCGGGCTGGTTGCGCCGGTCCTGGCTGGCACTGGCGGTGATGTGCGGCGCCTGGTCCAGCCGGCGCTCGACGAACACCGCGCGTGCCTGCTGCACGCGGGCCACGGCCACGCGCAGGTCGAGGTTGTCGGCCAGCGCGTTGTGCATCAGCTGCTCGAGCACCGGGTCGTCGAACTGCGCCCACCACGTGGCCACCGGTGCCTCGGTGCTGTACACCGTGGCGGTGGCGGCCTGCAGCTGCGCCGGTGCCTGGACCGGCGTGGCGTAATCCGGGCCGACGGTCATGCAGCCGGCCAGCAGCACGCTGGTCATGGCCGCGAGCAGAGGACGGATCACCACGGCAGCACCTCGCCCAGGTAGGTGAAGCTGCCATTGGGGCCGTCGGCGTCGATCAGTGCCATCTGCACGCTGGATTTCGCGCCGGTGGAGACTTCCACCTCACCCTCGCCACCGTTCATGTCGGTCTTTACGTAGCCCGGATGCACGGTGTTGACCTTGTGCGGACCTTCGCGCAGCTCGTAAGCCAGCTGCACGGTCCAGGCGTTCACTGCCGACTTGGACGCGTTGTAGGCCGGTACGGCAAAGCCATAGATCGGCGAGGCCGGGTCGGCATGCAGGGTGAGCGAACCGAGGATGCTGGACACGTTGACGATGCGTGCGCCAGCCGACTGCCGCAGCAGCGGCAGAAACGCCTGGGTCACGCCGATCAGGGCGAACACATTGGTCTCGAACGTACGCCGCCACACGTCCAGGCTCTGCGCGGAGACCGGCTGCTGGATGTCATCAAGCAGGATGCCGGCGTTGTTGACCAGGATGTCGAGCCGGCCATGGCGCTGCGCTACCTGTTCCACGGCGGCGGCAATGCTGGCCGCGTCGGTCACATCAAGGGCGATGGCTTCCACCGGCAGGCCTTCGGCCTGAAGCTGAAGTGCCAGCTCCACCGCGGTCTCGCGACTGCGCCCGGCCAGCAGCGTGTGCACGCCGGCCTGGGCCAGCTGGCGGACGGTTTCGGTGCCGATGCCACGGGTGGCGCCGGTGACCAGTGCGATCTTGTTGCTGTGTGCGTTCATTGAAAAGTCCTTGCTTGTCTGGGGGTGAGCGGCGGGCCAGGCCGGCCCACCGCTGCAACGTCAGAGATGGTCAGTGCTTCAGGGCCGGCTCGCCGTGCCTGACCAGCTGGCCGCCGCCATTGCGGGTGACCCACTTGCGCAGGGCCACATAGAACACCGGGGTGAGGAACAGGCCAAACAGCGTTACACCCAGCATGCCGGCGAATACGGTGATGCCGGTGACCGAGCGGACCTCGGCACCCGCGCCGTGGGAAAGCACCAGCGGCACGGTACCGGCGATGAAGGCAATGGAGGTCATCACGATCGGTCGCAGACGCAGGCGGCAGGCCTCCAGTGCCGACTCCACGATGCCCTTGCCGGCCATTTCCAGTTCGCGGGCGAACTCGACGATCAGGATCGCGTTCTTGCACGCCAGACCCATCAGCACGACCAGCCCGACCTGCACGAACACGTTGTTGTCTCCACCGGTCATCCACACCCCGAACAGCGCCGACAGCAGGGTCATCGGCACGATCAGGATCACCGCCAGCGGCAGGCTCCAGCTTTCGTACAGCGCCGCCAGCACCAGGAAGGCCAGCATCACCGCCACCGGGAACACCACCAGCGCAGCGTTGCCCTGGGTGGCCTGCTGGTAGCTCAGGTCGGTCCACTCGGTGGTCATGCCGGCCGGCAGCACCTGCTGAGCGATCTCGTTGAGCTTGCCCATCGCCTGGGCCGAGGACAGCAGGCGCGGGTCGGCCTCACCGGCCAGGTCGGCAGCCGGGTAGCCGTTGAAGCGAAGCACCGGGTCCGGGCCGAAGGTCTGCCGCACGGTGACCATCGACCCGATCGGCACCATCTCGCCACGGTCGTTGCGGGTACGCAGGCGGCCGATGTCCTCGACGTTGTCACGGAACTGGCCATCGGCCTGGGCGATCACCTGCCAGGTGCGGCCAAACTCGTTGAAGTCGTTGACGTAGGCCGAGCCGAGGTAGGTCTGCAGGGTGTCGAACAGTTCGGTGAGCTGCACGCCCTGGGCCTTGGCCTTGACCCGGTCGACCTCGGCATCAAGCTGCGGCACGTTGGCCTGGTAGCTGGTGATCGGGAAGGCCATGCCCGGGGTCTGCGCCACCGCGCCCTGCATGGCCTGCACGGCATTCTGCAGCGCACCGTAGCCCAGATTGCCGCGATCTTCGATGAACATCTGGTAGCCATTGCCGTTGCCCAGCCCCAGGATGGGCGGCGGCATCATCGAAAACGCGAAGCCTTCCTGCAGACCGGCGATCTTCTGGTTGATCTCGGCGTTGATCTGCGCGGCGGTGCGTCCATTGCGCTCGGCGAAGGGCTTGAGCGGAATGAAGGCCACACCGGTGTTGGGCGTGTTGGTGAACTGCAGGGCATTCAGACCGGGGAAGGAAATGGTGTGGGCCACGCCGTCGGTTTCGCGGGCGATGTCGGCTACCTTCTTGAGCATCGCGTCAGTGCGGGCGATGGAGGCGCCTTCGGGCAGCTTCACACCGGCAATCAGGTACAGCTTGTCCTGGGTGGGAATGAAGCCCGGCGGCACCAGCTTGAACATCATGCCGGTACCCAGCAGCAATACGGCGTACACGACAAACACGGCGCCGCGACGGCCGAGGATCTTCGATACGCCACGCTCATACTTGTCCGAGCTGGTCTTGAAGAAGCGGTTGAAGGGACGGAACACCCAGCCGAACAGGCGGTCGATCAGGCGCGTTGGGCCATCCTTGGGGGCACCGTGTGCCTTGAGCAGGCGCGCAGCCAGCGCCGGTGACAGGGTCAGCGAGTTGATCGCCGAGATCACCGTGGAAATGGCGATGGTCACCGCGAACTGCTTGTAGAACTGGCCGGTGACACCGGACAGGAAGGCCATCGGCACGAATACCGCGCACAGCACGAGGGCAATGGCGATGATCGGCCCGGAGACCTCACGCATGGCCTGGTGCGCGGCGGCCATCGGGGAGAGGCCCTCTTCGATGTTGCGTTCAACGTTTTCCACCACCACGATCGCATCATCGACCACGATGCCGATGGACAGCACCAGCCCGAACAGGGTGAGCGTGTTGATCGAGAAGCCCAGCAGGTACAGCGCGGCAAAGGTGCCCACCACCGAGACCGGCACGGCGATCAGCGGGATGATCGAAGCGCGCCAGGTCTGCAGGAACAGGATCACCACCAGCACCACCAGGCCGATCGCTTCAAGCAGGGTGGACACCACCGACTTGATCGAGTCGCGCACGAAGATGGTGGTGTCATACACCGCTTCGTACTTGACGTCGGCCGGGAAGGTCTTCTGCATCTGGTCCATCGTGCCGATCACCGCATCGCGGATCTCCAGCGCATTGGCGCCCGGTGCCTGGAAGATGCCGATGCCCACCGCGTTCTTGCCGTCAAGCTGCGAGCGCAGGGTGTAATCGCCGGCACCCAGTTCCAGCCGGGCCACGTCGGAAAGACGCACGACTTCGCCATCGCTGCCGCTCTTGAGCACGATGTCACCAAACTCCTGCTCGCTGCGCAGGCGCCCCTGCGCATTGATCAGGGTCAGGAACTGGCTGTTGGGCATCGGCTCGGCACCAAGCTGGCCGGCGGAGACCTGCACGTTCTGCTCGCGCATGGCGCGCACCACATCGCTGGCGGTCAGGCCGCGCGAGGCGACCTTGTCCGGGTCGAGCCAGGCGCGCATGGCGTAGTCGCCGCCGCCGAAGATCTGTGCGTCACCAACGCCCTGGATGCGCGCCAGCGCGTCCTTGACATGCAGGCGGGCGTAGTTGCGCAGGTACAGCGTGTCGTACTTTCCATCCGGCGAGGTCAGGTGCACCACCATCAGGAAGGTGGGCGACTGCTTCTGCGTGGTCACACCCTGGCGGCGCACGTCCTCGGGCAGACGCGCCTGCGCCTGGGCCACACGGTTCTGCACCTTCACCGCCGCGTCGTCCGGGTCGGTGCCGGGGCGGAAGGTGACGGTCATCTGCAGCACACCGTCCGAGCCGGCCACCGACTTGAGGTACATCATGCCCTCAACGCCGTTGATCGCTTCTTCAAGCGGCGTGGCGACGGTCTCGGCGATGACCTTCGGGTTGGCGCCGGGGTAGACGGTGCGCACCACCACCGAAGGCGGCACGACATCGGGGTATTCGCTGATCGGCAGGATCGGAATGGTGATCAGGCCAGCGGCGAAGATGATGATCGACAGCACCGCCGCAAAGATCGGCCTGTCGATGAAAAAGCGTGAGAAATCCATGGGATGTCCTTGGGATCTGGCGGACGCCGGCATGCAGCTGCCCGGCACCTGCCCGGGGGGCAGGTGCTGCAGCATCAGGCGGCGGTCGATTCGGTCAGTTCAGCGCAGCGGTCTGTCCATCGGCACGCGGGGCCACAGCAGGCGCCTGCATCGCCACGGCCTTGGCCTGCACCGGCATGCCGGGCATGAACACCTTCTGCACGCCATCGACGATGACCCTGTCGCCGGCGCTCAGGCCCTGCTCGACAATGCGCAGACCGTCGGCGGTACGCCCCAGCTGCACATCGCGGCGTTGTGCCTTGCCATCCTTGTCGACCACGTACACGTACTTGCGGTCCTGGTCGGTCAGCACCGCCTTGTCGTCCACCAGCACGGCCTCGAAGCGACCACTGCCGAGCAGCTGGACGCGGGCGAACAGGCCCGGGGTGAACTGGCGGTCCTTGTTGTCCAGCAGTGCGCGCACTCCGATGGTGCCGGTGCTGCGGGTGACCTGGTTGTCGAGGAAGTCGACCTTGCCTTCGTGCGGGTAGCCCTGCTCGCCGCTCAGGCCCACGCGCACCGGCAGCGCCTGGTCGCGCTCGCTGGGCCGCTGGCCGGCACGCGCCATCTGCGTATAGCGCAGGAACGTGGCTTCGTCAGCATCGAAGTAGACGTGCACGGTGTCCAGCGAAACCAGCGTGGTCAGCACACTGGCCGCATCACCGGCACTGACCAGATTGCCAGCAGTGACCATGGCGCGGCCGGCACGACCGTTGATCGGGGCACGCACCTTGGTGAACTCAAGGTTCAGCGCCGCCGATGCCAGCGCGGCCTGCGCCGCCTGGACCTGGGCGGTGGCCTGTTCGGCGGTGGCGCGGCGCTGTTCCCAGGTCTCGGTGGAGATGGCCTGCTGATCGGACAAGCGCTTGGCACGCTCGGATTCACTGCGCGCCAGCGATGCCTGGGTGCGCGCACGGGCCAGCTCGGCCTGGGCGCGGGCGTACTCGGCCTGGTAGCTGCGCGCGTCGATGGTGAACAGCACATCGCCCTTCTTCACTTCCTGGCCTTCGACATAGTTGACCTTGTCGATGTAGCCCGAGACGCGAGGGCGCAGCTCGACACTTTCCACCGCCTGCACGCGGCCGCTGAAGTCGTCCCACTGGCTGACCTGCTTGACCAGCACCGGTGCTGCGCTGACCTCCGGCGGCGGCGGTGCGCCGGCCTCGCCGGCCGTGCTGCCGCTGCAGGCGGTCAGCACCGCCAGGGCCAGCGCGGAGACACCGACCAGTGCGAGCTGGCGGGTACGTCGTTGGAATGAGGACTGGGATGTCATGGGGAAGGTATCCATAAGGGGTGGTGATACGTAGACGGTGATGCGGAGGCGCCTTTCGACGCGGCGGCAGGATGGTGCAACCTCAACCAACGTTGAGGTCAAGCGCAGTCGGCAGCCAAGGGACGTGGCGGCGGCGCGTCGAGCTTCAGCAGTCGGCTGGGCAGCTGCGCGTCGCGCGAATCACAGCGCACGATGGCGCGGTTGTCGGTACAGCCATCGAGCAGCGAAACCAGCCGACGCCCGATCAGCAACGCGCTGGGCCACTCGCTGCAGGCGTTGGCCGCGTTGACCGGGGTGCACACCGGGTCACTGACATCGAGCATCTGCACCCGCACGCCCAGCGACTGTGCTTCCTGGTGCACCACCTGGGCATACATGCGCAGCGCAGCGGCCGTGATCGAGGTTTCGCCGTAGCCGGCCCATGGCTTGACCGCGGCGGGACTGCCAAGCATCACGTAGCGGCGCGGCTGAACCTGGTTCTGCAGCAGCGGCAGCAGGTGGCGGGCCGCGTGGACGTGCGGCATCAGGTCCAGCTGCAGCGCCTGCAGCAGGGCGTCACCGCTGCGGTCGATGACGCGGCCACGGTTGTAGGGACCGGCCATCGCCGCCACCACCGCCGCCAGTGGCCGGGGCCGCGCGGCTACGCGCTGGGCCAACGTGCGGGCCGAGCCATCGTCGGCCAACGAGCCCAGCAGGGTCTGCAGCCCCGGCTCGTCGGCGAACTGTTCGCTCAGGGCGGCAAGCCGTGCAGGATCGCGGCCGACGACCAGCACCGGGCTGCCCGCCTCCAGCAGCGCCGCTACCAGCCCCTGGCCGAGCGCGCCGGTGCCGCCCAGCACCAGCACTTCGGGAGCGAGCGTCCCATTCACGGGATATTTACTCCCGCTGATGGGATTATCCCGATTCGCGCCAAGCGGTCGGGCGTGCGCCCGGTCAGTCGAATCGCACCGCCGCGCTGGCTCCTGGCCGGCGCGGTGAACTCGCGAAAGTCCTTGTGGATCAATGAACTCGGGCGCGCCTCGACGGTCATCGCCTGGTCCAGCGTGCTGCGGCGCAGGCCGCGCAGGGTGTTCAGAATGTTGCGGAGGCTCATGGTTGGCCAGCTCCATCACGGGAATGGCGCCACCTTAGCCCCCTAACTCCTACTTGATTAGTCCTGATTAAGGGGAATAATCATCCCGCTCGCGGTCCAATCTTTTTGTCACCATAAGCGCGTCCCCGCCGTCCAGGAGCCCGACCATGTCCCACGATCTCAACGAAACGCTGATCTTCGTCAAAGTGGTCGAGCAGGGCAGCTTCATCGCCGCTGCCAAGTCGCTGGGCCTGCCCAAGACCACGGTCAGCCGCAAGGTGCAGGAGCTGGAATCGCGGCTGGGCGCACGTCTGCTGCACCGGACCACACGCCGGCTTGGCCTGACCGAAGCCGGCTCGATCTACCACGAGCACTGCCAGCGCATCGCACGCGAGCTGGAAGAAGCCGAAAGCGCGGTCAACCAGCTGCAGTCCGGCCCGCGTGGCTGGCTGCGCTTCACCGTGCCCTATTCGATCGGGATCACCTGGATCGCACCGCTGCTGGGGCAGTTCCACGCGCTGTACCCGGAGATCAAGCTGGACATGCATCTGGGCAACGAAAAGCTTGATCTGATTTCCGGCGAAGCCGACCTCGCCCTGCGCGTGGGCGCCCTGCCCGACTCCAACCTGGTGGCACGCAAGCTCGGCACGCTGCGTACCCAGGTGTTTGCCAGCCCGTCCTACATCGAGCGGCATGGCGAGCCGTTGCACCCGGACGAACTGCAGTTCCATCGCATCCTGGCGATGCGCAAGGCGCACCATACCCATCCCGGACGCATCACCTGGCAGCTCGGTGAGAACGGCGGCGAACTGCGTGATTTCCCGGTCAATCCGCTGATGGTGGCCAACGATCCGTCAGCGCTCAACGGTGCCTTGGTCTGTGGCGAAGGCCTGCTGCTGACCGGCGATGTGATGGCCAAGCCCTTCATCGAGACCGGCATGGTGCGCCGGGTGCTGGCCGGCTGGACCGGACCGGATGTGGACTTCAACGCCGTCTTCGCCGGGGGCCGGCTGGTCTCGCCGAAGGTGCGAGCGTTTGTCGACTTCCTGGTGGACAAGCTCAACTTCGACGCCAACTACATGCTCTCGCAGTGCCCGGCGGCCAAGTACGCCCAGCAGCAGAACGAGAAGCTTGAAGCCGAGCTGGAAGCGACCGGCAAGCGCATTCTGGAAACAGCCACCGCCGCCTGACCCGGAGCGCACGCCACCGGCAGGTGACGACCGTTGGTTGTCATTGCTCGTGAGCAGGTGCGAACACAAAAATGCCGCCCTCTTGGGCGGCATTGTGCTGCAGTGCAACCTGCGCTGCGGATTACTGGGTCAGCGGAATCACGCGGATCTCGACACGATGATTCTTCGCGCGGCCCGCATCGGTGCTGTTGTCGGCGATCGGATAGGCCTTGCCGGCACCGAGCGTTTCAATACGGGCCAGCAGTACGCCCTGCCCATTGAGGTAGGCGGCCACCGAATCGGCACGTTCCTTGGACAGGCGGTTGTTCATTGCATCGCTGCCCACGCTGTCGGCGCCTAATTTTGCGAATCTTCCGACACGCAGATGGGGACTAAGCCTATTGGTCACTCACGACTCAAACCGCAGAATATCTTCGTGAACGCAGTGCACTCAGCGCTGCCGTCCATCGCGATACTGCGTCTATCTAGATTCAGAGTCGCCATCGGATGCTCTATATCGGTCGAGCGCTACTGATAGATGAAGCCGCATCTCACCTTGATCAGGTGATCGGAGCAATGCCCTGCGACGTGACGCAGACAATGTGCGTTGCCGCAATCCAAGCGCGCCTCTACTCCTGCTTGCGCCAGCAGAGATCCGTTACTCATGGATAATCCCGCTTAAACTGAAAGATGAATCATGAACAGAATACGTTGTGAAACGTGCTTGATGCTTGCCTTCGGCAGTGTATTTGTCTCGACATTCAGCCTGGGCGCCTACGGGCAAGCAGGGGTGAGTTCGGATATCCCGCCACTCACCATCCAGAATAGCCAAGCATTGGCCAGCGAGATTGAACCCGCGCTGCAGAGATTCGTTGACCATCAAGAGCGCCTGCCAACTCAGGCAGCGCAAATCACGGTCGTGGTCACCGCCGATCCCGTCACTGGTGTGGTGTGGATCGACCTCGGCGCTGGCTACTTACCAAAGGATGCGCCGGTCTTCAGCGAGGAATTAGGTGCCAAGCTTAGAGACGTCGAGAATGAAGCGTATGAGCTGATAGCTGGACTGGTAAGATTTCGCTATGTCAAGATTCGAATTGGCGGCAGGCATCTCAATGAGATATATCCGCCGGAGCACTCGACAAAGAAAACCACTGGGACACCCCCTGCTGTCATCACATCTGTACCGGGTTCGGTTGTCCTTAATCCCGGGCATGGCCGTTATCTCCACCATGCTGATGAAACCTGGCGCCATCAACGTCCTACACCGTACGCTGGAACAACGGACGTCTACGAAGACACTGTCACACCAGGGTATTCCTCGACTCTCGCACGCTTATTGGCGCAGCGAAGCTCTGACACTATCACCACGATCCATCATACTCGCGACATAGGCAATGCCGAGATAGACCCTGAGAGCGGACTCGCATGGGCTGAACTCGGTGCGCGCTATCATCTTAAACGACTCTACCCGAGCCTGGGGGAAAAGATCTGGAATAAGTTTCCAAATGGATCGCCGAATCGGAAGCCGCCATCTCGAGGTTATCTTCGCGAATATGATGAAGATATCAGGGCGCGACCAGAGTACGCAAATTATATCAATGCCGGGACATTGATCTCCCTCCATACCGATGCCAGTGACAATCCTTCTGCTCGCGGCGCGACTATCATTGCCAACATTGATGACCCCAATTCATACCAGCTTGGCTCAAATATCCATTGCTATGTCACCGAGCAGATTCAACAGCTGCCATCCTACGCCACGTACCCAATTCGACCCGGTGTCAGAGACGGCACAAACTATGGCGAGGTACGGGAGGCAGCGATGCCCACTACACTGGTCGAAATTGGCTTCCACAGTAACGTAGACGACTCGAAAGCCCTCCAGAGTTCAGTTTTTCGCGCCGCTGCGATGCGCGGCGTTGAAAAAGGCTACAGGACTTTCAAGAAGGGTGAGACCGAATGCTCGCCGTTCAAGATCGCCTCCATTCCCTCCGTTTCGGGGAAATTTCGTGTAAGGCTGCCTGTCCCTGTAACCCTGCAGGGACACCCGCGCTTCCCGGTTACGGTGGTGCTCGTACCCGTCATCTGCCCACCGAACTGGAAGTGCCGCACGAAAACCAACTCGTTCAGGACGGCCGTCGATAACGTGATTACGCCCACGTTCTACTGCGACGCACCCAATACCAACCCCCCTGCAACCTTCACATTGAGAAGCACCGTGAGAGACGCAGACGGTATTGTAACGTCCGCCGTTGACCATACGGTTTCGTGCTCTGCTGGCGTGCAATGACTCATACTGTTGAAACTGATCGATTCGTGCGTAAGGGCTTTGCAGATCAGCGTTGCGAATGCGGGTTGAAGTATGAAATCTGGTCGTTCAATGGATGCCGACCAGTGGCCTGCGCTTACAGAAATGCCGCCTACGAGGGCGGCATTTCGTTGCGGCCAGGCCGTAACACAACCTGCGCTGCGGATTACTGAGTCAGCGGAATCACGCGGATCTCGACGCGGCGATTCTTCGCACGGCCCGCATCGGTGCTGTTGTCGGCGATCGGATAGGCTTTACCGGCACCGAGGGTTTCAATACGCGCCTGCTGCACACCCTGCCCGTTGAGGTAAGCGGCCACCGAATCAGCACGTTCCTTGGACAGACGGTTGTTCACCGCATCGCTGCCCACGCTGTCGGTGTGACCGACCACTTCGATCATGGTCTGGTTGTACTCGGCCAGCGTCTTGGCCACGCCGTTGAGCGAGCCGTAGAACTGCGGCTTGAGGGTCGACTTGCCGAAATCAAACGTGATGCCGTCGGGCAGGTTGAGCATGATGTTGTCGCCGTCGCGGGACACATCGATGCCGGTGTTGGCGGTGCGCTCACGCAGCGCGCGTTCCTGGCGGTCCTGGTAATTGCCCACGGCTGCGCCGCCCAGCGCGCCGATGCCCGCGCCGATCATGGCGTGCTGGCGACGCTCGGTCGCGCTGTTGCCGCTGAGCAGACCGGCAGCGGTACCGATGGCGGCACCGATCAAGGCACCACGACCGGTGCGGTTCTGCTGCTCGGTCTGGTTGCCGTACTGGTCGCTCTGCACATAGGAGCCACCGGTCGCGCAGGCTGACAGCGCGGCGGCGACCATCAGGGACACGGCTACATTACGGGTGGTGTTTCGAATCATGGAGCTCTCCTTGTTGACCGGACCAGCCGGCATGCGGTGGCGGGGAGCATAACCACGCGCACGCGATGCCGGGATGATGACCGGGCCTCCATTCCGGGCCCCGTTCAGCTTTCTGCGGAGGTAGTGCTGGTGTGCCGGTAGGCGGCCAGCGCCGCGTCGCGGCCCGCGGCCAGGTCGACCAGCGGGGAGCGCGGATAGTCCGGCGCATGCTCGGCCAGCAGCTGCGGGTGCTGCCACGGCGCGAACCGTGCCTTCAACGGAAGCGCGGCCAGCTCGGGCACCCAACGGCTGATGTAGCGCGCCTGCGGGTCGAACTTCTCCGACTGGGTGACCGGGTTGAACACCCGGAAATACGGCGCCGCGTCGGCACCGGTGCCGGCCACCCACTGCCAGCCCATGGTGTTGTTGGCCAGGTCGGCGTCCACCAGTGTGTCCCAGAACCAGCGCGCGCCCTCCAGCCAGTGCGCGCGCATGTGCTTGCACAGGTAGCTGGCAACGATCATGCGTACGCGGTTGTGCATGTAGCCGGTGTGCCAGAGCTCGCGCAGACCGGCGTCGACGATGGGGACACCGGTGCGCCCCCGCTGCCACGCCTGCAACTGGGCCTTGCTGGGCGATGCCCACTTGAAGGTGTCAAAGCGCGGGTTGAGATTCCGGGTTGGGGTCTGCGGAAAATGATGCAGCAGGTGGTAACCGAACTCGCGCCAGCCCAGTTCGCGCAGCCAGGCGTCAATGTCGGCATTGCGGCCGGCACTGCGCTCGGCTTCCAGTGCATGGGCGGCAGCCCACGGTGCGATTTCGCCAAAATGCAGGTGCGGTGACAGCAGCGAGGTGCCCACCCGGTCGGGCAGGTCGCGCTGTTGGCGGTAGCCGTTCAAGGCACCGTCGACGAACACGGTGATCGCCTCATGCGCGCCGGCTTCCCCCGGCTGCCAGTGTTCCCAGAACCCGGCGTCCCAGCCCAGCGAAGGCGCCAGAGCCAGCGTGTCCAGTGCAAGGCCGTCCACGCCGTGGGCGACCATCCGCTTGGGCGCGGCCTGTGGTGCGGGCAGGCGCCAGCGGGTCAGCGCCGTGCGCCAGAACGGAGTGAACACCTTGTACGGGTTGCCCTGCTGGGTGGCCAGTTCCCACGGCTCGAACAGCAGGCTGCCGTTGCAGCTCTGCACCAACAGCCCCTGTTCCTGCAGTGCCTTCTTGATCGCCGCGTCGCGCGGCTGGGTCGCCGGCTCGTACTTGCGGTTCCAGTAAACCGCTTCGGCACCGGTCTGCGCGATCAGCTGTTCAAGCACCTGCTGGCTGCCGCCCTCGGCAAGCACCAGCGATGAGCCACGTGCACGCAGGTCGGCATCCAGCGCCGCCAGTGAGCGATGCAGCCACGCGTTGCTGGCAGCGCCTGGCGCCCACTCGCCCTCTTCGGCGGGTGCGTGGATGTAGACCGGCACGACCGTATGCCCGGCGTCGAGCGCGGCCTGCAACGCGGGATTGTCCTGCAGGCGCAGGTCGCGGCGGAACCACAGCAATGCTACAGACACAGGCACACCCTTGATGACAAGGCGCATAGCATAGTCATCAGGGGTGAAGGCCAGGTAGGCCGTTGACGACCTCGAGTGCCGCGCGGCCCGAGCGCTTCAGCGCGCCGCGTCGAAGCGCTGCATGGCCTCGGTGATCAGCTGGCGGGCCTCGGCGGCGTTGCCCCAGCCGCCAAGCTGCACCGGATTGCGCCCAGCCGGCAGATCCTTGTAGATGCGGAAAAAGGCCTCGATACGCTGGCGTTCGATCATCGGCAGGTCGTCCAGATCCCGGATGCCGGCATAGCTGGGGTCCACCTTGTCGGTGGGCACGCCGATGACCTTCTCATCGTGCTCGCCACCGTCGAGCATCTTCAGGTAGCCGATCGGGCGGAAGCGCACGATCACGCCCGGATGCAGGGGTTCGCGGGTCAGCACCAGTGCGTCAAGCGGGTCGTTGTCACCGGCCAGGGTACGCGGCATCGAGCCATAGTTGGCCGGATACGCGACCGGCATCGACTGGAAGCGGTCCACATGGACCAGCCCGTCTTCCTTGATCTCGTACTTGGTGAAGCTGCCTGCTGGAATCTCCACGGCCAGGTTCACTTCGGCCGGCGCCTGTTTCGGCTGCGCGGTCAGGAACGGGTGCAGTACCGCGTCAGCGGCCACACTGGCACCGACCATCAACACCAGGCCCAGGGTCAGTGCGGCCATCGACCATCCTCGTTGCAGCTGCATCCAGCACCTCCGGCGTGCATTGAAAGAAAACAGACTGCGCCACCGGCGTGGCACAGCCGGTGATGATCATTCCCAGCAGCGGTCCGTGCGGCCTTTGAGCGTCTGTTCGCGCCCGCAATCGCGTGGTGCGATGCGGCCTTCGGTGAGCTCCCGCCGCTGCTTGCGTCCGTCCGGACTGCGGGTCAGCTCGAACGCGTCGTAGCGTCGCCCGGTGACCGTGCGTGCTTCGTAACGCAGGTGGCTGGGGTCGATGGTGAGCACCTGGAACAGCTGGGTATCCTCGCCGACCGGGGCCATGGTGGCCCTGGCCTCGTCCGAAAGCCGGTACTGCTTTGGACCGGCCACGGTCACCACGTACTGCGGCGTGGGCGCCTGTCCTTCACCCCGACGACCGTAGGTGTGATCATGGCCCTGCAGCACCAGGTCGACGTTGTGCCGACGCACCACCGGCAGCAGCACCTGCTGCAGCGCGACGTTCTGCCTGCCTTCGCGGGGCGAGTAGAACGGCTGGTGCAACAGCACGATGCTCCACGGATGCGGGTTGTCGGCGAGCACGCCGTCCAGCCACTTGGCCTGCGCCTGCGCGGTGCCCAGGTCGAGCGCGGAGGTGCCATCGAGCACGGCGATGCGCACGTCCTGCACGTCGAACCAGTAGGTGGTGTCAGCCACGCCCGGCGCGCCGTTGCGCGGCAGCGCGAAGGTCACCGGCCAGTGCCGGCCGAGCACGCGCCGCTCCTGTAGGGTGTCCTCGAACTCCTCGAAGTACTCGTGGTTGCCGATCGCCGGCGCGACCAGGGTCTCCTGGGCCAGCCATCCGGTGGCGGCAAACCACTCGCCCCACTCGTTGTCGTCGGCCCCATCGCCGCCACTGACCAGGTCGCCCGCAAACAGGCTCACCGTCGCCTGCGGGGCGGCTTTCTGCGCCGCGCGGATGACCCGGCTCACATGACTGACGTTCTTGTTCTGGGTGTCGCCGAAGTACAGCAGGGTCAGAGGCTTGCCGGCCGCGGCCGGGGTGCGCAGCTGGTTCCAGGCGCTCCAGCTGCCCTGCCCCTGCACGCGGTAGACGTAGAGGGTATCCGGCTGCAGTCCTTCGACATCGGCGCGGTGATGGTGGGACAGGCCATTCTCGCTCTGCAACGCACGGCTGCCCGCGGTGATCCGGCGCACCGGCCCGATGGCCGGTGAGTCACCGGCCACCGCGATCTCCAGCAGCGGTGCCTGCACCGAGGCGTCGGTACGCCAGGCCACCGCGAAGCCATGGGCCGCGTCGGCGGCGGGCGTGGCCACGATGCGGTCGGGCAGCGCACCTGCGGCATGATGCGGGTTGCCGGCGGGTACCTGGGTGTTGGGCTCGACGCGCGACGCCTCCCTGGCCGCCCAGGTCGACACCGGTGCGGCAAGCAGCAGGGCCAGCGCGGCAATGTGGGTGCCTTTGATCAACGTGTTCATGCGCCACACTCCAACGGCAGTGAAAGCTGTCCAGCGATGTCCTGCCAGTCAAATGCCACCACGCCCTGGTCGTCATGCACCGCATACAACGCACCCTGCGGGAAACGAGCGCTGGGTTGCTGCATCGACCAGATGCCGTCGGTGTTGGCCACGGTGTTGCCCTGGAAGGCGCCCACCGGCTTGAGCGTATGCCGGTCGAACAGGTGGAACACGCTGCGCCCCTTGCCCTGCTCGGTGGTGATCCACCAGCCCTCGCTGCCGCAGGTGCGCAGGGTCACGCCCTCGGCCTGCGCCTTGAACACATCGCGGCCGAAGGTAGCGCCGGTGAAGCGGCCTGCCAGCGTGTAGACCTTGAACTCATTGGCGTAGGTCTCGTCCTCTTCGGCGATCAGCAGCCGATCGTTCTTCGGGTCGCCCCAGATCGACTCGACCACGCGCAGTGCGCCGGCCTCGCTGGTGTCGCCGATGCTGGCGGCCAGCTGCGCGCTGATCGCGTCGCCCTCGCGGCTGACGTGGTACTGGCGCACACGCTTGTCCAGCTCGGCCAGCGGCGGCAGGATGTCGTTGCCCTCGGCATCCTCGCCGTCGACCCAGGAGTCGGTGACGTACAGCGTGTAACCGTCGCTGCGCTTGTCCACCCACAGGCCATAGGGCTTGCGCAGCTCTCGCTCACCGAACACCGCCAGCGGCCTGAATTCCGGCAACGAGAGCACCTGCACACGGCGGTTGTCGCGCTCGACGATCCACAGCAGGTCGTCGACCACCGCGATGCCGTTGGGGCGGTCGAACTGGCCCAGTGCCGTTCCCGTACTGCCCACATCGCGCAGGTGGGCGCCGGTGCTGCCGTCATACACCACCAGCTTGTCGGTGGCCTTGGCCGTGGCGATCAGCCAGACCTTGCCGTCCGGTGTCTGCCAGCTGGCGGGCGAGTCGATGTTGTCATCGGGCGTCATCGGGCTCAGGAAGGCCTCGGCGATGGTGGCCACCGCGCGCGTTCCGCTGGCGAGGTCGGTGGCCGCCGGGCCGGCGGCCCGCCCGGACTCGGACGTGGCCGGCCTGCTGCAGCCAGCCAGCAGGACGGTGGCCAGCGCGACCACCAGGATCGAACGATGCATCATCACAGTGCCACCTTCAGGCCAACAGCGTAGGTACGCCCATATTCTTCAAGCTGCAGAGTGCGCGAGCGCGTGCCCTGGTAAAGCTCCAGCGGCTTGTCCAGCAGGTTCTGCGCTTCAAGGTACATGCTCACGCGCGGGGTGAACTTGTAGTCCAGCGAGAAATCCAGCTGGGTGTTGGGTGCCACATGGATGTCGAACGCGCGGCCGGCGCCCAGCGTATCCAGATACTCGCTGCGGTAGACCGCCGCCAGACGCGTGCTCAGGCCATATTTCTCATAGCCGATATGGGCGCTGTAGACGTGCTTTGAAGCGCGCGGCAGGGTGAAGTCTTCGCCGCTGCGGTCAGCCAGACCCG
This sequence comes from Stenotrophomonas sp. C3(2023), assembly GCF_032911385.1. Taxonomy (NCBI): domain Bacteria; kingdom Pseudomonadati; phylum Pseudomonadota; class Gammaproteobacteria; order Lysobacterales; family Lysobacteraceae; genus Stenotrophomonas; species Stenotrophomonas sp. C3(2023). The sequence goes on along the minus strand of NZ_JAWJLO010000001.1, from coordinate 1,851,054 downwards.
GGTTGAAGTCGGTGTCCAGCCAGGTACCGCTGGCACCGACCAGCAGCCCGTCCAGCCCTGGCGGCAGGAAGTCCAGCTGCTGCTGGTAGTTGAACTCGACACCACGCACGGTAGCCTTGTCGCCGTTGATCGAAGTGGTCACATCCAGACCATCGTAGGCCGGGTCGTTGAGCCGGGTGGTCTGGACGATGTAGCCGTCGATGCGCTTGTGGAACAGACCCAGCGAGACAATGCCCGAGGTGCCGATGTATTTTTCCACCGACAGGTCGATGTTGGTCGACTCGTACGGGTCCAGCGCCGGGTTGCCCAGGCGCAGTTCCTCGTCGCCGCGGTTGAGCGCGCGACGCGGCGACACGTCGCCGAAGGACGGGCGCGCGACCGTCTTGTTGGCCGACAGGCGCAGTACCCAGTCGTTGGCAGCGTCATAACGCAGGTGCAGGCCGGGCAGCACGTTGCTGTAGCTGCGGTTGGCCACTACCGGGCTCACCGTATAGCCGTCGCCCTCGTCCAGCTCGACGCTGTTGCCGGTGGCCTTGAAGCGGGTGCTTTCCACGCGCACGCCGCCGATGATGCGCAGCGCGCCGATGTCCCAGGTACCCATCGCGTAACTGGCGAAGATGTCTTCGCGTGCGGTGTAGTCCTCTTCCAGCGAGGTGACCGCATTGCCCGCCACGTCCTGCGGGCGGGCGCTGTACTGGCCACTGTTCTGTGCCCAGTAACGGCGCATTGCATCCGAGCTCATGCCCTGGCCGAAGGTACCGTGGCGGAACGACGGCGATGCCGCGGTCCAGCTGGACAGATCGATCGCCGGCCCGCGCCGCAGTTCGGCCTCGTCGACGTTGACGTCACGGTCGCGCCACCGGCCCAGCAGACCGAACCTGTAGCTGCTGTTGTCGCCGTCAAAGCGCACGTTGACCTGCGCGCTGCGTTCACTGTCGTTGACCTGTTTGGGCCCGATGATCATGCGATCGAACGTGTAGTTGTTGTTGTCCTGCCAGCCGGCATCGCTGAAGGTGTAGCGCGGCAGGCGCCCACGCTGGTCCAGCGTGCCGGACATGTCCTCGCCGGCCAGGGTGAAGCGCGCTTCCATTTCATCGTCGACCCGCTCTTCGGTACGGGTGTAGCCGAGCTTGTAGTCGACCACTGCCGCGCGCAGGCGGTTCTCACCCCCCAGGCTGACGGCGAAGGTATTTTCCTTTTTGGTCCGGTAGCGCATGCGCTTGTCGATGCCATCGGCCGGCATGTCGTCCAGACGGAACTGGTCGGTGCCGGTAGCCACCCTGTCGGCCTCGTCGAAGTTGAAGATCACCCGCTGGCGGGTCTCGGCATCGTCGAAGCGGCTGTAGAGCGTGCGCAGGTAGTACTGGTTGTCCGCATCCGGACGCCAGTCGAGATTGAGGTTGGCGCCCAGTCGCGTGCGTTCGATCTCATACTTGCGGTGCTGCAGGTTGATGGCAGTGACATCACCGGGGCGGGCATCGCGCTCGCCGTCATACTCCACTTCGGTGTTGTCCGATTCAAAACGCCGTTGCTGGTAGTTCACGCCCAGCGCCACGCCAAACGTGTTGGCCACCACTTCGCTGTAGTTGAACGCCGCCTTGGGGCTGGTGTGGCCGGAGAGCGACTGATGACTGGCTTCGAGCTTGCCGCGCACACTGCGGCCGTCGCGGTCGAAGGCCGAGGCCGATTCGACCAGGATGGCGCCGCCGATGCTGTCACCGGGCATGTCCGGCGTCGGCGACTTCACCACGCGCAGGCGTTCGGTGGAGTCGGAGGGAATCACATCCAGCGGCGCAGCACGGCTGGAATCTTCCGGGGTGCCCACCGCGATGCCGTCGACGCTGACGCTGTTGAGGTTGGCGTCCAGGCCACGCACCACCACAAAGCGCCCCTCGCCCTGGTCGCGCGTCACGCTCACGCCCGGCAACCGCTGCAGCGACTCGGCCACGTTCTTGTCCGGATACTGCCCCAGCGCATCGGAGGACACCGCGTCCTCGATGGCGTTGCTGCTGCGCTTGAGGTCTACCGCGCGCACCTGCGACTCAAGCTGGGCACGCACTTCGACCCGGTCCAGGTCGATGGCGTTGGCCGCAACATCCGCCCTGGCCTGCGCGCTGGCGCCGAGTGTCAGGGCGAGGGTGCTGGCAATGGCGATTGCCAACGGATTCCGGTTCTGCACGTGGTGTCCCCATTCGGTGTCAAGAATGGGAGAGCACGGTATGTCGAAGAGATTGCACCGCCATGACACCGGGCGGCCTGATGACAGCGTCATCGACGTCATCGGCTGGCCCCGCTGCAGGCACTGCGGCAAAATGGACACCCTCGCCCTGCCGTAGAAGCAACCATGAACATCGTCGAAGTGCGCCACCCGCTGGTGCAGCACAAGATCGGCCTGATGCGCAACGCCGCGCTCAGCACCAAGGACTTCCGTGAACTGGCCAACGAGCTGGGCACGTTGCTGGCCTACGAGGCGACGGCCGACCTGGAGACCGAGGCGCACACCATGGACGGCTGGGCCGGCCCGGTCACCGTGCAGCGCATCGCCGGGGCCAAGATCACCGTGGTGCCGATCCTGCGTGCGGGGCTGGGCATGCTCAGCGGCGTGCTGTCGCTGATTCCCGCTGCGCGTGTGAGCGTGGTGGGCCTGCAGCGCAACGAGGAAACCCTGCAGCCGGTGCCGTACTTCGAGCGTCTGACCGGCCGCCTGGAAGAGCGCGACGCGCTGATCCTGGACCCGATGCTGGCCACGGGCGGTACGCTGGTGGCGACCATCGACATGCTCAAGCGTGCCGGCGCACGCCGCATCAAGGGGATTTTCCTGGTGGCCGCACCGGAAGGCATCGCCACCGTGCAGGCCGCGCATCCGGACGTGGAGATCTATACGGCCGCCATCGACGAAAAGCTCAACGACAAGGCGTACATTCTGCCGGGTCTGGGCGACGCCGGCGACCGCATCTTCGGCACGCGCGTAGGCTGAGCCGCCACCGTAGGCGGCATGGGTGGGTGCAGCTGTGGGTATGGCAGGTGACGACCGTTGGTCGTCACGCTGTTGCTTGGGCGCACAACGAACGGCACGGCTGCGCCGCTGAAGCGTGACGACCAACGGTCGTCACCTACCCGCTCCGTGGCGGCGCCGTTCTTCGGCAGAGTGCGGCGAGCTGCGGTTGCGGGGCTAGAGCTCTGCGCCGACCAGCTCGCCCTGCTCGTGGCTGGTCACGAAACGGCCCTTTTCATCGCGGCCGACCCTGGCCATGGCCACCTGCGGGTCATGGGTGAAAAACAACTGCACGCCACGCGCCAGTTTGTCTTCCAGAAAGCTGCGCTTCTCGTCGATCAGCAGCTCGGCATTGCGGTCATAGCCCATGGTGATCGGCACGTGCACCCAGGAGCGACCCGGTATCAGGTCGGCGCAGAACACCAGGCCGCCGTAAGGCTGGCCCTGCGCACCTTCCGGACCGGCGATTTCGGCCAACATCAGGCCGGGCGTATGCCCGTCGCTGAAACTGAAACGCACGCTGCGCCCCAGGGCCTTGGAGTACTCGCCATCGACGATCTCCAGACGCCCGCTGGCCTGCAGCAGCGCTGGCAGCTCGGGAATGAAACTGGCACGGTCCCGCGGATGCGGCTGCAGTGCACGTTGCCAATGCGCCGCGCCCACCACGAAGGTGGCATTGGGGAACAGCAACTCCGGTTCGCGGCCCTCGCACCATGGCGCCAGCAGGCCGCCGGCATGATCGAAATGCAGGTGACTGAGCACCACCACGTCGATGTCCTCATGCTCGAAGCCAGCCTCGCGCAGCGATTCCATCAGCACGTGCTCGCTTTCCTGCACGCCGTAGCGCTCGCGCATGCGCGGTTCGAAGAACGCACCGATGCCCGTTTCAAACAGGACCGTGCGACCTTCCAGCGGGCTGGCGAGCAAAGCCCGGCAGGCCAGTTCGATACGGTTGAGATCGTCGGGTGCTGCCCATTTTTCCCACACCGCGCGCGGTGCGTTGCCGAACATCGCGCCGCCGTCGAGGCGTTGCGTGTTGCCACGGATTGACCAGAGTTTCATGGGGTAATTATCGGCGCGGCGGCGTTAAATAATGGTTCAGCGGCGGCGGCGGAGATAACAGGGTGACGACCAGCGGCCGTCACCTGCCGGGCGCGGGAGGGTGTCAGTCGGTGACCTGGGCGCTGCCCACCGGGTTGCGCGGGTCGCTGCCGCCGTAGAGGGTGTTGCTGCGACGGTCCCATTCCACCGTCTGCAGGTTGCCCCATACATGGCTGGAACCGCGCCCGCCGGCGGCGACTTCGCCAGGCAGGTCGATCCGGTGACCCATCGCCTGCAGTTGCTTGATCGTGTCGGCATCGAAGGTGTCGGTCTCTGCTTCGATCAGGTCCGGCAGCCACTGGTGGTGGTAGCGCGGCAATGCGGCCACCTGCTGTGCCTGCAGGCCCGCGTCATACCCCAGCACCCCGAGCAGCACCATGGTGATGATGCGGCTGCCACCCGGCGTGCCCAGCACCACGACCTTGTCATCGTTTTCCATGAAGGTGGGGGTCATCGAGCTGAGCATGCGCTTGCCCGGCCTGGGTGCGTTGGCTTCGTAGCCCATCACCCCGAACGCGTTGGGCGTACCCGGCTTGAGCGCGAAATCGTCCATCTCGTTGTTCAGCAGCACGCCGGTGCCCTTGGGAATCAGGCCCGAGCCGTACAGCAGGTTCACCGTCTGGGTGGCACCGACCCGGTTACCGGCTGCATCGATGATGGAAAAGTGCGTGGTCTCGTCGTCTTCCAGCGGCGTCGGGTTGCCGGAGAGCAGATCGCTCGGCGTGGCCTTTTCCGGGTGGATGGTGGCGCGCAGCCCCTGTGCGTAATCCTTGCTCGTCAGCACCTTCTGCGGAATCTGCACGAAATCCGGGTCACCCAGGAAGAAGGTGCGGTCGCGGTACGCGCGGCGCATCGACTCCACGACCAGGTGCGTGCGGTGCGCGGGGTCCATCGCCTTGATGTCCCAGCCTTCCAGGATCTGCAGCATGGCCGCCAGTGCGATGCCACCCGAGGAAGGCGGCGGTGCGGTGGTGATCTTCCAACCGTTGTAATCAAAGACGATCGGCTCGCGCAGCTTGACCTGGTAACCGGCCAGTTCCTCGGCGGTCCAGCGGCCGCCGGCCTGCTTCACCCCCGCCAGCAGCAGACGGCCGGTCTGGCCCCGGTAGAACCCGTCGAATCCGCCCTCAGCCAGCCGCTCCAGCGTCCGTGCCAGTTCCGGCTGCCGGAACACATCACCTTCAGCGATTGGTCGGCCGTTACGCAGATAGACTTCGCGCGTGCCCGGGTAACGCTGCATCACGTCGGCGCGCGAGGCGTAGCCCTTGGCCATGCGCGCATAGACCGGAAAACCTTCGCGGGCGATGCGGATGGCCGGCTGCAGCGCGGTCTTCAACGGCAGCTTGCCGTGCCGGGCCGACAGTTCCACCAGGGCCGCCGGCAGGCCGGGGATGCCGGCCGACCAGGCGCCGTTGATCGAGCGGTCGCGATCCAGATTGCCGTCCTTGTCCAGGAAGGCCTGCGGCGTGGCCGCCTGCGGTGCGGTCTCGCGCGCGTCGAGCATCACGTCCTTGCCGGTGGCCGCATCGTGCAGCAGGAAGAAGCCGCCTCCGCCGAGCCCGGAGCTGATCGGCTCGACCACCGCCAGCGTGGAGGATACCGCCACTGCGGCGTCAAACGCGTTGCCGCCCTGGGCCAGAATGTCCATGCCGGCCTGGGTGGCCAGTGCATGGCCGCTGGCGATGGCCGCACCGTCGGGGTGCGTGGCGCGCGCGGGCGCGTCGGCCCAGGCCAGGGGGGTCAGCAGCAGGCCCAGCAGCAACAGGGGTCGGGCAATGAGTTTCATTCGGCTGGGGGCTCCGCATAGAGTTCCGGATGATCGTGCTGCAGCCGGCGCAGTTTGGCCAGCAGCTCGGCTTCGGTTTCCACGATCTCGGGGTCCGGGTCGATGCATTCGACCGGACAGACGACCACGCACTGCGGTTCGTCGAAATGACCGACGCATTCGGTGCAGCGCGCCGGGTCGATGAGGTAGATGGTTTCACCCATCGAGATGGCCTGGTTGGGACAGGCGGGCTCGCAGACGTCACAGTTGACGCAGAGCTCATTGATTTTCAGCGACACGGCGCAACAACTCCTCGCCCGCGCATCACGGTGGCCCTGGCGGGCCAGCGGTTGAATCCTGGCCGGCCAGCGCGGGCGCGCGGAGCGGTCAGCGGCGGCGGCCGACATGACCGCCACCGGCGGCCACGCCCGAAGGCGTGGCCAGCAAGCCGGTTACTTGGCTTCGACGAACACGTACTCGGCGCCGGTCGGCTGCACGATGGACTGCACGCGGGCATTGTCAGCGGCATCGCCGATGAACACCACGCGCACGCCCTTCATCGAGTCAGCGCTGACGTCCTTGAACACCATGCCGATCATGTCGGCCATTTTGGACGAGGCCGACGAACCGAAGGCCAGCATGTTGCCCGGCTGCACGCCACGGGCCACGGCCTGGGTCGCGCTCTCGGTCTGCCGCTCGAACTTGGCCTGGAACTCCGGGTCCGATTCCGGGGCGAGGTAGTACAGGAACGGGCTGTTGGTGACGTTGCCCATGTTCTGCACAGCCACGGCCTGCAGGTACTTCTTCCAGCCCGCATCGTCGTCCTTGGCCGGAGCGACCAGCGCCTGCTGGGCCTGGTCGGCCGGGGCAACGGCCTCTTCCTTCTTGCAGGCAGTGAAGGACAGGGCCAACGAGGCGATGAGCATCGCGCGCATGGTGGTGTTCATGGGTTTCCTCCCGTGGTGGTTCAGTGGTTGCAGATCGTGCGGATGCCAGTGCCGGCAGGCCGGCGACGGCAGTGTTGGAACATCAGTCCTGGCTGGCCCGGGCCGCGCGCACCTTGCGCAGGGCATCGAGCACCGAGGCCGGCACGAAGCCGGAGACATCGCCGCCCAGCCGCGCGATTTCGCGCACCAGCGACGAGGAAATGAAGCTGTGCTGCTCGGCCGGGGTGAGAAACAGGGTCTCCACCTCCGGGATCAGATGGCGGTTCATGCTGGCCATCTGGAACTCATACTCGAAGTCGGACACCGCCCGCAGGCCGCGCAGCAGCACCCCACCCTGCATGGAGCGCACAAAGTGCGCCAGCAGGGTGTCAAAGCCGCGCACTTCCACGTTGCCATGATGGCCCAGCGCTTCGCGGGCCAGCTGCACACGCAGTTCCAGTGGCAGCGTGGGGCCCTTGGACGGGCTCTGCGCCACGCCGACCACCACTTTCTCGAACAGCGGCGCGGCCCGGTTCACCAGGTCGATGTGACCATTGGTGATCGGGTCGAACGTTCCGGGATAGACGGCAATGCGGCGATTGGCCACGGTCATGGGCATCTGGACGGTCAAAGACAGATCAAAGTGTAGCAGCGGTGCGGCGATACAGGGCAAAGCGCACTTCGCGGCTGCCTCCCTCGCGGTGCAGCATCCACGCTGGCGGCAGCACGGGCGCATGCCCGGCCGGCGACTCCAGGTACAGCCAGGCATCGGCAGCAAGGTGGCGTGGCAGCTGGGCCAGCACCTCCTGCCACAGCCCATCGGCGAACGGCGGGTCGATGAACACCAGGTCGGCCTGCTGGTCGGCTGCGCCCTGCAGCCAGCGCAGCGCATCGGCCTGCACCACGCTGGCCTGGTCGGCGGCCTGCAGCCTGGCCACGGCCGCCTGCAGGTTGCGCACCAGCTGCGGATCGCGCTCGACCAAGGTGGCATGGGCGGCACCGCGTGAGAGCGCTTCCAGCCCCAGCGCGCCGCTGCCGGCAAACAGGTCCAGCACCCGCGCCCCGCCCAGCCTGGGCAGCAGCCAGTTGAACAGCGTTTCGCGCACGCGGTCGCTGCTGGGCCGCAGGCCCGGCAGCGTCGGCACCGGCAGCCGGGTGTTGCGCCAGCGGCCACCGATGATGCGGACCTGGCCTTCGTTGCCGCCGCGGGCACTCACCGGCAGCTCCGCAGGGAAGAATTGAATGGAATCGACATGGCACGATTGTAGCCGCACCGGCGGTGCGGGCCGCCGATGGTCGTTCGACACGCTGCGGGCTGCCGGCCAGGCGCAGGAGCGGGATGGCCAACGGTCGTCACCTGCCGGGCGCGGCGGGGCTCGCAGGCGCATCCGCTGCCCTTGATTTCGGGACAATCACCCTTACCCCTTGCTGCGGGCCGCACCTGCTGGCGCGGCATTGCACATGGAGACTTCCGATGACCGAAACGACCCAGACCGAAACCCTTGGCTTCCAGACCGAAGTCAAGCAGCTGCTGCAGTTGATGATCCATTCGCTGTACTCGAACAAGGAAATCTTCCTGCGCGAGCTGGTGTCCAATGCCGCCGACGCGGCCGACAAGCTGCGCTTTGCTTCGCTGACCGAGCCGGGCCTGCTGGAAGATGACAGCGAACTGCGCGTGCGGGTCAGCTTCGATGCCCAGGCGCATACCATCACCATCGACGACAACGGCATCGGCATGAGCCGCGAGGACGCCATCGCCCACCTTGGCACCATCGCCAAGTCCGGCACCGGCGACTTCCTGCGCCAGCTCTCCGGCGACCAGAAGAAGGACTCGCAGCTGATCGGTCAGTTCGGCGTCGGCTTCTACAGCGCTTTCATCGTCGCCGACCAGGTGGACGTGTACTCGCGCCGCGCGGGCCTGCCGTCCAGCGAGGGCGTGCACTGGTCCTCGCGCGGCGAAGGCGAGTTCGATGTGGCGGCGGTGGACAAGGCCGAGCGCGGCACCCGCATCGTGCTGCACCTGAAGGATGGCGAACACGATTTCGCCGACGGCTGGCGCCTGCGCGGCATCCTGAAGAAGTATTCGGACCATATCGGCCTGCCGATCCAGATGCCGGCCGAAGGGGGCGACGAGGGCGCCGAACCGGCATGGGAGACCGTCAACCGCGCCAGCGCGCTGTGGACCCGCCCGCGCAGCGAGGTCACCGACGCGGAATACACCGAGTTCTACAAGCACGTGGCGCATGATCACGCCGACCCGCTGGCGTGGACCCACAACAAGGTCGAAGGCAAGCTGGAGTACAGCTCGCTGCTGTATGTGCCGGGCCGCGCGCCGTTCGATCTGTACCACCGCGACACGCCGAAGGGCCTGAAGCTGTACGTGCAGCGCGTCTTCATCATGGACCAGGCCGAGCAGTTCCTGCCGCTCTACCTGCGTTTCATCAAGGGCGTGGTCGACTCGAGCGACCTGTCGCTGAACGTCTCGCGCGAAATCCTGCAGGCTGGCCCGGTCATCGACTCGATGAAGGCCGCGCTGACCAAGCGTTCGCTGGACATGCTGGAGAAGCTGGCCAAGGACAAGCCGGAGCAGTACGCCACGTTCTGGAAAGACTTCGGCCAGGTCCTGAAGGAAGGCCCGGCCGAGGACTTCGGCAACCGCGAGAAGATCGCCGGCCTGCTGCGCTTTGCCTCCACCCGCGGCGAAGGCGAAACCCAGAACGTGTCGCTGGCTGATTACATTGGCCGCATGGCCGAAGGCCAGGACAAGATCTACTACCTCACCGGCGAGAGCTTCGGCCAGGTGCGCAACAGCCCGCATCTGGAAGTGTTCCGCAAGAAGGGCGTAGAGGTCCTGCTGCTGACCGACCGCATCGACGAGTGGCTGATGGGCTACCTGACCGAGTTTGATGGCAAGGGCTTTGTCGACATCGCCCGCGGTGACCTCGACCTGGGGGCGCTGGAAAGCGAGGAGGACAAGCAGGCGCAGGAAAACGCGGCCAAGGACAAGCAGGCCCTGCTGGAGCGCCTGACCTCGCTGCTCGGTGAGGACGTGGCCGAAGTGCGCGTCTCCCACCGCCTGACCGACTCGCCGGCGGTGCTGGCCATTGGCGCGCAGGACCTGGGCGTGCAGATGCGCCAGATTCTCGAGGCCAGCGGGCAGAAGGTGCCCGACAGCAAGCCGGTGCTGGAGATCAACCCGACCCACCCGCTGATCGCCAAGCTTGACGCCGAGGCCGAAGGCGAGCGCTTCAACGACCTGGGCCGGGTACTGTTCGACCAGGCCGCGCTGGCCGCCGGTGACAGCCTGAAGGACCCGGGTGCGTACGTGGCGCGCCTGAACAAGCTGCTGCTGGAACTGGCCAGCTGAGCACTGTGCGGCCGGGCCTGCGGGTCCGGCCGCCGCGCCGCACCGTCCTCCACATGGGGCTGATCGGCCCCGGTGGTAGCATAGCCCTCTGATTTACAGCCGCTTTCGCCCATGCTCAGTTTTTTCCGCCGCAAGAAGCCCCAGGACGCCCCGGCCACCGAGGCGCCCAAGACCCAGACCTTCACGGCTGAAGAGCTGGCGGCCGCGTTCCCCTCGTCCGCACCGGCCGCAACGCCCGAGCCTTCCGCTGTCGCGCCGGCAGCGCCGACGCAGGCGCCGGTCGCGCCGGTCGCGCCGGTGGTGCCTGGGGTGCCGCCGGTCGTCGCGCCGGTTGTGCCTGCGGCGGACCCGGAAACCCTGGTCGAGCCGGTTGTCCCGGTTACCCCCTTGCCGACCGCCGTGGCGGAACCCGCCGTGGACCCGCAGGCCGACGCCCTGGCCATCGCATCGGTAATCGCGCCGTTGGCCCCGGTGGTGCCGGTGGCCGAAGCCAGTGCCCCGGCTGCCGATCTGCCGGTGTTCACCGATGCGCCGGCTGCACCGGCCGGCAAGCCCGGTTGGCGAGAGCGCCTGCGCAACAGCAGTTTCGCCAGGAGCTTTGGCGGGCTGTTCTCGCGCAACCCCAAGCTCGACGACGACCTGCTCGATGAGATCGAGACGGCGCTGTTGACTGCCGACGTCGGCGTTACGGCCACCACCTCGCTGGTGGAGAGCCTGCGCAAGCGCATGAAGGCGCGCGAGTTCGCCGATGCACAGGCCCTGCTGCGCGCGCTGCGCGCCGAGCTGATCGCCATTCTGCAGCCGGTGGCCAAGCCGCTGGTCATCGACCGTGCAGCCAGACCGTTCGTGGTGCTCACCGTCGGCGTCAACGGCGTCGGCAAGACCACAACGATCGGCAAGCTGGCCAAGCGCTTCAAGGACGAAGGCCATAGCCTGATGCTGGCCGCGGGCGACACCTTCCGTGCCGCCGCTGTGGCCCAGCTGCAGGCGTGGGGCGAGCGCAACGGCGTGGCCGTGGTCGCGCAGGGGCAGAATGCCGACGCCGCCTCGGTAGCGTTCGATGCGCTGCAGGCCGGCAAGGCACGCGGCACCTCGGTGCTGATTGCCGACACCGCTGGCCGTCTGCATACCCAGGGCGGGCTGATGAACGAGCTGGGCAAGATCGGCCGTGTACTGGGCAAGATCGACCCTGCCGCACCGCATGAGGTACTGATGGTGATCGACGGCACCACGGGCCAGAATGCGCTCTCGCAGCTGCGCCAGTTCAATGCTGCCGTAAAGGTGACCGGCCTGGTGGTGACCAAGCTGGACGGCACCGCCAAGGGTGGCGTGGTGTTCGCGCTGGCGCGCGAGTTCGGCATCCCGATCCGCTTTGCCGGCATCGGCGAGCGCCCGGAAGATCTGCGCCTGTTCGACCCGGAAGCCTTCGTCGACGCCCTGCTGCCTGAAGCACTGGGCAGTGCCTGACGCGGCACTGGCCACGCGTGCATGCGGGGCAGCTGACGCAGGCGATGCATTCGTTGCCCGCCTGCTGCACTGGTTTGACGACCACGGTCGGCACGACCTGCCCTGGCAGCACCCGCGCAGCCCCTACCGGGTATGGCTGTCGGAGATCATGCTGCAGCAGACCCAGGTGGCCACGGTCATCGGCTATTTCCAGCGCTTTCTGCAGCACTTCCCCACCCTGCCCGACCTGGCGGCCGCCGACAACGATGCGGTGATGGCGCAATGGGCGGGCCTGGGCTATTACGCCCGCGCGCGCAACCTGCATGCAGCCGCACAGCACTGCGTCGCCGAACATGGGGGCGAGCTGCCACGCGACTTCGATGCGCTGCATGCACTGCCCGGCATCGGCCGCAGTACCGCAGGCGCGATCCTCAGCCAGGCCTGGAATGATCCATTCCCCATCCTCGACGGCAACGTCAAACGCGTGCTGACCCGCTACCACGGTATCGACGGTTTTCCCGGCCTGCCGGCAGTGGAAAAGCCGCTGTGGGCACTGGCCACCGCACACGTGGCACAGGTGCCGGTCGGGCGCATGGCCGACTACACCCAGGCGCAGATGGATCTCGGTGCCACGGTGTGCACGCGCAGTCGCCCGGCGTGCGTCATCTGCCCATTGCAGCAGGCCTGCGTGGCGCGCCGCGAAGGACGCACCGCCGAACTGCCTACGCCCAAAGCCAGCAAGGTGCTGCCTGAGCGCGAGGCAGTCGCCCTGCTGCTGCGTGACGCGCAGGGTCGCGTGCTGCTGCACAAGCGGCCGGACACCGGCATCTGGGCCCAGCTGTGGACGTTGCCGCAGGCCGACAGTGGCAGCGCGCTGCAGGACTGGTTTGATGCCCATGTCGAGGGCTCGCTGGAGGATGCCGAAGAACTGCCGGTGCTGCAGCACACCTTCAGCCATTACCGGCTGCAGCTGCAGATTCTCGCCCGCCGCGTGCAGGGCCTGCGCGTGGAGACACCCGGCCTGCGCTGGGTTGCGGCTGAACAGCTGGCCTCGCTGGGCCTGCCTGCGCCGATCCGTAAACTGCTTGAGGGTGACACGCTCACCGTACCCGCGCGCCCACCGCGCCGATCCCGCAACCTCACGTGAGAACCATGAGCCGATCCGTTTTCTGCCAGTACGAACAGCGCGATGCCGAAGGTCTGGATTTCGTGCCCTACCCCGGCGAGCTGGGCCAGCGCATCTTTGCCAGCATCGGCAAACAGGCCTGGGCGGCATGGCTGGCACACCAGACCATGCTGATCAACGAAAACCGTCTGTCGCCTCGCGACCCGAAGCATCGCGCGTTTCTGGAGACCGAGCTGGTCAAGTTCCTGTTCGAGAAAGATGCCGAAAAACCGGCCGGCTTCGTGCCCGAAGCGTAGAGCCGGGCTCTGCCCGGCTGCTCCTAGGCCACCGCCACGCCAATGGCCGCGCTGCGCGCTCGCCGGGCAGAGCCCGGCGCTACCAACAGCGCACTCCGGTAGGTGACGACCGTTGGTCGTCACGCCGTTGCCCTGAAGCGTGACGACCAACGCTCGTCGCCTATCGTGCTCGGCCACCGCCACGCCAACGGCCGCGCTGCGCGCTCGCCGGGCAGAGCCCGGCGCTACGAACAGCGCGCTCCGGTAGGTGACGACCGCTGGTCGTCACGCCGTTGCCCTGAAGCGTGACGACCAACGCTCGTCGCCTATCGTGCTCGGCCACCGCCACGCCAACGGCCGCGCTGCGCGCTCGCCGGGCAGAGCCCGGCGCTACGAATATCACGCTCCGGTAGGTGACGACCGCTGGTCGTCACGCCGTTGCCCTGAAGCGGGACGACCAACGGTCGTCACCTATCGTGCTCGGGCACCGCTGCGCCAACGGCCGCGCTGCGCGCTCGCCGGGCAGAGCCCGGCGCTACGAACTGCGCGCTCCGGTAGGTGACGACCGTTGGTCGTCACGCCATTGCCCTGAAGCGTGACGACCAACGGTCGTCACCTGCCGTGCGGCGTTACGATTCGCGTTCCTGGGCCTGCGCCTGGCGCAGCTCGTGCTCTTCGGCGCGCAGCGCCTTCACGTCCAGACGGCGGATGCTGCTGATGAAACATGGCAGGTTCGGGCCGCCGGTGGGGTCATGCACCAGCACGCGGTCGAAACGCGATGACACCCGGTTCATGCGGCTGGTCAGGCCGATCGCCGGCGCGTAGGCCAGGTTCGGGCAGGGGCCACTCAGTTCGAGCAGGTAGGCTTCGGTCGGCCGGGTCCACACCGCCAGTGCGCTGTCACCCAGCTCGGTCCAGCCGTTGAGGCTGCCAAACAACGGCATGTCGCTCTGCGCAGGCGCGGCGTGGGCGCGGTACAGCGCGAGCCGCTCGGTGCCGGTCAGGCCACTGCTGGCACAGGCCGTCAGCCCAAGACACAGTGCGGCCGCGGCGATCAGCTTGTTCATGGTCAGCGCTCGGAAGGGTCGTTGTCTCGATGATGCACCGACAACGCGCTGCAGGCGAGCAGGCGGCGACCGCTGTTGCCGTCCACTCAGCCAGAACCCCCGCTCAGACCTGGGCGTGTGCCAGTGCGTGCAGCTTGCCCTCGCGCAGCTCCAGCACCCGGTCGAGCCGGTGTGCCAGGCTGCGGTCATGGGTCACCAGCACCAGTGAGGTGTGACGCGCGCGGTTGAGTTCGAGCATCAGGTCGAACACGGTGCCGGCGGTGCGGTCGTCCAGGTTGCCGGTCGGCTCGTCACCCAGCACGCAGGCGGGCTGGTTGACCAGCGCACGGGCCACGGCGGCGCGCTGGCGCTCGCCACCGGACAGTTCACCCGGCTTGTGCTGCAGGCGGTGACCGAGCTGCACCGATTCCAGCAACTGGGTCGCCCGTTCACGCGCCACCGCCACCTCGCCACCGCCCAGCAGCACCGGCATCATCACGTTTTCCAGCGCGGTGAACTCCGGCAGCAGGTGATGGAACTGGTAGACAAACCCCAGCGCCTGGTTGCGCAGCGTGCCGCGCGCACTATCCGACAGCGCGGACATCTGCTTTCCGGCAACGAACACCTCGCCGGCGCTGGGCACGTCCAACCCGCCGAGCAGGTGCAGCAGCGTGCTCTTGCCGGCGCCGGACGCACCGATGATCGCCACGGTCTCGCCGGCGTCCACGCGCAGGTCCAGGCCGTCGAACACGGGGGTATGCATGCGCCCTTCGGCGTAGGTCTTGCCCAGCGCCTCGGCACGGATCACTTCCTGCCCGGGAGAGAACATCTCATTCATAACGCAGCGCCTCCGCCGGCTGGGTACGTGCCGCGCGCCAGGCGGGATAAAGGGTGGCCAGGAAACTCATCAGCAGCGCCACCAGGGTGATCGCCACGATGTCGCCGGCCTGCATGTCGGTCGGCAGACCGGTGATGTAGTAGACGTCTTCGGGCAGCAGCTTGACGTTGAACAGCGCTTCGATGCCGGCCAGGATGCGCTCCAGGTTCAAGGTCAGGGTGATGCCACCGATGACCCCGAACAGCGTGCCCATCACCCCGATCAACGAGCCCTGCACCATGAACACCCCCATCACCCCGCGCGGGGTCAGGCCCAGCGTGCGCAGGATGGCGATGTCGGCCTGCTTGTCGGTGACCAGCATCACCTGCGAGGACACCAGGTTGAACGCGCCCATGGCGATGATCAGTGAGAGCAGAATGCCCATCACGGTCTTTTCCATGCGCAGCGAGTGGTACAGATTGGCGTTCTGCTGGGTCCAGTCGCTCACCCGGTAGGCACCGCCGAGGTTCTGCGCAAGACTGACGCCCACATCCAGCGCCTGGTCCAGATTGTGCAGTTTCAGGCGGACGCCGGTCGCGCCGTCGATGCGCAGCACGCGCTCCAGGTCCTGCATGTTGGCAAACGCCACACCGCGGTCGATCTCGTTGTAACCGGCCTCGAAGATGCCGCTGACGGTGAAGCGCTTCATGCGAGCCACCCCCCCTGCCGGCGTGGCCTGCACTTCAGCCAGAGTCACCACCACCTGGTCGCCCACATCCACGCCCAGCCACAGCGCCAGCTCCTTGCCCAGCAGCAGGTTGAAGCTGCCCGGCTTGAGGTCGTCGAAGCGCCCGCTGACCATCTTGTCGGCGATGACCGATACCTTGGGTTCCATCGCAGGGTCCACGCCCTGCACCAGCGCACCCTGCACGCGGGTGCCGCTGATCATCGCCTGGATCTCGATGTACGGCGCCGCGCCAGCCACGCGCGCATCCTTGTAGGCGGTGTCCACCGCACGCTGCCAGTCCGGCATCGGCTCACCGTCGCGGCTGATCGTGGTGTGGGCCGACATCTGCAGCAGACGGTCACGGATCTCTTTCTGGAAGCCGCTCATCACCGCCAGCGTGGTGATCAGCACCGTTACGCCCAGCGCGATGCCCAGGATGGACGCCATCGAGATGAAGGAAATGAAGCCGTTGCGCCGTTTGGCACGCAGGTAGCGCAGGCCGATGGCTACGGGAAGTGGCTTGAACATGCAGGTTCGCCGATGAATTCAGGTTATGGTGCCATCGACCGGCCGCTTGCGGTACTGCTCTGGCCGAAATGGCCAGTCGCAGTTCACGTCGCTGCGCGCGGTCAAGGGTGTCGGGCCAGAACAGCAGGCGCTGACGGCGCCAACCAGACCCCCAGCTCAACTGCAGCCACGGCCCGCGCACCTGCAGCCGGGGGCACGGCAACGCGCGACCCTGCAGCAGCAGCGGCGCGGGCGCCAAGGGCAGCTGCAGCAC
This sequence comes from Stenotrophomonas sp. C3(2023), assembly GCF_032911385.1. NCBI lineage: Bacteria > Pseudomonadati > Pseudomonadota > Gammaproteobacteria > Lysobacterales > Lysobacteraceae > Stenotrophomonas > Stenotrophomonas sp. C3(2023). Next base: position 1,834,682 of record NZ_JAWJLO010000001.1, on the reverse strand, counting down.
CTGTGCCGGCTGTCGCAGGCCCCGCCACAGACCCACACCGCCGACGCCCCACACGGCCAGCAGCAGAGGAAGCTGCCAGGCCGGCGGCACGGCACTGGTGGCCAGCAGCCAGGGCGCGGCCAGCAGCACCACCGTCTGGGCGCCGTACTGCAGCCGCGATGGGCGCCACTCAAGCCTTGAGGGCGCTGATCCGGTGCAGCAGGGGAAGCAGGTGGGCATGCGGACAGGCCTCGTAGCCCATGAACCACCGCCACAACTTATCGTCTTCGCAGTCGAGCAGGAACAGGAAAGCCTCGCGCTCGTCGGCCGGTGCACTGCCCCATCGGCTGTCCAGATAGCGCTCGAACAACTGGTCCAGCTCCCGCATGCCGCGGCGGCAGCGCCAGCGCAGTTTCTTCAACAGGGTTTGTTCGTCCATCGTCCTCATTCCCATACAGCAACGCCGGGCACTGCCCGGCGTTGCGTCATACCTTCACCCGCAGGGCCCTGATCAGGCGCGGCGCGCCATCATCAGCTTCTTGATCTCGGCGATGGCCAGCGCCGGATTCAGCCCCTTCGGGCAGGTCCGTGCGCAGTTCATGATGGTGTGGCAGCGATACAGCTTGAACGGATCTTCCAGATCATCCAGGCGCGCACCGGTGTCCTCATCGCGCGAGTCGATGATCCAACGGTAGGCCTGCAGCAGGATGGCCGGGCCCAGGTAACGCTCGCCGTTCCACCAGTAACTCGGGCAGCTGGTCGAGCAGCAGGCGCACAGGATGCACTCGTACAGGCCGTCGAGCTTCCTGCGGTCTTCCGGCGACTGCAGGCGTTCGCGGTCGGTCGGCGCCGGGGTCTGGGTACGGATCCACGGCTTGATCGACGCGTACTGCGCGTAGAAGTGGGTCAGGTCCGGTACCAGATCCTTGACCACGCTCATGTGCGGCAGCGGGTAGATCGGCACTTCCTTCTTCTTGCAGTCGGCGATGGCGCGGGTGCAGGCCAGCGTGTTGGTGCCGTCGATGTTCATCGCGCACGAGCCGCAGATGCCCTCGCGGCATGAACGACGGAAGGTCAGGGTGGGATCGATCTCGTTCTTGATCTTGATCAGCGCGTCCAGAACCATCGGACCGCAGGCATCAAGGTCGATGTCGTAGGTATCGGTACGCGGGTTGCTGTCGTCGTCCGGACTCCAGCGGTAGATCTTGAAGGTACGCACATTCTTGCCGCCGGTCGTGGCGGGGAAGTGCTGTCCCTTGGTGATCGTCGAATTCTTCGGCAGGGAAAACTCGGCCATGGCTGCTCTCGTTGGCTCAGGCGGCCCGCGCCCTCGGGGCGCGGATTGCATGGTAGGCGGGGGACGCGATCAGTACACGCGCGGCTTCGGCGGCACCACGTCGACCTCGTCGGTCAGCGTGTACATGTGCACCGGACGGTAGTCGAAGCTGCACTTGCCCTTCTCATCGACGTTGACCAGCGTGTGCTTGTGCCAGTTGACGTCGTCGCGGTCCGGGAAGTCCTCGTGCGCGTGCGCACCACGGCTTTCCTTGCGCTGCTCGGCCGAGTTGATCGTCGCCACTGCGTTGAGCAGCAGGTTGTTCAGCTCGTAGGTCTCGATCAGGTCGGAGTTCCAGACCAGCGAACGGTCGGAGACCTTCACGTCCTGGAACGAATCGAACACCTGCGCCATCTTCTCGCAGCCTTCCTTCAGCGTCTGGCTGGTACGGAACACCGCCGCGTCGGCCTGCATCGTGCGCTGCATGCGATCGCGGATGACCGAGGTCGGGGTGTCGCCGTTGGCGTAGCGCAGCTTGTCCAGCAGGCCCAGCGCCTTGTCGCACGCATCAGACGGCAGCGGCTTGTGCGGCGCGTTCGGCTTGATGGTCTCGGCGCAGCGGTTGGCCACCGCACGACCGAACACCACCAGGTCGAGCAGCGAATTGGAGCCCAGGCGGTTGGCGCCGTGCACCGACACGCAGGCCGCTTCGCCGATGGCGTACAGGCCCGGCACCACGGCGTCCGGGTTGTCGCCGACCTTGCGCACCACTTCGCCGTGGAAGTTGGTCGGAATGCCGCCCATGTTGTAGTGCACGGTCGGAATGACCGGAATCGGCTGCTTGTGCACGTCGACGCCGGCAAAGATGCGCGCGCTCTCGGCGATACCCGGCAGCTTGTCGTCGATGACGCCCGGGCCCAGGTGGGTCAGGTCAAGCAGGATGTGGTCGTTGTGCTCGCCAACGCCGCGGCCTTCGCGGATTTCGATGGTCATCGAACGGGCGACCACGTCGCGCGAGGCCAGGTCCTTGTAGTGCGGCGCGTAGCGCTCCATGAAGCGCTCGCCACTGCTGTTGCGCAGGATGCCACCTTCGCCGCGCACGCCTTCAGTGATCAGGCAGCCGGCGCCGTAGATGCCGGTCGGGTGGAACTGCACGAACTCCATGTCCTGCATGGCGATGCCGGCACGCATGGCCAGACCGCCGCCGTCACCGGTGCAGGTGTGCGCCGAGGTGGCGCTGAAGTAGGCACGGCCGTAACCGCCGGTGGCCAGCACCACGCCCTGGGCGCGGAACAGGTGCAGCGAGCCGTCGGCCATGTCCAGCGCCAGCACGCCGCGGCAGGCACCTTCGTCATCGAAGATCAGGTCGAGCGCGAAGTACTCGATCATGAAGCGTGCATCGTGCTTGAGCGACTGCTGGTACAGCGTGTGCAACATGGCGTGGCCGGTACGGTCGGCCGCCGCGCAGGTGCGCTGCGCCGCCGGGCCTTCGCCGTACTTGGTGGTCATGCCACCGAACGGGCGCTGGTAGATCTTGCCCTCTTCGGTGCGGCTGAACGGCACGCCGTAGTGCTCGAGCTCGATGATGGCCGGAATCGCTTCGCGGCACATGTACTCGATGGCGTCCTGGTCACCCAGCCAGTCCGAGCCCTTGATGGTGTCGTAGAAGTGGTAGCGCCAGTCGTCCTCGCCCATGTTGGCGAGCGCGGCGGAAATACCGCCCTGGGCGGCGACGGTGTGCGAGCGGGTCGGGAAGACCTTGGTCAGGCAGACGGTCTGCAGGCCCTTGGCGGCCAGGCCGAACGTGGCACGCAGGCCAGCGCCACCGGCGCCGACCACGACCATGTCGTACTTGTGTTCAGTGATCTTGTAAGCGGACATCTACTCTGGATTCCTGTCTGGGTGCCTGCGCTCAGGCGACGCCGAGCGCGATGCGGGCAACCGCGAACACGCTGACGATCGCGCCGAGCACGGCAACGAACTTGACCATGGTCTGCAGGGCCACGGCCAGCAGCGAATTGTGGATGTAGTCCTCGAGCACCACCTGCAGGCCCAGCTGGGCGTGCCAGAACATGGCCACCAGGAAACCGACCAGCAGGATCGCATTCCACGGCTTGGCAACGGCGGCCGTGGCGGTCACGTAATCGGCGCCCATCAGGCTCAGCACGAAGACCAGGAACCATATGGAAAGCGCGACCAGCGCGGTGGCGGTCAGACGCTGATGCACGAAGTGCTCGGTGCCGCTCTTGGCAGCGCCCAGACCGCGCACGTTCTTCAAGGGAGTACGGAACCGGCTCATGCGGCACCTCCAACGAGCAGCACGTAAGCCCAGACCAGCGCGGTGATCACCAGCGAGGCAATGACCGACATCCAGCTGCTGCGCACGAAGGCGGCAATGCTGAAACCGATGGCGAAATCCTGCACCACGTGGCGGATGCCGTTGCACAGGTGGTAGGCGAAGGCCCACGTCCATGCGAACAGGAACAGCATTCCATACCACGCACCGGCGTGCCCGGTGAAGCAGTTCCAGGATTCGGGCCCCATCATCAAGGCCAGCAGGCCTCCAGCGATGATGAGGGCACCAACAGACAGAAGGATGCCCGTGGCTCGATGCAGGATCGAGGTGGCCATCTGGATCTGCCAGCGATACACCTGAAGGTGCGGGGAAAGGGGACGTTCTCTGGTCGCCATTCGCTGGGCTCGTTGTCTCGGCTGGGCGGCAAATGCCGCGTTGGCTCAATGCTGATCAGAAATCGATGCAGCGTCCGTTTTTCTCCCAATCGCCGTACCGCACCGGATCAAGTCCGCCACGGCCACCAATTTCCTTCTGCTGCGCGGGCGTGTCCTCAGGCACGGGGGCCTGCGGGTCGTCCAGCGGAGCTTCAGATACTGAGTCGGGAGAGGGGGTTGTTTGGCCTATCATGGTCGGTCTCGCAACGCACAAATTCTAGACCTCGATCACGTGCCTGACAACCTTTCCCCTGATTCCCTTGGATTTCCGTGGCTTGGCGACCATCAGCTGGTCGATATCACCGGCCCGGATGCGCTGACTTTCGCCCAGGCGCAGTTTTCCAGCGACGTCACCACCTTGCCCGACCGGCACTGGCACTGGAGCAGCTGGTTGACCGCCAAGGGCCGCACGATTGCCGTTTTCCAGCTGCTGCGGCTGAGCCCGGAGAATCTGTTGCTGGTGCTGGCCGACGGTGGCGCCGATGAGATCGCTGCGCAGCTGCAGCGGTTCGTATTTCGTCGCAAGGTGAAGGTGACCGAGCGCCTTGATCTGCAGATCGGCGGCGCGCTGGCCGTCCCGGACGCCGCGCGGGGTGCTGTAATTGCTGGCGATGCGGTACTGGAACTGGATGTGGGTAGCGACGCGCTGCCGCGCCTGATGCAGATCGCCCCGGCCGCGGCAGACCGCACGGCGGATGCCGGGTTCATCGAGGCGTGGCGGCAGGCCGACCTGCGCTTTGGCGTGCCGCGCCTGGTGGCCAGCCAGCGCGAGCAGTGGACACCGCAGCAGCTCGGGCTGGACCGGCTGGACGGCTACAGCGTGCGCAAAGGCTGCTACCCGGGCCAGGAGATCGTGGCGCGCACGCATTTTCTCGGCAAAGCCAAGCGCGCCCTGCAGCTGCTGGAGCTGGACGGTGCCGCCGCGCCGGGCAGCAGCGTCCAGCAAGCGGACACCGCGCTGGGCACGGTAGTCAGCGTGGCCGGCCCGCTGGCGCTGGCGGTGCTGCCGCTGGAGACCAGCGACGCGCCGCTGCACGTCGACGGCCACCCCGCACAGCGCCTGCCGCTGCTGGACGGGTTGAACCGCTGAGCGGCGCAGCGCCGGGCAGAGCCCGGCGCTACGACACCGCGCGGCTGAGGCAGGTGACGACCGTTGGTCGTCACGCTGTTGCTCCTGGACACGGCGTCACGGCACGGCTGTGCCGCTGAGGCGTGACGACCAACGGTCGTCACCTACCCCGGACACCGCAACGCAACGCTGACGGCCGCGCTGCGCGCTCGCCGGGCAGAGCCCGGCGCTACGACACCGCGCGGCTGCGGCAGGTGACGACTGTCAGTCGTCACGCTGTTCCCCACGCGCCAGGCGGCTTCAGGCGACCAGGCGCTCGCCGGTGTCGGCATCGAAGAAATGCAGGGACTGCGGTTGCACGGCTACCTGGATGTCCTCGCCCACCGCAGGCAGCGCGCGCGGTGCCACGCGCATGGTCAGCGCGTGACCCCCGCTGACCATGTTGACGAAGATCTCGTTGCCCACCGGCTCGATGCCTTCGATGCGGGCGCTGAACACATGCTCATCGCCTGCCTCGGCCGGCTGCAGGTGCTCGGGGCGCACGCCCACGGCAATCGCCTTGCCCAGCCATGACGGGTCGATGATCGCCTGGCCCAGCGGCGCCTTCCAGTCGGCCGCCTGCACGCTCACGCCGGCCGCACTGCCCTGCAGCGTGCCGCGCAGGACGTTCATCGCCGGGCTGCCAAGGAACCCGGCCACGAACAGGTTGGCCGGGCGGTCATACAGCGCCATCGGCGTGTCGATCTGCTGGATCACGCCATCCTTGAGCACCACGATGCGTTGACCCAGCGTCATCGCTTCGACCTGGTCGTGGGTGACGTAGATCATCGTGGTGCCGAGCTTGCGGTGCAGCTGCGCGATCTCGGTGCGCACACTGTGACGCAGCTTGGCATCCAGATTGGACAGCGGTTCGTCGAGCAGGAACACCGCCGGCTCGCGCACCAGCGCGCGCCCCAGCGCCACGCGCTGACGCTGGCCACCGGACATCGCCTTGGGCAGCTTGTCCATCATGCTGGTCAGGCCCAGGGTCTGCGCCGCCTCGCTGATGCGCGCCTCGATCGTGGCCTTGTCATGGCCGCGCAGCTTCAGCCCGAAGGCCAGGTTCTCGGCCACGGTCATGTGTGGATACAGTGCATAGCTCTGGAAGACCATGGCGATGTCGCGGTCCTTGGGCGCGACGTCGTTGACCACGCGGTCGCCGATGGTGAGGGTGCCGCCACTGATTTCCTCAAGCCCGGCAATCATCCGCAGCAGCGTCGACTTGCCGCAGCCCGACGGCCCCACCAGCACCATCAGTTCGCCATCGGCAACCTCGAACGACGCGTTCTGGACGGCGACCTGCCCGTTGTCGTAGACCTTGCGAATACCCTGCAGCTGCACTTTTGCCATATCACTCTTCCCGTCCGCCCGATGCCGGAGCTGTTGCATGTGGACTGCCGTCGGCCCTCCCGATGACAGTGGATTTGCTTCGATGCCGCATGACGGAAGCCAATGCAATCGAATACAGTTGCCCATTCTGCCATGTAAACGTTTTCACGTGGCACTATCCAGACAGGGCATTCTGACCCATGGGTCGTGCTGCACCACCGCATGTCCCGATGCGCCCGGAATCCGTCCCGGCGACAGCTGTCCAGACCCTGGACCGACTGCCGACCGGACCCTGCCGAAACCCTGCGAGCAAGCGATTGACAACGATGTCACCCGGATCTGAAACTCGAACGATGCACGATACCCTCCTCCTGTTCGGCGCCACCGGCGATCTGGCCCAGCGCTATCTGTTCCCCTCGTTGCTGCGGCTGCTGACCGACGGACTGCTGGCGGAAGATTTCCGCATCCGCGCGATGGCGCTGTCGGCGCATGACACCGACGCCTTCCATGACATCCTGCGTCCGCGTCTGCAGCAGGCCATGCCGCAGGCGCCGATCGAAGACATCCAGTCGCTGCTGCGTCGCATCGACTACCGTTCGGTGGACCTGCGTGATGTCGATTCGGTGGCCGATGCGGTCTCCGACCTGGCCGACCGCCGCTGTGTGAGCTATCTGGCCATCCCGCCCGGGCTGTACATCTCCACCTGCGAAGGGCTCGCCAAGGGCGGAGTGCTGGCCGCGCCGCACCGGCTGATGCTGGAAAAACCGATCGGCAGCGACAGCGAAAGCGCCGAGCAGATCATCACCACCATCGCCCAGTGGATCGACGAGGACCGGGTGTTCCGCCTGGACCACTACCTGGGCAAGGCGGCAGTGCAGAACCTGATCGCGCTGCGCTTTGGCAACACGCTGCTGGAAGCGGTGTGGAACCGCAACTACATCGAGTCGGTGCACATCCTGGTCGCCGAGAGCGAGGGCGTGGACGGCCGCGACGCCTACTACGCGCGCTCCGGTGCGCTGCGCGACATGGTCCAGAGCCACATCCTGCAGCTGCTGTGCCTGGTGGCGATGGAGCCACCGGCTTCGCTGGAGGCCGACCGCATCCGCGACGAGAAGGTCAAGGTGCTGCGCTCGCTGCGGCCGCTGGAAGCGCGCACTGCGGCACGCGACAGCATCCGCGGGCGCTATACCGCCGGCAGCATCAACGGGCAGCCTGCACAGGCCTACCAGCCGCCGGAAGGCAGCGAGGTGGAAACCTTTGCCGGGGTCACCGCGCACATCGACAACTGGCGCTGGAGCGGCGTGCCGTTCCATCTGGTCACCGGCAAGCGGCTGCCTGAACGCACCTCGCGTGTGGTGGTCACGCTCAAGCCGGTCACCCACTGGCTGTTCGAGCGCCCCACCCGCAGCCAGGCTGCGCCGAACCGTCTGGTGTTCCAGCTGCAGCCGCAGGAGAACATCCAGTTGGGCCTGATGAGCAGTCTGGCCGGCCCGGAATGGGGCGCGCTGGAACTGCAGCCGCTGGAACTGGAACTTTCCGTGCCGACCGGCCTGCATCGTCGCATCGCCTACGAGCGCCTGTTCCTGGATGCGTTCAACGGCAACCACGCCCTGTTCGTGCGCGATGACGAAGTGCGCGCGGCCTGGGCCTGGATCGACAGCGTCGCCGATGCGTGGAAGGCCGCCCAGCTGCCGCTTGAGCCGTACCCGGCCGGTCAGTGGGGCCCGGCCGAGGCGGCCACGTTCCTGCCGCAGGAACTCGAAGCCGCCGCGCGTGGAGACAAGGCATGAGCGCGGCACCCTCGCTGGTGCTGGTGGCCGACATTGGCGGCACCAACGCGCGCTTTGCGCTGGCCGACACCCGCGAGGCCGCGCCGCTGCAGCAGGACAGCATCGCCGAGTTCGCCGTCAGCGAGTTTCCCTCGCTGGCCGATGCGGCCGCGCACTACCTGCAGCAGGCCGATGCGGTCGCCACGCGTGGCGTCTTCGCAGTGGCCGGGCGGGTGGACGGCGACGAGGCCCGCATCACCAATCATCCCTGGGTGATCTCACGCAGCCGCACCGCGCAGGTACTGGGCTTTGACGAACTGCACCTGATCAACGACTTCGCCGCGCAGGCCATGGCGATCTCGCTGCTGCAGCCGCAGGACGTGGTGCAGCTGGGCGGTGCCCGCTGGAGCCCGCGCCTGCCCGGCCAACCGGCCAACTACGGCGTCATCGGTCCCGGTACCGGGCTCGGCGTGGGCGGACTGGTGGTGCGCGATGACCGCTGCTGGCCGCTGGAAACCGAAGGTGGCCATGTGAGCTTCCCGCCGGGCACGCCGGAGGAGATCCGCATCCTGGAAATCCTGTCGGAAACCTTCGGCCGCGTCTCCAACGAGCGCCTGGTCTGTGGTCCCGGTCTGGTCAACATCCATCGCGCGGTGTGTGAGATGGCCGGGTTCGACCCGGGCCTGCTGCAGCCGGCCGAAGTCACCGCGCGTGCGGCAGCCAACGATCCGCAGGCGCTGCGTGCGGTGGATCTGTTCTGCGCGATCTTCGGCGCCATTGCCGGTGACCTGGTGCTGATCCAGGGCGCGTGGGATGGCGTGTTCCTCACCGGCGGCCTGGTGCCGCGGATGCTGGAATCGCTGCGACACTCCGGTTTCCGCCAACGCTTCGAGAACAAGGGGCGCTTCTCTTCGATCATGGGTCGCGTGCCGTCGCTGGCCGTGATCCACCCCAACCCTGGCCTGCTCGGCGCCGCCGCTTACGCGGTGGATGCCGAACGTGCCCTCGCCGGAGCCCGTGCATGACCCCACCGCTGATCACCGACCGCTTTGATCTGGTCACCTATCGCGACCCGGACGACTGGATCGAGAAATCGGCCGCGGAGATGGCGGCCGCACTGGCCGAGGGTATCGCCGAGAACGGGCGCACGCGCATGCTGCTGTCCGGCGGCAGCACCCCGGCGCCGGTGTACCAGGCGCTGGCCGAGCTGGACCTGGCCTGGGACCGGGTCGAGGTGAGCCTGGCCGACGAGCGCTGGCTCTCGCCACAGGACCGTGACAGCAATGCCTGGCTGGTCAACGAACACCTGCTCAAGCGCACCGAGGGCGTGCATTTCGATCCGCTGGTGCGCATCGGCAAACCGTTGGCCGAGTGCGTGTACGCGGCCAACCTGCAGGCCAACCACAGCCAGCCGCCGAGCCTGGTGGTGCTGGGCATGGGCAACGATGGACATACCGCCTCGCTGTTCCCCGGTTCGCGCGACCTGCCCCGGGTGGTGGAAAGCACCCTGCCCTACGCCGCACTGGACGCCACCGGCTGCCCGGGCGCCAACCAGTGGCCGCTGCGCATCACCCTCACCCCGCGCGGGCTGGCGCTGAGCCGCCATCGCCTGCTGCTGCTGCGCGGTGCGCAGAAGCTGGAAGTGCTGCGCCACGCATTGGACAACAACGACCCGCAGCAGTACCCGATCCTCAACGCCATCAACCTGCCCGGTGCGCGTCTGCGCGTCCACTGGTGCGCTTGAGCGCATCTCTCCCGCCACCTCGGAATACTGGTAGCCCATGAGTCTGCACCCCCGCCTGCACGCCATCACCGAACGCATCGTGCGCCGCAGCGCCGCTTCGCGCGCCGCCTATCTGGCCGCGCTGGACGATGCGATGCGCGATGGCCCGTTCCGCAGCCGCCTGAGCTGCGGCAACCTCGCCCATGGTTTCGCCGCCTGCGGCGGCACCGACAAGAGCCGCCTGCGCGGTGGGGTGACGCCGAACCTGGGCATCATCACCTCGTACAACGACATGCTCTCGGCGCACCAGCCGTTTGAGACCTATCCGGAGCAGATCCGTCAGATCGCCCGTGACCTCGGCGCTACCGCGCAGGTTGCCGGCGGCGTGCCGGCCATGTGCGACGGCGTCACCCAGGGTCGCGGCGGCATGGAACTGTCGCTGTTCTCGCGCGATGTGATCGCCCAGGCCACCGCCATCGGGCTGAGCCATGACATGTTCGATACCACCGTGTACCTCGGGGTGTGCGACAAGATCGTGCCGGGCCTGCTGATCGGCGCGCTGGCTTTCGGCCACCTGCCGGCGGTGTTCGTGCCGGCCGGTCCGATGACCCCGGGCATTCCCAACAAACAGAAGGCCGAAGTCCGCGAGCGCTACGCTGCCGGCCAGGCTAGCCGCGAAGAACTGCTGGAAGTGGAGGCGGCCTCGTATCACAGCGCCGGCACCTGCACCTTCTACGGTACGGCCAATTCCAACCAGGTGCTGCTCGAAGCAATGGGCGTGCAGCTGCCGGGCGCCTCGTTCGTCAACCCGGGTACGCCGCTGCGCGACGCACTGACCCGCGAAGCCACCGAGCGTGCGCTGGACATCACCGCACTGGGCGACGACTTCCGTCCGCTGGGTCGGCTGATCGACGAGCGCGCCATCATCAATGCGGTGGTCGCACTGATGGCCACCGGCGGCTCGACCAACCACACCATCCATTGGATCGCGGTGGCACGCGCAGCCGGTGTCATCCTGACCTGGGACGACATGGACGAGCTGTCGCAGCTGATCCCGCTGCTGGCCCGGGTCTACCCGAACGGCGAGGCCGACGTGAACCGGTTTGCCGCTGCGGGCGGCCCGGCCTTCGTGTTCGGCGAGCTGATCAAGGCCGGCCTGATGCACGGCGATCTGGTCACCGTCGCGCGTGGCGGCATGGCCGACTACGCCCGCGAGCCGCAGCTGCGTGACGGCGCGCTGACCTACCTGCCCGGCATCGAAACCAGCGCCGACACCGAGGTTGTGCGCCCGGTGGCCGAGCCGTTCGAGGCCCAGGGCGGTCTGCGCCTGCTGCGCGGCAACCTCGGCCGTTCGCTGATCAAGCTCTCGGCGGTGAAGCCGCAGTACCGGCAGATCGAAGCGCCGGCGGTGGTGGTCGACGCCCCGCAGGTGCTCAACAAGCTGCACGCCGCCGGCGTGCTGCCGCAGGATTTCGTGGCGGTGGTCCGCTACCAGGGCCCGCGCGCCAACGGCATGCCCGAACTGCATTCACTGGCACCGCTGCTGGGCCTGCTGCAGAACCAGGGCCGTCGCGTGGCGCTGGTTACCGACGGTCGCTTGTCCGGCGCGTCGGGCAAGATCCCGGCGGCCATCCATGTCACCCCGGAAGCAGCGCGTGGCGGTCCGCTGGCGAAGGTGCGCGAGGGCGACATGATCCGTCTGGACGGTGAAGCCGGCACGCTGGAGGTTCTGGTGGACGCGGCCGACTGGGCAGCGCGCGACCTGGCGCCGAACACCGCACCGGCCGCGCACGACCTGGGCCGCAACCTGTTCGCGGTGAACCGCCAGGTGGTGGGCCCGGCCGACCAGGGTGCCATCTCGATCTCCTGCGGCCCGGCTGCCGCCGACGGCAGCGCCTGGAACTACGACGCCGAATACGATCTGGGACGCGACCCGGACGCGGCGCTGGCGCCGCACGAAGCCAAGGACGCGTGAGCGTCCAGGGCAGCCCCACGCATGATGAAAGGAATGCAGCATGAGCATTGAACAGCACCAACAGCGCGCGGCCGACCTGCTGCGCGCAGCCGGCATCCTGCCGGTACTCACCGTCCACACGCTGGAGCAGGCCCGCGCGGTCAGCGCAGCCCTGCTCGAGGGCGGCCTGCCGGCCATCGAACTGACCCTGCGCACCCCGGTGGCGCTTGAGGCTCTGGCCATGCTCAAGCGCGAGCTGCCCGGCGTGGTGGTTGGCGCCGGCACCGTGCTGAGCGTGCAGCAGATGCAGCAGGCCATCGACGCCGGTGCCGACTTCCTGGTCACGCCAGGCACCCCAGCGCCCTTGGCCGATGCGCTGGCCGAGGCGCCGCTGCCGGTGGTGCCCGGTGCGGCCACACCGACCGAGCTGTTGTCGCTGTATGCGCGCGGCTTCCGCGTCTGCAAGCTGTTCCCGGCCACGGCGGTGGGCGGGCTGGCGATGATCAAGGGCCTGGCCGGGCCGATGGCCGACCTGCAGCTGTGTCCGACCGGCGGGATTACCGAAGACAGCGCCGCGCAGTACCTGGAGCAGAAGAATGTGGTCTGCATCGGCGGCTCGTGGATGGTGCCGGCCAACTGGATCGCCGATGGCGCATGGGACAAGGTCCGTGACAGCGCCGCGCAGGCGGCCCGCATTGTTGCGCGCGTGCGTACGGCCTGAACCGCTCCGGCGCTGTGTGCAGGGTTTGCCGCGCCTTGGCGCGGTGAGCCGACCGTGGGGTCGGCTCTACCCGGGAGTCGCCCTTCCGGGTTTACATCGGGCGCGCTGGGTCGACCAGCCCGTACTGGCTGGCCATGCGCGCCAGCGCGATGTTGTCGTGGATACCCATCTTCTCGAACAGGCGCGCCTTGTGCGTGTTGATGGTCTTGGCGCTCAGGCTCAGGCGCCGCGCGATGTCTTCCTGTCGCAGGCCCTGGGTAAGCAGCAGCGCCACTTCCAGTTCGCGCGGCGACAGCGCGTCGAACGGCGATGCGCTGCCCTCCACCGTGGACAAGGCCAGATTCTGCGCGATGCTGCTGCCCAGGTAGCGCCGTCCCAACGCGGCATCACGTACCGCACGCAACAGCTCCTGCGCATTGCAGCCCTTGCCGATGTAACCGGCCGCGCCGGCCTCGAGCAGCCGCTTGGGCATCGGCCCATCCTCAAGTACCGACACGATCACCACGCGCACGTCCTGCTGCCCGCGCACGATCCGTTCGGTCACCTCGAGCCCGCTGACACCGGGCAGGTGCAGGTCACACAGCACCACGTCGGGCTGCAGCTGGCGGATCTCACGCAGCGCTTCCTCGCCGGTCTCGGCTTCACCGACTACATCGATATCGGTCTCCCCGCACAGGATCATCTTCATCCCGGTACGGACGAGGGCATGGTCGTCGACCAGATAGACACGAATCGTCATGCACTTACCCCTTCCACCGCCGCTTGTGAGTGCCACGCTAGGCGCCTTGCCCGGCCCCTACAAGCGCGACTGACGCCACTGCGAGCCGATGTGCGGTGCAGATCACACTCCATCCCCATGGCCACACACCCCATCCCACCGAACCTGTCTGATTGATAAATATACCCTATCGCTGCCACGGCGCTGCCGGAGGCGACAGCCTCAGCGCGGCAGAGCCGCCACAGGCCTTGCGCGCCAAGGGGTACGCCGTCGGAACAGCAGCAGGAAGCAGCCGACCACCCACACGGTCGCTGCCAGCCACCCGGCCAGGATGTCGGAGGGATAATGCACGCCCAGATAGACGCGCGAGCCGCCCACCAGCAGGGTGAACAACGGGGCCAGCACCACCGCCGGCCAGCGCCAGCGGGTATTCCAGGCCAACAGCACGACCACCCAGGCGAAGGTCATCGAGCCCATCGCGTGCCCGCTGGGGAAGCTGTAGGTGCTCTCCGGCGCGATGGATTCCCATAGGCTCGGTCGATCACGCTGAAAAAACTGCTTGCTGCCCAGGTTCAGGACCGCCGAACCGGCCAACGACAGTGCTGCAAACGTCGCTTCGCGCCAGCGCCGCCAGAGCAGCAGCCCGGCGACAATGAGCACATCGGCCGGAATCAGGAACCACTCGTAGCCCAGCCGGGTGATCAGCACCACCCAGTAGTCCAGTGCCGGGTCATGCCACCCGTGCAGGCGCCACAGCAGCGGTGCGTCGAAGTTGAAGGCCTCGAATTCGTGGACTTCCTCAGCCAGGCTGACGAAACCGGCCAGCGGCAGCAGCATCCCGGCAAACAGCAGCACGAAACGCCACGCATTGCGCGCCATCCAGTGCCTTACCACCGGCGCCGCTTCGGCGCCGACGGCCATGACCTCGGGCTTATCCGGCGCTTCGGACATAGGTGCGCTCGACATAGTCGTCGATCAGCGCGACGAATTCCTGGGCGATGTTTTCCCCGCGCAGGGTGACCTTCTTTTCGCCGTCGACGAACACCGGCGCCGACGGCGCCTCACCGGTACCCGGCAGCGAAATGCCGATATTGGCGTGGCGCGACTCGCCCGGCCCATTGACCACGCAGCCCATCACCGCCAGCGTCATGTTCTCCGCGCCGGGGTGTTCGATCTTCCACAGGGGCATCTTCTCGCGCACGTGGGTCTGCACGACCTTGGCCAGCTCCTGGAAGAACTCGGAGGTGGTGCGACCGCATCCTGGGCACGCCGTCACCAGTGGGGTGAACGCGCGCTGGCCGGTGGTCTGCAGCAGTTCCTGGGCGACGATGACTTCCTGCGTCCGCGACTGCCCCGGCTCGGGGGTCAGCGAAATGCGGATGGTATCGCCGATGCCTTCCTGCAGCAGCACGCCGAGCGCGGCGGCCGATGCGACGATGCCCTTGCTGCCGATGCCGGCCTCGGTCAGCCCCAGGTGCAGGGCGAAGTCGGACCGGTTGGCCAGATCACGGTAGACCGCGATCAGTTCCTGCACGCCGCTGACCTTGGCCGACAGCACGATGCGCTCGCGGGCAAGGCCCAGCTCCACCGCCTGCTCGGCCGAGTCCAGCGCCGAGCGGATCAGCGCTTCGCGCAGCACACGCCCGGCATCCCATGGCTTGGCACGCTGGCTGTTCTCGTCCATCAGGCGGGCAGCCAAGGCCTGGTCCAGCGAGCCCCAGTTGGCACCGATGCGCACCGGCTTTTCGTACCGGATCGCAAACTCGATCAGCTGGGCGAACTGTGTGTCCTTCTTCTTGCCAAAGCCCACATTGCCCGGGTTGATCCGGTATTTGGCCAGCGCTTCGGCACAGGCCGGCTCGGCAGCCAGCAACTGGTGACCGTTGTAATGGAAGTCACCGATCAGCGGCACCTCGATACCCATCATCGCCAGCTTGTCGACGATGCGCGGGATCGCCGCTGCCGACTCGGCGTTGTTGACCGTCAGGCGGACCATTTCCGAGCCGGCACGCCAGAGTTCAGCGACCTGCTTGACGCTGGAAGCCACGTCAGCGGTATCGGTATTGGTCATCGACTGCACCACCACCGGCTTGCCCCCGCCCACGACCACCCCGCCGATGCGGACAGGCTGGGTCAAGCGACGGGGCCAGGCAGCAGGCTCGGCAGGAGGGGTCGGGCGGGAGACGGCGTCGTGCATCCGCCCATTCTACCGCTGCGGCTGCCGGGCGGGTGACTGCCGACGCACCGATGCGGCCGATTGTCGCAGGCAGCTTCATCGGCTTGCGCATACCATCTGCCCCATGACCGGTGCCGACGCCCCCTTCCTGCGAACGCTGTGCAGCCTGCGCTGGCTGGCGGTGGCCGGCCAGGCGGCGACCATCCTGGTGGCAACCTGGGTACTCGGCCTGCCGCTGCGGCAAGGACCGCTGTGGGCCGGTGTGGCGGTACTGGCTGCCTTCAACATCTACGTGCAATGGCGCGAGCACCGCAGCGACCAGGAGACCGACACCGCGCCGGTGACGGCCTTCGGCCACATCCTGGTGGACGTGGCGGTGCTGACGTGGATGGTGGGCTGCAGCGGCGGCATCAGCAATCCGTTCGGTTCGCTGTTTGTGATCCTCATCGCGCTGGCGGCCCTCGCCCTGCCCGCCCGCTGGACCCTGGCCGTGGCCGCGACCTGCCTGCTCGGCTACAGCGTCAGCGCGATCTTCGGCCTGCCGTTGCCGGACGGTGGCTACTTCTCACCGGCAGAACTGCAGCGCTGGGGCGTGGTGGCCAACTTCCTGATCTCGGCGACCGTCGTGCTCGCCTTCTCCACCCGCCTGGCGATGGCGCTGCGCCGCCGCGAGCACGAGCTGTCGTTGCTGCGCGAACGCTTTGCCCGCAACGAGGGCATCGTTGCGCTGGCCACGCACGCCGCGTCGGTGGCGCACGAACTCAATACCCCGCTGGCAACGATGACCCTGCTGGCCGACGACATCGCCGAGCAGGAAGCCAACCCGGAGGTGCGCGAGGACCTGGAGACCCTGCGCGAGCTGCTGGTGCAGTGCCGCGAGCGGGTGCTGGCACTGGCGGCCCCGGCGGCGCCGGACCGTCCCGGCCGGGGCCCGGCGACCGCGCTGCAGGTGCTGGAGCAGTGGCGGCTGGTACGGCCGACGATCCGCCTGCGCCGCAACGACGACGCCCCGCTGACCCTGCCGCTGGACGCCGGCGTCGGCCATCTGCTGATGGTGCTGCTGAACAATGCGGCCGATGCCGGTGAAAAGGCCGGCCATGCGGAAGTGGAACTGGACCTGCGCATTGACGGGGCAGACCTGGTCGGCGAGGTTCGTGATTTCGGCCACGGTTTCAACACGCGCCAGGCCGTGTTGCCTGGCACCCTTTTCAGCTCGAGCAAGAGCGAAGGCATGGGCGTCGGCCTGGCCTTGTCCCATGCCACCATCGAGCGTCTTCACGGTCAGATGTGGATGCGTCCGGCTGTCGGCACCGGCAGCCGCGTAGGCTTCCGCGTGCCGCTGGCGCCTCACGAGGAAACCCCATGAACACCCCCCTGCCCTCCCACGCAGTGCTGGCCGGCGATGGCCTGCTGGTCGACGACGACGACCTCTACCTGCGCACGCTGCAGCGCAGCCTTGCCCGCAAGGGTCTGGAAACGCGCACCGCGCAGGACATCGCCAGCGCTCTGCTGCTGGCGCGGCAGCAACCCCCGGCGTTTGCGCTGATCGATCTGAAACTTGGCAGCGAATCAGGCCTGGCGTTGATCCAGCCGTTGCGGGCCTTGCGCGAGGACATGCGGATCCTGCTGGTGACCGGCTATGCAAGCATCGCTACCGCAGTGGAAGCGATCAAGCTGGGCGCTGATGACTACCTGCCGAAACCGGCCACGGTGCCGATGATCCTGCGCGCGCTGGGTGAAGAGGACGACGGCCCGGCTGATGACAGCGAGCTGGACGTGCCCGATGCGATGACGCCGATCAGCCGGCTGCAGTGGGAACACATCCAGCAGGCCATGCATGAGACCGGCGGCAACGTCTCGGCCGCCGCGCGCCTGCTGGGCATGCACCGGCGCTCGCTGCAGCGCAAACTGGCCAAGCGTCCCAGCCCCGAACGCGACCCCAGCCGCGGGTAACGCTGCCGGCTGCGGCTTGCCGGGCAGAGCCGGGCACTACCGGCAGGTGACGACCGTTGATCGTCACGCTCCTGCAGGTGCACCAGACAGGACGGGCGCCTTGATGCCGAAGTGCTGCTCGCGGTGACAGTTTGGGCACAGGGCGACGGCATTTGCCACGGTATCCTCCCCGCCATCTGCCAGACGCTTGCGATGGTGCACTTCGAGATAGGGGCTGCCGTCGCTGGCGCGGATAAAAGGCGCATGGCTGCCACACCCCCCGCAGACCCCCTTGGCCCGCGCCAACACCTCGGCAACGACATCCGGGTTCCGCATGTGGACGGTGGTGACGACCTGCACGGCTTTGGCGAAAACGGGCGCGACCTTCAGCCGCGCTGCGCGGGCTGCCGGGTCATCCTGCAGCGAGCGAACCACCTTGCGCTGGAATGCGTCGATATCGTGGTCAGCGTCGGCGGCACCCGGCGTGCAGCTCCCGCAATAGCCGGAGAAATCCTTCCGGTCATTGTCCGCCATGAACGCGCGCAGGTCCGCAACGCGCGGGGCGCAGACCTTGATGTACTTGGCGCTGGTGAACTTCCTGGCGCCGGAGCGGCTGTTGATTGCCCTGCACGAAGCATGGTGAAGAAAGAAGTAGCCAGGCGACATCGAGCGCGTGGTATTGACCACAAACCCGTGAGGATTGGCCGCGAGCCACTGCAGATAGTCAGCCTCGGGCCCATCAAACCTTACCGCTCCAGACATCGGTCCCTCCCTGGCGGATGATCGCTGGCGTGTGGCCTGCCAGAGTGCCCTGCCCGGTGGAATGATGGAAGAGCGTCACGCGCCACCAGGGTGACGGGCATCGCCCGTCACCACCCGCCTGCATCAGGGTCGGCGACGACCTTCGGTCGTCGCGTCAGCGCTTGAGCTGGGCGAGGATCTCGGCGGTGAGCGGGTCGGCAATCTCGACCGCCTCACCCTGCAGGGCGGGCAACAGGCCGTTGGCCAGCTGCTTGCCGAGCTCCACACCGAACTGATCGAACGCGTTGATGTTCCAGATCACCGACTGCACATACACCGCATGCTCGTACATGGCGATCAGGGCACCCAACGCCTGCGGGGTCAGTGCGTCGAGCAGGATCAGCGTGCTCGGGCGGCCACCAGGATACGCACGGTGCGGGTCTTCGCTGCCCTGGCCATTGGCCAGTGCCTCGGTCTGCGCCAGCAGGTTGGCCAGCAGCGCCTGGTGGTTGATCGCGTAAGGGTCATCATGGCGTACGCAGCCGATGAAGTCGGCCGGCACGATGCTGGTGCCCTGATGCAGCGCCTGGAAGAAGCTGTGCTGCACATCGGTGCCGGCACCGCCCCACCACACCGGCACGGTATCGCCAGCCACTGGTGCGCCGTCGCGCTGGACGCGCTTGCCCAGGCTCTCCATCACCAGCTGCTGCAGATAGGCCGGCAGCAGCGCCAGGCGCTGGTCGTAGGTCATCACCGCGTGCGTGGCATGGCCCAGCACGTTGCGGTTCCAGATGTCGGTGAGCGCATGCAGCACCGGCAGGTTGCGCTCCAGCGGCGCGTCCAGCGCATGCGCGTCCATCTGCGCGGCGCCCTCCAGCAGCTGCTCGAAGCGCTCGAAGCCGATGGCCAGCGCGATCGGGAAGCCGACCGCCGACCACAGCGAATAGCGACCACCGACCCAGTCCCACATCGGCAGCACCCGCGCGGCGTCGATGGCGAACGCCTTGGCCGCGCGCTCGGGGTTGGCGCTGACCGCATACAGGCGTTCGCTGCCCCCCAGCCAGTCATGCAGGATCTGGCCATTGAGCAGGGTTTCCTGCGTACCAAAGGTCTTGGAAATCAGCACGCCGGCGGTACGCGCCGGGTCCAGCCCGGCCAGCGTGCGCTGCATCGCAGCGCCGTCAACGTTGGACACGAAATGCACGCGCAGGCGTCCACCCTGCGCCGGGCGCAGCGCATCGGCCACCAGCCGAGGGCCCAGATCCGAACCGCCGATGCCGACGCTCACCACGTCGGTCACGCCGCTGCTTTCCAGCGCGCGGACGAGTTCGCCCATCTGCTGCCGCACCTGACGCGCGGTAGCGTAGGCCTCGGCCGCCACCGGGGCGTCCACGACATCGCCACGCAGGGCGGTATGCAGCGCGGCGCGGCCTTCGGTGAGGTTGACCTGCTCGCCCTGCAGCAGACGCGCAATGGCGCCGCCGACATCACGCTCGGCGGCCAACGACAGCAGCGCCTGCAGCGCTGCGGCGTCGTAGGTCTGGCGCGCAAAGTTGACGTACAACGGACCGACCCGCAGCGCCAGCTCCTTCACGCGGCCAGGTTCGGCGGCGAGCAGGCCTGGAATGCTTGCGCCCTGCAGGCGCCGGGCGTGGGAGTGGAGCGTGTCGAATCCGTTGTTGGTTGTCATGCGGCCTGTGTCGGGATCGTGTCGTTGGTGTGGGTGATCTGGTTGCTGCCGTCCACGTAAACAAGCTTCGGCTTGAAGCTGTCCGCTTCCTGCTCGCTCATGGTAGCGAACGCAGCGATGATGATGATGTCACCCACCTGCACATGACGCGCGGCACCGCCGTTGAGCGAGACCACGCCACTGCCGGCTTCGGCACGGATGGCGTAGGTGGAGAAGCGCGCACCGTTGGTCACGTCCCAGATATGGACCTGTTCGAACTCACGGATGCCGGTAGCGGCCAGCAGATTGTCGTCGATCGCGATGGAACCTTCGTAGTTCAGTTCCGAATGGGTGACGGTGGCGCGGTGGATCTTGGTCTTGAGCAGGGAGAGGTGCATGGCACGATGAAGCGCAAAGAGGAAAGGCGCGATTCTACCACCTGGGACAATGGCGACAGGCCGGATCATCCTGAACCGGTAGGTGACGACCGTGGGTCGTCACGCGGGTACCCGTGCCTTTGCCGCGCCGCGCTCGGCGCGGCGAGCCGACCGTCGGGTCGGCTCTACCCAGCGTGCGACACCACGCCCCAGCGGCGCAGCCGCGCGGGGGTCAGAACTCGAGGTTGTCGATCAGCCGGGTGCTGCCCAGCCGGGCGGCCAGCAGGGCCACGCGCGGGCCGCCTTCGTGCGGCGGCTCCTTCAGGTCCGGCGTGCGCAGCACGGCATAGTCGACCTGGAAGCCGGCGGCCTGCAGGCTGGCGGTGGCCTCGGCCTCGATGCGCGCGCGATCCTGCCCGGCGATATAGCCCTCACGCATGCCCAGCAGGGTGCGATGCAGCGTGGTGGCGACCTCGGTCTGCGCTGCGTCCAGATACTGGTTGCGCGAGCTCTTGGCCAGCCCGCTGTCTTCGCGCACGATCGGCGCGCCGACCAGCTGCACCGGGAAGGACAGCTCTTCCACCATCTGCCGGATCACCGCCAGCTGCTGGAAATCCTTGCGACCGAACACGGCCACGTCCGGCTGTACCTGCAGGAACAGGCGCGCCACAACGGTGCATACCCCATCGAAGTGACCGGGACGATGCGCGCCTTCGAGCACCTCGCTCACCCCGGGCACGCGCATCAGGGTGGTCAGCTCCACACCCAGTGGATACATCGCCTCAACGCTCGGCAGCCACACCGCATCGCAGCCGGCCTGCTCCAACCCGGCCACGTCGGCCTCGGGCGTGCGCGGGTAGCGGCTGAAATCCTCGTTGGGGCCGAACTGGGTCGGGTTGACGAAGATGCTGGTCACTACCTTGTCGGCGTACTGCCGTGCCAGCTGCACCAGCGAATGATGTCCGCCGTGCAGGTTGCCCATGGTCGGGACCAGCGCCACGCGCAGGCCCTGCTGTTTCCACTGGCGTACCTGCTGGCGCAGGGCGGCCAGTTCGGTGAAGGTCTGGATCATTGGGCGTAGGCGTGGTCGGCGTCGGGGAAGCTGCCGTTGCGCACGGCATCGGCGTAGGCACGGGCGGCGCCGGCGATCGAGCCGCCTTCGGCCAGGAAGTCCTTGACGAACTTGGGACGGCGGTGGCCGCTGTCCAACCCGAGGAAATCGTGCATCACCAGCACCTGGCCATCGCAGCCGGGGCCGGCACCGATGCCGATGGTCGGCGCGGCAATCTCGGCGGTGATCTGCGCGGCCAGCGGGCTGGGCACGCATTCAAGCACCACCAGCGCCGCCCCCGCGTCCACGGCAGCGGCCGCATCACGGCGCAGCTGCTCGGCCGCCTCGCCCCGGCCCTGGACACGGAAACCGCCCAGCCGCAGTACCGACTGCGGGGTCAGCCCCAGGTGCGAGCAGACCGGTATCTCGCGCTCGACCAGATGGCGGATGATGTCCAGCTTGAAGCCGGCACCCTCGATCTTGACCATCTCCGCACCGGCCTGCAGCAGCTGCAGCGATGCCTCCAGCGCGCGCTCCGGGGTGGCATCTGCCCCGAACGGCAGGTCGGCCACCAGCAGTGCCCGCTCCAGCACGCGCGCCACGGCACGGGTGTGGTAGACCATGTCGGCCACGGTCACCGGCAGGGTCGAATCATGCCCCTGCACGACCATGCCCAGCGAGTCGCCGATCAGGATCAGGTCGGTGCCGTTGGCATCGAAAGTACGCGCGAAACCCGCGTCGTAGGCGGTCAACATGACCAGCTTGCGGCCCTCGCGCTTGGCCTGCGCCAATGCGGGAACGGTCCAGGGCTTGCTGTCTGCGTGGGTGCTCATGTGGAAATAACCGGGGGAGATAACCCGCGCATTATCCCCCTAATAAGGTGATCCCGCAGGTGTCCACCCGCATCACTGCATCCTGCACGCGACCATGACCGGGAATCTGCAGGTCCGGTTCGAGTTCGGCCAGCGGTACCAGTACGAATGCGCGCTCATGCAGGTGCGGGTGCGGGACGTCCAGACCCGGCAGGGCAAGCACCTGCTGGTCGTACAGCAGCAGGTCCAGATCGAGTGCGCGCGGCCCCCAGTGTTCGCCCGGCAGGCGTACGCGGCCAAACGTGCGTTCCAGCGCCAGCAGGGCCTGCAGCAGTGACAGCGGCGCCAGCGTGGTCCGCAGCTTGGCCACCGCATTGACGAAGGGCGGCTGCGCGGTATTACCCCAGGCGGGGGTGGCATACAGGGACGAAGCGCGCAGCAGGGTGCAGCCCTCCAGCCGGCCCAGCGCGGCAGTGGCCGCGCTAACCGTGGCCTGGGCCGGACCGAGATTGGCGCCCAGCCCGATCCAGGCAATGGCCACGACAGCTTACTCGCCGGCTGCCGGGGCGCGGCGGCGACGACGGCGGCGGCGGCGCGGCGCTCCGCCCTCCTCGCCTTCGTCATGCTCCTGGGCGTGCATCGCATCGAGCGTGGATTCCAGCTCGCGACCGTTCTGCAGCTGTGCCTCGCGCCAGAACGCCACGTCGGCTTCGTGTTCGGAGGAGGCCACCTGGCGCAGAATCAGGAAGTCGAAGGCGGCACGGAAGCGCGGGTGGGTGAGCGTGCGGAACACGCGCTTGCGCTGGCGCGAGCCAAAGCGCGCCTGCAGCAGCCAGATCTCCTGCATCGGCAGCGAGAACCGGCGCGGCAGGGCCACCGTGCTCAGCTGATGCAGGGTGACCCGATCAGCCGCGCGGCGCTGCGCCTCTTCGATGGCCACGCCCTGTTTTTGCAGGGTAGCCTGGGCACGACAGAACGCCGGCCACAGCAGCAGGGCGAACAGGAACGCTGGCGACACCGGCTCATCGTTGGCCACGCGGATATCGGTGTTGGCCAGGCCTTCGATCAACATCCGGCGCAGCGCACCGCTACGGTTGGAACGCAGTGCGGCGGCGCTTTCCGGGAACAGAACCTGCAGCAGGCCAAAGCGCTCCAGACCTTCGAAACTGGCCACGCCGTGGCCGGACAGGAACAGCTTGAGCACCTCTTCAAACAGGCGCGCCGGGGCGGCCTCGTTGAGCAGGCTGGCCAGGCGCGGAATCGGTGCGGCGGTGTGCTCTTCGATCTGGAAGCCAAGCTTGGCCGCCAGGCGGATTGCCCGCAGCATGCGCACCGGATCTTCGCGGTAACGCTGCTCGGGGTCGCCGATGAGCTTCATCAGGCGCGCCTGCACGTCTTCAAAGCCGCCGACGTAGTCGCGTACCGAGAAATCCTCGATGGCGTAATACAGCGCATTGCAGGTGAAGTCGCGGCGTACGGCATCGTCCTCGACGCTGCCGTAGATGTTGTCGCGCACCAGCATGCCGTTTTCCATTTCGCGGTCGCCGCTGCCGTCATCGCTGTTGGCGCGGAAGGTGGCCACTTCGATGATCTCGCGGCCGAACACCACGTGAGCCAGGCGGAATCGGCGTCCGATCAGGCGACAGTTGCGGAACAGCTGCTTGACCTGTTCCGGGGTGGCGTCGGTGGCGACGTCGAAATCCTTGGGGTGGCCATTGACCAGCAGGTCGCGCACGGCGCCGCCCACCAGGTAGCCGGCAAAGCCGGCATCACGCAGGCGGTACAGCACGCGCAGTGCATTGGGACTGATGTCCTTGCGCGAGATGGTGTGCTGGTCGCGCGGAATGACGCGCAGGCTGATCGGGGATGTAGCGGAGGAAATGATGTTGGCGCTTCCGGTTGAAGTTACGGGATTGCCCAATGGCATCGAGATACATATACTAGCGCGCCTGCCCCGGCAGCGACACAAACACCGCTCCCTTCGTCTAGTGGTCAGGACGTGGCCCTCTCAAGGCTAAAACAGGGGTTCGAGTCCCCTAGGGAGCGCCAGTCGCCGCAGCAGGAACAGAAAAGCCCGCCATGTGCGGGCTTTTTTGCGTCTGCGCCGGGCAGCCAGAGCGGGGCAGAGCCCCGCCCTGCCCTGCCTCAGCCTTCCATCTGCTCCAGCTCCTTGCCCTTGGTTTCACGCACATAACGCAGCACGAAGAACACCGAGAGCACCGCCGCCACCGTGTAAATGCCATAGGCACCGGCCAGGCCGATCCCCACCAGCAGCATCGGGAAGGTCACGGTGATGGCGAAGTTGGAGGTCCACTGCGCGGCACCGGCCACGGCCAGGGCCGAGCCGCGGATCTGGTTGGGGAACATCTCACCCAGCATCACCCACATCACCGGCCCCCACGACATGTTGAAGAACACCACGTAGACGTTGGCCGCGACCAGCGCCAAACGACCCATGCCATCGCTGAGCTGCAGCCGGCCCTCGACCAGCGCGCCGCTGGCAAAGGCCACCACCATCAACGCCAGAGCCACCGACATGCCAGCCGAGCCGATCCACAGCAGCGGCTTGCGGCCGATGCGGTCGATCAGCAGCACGGTGACCAGACAGGCGCCGATGCTCAGCGCGCCGGACAACACGTTGATCAGCAGAGCATCGTTCTCCGAGAAGCCCACCGCCTGCCACAGCACCGCGCCGTAGTAGAACACCACATTGATGCCCACCAGCTGCTGCAGCACGGCCAGCCCGATGCCCACCCATACGATGGGCCGGAGCTTGCCGGTGGCCTTGTTGACCAGGTCGGACAGCTGCGGACGGTGCTGCTCGCCGGCCAGGCTGGCTTCGATCTCGGCCAGCTTGATGCGTGCCTCCGCCGCGCCATACAGGCGGTCCAGCACGGCCTCGGCCTGCGCGCGGCGCCCCTTGACCACCAGAAAGCGCGGGCTTTCCGGGATCACCAGCAGCAGCGCCAGGAACAGCAGGGACGGAATGGCCTGCATCCAGAACATCCAGCGCCAGGCCTCGTGGCCCAGCCACAACGCCTCAGTGGACGCGCCGGCGGCGCGCGCCAGCAGGTAGTTGCTCAGGAACGCGGCGAACAGACCGCTGATGATGGCCATCTGCTGCACGGTGGCCAGCTTGCCCCGATAGCGTGCCGAGGCGACCTCGGCGATGTAGGCCGGTGACATCACGCTGGCCGCGCCGACGGCGAAGCCACCGACCACACGCGCCAGCACGAACAGCCATGAGGCGTGGGCCGCACCGGCGCCGATGGCCGACAGCAGGAACAGCACCGCCGAGATGATCAGCACGCTGCGGCGGCCCAGCCGGTCGCCGAGGCGGCCGGCCAGGAACGCGCCGATGGCGCAGCCCAGCAGCATCGAGGCGACCTCGAAGCCCAGCGCCGCCTCGCTGGAGTTGAAGGCCATGCGCAGGCCATCGACGGTTCCGTTGATGACGCCGCTGTCAAAGCCGAACAGGAAGCCACCGATGGTGGCCACACAACTGATCAGGACGATGAAAGCGGTGTTCTCGCCGGGCGCACCGGCTGGGGCATTGATGGCTGTGCTCATGGAAGGTTCCGGTTGCGGACAGGGCCTGCGGTTCAGCGCAGCAGGTACTGGTTGAGCAGATTCTCATAGGCTTCCTGCCGGCCGCTACGGACGGTCGGCTCGCCGGCCACAAGCGCGTGCTCGCACAATGCCTCCAGCCCCAGCTCGCCACGTGCGAACGCCGCGCCCGCGCCGCTGTCGAAACTGGCGTAACGCTCGGCGCGCCAGCCTTCCAGCGGCGAGCGCTCGATCAGCGCGTGGGCCACCTCCAGGCCGCGGGCGAAGGCGTCCATGCCGCCGATGTGGGCCATGAACAGGTCCTGCGGGTCGGTCGATTCGCGACGCACCTTGGCATCGAAGTTCAGTCCGCCATGACCGAAGCCGCCGCTGCGCAGCACCACCAGCATCGCCCCGACGGTGTCATACAGGTCGGTGGGGAACTGGTCGGTGTCCCAGCCGTTCTGCGGGTTGCCGCGGTTGGCGTCGATGCTGCCGAGCAGCCCCGCGTCGGCGGCCACCTGCAGGTCGTGGGCAAAACTGTGCCCACTGAGCGTGGCATGGTTGGCTTCGATGTTGAGCTTGAAGTCGCCGTCCAGCCCGTGGGCGCGGAGGAAGCCGACCACGGTGGCACTGTCGAAGTCGTACTGGTGGTGCATCGGCTCCATCGGCTTGGGCTCGATCAGGAACGTGCCGGTGAAGCCGATGCTGCGGCCGTAATCGCGCGCGGCGGCCAGGAAGCGGGCCAGGTGCGCCTGCTCGCGTTTCATGTCGGTGTTGAGCAGGCAGGCGTAGCCCTCACGACCGCCCCAGAACACGTAGTTCTGCCCGCCCAGCGCCACGGTGGCATCCAGCGCTGCGCGCACCTGCACCGCCGCGCGTGCAACCACGGCGAAGTCCGGATTGGTGGCAGCACCGTTCATGTAGCGCGGGTGCGAGAACAGATTCGCCGTGCCCCACAGCAGCTTCACGCCGGTCTGCTGCTGCAGCCGGCCGGCGACGGTGACCATGTGCGCCAGGTTGTCACGGTACTGGCCGATGTCATCGGCATCGGGCGCCAGGTCGACGTCGTGGAAGCAGTAATACGGCACGCCGAGCTTGGTGATGAACTCAAACGCGGCATCGGCCTTGGCTTCGGCACGTGCCAGAGCGCTGCTTCCCTGGTCCCACGGATACATGCGGGTGCCGGGGCCGAACGGGTCCTGACCGGTGCCGCAGAAGCTGTGCCAGTACGCCACGGCAAAGCGCAGATGCTCGGCCATGCTGCGCCCGCCGATCTGCCGCTGTGCGTCGTAGACCTTGAAGGCCAACGGGTTGTCCGACTCGCGGCCCTCGAAGGGGATGGCGCCGATGCCGGGGAAGTATTCGCGCTGGCCTACGTGGAACGTGGAGCTCATGGTCGTGCGTCCTCTTGCTGGATCAGGACAGGCGCTGCTGGAACAGCGGCAGTGTCGCCTGCAGGTGGTGGACAAAACGCTGGTAGGCCTGCGCGTAGCGCGGCCCTTGCGCGGGATCGGGGGTGGCCGCCAGGGCCGGGTCGAACAGCAGGTGGTCGTCGACCAGATCGGCCAGCGACGCTCCCTGTCCATCGATGGCCCACAGCGCCTGCAGCGCCGCGCCGAAGGCCGCGCCTTCGGCCTGCACAGGCACCTGCACCGGGACCTGCAGCAGATCGGCGATCAGCTGGCGCCACGCCGCGCTGTTGGCGCCGCCGCCGGTGAGCACCAGCCGCTGCGCCCGGACGCCGCCTTCGGCCAGCGCTTCCACACCCAGTCGCAGGCTGAAGCTGGCCCCTTCCACGGCGGCGCGATACAGATTGGCGGGGGTGAGGTTGTGCAGGTCCATGCCCTGCAGCGCCGCGTTGGCCAGCGGCAGGTCCGGGCTGCGTTCGCCGTTGAAGAACGGCAACATCACCAGCCCGTCCGCACCGGGCCGGCTCTGCGCCAGCAGGGCCTCGCCCTGTCCACGCGGCAGTCCCAGCAGGCGCGCCACCTGCTCGGTGGCCACGGTGCAGTTCATCGTGCAGACCAGCGGCAACCAGCGCCATCGGCTGCACAGAACGCCGCCCAGCGTCCCTGCGCATCGATCATGGGCGTGGCGCTCCATGCGAACACAGTGCCAGAGGTACCCAGGCTCATGCTCAGGCGCCCTTCGCGCACCGCGCCGGTGCCGATGGCCGCCATCATGTTGTCGCCGCCCCCCACCGCGACCCGTGCCTGCGCCGGCAGACCCAGTCGCGCGGCGACGTCCGGCAACAGTGCAAAGGTTTCCTGCGGCGGCACCAGCGGTGGCAGCAGCGCGGCGAGGTCGCACTGGTCGTCCGTCGCGCGCAGCAGGGCCGCCGACCAGTGCCGCGTTCTCACATCGAGCCAGCCGGTGCCGGAGGCATCGCCACACTCCATGAAACGCTGGCCGGTGAGCCACAGGTTGAGGTAGTCGTGCGGCAGCAGGATGGCGTCGAGCGCGGCGTGGACCTGGGGCCGGTGTCGACGGGTCCAGGGCAGCTTGGAGGCGGTGTAGCCGACACGCAGGGCATTGCCGGCTTCGGCAATACACGCTGCTTGGCCGCCGACCGCCGCGGTGATCGCGTCGCACTCGGCGGTGCTGCTGGTGTCACACCACAGCTTGACCGGCCCCAGTACCTCGTTGTCCCGGCCTACCGGCACGAAGCCATGCTGCTGGCCCGATACCGACAATCCGCGCACGCGCTGACGCACGGCCGGCGACAGGCAGCTGATGGCATCGGCCAGTGCGGCGGTCCAGTCGCCGGCGTCCTGTTCCCGGCTGCCGTCCTCACCGGCGATCAGCGCGAGCGGCCGGGCCTGCTGTTCGAGCACCTGCCGCCGCTGCGCATCGTAGGCGACGACCTTGATGCTCTGCGTCCCGGCATCGATCCCGAGGTACACGCCTTCACGCCTGCTCACGCCCCACCCTCTGCCATCTGCCGCACGTGCTTCCGTCCGATGTCCACCGATAGACATGCAGTCTTGCCTGCCCTGTGCGCGGGAGGCAATGTGCAGTGCGGCAAAAGCATGGGGCACCGGCCGCCATGCAGGACCATATTGGAAACCGGCGCTCGGGCCCAACCTGTTCTAGAATTGTGCGGCTTAACGACGGATCTGCCTTCCCCCTATGCCTTTTGTCGTCACCGAAAACTGCATCAAGTGCAAACATACCGACTGCGTGGAAGTCTGCCCCGTGGATTGCTTCCACGAGGGCCCGAACTTCCTGGTGATCGACCCGGATGAGTGCATCGACTGCACGCTGTGCGAGCCGGAGTGCCCGGTCAACGCGATTTTCCCCGAGGACGATGTGCCGGCGGGGCAGGAGCTGTTTGTCGAGCTCAACGCCGAGCTGGCCAAGGCCTGGCCGGTGCTGACCGTGCGCAAGGACCCGCCGGCCGACGCGGGCGACTGGGACGGCAAGCCGGACAAGCTGAAGCTGCTGGAGCGCTGAGGCGCGCTGCGGTGGAGCATGGAAAAGGCGCCGTCAGGCGCCTTTTCTGTACATCGCAGGTCGCGGTGGATAGCGAGGGGCTGGTGATCGCGGGCGGCGATGCGTCGCGGCGGCCGTCAGTCGCGGCGGCCGGGCGGGGCGGGCTTGCGGGGGACGGCGCAAGTACATCCATGTAGCCTTGTGTCCGCCCATCCAGGGCTCCCACACCCCCGCAAGCCCGCCAACCGCGAAGCCCCTCTCGGCCACCTGCTTGACCGCCTCGGCCTTGAACTCATCTGTGTACTGCTTGCTCGCCATAGACACCTCTTTGGTTACCATTGATTATGGCTCCGAGTTGTCTACGAAATCCTGGCCGGTCCAGTTCGCCTTACCTGCGTGCGTTGCAGACGGCCGTTCCGCTTGCTGCCAGGTTTCATCTGCCAGTTCTCGAGGCTCCGGTTCAGGAGTTCACGTATCTGTCGCCGGCCAAGTGCGCTGGCACTACTGCTGCGGATCGACGACTCTGGGTTGCTCATTACTGGGAGGTCAGCGACCCGGATTTCCGGGATGGATCGGGAGCGGAAACCTTCAGGGAGTTTGCCGAGCGCACGAGGGCTGCGCTGCGGGTCGTCCAGGGGCGTGCGAACGACGGCGCAGTTGTGTTCTGCCACGGGCAGTTCATGCAGATGGTGCGACGGCTGAGAGCAAATCCAGGGCGCGCCATAGATTCCAGTGCCATGCAGGCCTTCAGGTCTGTCGACCTGGAGCGACCGATTGATCACTGCGAGCAGTATCAATTGGCAGTTGACTAAGGCAACTGCTTTTTTCTTGTCCGCTTCTTGGTCTGGATAGCCCTCCGCTTGCTAGGCGCAGCCTTGGCGCCAGTTGACCCTTTCTGAATCTGCTGGATTGCCGAATTCAATGCGCTTGGCAGGTCCTGTAGTGCGGCAAGTCGCCCTTCGAGTTCCGCTGCTTTCGCTTTGTGGGCTGAAGACTCGGCCAGTGCCGCCTTCAACTCGGTCTTTGCGTCGTTGGCCATTCGTTCCAGCGTTTGGCGCTCGCTCGCCATCTGCTTGCGCAGTTGACTTAGATCCGCCGAGATTGATTTGGATTCTTGACGGGCTCGATCGATCTCCTTGTGAGACCGTTCTTCTACATCACGAGCGTGCTGGGAAATGGCTGCTATTTCCGTCTTGGCCTCTGTCAGGATGCGCTCTCGTTCAAAATGCGCGTGTTGGAGTGAGGTGTCTGCGTCACTAAGCTTGTGTTGCGAACTATGCAACTCCTTCTCTGCCCGTTCGGATCGGCTTTCGAGCTGAGCAATTAAGACCCGCATCTCGGCGGCCTGTGCCAATGCCAGGACCTCTCGCTGGAGTGCTTCATCAGTCCTCGATTCTGCTGCGTCGACTACTGCCTGCAGTTGCATGCGCTCAGCAGCCAGTGCGTTGCATGCGGCGTCCAAATCTTCTCGCTGGCCACTGAGCTCTGCGACTATCTCTTGCCGCGCGAAGCCCAGAGCGGCCTCCCACCATTGAGCTGCCAGCTCCTGAATTGCATCCGGGGCTTTTGCTGCATTCAGCCTAGCGCTGTGCTTATCTAGCCTCGCCGGAAGAGCCTTCCACCACGTGTCCAGCCACCGGACGATGGTGTTCGGCGAGTCCGTCCCCAGATGGGAGCGGATCCGCTCCACTGTTGGTCGCTCACCGGTGCCGACGATCGAATCCGCAGCCTCATGAACTACAGATTAAGTAATGCCGCGAGCCATATGGCCTCCGTAAGGGGTTTGGAGCCGTTATGAGCTACAGATCCAGTATGCCAGCGGGCATATGTAGCCCGGGTCTGCGCCCTGCCCCGTTGTTTTCGTACTTGTGATAAGTGATGATTATCGTTAGTAGATACACCCATTTCATAGCATACATTACATAGTATGAAACGAAATAACACATTGCTCGCCAACGCAGCGACGGTCACCAGCCTGGTGCTGCCAGAACAGCTGGCCCAGCATGCCGCCGAAGCGGTGCGCGAGTTGCTGGCCGAAGCGGCCGCCGCCAACACGACACGCAGCTACGCGACTGCCCTACGCTACTGGGCCGGCTGGCACCAAGGCCGTTACGGGGTCGAACTGGCGCTGCCTGTCAGTGAGGCCGTGGTGATC
This sequence comes from Stenotrophomonas sp. C3(2023), assembly GCF_032911385.1. Classification (NCBI taxonomy): domain Bacteria; kingdom Pseudomonadati; phylum Pseudomonadota; class Gammaproteobacteria; order Lysobacterales; family Lysobacteraceae; genus Stenotrophomonas; species Stenotrophomonas sp. C3(2023). The sequence continues at coordinate 1,803,481 of NZ_JAWJLO010000001.1, read as the reverse complement.
CAGTTCTTGGTCGACCACATCCAGCGCAAGAGCAAGGCCACTCTAGTCAGCGAACTGCCACCGAGGCTGGATCAAGCCCTGGTGGCCGCTGGTCTCAAGGCCAAGGTCGGGCCGCTCAAGCTCTCGACCGTTGTTCAACGTGTGGCTGTGCTGTCCACAGCACACAAGCTCAAGCGTCTGGCCAACCCCTGCGACTTGCCCAGTGTCCGGACCCTGCTTAGCCGGGCGCGACGCGCTGCGGTCAAACGCGGCGAGCGTCCGACCAAGAAGACTGCGATCACTCGGCCTGAGCTCGAGGCAATGCTCGCAACCTGTGACGACACTCTGGAGGGCGTGCGTGATCGCGCCCTGCTCTGCTTCGGCTTTGCCAGTGGTGGACGCCGACGCAGCGAGATCGCTGCCGCTCACATGCGGGATCTGCGCAAGGTCTGCGACGACGGCTACGTCTATCGACTTGAGTACTCAAAGACCCAGCAAGCAGGCGTCAAGGCGGACTCGACGCCGGACAAGCCGATTCTGGGGCGTAGCGCCGAAGCGCTCACGGCATGGCTCAATGCAGGGGGGATCCACGAGGGCGCGATCTTCCGGCGTATTTGGAAAGGGCGTGTTGGCGCTGCCCTGCTCCCGGGATCAGTAGCGTCGATCGTGAAGCGCCGGGCGAGGCTGGCGGGGCTTGAAGGGGACTTCGGGGCGCACAGCCTTCGATCGGGGTTTGTCACAGAGGCCGGCAGGCAAGGTGTCCCACTGCCCGCGGTCATGGCCATGACTGAGCATCGCTCTGTTGCCAGCGTGATTGGCTACTTCCAAGCTGGAGCAGCTGAAGACAATCCTGCGGCTCGCCTGCTGAAATGATTTGAGTTCGTCTGTGACCCGCCTGAAGCAGACATAGAACGCTTGAGCTACGCCACGCCGCCGCGTTGGGCCGGGAAGAGCGAGTTGTTAACCAAGCTATCCAAGAACAGCGGCAAATCCCCGCCTAGCAGCGGGTCCAGCAATCCCGCGGAAGCGCTACAATTAACTTGCATCAACAAAGATTAGGGGGGGGGCTGTCGATGGATGAGTTTCTGATGAGGTTCCTCGATATCGGGGCGTTCAGTCTCAATAGCGATGATACTAAGCTGGAGAAATTGCGCGCGGCGGTTAAGGATTTGGCCGGCGCGCTTCAAAAGAACCCAGCCAAGACCGCTAGTTTCACAATGGTTGCGGCAGATCCCTCAGTGCCCTCGTCAGATCCTGTGCTGGACGAGGCAATGGCGGTCGTCCGCAAGCACTGGGAAACGGTGTCAAACGCGTTCACCGGCCGGCCTGTGGCTGTCCTGCGAGCGGTACTACTGGATGCGATCGTCCAAGCTGCTCGTCGGGACGATGCCATTGCGGTCGCCTTCGTGAATGTAGCGCGAAATGCGTTGGCTCACACTGAGACAGCCGATGAAGCTCCGCTATGGCGCGACGCAGTCAGCGAAATTGAAACCAAGGTTGACGCGCGTGCGGAGGCTGAGTGGGCGACCCCAGAGATGATTTCGGTCGAGCCGCTTCAGTACACCCCGCCGGCTCCAAGGGAGATCGAGTTTGAGCCGCCTGTTGTTGACCGATCTGCACTGCTGGGGTCAATTCATTCCGCTGCCGGCCCATGGGGTCCGAACAACCCAAACCAATTTCAACCCAGTCAAGGGTCGCATTGGTCGCAGCAGTTTGCTGATAAGATGAGCTCGGCCATTGCCGAAACATTGGACGCAATGGCTCAGGAGCTTGCCCCCGCCCCAGTTGACTTATCGGCACCTCTGGCTTCGCTCGCCAAGGCAGTAGCCGCCCACGTCGAAGCGGCTCTAGCGAGCTTCAGCAGCGCCACCACCGGCCTGCAGCGTCGTACCTACCTGCTGTGGTGGAAGGAAGCAATGTTCTCGCCGAGTGCTCACACGAGCTATCTTGAGATGCCTGCCTTTCAGGCGTCAGCGTTGATGGCGCTGGATCTCCATGAACAGGTGCCCACATTTTCGCCCGCAAGCGTTTCGGCGTTCTTGAAGGAAGCGATTCGCAGCTTGCCGGTAGAGCCAGACGGCGAAGGTGAGGGGCAACGCGATGTCGCATCACTGGTTCGTGAGGCCAGAAGCGCTGAGTTCATGCAGCCGTTCCGGGCATTGGCTGCGCAGTACGTGCTGGCGCCGATCGGACGCGGCCCGCTTCTGGCTTTGATTGGTCACGGGCAAGATGCCGCAACCACTGAAGCGACAAAGCTGCGCGACCTTGTCGGCGTCGATGCCTCATCGACAATGACTGCTAGCGAATGGGGGACCTTTCTGTTTCGCGAGCTTCAGGCGGCACGGGCAACTAGCGCCAACAATGGAAAGCGGGCCAGGAAGCGGTGAATGACGAATGGATAAATGTCCCCACCAAGATTGCTTCGCCGACGACAATACCACTTGCACTTTAGGGTACCTCGATCGGGGAAAGTGCCCAGAGTGGCAGCGCATCGATAGCCCCACGGCTACAGCGAAGCCAGTCTCGGAAGAGATGCTTCTTCCGTGGAGCGGCTTGGCGATGGGGGAGTCAGACCTCAACTTCGTCAGCGGCCGGATTAAACCCGTGACTGTAGGCATCGTCGGTCCGGAAAGTGCCGGCAAAACGACCATCCTCGGCGCCTTCTATCTCCTGCTTGGTCGAGGTGTACTAACGACCGAGGAGAACGTCTTCAGTAATTCGTACACCTTGACGGGTTGGGAGGCGGTCGCAGCATCCATGCGGTGGAAGCCAGGACCAATGCCACCTCGATTTCCACCGCACACGCCTAGCGGGAAGGCGCGCGCACCGGGCATGCTGCACCTAGCGTTTCGCCGCAAGGATGGAACGCTCCGCGAACTGCTGTTTGCCGATGCACCAGGAGAGTGGTTCAGAAAATGGGCCGTCAACCAGGAAGCGCCGGACGCAGAAGGTGCTCGCTGGATCGCTAGGCATGCTGACGTGACCCTGCTCATTGCGGACCGCCAAGCACTCTCCGGCTCTAGTCTGGGGACAGCGCGCAACGACTTCCAACTGCTCGCACAGCGTACTATTGCCGAAGCGCGTGGGCGCCCTTTGGCTCTGGTCTGGACTAAGGGGGATGTCGAGGTGGCTGCAGCAATGGAGGCCCAGATTCGACGAGCAGTCGCCTCCCTGCCGCAATCCATTCCTGAGTTCACTGTGAGCGTAGCTCCACGCGAGCAGGTCACCCTTGGAGACGGCTTCCGGGAGTTGTTCGATTGGATCGTCAGCACAAGACGGTGCGGAGTGGTGGTGCCGGCAACGCAGCCGTCCGGAAACGACCCCCTTTTCCGATTCAGCAGGAAATAGACAGTGGCTGATCAGCACACGATCCTACTAGTCGGCGAGTCCAACGTCGGCAAAACCCATTACGGCGCTCAGTTTCTAAAACGACTGATGGTTAAGGCATGCGCCCTACAGATGCGCGGTGCGCCAACGAATCTTGAAGCGTTCACAACCGCGCTTGGCTGTCTGACGGAAGGCAGGGCGACAGACCACACGCCAGCCAGCAACTACGTGGAAAGCGTTTGGCCAATTCGAGATGATTCAGGCCGGTCGGCGGATCTAGTCTGGCCAGACTATGGTGGAGAGCAGGTCCGAAATCTGGTGACCGAACGCCGCATCCCACCGACTTGGCGCGAGAGGACCGTGCAAGCGACAGACTGGGTCGTCCTTATCCGGCTGCACTCACTTCGATCTGAAGAAGATCTGTTTTCGCGGCCGCTCCAAACCTTCGCTGCTGTTGCAGCCCAGAACGAGCATGCTGCGTTCGAACCATCAGACCAAGCGCGAATCATTGAGCTTCTTCAAATGCTGCTGTATCTCGCGCAGTCATCCCTCGACAGGCCGCTACACAAACCACGCTTGACCATTCTTCTCAGCTGCTGGGACGAGCTCAGAACCGCTGAACTGCCGCCTGACTTGCTGGCGGCCAGGTTACCGATGTTCTGGGCCTTTGTCCGGAGCAACTGGTCCTCGCCAAGTGTTATCGGTCTGTCAGCCCTCGAGAAAGCGCTAAGCAAGACGGACCCTGATGCGGATTACGCCATCCGAGGTCCCGAAGAGTTCGGCTACGTGATCCTGCCGAACGGCGAAAGAAGCAACGACATCACACTGCCAATCAGACAACTGATGGCTGAAGCGACCTGATATGCGTATCGAACAAGCGTTGTACGGAGAGGTCAAAGGGCGTGGGCACGGCCTCAAAGGCTCAAGCACCGATTCGTCGGTCGCTGAGAGTGTCGCCACTTGGCTGGATCTTCCAGATGGCGTTCCGCCGGATGTCTTGGCGTGGTCGCCGTTTGTTCGAGGATTTCCTTTTGAGGGGCACTACGTCCTGGCGCGGACATTCGTTGACTCTGGCTCGTCACGAGGTGGCATGGTGCTAACTCACGCACTGATCGTCAGCTTGGACGAAATTTGCCAGACTGATGACCTAGCTGTGTTCTTCGAACGACTGGCCAAGGCCCCTGATGCCTTCCCCCCCGAACTCACCGCCCTAAACATTGCGGTCGCAGGAGGGGCTCACAGCACCCCAACGGACCTAGTCGGTGCCGCCAATGCCTTGGCTGAGCAGCGAGGGCCGGTGATTCGAATGGGCGTAGCTGAGTTTGAAAGTCTAGTGGCTGCGCTCTGGCGGCACCTATGGCCGTCCATGAGGCAGACCTTCGCCTTCCGACTGAGCTTTGGCCCAAAGGATATCGAGGCCCAGCCTGGGCCGGCAATTGTGTGCACGCCAGAGCAACTGCAGGCGCGTTGGATAAGGCATCGAGTCGTCAATCCGACCGACCAGATCCCCCAAACGCCTGCTGCCGCGATTTTGTGTGGTCAACATGATGCGAGACCGTACATCGACTTGTCTCGGGAGCTTGGACTCGAGGCCATTGCCATCAAGGACCTAGCGAGGCTCGCCAGGCTTCACAGCCTGATCGCTAGCGTCGACAGCTTTGACGATCTGCTCAAAGCCGCACGACTGATCGACGGCCTTTCCAACAGCTCTAATCTCGGCAGAGAGTTCAAGTCGAACCTGATAGCGCAACTCGCGACGCTGGTTCCCGCTGCCAGTTGCGCACAGCTGATGCCGATGAGGAATCTGGAACTATCGAGCTTCGAGAGTGTGAGGGCACTCTGGTCTGCCGTAGATCTTCTGGTAAGCAAGTTCGACTTTGCGCAGACTAAGGACGCGGATCTTGTCGCACTCGTCATCGCATCTGCCGACAGAAGCCTTGCTCTACCGGCATGGCGCGAAGCAGTTACGAGTGGGCTTTCCCGTGCCGCGCGTAGAGCGAAACCGGACTTTTTGAAGGCCATTTGGCGATGGGCCGAGCTAAGCCATGCAGCCTTCGCCATTGCAATGGAGCTTTTGCCGTCTGAAGCATCCTCAGAAACTTCGTTGGTACAGGCGGCGCCCAGGAAGCTTGATCCCGTGAGAGCAGCTGAAACCCCCGTGCTGTTGCTCAAGAAAGGATGGCTAACGGCGCATGGAGCGGCTCTAGCAGCCCTCATGTCTCCTCGATCAGCTGCAGAGCAACAACTCAAGGTCGACAGGGAAACCGATAGCATATCTGGCTTGCAGGCAGCTCTTCAGCATGCGACATCAGCTGAGATGTTGCAGGTCACGCTCGACCTAAAGGACGAGCGGCTGGTAGAAATCTGCGGTGATCTCTCGGTCACGAACCCGAAGATGCTTCTGAGCATCCGCTGCGTGGATTTGATGGAGCAGAAGGTGTGGGCTGCCGCCGTTAAGAAGAACAGTTCTTTGTGGAGTGCGCCGAGCGACCCTGTCGATGCCCGAGACCACGTTCTCGCTGAGCTCGGCAGCAGCAAAGCTCCGTTCGCAGGTCTTGTCGAAGCGCTGGCGAAGACACCACTCGCCGACTTGGCCGCGGTACCGAACCGGGCACGCCTTTGGTCGCTACTACCTGTCTCTTGCCGCGACCTGTACTTAAAAGCGACCGCCAATGGATGGTTGGACGCCGCGGTTAGCAGCAACGTCGTTACAACACCGGAGTCCGAGCTCGAAGCCGCGGTATTGACGAGCTCCGAATTTCAGTCTGTGCTTCAGGGCACGACGGTTCCACCGAAGACAATCTTGGCAATCGTCAGTGCTCTACCCGCGTTCCGCGAGGAAGCATTCATGGGCTTCCTGAACTATCTGTTGCGCGCAAATCGATCTTTGCTTCACACAGAGTCTGTGCAGCTTGGTGTCTTGGTGGGCGCCAGACGCTGGAACCATACGATCCAACATCTCTGCAACCTTTGCCTTGGCGGAAGGTCCGATCTGAGGCCGGCGCTGCAGCAATGCGCAAACTCTCTATCCATTTGGCAGCGGTGGACGCTTGGAATATCGAAGCCGAGCATTGAAGACAAGTGGCGGGCCTTGGAGGAGGCGGCATGCGAGTTTTACCCCACCGGACCGGATCACGACGAGCTATGGTCCCGCGCGGGAGGTAAGAACTCCGACCTCCCTGGAAAATCGCAGAACGGTCGCACGAGGTGGCACTCCACACTCAAATCGCTTCGCTATGGCGGTCGCCCGCTTGTGCGCGATCTGCTGAGAGTGATGCGCGACGATTTCCGCGAGAACGACAGGCTTAACCTTTTCGCGAACGACACCGACATCGTCGGATGGCGTTGACACTCTGAGAAGACTTCTGATCTATGAACTCACCCACCTATCCACAAGGTCACGCGCTGCTTATCGGAGTTGCGAATTACCAACGAGTCTCGAGCTTGCCTGCTTCGATTCTGCACGATGCTCAAGACGTCGCAGCCACATTGACGTCGCCAGCTTACTGCGGTTACGACCCCGGGAATGTGGTCACGCTACTGGATGGTCAAGCCACTCGGGTAGCGATTATGGCTGGCCTCGCCGAGTTGGCCATCCGTGCTTGCGTCGACGATACGGTCTGCGTGTTCTTCTCGGGTCACGGGGCAGTCATTGGCAGCCCTGGCGATGAAGACAGCGTGTTGGTTACGGTGGACACCGATCTCTCTGATATTCAGGGGACATCCATCAGTTCCGAGGAGTTCGGCAAGGCGCTGTCAAGAATAAAGGCCAAGCGTGTTCTTGTATTCATTGATGCATGCCATGCAGGTGGCGCAGCTGTCTCAAAGTCACTGTCGGACGGCAAAGGCCACATGTTTAAGTCCGGTTACTCTCAAAACACCTTCATAAAACTGGCCGCGGGCAGTGGTCGTGCGCTGATGGCATCATGCCGCGTTGACGAAGTTTCTACCGTGTTCCATGGTGCCCGGAATAGCGTTTTTACCTCCGCGCTACTGGCAGGTCTTCGAGGCGCAGCTGACAAAGCAGGCAGCGGCTTCATAAGACTTTTCGACCTGTTCAACTACGTCGCAGAAGAAGTCCCGAAGCAGATCCCGGATAACCAGCATCCCATATTCAAAGCAGATAATCTTGAGGTGAACTTCGCAATCGCCTTGAGCTTAGGTGGCAAGAAGGGTGCAGTGCTTGGCGATCTGGCGGAGGTGGGGGGCTTGGTGCCAACTCAGGATTTGTGGGCGGCTCTTGAATCGGCGCTATCGGATCTTTATCCGTTTGGACCTCGTGACCAGGAAATTTGGAGTCGAGCGGGAGGCGATCTTTCTCGCCTCGAATTCCAATCTACAGGCCAAGCTGCATGGCATTCTGCACTTCGAAAGCTGAGGCAAGGAGGCGGCGGACGCTCGATTACCTTCGCGACGCTTATCAGTACAGCTCTTGAAGACTTTGCAACCCATCCGACGCTGATGGCACTGCGGGCGTGCTGAGCGACAAGTTGACGATTAGACTCTACTCCGCTCCAAGTATTTGGGATTCCGTGAAATCCTTGGCAAGTCGTAACTGACCGCTCCCGCTGCGAAGCAGTCGTCGGGATTTCCACAAGGCTAGCGGATTGGTCGGTCGGAACCAGATAAGTAGGGGCCAGTAGCCCGGATGCCCTTTCTCGCTGATGCGCAGCCTTTAGGAACCAACACGCGATGTCCAATCCTTACCCTGCTGGATCTATAGAAGCTTCTGAGTACGCAGTTTGGGAGCGAGGCAAACTCGCTGGCGGTAGTGAACGGGACTTCCTTCGCGCATTTCACGATGAGCAAGGCGTGCTCGACCTACAGGCTTCCATCCAATCCGCGACAGGCAATAAACCTCGCGTTACCTCCCTATGGATCGACCGTTTTCCGATTGCACGCCCCAAAGCCCCGTCAACTCCAGACGGACGGGAACTGGCCGACCTAGCCGTAGTTGTGCGTGTACTTGGGCCAACTGGCCTTCGTGAGCGTATGTTGTTGGTTCAAGGCAAGGTTCATCACTCTTCGTGGAAGAGCATGGGTAGTTCGCCAAAGGAGATTGATTTCCTCGAGAAAGTTCCTGTTTTCGATCTGTTTACGTCAGCGCACCCTAACGCCGAGCCGCTTGGACAGTTTTCTCTTCGGTCCGACTTCGGCCAGCCACCGCACGCGGGTATCCCCTTCTGGGCGTACCTGTTGTTCGCACCCTCTTCGCCTGTTGCCGTCCCCGGTGGACCGTCGCACGCGTATGTCGCATGGCCTAGCCAGCGGACGACATGCGAACCATTTTTCTCCTGCGTAGTTGAGCAAACCCGCGCCTGCCTGGCCGGCTCAACAGTAAACGGGGCATCGAACTGCATGCCCCCTTGGGGAGCGGATGTCGGTCGAGGGACTTCTTGCACGGAGTGGAGGCGTCTGTATGTCACCTTGTCCTATCACGTGCACCGCAAGCTCGCCTCGAAGCTTACGGGTGGCCGCTGGAAGAACATAGCGCCGCTCGCCTTACCTCAGCAGGCGATCTCGCTCGTGGCCGCCGGTAGTGGTGGGGACTTGGGTTTGATGAGTACTGGGTTCGCAACTCAGTTTGAGAGCACGAGAATTTTTCGCACTAAGTGCCACGATTTTTATCGCGCAGAGATCCACGAGTGGTGCCAGTTCGACTACCTCCGCGTCATGCAGGCAGATCCCTATACGACCGACGAAGGTTTGGATGGTGACGGACCTGAGTGGCCCGAAGACCTCGACGTAGAAGACTATGGTTCAGGATTTGGGATGATCTTCGTAGACTTGGTGGAGCAACTTGACTGAAGGATCGGCTGGTTAGTTGGCGATGCTCTAGCGCATTCTTCCGCAAGAATTTTGGAGTGATTCTGCTGCGGCGAATTACGCCGAGAAGTGGCCTGCAATCGGTCAAGCACGGGAACCTGATACCCACGATAATTCTTCCTAATCCCCTGCCCCGCCGATGCCCGCCACACGCCAAGAGCAGTCATCTAGGATTTTTCGCATCGGAGATGCTCAGCCTTTGAAATCGCGCTCGCTGAGCCTTCACGCGATTCATCGTTCCCCTCTCCTGATCCGCGTCCAAAGAGAAGCCTCGACGGAGTTGTGCTTTGGTCGCATGGTTCGCGAGGACAAGCTGGCTGTCTCCGAGTCCGTGGCCTCCATGAATGACGATGGGGATCAGGACTTTCCCTGAAAGGTCTTGTGCTTTGATGAATCTGCGGATCACCCGCGGTGTGGTATCTCCCCAGATGGGAAAACCCAGGTACACGGTGCCGTAGCCGGCCATGTTTGAAACCTTGGTCTCCAATGCAGGCTCGAATCCGCTATCGCTTTCCTGTCGCGCCTGTTCGACGTTGACCAGGTAGCCCTCCGGATAAGGCAACGCAGGCCGGATCTCGAACAGGTCGGCGCCCGGTTCGCAGTGGATCAGGCCTGCAACGACACGCGTATTCCCGGAGCGTGAGATGTAGGCGGCCAGCGTGCGGGAGGGAGTGCCCGATGTTTGCGCCTGGTGCGACGACGCCTTGATCCAAGAACCGGTCGCATCCTCGGCAACCTCTTTGTACTGCACGACGAACCTCTGGCGCCGTTCGAGGCGATGCAGCTCGACACAGACTACCTAGCCCTGCTCAGCCTGTCCTTGGGGCATTTGGCCAAGACCGTTCAGGTCGTGGGCTTGAACACGCTCCGGGAGATCGCGCACGACCCGCTGCTGTCCGGTCACACCGTGCCCTCGCGGCTGCAGGTCCTGGCCGAACGCCTTGCCAACGAAGTCATTGCAGGCCAGGAACTCGTCCGCAAGAGGAGGCCCCTCTCGATTCCGAAGAAGGGGGCTTGAGCCTTCTTCGGAAGGGTGATTGCCCCGATTCGGAATCCGAAGCAGGCCTGCAACGCGCGCCAGACACCGACCTTCGGAATCCGAAGCACGCTAGTACTGTACGTAGTACTGGTATGAATGAAGTACGTAGTACTGGGCGGTCGCTCGCGCTGGATGGACTGCAGTGGCTCAAGCGCTTCGCGGAACTAAGAGCGGAGCAACACATGAGTGCCCGGATAGCGTCGCAGCAGGTGGACGATACCCGGCGGAAAGCCGTGTTGGACGAATGGACCGCACGTTGCAGCAGGCACGGCATCCGCAATCCTGAGGCGCACCTGTTTGGCATCATCCAGCGCGTGATCCGGGGCGAATTCAACGTTTGGGCCAAACAAGCCCAGCCCGCCCCACCTGCATCAGTCTCAACACCGGCAACGCCGCGTGAAGCTCCAACCAAAGCCGTCTCACGCGAAGGCGCGACAGCACATTGCGCGTCTGAAAGATTTGCTTCGCAAGCCGTAGATTGCAAATTATCCGCAGGGAGTAGAACCACAGAGCGCCATGGGGGCTAGCTTTACCCCCTGCGAGTTTGGTCATCCAAGAGCTTTCCGGATGGAGAGGAGCAAGGAAATTCACGCGGACCGCGTACAAAGCGCGTTGGCGCTGCTTGTCAGGCTCATCGACCTGGAGCACTGAGGCCTTGCGCCTAGGTCGAGCAGTCGCGGCTGTTGGATTTCATTGTCGGTCCTTGGTCTAATCTTGGAGGGTGATATCTCAGGGATCCTTGTCGTCGGCGAACAGGGTTTTGAGATCGGTTTCCCAGGAGTCACCCAGCTCAATGCAAGCGAGCTTCTGTGCAAACGAACTGACGGCGAGTATTCGTTGTGCTTCATCCTCACCAGCCTGTGCGACGGTTTCTTGCAACTCCCGGACTAGATCTTCGGCATAGTCCTCCCGCGCCTCGATACTCCATTGCGCCAGCGCTCGGTCGAACTCCCTTTGAATCCCCGCCCGCACATGGGCATGCTCCGTTTGGAACGAGTCTTCCCTTCGCTCGGAATAGAAGGTCGGCGCAGTGGCCTCGACAATGAAACGTGCTGGCTTCGCTGATCGTGGATTTAACGCAAAGCCACGCGTCGGAAGACCTGAGCTGGGCCCAAGAGCCAATGAGAGTCGCCACCCCCCGAACAAGGAAATATAGGCGATCCACTTGTCACCTACGTCGGCCACGATCAGAACGTGTTCGAATCCTGAGCTTTGCGCATAAGGAGTCTTGTCGTGCGGAGTGAGCGAGTTGATCTTCGGCCATTCGTTGACGAAATCCCATCCCGCAAAGCGATTGATGGCAGGCTCTCCATAACGAATTGCTTTAAGCAGATCCCCAGAGAGAAGCTTGCGTGCCTGTCCGTTCCCGAACAGAACCACACATCCGACCACCGCCGACTTCGCAGCACACCGCCAAACCTTGGGCCCATCGAACGAAATCTGCCGATGCACCATAGGCGCCTTCTCCTGAACCCGAATTGCACTCAACACTTCAACGGAAGCCCCTCGCTTGGCAAGGATGGAGAGCATCTGCTCGGCATTGGCCTGACTGTTCGCACTAAGCTGTTGCTCTACCCCGTACACCATTTCTCTGGGGACCTTCCCCGGCCTTGCCACAGGAACGAACCCCGGCGCCAAATCTAATTCAAGCCCAACATCTAGCTTTGCTGCGCGTAGCAGCGTTGGCGGGGCCTTGTTCCGGCCCGACCAAATTTTTAGCCCATTCCGGATCTCTTCGAACCCTTTGGCAAGGGCATCGTCGACCTTTCCCGTCTCTTCATTCGCAAAAGCGTTGTTGCAGACAAGACAGGTCGCTTTCCGAGTCGCCAGACGCCCGCCCAGTGCTGATAAGAAAATATGCTCCTCGCTACCAGGGTCGAGATCGCGATCGCAAAACAGGCACTTGTCCATCTATGGCTCCAAAAAGGTTAAGCGTAAATCCCATTCGTAGCGCGAAATAATAGCCTTCACTGGCCTTCCTTGGCTCTATCCCCGGACCACACCCCTGCCAGCTGCCGCACCAAACGCAACCCGGAACCTTCCCCGTTCCGTTTCTTGACTGACATCCCCCCACTTGCCCGGAAGCTGCTGGCTCATTCCCCTACAGAGAGCCCTCACCCTGGCAATCGATGAGTCTTTGAGGTTGAACCTCGGGTCATTGCGCAGCGCAATGACGCTGACGCTGCACACCCATCACGCCTCCACGATCCGGCATGACCGTGCTGCCGCCGCTGAATCGCGATGACTGCTTTGGGTCGGCAGCTGCCCTCCCGTACCCCTGATAAACATCCCTTATCCCTACCACGCTGAAATGAGATTCTTGGGGCGAAGGCGGCCGCCGGCCAAGCTGCACCAGCAGGCCAAAGGGATCCAGTTGGTCGACTAGCTGTAACGTCGTCAGACGGTGGCTTACCTGAAGAATGAACCTCTTAGCCATGGAGATGGTGAGTACTTGCACATGAGGCATCCCCATTGCATTGAACTCATCGATATACAACAACGACCTCAAGAATTTGCGATCAGGGAGAGAGTCAGTGAACCCCAGATCGTCCCAGACACTTGTACGACCTCGCATCAGGGAGACTCAAGTCGCTGTGAACAGCCGAACTGCCCCAACCCAAATGCGCTAGTACGGACTCCTGAGGATCTGAAAGATGAGAACCTACCACCACAATGACTCATCTGGGCAGGACTGTCTGCCTGCCGACGTCCCCCCGAGATTGAGTAGCGCAGCGGTTTGGAGTCCAATCCTCAATGACAAGGAGATTGGACGTGAAGAAGCGCTTTTCCGAAGAGCAGATCATCGGCTTCCTGCGCGAAGCTGAGGCCGGCATGCCGATCAAGGACCTCTGCCGCCAGCATGGCTTCAGTGAGGCCTCGTACTACTGTGGCGCAGCAAGTTCGGTGGCATGAGCGTGCCCGACGCCAAGCGGCTCAAGGACCTGGAGGCGGAGAACACACGCCTGAAGAAGCTGTTGGCCGAACAGGTGTTCGAAAACGACATCATCAAGGATGCACTGCGAAAAAAGTGGTGACCGCACCGGCGCGCAGGTTGCTGGTGCGGAGCATGGTCGAGAAAGGGCTGAGCGAACGGCGTGCGTTGGTCGTCGTGCGCATGAGCGCCAGTGCGCTGCGCTACGAGCCCAGGCCTGACCACAATGTCGAGCTGCGCGAGCAGATCGCTGCGCTGGCGCACCGGCACAGACGCTACGGCGTGGGCATGATCCATCTGAAGCTGCGGCAGCAAGGACATGTCGTGAACTACAAGCGCGTGGAGCGGCTGTATCAGCAAGCGGGCCTGCAGGTGCGGCGCAGAAAGCGTAAGAAGGTGCCGGTAGGCGAGCGCCAGCCGCTCCTGCGGCCGTCCGCTGCCAATGAGGTGTGGTCGATGGACTTCGTGTTCGACCGTACGGCAGAAGGCCGGGTGATCAAATGCCTGACCATCGTTGACGACGCCACCCACGAAGCCGTCGCTATCGAGGTGGAACGGGCCATTTCCGGGCAGGGAGTTGCCAGGGTGCTGGACAGATTGGCCATCCAGCGCGGCCTGCCACGCGTGATCAGGACAGATAACGGCAAGGAGTTCTGCGGTAAGGCGATGGTGGCTTGGGCTCACGGAAAAAGAGTTGCCCTGCGCCTGATCGAACCGGGCAAGCCGAACCAGAATGCGTACGTGGAGTCGTTCAACGGGCGGCTGCGCGACGAATGCCTCAACGAGCACTGGTTCCCGACGCTGCTTCATGCCCGCACCAGTATCGAAAGCTGGCGGCGCGACTACAACGAAGAAAGACCCAAAAGAGCGCTTGGCGGTCTGACACCCGCCCAGTACGCCGCCCAGCTGGCGGCGAAGGAAGATAAAATCAGCACCGGACTCTAAGCCCGACCGCTACTCAGGCCGGGGGGACGTCGGCACATGGCTAATTGCCCCGGCTTGACAACCAGGTCTTTAACTGGGCGAGCGGCTCTCAGCGTTGAGCTCATGGATGGGTCCTCTGGACCCGAGCCAACAGAAGCCCGCTACCTGTTGACACAGGAAGTGAGGCATGGAAGGCTAGCCCCAATCGGCGGATTATCCGGTTGTTCAGAAAGGTCAGGGTTGCCTCCCTGGCCTTTCGTCGTTCTAGCCGCAGGCATCCAGCTGCTTCAGGCCATAGTTGTCGTCTCCGCCGTCTAGGTACTGCCACGGGCGTGGCCCCCCAGCATTATCACGCTCGGCGAGTTTCCGCAAACGCAACCATTTGACCAATAAGGGGTTTTATGGATTTTTGGATTCGTGGCGCGACGACAAGGGAGCCGCCGAGGTCTCGTGCGGGCGCATTCCAAATGCCGAAAGATACCGAAGATGCTTTCGTCGAATCGCGTCCCTGATGGCCGTTCTTTTGCCGAATCGTGACCCTGACTGCTAATCGCTTTGCGCTGGCAAGGCCCCTTCGCTGGAAAACCGCGTGCATTCAACAGCGTACGGGTGGCCATCAATCAGCGAAACCGACATCTTGCCGCTGTACCTATCCCACGCCTCACTTGCACGCGTCATAAACCAGATCATCCATCTGGCGGCTCAGGGCAAAAGACCGCCGATGCCCCGCATTCCGGTAAGCCGCGTCCCGCTGGGCTTTGGCGCGTGCACAGCGCTCGGGCTCCCTGTGCTGCGAGAAATGAATCATGGTCGCGGCAGGCCGGGAACCTTGGCGCTGCTGCGCCTGACGCGCGGCGACCTCGCGGCGCATGGCGTCGATGCGCTGCTCATTTGCGATGATGTCCGCTGATCGCGGCGCCACCTCAACGTCCCACGTCCTGACCGGAGGGCCATTTTCACAAGGCATCGAGCGGTACTCGGTCCGGCCACCCTCGACACACTTGTAGACCTGCTGGGCCTGTACCTGTGTTGCAGAAATAACGGCCATTAACGCCACTGCCAGCATCACGTCCGTGCGCATGTGTTTCCCCTGTCCCTGTAGCGTGAGCATATAGGGGAACACAACGACAGTGCCAGGTGCACTCGTTCCGAGCGCGACCTGTTGGTACCGCCACGCTGACCAAGCAGCCGGGTGCGGCAACATATCGCACGCCTGCCTTGTCGCCGTGCAGAGCTTCAACCTTCCCCTACAATGCCGATGTGCCCTTCCCCGCCTTCCATCGCAGCCTCAGCATGCTGGCACTCGTTGCCGTCCTGCTCATCGTGCTCGCCCCCATGGTGAGCCGATGGATCGTGCACGGTGCCGGGCCTGCGCATGTCGAGGCGCTCAGCACGGTGGAACACCGCCACGCTGCACCGCAGGATCACACCAAGGGCCATGGGTTGGTCGACGCGGCATCCACCAAGGCGGGGCACAGCGCTCACGATCATCAGGCAATGGCCATGCCGGCAAACAGCGATGATCCAGTGCCGCCGCCGCCGGCCCACCTCCCGGGAAAGGACCCGCATGCAGGCCATGACATGGGCGTGGACTGCGAGTACTGCCTGATCGCTGCGCGCATGCTCAGCTTGCTGGTGGCGTTGCTCGTCGCCCTGATCGGCCTGCGTCCAGCTCGCTACGTGCGTGCCTCGACGCTGCCCTGGCGTGCCAGCATCGCGCCCGGCCATCTGGGTGCCCGCGGGCCGCCGCTGCCCGTCTGACCGGCCGCGCCACCGGCGTGGCAACCCGTCGCTGCGAAACGCGGCCTGCGCTCGACTGCGCCGGCACGCCGCTGCCTCCTGTTTTCCCGCACCATCCGGCGCAGGCCGGGTGGCGCCATGTGTTGTGATTATGACAAAGAACCCTACCCGTTCGCCGCTCCCGCTGCATCTGGCCATCGCGCTCGGCTGCCTGTGCGCGTCGCCTGCCAGCGCATCCGCGCAGGAAGGCACCGCCCTCACCCTCGGCACCGTGCAGGTGACCGATGCGGATCACTGGGACCGTAGTGCCCACGCCGTTTTCAGTTCCGTCGATGTGATCGGTGGCGACCTGCTGCAGTCCCAGCGCGTCGAGCACAGCTGGGAGCTCCTGATGAACGCACCCGGTGTGCAGGTGACGCAGTTCAAGATGGGCACCGACGCAGGCCGCTTTTCGTTCCGCGGCTTCAACGGCGAAGGCCGCGTCAATGCCGTGAAGCTGCTGATCGACGGCATACCCAGCAACGACAACGCCGGCGGCATGCCGTATCTGGATGCGGTGTGGCCGCTGGACATAACCGCCATGGAAATTGTGCGCGGCACCAATGACGCGCGCTACGGCCTCCATGCCATCGCTGGCGACGTCAACGTGGTTACCCGGCAAGGCGGCAATGACGGCCAGCTGAGTGTGACCGCCGGCAGCTTCGGCACGCAGGACCTGCAGGCCGCCAAGGGATTCGAGCGCGGGGCGTGGTCGCAGAACTACTTCA
The DNA here is from genome assembly GCF_032911385.1 of Stenotrophomonas sp. C3(2023). Taxonomy (NCBI): domain Bacteria; kingdom Pseudomonadati; phylum Pseudomonadota; class Gammaproteobacteria; order Lysobacterales; family Lysobacteraceae; genus Stenotrophomonas; species Stenotrophomonas sp. C3(2023). Next base: position 1,786,947 of record NZ_JAWJLO010000001.1, on the reverse strand, counting down.
TCGGCTGGCGGCAGTCAGCCGGCGAGCGTGATCACGCCGACGCTACCCAGCGCAGTTTCGCGGGCAAGTGGTTCTACACCGCTGCGGACGGGGTTTGGCGCGGCGGTGTGACCGCGCGTTACTACCAGAACGCGGCGCTGGAAGCCGGCTACCTGGGTTACGCCGAACTACAGGCCGATCCGAAACAGTCGCCGGCTTATGCCAGCGACGACCGCAGCGAGCGCCAGACCCGCCAGAGTGCACTGCACTTCGACGGCCGCATCGGCGGGGACTGGGTATGGGCCGCGAAGGCCTACCAGAACGACTACCGCAATCAGCGCTGGGTCACCTTCACCGAGGGCGGCGCGCAGCAGGAGCGGTTCAACGATGAAACGCAGCGCGGCCTGATCCTCACCGCCACCTGGCGGCCGGACACCTCGCTGGCCGAGCTGGTGGTCGATGCCGGCGTGGACGGCCAATGGCAGGACAACATCGCGCAGCGCTACCGCACGGTGCAGCGTCAGCGCCAGCTCACACTGCGCGATTGGGACTTTGATCTGGAGACCCGCGGCGCCTACGTGCAGGCGGTGATCCGACCGCTGGACAAGCTGAAGCTTGTACCGGCGTACCGTGTGGATCGCATCTGGGGTGACTTCGCCGATGCATCCACGGGCGTGCAGGCACCGGTGTACGACTATGGGCTGATCAGGCAGCCCAAGTTCAGCGCCTCCTACGCCCTCACCGATGCGGTGGTCGTCTACGCCAACTGGGGGCGCACCTTCCAGATCGGCAGCGGCAACGGTGCGTACCGCACGCAGGCGGGCAACCTGTCGCCTTCCATCAACCAAGGCTGGGAGTCGGGGGTGAAGTGGTCGCCCGTGGCGGGCCTGCAGACCCGCGCTGCGGTGTGGGAGCAGACCGCGTCGGACGAGGTGGCCACGATCCTAGGCGTGAACGGCTCCGTTGGCAGCAATGAGGTCGGCAACGTCGGCAGCACCCGACGCCGGGGCTGGGATCTGCAGGCCAACTGGCAACCCGATACGCGTTGGCGGGCGTGGGCCTCCTATTCGCGGCAGAAAGCCATCATCGAAGTGCCCGATCCCAGCGCGCCGGCGACCGGCGGGCGGCAGATCGAGAACGTGCCGAACTGGCTGGCCAGCGTTGGTGTGGAGGTCAGCCCCACTGATGACTGGACCTTCAGCGCCTGGGGCAACGGCCAGGGTGACTACTACGTGGAGCGCACCAACACCTTGGGCCGCCATGGTGGCTACGCGCTGCTCAACCTGGGTGTCACCTTCCGGCTCGACCTGCACACTCAACTGTCGCTGCAGCTGAAGAACGCAGCCGACCGGGCCTATCTGTACGCCTGGCATGATAGTGGTTCGTCCGGCTACTCACCCGGCGACGGCCGTGCGCTCTACCTGAGCTGGACACGGGAGCTCTGACATGAAAGCCATCGTCCCACCTGTCACCGTTGACCGTCCGCGCTTCTACCGCGCGGTATGGCGGTGGCATTTCTATGCCGGGCTGTTCGTGCTGCCGTTCATCGCCTGGCTGGCACTGACAGGCGCGGTCTACCTTTATCAGAAGCCCATCGACCGCTGGGTCCACAGCGGCCTGAAGGTGGCCTCGTCGGTGGGCGCGACGCGGGCACTGCCCAGCGCCGATATCGCCGCCGTGCAGGCAGTAACCGAGGGCGATGTGTTCCGCTACACCGGGCCGGAACGCAGCGATGGCAGCGTGGAGGTCGGCGTCGTCGAAAGGGATGGGCGCCGGCAGGTCTATTACGTGGACCCCGGAAGTTCGCGCGTGCTCGGTCATCTGCCGGAGAAAGGCACGTTCTCGGGCATCGTCCGGCGCCTGCACAGCCTGGACCTGCTGGGCACCTACGCCAGCGCGCTGATCGAGATCGCAGCCGGCTGGGCGATCCTGCTGGTCGCCACGGGTGTCTACCTGTGGTGGCCGCGCGGCCAACGCGGTGGCGTGACCACGGTACGCGGACGGCCAGGCCAACGCGTGTTCTGGCGCGACCTGCATGCCATGACCGGGGTGTGGGTGGGCCTCGTGCTGGTGTTTCTGGCTGTCACCGGCATGCCGTGGTCGGTGGTGTGGGGGCAGCAGGTCAATGCGTGGGCCAACGGGCACGACTACGGCTACCCGGCCGGCGTGCGCGTGGACATACCCATGTCACACCAGCGTCTGGCCGATACCACGACGCCTGCGTGGTCGATGCAGCAGGCCCGCCTGCCCGTCTCCACTACGTCGCATGCTCACCACGCGGCGAAGCCCGGCAACGACGGGCATGGGGCGCATGAGGGGCATGGAGGAGACGCCCCTGGCGACCTTTCGCCGCAACCGGGCGCCATCGGCATTGATGCCGCTGTTGCGGCATTTGACCGTATGGGTCTGGCCCGAGGCTACAGTGTCAGCCTGCCGCGCGGCGCCACGGGGGTGTACACCGGCTCGGTGTATCCGGAGGCACTGGAGCACCAGCGGGTCATCCATCTGGACCAGTACAGCGGCATGGTGCTGCTGGACACGCGCTACGCCGACTACGGGCTGTTGGGCCGCGGACTGGAGTGGGGCATCAACGTGCACCTCGGCCAGCACTATGGCACGGCCAACCGCCTGTTCCTGCTGGTTGCCTGTCTGGCGATCGTACTGGTGTGCGCCAGCGGCGCGGTGATGTGGTGGAAGCGCCGCCCACTCGGCGGCATCGGGGTTCCGCCACTGCCACGACAAGGCCGCAGTGTTGCTGGCGTGTTCGCGCTGCTGTGCATCGGCGGGTTGGTGTTTCCGCTTGTCGGCCTCTCATTGCTGCTGGTCGGTCTGCTCGATTTTGCGGCCACCCGTGGCTGGCGGAGATAGCCGCGCTCACCTTCGCCGCCCGTGAATTTTCCCTCACCGGTTTTCACATCGGTGCAATCGGCGCAGACGCAGTATGCACATTCCCCACCCAACTGCCAGCCAGGGCCTTGTGGTTCTGGCTGCCTTGACAATGCAGCAACTCGCCAACGATTTCTGGAACCTGCGCGGCACCTTCAAGGTAGCCGGCATCCTTGACCTGGGTACACAGCTCTCGCTGATCCGCCGCCGCAACGGGCGCTTTCTGGTGCTGGACAGCTACACACCCGACGATGATCAACGCGAGACGCTGCTGCGCCTTACCGAGGGTGGCACGCGGGTGGATGCCATCATCAACGTGCATCCGTTCCATACCCTTCACTGCGAACCGCTGCACCACCTGCTGCCCGGTGCGCGCCTGATCGGTACCCGCCGCCACCTGCAGCGGGCACCTCAGCTGCCGTGGGACCCGCAGGTCATTGAAGATGACGGCACACAGGCCGAGTTTGCCGATGACCTCGAGTTTTCCGTTCCGGACGGGCTGGCGCTGGTGCCGGATGATGACAGCGTGCACGCCAGTTCCGTGCTGGTGCGTCACCGCCGCAGCGGGATCGTCCACGTCGATGACACGCTCAACGTCCTTGCTGCCCCTGGCGTGCTGGGCAAGCTGCTGCCGCAGTCGAAACTGAAGTTCCATCCGAAGCTGGCGCATGCACTGCAGGCGCGGCCAGGCGCAGCCGATGCATTCGCGCGGTGGGTGCATGCACTGGCCGAACGCTGGGCTGGCACGCCTTTCGTCTGCGCCGCGCATAGTGCCGTGCGTCCGCTGCCGGCTGCCGGCTGGCGCGACGAGCTACTCGGCGCGCTGCACAGCGTTGAGACCGTACTCCAACGCCATCGACGCCGTCACGGCTGAAACGCCGGGACGCGCAGGTGCCGTCCCTGCCCCGGCTGATCCCCTCTTCCACAGGAAAAACACAGCATGAGCGACAAGCAGATCACGACCGTAAACCCCCTTGACGAACAGGTACTCGACACCTATGCGTACATGACCGATGCGCAGGCTGCAGACACCGTCAAGGCCTGTCATGAAGCCTTCCTGCAATGGCGTCTGCGCAGTCTGGAAGATCGCGCCAGCGTCATGACTGCCATCGCGCAGAAACTGGAGGAAAAGAAAGAGGCCTTTGCACAGCTGATGACCAACGAGGTCGGCAAGCTGATCGGCGACAGCCGCAGCGAGGTGGATCTGTGCGTGGCCATCTGCCGGTATACCGCCGAGCACGGCCCGAAGGTACTGGCCGATGAGGAGCGCCCCGCCGCGAACGGTACCGGCATCGTCACCCATGCGCCCATCGGCGTGGTGTACGGCATCCAGCCGTGGAATTTCCCCGCCTACCAGGCCGTGCGCTATTCCATCGCCAGCCTGATGGCCGGCAACGGCGTGCTGCTCAAGCACGCCGAAAGCTGCACCGGCAGCGGCCTGTTCCTGCGCGACCTGTACCAGGAGGCGGGCCTGCCCGAGGGACTGTTTGGTGTGCTGCTCATCAGCCATGAGCAATCCGATGCCATCATCGACCATGATCTGGTGCGCGCGGTCACGCTGACCGGCAGTGAAAAGGCCGGTCGTACCGTGGCCGAAAAGGCCGGCAAGGCGCTGAAGAAAACCATGCTGGAGCTGGGCTCCAACGATGCCTATCTGGTGCTCGATGATGCCGACCTGGAGCTGGCGGTAACCACCTGCGTCAAGGGACGTCTGTTCAACAACGGCCAGACCTGCGTCAACGCCAAGCGCTTCATCGTCACCGCGAAGAACTACGATGCGTTTGTAGACGCCTATGCGGCGCAGTTCGCGCAGATCCGCATGGGTGACCCCAATGAGGCCGGAACCCAGCTTGGGCCGATGGTGTCCAAGGCACAGCGTGACACCCTGCACGACCAGGTGACCAGAAGCATCGCGCAGGGCGCACGGCTCGTGGTGGGTGGCGAAGTACCGGCCAGGACAGGGTGCTTCTATCCGGCCACGGTTCTGGCCGACGTAGCCCCCGGCCAGCTCGCCTACGAGGACGAGCTGTTTGGTCCGGTGGCCGCCATCATCCGGGCCGAGGACGATGAGGATGCCATGCGCATTGCCAACGACAGCCGCTACGGACTGGGCGGTGGCATCTTCAGTCGAGACGTGGAGCATGCCCGCCGACTGGCCACCACGTATTTCGATACCGGCATGGTGTGCATCAACAGCTTCAGCGTGGCCAGCCCCGCCCTGCCCTTCGGTGGCGTGAAGGCGTCCGGCTATGGACGCGAGCATGGCCCTGAAGGCTTGAAGGAGTTCGTCAACGTCAAGTCGATCACGCTGCCGGCGGCCCGATGAGCAGGGTCCTGCAGTGTGATGTGGCGGTGATCGGCGCGGGCACCGCCGGCCTGGCGGCAGAGCGTGCCGCCCGCCGCAACGGCGCCTCCACGTTGATCATCGATCCGCACTTTGATGGCACCACCTGCGCCACCGTGGGATGCATGCCCTCCAAGCTGCTGATCGCCGCTGCCACGCAGGCCGCGCGCGTCCGGCGTTCGGACCTGTTCGGCATCCGGGTGCAGGGTATGCACATCGACGACAGCGCTGTGATGCAGCGCGTGCGTGACGAGCGTGATCGCTTCGCCGCGCTGACCCGCAAGCAGATCGAGAAGCTCGACCCGGCCACCCGCATCACCGGTCGCGCGCGATTTACCGGGCCGACGACGCTGGAGCTGGACGATGGCAGACGCATCCAGGCGCGCGCCATCGTCATCGCTACCGGCTCGTCACCCTTGCTCCCGCCGCCGTTTGCGGCGCTGGGGGAGCGTGTGCTGACCAACGAGAGCCTGTTCGAGCTTGAACAGCTGCCGGCGCGCATCGCGGTGGTCGGCACCGGTTCGCTGGGTCTCGAGTTCGCCCAGGCACTGGCGCGGCTCGGTGTGAAGACAACCCTGCTCGGCAAGGACAGCCAGCTGGCCAGGATCCGTTGCCCGCGCGTGCACGACGCGCTGCAGGCCGTGCTGGAACGCGACATGGACCTCCACCTGGGCGTGGATGTTCACCCGGAGCGCACCGCCGATGGCGTGGAGGTGCGTTGGCAGGGCGAGCAGGGTGCACACGGAAGCGTTCGTGTGGATCATGTGCTGGCCGCACTCGGCCGCCCGCCCCTTCTGGACGGACTGGCACTGGACAAAGCCGGGCTGGCGCTCGACCAGCACGGCGTGCCCTGCCACGACCGCGAAACCATGCGCTGTGGCGACAGCGCCGTGTTTCTTGCCGGCGACGCGGCCGCCGACCTGCCCCTGCTGCACGAGGCGTCCAGCGACGGCGCCATTGCCGGTCGCAACGCGGCGGCGTTGCCCGCACGCATCGCGGTCAAACGGCACACTGCGCTGAGCATCACCTTCACCGAGCCTCCCATTGCCAGCATCGGGCAGTCGGAGGACGAAGCCGCCATCACCGGAACGTCCGACTTTGATGACCAGGGCCGTGCGCGCGTGGAGGGCATCAACGAAGGAAAGCTGACCCTGTACGCAGCAGCGCCGGAGGGCAGGCTGATCGGTGCGGATCTGGTGGCACCGGCAGGCGAGCACCTGGCGCATCTGCTGGCATGGGCGATCGAGACCGGCTGCACGGCGAGCCAGCTGCTCGAACTGCCGTTCTACCATCCCACCGTGGAAGAAGGGCTCAAGGAGGCGCTGCGACGTATCTGTGCGGCAACGCCCCTGCCGTTACCGGCCAACCATGATGCGGGAGTGCCGTCGGGAGCCTGATGGCGACCCTGCGCTGCCGGTCCGGCCACCACGCCGGGCCGGCAGCTCCTGTCCGCGCCTGCTTCAGTGAACCTGCGGTGCCTTTGAGTGTGTCTGTCCCAGCAGGCCTGCGGCTTCAACCTGTCCTGCAATGGAACTCTCCAGCAGCGCGACGTAGGTGTCCAGCCGCGTGCGCAGGCTGATCCCTACCCAGCCAATCAGGTAGAGAAGTGCCATCGCGAAGATCAGCATCGCACCGAACACGCTCACGTCGAACGCCGCGGCCCAGTCACCCCACTTCCAGTCACGGAACTGCAGGTACAGGGCAATCAGGAGGGGAAATGGACCCAGTCGCTGCAGTCCGCCGAACAGGATGCCCATACGCTCGGTCATGCCGGCACGCAGGTTGGCGACATAGGCAAGACGACGCTCGCGCTCGATGCGTGGAAACTGCCTGAGACTTTCAATCACTTCCTGCCAGCGGTCGAACTCGCTGTCCATTTCGCAGGCATGCGAAAGCCTGGGCTGGATGTACTGACGAATCTCGCGCCGTGCACCGAGCACGCCTGAGACGATGAACCCCGCGAGCTCGACAAACAGGCAGACCCGGACCAGACCAAGCGCAATCCGGGGCGCGATGACATGCTCAGGGATCAGTGCTGTGAGAACGCCGATCAGCGCCGCGGCGATGCCTGTGCGCAACGACCAGCGCTCCACCCTGCCCGCTTTGGGATAAATGCTGTACGCGACCAACGCCTGCACACGCTGGTAAAGCCAGTGAAAGCTCAGATCATCCTGCTCACAGGCCCCTTTGCCTGTTGCGCGGCCCTCTGTCTGCATCTCCATTGCACCCCCTGCACGGTCCCGGCCACGTCGCCGAGGACAGCATCGTATCCGAGCGGCGGGCTCGCGTGTCCCGGAACACGCATTCCATACGCCTGACACCTACGGGCGCGAAGACCCATGCCGCCGTGTCAGCTCGTCAACATACAGCGCGATGGCACTGGCCGCGCTGCCGTCGGACAACGACGTCCGGATGCGATCCAGCAGCACGGTATCGGTCATCTGTGAAGGGTCACGGGCCGAGTTCGCCGCACGGGAGCGCTCGATGCGGTAGCGCTGCTGCCGCTCGGCTGACGTCATCGCGCGGTCGCCCAGCGGCCTGCGGCCACGTTTGCGCGGCTGACCGCACGGCTCGTGCGGCGGGGTCATTGCGGGCGGCCGTCAAGTTTGGCGGGCGTCGCGCTGGCGGGTGTTCTGGATGATCCGGTTTTCGGCTGCAGCATCGCGGTAGTTTCCTGACAAAGGCTGTGCCGCCATAATCGTAACGCGTTACCAAATTACTGACAGCCACCCTGGCTGCCGGGCACCGGACCCATTGCTAGGCGGCGTCGGCGTACGGCATCTCGAAGGTAAACCGGGTACCGTCGCTTGCCGACGACGTCACGCCGAGGGTGCCGCCGTGCGATCGGGCAATCTCCGAGGCGATGTAGATCCCCAGACCAAGGCCCGGTCGCGGCTGGTCGCTCTGCTCACGCGAGAACGGACTGAAGATGACCTGCAGCCTGTCTGCGGGGATCACCCCGGCATTGTGAACATCCAGCCTCAGCACATTGTCGGCGGCACGCACCTTCAAGGTCACCGGGCTCGAACGCTCGCCGTGCTGCGCTGCATTGGTCAGCAGATTGGCGAGCAGTTGCGCGAGCCGGTTGGGGTCGCAGATCACGCTGCCGTCGATGTCCATCTGCACGTGGATATCCTGGCGCCCGGTGGCGATGCCAACCTCCTGCGCCACCCGCACAAGCTCTTCTTCGAGCGCTGCGACCATGCGTACCGAAACGGGGATGCCCCCACCCAGACGACCGCGCGCGAAATCAAGCACGTCGTTGATCAACCCATCCATCCGCCGTACGCCTGATGCAATGTGCGCAAGCATCTGCTGCTGCCGTTCGGGTGTCGGATCGAACTCCAGCGACTCGGCGGCGATGCTGATGGCCTGCAGCGGGCTGCGCAGGTCATGACCCAGCACGGCGATGAACTGGTCGCGCAGGTCGGAGGCCTGCTGAGCGGCCGTCAGCGCGGTCTGCGCATCGCGCAGGCGGTCCTCTGTGTCCAGATGGTTGCCGACCAGCTCGGCCAGCAGCTCCATCGAACGCTGGACGTGGGCCTCGTCGAAGTTGCCCGGCAGCGAGTCGATGGCGCAGAGCGTGCCGAAGAAGCTGCCGTCAGGCCGGAAGATCGGCACCGATGCATAGCTTTCCAGCCCATAGATGCGGGGCGTATGGTGTTCTGAAAACTGCGGATGAGCGCTCGCGTGGGCGAACACAACAGAGGTGGACGACTGCCTGATCTCGTCACAGATCGTGGTTTCCAGCACCAGCTGGCCGCCGGGAACGAGCCCGAACTCAAGGCGGTCCAGCGTCGCGCAGGCGGTCCAGGTCGTGTCGGTGACCCGCGCAATGGCGGCAAATCGCGAGCCGGTGATGTGAGCCACCGTCTCAAGAATACGCGGTACCGCCTGGACTCGACCGATCTCGGCAATGTCTTCCAGCAGATCAGGATCGGTCAGGGTCGGCATGCAGGGGAACAGCAGCAGGGTCGTCCATCATCCCATGAAACCCGTCCGGGAGTCGGCCAACCCCGTTCAGCTCTTGACCTGCCGCCCGCGCTCGTTCCGGCATCGGTCCGAACAGTAGCGCACACTGTCCCAGTCGCGGGCCCATTTGCGACGCCAGGTGAAGGGCCGACCACAGACAGCGCAGAGCTTCCATGGCAGCTCCGTCTTTTTCTTCATCTTTGGCACGGTGCGCTTCGCCCAGCGTCACGCAGCATCAGACGCCCTCGCAGATCATTGGGCTGTCCAGCCACGCATGCAGGGCCGCGGCGGGCATCGGGCGTGCGAAGAGGTAACCCTGGAACTGTTCGCAGCCCAGCGTCACCAGCAGGTCGCGCTGCTCGACCGTTTCCACGCCTTCGGCCAACGCGTTCATGCCCATGATCTGCGAGATTTCCACGATCTTGCCGAGCAGACGCTGCGTACGCTCCTGCGCGGTCACCTCCTGCACGAACTGCCGGTCGATCTTGAGCTTGCGGACCGGCAGCCGCCGCAATGTCGACAGCGAAGAGTACCCGGTGCCGAAATCATCCAGCGCCCAGCTGACCCCCAGCACCTCCAGTTCCCGCATCCGTTCGATCATCTCTGCGGTATCGGCCGACAGCGCCGACTCGGTCAGCTCCAGCTCGAGCAGCGCAGGGTTGATCCCGCTCTGCGCAACCAGCCGTGCCACCGACGGGACAAATGCCGCGTCAAGCAGCTGTACCGGGCTGATGTTCACCGCGACCCGCAGACCGCAGGTGTTGGGATGGTGCGACCACTGCTCCAGCAACCCGCAGGCCTGCCGCAGCACCTCCAGGCCTATATCGTTGATCAGCGTGCTTTCTTCGGCCAGCGGAATGAACGTATCCGGTGACAGGGTAGTGCCGGAAGGGTGCCGCCAGCGCACCAGGGCTTCGACGCCGATGGGCCTGCCATCGACGCGCACCTGCGGCTGATAGTGCACCTCGATCTCACCATTGCGCACCGCCCTGCCGAGCTCGCGCTCCAGCCGAAGCCGCTTGCCGATATCCAGCCGGTAAATGCCGAATATGGCGGCAAGCAGTGCCATGGAAATGGTGGTATTGGCCCGCGCGCCCCATTCGCGCAGTTCCAGCGGCGGGGACAGCCCCGGCGCGAGCGTGTCGAGCGTGCCCAGTGCAAACCCCACGAACAGCACCATGCAGCCCAGCGGAAACACCATCGACCCGTAACGTTCCCGCGCTTCGAAGGTGAACGCCGCGCCGGCGGCCAGCGGCAGCAGAAACAGATGCACGGAGCGAGGCACGCGCTCGATGGGCGCATCAATCAGCGCGATGGCGCAGATCGCAGCCAGTACACCATGGGCAACGATCAGCAGTGACGCACCGTCGCTGCGACGGCTTCGGACCAGCGCGAGGATCCCTACCGCCATCAATCCGACAAAGACGATGGACAGCTCAGCCCTGTCAAACATCAGGTAACAGATGGTCCAGGCCAGCCCGAGGCTGATGCAGGCGATGCCGGACAGGGACAGGATGGCCGAGACCTTCTCTCGCCGCACTGCCCCGTGGAACCGGAGCACGCCATACTCGCTCCTCGCCGCTCTGTTCATCATGACAAAAAGCTCCTGTGGCGGCGGTTGCGGCCACGCGCCCACGTGACCAGCGACGCCTGTACTGCGGGAGGCACGTGGGTGCTGAACAAGGCGGCTGGCAGGAGAGTAGCAAAGCATGGAGACAAGCCCAAGCCGCCTCAGTCCGGCTTTATGGCGACAACAGGATCACTCGCGCCTCGCCGCCCGCTGCGGTTCGAGCCAGGCGCCTCAACACGGCGCTCATCCGCATCCGCTATCCTGTGCGCCTCAACCCGGCCAGGCCTTCCAGCACATGCGTTCCAACGATCCGGGGGCCGGCTGCGCGCTGTGCCGCGATGCCGAGCCGCTCTCGTTCGACTTCAGCTACGCGTTCCAGCCGATTGTGGATGTCGACACGCGTCGCGTGTTTGCGCATGAAGCCTTGGTCCGGGGGGTGTCGGGCGAGTCGGCCAGATCGGTGCTGACGGGGGTTACTGCAGACAACCGCTATGCGTTCGACCAGGCCTGCCGGGAAAAGGCCATCGCCATTGCGGCACGGCTGGGATTACGCTCGCACCTGTCGATCAACTTTCTGCCCAACGCGGTCTACCGGCCCGAGGTCTGCATCCGCTCCACCCTGCAGGCCGCACGACGTCACGGCTTTCCGGTGGAGCGCATCATCTTTGAAACCGTGGAAGGCGAGCAGGTCAGCGATGGCAAGTGGCTGGCGGAAATCCTGAACCAGTACAAGCGCATCGGCTTCATGACCGCCATCGACGATTTTGGCGCGGGGTTTGCCGGTCTCAATCTGCTCGCCGATTTCCAGCCCGACATGGTCAAGCTGGACATGGCACTGATCCGCAGCATCGACCAGAGTCCTGCGCGCCGGGCCATCGTGGCCGGCGTGGTATCGATGTGCGGCCAACTGGACATCGACGTGATCGCCGAAGGTATCGAAACCGCGAACGAAGCGCGGTGCCTGCGCGATCTGGGCGTGCACCTGATGCAGGGCTACTGGTTTGGCAAGCCCCGTTTCGAGTCGTCAACGCACGAACGCGAGATTGCCTGGTCGGATTGACGCCTGGGGGCAGTTGCCCCCTCCGCCGAAGGCGCCCAGCCCTGCTATGCGCAGGTTACACCGGGGGTCTTGTTGCGCAGCTCGTCCACCAGCACCCGGGTGTTTTCGCTGTAATCGATCGGCACATCCAGCAGGTGCACCCCGCCGGCGGCAAAGGCAGCCTCGATCATCGGCACCAGCTGCTCGACCGCCGTGAGCCGAGAGCCCTTTGCACCATATGCTTCGGCGTAGCGGACAAAATCCGGATTGCCAAAGCGCATGCCGTAATCCTCGAAACCGTCCACCGCCTGCTTCCAGCGGATCATGCCGTAAGCGCAGTCGTTGAGGATGAGCACCACCAGGTTCAGGCCCAGGCGGACTGCGGTCTCAAGCTCCTGCGAGTTCATCATGAAACCGCCATCGCCGCAGACCGCAACAATCCGACGCTGGGGATACAACAGCGCTGCCATCATGGCCGACGGCAATCCCGCCCCCATCGTGGCCAGCGCGTTGTCCAGCAGCAGCGTGTTGGCTACGTGCGTGCGGTAGTTGCGCGCGAACCAGATCTTGTACATGCCGTTATCCAGACACACGATGCCGTCTTCCGGCACGGCCTGGCGCACGTCATGCACCACACGCTGCGGCGTTGGCGGAAAGCGATCCTCGTCCGCACGGTCGTTGAGCCTGGCCAGAATCTGCTGGCGCAGCGCCGCCATCCCCTCGTCCCCCGACACCCGGCCTTCCAGTCGATCTGCGAGGGCGTCCACGCTGGCGCCGATGTCACCGATCACTTCGATGTCAGGGTGGTACACCTGCTCGACGGTCGCCGACCGGAATCCAATATGGACGACCTTGCGCGCGCCGCCTGGCTTCATCAGGAACGGTGGCTTTTCGACGGTGTCGTGGCCGATGGCGATGATCAGATCCGCGCGCTCGACAGCGTCGTGCACATAGTCACCTTCGGAAAGCGCGGCCGTGCCCATGTACAGGTTCGAGCCACCGGTCACCGCCCCCTTGCCCATCTGGGTATTGAAGAACGGCAGCCGCGTGCGGACTACAAAGCTGGAAAGCGCATCGGTCAGCGAGGGTCGGCTTGCTGCAGCGCCGAGCATCAGCAGCGGACGCCTGGCCGCAAGGATGGCCGCCTCGGCGCGGTCCAGCGCTGCAGGATGCGCATGGGGCCGCTCCATGGGATGCACCGCCACGACGGGCACGTCATCCAGTGTTTCAGCGGCGATGTCCTCGGGAAGTTCGAGATGCACCGGGCCCGGGCGCTCTTCCATCGCCACCCGGAACGCATCACGCACCATCGCAGGGATGGCGGCAGCATTGACGACCTGCCGCGTCATCTTGGTAAGTGGCTTCATCGACGCGACGATGTCAACAATCTGGAAGCGCGCCTGCTTGGCGCTCATTACCGGCTTCTGCCCGGTGATCAGGATCATTGGCCATGCGCCCAGATGGGCGTAAGCAGCACCGGTGGAAAAGTTCAGCGCGCCGGGCCCCAGCGTGGCCAGACACACCCCGGGCTTGCCGGTGAGACGGCCGTGCGTGGCCGCCATGAAAGCGGCGGCCTGCTCGTGACGGGTCAGCACCAGCTCGATGCTGGAGTGGCGCAGCGACTCGAGCAGGTCGAGATTTTCTTCGCCAGGCACGCCGAAGATGCGGTCAACACCCTCGTTTTCCAGTGCGGCAACGAACAGATCGGAGCCTTTTGGCATCGTGTCGGTCCTCGAGCAGGGGTCCGGGTGACTATACCGCCCCCCTGTGAAGCGGCGTGACTGCAGTCATACGCAGGCTGTTCACAGCGCCAGAGCGGCAAGGTCGCGATGATCGAAGACCTTCCATCAGCTTTCCCGGCAACCGCTGCCAGCCCCATGCTCCAGAACCTGCTTCATTACGCCCCTCTGATCACCGCGGCAATGACCTGCGTGACGGCGATGATCTGGATCGTCTACCTGAGCTTCTTCCTGCGCAGCTACCGGCGCCAGCAGCGCCCGTCGATCCTGATCACCTCCGGTGCCGGTCGCGATCTGGACGCGCACTGTTTCGTGACCAATCTGGGCCTGGAACCGGTCTATCTGCTGGACGTGGTGATCGACCTGATCGACACGAACGGCAGGGTCGCGCGCGCGGTCATCCCTGAGCGCACCGAGCGTTGGAACAAGGTGCAGCCCGGTGAGGACGATGATGCGCGGCTGGCAACCAATGTCGGTCCGCTCAGCAGCGGCGGTGAGCGCGACCTGGGCCGCTTCCGCACGCTGATCGAGCGGGCCAGTACCGCCAATCCGGATATCGAGGCGGAGGGTGAGTTCACCAGCCTGGAGATCACGGTCGTCATTGTCACCGCGAGCCAGGCGGAGCTGTGCGGCGCCGTCCGCTGCTACGGCATCGAACGCGCGACGTCAGGTCAACCGCGTCTGAAGGCGCATACGATCAAAGCCCGTCAGCTCCAGGGCTACTTCGCCCGCAACAAACTGGCACGCCTGCTGTCAGCGCAGCTGGACGCAGGTGGCTGAACGTGCCCAGGTGCATCGCGTCACAGTTTTACAAACCGCTGGATCTTGCGTGCCAACCATCCACTGAAAACCAGCGGTGCATCCAACGCGGATACACAGATGCACGGCGCGCCCGGCGCGGTGACCGGCTGGTGCTCCACGCATTGATCGAGATCGGCAACGTCACCCGGTGCGAACAGGCCCAGCGCATCGTTGTAGGCGCCACGCAGAACCTGGGTCAGCTCGCTGCTGCCATGGCTGTGCAGGGGCAGGCTCTTGCCTGGCGCGATCTTCAGCATGATCAGCTCGGGCATGCCGACCGCGCGGATACAGTGCACGCCGGGGGCGATCCAGCGCCAGCGCAGTCTACTCAGCGAGGGGCCAAAATACGGGTGCAACGCGGCGGGCATGTAATCAGGATCGGCTTGGGGGCGCTCGGGTGGCAACGAACGTACTTCGGCCGGACGGTCGGCCGGCACCAGTGCGCCCAGCTGCGACAGCATCGCCTCGCGCATCACGGCCAGACGCGCCTCGTCCGCGGCCGACGGCTGGGTCTGCTCCAGCAGCGTCGCACCAATTGCCTCAGCCGCTCCCAGCCGCCGGCGGCAATGCGCGCACAACTCCAGGTGCGCGCCTGCCACGATGCTCAGCGGTGCCGGCAGCGCGCCGGCGGCGTAGCTCATCAGCGTGGACTCGTCCAGATGGTGGTTCGGGCTCATCGCACACCCCCCACCTTGCTCTGCAGCTGCAGGAAGGCCCGGCGCAGGTGCGATTTGACGGTGCCCAGCGGCATGCCCAACGCCTGCGCGATTTCACCGTGGCTTTTGGCCTCGAAGTAGGACATGCGCACCAGACGCCCCTGCACAGCAGGCAGCTCGTTGATGCGCTGGCGCAGCCGCGCCTGGTCTGCGAACTGTTCTGCACTGCTGCGCTCCACCACATCCAGCGCGGACGCCTCCTCCACCGCATCCTGCACCTGCATCCAGCTGCGCTCACGACGGATCCGGTCGATATGCAGGTTGCGCCCGATCCGGTACAGCCACGTGCTCAAGGCACCTTGGGCGGGATCGAAATCGGCTGCGCGCATCCACAACCGCAGCAGGCTCTCCTGCGCCAGCTCTTCGGCGACCGCCTCCGGCGCGCCGAGACCGCGCAGGTAGACGCACAGCCGCGGCATGAAGTGGTCATAGATGCGCAGGAAGCAGTCACGGTCACGCAGGCGCGCGACGCCACTCATATCATGCGTCCAGTTGATCGGTTCGCTGCTGGGCTGCTGGGAACTGGACACGATGCGCGCGGTGTCGAAGCTGGAAGGGGGGCTGGCGGCGTCAGAGTACATCAGGCAGGGCGGAAGTCGATGAATTGGTTTGTCCTGGTTACGTGCGGGCGACCCATTTGGATGCAGCCCGGTTGCTGCATCTGTTCAGCGTCTCCCGACGTAGGCGGTCTGAACCCATTACCGAGACGCCGCCATGCGCATGCTCTGCCTGTTGTTGTGCCTGCCGAACATCGGCTGGGCGGCCCCTCTGTTGCGCAGCGAGGGGCTGGCCACCGGCAGCGACGGCAGTGTGCTGTACCGCGAGGTGCACTGGCAGGACGGGCCGCAGGCCGGTGCCCAGCGCTGGGTCCAGTACGAGTGTCCCGACGGTCGGCCGTTTGCCCGCAAGCAGCTGCCTGCCAGTGGACGGGCGCAGGTGCGTGGCTATCGCCTGCAGGATATGCGCAGTGGCCAGGACGCCGTGGTTGAGGTCGCCTCCGGCGCGGTGCGGATCCAGTGGCGTGAATCGACTGCTGCGGCCAGACGCGAGCGGGAGCTGGCGCTGCCGGCAGACGCCGTGGTTGATATGGGATTCGACGCCGCCGTCCGTCAGCACTGGGGCGCATTGATGCGGGGTGAGACATTGACCCTGCCCTTCCTGGTGCCAGGCCGCCAACAGTTCTACCCGGTAAAGGTGATCCGCCGCGCAGCACTGCGCTGGGAAGGTCAATCGGCACAGCAGATCGAGGTCGCGCTGGCCGCGTGGCACGGCGGGCTGGCGCCTCGACTCAGGCTTGTCTACGCCGACGCGGATCAGCGCCTGCTGGAATTCCGCGGCACCTCCAACCTGCGCGACGCCGAAGGCGGCTATCCGCAGGTAACGGTGCGCTTTGCGCAGATCGCCCAGGAACAGAGTCGCGAAGACTATGGGCGCCAGTGGTCCAGGCCGCTTATCGCACGCTGCCACGTCAACAAGGCGTGACGAATAAAAAGTCTGCCTACACTGCATCCATACAGCGCCCTGCCACGTAAAGACCGGTAGAAATCACTCCGGGACCCCACATGGCTTCTGCAGCGCCTCACCTCCGCCGACGTGCGCGCCTGTGGCAGACGCTCCGACGCTGGTTCGACGCCAGCGCTGCAGCGGACATGCCACGCGGCGAGCCGGAGCGTATCGACTGGTTGCGTGCGGTGCCCTTCATCCTGATGCATGTAGCGTGCCTGGGCGTGCTGTGGGTCGGCGTCTCCTGGACGGCACTGCTGGTTGCGGCCGCACTTTATGCGGTGCGCATGTTTGCGATCACCGCGTTCTACCATCGCTATTTCTCGCACCGCACCTTCCAGGCATCACGGCCGGTGCAGTTCGTGTTCGCGCTCATCGGCGCTGCCAGCGTGCAGCGCGGCCCCCTGTGGTGGGCCGCACATCATCGCCATCACCATCGGCATGCCGACCAGCCGCAGGACCCGCATTCGCCGCGTCAGCGTGGCTTCTGGCGCAGCCACATGGGCTGGTTCCTCACCCGTGAAGCCTTCGCCACCGACCTCTCGCGCGTGCCCGATCTGGCCCGCTTCCCCGAGCTGCGCTGGCTTGATCGTTTCGATACCGCCGTTCCCGTGCTGTTGGCCGCCTCGCTGTACGGCACCGGCGCGCTACTGGAACGCGTGGCGCCGGGCCTGCACACCAGCGGGGCGCAGCTGCTGGTCTGGGGCTTCTTTGTTTCCACCGTGGTGTTGTTCCATGCGACGGTGACCATCAATTCGCTGTCACACCGTTTTGGCCGACGCCGTTTCGAAACACGCGATGACAGCCGCAACAATCTGTGGCTCGCCCTGCTCACCTTTGGTGAGGGCTGGCACAACAATCACCACTTTTTCCCCGGCACGGTACGCCAGGGCTTCCGCTGGTGGGAAGTCGACCTGACCTGGTACGGGCTTCGCGCGATGGCTGCGCTGCGCCTGGTCAGCGGGCTCAAACCGATTCCGCAATGGGTGCTGGACAAGGCGAGATACTGACATGCGCATCGCAATCATCGGTTCGGGTATCGCAGGCCTCGCCAGCGCATGGTGGCTGGACGGCGAGCATGAAGTGACCTTGTTCGAGGCTGACGACCGGCTGGGCGGTCACACCCACACCCACGACGTCCAGGTCGGTGGACTGCGAATGGCGGTCGACACCGGATTCATCGTCTTCAACCCACAGCACTACCCCCTGTTGACCGGCCTGTTTGACGAGCTCGGGGTGGCATCACAGCTCACCACGATGAGCTTCTCGATGCACAGCGAGCGCAGCGGGGTCGAATACAACGCGACCTCGCTTGACGGGCTGTTCTGCCAGCGGCGCAACCTGGTGTCACCCCGTTTCTGGGGCATGCTGGCCGACCTGCGGCGCTTCTATCGCGATGCGCCTTTGCTGCTGCGTGAGGAGCGTGGGCCCACGCTCGGTCAGTACCTGCGCCAGCAGCGCTATGGCGAAGCCTTCATCGAGGAACACCTGCTGCCGATGGCTTCGGCGCTGTGGTCGTCGCCGACCGCGACGATCATGGACTTCCCGGCGCGTTACCTTGCCCAGTTCATGGCCAACCATCAGATGCTGCAGATGACCGGTCGCTCCTCCTGGCGGGTGGTGACTGGCGGCTCGGCGCGCTACGTAGAGGCCCTGCGCAGCCGCTGGCGCGTGCGTGAGCGACTGGAATGCCCCGTACACCGTGTCGAACGCATGCCGTGGGGCGCTCGGGTACACAGCGCAGCCGGCGTGGAAGGCTTCGACGAGGTCATCCTGGCCTGCCATAGCGACCAGGCGCTTGCCCTGCTGGAGGACGCCGATGCGGTCGAGCGCCAGGTGCTGGGCGCCATCCGTTACCAGACCAACGAGGTTGTACTGCACACCGACGCCTCGCTTCTTCCGCGCGACCGCAAGGCCTGGGCAGCGTGGAACGCCCATGTGCCGCGTGAACCAGGCGCACCCTGCACGGTGAGCTACTGCATGAACCTGCTGCAGGGCCTTCCCGGTGACGTACCGCTGGTAGTGACCCTCAACCGCAGCGAGGCGATTGACCCGCGCAAGGTGCTGCGTACCCTGCACTACGCGCACCCGGTCCATGATCATGCCGCAGTGCAGGCCCAGCAACGCTGGGAGGAGATCCAGGGTCATCGTCATACCTGGTTTGCCGGGGCTTACTGGGGCTGGGGTTTCCACGAGGATGGCATCCGCAGCGCACGCCGTGTAGTGGACGTTCTCGGCACCCGCGAGCGCCCCGGTCAGCTCGCTCCACAGGCCGAGTTCGCTGCATGACGGCAAGCGCGCTCTATTTCGGCCAGGTAATGCACGCCCGGCATCGGCCGCACGCGCATGCGTTCCGCTACCCGGTGGCGCAGCTGCTGCTGGACCTGGACGAACTGGACACGGTGTTTGCCGGCCGCTGGCTGTGGTCGGTCAACCGCCGCAACCTGGCCGAGTTCCGCCGCAGCGACTACCACGGTGACCCGTCGCGTCCGCTGGCCGACGCGGTTCGCGACCGTGCCGCGCAGACGCTGGGACGGCGCCCGACCGGGCCGGTGCGGCTGCTCGCCCATCTGCGCTTTGCCGGCCATGTGTTCAATCCGGTCAGTTTCTACTACTGCTATCAGGTCGATGGCTGCACGCTGGACTGCATCGTCGCTGAAATCACCAATACCCCGTGGAAAGAACGCCACGTCTACGTGCTGGACGCCCGCCGGGCCGAAACTGGTGCCGATGGCAGCCTGCGCTGGCGGTTTGACAAGGATTTCCATGTGTCGCCCTTCATGCAGATGGACTGCCAGTACGACTGGGGGTTTTCCGCACCGGGTGAGGATCTGCGTGTGCACATGCAGGTCTGGCGCGAAGGCCAACGCCAGTTCGACGCCGTGCAGCGCCTGCAGCGGCGTCCGCTCGATGGCCGCGGGCTCGCCCGCGTGCTGCTGGCATACCCACTGATGACCCTGCAGGTGGTGGCCGCCATTCACTGGCATGCACTGCGCCTGTGGCTCAAGCGCAATCCGGTCCACGACCACCCTTCCCTTGCCGAGAAAACGCGATGAACGAACTGACTCCCTCGGTCGCCCTTGCCCTTCCTGCCGGGCTGGATGGCCTTCTGCGCCGTCGTCTTCTCGGCCAGCTGGCCACGCTGCAGCATGGTCAGTTGCGGGTGGTCGATCCGTTCGGCGAAACCGTTCTGGGTGAAGCCATCGGGGCGCTGCGTGTCACGCTCACCATCAAGGACGTCGCGTTCTACCGCAAGGTGGCCGCTCAAGGCAGCGTCGGCGCAGGCGAGAGTTACATCAACGGCGACTGGCACTGCGATGATCTGGTGACGCTGGTCCGGTTGCTGGTGCGCAACCGCGACCTGCTTGATGGGATGGAGGGCGGCACTGCGCGTATCGGAGGATGGTTGCTGCGCGGTTGGAACCGGCTGCGCCGCAACAGTCGTGAGGGCAGCCGCAGGAACATCGCCGCGCACTACGACCTCGGCAATGATTTCTTCTCGGTCTTCCTTTCCCCCGACCTGATGTATTCCTCGGCCCTGTTTGCGGGCGAGAACGAAAGCCTGGAAGTGGCGTCGCGGCGCAAGCTTGACCATATCTGCCAGCAGCTTCGCCTCGCGCCCGGCGACCGTGTCGTGGAGATCGGGACCGGCTGGGGCGGTTTTGCCCTGTACGCGGCGCAGCACTATGGCTGCCATGTCACCACCACCACCATTTCGGCCGAGCAGCACGCATTGGCGGCGGCGCGCATCCAGGCGGCCGGGCTGCAGGACCGGGTGACGTTGTTGATGCAGGACTATCGGGACCTGACCGGCCAGTACGACAAGCTCGTCTCCATCGAGATGATCGAGGCGATCGGTGCCGAGTTCCTGGACACCTACATGGCGACTCTGCAGAGGCTGCTCAAGCCTGACGGCCTGGCACTGCTGCAGGCCATCACCATCGAAGACCACCGTTATGAACAGGCGCGGCGCAGCGTGGACTACATCAAGCGCTTCGTCTTTCCGGGCAGCTTCATTCCCTCGCTCAACGCCATCATGACGTCCAAGACCCGGGTGACCGACCTGCAGCTGATCGGTCAGCACGACTTCGGCCACTCCTACGCGCTGACCCTGCGCGCCTGGCGCCAGCGCTTCATGGCGCAGTTG
Source organism: Stenotrophomonas sp. C3(2023) (assembly GCF_032911385.1). Taxonomy (NCBI): domain Bacteria; kingdom Pseudomonadati; phylum Pseudomonadota; class Gammaproteobacteria; order Lysobacterales; family Lysobacteraceae; genus Stenotrophomonas; species Stenotrophomonas sp. C3(2023). The sequence continues at coordinate 1,766,251 of NZ_JAWJLO010000001.1, read as the reverse complement.
CCCGCAGTAACGGCGCAGGGCTTCGATCACGATTTCTGCCGGCTGTGGGAGTTCTACCTGGCCTACTGCGAGGGTGGCTTTCTGGAGCGCTCGATCGGTGTCTCGCATCTGCTGCTGGCGCGGCCAGGCTACCAACCAACACTGGGAGCCAGCGCATGAGCTCGCTGCTGTGGGTAGCGCTGTACGCGGTCGCATCGATGAGCTGGGGCTGGTGGTGGCAGCGCCGCCACCACAACATCGGCGTGGTCGACGTGCTCTGGGCCAAGGGCGTAGGCGTTGCTGCGCTGCTGCTGGCTCTGCTGGGCCAGGGCGCGTGGCAGCCGCGCGTCGCGCTGGGCGTGCTGGGCGGATTGTGGGGTGGTCGCCTTGCCCTGCATCTGTGGCGCCGCGTGCGCAGCGAAGAAGAGGACGGACGCTACCGCTACCTGCGCGAGCACTGGCACAGCCACCAGGGAAAGATTTTTGGGTTCTTCATGGCCCAGGCCATGCTGATCCTGTTGTTCGCGCTGCCCTTTGTAGCGGTCGCTGCCAACCCGAACACCGACATGGCCGGCTGGGTGTTGGCCGCCATCGCGATGTGGCTGATCAGCGTCGGTGGCGAAGCGCTCGCCGACAGACAGCTGGCGCGCTTCCGCGCCGACCCTGACAACAAGGGCCGGACCTGCCGGGAGGGACTGTGGCGCTACTCGCGCCATCCCAACTATTTCTTCGAGTGGCTGCACTGGTTCACCTATGTGCTGCTGGCCATCGGCTCGCCGCTTTGGTGGCTGTCTTGGGCCGGTCCGGTGGTGATGTACCTGTTCCTTCGCTATCTCAGCGGCGTTCCCTTCACCGAAAAGCAGGCGCTGCGCAGCCGTGGAGAAGATTACCGTCAGTACCAGCGCACCACCCCGATGTTCTTTCCCTGGTTTCCACGCACCTCCAAGGAGCACGCCGCATGAACGCAATCCCCTCATCACCGCGTCCTGCGGAGACCGAACCTGGTCTGGTCGGCTGGGCTGAACGCGGTCTGGTTCCGGACGCGGCGCTCCGCGCAGGCATACGCCGGCTGTGCGCGCAGCGCCTGCATGAAGAGTCCGACGGCGGTATCGAAGCCCAGTCGGCACGGTTCACCGCGCGCATCGCCGAACTGGCCAGCAGTCCGCTGGCCCTGCATGTGGACGAAGCGAACCAGCAGCATTACGAAGTGCCCGCAGCGTTCTTCAAGGCCTGCCTCGGCAAGCGGCTCAAGTACAGCAGCTGTTACTACCCCACCGGCAAGGAAACCCTCGATCAGGCCGAAGCGGCGATGCTGGCGCTGTATGGTGAGCGCGCCGGCCTGGCTGACGGCCAGCAGATCCTCGAGCTTGGCTGCGGCTGGGGCTCGCTGACACTGTGGATGGCTGAGCGCTACCCTCAGGCCCAGATCACCGCCGTCTCCAACTCGCACAGCCAGCGTCAGCACATCGTGGCCCAGTGCGATGCGCGTGGACTGGACAATGTGCAGGTCATCACCTGCGACGTCAACGAACTGGATCTGACGGCAGGCCGCTATGATCGTTGCGTGTCGGTGGAGATGTTCGAGCATGTGCGCAACTACGAGCGCCTGCTGGGCAGCATCGCCCGCTGGTTGAAACCCGATGGCGCGCTGTTCGTACACATCTTCGCGCACCGCACGCTGATGTATCCGTTCGAGACCGAGGGCGGCGACAACTGGATGGGCCGCCATTTCTTCACCGGCGGCTTGATGCCTGCTGCCGACACGCTGCTGCATTTCCAGCGCGATCTGCAGCTGCAGCAGCGCTGGCTGCTCGATGGCACCCATTACCAGCGCACGGCCGACCATTGGCTGGCCAATCAGGATGCGGCGCGCGAGCAGATCATGCCGGTGCTGGTGAACACTTACGGTCAGGCAGCCGCCCCGATCTGGTGGCAGCGCTGGCGGATGTTCTGGATGGCCTGCGCCGAGCTGTTCGGCTACGACGACGGCCAGCAGTGGCTGGTGGCCCACTATCTCTTCCGACCCCGCTGAGGTGACCCATGCGTTTGTTCTCGATGCTTCCGCTGCTCGCTGTCGGTCTGCTCGGCGCCGGCTGCAGTACCCATGACAACCGCCCCCTGCCGCGACCCGATTCGGTCGACGTGCCGCGCTTCATGGGGGACTGGTACGTGATCGCACACATCCCGACCTGGCCCGAACGCGAGGCGTTCGATGCGGTCGAGCGCTACTCACCGCGCAACGACGGACGGATCCAGACCGACTTCACCTATCGCAAGGGCAGCTTCACCGCGCCGCTCAAGACCATGCATCCGATCGGGCGGGTGGAAAAGGAAGGCAACGGCGCGGTATGGGGCATGCAGTTCGTCTGGCCGATACAGGCCGAATACATCATCGCCTGGCTGGACGAAGGCTATGACCAGACCATCGTCGGCCGTACCAAGCGGGATTACGTCTGGTACATGGCGCGCACCCCGCAGGTCTCAGACCAGGATTACCAGCAGGCCATGGAGCGCATCGCCGCGATGGGATACGACACCAGCAGGATCAGGCGCGTGCCGCAGTCGGAACGCTGAGCGCCGCCGCCCTGCCAGGCATTGAATGCCTGGCAGAGAGTGCGTGACAAAAGCAGCCGCACGCCAACCGGCGCTGCCCGGGCCTTCGCGGCCCGAGGCAGCCGCTGCCGGGACTCAGCGGTACCTGCTGTCCAGCTTGAAGATCGCCACCGCCCCCTGCAGCGCCTGGGCCTGGCTTTCCATCGAACGCGCGGCCGCGTTGGCCTCCTCCACCAGAGCCGCATTCTGCTGGGTGGCCTCGTCCATCTGGATGACGGTCTGGCTGACCTGGTCGATGCCGGCGCTCTGTTCCTGCGAGGCGGCGGAAATCTCGGCCATGATCTGCGTGACCTGCTGCACCGAGGCGACGACCTCTTCCATGGTGCTGCCGGCGCGGCGCACCTTCACCGCACCGGTTTCGACCTGACCGACCGATTCCTCGATGAGCCCCTTGATCTCCCGGGCGGCATCGGCCGAGCGCTGTGCCAGGGTGCGCACTTCGCTGGCCACCACGGCAAAACCACGGCCCTGCTCACCGGCGCGGGCGGCCTCGACCGCTGCGTTGAGCGCCAGGATGTTGGTCTGGAAGGCGATGCCGTCAATGACCGAGATGATATCGCCGATCCGGCGCGAAGACGCCTCGATGCCGACCATCGTCTGCACCACCTCGGCCACCACCGCACCGCCCTGACCGGCCACCTGCGCGGTGCCCTGCACGAGGGCATCGGCCTTGCGCGCGTGCTCGGCATTCTGGCGGACGGTGGAGGTCAGCTCCTCCATCGACGCAGCGGTCTCCTCCAGGCTCGCGGCCTGCTGTTCGGTCCGCCGGGAAAGATCGTCGTTGCCGGCCGCGATTTCACTGGCCGCCACATTGATCGCCCCGGTGCTCTCCTGGATGCGGCCGACAATCGCGCGCAGCTGATCCACGGTGGCATCGGCATCATCGCGCATCTGGGCGAACACGCCATGGAAGTGCCCCACCATGCGCGTGCTCAGGTCGCCAGCGGCAATGGCGCGCAGCAGACGGGAAAGCTCGGCCAGGTTGGCGTCGGTGGTCTGCATCAGCGCGTTCAGACCCTCCACCATCCCCCGGAAATCGTGCGAGAACGCCTGCGCGTCACCCCGCTGGCTGAAATCGCCGTTGGCCGCCGCGCCCGCCAAAGCCAGAATCTGCGTGTTGATCGCCTGCAGGTTGCGCTTGGTCACGGCCATGGCATCGCTGATGGCAGCCTTTTCGCCCGGCAATGCCGGCATGTCGGCGGTCATGTCACCCACCGCGTACCGCGACATCACCTCCACCAGCTGGCGCTGGACCTGCACATGCGCGCCCACAAGCGCATTGGTGCCGGCCACCATGCGCCCGTACTCGCCGGGGAAGGTGTCAGCCTGCATGCGATAGCCCATCTCACCCTCATCGTGGCGACGCGCCATCTCGTCCTGGGCGTCCATCACGCTGCGCAGCTGCGTCTGCATATGGCCCATCGCCTGCAGCAGGCGGCCCAGCTCGTCACTGCGACTAATATCGATGCGGCTGTCCAGCTGGCCGGCCGCCACCGCACCGGAAACGCGTACCGCCTCGGCGAGCGGTGCCAGCACCTGACGGCGGATCAGCACGAACAGGGCCGCACACATCAGTGCCGCAGACAGCAGCCCGACAACGATGATGGCGATCAACAGCCCACGGGCCGGCGCCATGACGTGGCTCCTGGGCACCGTGATGCCAAGTGCGAACACCTCCGGAGCATCACCAAGGCGCAGCGGCACCACCACCCGCAGGGCATCCTGGCCGCGGGCCTGTATTTCGTCGTTGACCAGCTCGCCTTTGCGCGTCACCTCCAACAGCATCCTGGTGTCGGCATCGTTACGCACCTTGCCTACTTCTGTGGGGTCGGCGCTGGCCATGACCGCACCCGCCGGCGACAGCAGGAAGGCCTCACCCACACCCAGCGGGCGGAGCCTGGACAGCCGTTCCTGCAGCGCGCCGAGCGCCAAGGTGACGTTCACCACACCGACGAAGCGGTCATCCTCCATGATCGGAGTGCTCAGCGTGGTCATCAAAGTGTCCACCCCGGCCAGCGGATACATATAGGGCTCGATGACGTTCGGCGCGTGGCTGTCGTGGCTCTTGAGGTACCAGTCACCGACACCGGGCACGGTGTAGTCGCGCACCGCTTCGCGCACCAGCGTGCCGTTCTGCCACGACCAGTACGCCATGAAGCGGCCGGTATCGTCATGGCCTTCGGTACCTGCGTAGTCGGCGTCCTTGCCGTCGAAGGCATCCGGCTCCCAGGTGCTGCTGATACCCAGCCAGTCCGTCCGCGCCTGCAGCTGGTCGTGCAGGATGCGCGCGGCGGTGTCGCGGCTGAAGCCCGGGTCCGCATGCTGGGTGCGCAGCGTTCGCGCCAGCACGGCGCTGGTGTCAAAGCCAGCCTCAAGTTCGGTTGCGATGGTGCTGGCTTCGTGCCGGGCCACTTCGCCCAGCATCTGCTGGGCCGAGGCCAGCAGGGCATCACTGCTGCGCCAGTAGATCACCACCGCTGTGAAACTGAAGCAGGCCACGGCCAGCAGTGCGGTGCCCAGCATCAGGCGCGCGGCCACGCTGTTACGCAACAACGAAACGCTCATGCGGAATTACTCGAAGATTGGCCGCGGCCCGGAATGGACGCAGTGCACCGTTCTGCGGTAACGGCGCGCGCGGCCGCTTCTTTAACAACCATTTGCCATGCAGAAAACTGCGCCCCAGCAGGTATAGTGCGCCGCGATTGATCCATTCCACAGGCCCCGACCCTCATGCGTGCTGCCCTGCCCAGTCTGCTCTGCCTTTCCCTGCTTGCTGCGGGCGCTGTACCGGAGGCGGTGGCCGCCAACGATACCGAGGCGGCGCCCTATCTGGACATCGGCGGCGCGGTGCGCTTCAACTATGGCTGGCTGGATTATGGTCCCACCAGCGGCCTGCAGCTGGAACTGCTGCGCGCCGATCTGGACGCGGGCGCGGGTCCGGCCTTCTTCTCGGCACAATACCGCTGGTATGACGGCTTCGACGCCGTGCATCACGCGTATGCAGGGTGGAACATCAGCGAACAGACCGCAGTGACCGCTGGTGTGCAGCAGGTGCCCTTCGGCCTGCTGCCGGCCGCTGCGCAGAGTTTCTGGTTTGGTTCGGGTTACTACCTGGGTATCGAGGATGACTACGATACCGGCGTCATGATCCGGCATGAGCAGGGCCCCCACCAGTGGCACGCGGCCTGGTTTATGGCCGACGAATACGGCACCGGTTCGCGTGCCGACCGCTATTCCTTCGACGTGGCCCAGACCGACGCGCTGCCCTATCGTGAGCGCGACCGCATCCACCTGCGATACGAGCGGGCGCTGGAATGGGCAGGTGGGCAGCTGCAGCTGGGCGCATCAGGCTTCAGCGGCAAGGTGCAGAACGTCGATACCCGGCGTCACCATGGCCACCACGGCGCGGCATTGCATGCGCAGTTCAAGCGGGACGGCTGGACCACGCAGCTGCAGTGGGCCCGCTACCGGTATGACGTGCCCGGCGAGCGGATCGCCATGTCCGCGTTTCTGGCGCCGTTCGAGATCGCCGCCGAGGCTGACGTACCAACCGCCAACCTGGCCTACTCGTTCGGCCGCCAGCGCTGGCTGGACGATGTCACCTGCTACAACAACCTCAGCCTCACCCTGCCGGTCCAGCGCGGACCTGCGGTGCGCGAGTCCTGGCAGAACGTCAGCGGCTGCAGTCTGGGCAAGGGACCGATGCTGATCTACGCCGACTGGATCGCCGGCAAGAACATGTGGTTTGCCGGCGGCAATGGCATCGGCATCGACACTGGGATGGCGACTGGCTGGCACTCCCGGTTCAACCTCAACATCGGGTTCTACTTCTAGGCCTCCCGGCTGCGGCCGACCTTGGCGCGGACATGGCCAGCGACATGATGCAATGGTATAACATTGCATAATTTCCCCTGTCCGGTCCCGCGTGAGCGCTCTATTCCTGCATTGCAAACCCTGCCTCCTGGCGGTCGCTGTCAGCGCCCTGCCCTCGCTGTCGGTCCATGCGCAGTCCTCGGACGCGGCGTTGACGCTGGGCAAGGTCGATGTCCACGAACACGCCGAAGGTCAGCTGAGCGCGCACCAGATCCTCACCTCGGTGGACGTGCTGGGAGCCGACCAGATCGAAGGGCGCAATGTCACGCACAGCTGGGAACTGCTGGGCCAGATGCCAGGCATCCAGCTCACCGAGTTCCGTCAGGGCGCCGAGTCCGGCAAGGTCAGCTTCCGGGCGTTCAACGGCGAGGGCTATGTCAACGCGATCAAGACCCTGATCGACGGCATTCCCAGCAACGTCAACAGTGGCAACCAGCGTTTCATCGACATGCTGTTCCCGCTGGAGATCAGCTATGTCGAGGTGGTTCGCGGGACCAACGATCCGCGCTACGGCCTGCACAACATCGGCGGCAACATCAACTTCGGCACCCGCCAGGGCGGCAGCTATACCGACGCGCGCGTGGCACTGGGCAGCTTCGACACGCGTGAGGGCCAGCTGGCCATCGGGCGCGAAGGCAACGGCCTGGCGCAGAACTATTTCCTCGGCGTGCAGTCGTCGCAGGGGTACCGCGAGCACGATGCCTCACATCGTTACTCGGTGGGTGGCAAATGGTTCGTCGGCGATCTCGACCAGGGCATGCGCATCGGCCTGAGCGCGCGAGCGTACCGCACCGGCGCCGAGGAGCCGGGCTTCATGACCGCCGACGAGCTGCGCACCGCGCGGAGACGGTCAGCGCTTCGCAACGGCAACGACCGCAGCGACCGCGACATGCGGCAGGTGGCGGTGCATCTGGACATGAAGCTCGCCGAGCAGACGTTCTTCGGCACGCGCCTTTACTACAACATCTACGAAGACGACCGCCGGGTCACCTTCGGCAGCCTGGCGACCGGCAACGCTCCCCGGCAGCGGCGGATATGGGATGAATCGCAGGTCGGATTGCTCACCACGCTTACCTGGCAGGCCGCGCCGCAGCTTACACTGGAGACCGGGTTCAACGTCGAGCACCAGGACAACCGCTACCAGCGGCTTCGCTACAGCTATGCCGAACCCACCGATTTTTCCGCCGTGCCGGCGCGCATCCAGAACGATGACCGGCACAGCTTCGACAACCTGGGCGCCTACGTGCAGGCCATTTACCAGCCCGTTGAGGCATTGAAGATCGTCCCGGCCTACCGCGTGGACCGGTTCGACGGCAGCACAACGCTGCCAGGCGGTGTGCATGCCCCTCTGCAGCACTACGGCACCATCGCCCAGCCCAAACTCAGCATCGTCCATGCGTTATCCCGCCACACCCATCTCTATGCGAACTGGGGACGCACCTTCCAGGTGCTGACCGGCGCCACTGCACCGGCGTACCTCACCCCGGGCCAGGCGCCCATGTCGCCCTCCACCAATACAGGGATGGAGCTGGGAATGAAGTTCAGGCCGTTCGCAGATACCCAGGCACGGCTTGCACTCTGGCAGCAGGATGCCACCAACGAAATCTCCAACATGCCCGCCACGGGTACGACCGTGGTGCTCGGCAAAACCCGCCGCCGCGGCGTTGATCTGCAGCTTAACGCACAGCTGGGCCAGCGCTGGACGCTGTGGGCGTCACATGCCTACCAGGAAGCCATTATCACCCGCGATGATCGCGATGCCGCCGATTCGATCCAGGGCAACGAAGTCATGGCAACGCCCCGTCACATCAGCAACATCGGCATGGATTACCAGGCCACCGATGCGCTGCGTCTGGGGCTGCAGGGACGCCTGCAGGGTGACTATTACCTGGAGGAGCGCAACGTCGCGGGAAAATACGGGCGCATCGCCACGCTGGATCTGAGCGCGCGCTACGACATGAGTCCGACCTGGAGTGTGGATCTGCAGTTGCGCAACCTTACCGGGCGCCTGTACGACTACGCGTGGTATGACAGCTTCTTCCAGGCCCGGCCCCAGCCGATGTACTCGCCCTCGGCAGGGCGACAGGTTTTCGTTGGTCTGAACATGAAACTCTGATGCGCAGCACCGCGCGTGGTTCCGTGCGGTCAGGTCACCGTTTACACTGAACGGCTCACCGTCGTATCGGTTCACGCAAAGGAATGTACATGACCTCTTCGCGCGCTTCCCTGCTCGTCCTCGCGGCCGGGTTGCTGATCGGGCTGTCGGCCATGCCTGCCGCACACGCGCTTGATGCGCGCCAGTGGCAGGCGGTCGCGCCGGCGCTGCAGGCTGCGATCGAATGCCGCACCGCGCCGGACACCGATGCTGCCGCCTGGAAGGCGCTCGGTCCTGCCGAAGGTGGGTCGCTGGGACCGTTCCAGCCGCCGTCGCCGTTCACCGTCTTCGGCCTGCCCGTCCGCGAGGTCACGGTGTACATCGATCCCGACGGCGAGATGGGCGCCAGTTACAGCGCCAGCTTCGCCGCGACCCGCGCCCAGCTGCGCTCGGCAGCGAAGCTCGATGCCAGTGGCCAGCGCCGGACCACCATGGGCAGCCTTGGCTTCAGCGATGACAGCAGCGTCGCGCTGAGCTGCACCGTGACCGGCAGCTACGACGAAAGCGGCTACCGGGAGTAAGCGCGCGTCCTGCCAGCAAGGTGCGGCGTCGCCGCCACGCCTTGCGCCGCAGGCCTCTTCCCGGGCCCTCACACTACGTGGAAGCGGCGTGGTGAATGCTTGCCGCAGTTCCGACACTGGCTTCACATGGCACCCCACGAACTGCCCACCTCGTCTCCCGACTCCCCCGCCTATCGCCTGCTGCAGGACAGTGACTGGGTCCACGCCGGGCTTGCGGTCGATGCACCAGCGGAGATGCGCACCGCGTTGACGATGATCCTGGACTGTCCGGAGCCGTTGTGGATGTCATGGGGGCCCGATCATCGGTTCTATTTCAATGACGCCTTCATGCCCTGGCTGGGAAGCAAGCTCGACGGAGCGATGGCCAGCCCGCTGCAGGTTGTCTGGCACGACGTCTGGGACGACGTGAATGAAGCGATCGCCGATGCGATGGCCGGTAAGCACCGCAGCTTCAAGAATCTGCGGGTTTTCATGGATCGCGACGGCACCAGCCGCGAAACGTTCTGGACATTCTCCTACTCCCCGATCCGGCGCGTCGGCGGCGAGGTCGGGGGCATCCTGTGCGTGGTCAGCGACCAGACCGAGTTCGTGCTCGAGCGTGACCAGCGCACGCGCCTGGTGGAAGCCATCAGCGAGGAAGCCCGCCATGCACAGGCCGAGCTGCTCAAGGCGCGCGAGCAGCTGCGCCAGTCGCAGAAACTGGAGGCCATCGGTCAGCTGACCGGGGGCGTGGCCCACGATTTCAACAACCTGCTGCAGGTCATCAGCGGCTCGGTGGACATGCTGCGCTACGGCGGCACCGCCGACGAACGCCAGAGTCGTTACATCGAGGCCATCGGCTCAGCCGCCGACCGCGCCACCAGTCTGGTCTCCCATCTGCTGTCGTTCTCGCGCCGGCAGACCCTGTCACCGGAGGTGTTTGACCTGTGCGAAGGACTCAAAGGGCTGGCCGACATCATCCGCACACTGGTCGGGGCGCGGATCACGCTGGAACTGGACATCCCCGAGCAGCCACTGCACGTGCTGCTGGACAAGACCCAGCTGGATACCGCACTCATCAACATCGCCGTCAACGCGCGCGATGCCATTGAAGGCCACGGTCAGGTCAGGATCAGCATCCGCAAGGTCGACACGATGCGTTCGATCCGTTTCGCCGAGCCCTTGAAGGGCAGCTTTGCCGCAGTGTCAGTCAGTGACACAGGCGCCGGCATCGAGGAAGCTGTGCTGACCCAGGTGTTCGATCCGTTCTTCACCACCAAGGGGGTCGGTGAAGGGACGGGCCTCGGCCTGAGCCAGGTCTTCGGCTTCGTCAAACAGTCCGAAGGTGAGGTGGACGTCACCAGTACGGTGGGCGAAGGCAGCACGTTCACCCTGTATCTGCCGCTTACCCACAAGACCCCTGCCGCCGTGGCCAATGGTGATGCGCAGCCTTTGCCCGGTGCGCAGGGCATCAACGTACTGGTGGTCGAGGATAATGTGGACGTCGCCGAGTTTGCCGTGGGCGCCCTGCGTGAGCTGGGCTATGGCGTGTTTCTGGCCCATGACGCCAGTGAGGCGCTGCACGAGCTGGCGCAGAACCCTGCGCACTACGACGTGGTGTTCTCCGATGTGGTGATGCCGGGCATGAGTGGACTGGAGATGGCCAAAGGCCTGCGCGAGCGTTTTCCTTCGCTGGGCGTCGTGCTCACCAGCGGTTACAGCGAACTGCTGGCGCGTGAGCCTGGGCACGGCTTCACCGTGCTGCGCAAGCCTTACACCCTCGCCGAGCTGTCCGCGGCCATACGGCCGGCCTCGGCAGCACGCTGGACCAATGCGCTGGGTGTTGCCTCTCCGGCGACCTGGCGCGGCCCGCGTTGACCGCCCGGCGCAGCCGCGCTGCGCCGGGCCCATCATGCCACTGCTCAGCGGCTGCTTGCCGCCAGCAGACACAGGCTGCCTGCTGGCAGCGTCCACCCGCCCTGCTCATCGCACTCCAACGGCTGTTCCGGCGTCTGCAGCAGCACGCGGCGGAACTTCAGCGTATCGTCACCCACGCTGAAATGCGCAGCCTCACTGCCGGTGTTGATCAGCAGCGCCAGGCTCAGGTGCCGACCCGGTTCGCGCAGGCCCGAATCCGGGCTGCGCCCATCCAGCACGATGGTCAGTGCACTCAGGCCGGGATCCTGCCAGTGGTGCTCCTGCATCGGCTCACCGCTGGCTGCACACCAGCGGATATCGCTGATGCCGGTTTCGCTGTCCACCTCGCCGCGCAGGAAGCGGTTGCGCCGGAGCAGGCCGTAGCGACGGCGCAGGGTCAACGCCCGCCGCACGAACGCCGCCTGTGCCTGCGCGCTGGGCGTGGCGGCCTTCTCCCAGTCGATCCAGGTCAGCGGATTGTCCTGGCAGTACGCATTGTTGTTGCCCTGCTGGCTGTGGCCGAACTCATCGCCGGCCAGCAGCATCGGCGTCCCCTGTGACAGCAGAAGCGTCGCCAGCAGATTGCGCATCTGCTGCGCGCGCACCGACAGGATCGCTGGATCGTCGGTTTCGCCCTCGGCGCCATGGTTGCGCGAGAGGTTGTCCGAGTGTCCATCGCGGTTGTCTTCGCCGTTGGCCTCATTGTGTTTGCCGTCGTAGCTCACCAGGTCATGCAGCGTGAACCCGTCATGGGCCGTAACGAAATTGACGCTGGCGGTGGGACGACGACCGTGATGGTTGAACAGGTCGGCCGAACCGGTGAAACGGGAGGCGAACTCCGGCAGTTTTCCCGCATCACCACGCCACAGACTGCGCACGGTGTCACGGAACCTGTCATTCCACTCTGCCCAGCCCGGTGCGAAAGCACCGAGCTGGTAGCCGCCGGGTCCGATATCCCACGGCTCGGCGATCAGCTTGACCTGGTTGAGCACCGGATCCTGCCGCACCGCGTCCATGAAGCTGCCGGAGGCATCAAACCCGTGACGCTCGCGACCGAGGATGGTGGCAAGATCGAAGCGGAAGCCATCCACCCGCATCTCGGTAACCCAGTAGCGCAGTGAATCCATCACCATGCGCAGCGCGCCGGCATTGGTCAGGTCGAAGGTGTTGCCGGTGCCTGTGTCATTGATGTAGTAGCGGCGATCGTCGGCCAAACGGTAGTAACTGGCATTGTCGATGCCCTTGAAGGACAGCGTCGGCCCCAGCTCGTTGCCCTCGGCGGTGTGGTTGTAGACCACATCCATGATCAGTTCCAGCCCGGCATGGTGGAGCCGCGCCACCATCTGCTTAAACTCGGCCACCGTGCCCAGCGACTGGTAACGCGGGTTGGGCGCGAAGAAGCCGATGCTGTTGTAACCCCAGTAATTGCGCAGGCCACGCTCAAGCAGGTGCTGGTCGTCGACGAACGCATGCACCGGCAGCAGCTCGATCGCCGTAACGCCCAGCCCGGCCAGGTGGTCGACGATGGCATCGTGGCGCAAGGCCGAGAAGGTACCGCGCTCGCTCTCGGGAATGTCCGGGTGCTGCATGGTCAGGCCGCGTACGTGCGCCTCGTAGATCACCGTCCGGTCCCACGGCGTGGCAGGTGCGCGCTCTGCTCCCCAGCTGAAGGCGGGATCGACCACGACGCACTTGGGCATGTGCGCCGCACTGTCACGTCGGTCGAAGCTGAGGTCGCCATCGCGGTGACCCACGGTGTAGCCAAACAGATGCGGGGCCCATCTGATCTCGCCCGCCAGCTGTTTTGCGTAGGGATCCAGCAGCAGCTTGTTGGGGTTGAAACGGTGCCCGTCCCGGGGCGCGTACGGGCCATGCACGCGGTAGCCATACCGCTGGCCCGGGCGCGCATCTGGCAGGTAACCGTGCCAGATTTCATCGGTGTACTCGGGCAGGACGATCCGCTCGCGCTCGCGCCCCCGCTCGTCGAACAGGCAAAGCTCCACGCGCGTGGCATGCCGCGAATACAGCGCGAAGTTCACGCCGAGACCGTCCCACGTCGCCCCCAACGGATACGGCCGACCTTCGCGTACGCGCGAGGTCTGTCCCCACTTACGGCTGGACATGAGCGTCCTCCGCATCTGCCAGCTCGGCCTTCACCAGCCGTTCTGCCATCAACCAATGCCGCTGCTGCTGCCCCTCGGGTTTGCCCTCGGCCTCCCATATCTGGTGGGCCAGTTCCTCGGTGCGGCGCCTGCGCTGTTCTTCATCCATCTTACTTCTCCGTATCAGCAACCATCACCGCAAGTGGCCCGCCCGCAAGCAGGGCCGTTAGTTCTTCTGTTTCCTGTCCGTGGTTGTGCCAGGTGCGCTCATCGAGCACGCTCCGGTAGATGCCGCGTGGCAGCCCAGCCAGCCGGATGCGCGTACCGGCACCGTGCGTGCCATGGTCCAGGCTGTCGTGGGCACTGCCTGTCAGGTCCCGTGGACGCAGGCTGACCAGCAGCAGCAACGTGCGTCCGCGCGCCCGTCTTGCCAGCGCCAGCACCTGCGCCGGATCGACCGGCAGAATCGAAAGGCTGCCGTCCAGGAACAGATCCGGCTGTTGACGCCGCAGCTCAAGCAGCGTGGCCAGCAGGCGCGCCTTGGGCGCCCCGTCCTGCCACTGCTGCAGCAACACGTTCCACCGACGGCCGTCCTGCAGCCAGTTCCGACGCTGGATGTAGTCCACCGGTCGCCTGTTATCGGGGTCTACCAGACTGGTATCCCAGCCCTCCCCCCCCTGGTAAAGATCGGGCACACCCGGGCAGACCAGCTGCAGTGCCAGCTGCGCCAACCCCAGCCGCGACGCCTCGCGTGCCACGGGCCCGGCGAACGTGGCGATGCGCTGCCGCAGCCGCCTGCTCCCGGTGGCGGTGCAGAGCCAGTGCAGCCACGTGTTCGCGCCGGCTTCCAGCACTTCATCCGGCTCGCTCCAGCTGCTGACGCGCTTGCCTTCGCGCAGCGCTTTGCGCAGCCACTGCTGCATGCGCTCGGCGAACGCCTCATCCGCTGCGTCAGCGGTTTCTGCCTGATCTGCCTGATCTGCCTGCAGTGGCCAGGCGGCCAACAGCGCCTGCCAGGTCATGTACGCTTCCGCATCAGGCAGTGGCAGGGGGTGGCCCAGCTGCTGCGACAGCTGCGTCCAGTCGGCGACCGTCTCGACCCATGCCTGCGGCCACGCCGACAGGACCGCCAGGCGCATGCGTGCCTCCGGGCCGCGCTTGTGGTCATGGGTCGCCAGGGCGAGCATCGCGCGCGGCCAGTGTCGGGCGCGCTCCTGGGCACGTTGCAGGAAGTGCTCTGGCGACAACGAGAAGACCGCAGGGTCGCTGCCTACTTCGTTGCGAGAGAGCAGCCGCGCGTCACGATAGAACCCTGTATCTTCCACCGCCTTGGCGTTGAGGGGTGCCGACAGCTGCGCCACGCGCGTACGCAGCAGGCGGTTGCGCGGATCATGGGCATCAGCCAGCCAGCCGGTGAGTTTTTCCAGTGCCACCACGGCAGTGGTATCCAGGCCCTCGGCTGCAACGCGTGCGGCCTGGGCCAGCCACGTCTGTTCAGCGGTGCGCTGCATACGGTAGGTCCGATACACCGGATAGGCCACCAGCAATGCGCGCAGTGCGCGCTCGAACACGCGCGGCCCCAGCTCGCTGCAGTCCGGGTCGAATACTGCGCGGGCCGACACGGCGCGAAGACAGCGATCCATGTCGGCCTGCAGGGAGCCACCCAGCATCTGCACACGCGCCTGACGCTGCAGCTCATCAAACGTCGGCGCGCCGGCTGAGGCCTGCTGCCAGCGTCCATCCAGTGCTGCCTGACCCTGTGCATCATGGAACACGGCACTGACCTGGTCCATGAAGTCGTAGCCGGTGGTGCCATCACAGCACCAGGCCGGGTCGAGCTGTTCGTCGGCAGCGAGAATCTTCTCCACATGCAGGCTCAGCGCTCCCGGGGCAAGACCCCGCTTGGCCCCAGCCGCGTCGAGCGCGGCGCGAAGCCGCTGCAGGTAAGTCTGCGGGTCTGCCAGTCCGTCAATGTGGTCGATACGCAGACCGTCCACCCATCCCGCTTCCACCAGCCTGAGCGGCAACGCGTGCATGGCATCGAAGACCTCGGCCATCTCCACCCGCATTGCCACCAATCCGCTGATATCGAAGAAGCGGCGGTAGTTGACACGGTCCGCACCGGTGCGCCACCAGGCCAGCCGATAGGCCTGCCGCTCCAGCACGCCAGCCAGCACCGCCGGGTCCGCATTGCAGGTCTGCTGCCATTGCGGCCAAGCCTCGCGTTCGGCCGGCACGCTGTCAGCATGCAACGGCCAGCAAGCGCCGCCGTCCACCTGCAGCCATGGTGCGTCGTCGTGCAGCACGATGCCGAGCGCATCGCGCCGCAGCAGGGCGTTCAGGGGTTCGGCAAGCACCGGCAGCCACACACGGCCCTCCGCCCCCGGGGCCTGCCAGTCTATGTCGAACCAGCGGGCGTAGCGGCTGTCCTGGCCCTTGGCCAGTACGTCGCGCCACCACGGGTTGGCCAGGTCGGTGGCCAGGTGGTTAGGCACGATGTCCAGAATGATGCCCATGCCGTGCCTGCGCACCGCTTCGGCCAACCTGACGAAACTCTCCTCACCGCCCAGCGCGCTGCTGATCCGGGTCGGGTCCACCCCGTCATAGCCGTGAGTCGACCCGGCCACCGCCTCGGCGATGGGCGACAGATAAAGGTGGCTGATTCCCAGCGTGGCGAAGTAATCGAGCTGGGCAAGGACGGCGTCGAAGTCGAAATCCGCGTGGAGTTGCAGGCGAACAGTCGCGCGCAGGGGGGTCATGCAGGATCCTTGAGGGTGCGCGCAGCGGCGAAGGTGGCCAGTCGGTGTTCAACGTCGGCGTCGCCAGGCGGTGGCAGGCGGCGGCGCCAGTTCGGGTGTTCGTGCACGGTGCCCGGCAGATTGGGCTGGGCGCGCTCGCCCAGTGCATCCTCCAGCGGCAGCAGGGCCAGTGGTGACGGGCTGCGCGCCACCAGCTGCAGCGCCCGTTCATCCAGGGATGCCGCCTCAGCCGCCCAGTCATCGGTGGCCGCGCGCAGCTGGTCGATCTCAAGCGTGCGCTGCGTGTGGGCGGCCTCTGCCTGCGCAGCGTCCAGCCAGCCCAGCTGCTGTCGGATGTCCAGGTCGCTGCGGTCCAGCCAGCCGGCCAAGGGGGGCAGATCGTGGGTCGAGGTCATCGCCACCGCGCTTCGTCGCCAGCGCTGCGGGGGCCAGAATCCGGCGTCGTCGCGCGCGAACGGCAGTACGTCCATGCCCAGCACGCCGCGCGTCGCCAATGCGTCGCGGATGCCGGCCGGGACCACGCCCAGATCCTCACCGATCACTACACAACGGTGCCGGCTCGATTCGAGGACGAGCAGGTTGAGGAGATCGTCGAAAGGATAGCGCAGGTAAACGCCCTGCCCGGCGCCGGCCCCCTGCGGCAGAACCCACAGCCGCTGCAGGCCAAGGATGTGGTCGATCCGTACGCCACCCCGGTCGGCCATCACCGCGCGCAGCAGTGCGATGTACGGCGCATAGCCCGAAGCCCGTAAGGCGTGCGGCGCATAGCCGGTGATGCCCCACGCCTGCCCGTGCGGATTGAACGCGTCAGGTGGCGCGCCAAGTTCCAGTCCGCGCAGTACGGCATCGCCATTGCGTTGGGCCTCCTGGCCATGGGGATCAAAACCGACCGCCAGGTCAGCGATCAGCCCCACGGCCATGCCCTCGCCCACGGCGCGTTGCTGTACCTGTTGCCAGCTGTGCCGCACCAGCCACTGCGCGAATGCCTGCCGCGCGTCATCCAGCGCCATGCAGCCACTGCCCAGCTGTGCCGCGATTGTCTGCCAGAGGTCGGGCTGATGGGCCTGCAGCCACGCCGGCAGGCGGTCGATCCATTCCCGCTTGGTCCGTGCGGCCGATGGCCAGTCGATCAGCGACTGCGCTTCATGGTGGGCCAGGCGTGCATCGAGGTCGGGGTCTGCAGCACGTGTCGCTGCCGCAGCTTCGGGCAGCACCTGCGCCGGCGCTGCGTGAACCGGCTCGAGCGCTGCACGGTCGCTCGGCGAGTACGGACTGAAGCCGTCTCCGAACCCCATGGCCAGATGCATCGGACTCAGGGCGAGGGCAACGCCCCCCTGCGCGGCCATGGCGCCGAGCCAGGCGGCCGCACCACTGCTGTCACCGATGCCGCCATCAGCGTTGCCGCGCAGGCTGTAGCTCTGTACGGCAAGACCCCAGCAGCGTGCTGCTGCCTCTTCAAAATGCCACGCCCGCTGCGGGGCGACCGCAACGGGTTGCTTACGCTCGCCCTGCTGCCACTGCCAGTATCCGGGCGTGCCAGGCAGCAGCCAATGGCCATCTGCGTTGCAGCTGGCCGGGCTCTGCCGGCCCGCCTCGTCACACCAGACCGCAGCGGAACGGCTGCTCCCGGCAATGGCCACTGTCTGGCCGATGATGCCGGTCTGCAACGCTGCTGAGGTGGGAGCCGCTGCCCGCGGCCCCAGTGAATCGAGCACTGCGCGCAGCACCTCCGGCTCAACCGTGCGCGGCGCGCCACTCACATCTTCCCAGTGGACCTGCAGTCCCGCCGCACGGGCACACGCATGCAGGTCACGCAGCTCCAGGGTGCCGGGGCTCATGCCTGTACCCAGTGCACGCGCAGTTCGCCCGGCGCCAGTGTCGGTCCGTCAGCGCCGCCGAGCAGCACCTTGCCTGCGGGAAGATGGTGCCTGATCGTCGCCTCGCCGGCATTGAACGCCAGCCACCACTGCCCTGCCGGCAGCTCCCAGCCGGCCTGTACGGCCTGCTCGCCCAGCACCAGGCTGCCCAATGAGCGCACTTCCATCAACGCCGGCTGAAGGTACTCACGACGCAGCGCCAGGCAGGTCTGGAACGTCGCCAACGCCTGCTGTGCGGGTGCATCATCCGCATGCGGCAACGTGACTACGCTGGCGGCGAATGTCTCTGGATCATTGGGGTCGGGAATCCGTTCGCGGCGGTGGGGGTCGTCGAACGAAGGGAACGCAGCGAATTCCCCGCGCCTGCCTTCGCGCACCTGCTCGTCCAGCGGCGCTGTGTAGTCGGTGAAAAAGAGAAACGGACGCTGGGTCTGCCATGGCTCGCCCATGAAGACCAGCGGCACCATCGGGACCAGCAGCGTCAGCGAGGTTGCAAGCTGCGCGCGCTCGGCACCGACCAGCTCCACCAGACGCTCACCTAGCGCGCGGTTTCCGACCTGGTCGTGGTTCTGCGCGAAGTTGATGAAGCAGGCCGTGGCAAGTGCTGCGCTCGGTTCCCCCCGCGCCTGGCCGGCGGCATTGGTCTCGCCCTGCCAGGCAAATCCCTCTGCAAGCGATCGCGCCAGCAGCGCCGCCGCACGGCCCTCGCCAGCATAGTCAGCGTAGTAACCGTGGGTCTCGCCAGTGAGCAGCACATGCAGCGCATTGTGGTAGTCATCGTTCCATTGCGCCTGGTAGCCCGCTTCGAGCCAGCGGGCCTGGTTGCGCTCGTTCTCAAGCATCAGGTGCACGTGCCGCCCTGGCTCGATGCTCTCGCGCACCGCGTCCAGCAAGGTGTCGAGGAAGGTCTGCGGCGCGATGGTGTGGACGGCATCCAAGCGCAGCCCGTCAAAGCGGTACTCATGCAGCCACATCAACGCATTGTCGATGAAGAACTGCTGGACCTGCGGCTGCGCGAAGTCGATCGCATCGCCCCACGGCGTATCGGTGCCCTTGTGAAAGAAAGAAGGCGCATACTGGCTCAACAGATTGCCCTGCGGCCCGAAATGGTTGTAGACCACGTCCAGCACCACGGCCAGCCCGTGCGCGTGCGCATCGTCCACCAGGGCCTTGAGCCCATCAGGATGGCCGTAGGCTTCGGCCGGCGCGTACGGGAACACCCCGTCGTAGCCCCAGTTCCGGCGGCCCGGGAACTGTGCCACAGGCATCAGCTCCAGCGCGGTGATGCCCGTGGCGGCCAGCGCAGGCAGCTGCGCACGCAGGCCTTCATAGCCACCGCTGCAACCGACATGCACCTCGTAGATGACCATCTCGTTCCACGGACGGCCCCGCCAGTCTGTGCACCGCCACTGGTAGCCGTCACATGGCAGTACAGCGCTGGCGCCCTCCACGTTGTGCGGTTGCCAGCGCGATGCCGGATCGGGCACCTGTGCATCGCCATCGATGCGGAAACGATAAGGCGTGCCGCTCGGCGCCGCAGCACGCGTACTGAACACCCCCGCGCCTTCCTGTACCATCGCCACCGGCTGGCCGTCGAGAATCAGCTCAACGCGATCGGCAGCCGGGGCCCACAGTCTGAACTCGACGTCGCCCTCTGGACGCGGCCATGCGCCCAATCGGGAAGCAGCGCCAGTGCTCATACGCCGACCCGCAGATACAGCGTGGCAAATGCCGGCAAGGTCAACTGCAGCGACTGAGCGTGGCCATGCATGGCCACCGGCTCGCTGGCAACCGCTCCGCTGTTGCCATCGTTGCTGCCGCCATAATGAGCGCTGTCGGTATTGAGTATCTCCTGCCAGCGTCCCGCAACGGGCACGCCCACCCGGTAACCGGTCCGCCGCAGCGGCGTCATGTTGCTTACCACCAGCAGTACCGAATCCGGAACGGCCGGATCATGCCGGAGTAACGCGAACACGCTGTTATCGGCGTCGTCGCCTACGCTCCACTGGAAGCTGCGTTCGTCTGCTTCCGCACGGTGCAGCGCACGCTCGCTGCGCAGGCAACGATTGAGATCACCCACCAGGTGCTGCAGTCCCTTTCGTCCGGTTTCGCCAGCAAGCTCCCAGTCCAGTGCCGCGTCGTGGTTCCACTCGCGGTACTGCGCGAACTCACCGCCCATGAACAGCAGTTTGCTGCCCGGATGTGCCCACATCACACCGTAATACGCGCGCAGCTGCGCAAGCTGTTGATCGTGATCGCCGGGCATGCGGCCCATCAGCGAGCGCTTGCCGTGTACCACCTCGTCGTGGGAGAGCGGCAGCACGTAGCGCTCGGAAAACGCGTAGACAAGCCCGAAGGTCATCTCGCTGTGATGATGACGGCGGTGCACCGGGTCGCGCTGCATGTAGCTCAGTGTGTCGTGCATCCAGCCCATGTTCCACTTGTGAGTGAAACCAAGTCCGCCGGATTCGACCGTAGCGGTCACGCCCGGCCACGCGGTCGATTCCTCGGCGATCAGCATGACGTCCGGATGGCGATGGCGCAGCGTGCCGTTCATATGGCGCAGGAATGCCACGGCCTGGAGGTTCTCGCGCCCGCCATGTTCATTGGGTACCCACTCACCTTCGGCACGGCTGTAATCGCGATACAGCATGGATGCGACTGCATCCACACGCAGGCCGTCAAGGTGGAAACGCTCGACCCACTCCAGTGCGCTGCCAAGCAGGAAAGCCGACACCTCGTTGCGACCGAAGTTGTAGATCAGCGTGTTCCAGTCTGCGTGCAGCCCCTCGCGTGGGTCGGCGTGCTCGTAGAGGGCGGTGCCATCGAAACGCTGCAGACCGTGCACGTCATCGGGGAAATGTGCCCCGACCCAGTCGACGATCACGCCGATGCCGGCCTGATGGCACCGGTCAACGAAGCGCGCGAACTCCTCCGGAGCGCCGTAGCGCGCGGTGGGTGCATAGATGCCCAGCGGCTGATAGCCCCAGCTTCCGCCGAAGGGGTGTTCGCTGACCGGCAACAGCTCGATATGGGTGAACCCCAGCCCTTGTACATGCGGGATCAGTCGATCACCCAGCGACTGCCAGTCCAGGATCTGTCCCGTCTGGTCACGCTGCCAGGAGCCGACGTGTACCTCGTAGATCGACAGCGCCTGCTCAGCCCAGCGGCCGCGCTGCGCCATCCAGTCGGCATCGTTCCAGGCCCACTGTGCCGGGGCGGCCACGCGGGAGGCGGTTGCTGGTGCGACCTCTGCCCAGCGCGCCATGGGGTCGGCCTTGTCGGCCAGCAGACGACCGTCGGCGCCGGTGATCTGGTACTTGTACCGCATGCCTGCTTCAACGCCGGGCACGAACAGTTCCCAGACGCCCGCAGCATGTCGCAGCCGCATCGGCAGCCGGCGGCCGTCCCAGCCATTGAACTCGCCCACCACCGCCACGCGGCGCGCGTTGGGCGCCCAGACCGCAAAGCGCACCCCGGCGATGCCGTCGACCTCGGTCACGACAGCGCCGAGGGCGCGCATCGCATCGGAATCGCCCTGTCCGAGCCGCTGCAGGACGCTTTCCTCAAGCAGCGTGCCGAAGCCGTAGGGGTCATCGATGATCTGCTCGCCGCCGGGCCACTGAACACGCAACTGTGCACGTCGGCACGCGTGTGGCCACGGGCAGGTGAACAGACCCTCAAGCGCGCTTGCATGAACCGGTTGCCAGGTGCCGCTGTCGCCGCGTGCGGCGACCGAGAGCGCGCCGGGGAGCAACACACGCAGTACCCACCCCTGCTCGGTGGCATGCACGCCCAGCAGCGCAAACGCATCAGCCGGCTCGCCCCGGACCAGCGTGCCAAGCGCCGGCAATGCTTCCTCGGCGCTCTCGTGCATCATCATGCCCGCGCTGGCGTCCTGCGCCGTTCCACCGTCCAGCGCCATCATGCTGCCGCCCCGATCGCCTGACGGTACAGGTCAAGATAACGCCCCCCGGCGAGCTTCCACCCGCTGGGACGGAGCATGGCCGCGCGACGCATCGCCTTGAGCAGCACCGGCAGCCGCCAGGTGCGCATGGCGCGCTCCACACAGCGGCGCATGCCGTCAGCGGTCGCCTGCTCGAACAGGAACCCGGTAACGCCATCATCGACCGTGTCCACCAGCCCGCCGGTAGCATGGGCAATGGGCAGGCATCCGAAGCGCTGGGCATACATCTGGCTCAACCCGCATGGTTCAAACCGCGAGGGCATCAGCAGGAAATCCGCGCCAGCGAACATCTGCCGCGCAAGGCGCTCCTCGAACCCGATCCAGGCGCCGACCTGGCCCGGATAACGCTGCGCCAGCTCCCGCACCTGCTGTTCCACGGCCGGTTCACCGCCACCGATGATCACCAGCTGGCCGCCGGCCGCAATGATCTGCGGCGCGACCTCGCAGGTGATGTCGATGCCCTTCTGGTGGACAAGCCGTGATACGACCGCAAACAGCGGCCCGGTGCCGGGATGCAGGCGGAACGTTTCGCGCACGCTGCGCGCATTCTCGGCGCGACCGCTGATCTGATCAGCGCTGAAGTGGGCGCGCAGGTGGTGATCGCTGCGCGGGTCCCAGCTTTCGTCGATGCCATTGACGATACCGGACAGATGACCGCGCTCGGCACGCTGTGCCAGCAGCCCGTGCAATCCGCAGCCATCACGCTCGTCGGTGATCTGCTCGGCGTAGCGCAGGCTCACGGTGTTCAGCCGCGTAGCGTGAACGATACCGCCGCGCAGGAAGGACAGCCGGCCATGAAAGTCCAGCTCATGCGCGTGCGCAGCCGGGACACCCAGCACCGGCGCAAGCGCACTGGGAAACAGGCCCTGGTAGGCAAGGTTGTGAATGGTCAGCAATGTCGAAACATCGGTGCCGTTCCAGCGCACATATGCCGCAGCGAGGGCGCCGGGCCAGTCGTTGAGGTGCAGCAGCTGCGGGCTCCACTCCAGGTCGCCATGACCGGCGGCGATCTCGGCGGCGGCGTGGGCCAGTGTGGCAAAGCGCAGCGCGTTGTCGGGCCACTCGGCGCCCTGCTCGTCTACATAGGGTGAGCCCTCGCGCTCGAACAGGGCGGCGTTGAGCAGCACATAGATCGGCAGACCATCGCCCTGCTCGGTGCAGGCCAGGACACACTCGGGCAATCCTGCGCGCGGCGCGATCACGCCGACTGGCTGCAGATGTGGCAAGCGCTCCAGTACCGCCGGATAACCGGGAATCAGCACCCTTACGTCACATCCACTGCGAAGCGCCCGCGGCAGCGATGCTGCCACGTCACCAAGGCCACCAGCCTTGATGAAATCGGCCATCTCAGAGGCCACGAACAAGACCCGTTCACGCCGCTGGGCGCTGCCGCCGGCGCCAGCAAAGCGACCCCGCGCGTCACGCCTGCGCGGCGTGGTGGCGGTGGCTGACAGCTGCGATGGAGAGTTACGGAGCAGCGGTTCGACAAGGGCGTTCATGAGGGCTCGCAGGGTAGGCAGGTGCACGCCGCAACCCTCGAGGGCTGCGGCAGGAAAATTCGAGGAGTCATCGCGGAGGCGTGGGGGAACGCCGACGGAGGCTTCAAACGAATCTATACGTTTGGTGAATCAAGCAATCGTGAACAAAAAGCGACGCGACCGTGACAGGGGCTCTTAAGTGAGATGCGCTCGACCGGCAACGCCATGGCCTCGTTGCCGATGAGGCCGATGAGACGATCAATCGCGGTGCCTGCACGTGCGCCAACGTGCCTGCTGCGGACCAAAGCACTCCAGTCGGACAGGACCAGCTCGCGCAGTACGGGCGGCGTCGCTGGGGCCAGGTACAGTGCCCAGTCGGGAAAGCGCCGGACATCGATCTGCCCGCGCGCCAGTTCCATCATTTCGTGGTGGGAACTGGACGCACAGATGCGCGCGTACACCTGACGCAGCTCGCGTTCGGGGCCCTCGATGTACTGAAGGAACCGTTGACCATCGTGCAGGAGCATGCCGGTGACTCCCATACGGACATTGAACTCGGAAGAACTGCGCACCAGCGCCTGCAGACGGGCCGGCTCCAGTCCGGTGACAGCCTGGCTCGCATAGACGATGGCATTCATTGGCATTGGAAGTCCTCCATGGAAAGAGAGTGGACGTCCCCGGGTAAACCGGCGTGAGCAGCTCGCCGATCAGCTCACGCGGCACATACGCGCTCTTCGCATCGGCTGCGTCCGTCGTCGGTACTGCTTCCAGCTCGCCTGCACCCTGTCAGCATGAGGTGCGTGATGTCCGGTGCGAGTGCCCGGCCCATCAGACGGTGCGCATCGCCTCGGGAGTCAGCGCCGGCACCGGCAAGGCAATGGCCGCAAGAAAATCCGCAAACCCGCCGACCGCACGACCCTGCAGTCGCGCGCTGGTAAGCACCACAGGGGAGGCCGCCCAGCAGACGCTCGCCCCACCGGCTATCGCCCGCCCGACGAGGTCGACGTCCTCAGCGCAGCGCAACGGCGCGAAGCCGCCCGTGGCCCTGTAGGTCTGCGCCGAAATCCCCAGGTTGGCCCCATGGATACGGCCGTGAGCATCTCCCCACTGCTCGCGCTGATGGAACCGTGCTTCGAGTCGATGATCCGGCGCGCTGGCAGGATCAAGGTCGACCAGCCCACAGAACACATCGCTGCCGTGCGCCAGCTGACCCACCAGCCAGTCATCAGGCACCCGGCTGTCGGCATCGGTGCATGACAGCCAGCGCGCCCCTTGTGCCAGCAGGTAGGCCGCCGCTGCCGCGCGCGCGGCACCGACATTGCGCGCCTGCACGGGCAGGGTCATGACCCCGAAGCGCTCGCAGACCGCCCCCGTTGCGTCCGTGCAGCTGTCCAGCGCGACGACGATGCGCACCGCCTCACCGCCCAGCGCACGATGTCGTGCGGCCCGCCGCACTGACCGGAGGCAGGCGGCGATGGTGTCGGCCTCATTGTGTGCCGGCACCAGAACCCCTATCACCGCAACCCCTCGTCGCGGGCCAGCGACCGGGAGGTCCAGGACCACCCCTGCAGCAGGAAGTCGGCATCACGATAATGGAAGGTCTCCTGCAGGCCCTGCCCCAGCCGCTCATGCACCAGTTCGCTCCTGCAGGTCCGGCCGCTGAAGGCGGGCAGCCAGTGACAGGCCACCAGCAGGCCATCCGATCGCAGCGCCGCATGCAACCCGTCACGCAGTGGCGCCAACTCGCCCGGCTCGAGGTAGTAGCCCATTTCACTGCAGACAATCAGATCAAAGCGTCCCGCAGGCCATTGCTGGGGGTGCTGTGCACAATGCACCTGCACATGGGAGAGGTGTGAAAGATTGCGTCGGGCCTGGAACGTGGCACGCGGACTGATGTCGGTGGCCAGCAGGCGCTGACAGCGCGGCGCCAGGGCTTCGGTGAGCACGCCATTGGAGCAGCCAAGTTCCCAGCCGCGTTCGAAGTGTGCCCGATCAAGGCTCGCCAGCAACAGCGCACGCTTGCGCTGTTCGTACCAGCGGCTGCGATAGCCAAAGGGGTCCTCCTGTGCGTGCAGTTCGTCGAAGAAAGGCTGGGCACTCATGCCAGATACACCTCATGGTTGCGGTGAAAACGGGCCAGGACATGCGCTGGCAGGATCGGCGGGCTCTGCAGCTGCTCGACATCGCCGGTCTGGGTACGGAACTCGGCGATGGCGCGTTGCTTGGCACCACGACCGGCACTGATGTCCAGAAGTCGTGGTCGCTCCCATGCAATATGCGCGTAAGCAGGGTCCATCCAGTGCCACGCCCAGACCGGGTACTCCAGGCGTGCACAGCCGACAGCGCGGGCAGCGTGCCACGCAGCCCGCCCCGCCGCCTCGTGGTCCGGGTGACCGTCGAACCGCCACGGAGCCAGTACCAGGTCGTCCTTGTGCAGATGTCGCCTCAGCCAGCGCTGCAGGGCGGCCTCACGCTGGGCCACCCCGCCATCGGCGATCCCAAGGTGGGTAATGCGCTCCGCTCCGATGCCAAGGGCCGACACCGCAGTTGCCAGTTCGTGCCGCCGAGCGTCGCGCAGGCGATGCGGTGTCCACCAGGCCTCGTCGGGATAGCACGCTTCACCATCGGTCACGGCAACGACCCAGCTCTGCAGCCCGTCGGCCGCAGCCAGACTCAGCAGCCCACCGCAGGCGAGAACCTCATCGTCAGGGTGCGGAGCGACGACGACGATGCGCGCAGCGTCAGCGCAGAGTGCATGCAGCCCGGTCTCCGGCTGCTGCCACAGCCAGTCACACCCCTGCCAGGCGCGTTCATCCGAGCCCTGTCCATTGATAAGCGCTACAGCGTCCACGGTGCCTCCTGCCCGGCGCGGGCCGCACCGAGCCACGCCCAGTCCTTGTCGCCGTGACTCTGACGGATGAAGACCGCCAGATCAGCCCAGCGCTGTGCGTGGTCCGGCTCCAGACACATGGGCGCCGGGCCGAGCGCGCGCCCTGCGAGGTCCAGCACGCGGGAGGCCGCACGCTCGACCACGCTGCGAACACGGATGACGTCCTGCTGGAAACTGTTATCGGGCGCTGCATCGATGGCGGCGGCCAGCTCCCGCAGCAATGCCGCAGCCGGCGGCAGGATGAGATCGACTTCGCCGAGGAGCCGGGCGCGCAGGCCATCGGCACACGCAGGACGCATTCTCTCGGCCAGCGCGACAGTGGCGCCATACCACACAGCGGCAATGCCGGCACCGCCGTGCCAGAAACCGGGCCGGTCCAGGTACGCGTCCGGCCCCGCAACAGGCGCTGCGGCGACCCGTGCAAAGCGCACCGTGGTCGACGGGATCATCGTCATGCCCGGCGCGTGCCACTGCTGATCGGGCAGCGCTGTCCACTGGCCGGCGTCGACACGATACAGGGCAGTGCCGTGTGGCCCGCGCGCAGTTACCAGCGCACCGTCGACCAGGTCGGCGCCCGAGCACCAGGGCTTGTCGCCGTCCAGACGCCCACGATCGTCCACCCGCAGAGTGCAGGCTGGCCCTTCGGCGGCCCACACCGCAAGCAGCGGGACTGAGCCGTCGCGCAGCGCTGCCGGTGCCGGGAGCCCAAGTTCGTGCAGGATCGCAACTGCGTCATGGTGGGCTTCGAGCACCTTGGCCAGCGCCAGATCCTCAGCGCCCATCCGCGCAAGCGCCTGCCAGCGACCGAGCGTATCGCCTCCACCGGGGAACGGCAGTGCCGGCTCGTTCTGCAGCCAGTTGCGCGCGCGCTCTACAAGCGGTGCTCTATCCGGGGTCATCGGCGGTCATACAGTCGGGGCAGCCGAACGTAGTGGACAGAGGGTCACGATCCCGTTATTGGCAGGTGCTCTCCAGATGAATATTGCGCCCGTGCGCCAGGCGCTGCACGGTCAGTTGTTGTGGCCGCATGCAGAAACATTCGGCCGGCAACGATTCCGCGTTCACGCAGCTTCCGCCGACGGTCCACGGTAACTGCCCTAGATTGAAATCCCGTTCCGACAAGACAGGAGGCCCCATGGCGATCAAGACCGTCGAAGAACTGTTCATCCACGAGCTCTCTGACATCTATAGTGCCGAGAAGCAGCTTACCAAGGCCCTGCCCCGTCTGGCCCACGCCGCCGACAACCCCGATCTGTCAGCCGCGTTCGAGACCCATCTGGAGGAAACGCAGGGTCAGATCGAGCGTATCGATCAGGTTGTGGAGGTACTCGGCATCCGGCTCAAACGCATCAAATGCGCGGCGATGGAGGGTCTGGTCGAAGAGAGCAAGGAAGTCATCGACAGCATCGACAAGGGACCGGTGCGCGACGCTGCGCTGATCGGCGGCGCGCAGAAGGTGGAACACTACGAGATCGCGTCCTACGGCACCATCGCGGCGCTGGCCAAGGAACTCGGCTACAAGGATGCGCTGCCGCTGCTGCTGGAGACGCTGGAGGAAGAAAAGGCAACCGACGAGAAGCTCACGCTGCTGGCCAAATCCGGCGGCAACGCCAAGGCCGCACAGGCCGCCTGATCGCGCGGGCCGCCGTCTCCGGTCACCGGGGACGGCGGCAGTGGCAAGGGAGTGGACCATGCATCCTGACATTCTTGGCTGGGTGGCGACGCTCGTACTGGTGGCCACCCTGGTCCGGCAGATGATCAAGCAGCATCGGGCTGCGCATCCGGAGACGGTGTCGCGTTGGCTATTTCTCGGGCAGATGAGCGCGTCAGCGCTGTTCACCCTCTACAGTTACCTGCTCGGATCGAGCGTTTTCGTGGTCACCAACCTGCTGCTTCTCGGAACCGCGATTACCGGGCAGTTTCTTGCCTGGCGACGACGGCAGCGCTCCACCACGCCGCCCCCACCCTGCTGACAGGTACTGCCGTGGAAAAAAAGCCAGCCCTGCTCCTGGTCGACTTCTTCAGCCTGTTCGACTTCCCCGACGGGCGGCGGCTGGGGCCATTGGCGCTGCGCGCTGCTCGCGAGGCGGCGAAACTGTGTGCGCTGTTTGATCACCATGGGCTGCCCGTCATTTATGCCAATGACAACTTCGGTAACTGGCAGCGTGATTTCCCAGCACTGGTCGATGCGTGCCGGCGCGGCGGCGGGGCCTCGGCCGGGATCGCCCGGCTGCTGGCTCCCAGGCGCGAGCACTATTTCGTATTGAAGCCCAAACACTCCGCGTTCCTGGCCACACCGCTGCCGGTTCTGCTGGCCAAGCTCGGCGTGGACCAGTTGATCCTCACCGGCATGGCGCTTGACTCCTGCGTTCTGGCCACCGCAATGGACGCCAACTCCCGGGAATATCAGACCATCGTTGCCCACGAAGCGGTGGCGGCGCTGCCCGATCGGCGCGAACCGGCGCTGCAGACTCTTCAGCGCTCGCACACCGCCGAACTGATGAGCAACGCCGCGCTGGCGGACATGCTGCGCTCCTCTGCCCCGCAGACCGAGTGAGCGACTGCGGGCAGTGCCCTGTCACGCCAGATAGGGAGCCGCGGCAGCCGCAAGGTGGTCCATTGCCGCCGGGGTCCCGCCCTGGCGGCCCGCACGCTTGACGAACCCGCGCCAGTCGGCCAAGGCGGCCTGACTGAGTTCAGGTGCGCCCACAGGTAGCAGACGCATCGACCAGGCCGGAAACATCCGGCCGCTGATGCGTCCGCGCGCCAGCTCAACGATCTCATGATGGCTGGTCGAGGCCAGAATGCGCGAATAGGTACGTTTCATCGCCTCTTCCGGCCCCTCCAGGTACTGCAGGAATCGCGTGCCGTCAAACAGCAGCAGCCCGGTGATGCCGTGTAGCTGATTGAACGCCGCAGCGTCCTCGACCAGAGCAGTCAATTTCTGCTTCGAGAGGCCTTTGATCGGCTCGCTCACATAGGCCAACGCGCGGTTTGCCATGATCCTTTGGTATCTGCCTGGAACGGGAGCGTCCAGATTTACCCACACTGCGTCAACGCGGTGTTGAAGCTGCGCGTGCCGCCTTTCACAGGGGCTCAGCGGACAGGCGCGGACATCGGCCGCACCTGTGGCCCGGATCCGCTCAGGGCTCCCGCGGCGGAAGATCCAGCGCGCCTGCACCGGGACCGGCGCCAAGCTCGGCACCCGTGGTCGGCCGCGCCTCCGGCACCGACATCGTGCGCAGAGCCATTGCCGCTTCGGCTGCCTGCTCGCGCTCGGTCAAGCCGACGCTGCAACTGCCATCGCCACCGTCCAGCGCGGCCTGTGCGTCGCGGTCGCTTACCCGCTCCCACAACTGCCCGCTGTTCCAGCTGCCTTCAGGCTCGACTCCGCCCTGCGACATGTCCATGTACAGGTCGGTGAAAGCGGGATCGCCGGGCACCCGGCCCGGCGGGAAGTTGGGCTGGATGCTGTGCAGCGCCTTCTCGAAGGATTTCATATGGGCCACTTCGCGCGTCATCAGGAACGTCAGCGCGTCCTTGATGCCGGGGTCATCGGTGACGTTGATCAGGCGCTCATACACCAGCTTTGCGCGGGCCTCGGCAGCGATGTTGGAACGCAGATCGGCCGTCGGCTCGCCGATTGTATCGATGTAGGCCGCCGTCCACGGTACGCCGCTGGAGTTCACCAGCGCAGGGCCGCCGCCGTACAGGATCTGCTCGGTGTGACTGGTGCTGTTCTGGCCCAGCAGCCGCATGTCTTCGGCTTCCAGCATTCCCTCCGACTGGACTGCCTTGGGGCCGCGGTTGAGCATGGCGATGATGGTGCCGATGATTTCCAGGTGGCTGATCTCCTCGGTGGCGATATCCATCAGCAGATCCTTGCGTCCCGGGTCGCACTCACCCAGACCCTGGGTGAAGTAGCGCATGGCGGCGGCCAGTTCCCCCTGGGGGCCGCCGAACTGCTCGAGCATCAGCGTTGCCAGTTGCGGGTTGGACTCGCGGACGCGCACGGTATACATCAGTTTCTTGTGGTGAAAGAACATGGAAACTCCTTTGCTGGCGGTGGCGGGCGGGTTCAGCGCTTGGATTCGGCGCCGGGGGTTTCTTCACGGTCAAGGAAGGCGCCGACCAGGCTGTCCTGGTGCTGCTCAAGCCAGCCGGCCATCGCCTGTTCTTCCTGCAGGATCTGGGCGCACACGGCTGCGATATCGGTAGCGCCTGCACGCTCGGCTGCCAGGATCAGCGCCCGATAGGTGGCGATCTCGGTATTCTCGAAGCCAAAGGACAGACCGATACCCTTGACCACCTCGTCTTCCATCATGCTGTTGCCGGCTGCATGCAATGCGGCACCGACGCTGGCCACCAGCCCCTTGGCCGTAGGCACACTGCCGCCCAGAGCATGAATGCACTCGCGCAGTGTCTGCGCCTGGTTGCGGGTTTCCTGCACATGCTGGGCGATGCGTGCAGCCAGAGCGGGGTAGTGCTCGATGCGCGAGGCCATGGCCTTCATCATCGTTTCTGCCTCCTGCTCCATGGCATAGGCGTCCTGCAGCCACTTGAGCAGGCGGGCGGTACGTATATCGTGCTTGGTGGACATCCGGCGCTCCGCGGCGTTGGCGTGGGAGTCCATCGTTACCGGCGCGGCATCACTGCGACGTCGGCTGGCGTGAGTGCACGACGGCGCAACTGACGACGCGACCACCACCTGCCGCTAACAAGAAAGCGCCGGTTGCGGTGCCTTCGCATGACGCACACGGTGGTTTACCGCATCCTTGATCAGTCGCGGCACACAGTAGAACGCAACATGGCATTACGGACATCGGCAATGAAACTGGAACGATCTGCCCCGGCTGGCACACGGCTGCTGCTTGTGGAGGATCAGCTGGACCTGGCGGGGCTCGTCGAGCAGGCACTGGAGCAATGTGGCAAACAGGTCGTGCATGCAAACAGTGTTTTTGAAGCGTTGAGCCTGCTCGAGCGGGAGCAGTTCGACGGCGCGGTACTGGACGTGGAGTTGTTGGACGGCACGGTGTTTCCTGTCGCCGATCGCCTCACCGAGCGCGGCATCCCCTTCCTTTTCGCCTCCGCGGTCTATACGCAGCTGGTTCCGGCGCGGCACCGGCGCGTACCGTTCCTGGCCAAACCCTTCCACGTCGCCGAACTGCAGGAGAAGGTGGAAACCCTGCTCGGCGGCTAGTTCGGCGCAGCCTGCAGGCAGCGTCGAAGCTCGGCCAGCCATGGCAGGCCGGCGAGGACGATGGCCGGCGCGAGCACGCCGAACCAGATGACCAGCGGTGCGGGCTGCCATGTCAGGCCCCATGCATCCTGGCGTCCCGCAGCAACCCAGGCCACGAACAGCCACGGGGCC
The DNA here is from genome assembly GCF_032911385.1 of Stenotrophomonas sp. C3(2023). Taxonomy (NCBI): domain Bacteria; kingdom Pseudomonadati; phylum Pseudomonadota; class Gammaproteobacteria; order Lysobacterales; family Lysobacteraceae; genus Stenotrophomonas; species Stenotrophomonas sp. C3(2023). The sequence goes on along the minus strand of NZ_JAWJLO010000001.1, from coordinate 1,734,770 downwards.
ACGTCAAGGACGCTGTGTACGTGCTGCTCGGCTGGAGAAATACGGCGGCGCCCATCCGCGCTGACGGTATCCATATAGCCCGCCAGCGCGTGCAGCCCAGCTGCCAGGGCCAGCGCTGCAGCCAGCCCTCGGGTTGGCGCCAGCATCAACCACAACAGCGCCGCGCCTCCGATGATGGCAAGCTGTAGGCCGTGCAGGACGCTTTCGCGCAGGCCCGAGGTCTGCGCGATACAGGTACGGCGGTGAAAATGGAAGTCCAGCGCCCCGGCGGTCAGCCAGAGCGCGTAGAGGCCTGCCATCACCACGCTGCTCATGGCGTGAGCACGATCTTCCGGCAATCGTCATCCTTGTTGTCGAACATCGCATAGCCCTGTGCCGCGTCTGCCAGGCGCATGCGGTGGGAAATGATATGGCCCGGGTCCAGCCGCTCTTCCAGAATGGCGGTGAGAAGCTCAGGCATGAGGCCCTGCATGTGGGTCTGGCCCATTTTGAACGTCAGTCCCTTGTCGAACGCGTCGCCGAGCAGGAAGCCGTGGACGAAGCCGGCGTAGACGCCGGGGATGCTGACCACGCCACCGCGGCGGGTGGCTGCGATGCACTGGCGGATGGCAACGCCGCTGCTGCCCTCGAGCTTGACGGCGGTCAGTGCTGTTTCCAGCGCGCTGCCTTCAGCCTCGAAGCCCACCGCTTCGATCGACGCATCGACGCCGCGACCGCTGGTCTGACTGACAATGTAATCGGCCGGATCGTCAATCTGCTTGAAGTCAATCGGGGTTACTCCATAGGTGCGCTGCGCGAACTCAAGGCGGTAAGGCAGGTGATCGACCATGAAAATGGTCTCCGCCCCGAGCAACCGGCAGCACGCCGCACTCATCAGCCCGACGGGTCCAGCACCGAAGATCGCCACGGTCGATCCGGGCTTGACCCCGGCGTTCAGCGCGGCCTGATAGCCGGTCGGCAGGATGTCGGAGAGAAACAGCACCTGCTCGTCAGCCACGCCCTCGGGAATACGCAGCGGACCGACGTTGGCCTTCGGCACGCGGACATACTCGGCCTGGCCTCCGGCTACACCGCCATAAAGGTGGCTGTAGCCGAACAACGCGGCCGGCGGCAGCATGCCCTTGTTGTTCAAGGTGGCGCCATGGCCTGGATTGGTCGTCTCGCACGCCGCGTACTCGGACAGACGGCAGTGGAAGCAGTCGCCGCAGGCGATGACGAAGGGAATCACCACGCGGTCGCCGGGCCGTACCTGGGTCACCGCTGGACCGACCTCTTCGACGATGCCCATGAACTCATGGCCCAGCACATCACCCTGGTGCAGATCAGGAATCTTGCCGCGGTACAGGTGCAGGTCCGATCCACAGATCGCAGTGGCAGTCACCCGCAGAATCAGATCATCTTCGGCGGCCAGCACCGGATCGGGAACCGTTTCAACGCGTACGTCCTTGCGGCCATGGTAGGTCAACGCCTGCATCATGCACTCTCCGTCAGGGGGTGCATGCAGCCTCGCATGCGCCTGCATGGCGCCACGGTGACCACACCGTATGCATCACGTCCAGCCGGTGCCGTCATTCCGTTAAGCCGGCACTGTCTTGATCCCGCGCCCACGCCTCCTGCACAGCGTAGACCGTCAGCCGCCTGCGATGCTGCCGACTCTCCATGCATCCGAGTCTGCCATGAGCAACGAGACCCCGATTGGACGTCACCGCTGGGCCATCGCCGAGGGCTACATCCCCGGCTGGAGCAACGGGCCCGAGCCCGAGCTGCAAAGCCACGAGACCTGCTGCGTGCTTAACACGGGGCCCAACAGCGCCAAGGTGAGCCTGATGCTGTACTTCGAGGATCGAGAGCCGCAGGGTCCCTATCTGCTTGCGGTGCCCGCGCGTCGGACGGTCCACCTGCGGTTCAACGACCTGCAGGACCCGGCCCCGGTTCCCAGAGGCGTCGGCTTCTCGTGTGTGGTCGAGTCCGATGTCCCGGTGGTGGTACAGCACACGCGCCTGGACTCCCGACAGGCAGCGAACTCGATCATGACCACGCTGGCCTACCCGGTGTGATACCGGCCTGCACATCGCAGCGACGCCTGCGGGCCGCCATGTTTACACCTGCACGCCCACACTGCTTGCCACACTTCCCACATCAGGAGCCTCGCATGCCCGTCCCTCACTACCCCCGCCCACCGTTCAAGGCCCAGCAGCAGTCGTTCCCGGGAAAGACCGGTCTGCTCGAACCGCGCCCGGATCACGGCGAGCAGACCTACCAGGGGCATGGCCTGCTGAAGGGCAAGCGTGCGCTGATTACCGGCGGCGACAGCGGCATCGGTGCGGCAGTCGCAATTGCCTTTGCGCGAGAAGGCGCGGATGTTGCCATCGCCTTTCTCGAAGGTGAGGAGCAGGACGCCGCGGCCATCGGCGCACTGATCGAAGAGGCCGGTCAGCGCGCACTGCTGGTACCGTGCGATGTCAGCGATGAGGGGCAGGCCAGCGCGCTCATCGCCCAGGTGGTGAAGGAACTGGGCGGCCTGGACGTGCTGGTCAACAATGCGGCCTACCAGCGCTACTACGAAAGCTTTGATGACATCACCCTGGACGACTGGCGCCGCACGTTTGACACCAATGTGCACGCGGTATTCAACCTCACCCGTCTGGCGGTGCCCCACCTGCGTGATGGGGGATCGGTGATCAATACCGCATCGGTCAACTCGAAGAAACCCACGCCCAATATCCTGCCCTACTCGGCCACCAAGGGCGCGCTGGCCAATCTCACCATCGGGCTGGCCGGGCTGCTGGCCGACAAGGGCATCCGGGTCAATGCGGTGCTGCCCGGCCCGATCTGGACGCCGTTCATTCCTGCGGGGATGGCTGCGGAGGAAGTGGAGCAGTTCGGCAGTCAGACCCCGTTTGGCCGCCCCGGACAGCCCGCCGAGCTTGCCTCGGCCTACGTCATGCTGGCCGCCGATAGCGCCAGCTATACCTCCGGTGCGCTGCTGACCATTTCCGGCGGCGCGGTCACGTTGTAACCGTCGCCTGTGCAGGCAGCGGTCACAGCCGTTGCCTGCCGCCGTGCGGCTGAACCAGCGCTGCCTTCGCCATTCAGCACAGCCCCAGAGGGACACACGCCATGCCAGACAAACTGCCGTTCAACCCCACTGCCGATGTGGATGACCAGTCCAAGGCGCATACACCGGACAAGCTTCGCAATGATGAAGCTACGTGGCGGGAACACGACATGCCCGACGAGGGCGACGAGCCGAAAGCACGTCCTGATGATTACGAGAGGCCCGATCCCGACCCGACAGGGAAAAACGGCTGAGCATCCTTTCACGCGCCCATAACATTTCGTGGCCAGTGAGATGTGTTTCACAACCGAATATGCCCGTTTGTATACGCTCTCGTCACCAGGACTCCAATGACCGAGATGCGGCTTGCGGATTTCATCGAACACAATGCGGAGGCGATTCTTGGCCAGGCCGTGGCCTTTGCAGAGACGCAGGCGCCGCCGGGCACCGCCTTCAGTACAAAGGAACTGCGCAACCATCTCCCGCAGATACTGCAGGCGGTGGTTGTTGACCTGCGCACACCGCAGACCGCCCTGCAGCAACAGGTGAAGTCCGAGGGACGCGCGCCTGCGGTGACCGGACCGGAGACCGCCGCGACCTACCATGGTCGCACCCGCGCTATTGCTGGTTTTGGTATCAACCAGATGGTCGCCGAGTATCGTGCGCTGCGTGCGTCGGTCCTGCGCTTGTGGGCGGCCGATGCTGCTTTGGTGGTCGATTCGATCGGAGACGTGCTCAGGTTCAATGAAGCCATCGACCAGGCCGTGGCCGAGTCGCTTGCCGAGTTCTCCAGGGAGGTCGAATCCTGGCGGCAGATTTTCCTCGGTACGCTGGGGCACGACCTGCGCGGGCCGCTTGCGGCTGTAGTTTTTTCTGCCGATGCCCTTGCCGAAGACCTGGGCAGCGGCGCCCATGCACAGCAGCTTGACCGCATCATCAACGGCGGCCTGCGGATGACCCGCCTGCTGGACGATCTGCTCGAGTACAGCCGGAGCAAGCTCGGCGATGGCATGCTCATCCGGCGTGAAGAGGCAGACCTGGGGACGGCGCTTGGTGAAGAAGCCGAACTGCTGCGCGCTGCCCTGCCTCGCACGCAGATCCGCTTGGCCGCAGCGGGTGACACACGCGGGCAGTTCGACGCCTCGCGGTTGCGCGAGGCCGTGCACAACCTCGCCTCGAACGCGGCCAAGTATGGTGATGCGGGTACTCCTGTGGACATCCGCGTGCACGGCCATGCTGGCGCCATCACGATTACCGTGAGCAATGCAGGTCCGGATCTGGACGATGAGGCGTTGCGCGTGATGTTCGATCCGCTGCGCCGTGGGTCCCGCAGCGCTTCGCAGGGCGAACATGCCAGCCTCGGGCTTGGCCTGTTCCTGGTGCGGGAAATCACCCGTGCGCACGGCGGCAGTGTGGAGGCGGCGTCGAACGACGGCACGACCACGTTTTCAATCACCCTGCCACGGAACACCTGATCGGCGGCGTCAGCGGAGGATGTCGTCGCTGTCAACCAGCTGCACATCATGCATCTGGTGCAGATAGGCCTCGTAGTAGCCTTTGTGCGAAGCGCCCACCAGGGCCAGCATCCGGGTCGCCGGTTTCCGCGCCAGCACGTCACGGATGTTGGCCACCATGCGCAGATTGCGCGTTTCCCAATACCCCAGGTACCGGCGGCCGTAGGCTTCGGCGGACGGTTCACGCAACGCCGCGCCAAAGTCCCCGCGGTAGGCCAGCATCGCGTTCGGGGGTGCGTTGTACGCGCGGTAGAGCGCCAGCATACCGCCGGGCTCGCGCAGGTTGGCATACAGCGGCACGTCCGCTGCAGCACGCGCCCGCACATCCTTGTTGTCCCACGCCAGGCCAAGCGCACGTGCTGCGGCGGTCCGCTCGTGATCGGGCGTGGCCGAGTCTGCCGTATGGTCGTCAACGGCCCACACCCGCTCCAGTCCGAGTCGCGCGGCAAGCACGGCGGCGATCACGATGCTCTCGCCGGGGCGCTGCGATTGGCTGCTCAGATAGGCCGCCAGCGCGTCATCGAGTCCATCGGCGGCGATCCGCTCGTTGGCCGCTAGACGCAGCCACTGCACCAGTGCCGAGTGACGTTCGCCCGCCGCCAGCAGGATGGCGGCGAGATGGCGGCGCTGAGCGGGTGAGGGAGCGGCGGGCCAGGCCGCCAACAAGCGTTCGGCCTCGGCATTGGCGGCGGGCACATCCAGTCCGGTGGCGCGCTCTGCCGGAGCGGTATCCACGCAGTAGCTGTCCACGCTGTCTGCGTACCGGGACGGAGAGCGCCGCATGAAATCGCACTGCAGTCCGGGTACCGCCTCGATCGCGATCGCGTCAGGTCGCCAGGCCGCGAGCCGCAACAGCAGCGGCTCGATATGCTCAGGCTCGATGCGCGTGGACAGCTCGGCAAGATGGGGGCTGCCCAGTACCAGCACGCGATTCGGAGCCCCGGCCGGGGGACCCTTGAGCTGGTCGGGGTGGAAGCTCGGCTGATATCCCGGCTCCGCCGCCAGCGCACTGGAGCAGCCCAGGGCCAGGGCGAGAGTGAAGGTCATGCGATGGAACATGGTGCTTCCCTGCTGAGAACGGAGTGATGCCGGCAGGCGGTGTTGACCGGCAGGCTGATGCTGACGCGCCGCAGGGATGCGTGACAGCCCCATTGGTCACTGCAACCTTTTCCCTCGGCGGTGCATCGGCCGGTACCCTCGACGCGGCCAGCAGTGATAATCGGACCATGGACGCCCCACCCTCCTCCGCCAACGCAGGCGCCGGCTACATTGAGTACGCGGCGTCTGGCGCCTTGAGGGCCAGCTTCGGCCAGCTGTGGCAAAGCCACCTGCCCAGCACACAGGCCGGCAGCATCACCGTACTGCCCGACGGCTGTGTGGACATCATCTGGCGCGCGGGCACGCTGCTGGTGGTGGGGCCCGATCGCGTAGCCGCGCACCCCCACCTTCCCCCCGGAGCCCATGTGCTCGGCCTGCGCTTTCTGCCGGGCCAGGCCCACGCCGCGCTCGGTGTTGGACTTGACCAGCTGGTGGGCCAGGCCGTACCGCTGGCCGAGTTCACCCGCACCGGCGTGGAAGCACTGTCGCAGCGGATTGGCAGTGCAACGCCCGGCGAACGTCTGCGCACGCTCGCCGCCGGGATGGCCGGCATCCTCGACAGTTCCGACGCGCTGCGCAGCCGGCAGGCGGCGGCGGTGTTCGACGCGCTGCGCACCGGGGAGGCGGAGCTGGACCGGCTGACGGCCCGCCTGGCCCTGAGTCCGCGCACCCTGCGCCGTCTCTGCCAGCAACAGTTCGGCTATGGGCCCAAGACGCTGCAGCGCATCCTGCGGCTGCAGCGCTTCCTTCATCTTTCGCGTCGCGCGCCGGGCCAGACGCTGGCCGGGCTTGCCGCCGCTGCCGGTTACGCCGACCAGTCCCACCTGAGCCGCGACGCCCGCGAGCTGACCCTGCTGAGTGCTGCAGTGCTGCGTCGGAACCATGGCGTCTGATTGGCCGTTCTGTTCAAGACCGGCGTCCGGACGCAATGGCATGCTGCCTCCTCCTGACCACGAGCCTTCCCATGACAGAGCAACAGACCGGCGGCGCCGAGCGCCGCATCGACAACATCGAGTTCCACGTCGCCGACATCGCGCGCAGCAAACGCTTCTATGCACAGGTGTTTGGATGGCAGTTCACGGACTATGGTCCCGGGTACACCGAGTTTGACGATGGGCGGCTGAAAGGCGGATTCACCACCGACGGTGAGGTGCAGGCCAGCGGCGGACCGCTGGTCATCATCTACTGTTCGGATCTGGCCGCCGCCGAGCGGCGGGTGCTGGAGGCCGGTGGCAGCATCGTCCTGCCCGCCTTCGCCTTCCCCGGTGGCCGTCGCTTCCATTTCCGCGACCTCGACGGCTATGCCCTGGCGGTCTGGAGCGATGCGGGCTGACGCCGCCGTAGGAAATGTCGGCAGGCGTTCATGGTCCGGCCGTGACGAAGCCGTTGGCCCTGATATAGTCGGCCGACATGCCCGGGCACGGTGCCCGGCAATGACACAGGGAGTTCGATCATGGGTCTGGTGCAGGCAGTAAAAGGTGCGGTCGGCGGCGTGCTGGCCGACCAGTGGAAGGACTTCCTGACCGTGCCCACCGGCCTGCCCGCCACGGCGGCCCTGTTCGCCGCCGTGCCACGGGGCAGCAACGCCGGCCGCGGTTCCAATACCAGCGGATCGTCGAACATCATCACCAACGGGTCGAAGATCGTGGTGCCCGAGGGCTATGGGCTGCTGCTGATGCAGGATGGCGCCATCACCGGCTTTGCCGCCGAGGCTGGCGGCTACGAGTGGCGGTCGGATGAGGTGAACTCGCAGTCGATCTTCGCCGGCGACGGCCTGGTCACGCCGCTGATCCGCCAGAGCTGGGAGCGCTTCAAGTTCGGCGGCCAGCCAGGCACGCAGCAGGCCGCCTTCTTTGTGTCACTGAAGGAACTGCCGGACAACCGCTTCGGCACCCAGTCGGAAATCTACTGGGACGATGGCTTCCTCAACACCCAGGTCGGCGCGGTAACCCGCGGCTCGTACACCTTGAAGATCGTCGATCCGATCCTGTTCGTGAAGAACTTCGTCCCGGCGCGCTACCTGCAGCCCGGACAGGTGTTCGACTTCACCGACCTGGAAAACGCAGCTGCCAACCAGCTGTTCAACGAGGTCGTGAGCTCGCTGGCGCCGGCCTTCAGCCTCTACACCAATGATCCAGGCAAGGGCAACCGCATCACCCGCCTGCAGCAGGATTCGCTGGGCTTTGCCAAAAGCCTCTCCGATGCGGTCGAACAGGGCTACCAGTGGAGCTCGGACCGGGGGCTGGCCATCGTCAAGACGGCGATCGTCTCCATCGAGTACGACGCCAACACCCGCGAACTGCTCAAGACCGTCCAGCGCGCCGATGCGCTGTCCGGTTCACGCGGCAATTCCAACCTGCAGGCCAGCGTCGCCCAGGGCATCCAGTCGGCCGGCGAGACCGGCGGCGCAGCCGGGCTGGTCGGCGTGGGCATGGCCGGTGGCATGCTCGGCGGGCTTGGCAACCTGCAGCAGCAGCCAGCGCCGGCCGCTGACGACCCGGTTGCGAAGCTGCAGAAGGCCAAGCAGATGCTCGACCTCGGTCTGATCACCCAGGCCGACTACGATGCGTTGAAGGCCAAGGCGCTGGGACTCTGAGCAGGCACCCTCTACATGTCCGAACGCCGTACCCCGCCGCCGCTGCCCAGGGCGCCCGTCGCAGGCCCCGGCTCCCCGCGCGATGTGCCGCCCCTGCCCGGCAGTTTCCCGGTCGACACCTCGCACCTGCCGCAGGCCATCCGTGACGAGCTGGAGGCGCCCGATCCGCAGGCGCTGGACACATCCGCCGTCGAACTGAGCGACGGCGTCAACCGCTGTCCCCGGTGCGGCTCAAGTGACGTCAGGCTCAAACCGGGCACCGACGTGCTGGTGTGTCAGTACTGTCGCCACCAATGGCATGGCGAACGTGTCGAGGAGGCCTATGGCCTCGGGGAAGGACTGGACCAGCTGCGCGGGACGGTGATCGCCAGCGGTGCGCGCGACATCGCCGCCGACGCCAGTACGTTGATGAGTTTCAAGTGCACCGGTTGTGGTGCAGAGGTCACCATCAATACCGAGACCACCATGACGGCGCGCTGCCACTGGTGCCGTCACGTATTCGGAGTCAACGAACAGGTGGCCAACGGCGCGGTACCCGATGCGGTGCTGCCCTTCCGGATCAGCAAGGACGATGCGGTCGCACGCATCCGTCAGTTCGTCGACAAGCGGCGCCTGTTCGCGCTCAAGGCGTTCAAGGATCAGTTCACACCCGAGAATGTCGTGGGCGTGTACCTGCCCTACATGATCGTGGACAGCAATGTCAGCGCCGCGGTGTCCGGCAAGGGGGAGATTCTCACCCGCCAATACACGCGGGGCACGGAAAAGAACAAGACCACCTACTATGACGCCGACATCTACCAGGTCGAGCGTCAGGTGGATTTCACCGTTGATGACCTGCCGCTGGAGTCGTCAGCCGAGCGTGGCAACCTCGACATCAAGACCAACACCAACAACATCATCAACGCCATCCTGCCGTTCGACACCAAGAACGCATTGAAATGGAACGCGTCCTATCTGCTCGGCTTCACGTCCGAAAAGCGCGATCTGGACGTCGAGAAGATGCGTCCCCGCCTGGAAGACCAGCTGCTGTCGCTCGCGCGCGCGCAGGTGGAACGTTCGCTTGTACGGTATGACCGCGGCGTGCGCTGGGAACAGGAACAACTGGAGGTGCATGGTACCCGCTGGGTCTCGATGTACCTGCCGGTGTGGCTGTACTCCTATCACCAGCCTGGCCGCAACGGCGGCATGCTGCATTACATCGCGGTCAATGGCCGTACCGGCGAAACCATGGGCAGCGTGCCGGTTCAGCAGTGGAAGCTGCTGCTGGCCGCGTTGACGGCCGGCACCTTCATTGAAGCTCTCGTTATCTGGATGCTGGTGGCAGGACTATGAGCGACGAAAACGGACTATGGCTGCTGGCCGCCGGGCCGGCTGGTGCAACGGCGCTGTACTGGGCGCTTTACCGCTATTACCGCAACACCGACAAATCGCATGCCTTCGAGCGCGACACCAAGGTCGAGGCCAAGCCGGTCAGCGGCTCGGACCGACGCGTGGACAGCATCACCGGGACGCGGGAACGGCGCATCCGGGGTGAAAACGGGCGTGACTACCGCAAACGGGTCGCCCGCACACGTCTCAGGTAGGTGACGACCGTTGGTCGTCACGCCGTTGCCCCGCTCCGGCGGGCACGCTCGCCATACCCGCCACCGTCACCGCCACGGGCTCGGCGGCGAGCGCGGCGAACCCCTTGCTGGCCGGAGCGATGGCACGGTGATTTCACCTCGCCGGCGCACTTTCGCGGTAACCTTGCCTCACCGGTCGGGAGGCATTTGATGTGATGGTTCCTTCACGTCCTGTGTCCACCCAGAATCAGAGCTGCCCTCTTGACTCCATCCACCCAAGACGACGCCGCGCAGCTGGACCTGTCCGGCTGTGCACGTGAGCCGATCCACACACCCGGCGCCATCCAGCCCTATGGGGTATTGCTGGTCATTGATCCTCATTCGCAGCGTGTGCGCGAGTGTGCGGTCAGTGACCCTGCCCTGGTGGAGGCCTTCGGCGATCCGTTGGGCGAAGACGCCGACAGGGCGCTGGGCGGCGTGCTGGCTCCGTTTCTGAAACAGCTGAAAGCCGCGGCGCCCGGCAGCTCGGTGCACCTGGGTGGTGTTCAGTTGGCAGCGCTGGGCCGTTACCAGTTGCTTGTTCACCGCTCCGAGCGGGACCTGCTGGTGGAGCTGGAAGCGCCGGTTGAGGGACAGGCCGGTTCACTGGAAGAACTCTATCCGGCCATCCGCGCGATGATGGCCGACATCGAAACCGCTGGCGACAGCACCGAGCTCTGCCGGCTGGCTGCTGTGCACGTCCGTGCGCTGACCGGCTTCGATCGCGTTTTGGTCTATCGCTTTGACCCGGAATGGAACGGCACGGTTGTCGCCGAAGACCGCAATGAGGTGTTGCCCTCCTACCTGGACCTGCGTTTTCCCGAATCTGACATCCCGGCGCAGGCACGTGCGTTATACCAGCAGATGCGCGTGCGCCTGATTGCCGATGCCAACTATGAGCCGGTACCGCTGCGCGCGCCGCCCGCGGCCGGACCTGCCGATCCGACCGATCTGAGCCTGGCGGTCCTGCGCAGCGTTTCGCCGGTGCACCTGCAGTATATGCGTAACATGGGCACCGGCGCCTCGATGTCCATCGCGCTGTTGCAGGAAGGTCGGTTGTGGGGACTGGTGTCCTGCCACAGTCAACGCCCGCGTCGGGTTTCCTACCCCGTGCGTACGGCCTGCGAGTTCCTGGGCCAGGTGCAGTCGCTGCAGATGAGTCTTAAAGAGCGCGCGCAGGCGATGGAGATGCGCGTCGCGCGGCGGGCCATGCTGGTCAAACTGCTGGGACGCATGGCGGGCACCGAGGAATTCATGAGTGCGCTCGGTCAGGAGGCCCAGACGCTGATGGCGCTGGCCGAAGCGAGCGGGGCCGCCATCGTGCACAAGGGCCGTTGCATCCGCCTGGGCTGCTGCCCGGCGGCCGATGATGTGATGGCGCTGGCGCAATGGCTGGCACGGACGCGGACAGGGGAGGAAGTCTTCAGTACCGACAATCTGGTTGCGATGCTGCCTGAAGCGGCGGCCTTCGCCGACCGCGCCAGCGGTCTGCTCGCCGTCTCCATCTCGCAGCTGCACGACAGCTACCTGATGTGGTTCCGCCCCGAGGTGGTGCGCACCGTCCGCTGGGGCGGTGAGCCGCGTAAACAGGCTGCAGGAGCGGGTCTGCCGCTGTCGCCGCGTCATTCGTTCGAGGCGTGGAAGGAGACGGTCCACCAGCAGAGCCTGCCCTGGAACGAAGCTGATCGCGAGGCCGCGCTCGAGATCCGTACCGCCATTGTCGACATCGTGCTGCGCAAGGCCGAGGAAATGGCCGAGCTCAACGAGCAGCTGGTTCGCAGCAACCGCGAGCTGGAGGCCTTCTCATATTCGGTCAGCCATGACCTTCGCGCACCGTTCCGGCACATCGTCGGTTACTCGGAACTGCTGGGCAGTTCTGCCGCCGAGCGCATGAACGAAACCGAACGCCGCTATCTGGACACCATCGTCGAGTCGGCCAAATCGGCTGGCACACTCGTCGATGACCTGTTGAGTTTCTCGCAGATGGGCCGCTCGACCCTGGGCCCGGCGACCGTGGATATGGCGACACTGGTCGCCGACGTGCGCCGCAATTTGGAGCTCGACCTGCAGAACCGCAGCATCGAGTGGCACGTCGATCCCCTGCCCCGCGTGCAGGCCGACCCGGCCATGATCGCACTGGTGTGGCAGAACCTGCTCGCCAACGCCGTCAAGTTCACCCGCGACCGGGCGCAGGCCCGGATCGAAGTCCGCCACCAGACTGAAGATGAGGAGCACCACTTCTTCGTGCGCGACAATGGCTGCGGCTTTGACATGCGCTACGTCGACAAGCTGTTCGGCGTGTTCCAGCGACTGCACCACGCTGATGAATTCGAAGGCACCGGGATCGGCCTGGCCAACGTCCGGCGCATCATCAGCCGGCATGGCGGGCGCACCTGGGCCGAAGGCGAGCCGGATCACGGCGCCACCCTGCATTTCACCCTTCCCTTGATATCCGGAGTACGCCCATGAGGGATCTTCGCCCCATCCTTCTGGTCGAGGACAGCCTCAAGGACGCCGAGCTGACCATGACCGCGCTGGCGCGCTGTCAGCTGCTCAACGAAGTCACCCACGTCCGCGATGGTGTGGAAGCGTTGGAGTATCTGCGTTGCGAGGGTCGCTTCGCCGGCCTCAACCATGGTGGCCCGGTCGTTGTGCTTCTTGACCTGAAACTGCCCAAGCTTGACGGTCTGCAGGTGCTGGAGCAGGTGCGTGGCGACCGTCAGCTGAGCAGCACCCCCATTGTGATGCTGACCTCCTCGCGCGAGGAGCAGGATCTGGTGCGCAGCTATGAGCTGGGTGTCAATGCCTTCGTGGTCAAGCCGGTGGACTTCAACGAGTTCTTCGAGGCCATCCAGGGCCTGGGCATGTTCTGGGGCATCACCAACCAGCCACCGCCCCAGCGCTCGGCAGGCGCGACCAATGGCTGAGCCTGCGCCCGCCAGCACTGCTTTGCGCATCCTGATGCTGGAAGACAGCGCACTGGACGCCGAACTGATCGGTGCCCAGTTGCGCCGTGCCGACGTGCATGCGCACATCGACCGCGTATGGGAGCGCGAGCCGTTCATCAAGGCGCTCCGGTCGGCTGACTACCAGGTGATCCTCGCCGACCACGTGATGCCGAACTTCGACGGCGATTCAGCGCTCGCGTTGGCCAGAGAAATGGCGCCGCGCGTGCCCTTCATCTTCGTCTCCGGCACCCTGACTGAAGAGCTGGCGGTGCAGGCGCTGACCCGTGGCGCACGCGACTACGTAGTCAAACAGCGTCTGCAGCGCCTGCCCGATGCCATCCTGCGTGCCGTTGCCGAGGCCAGCAAGCGCGACCGGCTCGCGGCGGCGGAAGCGGCGCTGGATGAAAGCCGTGGCCGCATGCAGCTGATCACCGACGCACTGCCGGCGATGATCGCCAATCTGGACAACCAGCATCGCTTCCGCTTTGCCAACCAGTCCTATCTCAACTGGCATGGTCTGGAACTGCAGCAGCTGGTTGGACGGCACGCCACCGACATCGCGGGAGCAGCGTCGTTCGAGGAGTCACGCATCCATCTGGAGCAGGTCCTCACAGGTGAGCGGCAGAGCTTTGAGGTCGAGCGCCGGCACCGTGATGGCACCCTGCACGTCCTGCAGGTCGACTGTGTTCCGGAACGCGCTGTCGACGGCAGCGTCGCCGGCTATATCGTGCTGAGCCACGACATCACCGCGCTCAAGCAAGTGCAACGGGCGTTGCGTGAGGCCAATGAGTCTCTCGAGTACCAGGTGCAGGCGCGCACCCGTGAGCTTCAGCGCAGTCAGCAGCGTCTGCAGGCGGTGTTTCAGTCCAGCTTCCAGCACCAGGTCCTGCTGGACCTGCGCGGCAGGGTCGTTGATGCCAATGTCGCCTCGCTCGATGCGGTACTCACTACGCGGCAGAGCGTACTGGGCCAGTTGTTCGCGCAGTCGGCATGGTTTTCCAGCACGCCCGAAGCGGGCGCGACCGTCACTGCTGCCATCGCCGATGCCATCGGCGGACGTGCGAGCCGCCATGAAATCGAGCTTGAACTGCCTTCCGGCCGTCGCAGCTTCGAGTTCTCGTTGCGTCCGCTGCTGGACAGTGATGGCGGAGTGGCGGCGGTGGTCTCCGAAGCGGTGGAAACCACGGCGCGTCGCCATGCCGAGCACGCACTGCGCCAGTCCCAGAAGATCGAAGCGGTGGGCCAGCTCACCGGTGGCATTGCGCACGACTTCAACAATATTCTGACCGTCATTGCCGGCAACATCGAGCACGTCGGCATGCTCAACGAGCGGGCCGCTGCGACGGACCCGAGAATGTCCCGTGCATTGGACAGCGCGCTTAAGGCCGTGGGGCGTGCTGCCGGCCTGACCCAGCGGCTGCTCGCTTTCGCACGGCGGCAGCCGCTGCGCAGCGAGGCGGTACATCTGGGCGACCACGTGGGCGGCATGCACGAGATGCTCCAGCGTACCCTCGGCGAGCTGGTACAGCTGGAGATCCGCAGTGCTGACGACCTCTGGTGCGTGGAGCTCGACCCCGGCCAGCTTGAAGCCTCGGTACTCAATCTGGCGGTCAATGCGCGCGACGCGATGCCCGACGGTGGGAATCTGCGCATCGAGGTCGACAACAGTCATCTGGAGACCGATTACGTCGACCAGTATCCAGGTGCGACCCCCGGTGAATATGTGATGCTGCGCGTGTCCGACTCCGGGCACGGTATGCCGGCAGATGTGGTTGCCAAGGTCTTCGAACCTTTCTTCACCACCAAGGAAGTCGGCCGCGGCACCGGGCTGGGCCTGTCAATGGTGCACGGCTTTGTGCTGCAGTCAGGCGGCCATGTGTTCGTCAAGTCGATTCAGGGCGTGGGCACCACCATTACCCTGATGTTCCCACGCTCTTCGCTGCCGTTGCCAGCTGCTGTGGAACCCGTTGCCGAGCTGGGCGATTTCGAAGACGGTGACGGCCGGACCATTCTGCTCGTCGAGGACAATGACGACGTGCGCGCCTACGCGGTGGAGGCGCTGCGGCAGTTCGGCTATCGCGTGCTGGAAGCGCACGATGGGCCCAGCGCGCTGCGCCTGCTGGAGCGGCCGGACACGCGGATCGACCTGCTGTTTTCGGATATCGTGATGCCCGGAATGTCCGGGTGGGAACTCGCGCGTCAGGTGCGGGCGAAGCTGCCGCAGCTTCCCGTGCTGTTCGCATCCGGGTACCCCAAGGATCATCAGGGGGCCGACGAGCAGGGTCGTACGGCGCCCATGCTCGCCAAGCCGTTCACCCGTCGCGATCTGGACCAGGCAGTCCGCCGTGCCATGGGGCCGGCCACGGCCTGACAGCGCTGATGACGCGGCTCCCGTGCCCGGCCGTCAGCCCCTTCTCTGCACAACGCAGGGCGCCCCGCGCATGGCGGGGCGTCCAAAGAATCATCGCGGCAGGGCGGAGCAATGCCCCGCCCTGTTCCGGAATCAGGCGGCCTTCATGGCGTGCTTGCGGGTGCGCATGACGTTGTGGCATTCCTGGACTTCCGGCAGGAGCTGCTGGACTTCCTGGCGCACGGTCGGCGGCAGATCGTTGTCGGTCAGCACGTCCTTGAACGCAGCCAGCAGGCGGTCTTCGGACTCTTCCAGTTCGGCGACGTAGCCGTAGTTGGTGTCACCGAACGCTGCGCGCACCTTGCCGTAGAACTGCTGCATGGAACCAACCATGGTGCCGTGCTCGGCCGGCTTGCCGCCGCTGGCAGCGACCGAGCCGCTCAGTGCTGCGACGATACGGGTCTTCACCGCGGCAATGCGGGTGAACAGTGCCGAAAGCTCGGGGTCTTTGACCTTGCCTGCGGCTTCATCGTAGAACGACTGACCGTCACGAGCGATTTCGATCAGATCATTGAGGCGATGTTCGATGGTGGACTGGGTGCTCATGGCGATGCTCCTTACGTGAGTTCTTGGTGAGGGCGGCAGTGGTATCGGCCGCCTGCACAGCCAGATTGAAGAGGTGGGCGTGCAATGCAGGTGAGCGCCGTTTCATCCATCTGTCATTCCTCAAAACCCGAGCTGACCCGGGCACCTCGGAGCG
This sequence comes from Stenotrophomonas sp. C3(2023), assembly GCF_032911385.1. Taxonomy (NCBI): domain Bacteria; kingdom Pseudomonadati; phylum Pseudomonadota; class Gammaproteobacteria; order Lysobacterales; family Lysobacteraceae; genus Stenotrophomonas; species Stenotrophomonas sp. C3(2023). Next base: position 1,718,845 of record NZ_JAWJLO010000001.1, on the reverse strand, counting down.
CAGAGGCCATTGGCGCGCCGGCCCCGCGAATCTGCTGCCGAGCCGATCTCGGCCCCGGCCGCCGTGCCGTGTGGCGTTGCCGCAACCGGGGGTGGTGTACCAGCAGCGCGACGATCCGGAGGCTCGTCAACCGCTCCTGCAACGGCAATGTTGCGGCAAGGTATGCGGTGCACGATGGTGGGATGGACCGCGCCTCTCCCCTGCCCTGCGCCCGACGGCCATCGCCCGTCCACGCGCTGCTTCCAGCCACCTCTTCGTCAGCGCGCAACGTGGACGTGCGCCGCGAGCGCGCCTTCTGGGCATGCTACGAGCGGCTGGTCAGGCCGTTGCCGGCTGGCGGTCTGCAGCACTGCTGGCGCCACTGCCTCACTCTCTATGAACGTCGACTCACCCTCCCGGACGAATCAGCTGAGCAGGCTGTCACCGCACTGCTGGACATCGCGCCGCAGCCGCGACCGGATCAGCTCGCACTGCTCGATCTGCATCTGCTGATCAGGCGACGGATGCAGGCGCTGGAACGGCAACGTCGCCAGAGCAGCCGTCCGACGCACAGGACGCTACACCTGGTGCGCTGAGCGGCCGTTCAGCCCGTCCCGCGCTGACGCTGCCGCCGCTCGTCCGGACGCGTCATCTGCCAGTCTGCCATCATGCGGCCGCCAGCAGACACAGGCTGCTGGCTGGCACCCGCCACCGCCTGTCCCCCAGCCGCTGGACAGGCGCCGAGGCGGTCTGCAGCAGCAGCGAATCAAACTGCACAGCAGACTCGGCAAGGACGAAGGTCTCCTCCACGCTGGCGGCATTGAGCAGCAGCGCGAGGCTGACATGATTGCCCGGTTCACGCAGACCGTTGTCGGGCCCCCGTCCATCCAGCACGATGGCCAAGCTGCGACGCTGGCCATCATGCCAGTCGGCCTGCTCCATCAGCCTGCCATCAGGGCGGTACCAGCGAACGTCGATAATCTGGCTGTGCGCATCGGGCTGCCCGCGCAGGAAACGATTGCGCCGCAGCAGCGGATGGCGACGTCGCAGTTCCAGCAGTCGCTCGACAAAGCCGGCCAGCGCCTGCGCCTCGGTGCCGCCTGCCAGCTCCCAATCAAGCCAGCTCAGTGCATTGTCCTGGCAGTAGGCGTTGTTGTTACCCTGCTGGCTGTGTCCGAATTCATCGCCGGCCAGCAGCATCGGCGTTCCTTGCGAGAGCAGCAGCGTTGCCAGCAGGTTGCGCATGTGCTGCAGACGCGCGGCGATGATCGCCGGATCGTCGGTGGGTCCCTCGATGCCGTGATTGCTGGACAGGTTGTGCGAGCTGCCGTCACGGTTCTCTTCGCCGTTGGCCTCATTGTGCTTGCTGGCATAGGTGACCAGGTCACGCAGCGTGAAACCATCGTGCGCGGTGATGAAATTGATGCTCGAAGACGGACGTCGTCCACTGTGCTCGAACAGGTCGGCCGAGCCGGTAAAGCGGGTGGCAAAGTCCGCCAGATGGTTGGCATCGCCCCGCCACAGGGCACGCGCGGTGTCACGGAACCGGTCGTTCCACTCGCTCCAGCCTGGCGCGAAGTTTCCGAGCTGGTAGCCACCCTGCCCGATGTCCCACGGCTCGGCAATCAGTTTCACCTGCCCCAGCACCGGATCCTGACGCACCGCATCGAGAAAACTGCCGGACGGGTCAAACCCCAGCCGCTCCCGCGCCAGAATGCTGGCCAGGTCGAAACGGAATCCATCGACATGCATCTCGCTGACCCAGTACCGCAGCGAGTCCATCACCAGTTGCAGAACGCCAGCGTTGGTCAGGTCCAGCGTATTGCCCGTACCGGTGTCGTTGACGTAGTAGCGCTTGTTTTCGGCCAGCCGGTAGTAGCTGGCGTTGTCGATGCCCTTGAACGAGAGCGTAGGCCCCAGCTCGTTGCCCTCGGCGGTGTGGTTGTACACCACGTCCAGCACCACCTCCAGTCCGGCATGGTGTAGTCGGGCCACCATCTGCTTGAACTCGTCCACCGAATCCTGCCCGAGATAACGCGGGTCGGGGGCGAAAAAGCCGATGCTGTTGTAGCCCCAGTAGTTGCGAAGACCTTTCTGCAGCAGGTGCTGATCATCAACAAAGGCCTGCACCGGTAACAGTTCCACGGTAGTGACGCCGAGCCGGCAGAGATGTTCGACCACGGCATCGTTGCCAAGGGCAGCGAACGTCCCGCGCTCGCAACCGGGTACCAGCGGATGCTGCATGGTCAGCCCACGCACGTGCGCCTCGTAGATCACGGTGTGTTCCCAGGCAACGCGCGGGGGCGCATCCGCTCCCCAGGTGTAGGCCGGATCGATGACCACGCAACGTGGCATGTAGGCGCTGCTGTCGCGCCGGTCAAAACTCCGATCAGCATCGCGGTGTCCCTGCACGTACCCGAACAGCTGCGGTGCCCACTTCAGGGTGCCACTGATCTGGCGTGCGTACGGATCCAACAGCAACTTGTTCGGGTTGAAGCGGTGTCCGTCTTCCGGCGAGTACGGTCCGTGCACCCGATAGCCGTAGCGTTGCAGCGGGCGCGCGTCGGGCAGATAGCCATGCCATACCTCGTCGGTGTATTCGGGCAGGGCTACCCGCTCGCACTCACGGCCCCGCGCGTCAAACAGGCAGAGTTCCACCGCTGTCGCATGGCGCGAGTACAAGGCAAAATTGACGCCAAGGCCGTCCCAATGCGCACCGAGCGGATACGGACGGCCGGACCTGACCCTGGATCGGGTCAGCGTTCTGCTACGGCTTGACATCGGCGCGGTCCTCAGTGTCATCGGCATGGCGCAGCGCAAGCTCCGCATCCAGCAGGCGCTCGGCGACCCGCCAGTCCTGCTGGTGCCCGTCGTGCGGTCGGCCTCTGGCTTCCCACACCTGATAGGCCAGCTGCTGCAGCCACTGCTGCCGTTGGTCAGTCTCCATCATCCACCTCGCTGGTACTTACCGCTTCGGCTTGGTCATCAAGCCCTGCGACACCGGCAGATGCCGTGCGTGCCGTACTCACTGCCACGAGACGCTGCTCGACCCCGGGTGCGGTCTCTGCGGCCTCCGGCAGCCGATGGCACCAGTTGGGGTGCTGCTCGACGGTGCCGGGCATGTTGGGCTGGCAGCGCACTCCACAGATGTCTTCCAGCGGCATCAGTGCGAGAACCGCAGGCGAGCACGCAACCAGGCGCAAGGCATCAGCAAGGGGGTCGGTAGGCGTGATGCCTTCGGCACACACCCGTTCAGTCAGCTGCGCGACGTGCTGGCTGCGCTGCTGCAGCGCGGCCGCGGTTTCCGCCCCGCTGGTCCAGCCCACTCGCCGTCGCCAACGCAGATCATCACCCTGCAGCCACGCTGCGATCGGCGGCAGGTCATGGGTGGAGGGCATCGCCACCGCGCGCGAGCGCCACCTGCGCAGGGGCATGAAGCCAGCTTCGTCGTGGTTGAACTGCAGGACCTCCGTGCCCAGTACGCCGCGGCGGGCCAGACATCGCCGGATGCCGTCCGGAATCACGCCGAGGTCCTCGCCGATGATCAGGCAGCGGTGTCGCCACGACTCAAGAACCAGCAGGTTCAGCAGATCCTGGAAGGGGTAACGCAGATACACGCCCTGCGCCGGCTCGGCACCGCAGGGCACCAGCCACAGCCGCCATAATCCCAGGATGTGGTCCACCCGCAGACCGCCACGATCGGCCATGGTCGCGCGGAGCAGCGCGATGAAGGGCGCGTAGCCGGTCCTGCGCAGTGCCTGCGGCGAGAAACTGGTAATCCCCCAGGCCTGCCCTTCTGGATTGAAGGCGTCCGGCGGCGCGCCCAGCTGCAGTCCGTGCAGCACGCTGCCGGCATTGCGCTGTGCCTCCTCACCGGCAGGGTCGAAGCCCACGGCCAGGTCGGCGATCAATCCGATGCCCATGCCAAGCGCGCGCGCCTGCTGCTGCACACGCGCCCATCCCTCGCGCACGACCCACTGCGCAAAGCACTCCAGCGTCGTCGTGGCGCCATCGCGCGCGGTCATGCACGCCTGCCATTGGATCGGGTCGTGTTCGCGCAGCCAGTCGCCCGTACGCTGCAGCCACTCCCGCTTGTCGGCCGCTGCGGCTGCCCAGTCCATGCTCGTCGCTGCCTCATGCGCACACAGGCGCGCATCCAGTGCAGGGTCGGCGGTGCGCACCGCGGTCGCAGCGCGGGGAAACACCTGCATCGGTGATCCATGTACAGCCTCGAAGGCAGTCCGATCGCTTGGCGAATAGGGTCGATAGCCGCCCGTCATGCCGCGATGGATCGGGCTGAGACCCAGCGCGTGGCCGCCATGGCGGTGTATCTGCCCAAGCCAGCCCAGCGCGCCCTGGCTGTCACCGATTCCACCGTCACCGCACCCGCGCACACTGTAGACCTGCGCCGCCAGTCCCCAGTGCCGGCAGGGCCCTGTACGGGGCGGGTACCAAGCGCGCGGCGGCGCTACGGCTACCGGTTGCACGCGTCTGCCCTGCAGCCAGCGCCAATAGCCTGGACGCGAGGGCGCCTGCCACAGGCCGTCGCTCACAGAGATCGCAGGCTCCAGTGCCCCAGCCTCATCCTCCCAGCTGGCGGCGTGCTTCGCGCTGGCGGCGATCGGCACGGTGGCGCCAACGATGCAGGTCAGTAGTGATCCTGCTGGATCGTGGTCAATACCGTCCAGCCGCGAGAGCACGTCGGCGAGTGCTGCGTCGGCGACCTGCCGACGGCGCCCCTGGATGTCGCGCCACTGAACCTCCATGCCGAGCGCCACCGCCCGCGCGTGCAGCGCCGTCACGCCCGCTGTCACGCTGGCCTCCAGTGCAACCGCAGGCCGGGGCCGGCCAGACAGGCCGCGTGGTCGCGGTCGCTGCTTACGCTGATGTCCAGCACACACTCACCCGCAGGCAGCCCATGCGCAACAGGCGCATCGCCGGCGTTGAAGGCCAGCCACCACTGCCCTGCGGGCAGCTGCCACCCCGCGCTCACCGCACGCGGGCCGATCACCTGCGCGCCCAGTGGCCTGGCGGCCCCCTCGGCGGGCCAGAGATAACGACGACGCAATGCCGCCCAGTGCGTGAACGCCGCAAGTGCCCGGGTCTGTGAGCTGTCACCTTCAGTGGGCAGCGCAACCGTGCTGCAGGCCAACGTGACCGGTGCATTCGGATCAGGCAGGCCGATCAGCGCCTGCGCATCGCCGAACGCCAGGAACCCGCGAAACTCGCGCCGCCTGCCCTCCCGGACGCGCTCGGCCAGCGCAGGCTCGATGTCGATGAAGTACAGAAACGGCGCCCTGGACTGCCACGGCTCGCCCATGAACACCATCGGTGTCATCGGGGTGAGCAGCGCCATGGCCGTCGCCAGACGCGCACGCAGGGGATCGACGAGGGTGCTCAGACGTTCGCCAAAGGCCCGGTTGCCGATCTGGTCATGGTTCTGGGCGAAGACCACGAACCGGTCCAGTGGCAGCCGCCCATCGACGGCGCGGGCGGGCCGGGACGCATGGCGCTGGTCGGTTGCTTCACTGAAGCCGGCCTGCAGGCAGCGCGCCAGCGCGGCCTCGGCTTGGCCCGGCACCGCGTAAGGTCGGTAGTAGCCTTCCTTTTCTTCCGTCAGCATGACATGCAGGGCGTGGTGGAAATCGTTGTTCCACTGCCCCTGGTAATGCTCATGCAGCCAGCACGGTTGCCGATGCTCGTTCTCCAGCACCAGATGGATCTGCCGCTGCCCGCCCAGCTCAGCACGCAGCGTATCGGCGAGCTGGCCCAGAAAGCGGCTGGGCTGGATCTCCTGCGCGGCGTCCAGACGCAGCCCGTCGAAACGGTAGTCACGCAACCACATCAGGGCGTTCTCGATGAAGAACTGCTGCACCGGCGGCTGGCGGAAGTCGATCGCTTCGCCCCAGGGGGTGGCGCGGTCGTCCCGGCTGAAACCGGGGGCATAGCACGCCATGTGATTGTCGTAGGGACCAAGGTGGTTGTAGACCACATCCAGCAGCACCGCCATGCCCAGGCCGTGCGCCGCGTCGATCAAGGACTTCAGCTGGTCCGGAGTGCCGTATGCCTCTGCAGGTGCGAACGGAAGAACGCCGTCGTAGCCCCAGTTGCGGCGTCCCGGAAACTGCGCCAGCGGCATCAGCTCCAGCGCGGTGATGCCACTGGCAGCCAGTGTCGGCAGCTGCGCCTGCAGCCCCGCGTAACCGCCACTGCAGCCCAGATGAACCTCGTAGATGACCAGTTCGTGCCAAGGCCGCGCCAAGGGGGCGTGTCGCCAGGTGTAGGACGTATCGTCAAGCACCGCGCTGGCGCCGCGCAGCCCGTCCGGCTGCCAGCGGGAGGCAGGATCGGGCACCACCGCGCCCCCGTCGATCCGATAGCGATAGCGACTGCCCGCCGCCGCTGCAGCGCTGACCTCGTAGAAACCCGCAGCGTCGGCCTGCATGGGGAGGCACTGGTCGCCCAGCATAAGCTCGACCTGTCGGGCAGCAGGCGCCCACAGTCGGAAACGCACGCGGCCGTCATGCCGGTACCAGGCACCACAGCGCACCGTGCCGGGCTCGTTCATGCGGCGACCTGCAGGTAGAGTGTGGCCAGCGGCGGCAGCTGCAGCACCAGCGAATGCGGTTGACCATGGCATGTCACCGCCTCGCTGTGCCGGCCGCCCTCATTGCCCACATTGCTGCCGCCATAGCCTGCACCGTCTGTGTTGAGCACCTCGCGCCAGAACCCGGCCACAGGGACACCAACGCGGTAATGGGAGCGAACCACGGGGGTGAGGTTGCACACGACCAGCACCGGAGCTGCAGCGCCGCTGGGGTCATGCCGGAGGAAGGCGTACACGCTGTTCTGGTGGTCATCACCGACGACCCACTGAAAACTGCCAGGATCCTGCTCGGCCCGGAAGCACGCCGGCTGGGTGCGGAGCACCGCGTTGAGATCAGCGACCAGTTGCATCAGGCCCGCATTCAACGGCAGCGCCGCCTCCTGCCAATCCAGGCCGGCATCATGCCGCCACTCTCCGGCCTGCCCGAACTCGCCGCCCATGAACAGCAGTTTGCTGCCGGGATGCGCCCACATCAGGCCGTAGTACGCACGCAGCTGGGCAAACTGCCGCCAGCAATCGCCCGGCATGCGTGAAAGCAGCGACCCTTTACCGTGCACCACTTCGTCATGCGACAGCGGCAACACGAAATGTTCGGAAAACGCATACAGCAGGCCAAAGGTCACCTCGCTGTGGTGATGTGACCGGTGCACCGGATCGCGCTGCATGTACATCAGCGTGTCGTGCATCCAGCCCATGTTCCACTTATGGGTGAAACCGAGCCCACCGTGCTCGACCGGCGCGGTGACGCCAGGCCAGGCAGTGGATTCCTCCGCCATCACCATCACGCCCGGATGGCAGCGGCCCACCTGCTGGTTGAGGCGTTTGAGAAAGGCAACAGCCTGCAGGTTTTCGCGGCCACCGTGCTCGTTGGCCAGCCATTGCCCGCTGGCCCGGCTGTAGTCGCGGTAGAGCATCGAGGCCACCGCGTCCACCCGCAGCCCATCCAGATGGAAGCGCTCGATCCATTCCAGCGCGCTGCCCAGCAGGTAGGCGGCGACTTCGTTGCGGCCGTAGTTGTAGATGAGCGTGTTCCAGTCCGCATGCAGGCCTTCGCGCGGATCGGCGTGCTCGTACAGAGCCGTTCCGTCGAACTGGCGCAGGCCGTGTTCGTCATCGGGGAAGTGGGCACTTACCCAGTCGACGATGACCCCGATACCGGCGCAGTGACATCGGTCAACGAACGCAGCGAACTGCGCCGGATCGCCGTGCCGTGCAGTCGGTGCGTACAGCCCCAACGGCTGATAGCCCCACGAGCCACCAAAAGGATGCTCGCTGACCGGCAGCAGTTCCACATGGGTGAAGCCGAGCCGCTGGATGTGCGGGATCAGGCGTTCGGCCAGTGCATTCCAGCCCAGCACGCTGCCGTGCTCGTCACGCATCCAGGAGCCGGCATGCAGCTCGTAGATCGAAACCGGGCCCTGCCGCCACCGGCCGCGACGCGCCATCCACGCCTGGTCATGCCACTGGAACGCGGCAGGCGACGCAACACGTGAGGCGGTCGCAGGCGCCAGTTCCGCCCAGCGAGCCATCGGGTCAGCCTTGTACGGCAGCGGCTGGCCGTTGGGGGCCGTGATGCAGAACTTGTAGCGGGCACCGACCTCCACGCCCGGCAGAAATATCTCCCACACGCCCGCGGTATGCCGCAGCCGCATGGGATGGCGGCGGCCGTCCCAGCCGTTGAAGTCGCCCACCACGGCCACGCGGCGCGCATTGGGCGCCCAGACGGCAAAGCGCACGCCCTCGATACCCGAGTCACAACAGGCCACCGCGCCCAGCTGGCGCATCGCATCCACGTCGCCTTCGCCAATGCGCTGAAGCACCGTTTCAGGCAGCAGCGTGCCGAACGCGTAGGGATCCCAAAGGGTCTGCTCGCCCTGTGGCCACTGGACGCGCAGCTGTATCTGCCTGCCGTTACCGCGCAGAACCCCGGCAAACACCCCATCGATCGACGTGGAGGTCAGCGCGGTCCAGTTGCGCTTGCCAGCGCAGCGCGCATGCACGGCCACAGCGCCGTGCATGAGCACTGTCTCCACTACGCTGTCCTCGACCGCCTGGTGCGGACCCAGCACGGCAAACGCATCGCCGGGCAGGCCGGCGGCCACGCTGGCCAGCGCCGGATGCGGCGTCGAAGGGGGTGTGGACCGGCTGCGGCGCGCGCTGCGCTTTGTCGCGGCCGATGGAATCTCGGCAGGAGCCAGGGAACCGTTCACGCCGCCACTCCCATCTGCTGGTACAGATCAAGGTACAGTCGGCCCGCCCGATCCCAGCCGGCTGGCGTGAGCATGGCGGCGCGGCGCATCGCCTGCATCAATGTGGGCATACCGAAGGTACGCATGGCCCGCTGGACACAGCCGCTCAGTGCATCGACGCTGGCCTCGTGAAACAGGAATCCGGTGACACCATCCTCGACGGTGTCTACCAGCCCCCCGGTTGCGTGTGCCAGCGGCAGGCAGCCAAAACGCTGCGCATACATCTGGCTCAGGCCGCAGGGCTCGAAGCGCGAGGGCATCAGCAGGAAATCAGCACCGCCAAACATCTTGCGAGCCAGCGCCTCTTCAAAGCCGATCCACACGCCCACCTGCCCCGGATAGCGATGGCCCAGCTCCCGCACCTGCGCTTCGACCGCGGGCTCGCCCGAGCCGATCACCACCAGCTGCCCACCAACGGCGATGATCTGCGGAGCCACCGCGCAAGTCAGATCAAGCCCTTTCTGGTGTACCAGTCGCGATACCACGGCGAACAGAGGGCCGGTGGTGTACTGCAGGCCGAACGCCTCCCTTACCGCTGCCGCGTTCTGCGCGCGGCCAGCACAGTGTTGCGCGCTGAACGTCGCGCGCAGGTGGCGATCACCAGACGGATTCCAGCTCTCATCGATGCCGTTGACGATGCCACTGAGATGTCCCTCGGCCTCGCGTTGGGCCAGCAGCGCATGCAGACCGCAGCCGTCGGCGGCGGTGGTGATCTGGCGCGCGTAGTGCAGGCTTACAGTGTTGATCCGTGTCGCACAGTTGATGCCGGCCTGGAGAAACGACAGCTGGCCGTGAAACCGCAGGGCGTCCAACGCATCGCCATCCAGGCCGAGCTGTGGGGCGTGGGTGCAGTCGAACAGGCCCTGGTAGGCCAGGTTGTGGATCGTAAGCACGCTGGGTACATCGCCGTTGTCGGCGCGCACATAGGCGGCAGCCAGCGCAGTCGGCCAGTCGTTCAGATGCAGCAGCGACGGCTGCCAGTCAGGATCTCCCTGACCGGCGCCGATGCGCGCAGCAGCATGGGAGAGCGTGGCAAAGCGCACCGCGTTGTCGACCCACGCCTGGCCGGACGCATCCACATATGGGGAGCCCGCGCGCTCATACAGCGCCGCGTTGAGCAGTACGTAGACCGGTAATCCATCCGCCTGACGGCCCAGTGCAAGATCACAGTCCGGGAGCCCTGCCCGTCCGGCAATGGTTCCCACGTGACGAAGGAACTGCATGCCGGCCAGCACGGACGGATAGCCCGGTATAAGCACGCGCATGTCACACTGGTGGCGCAGTGCGCGGGGCAGCGCCGCAGCCACGTCGCCCAGACCGCCTGCTTTGAGGAAGTCCGCCATCTCCGACACCACGAACAGGACCGGAGCGGCGCGGCGTGCCGGCTCAACGAGCGAGAGGAAGCGACCTCGCGCGTCGCGGCTGCGCTGCGCGCCGCGCAGTGGCGCTCGCAACGGAGTGGAGACAGGGTGATGGCGCGACATTTCAACGACGGCGCTCATGATGCGCTCCTAGCGTGGGCCGAAAGACGTGCGCGGCGTTGGGACCGCGCGCGGTGACAGGTCAGGGAGATAGATTGAGTCCCTGGCTTGCGATCGAATCTATACTTGCCGTCGATCGATCGACCACGCGAAACCCGGCCTCTTGCCACCGCCTCGACAAAGAAGGGGGAACGTGGACGTGGCATGGCGCGCTCAACGTGGCGCGCCGTGCATTGCGGACTCCACTGAGCGGGCAATTACGGCGCGCGGCCCCTGCCACTCCTGGCTGCGCTGCGGGGGCGCGGCGTCGAAAGGCTGCGGCACGGCTCTGCCGGCATGGCGCGGCGCTCTGACGAGCGGAAAGGTTTAGATGACCGATGGGACGTGCCATGCGCAGCGATTGAGGGTCTTCTGAACACCCGACCACAAGGAAGTGCGATGCGCCCGATGTCCCTGCTGCCGATTCTGCGCTGTCTGCTGATCGCCTGCCTGTTGCCGACCGCGGCGCCCGCTGCCGCCGCGACCGGGATCGTGCAACTGCAGGTGCACGAGCCGACGACAGACACACGCATGCCCGCAATGCTGTTCTATCCCAGTCCTGCCCAGGGCGCGCCGACCCGTATCGGCCCTTACGTCGTCGACGCCAGCTTCGGGCTGCCCCGCCAGACGGGTCCGCACCCGCTCGTGCTCATTTCGCATGGCCATGGAGGCAGCGCCCTTGGCCATCATCCGCTTGCTGTGGCCTTGGCCGAGGCCGGCTTCCTGGTGGCGGCCATTGAGCATGCCGGCGACAGCCACCTGGACCAGAGTGGCTTCGGCACCGAGCGCGTCCTGCTGGGCCGCGCCTGGCAGGTCTCCTCGCTGCTGGACACCCTGCTCGCCGACCCGGAGTGGGCCGCACTCATCGACCCGCACCGTATCGGAATAGCAGGCTTTTCCGCTGGTGGCCATACCGCACTGGCGCTGCTCGGCGCCGAGCCCGATCCGGCGCGCCGCGTGCGCTACTGCCAGCAGCACCCGCAGGACGAGGAGCTCTGTCTGCAGGCACCCGCCGACGCACCTGCGCTGGAACAGCGCCGGCCGCTCCAGGACAGCCGGATCAGCGCCGCATTCCTGATGGCACCTCTGGCAGTGTTCTATGACGCGCAGGCGTTGGCGCTGGTCCAGCGGCCGGTCTTCCTGCATGCCGCCATGGCCGACGACGTGCTGCTGCCCCGTTGGAACGCTTTGGCCGTACGCGATGGCGTTGCTGCGCTGCGTGACTGGCGCGCGGTGGTCGGCGCCGGCCACTACGTCTACCTGGCCCCCTGCCCGCCCCCGCTCGCCACTGCGCTGCCGACGCTCTGCAGTGACCCGCCGGGCGTCGACCGCCGCCGGGTGCAGGCGCAGCTGGCCGATGAGGTTATCGACTTCTTCCAGCAGACCTGGTCGCGCTGACACAGGCGGCGCTGGTCTGCATGCACGATGATCTGCTCCCCGCGTGCTGCCCCGAATACGTATGCACGCGCATGCATCGGCGTGCAGGGCGGCAGCCACTCGGGCATGCTTTGGCAGCGCCGCGCGCCGCGCGCCTCGCGCGTGATCCACCCGCTTGTCGAGTTCCGCTCAGGTACCCATGCCCACATTGTCTGCCTCCACCGCACGTCTCCAGCAGCACGCCACACGTGCGGTGTTCTTCCTGCCCGGATTCGCTACCGCGGCCTGGGCGCCACTGGTTCCCTTCGCCAGAAATCGCACCGATCTGGATGAGGCCAGCTTGGGGTTGGCGCTGCTGTGCCTGGGCACCGGCTCGATGCTGGCGATGCCGCTGGCGGGCGCGCTTGCCGCGCGTGTCGGCTGCCGCCGGGTCCTGTTGTTGACGCTGGTGGTGGCCATGTTGGCCCTGCCGTTGCTGGCCGTCGCGGCCACCCCATTGATGCTCGGCATGACGCTGTTCGTTTTTGGTGCGGGCGTGGGCGCCTGCGACTGCATCATGAACATGCAGGCCGTGATGGTCGAGCGCGATGCAGGTCGTCCGATGATGTCGGGCTTTCATGCGTTCTACAGCATTGGCGGTGCCGTCGGCGCGGCGGCGATGACCGTGCTGCTTTGGGTGGGCATGGCCCCTTGGGTGGCCGTCCTGCTTCTGGTGGGCGGCATGGCGGGTGTCACGGTGCTGGCAGCCCCGCACTGGCGTCGGGACCGCGCGCCGGACGATGCGCCCATGTTTGCCGCACCCCACGGTGTGGTGCTGCTGATCGGCCTGATGTGCTTTGTCGCGTTCCTTGCTGAAGGCGTGATGCTCGACTGGAGCGCGGTGTTTCTGCATGACGTGCAGGGCGTACCCGAGCATCAGGCCGGCGTCGCGTTTTTCGTGTTCGCTGTCGCCATGACGCTGACCCGGTTGGCCGGTGATCGGGTCATCAGCGCACTCGGCTACGCACGTGCCATCCTCGTCGGCACCGTGGTCGCAGCGGCCGGGTTCGCGCTCGCCACTTTCGGAGCGGGCTTGACCGTGGCGCTGCCGGGTTATGCACTGATCGGCATCGGTTGTGCGAACGTGGTGCCGGCGCTGTTTTCGCTGGCGGGGCGGCAGAAGGTCATGCCCGAATCCCTGGCCATTCCAGCCGTCACCACACTGGGCTATGCCGGCGTGCTGGCAGGTCCTGCGTTGATTGGGTTTGTGGCACAGGCCAGCAGTCTGGTGATGGCCTTCTGCCTGGCGATGGCGGCATTGCTGCTGGTCGGCCTGCTGGGGCAACGCGCGGCACGTGCGTGACCGGCATGGCCCGGCACATCGTTGCCGGCCCGGCTGCTTTTCTGGCAGGGTCGCGCTTAAGCCGCGCTGCGTGCTCGCCGGGCAGAACCGCGCGCTTACCAGCGTGACGACCAACGGTCGTCACCTACCGAATGCCGCGACGCTGTACGTTCTGCCGGGCAGAGCCCGGCGCTACGTGGCGCTGGCCAGCAGACCGCGCCGGCGATACCAGATCTCCAGCGGCAGGGTCACCAGCGGCGGTACCGCTGCCAGCACGGCCAGTACGGTGGCCCACCAGGGCCAGCGCAGCTTCAGACCAGCGACCAGGGCAACGACGGCGTACAGCACAAACGCCCCGCCGTGCAGACGGCCGAACACCCATACGCCCAGCTCGGTCGTTCCAGTGCCGTACTTGAGCAACATGCCCAGCAGCAGCCCTGCCCAGGTGAAGGCTTCAAACAGGGCCACCGCAGCAAACACGCGGCCGGTGGGACTCATTGGTGTCGACGTGTGCATCAGCGGCCTCCTCATTCAACGTAACGACGACGCGGATCAGTCCAGTCGCTGCAGGGCAATGCGGCCCACGCGGCGCTTGGCCATCGACAGCACCCGCAGCGCGTACCCCTCGTGCTCGATGCGATCGCCCTGCTCCGGCATGCGCTCCAGCGTGTGCAGCAGCAAACCGGACAGCGTCTGATAGTCGGTGCTGCGCGCAAAGCGGATGCCCGCCTGGCGCTGCAGATCCTCCAGCGTGAGTGCACCGTCGGCCTCCCACTGTCCTTCGGCGATCAGTTCGATGCCGTAGCGGTCGTCCTGGGTGTCGGCCAGATCGCCGGCAATCGCGGCCAGCAGATCGTTGGCCGTCACCAGGCCCTCCACGCTGCCATATTCATCCACCGCCACCGCCAACGGTACCGGATGCTGCCGGATCAGCTCCAGCGCCTGCAGCGCACTGGCCGTGCTGGACACGAACTGGGCCTGACGGAGATTCTCTTCCAGCTGCAGCGGCCGGCCCTGCAGCAGGCCGGCCAGCAGGTCGCGGCTCTGCACGACACCACGCAGGCGGTCCAGATCGCCGTCGGCCACGAGCAGGCGGGTATGCGGGCTGGCAATGAGCCGCGCGATGATGTCCTGCGGGCTACGGCTGATGTCCAGCCATTCCACGTCGGTGCGCACGGTCATCACGCTCGACACCGGCCGCTCGGCCAGGGTCAGCACGCTGCGGATCATGTCCTGCTCGGCTGGCTGCAGACGATCGCCCTGCGCGCCCTGCGCGTCTTCTGCGTCGTCGTGTTCCTGGCGGCCATCGCGCGCACCGAACATCCGCAGTACGGCATCGGTCGTGCGCTGTCGGAACGGCACCAGCGCCGCATCACGCTCGCGGTTGAAGCGCACCCACTGGTTGAAGGCTTCCACCATGATCGAGAACGCGATGGCCGCGTACAGATACCCCTTGGGGATCTTGAAGCCCAGGCCTTCGGCCACCAGGCTGAAGCCGATCATCAGCAGGAAGCCCAGACACAGCACCACCACGGTCGGATGCTTGTTGACAAAGCGGGTCAGCGGTTTGCTGGCCAACAGCATCACCGACATGGCGATGGTCACCGCCGCATACATCACCCCCAGATTGTCGACCATACCCACAGCGGTGATGACCGAGTCCAGCGAGAACACCGCATCGAGCACGACGATCTGGGTGACCACCAGGCCGAAGCTGGCAAACGCTTTCTTGCCATCGGCTTCATGGTCGCGCCCTTCCAGCCGCTCGTGCAGCTCCATCGTGCCTTTGAACAGCAGGAACAGGCCGCCGAACAGCAGGATCAGGTCGCGCCCGGAGAACGCATGGTCGAGCACACTGAACAGCGGCGTGGTCAGCTTCATGATCCAGGCCAGCGCCGCCAACAGTACCAGCCGCATCAGCAGCGCCAGGCACAGCCCGATCACCCGTGCCTTGTCGCGCTGATGCGGTGGCAGCTTGTCGGCAAGGATCGCGATGAAGACGAGGTTGTCGATGCCGAGCACGATCTCGAGCACCACCAGTGTTGCAAGCCCCATCCAGATCGAGGGGTCGGCAAGCCATTCCATGAGGATTCCAGTCAGTCCAGGTCAGTTGAAGGCAGGATTTTCAGAGCGCATCATCCTGTCCGCGCGCAGGGTCGCGTCCGAGCAGGTCACCCGGTGCACAGTGCAGTTCGCGGCAGATCGCATCCAGCGTGGAAAACCGGATGGCACGCGCCTTGCCGGTTTTCAGTATTGAGAGATTGGCCACCGTGATGTCGACACGGTCGGCCAGCTCGGACAGGGTCATGCCGCGTTCGCGCAGCAGTTGATCCAGTGCAACGACGATGGCCATCAGACCACACGGTCCAGGTCTTCGCGCATGGCCGTGCCCACGGCGAACACATGCGCCATCACGAACAGCATCAGCACCGCGATCAAGCCGGTGATGGACATGCCACCGCCGATCTCCATCCAGGCAAACGGCGGCCCCATCCACGTGGCATACAGGCCGATCAGGATCGACAGCAGCTCCATGACCAGCATCAGCCAGGCCATGCGACGTAGACGCCTGACGTTGCCATCGGTGAATGGCTGGCGTTGACCGATGGATGCCACGAAGCGCTGCAGCTGACGCAGGAAGACCAGCCCCAGGGCGAGCAGCAGCACGATGACCAGCAATCCGGCGCAGAAATGCAGCAGCAGATGCGGACCATCGCCATGAGCGGCGACCACGGCAGGTTCGATGCTGCCCAGCAGCCAGGCAGGTGTCGAGACGACCAGCGGCAAAGCGGTCAGTGCAGCGGCGATGCCGAGCCAGCAGAGAATCCCAACCGCGTGGATGGCACAACGGGTCAGGTTGAAGATGCCGCGGGGCTCGCCCTCACGACCGGTACTGCTGGACACACCGCCTCCTGGAACCGGCAGCCCCAACCGGCGCCGTCGTTTATTGATAAACGATATGATGCAACGTGTCCAGTCCGACCACGCGTGATCTAGACGCCAGCGTGACCTTCAATGGCCGCCAACGCCTGCCGCAGCGCGGCCACCGCCTGCGCATCGGTCTGCCGGTAGGCCGGTGCCAGCCCCGGCAGCGCGGGCGCCGGCTTCCCGCCGGAAGAAGGACAGTGCAGCCGGCTGGCCGAGGCATGCACCTGTCTGCAGCCCGTACGCTTCACCAGCTCGGCCACGTTGCCGGCATTGACGCCCGCTCCTGCCATGATCGCGATGCGACCTGCCGCCGCCGCCATGTCGGCGGCAAGCACTGCGCTTCCCGTCAGCGCGTCGGGCTGCCCACCCGAGCTGAGAATGCGCTGGCATCCCAGCGCGACCACTGCCTCCAGCGCCGCACGCCGGTCGACCACCAGGTCGAAGGCGCGATGGAAGGTCACTGCAAGCGGCCCGGCCGCATCGATCAGGCGCCCGCACAGCGCCGTGTCGACCGCGCATTCGGCGGTCAGCGCACCGATCACCACACCATCGCAGCCAAGCTGACGGCAGCAGGCGATATCGTCGAGCATCACCTGCGCCTCGTCTTCGCTGTAAACGAAGTCGCCCGCTCGCGGCCGCACCAGCACGAACAGCGGTAACTGCACCCGTTGGCGCACCTGTCGAAGTGTTCCCCACGAGGGTGTGGTGCCACCGTTGGCAAGATCGCCGCACAGTTCCAGACGATCGGCCCCGCCTGACTGGGCGGAAAGCGCCGAGGGCAGGCAGCCGCAGGCGATCTCCAGCTCCATCACACCGCTCAGCCGGGTGTCCACGCCGCTGCACCCATGACACCGATGGCCGCATCCTCAACACGCCACACCGGTACCTGGCGCAGCATCGCGCCGAGCACGCCCTTGTCGACCATCCGCGCGCCGAACGCCGGCGCTGCCAGGAAGTCAGCCACGTGTTCGGTGATGCCGCCGGCCAGGAACACCGAACGTGCACCGAACGTCAGCGCCAGATCGCCCACCAGACTGCCCAGCCATGCGCAGAACACCTCAACGGTGCGCACGGCAAGCGCATCCTCGCCCCCCTTTGCGGCGGCCAGCAGCGCTTCGGTGCTGTGCCATCGCACCGTCTGCGCTTCCACGCCGGCAAGTGTCTGGTAGAGATTGAGCAGCCCCGTACCGGACAGCACGCGTTCGTTGCCCACATGCGGCCAGCGTTGCAGCAGCTGGGCCACCACCGCAAGCTCGATTGAATTGCCGGCGGCAAGGGCCGCATGGCCTGCCTCGCTGCTCAGCACACGGCGACTGCCATCGGCAAAGCACAGCGCAGCACCCAGCCCCGTGCCGGGCCCGAGAACCAGCGCCGGCCACTGCGGGGACCCGCTGCCGCCAGCATGCACCAGACTGCGCTGGTCGCTGCGCAGGAATGGCACGGCCAGGGCGATGGCCTCAAAATCGTTGATCAGTTCCAGACCATGCAGCCCGGCCTGCTCACGGGTTTCCCGCAGCGATACCGGCCAGGCGAGATTGGCATTGACCAGCGCATCGCCCTGCATCACGCCGGCGATGGCCACAACCGCACGGGCCAGACTGCGGCTGCCCCGCGGCGGTGGCGTGCTGAGCGAGAAGGCTGAAAGAATCGCTGCAAGACTCGGATGGTCGGCACAGCGGTAGCGTTGCAGTCCATGCAGCACCGGGCCTGAGCCATCCTCGCCCGCCCAGGCGACGCGGGCGAACGTGCCGCCGACGTCGGCCACGAGCAAGGGCATGTCCGCTGACCGGGACGAAGGACCGGAAGTGCCGGAGGACGGGGTAGCGATGTTCACCGGCAGCCTTTGAGCGAAGACAATTTCATGCCGCCGATTCTGTGTGATCGCCTGCGCTTTGCAAAGCGGGCAATGCAGCAGCGAACGGCGCGCAAGGCTGTTCCTGCAGCGCTGCCGTCCACGCCGGCGAGTCCGGCGCGGACGACCAGAGCATCGATCAGGCCGGATCCGGCGTCGGCTGCGCAGCACCCGGCAGTGCCAGCGGACGGCTCGGGAACGCATGGCGCACGATGCGCCACATGACCTGCCCGAACTGGCGCGGCAGTGACCCGGTGTTGTAGTGCTGGCCGTAGCGGCGGCAGATGTCCTTGACCTGCACCGCAATCGCTGCATAGCGGCTGGCCGGCAGATCCGGGTAGAAGTGGTGTTCGATCTGGTGGCTCAGATTGCCGGAGAGCACGTTCATCACCCAGCCGCCGGTCAGGTTGGAGGAGCCGCGCAGCTGGCGCAGGTACCAGTGACCGCGCGACTCATTGCGCAGGCACTCCTTGGGGAAGGTCTCGGCCTCGGCGGTGAAGTGACCACAGAAGATGATGGTGTAGGTCCACAGATTGCGCAGCCCATTGGCCACCAGGTTGCCCAGCAGCACCGGCAGGAAGAACGGACCGGCCAGCGCCGGGAACAGCACATAGTCCTTGCCGAGCTGGCGGGCCATCTTGACGCCTACCGGCCGCGTATGCGCCCACAGTTGACGCGCGCTGATGCGCCCTTTCAGCCAGCGGCCAATGCGCAGGTCCTGGATCGCCACGCCCCACTGGAACATCAGCGCGAACACCGGCGCGATCAGCGGCTGCAGCAGGTAGAACGGACGCCAGCGCTGCTCGGGGAAGATGCGCAGCAGGCCGTAGCCGATGTCATCGTCCATGCCGCGCACGTTGGTGTAGGTGTGGTGGCGGAAGTTATGGGTCTTGCGCCAGTTGTCGCTCGTCGCCACGATGTCCCACTCGTAGCGGTTGCCATCGAGCTTGGGGTCGCCGGTCCAGTCGTACTGGCCGTGCATCACGTTATGCCCCAGTTCCATGTTCTCCAGGATCTTGGCCAAGGCCAGCAGCAACGTGCCGGCAATGCACGCCGGCCACAGCAATGCTGCCCAGAACAGCGGCGAGAACGCGCCGACGAACAGCAGGATGCGACCGAGCACACCGCACCAGCGTACGGCGGCCGCGACGCGGCGGATATAGCGGGTGTCGGCGGCGCCTAGCGTGCTGATCACCCCATCGCGGATGGCGTCGAGCTCGGCGCCGAAAGCGTTGAGTTCGGAGGGAGACAGCACACGGTCACGGGAGCGGCTCATCGAAACAGTTCCTTACAGGTCCAGGACCAGGTCGGTCGTCGGTGCGTTGATGCAGATGCGCAGCGGATGTGCAGGTTCGCCCTGCTCCTCGCCGGTCCGCAGATGGCGGGTACCCCCGCTCATGCGGGTGCAGGTGCAGGTATTGCAGATGCCCATGCGGCAGCCATGCTTCGGCTTGATGCCTTGGGCTTCCAGACTTTCCAGCAGCGACTGTCCGCGCGGCACGGTCAGCTGCCGGCCACTGCGGGCCAGGGTGAGCTGCACAGTGCCTGTCAGGTCACTGACCACCGGCGGGGTGAAGGCTTCGGCCTGGAAGCCGGCCACCTGCCCCTGCAGGCGCGCACGCGCCGCCGCGACGAATCCATCCGGGCCGCAGGCCAGCACCTGGCGCTGCAGCAGCGCCGACGGCTCCAGCGCGCCCAGTGCATGCTGGTCCACCCGCAGCGCCGGTGCGCTGCCACGCGTAGCGCACAGGTGGACGCCCAGCTGCGGTTCGCCGGCCGCCATCGCTGCCAGCTCGTCGGCAAAATTGAAGCGGCCAGCGTC
Organism: Stenotrophomonas sp. C3(2023); assembly: GCF_032911385.1. Taxonomy (NCBI): domain Bacteria; kingdom Pseudomonadati; phylum Pseudomonadota; class Gammaproteobacteria; order Lysobacterales; family Lysobacteraceae; genus Stenotrophomonas; species Stenotrophomonas sp. C3(2023). The sequence goes on along the minus strand of NZ_JAWJLO010000001.1, from coordinate 1,699,190 downwards.
ACGCTCCCAGTAGAACAGATCCACCGGCGCGCGCAGCGGCGATTGCAGCAGGTTGCGCAGGAGGCTCCGCATGGGCGTGATGCCGCTGCCCGCCGCGAGCAGCAGCAGCGGTGCGGGGTGGGCAGGCAGACTGAACTCACCAAACGCCTGGCCGATATGGAACACCGTTCCCGGCTTGGCCTGCTCGGCAAGATGATGGCTGACCCTGCCGCCGTCGACCGTTTTCACGGTGATCGCCAGTTCGCGCCGCCCCAGCAGAGTCGGACTGTAGCTGCGCTGGAGGATGCGCCCGTCCAACTCTACCCCGAGCGTCACATGCTGGCCCGGTTGCATGCCGCGCCAATGACGGTTGGTGCGCAGCACCAGTGTCGACGCGCCCTCTCCGGCCGGTTCACGGCGCAACAGACGCGCCATCGGCTGCTGCAGGGTCCACAGCGGGTTGAGCTTGCCGGCCCAGAAATCGAACAGGCCCGGAGACAGCCAGCGTTGCGGCGAAACCAATGGAGGACGGACGGCAGCGTTCATGCCTCGCACTATACGTGTGCAGATACAGATGTGTATACAGGTGTATACCGCCCATAATTGGGTATGATTCAGCCTTGTCATACCGGCCGCCCCATGACCCAGATCGCCCTGCCCTCTCCGGACGACGCCACCCCGGCCCGCCGCACGGTCACCCGTGAGGATCTGCTGGCAGCTGCGCTCAAGCTGATCGGGCCCAATCGCAGCCTGTCCACGCTCAGCCTGCGCGAAGTCGCGCGCGAAGCCGGCATCGCGCCGAACAGCTTCTACCGGCAGTTCCGCGACATGGACGAGCTGGCGATCGCGCTGATCGACCTTGCCGGCCGGTCGCTGCGTACCATCATTGGCCAGGCGCGACGTCGTGCTACGTCGACCTCGACCAGCGTGGTACGCGTTTCGGTGGAAACCTTCATCGAGCAGCTGCGTGCCGATGACAAGCTGCTGCATGTGCTGCTGCGCGAAGGCGCAGTGGGCTCGGACGATTTCAAGCACGCCGTCGAGCGCGAGCTGCACTACTTCGAGGAAGAACTGCAGCACGACCTGGTGCGGCTGGCAGCCCTGGACGGAGCGGCCCTGCATGCGCCCGAGCTGGCATCGGCAGCGATCACCCGGCTGGTGTTTGCCATGGGCGCGGCGGCGATGGACCAGCCGCCGGAGAAAGACCCCGAGCTTGTCGAGCAGATCTCCACGATGGTGCGGATGATCATCATCGGCGCGCGCAGTCCGCGTGCCTTTCGCCGCGGCTGAGCGGGCCGCCGGGATGCCCAGGCTTGCCGCGCGCTGAAGCAGTGTGCGCGGATTGCCGCTGGCAGCGGTCTGTCGTGCCCGCCTCCACGCGCCCTTAGCCAATGCCCTGCGATGCTGGACGCCCCTCCCACATGGTGCGTTCCATGAAGATCCTGATGGTGTTGACCTCTCACGACCAGCTGGGCGATACCGGCAAGAAGACCGGCTTCTGGCTTGAAGAGTTTGCCGCGCCCTACTACGTGTTCGCCGATGCTGGCGCCGTCGTCACTCTGGCCTCCCCGGCCGGCGGACAGCCGCCGCTGGACCCCAAGAGCGATGAGCCGGATGCACAGACCGAGGCGACCCACCGGTTCGGCAGCGACAAGGACGCGCAGCGCGCCCTGGCCACGACGCTGCGGCTGGATGCGATCAACCTGGCCGACTACGATGCGGTCTTCTATCCCGGTGGGCATGGACCGCTGTGGGATCTGGCCAACGACCGCACGTCGTTGCAGCTGATCGAAAGTGCGGTGCGTGATGGCACCCCGCTGGCGCTGGTCTGCCATGCACCCGGCGTGCTGCGCAACGCCAAGGCACTGGACGGGACGCCGCTGGTCGCCGGCCGCCAGGTCACCGGCTTCACCAACAGCGAAGAAGAGGCGGTTGGCCTGACCAAGGTGGTGCCGTTCCTGGTCGAAGACGAACTCAAGCGCCTCGGCGCCGACTACAGCAAGGGCGCCGACTGGAGCGTGCACGTAGTCGAGGATGGCCTGCTGGTCACCGGGCAGAACCCGGCCAGCAGCGAGGATGCCGCGCAGGCGTTGCTGCGCCTTCTCCAGCGCAAGGACGTCTGAGCCATGCGCAGTGCACGACACACCCGGTTCGGCGAACCGGCACAGGTCCTTGCCGCTGGCGAGGACGCCCTTCCCACGCCAGCCGCGGGCGAGGTGCGCATCCGCACCATTCTCACCCCCATCCATAACCATGACCTGTGGACCATCCGTGGCCAGTACGGATACAAGCCGCCGCTACCGGCGATCGGCGGCAGCGAGGGGCTGGGCATCATCGACGCGCTGGGTGACGGCGTGACCGACCTGCAGGTCGGCCAGCGCGTGGCCGCCGCCTCGGTACACGGCACCTGGGCAGAGGCCTTCATCGCACCGTCGCGGATGGTCATCCCGATGCCGGACAGCATTGCCGACGAAACAGCGGCACAGCTGATCGCCATGCCGCTGAGCGCACTGATGCTGCTGGAGTTTCTGGATGTGCGGGCGGGCCAGTGGATCGTACAGAACACGGCCAATGGCGCGGTTGGCAAAACGCTGGCCATGCTGGCCGCTGCCCGCGGGGTCCATGTGCTCAACCTGGTCCGACGCGATGCAGGCATCGAAGAGCTGGCCGCGGTCGGCGTGGAGAACGTGATCTCCACTGCACAGGACGGCTGGCAGGACAAGGCTCGGGCAGCGATGGGCGACACCGGCGCGGTTGCAGCGGTCGACTCGGTGGGCGGCACTGCCAGCGGGGATCTTGTCAGTCTGCTGGCCGACGGCGGCACGCTGGTCTCGTTCGGCTCGATGACGGGCGAACCGATGCAGATTCCCTCTGGCGCGGTGATCTTCAAGCAGGCCACGGTGAAGGGTTTCTGGGGCAGCAAAGTGAGCCAGGCCATGGCTGTGGAGGACAAGCGTCGGCTCGTCGGCGAGCTGCTGAAGCGCGCTGCCGCTGGTGAACTGCGGCTGCCGGTGGAAAAGATCTTCCCGCTGGAACAGGCCGCTGAGGCCGCCGCCGCCAGCCTGGCTTCGGGACGCACCGGCAAGATCCTGCTGCGCCCCTGACGCAGGCCCCCGGCGCCGGTAGGTGACGACCGTTGGTCGTCACGCTCCAGGGTATCGGCGTGACGACCAACGGTCGTCACCTACCGAAGTGCGCTGTTCGAAGCGACGGGCTGTTCCCGGCGAGCGCCCAGCGCGGCCGTTGGCGTAGCGGTGACCGGAGAGCAGCCCGGCAGAGCCCGGCACGCGCGGCAACGCCCGGCGCTACCGGCTCAGATGCAGGAACTGCACGTGGCGCTCGTACTGGCTGATGATGTCGTTGATGATCTGCGCGCGGCTGTAGCCCACCAGGTCATAGTCCTGGCTGCCCTCGTACAGATGCACCTCGGCACGGTAGTAGCGCTGGTTGCGGTTCTGTCGCGCGGCGAAGCTCGGCGTGCGGTAGCCGCTGAGGATCACCCGGTACAGGAAGTCCTGCTGCTCGCCATGGTCGACGGACAACTCCATGTCACCCGACTCGATCCGGGTCTGCACCTTCCAGCCCTGCTCGCGCAGCTGCTCGGCCACCGCGTCCAGCGCCGGTTTCACCTCCTCGTCCATGAACAGATAGACCTGGTCGCGTGCGGGGAACTGGACCGCCTGACCCAGGCGCTGACGCCACCCCTGGTGATGACGGCTGGCACCGACCAGCGGCGAGGCACGGTACTGCTGCGCGCGGCGACGATGACTTTCATCACTGAACGCCCGCATCAGACCCCAGGCCATCAGCAGCAGCACCGCCGAGAACGGCAGTGATGCCAGTACCACCGCCGATTTGAGCGCGTCCATGTTCCCGGCCAGCAGCAGGCCCGAGGTCACCACGGCAATGACCGCGCCCCAGAACACGCGCAGCCACTTGGGACCGTCATCCTCAGGACTTCCGCCATGCGAGGACAGCGTGGACAGTACCACCGCGCCCGAATCGGCCGAGGTCACGAAAAACACGAAGCTGATGAATACCGTCACGCCGATCACCAGGCGGCTCCAGGGATAGCCGTCCAGCAGCGCGTAGAGCACCTCGGGCGGGTTGTCCACCGCCAGGTGCGCCAGCTGCTGCTGCCCGTGGTGCAGCACCTGGTCCAGTGCGCTGTTGCCGAAGATGGACAGCCAGGCGAGGGTGAAACCGAGTGGAATGAAGAGCACGCCGAACACGAACTGGCGGATCGTCCGGCCACGCGAAATGCGCGCGATGAACAGGCCGACGAACGGCGCCCACCCGATCCACCAGGCCCAGTAGAACACCGTCCAGCCGCCCATCCAGCCCGGTGTGCCGCCGTAGGCGTACATGTCAAAGCTCTTGCCGACGACGCTGCCGAGATAATCACCGGCATTCTGCATCAGTGTGGCCAGCAGGTACTGGGTGGGCCCGGCGAACAGCATGAACAGCACCAGCGCGATGGCCAGCACCATGTTGATGTTGGACATCCAGCGCACGCCCTTCTCCACGCCGGAAACCGCCACGATCACCGCAGCTCCCATCATCACCGCGACCAGGATGACCTGCACCACGTGCGCGTGGGGTACGTTGAACAGGTGCGACAGGCCGGCATTGAGATGCAGCACACCAAAACCCATGTCCGCGCCCAGCCCGAACACGGTGGCGACGATCCCCAGCGCGTCCACGGTGTAGCCGATCGGCCCGTTGATGCGGTTGCCGATCAGTGGATACAGCGCCGAGCGCAGGGCCAGCGGCAGGTTGTGGCGATAGGCGAAGTAACCCATGGCCATCGCGGCCAGCGCGAACACGCCCCAGCCATGCAGGCCCCAGTGCAGGAACAGCACCTGCATCGCCTGGCGCGCGCCGGCCTCGCCCGCAGCCGCCCCCCCCTGTGGCGGGTTCATGTAGTGGGTCAGCGGTTCGGACACGCAGAAGAAGAACAGCGTGATGCTGATCCCGGCTGCGAACAGCATCCCGGCCCAGGAGAGATAACTGAACTCCGGCTCGTCATGATCGGCCCCAAGCTTGATGTTGCCGTAGGGCGACAGCGCGGTGATCACGACGAACAGCAGGTACAGCGTCATCGCCAGCAGGTAATACCAGCCGACGTTGGAAGCCGCCCAGTCCTGCGCCTGCATCAGCAGGCGGCCGGCACCAAGCGGGAAAAAACTGACGAAGGTGGCGAACGCCACGACCACGATCGCCGCCAGGGCGAACACGGGTCGGAGAGTGCGCACCGGGTGGGGTTGAGGCTCCAGGGCTTCCATGGACGGCCTTCTCCGGTGTCGATGTGGGGGGAAAGAGCTGCCGGAACATGGCACGCGCGACGTCGAAACGCCATGAAGGACAGTAAGATGCGCCTATCTTCTTCTATCGGTCGATAAACCCGGAAAATAGACCGGGCAATCGCGTCACCCACTCGATCTGCCGCGGATGCGCTGACCCGGCCGCGTTCAGCCGCGCTGACCGCCGTCGGCCAGCGCGAAGTCGATCGCCGCGCACACTGCGGCGACCTGGGCGTCATTGCACTGTTCGGCCGTGGCACGCGGGCTGTCCGGGTAAACCTCGGTCGTGGTGGTGAAGCGCGCGCCGGTGATCGCCGCGCACAGGCCAAGCTGCGCCAGTGGGTAGGCAATCACCCCGTGCGCCAGCACCGGCGAACCAATGATTTCTCCACGCGCGTCGGCAGGCGCGATGTGGGTCACGCGCTCCACGGCGGCAATTACTGCCTGCTGGAAGGCAGGTTGCAGGTTTTCCGTGTCGTCAACCAGATAGAACCCATCGGGAATCGAGCCGGGTTCAAACGCCTTGCCATCGCGTGCGGCGAGTGCCGGCCGGAACTCACTCTCGTCACTGTCGGTGGTTTCGTGCAGGTCGACGTGGGCCACGAACTGGCCCCGCAGCGGCTCCAGCAGTTCCAGCAGCGCGGTGGACTCGCGCGCCGGTCCGTCAGGGCGGAAGTTGCGGTTCGGGTCCACGGCATCGCGGTTCCACCGGTTGATCCGCTCAAAGCCCCAGGGGTTGACGCAGGGCACGACCAGCAGGTTGACGCGGTCTGCATAGTTGGCTGCACGCGTTTCCATGAACTGCAGAGCACCCATCACGCCACTGGTTTCGTAACCATGCACGCCGCCGGTAACAAGCACGGCGGGCAGCGCGGGGTTCCAGTTCCGGCTGCGCAGCGCCACCAGGTCGTAATGATCGTCGTCGTAGTCGAGCGTCCCGTACACGATGCAGTCGAACCGGTCCGCAAGCGCCTGCGCGCGCGGCATCACCAGCACGTCATAGCGGCGAAGACGCTGCTGCCGTGCCCGCCACTGCGCGCGCTCGGCGGCGCCCCAGGGCCGGCCCGCGGTACCGATCGGATAGAAGGAGTTCGCACTCATGGCTGCTCACAGAGGGTCGACAGGCAGTCGATTATCGCCCGGTGCGCTCGCAAACACACCCCTGCACGCCGTCCCGGTGCGCCACCGTTGTCCCTCAGCCGGCGGTTTTTCCTGGCATCACGCGCGGCGTCCCCGGGCTGCCGTCCGTCACCTCGCTACTTTTCTCCGCCCTGACGGGCAGCGTGATGGGTAAACAGGGTTGCTGCCGGGCGGGGGGTCCCTGGTGCGCGCTCTGCGCCTCACGCTCCCAACTCTTGCGCAGCCGCGTCCGCCGCTGCGGTGATGCATAAAGATACGCATTCACCACGTCCAGAAAATGCGTCTGGTCGAGTTGGGTGAGATCGGCAAAATGCATCAACAGTATGACGATGCGCGGATCGAGAGCAGGCGGCACTTCGGAAACCATCGGGCAGCTGTGGCCGATCCACGATAGTCCGCTGCCAGCGGCGTACCATCGGACGGCGCCGAAAAAGCCGTCGCTCAGTCTTCCTTGTCGCCGCGGCGCACACCCCGGGCCAACTGCGATGCCGGCACCAGGCCATGCTTGATTGCATAGTCGAAGATGTCGAGATCTTTCTCGAGATTGAGCTTGCGCATGGCCGATATTTTCTGCGTGCTCACCGTCTTGCGGCTGCGTCGGATGCGATTGGCGATTTCCACCACCTCAAGCCCTTCGGCCACCATGCGCAGCACCTCCGCCTCGCGCCGTGACAGGCCCGGATGTGGCTCGTCGGTCTTCTCCACACCGGCGATGGCGTGTGCAATTTCCGGCGAGATGTAACCCTTGCCCTGATCCGCGGCCAGGATGGCATGGCCGAGAAAATGCCCGGCATCGGTCTTGCTGACGACGCATTTGACCCCTGCATCGAGAATGCCCCCCAACACCACCGGGTTCTCGATGCCGGTAAGCACGACGATCTTCAGCTGCGGGAACCGCCGCTGCAGGAAGGCGAGCAACGTGGCGCCGTCACCGTACTCACCGCCGGGCATCGAGTAGTCAGTGACCACCACCCCCGCCCAGGTGTGCGAGATATGCTGGACCAGCTCGGTGGACCCCGGAAAGACCGCGTCGATCGAAATACCTTCGACGCCCTGCAGGGCGGCCGCCACTCCGGCCAGGACGACCGGATGATCGTCAGCAATCACGACATGAATTGTCATCGTCGGCACGTTCCCCGGAGGCCCATTGATTCAAGCATGCCAGCATCGCTGGAAGCTGGCATATTGTCGTTGGCCAAAGCATACCCCCTTTTTCAGAGAGCACGACCACAATGAGTTCCGCTACTCCGCTCAGGGTCGTCGTCGCCGACGACCATCCGTTCATACGGCTTGGCATCCAGGCCGCGATAGAGGCGCAGCCCACCCTGAAAATCGTGGGAACCGCGTCGGACTCCACCGAGCTGATCGCGCTGCTCGATGAGACCGAATGCGACCTGGTCGTTACCGATTATGCGATGCCCGGTGGCCGCCACGGCGACGGCAGCGAGCTGCTCTCACTGCTGCAGACGCGTTACCCCGACCTCAAGGTGGTGGTGATGACCGGTCTTGACCAGCCGGTGATGATCCTGTCGCTGAGTGCGTTGGGGATCAACCACATCATCAGCAAGGCCGACGACACGTTCCACGTTCCCAAGGCGATCATGGCCGCCCAGGCCAACCGTCGCTACTACTCGCCCAGCATTGCCCAGCTCCTGCCCAGTCGCGGGCCCGTGCGCGCGCCGGCGGTACTGTCTCCGCGCGAGCTCGAAGTCCTGACGCTGTTCGTCTCGGGCAAAGGCGTCAACGAGATTGCCGAGCTGCTCAACCGCCGCAAGCAGACCATCAGCACGCAGAAGGTCAGCGGCATGCGCAAGCTGAGCATCGAGCGTGACGCGGACCTGTTCAAATTCGCCGTCGAACTGGGCCTGCGGGCGGCGCCGGGCAGCGAGGACCCGGCGGCGTAAGCAGCCCGCAGTGATTGAGCTGCATCAGCCCTCTGCGGGCGTCAGGCTGGCCGCATAGCGCTCGATCAGCTCCTCCAGGGCCTGCCCCAGCTGCTCCACGCGTTCGCGGTCGGCCGCGTCGACCACCTCGGTCACCGCTTCACGCAGATTGGCCTCCAGGGCGCTGAAGTGCGCGCCCAACTCACGCTCACCAAGCATCATCAGCACGCCTTTGATCGCGTGAGCACGGTTGAGGAGCCCTGCCCCGTCACGGTCGGCATTGGCCTGGCGCAACCGGGCCAGGTCGTCCCTGGCGCTGGTCACGAAAATACGGCGGACCTTCTCCGGCACCAGCACCATGGCCCGATCGTCGGCGTCATCGGTCCGCGTCGCAGGCGCCGCGTCCGCAGCGGCGACCTGCCCTGGTCCGTGCCCGTGCTCGTGGTCGTCCGCGTCCGCCCGGGGCGGGGCGGCATCGATTGCGGCCCCCTGCCCGACGTCCTGTTCGGCAATCGGGTACGCGTCCTGCTCGTCGGCGAGGTAACGCGTCAACATCCGCTGCAGGGTCGGCAGCCCCAGTGGCTTGAGCAGCAGATCGGTGATGCCGGCTTCCCGGCAGCGCTCGCGCTCGCTGGACAATGCCGTTGCGGTGACCGCGAAGATCGGCAGGTCCGGCGCCTGGCGACGCAGCGCGCGCGCCAGGTCGTAGCCGTTCATGACCGGCATGTTGATATCGGTCAGCACGGCCCGGTGGCGCCCCGGCTGCCAGGCTGTCAGCGCATCGTGACCGTTTTCCGCCAGGTCCACCGCAAACCCGAGCGCTTCCAGCTGCTGCTGTATCAACTCCCGGTTGACCGCGTTGTCCTCCACCAGCAGCAGGCGGCCACGCCGTGCCGCAGTGGACGGCGGCAGCGCCTGCGGCGCGCCCGCGGCGGAGGCCTCCCCCCTGAGTGCCGACAGCAGGGCATCTCCCGCATAGGCCGAAACATGCGTCCCATTGGCGCGCGATTCGGGCGCCAGGGGACCATTGGGATAGGCGCGCACCACGCGCCCGAAACGGGCCGCCAATGCCATCTCGTCCAGCTCGCTCCATGCGCGACGCTCACCGAACAGCAACAGGATGTGCTGCTGAAGGTCGCCGGGGGGCACCTGTTGCGGCTGCTCGTGTACGTTGACCTCCGCGCCCCGGCGTACCAGCCATTGGCCGATCTCGCTGCGCCACTCGGCTGCGGCTGACAGCAGGACCACCTGCAGCCCGGTCAGCGCTCCTCCCGAAGCCGGCGCCGGCGTCGACTCGGCCATGTCCACCGGCACCGACAGCGCGAAGACGCTGCCTACCCCGGCCGTGCTGTCGGCCTGGATGCTGCCACCGAGAAGGCGCGCCAGCTGCTGGCACAGCGCCAGGCCAAGCCCGCTGCCACCATAGCGGCGCGAAATGCTTGCATCGGCCTGCTGGAAGGGCAGGAACAACTGGGCCAGGTGATCTTCACTGAGCCCGATGCCCGAATCAACCACCTGCAGCCGCAGCATCAGGGGACGTTCCAGGGTACCGGGCTGGAGATCGGCGCGGATCACGATGCGCCCGGACTCGGTGAACTTGACCGCATTGCTGACCAGATTGTTGAGAATCTGGCGGATGCGGTGCACATCAGCCACCAGCGGGGCTTCAAGCGCACCATCGACGGCAAAGTAGAGCTTGACCCCCTTGCGCTGCGCCTCGGCCGAATAGAGCAGCGCCGCCTGCTCGATCAGCGGCCGCATTGAAAAGACCACGGGATCGACGTCGAGCTGTCCGGCTTCTATTTTGGAGAAATCCAGTACATCACTGATGATGCCCAGCAACGTATCGGCAGATAGCCGTATGCGTTCAACACGTTCACGCTGGGCCGGAGACATCGGACTGTGAGCAAGCAGCTCCAGGTGGCCCAGGACCCCGTTGAGCGGCGTGCGGATCTCGTGACTCATCGTGGCCACGAACGCGGTTTTCGCGCGACTGGCCGACTCCGCCGCCTCACGCGCCCGCTCTGCGTCCCGACGCGCGGCGAACAGGGTTCGCTCAAGCTCCGCCTGGGCCGTGACATCGCGCAGTGCACACACCCAGACCGCGCGCTCGCGGTAGTTGGCCCGGCTCATCGATACCTGCAGCTGCACCGCGCTGCCGGGTGGCCGCCATTTGAATTCGTGTGCTCCTTCCGGTGCCCGCGCGTCCGTCTGCGCGCAAAGCTGGTCGTAGAGCGTTTCCGAATCGCCCTCCCCGCCTTCGGCCAGCGATTGCGCCAGCTGGTTTTCGACCAGAGGTTGGCGGCTCTCCGAATCGATCAGCACCAGCCCCACCGGCGAGGTGTTGACGATCACCCGGCTCAGTGCTTCGCTCTCATATACGCGCGCAGCGTCAGCCAGTGCCGGTCGGAACACCTTCCGGTCCAGCCGCAGCAGCAACCCCCACAGGGCGAGGCAGCTGGCAAGCGCACCACCAAGCAGCCACGACAACGCCACCGACCTGGCCGCCCAGATATCACGCCAGCCGTAACCGTTGACGATGACCCAGTCCACACCGTTGAGCGGCCCGGCCAGCACCCAGCGCCCGTCGCTGTAGATCCGCCGCGCCTGACCGCCCTGCAGCCCGCTGCTGATGTGCTCCAGCGGGTAGTCCGCGTCGGCAACATAGCCTTTGCTTGCAAACACCTGATGCCCGTCGCGCGTGGTCACCGCGTAACTGCCCTGCGCCGCCGCATCCAACCGCATCTTGATGTTCGCCACCGGTTCGAAGACCACGCGCCGGAAATACGGGCTGCGGCCGTCGGCCATGGTCAGCACGCCTACCAGCGATGGCGTTCCGTCGAACGGATTGTCTGCAAACCGCGACAGCAGACGCCCGCCTTCGATCGCACTGGACACCGGACCGCGCCCGGGCAGCTGCGTGCGGGCCAGGCTCTCACCGGCCATCAGCGCAGCGAAGACACCGTCACGATCCTTGACCCCCAAAGCCGCGAACAGCTGGCGTTCGTCGGTTACACCGCCGACGGCCAGCAGACGTCCCTGGGGCTCATAGGCATACATGCCCATCGGTCCCGGCGCGCCGAGCGCCGCCACGGCGCTGGCAGTGAACGTCGAGTACTGATCGAGCATGCCCAGATAAGCCGCCAGTGTGGAGCGTTCCAGCGTGTCGGGGTCGCGCGTCAACACCAGCCACGGAACAGCCTGTGGGTCGGCCCGCACTACCACGGCACCGCCTCCCTGCACCAGCGGCGTGAGCCAGCGCTGGCCCTGCTGTTCCAGGAGCGGCCGATAGTCCATCCACAGCGTATCGTTGCCGTTGACGCTGCTGGCGTACGCGCGATCGCGCACATGCAGGTAATAGTTGACGGCTGACTGCGCTTCAACGAAACGGCGGCGGCTGTCGGTGTGGAAGTCGGCGATGATGGACCAGGCACTGACGGCGGCAACAGCCACGAACAGCAGGCTCACCAGCCCGCCGCCGCCCAGCAGCAACCGGCGCTGCGAGCGCCGCAGCTGGCTCACAGGTTGCCTGCCCGCACCTGTGGCGGCGTGCACCCGGGGGTAGGCGTCCATGCGGGGTCCTTTTGAACGAAGGGGGGCATGGCGCAATCTAGCCGATCATGCGGGCAATGGTCACGTCAGGACCGGTATCGGCCTCTTCGCCGGGGCCCGTAGCGATCAGCGCATCGAGCAACGACTGCCCGGCATAGCAGGACACCCACCACTGGCCGTCGCGGAACAGCGCGCGTAGCGGTGCATCCGCGCGCACACGGAAGACCGGGCCAGCGTGGCCGAGCCCTGGCTGGTGCGGCCGCGGTGGTCCATCCACCGGCAGATTGCGCTCGAACACCACCACGGCTGTGGCCTCGGGCAGGTCGAGTGTTGCGACCTGGGACAGCTGCTCGGTCGTGTAGACCGTCGCCCCCCATCGCCGCAGCCTGCGCGCCAGTTCTTCACGCCACGTAATGACCGCCGACACCAGCACCACCTGGCGACCAACGAGAGGCCGCAGCGGCTCGCGGACGGCACCTGTCTGCGCCCGGACTTCAAAGGAGAACACGCTGCCGACGCCCGGGGTGCTGCGCACATCGATGCTGCCGCCCATCAATTCGCACAACTGGCGGCATACCGACAGCCCCAGACCGGTGCCGCCGAAGCGGCTGCCGATGGAAGCATCGGCCTGCATGAACGGCTGGAACAGACGCTGCTGCTGAAGGTCGGTCAGGCCGATGCCCGAGTCGGCGACTTCAAAACGCAGGCCAGCGATCTTCCGGGCAGGCAGCAGGCGGATCTCCACGCGACCAGACTGGGTGAACTTCACCGCATTGCTCACCAGGTTGCGCAGTACCTGCTCGATACGTGCCACGGCACCGCTGTAGCGGGAGGCCAGCTCGCCATCGACGATGAAATCCAGATCCACGCCCTTGGCCAGCGCCAGCGGCGAGTACAGCAGCGCGACCCGTTCGATCAGACTGACAGGATCAAAGCCCACCGCATCTATGCCGAGCTGTCCCGATTCAATGCGCGAGACGTCAAGCACGTCGTTGACGATCAGCAGCAAGGAGTCCGCCGACTGGTTGATCCGGTTCAGCCGGACCTTCTGTTCCGGGTCCAGGCGGGAACGACCAAGAAGCTCGAGATGGCCGAGGATCCCATGCAGGGGCGTACGGATTTCGTGGCTCATCGTCGCCAGGAACCGCGACTTTGCCTCATTGGCCGCCTCTGCTTCCCCGCGCAGTCGCGCCTGCTCGGCTTCCAGCTCGACCCGTGCGGTCAGATCCTGCAGCGCGCACAGCAGCACCTGCCGCCCGCCGAACTCGGCCTGCTTGGCGCCCACCAGCAGGTGACGCATGGACTGCTGACCTGCCGTTGGATCGCCATGGGACAGCTCGAACTCGCGGATTTCCGCCAGCTGGCCGTTGGCCGGCGCGGCCAGATAGCTGCTGATCAATGCCGGGTACAACGCCAGCCCTGCCTCTGCAGCCGCAGCCGCATGGCGATGGGCCAGGGCGTTCTGGATCACCGGGGTGGCATCTGACATGTCGAGCAGGCACAAGCCGATGGGCGTCAGTTCAATAAGCGAGCGGCTCAGCTGTTCGCTCGCATAGATCTGGCCGGCATGCGCGGCAGCCGGGGCGAAAACACGCCGGTCGATCCACAGCAACAGCAGCCACAGGCTGACCATCAGCACCGCCCAGATACCCAGGCCGAGCAGCCACAGCGAATGCCCTCCGAACAGCACCTCTCGCCAGCCGAAGGTGCTCAGCACGGTCCAGTCGCTGCCCTGGACCAGCGTCGCCAGGTACATCTGGCCGTGCCGCCAGTAGTGGGTGACCCGGCCGTAGGCGTGGGTCCAGACACCCGCATCATGCAGCGCACCGGCCAACGCGGCCGGCTGCGGCTGATCAGAGCCGAACACAACATGTCCACTGGGCGCGACCACCAGCATCTGTCCCCCCACGTCGTGGAGCAGGGATTGACCCGGCTGCCAGGTGGGCTCAAAACTGACGAAATGCCCCAGCAGCTGGTTGCCGGTATGAACCGGGTAGCTGCTGACCAAAGCCGGCTCACCGGTGAGCGGATGGGGGGCGTACCCCAGCCGCGCCACCTCGTGGCCGCCCAGCGGATGCAGGGAGGAAACGGTGTCGCTGGGCAGCACGGGTGGATTGAGGTTGGCGTAGGCCCGCAGGCGCACGAACCAGGCTTCGCGCTGCGCAGCATCAAGCCCTTGCGAGGCCACGGCAGCCTCCATGCCCGGATTGAGCACCGCAAAGCGGCCGCTGGTATCGAGGAAATAGCCCACACTGCCCTGGGAGACCACACCACCGGTGTAGGCCAGCCGCGAAACGGCCGACAGCAAGCGCGCCAGCGCCAGATAGCGGCGCAGCTGCGCCGGCTGCCAGTCATCGAGATTCTCGCCGATCACCGTCAGCGGCGTGCTGCTCGCATCGTGTTCGATCTGCAGACGTTGCCCAGCCGCCTTGAAGGCGGCAAGATCGGCCCGGGCGGTCGCCTGTTCGCTGGCAAGCCGGTGTTCCCAGACAAACTCGGTCATGTTGGACAGCCGCGCCTGGCTGGACTCGCGTTCGGCCAGATGAGCCTGCAGCGCATCACGGGCCCGAACCAGCTCCTGGACACGCTGGTCGCGGAACGCATTGACATGCTGCACAGCCGCCACCGACAGAGCGCACAGCAGCAAGGTGCTGACCAGCACACCGGCGGTGTACAACAGGCGACGCGGATGCGTGCGCAGGGCACGCAGGCTGCCTGCCGGGTCGACGGCGCGACCGCTGCAGCGGGGCAACGCTTCCACAATGCGGTCCAACGTGCGGTTCATGACGGCCGGTACGGTCAGCGACAAGGGCAGCAGTCCCGTGCCGGCACAAGCCATCGTCGGAAGGCGTCATCGGGGATCTGCTCGATCAACACGGTATTGGGACGCGGCCTAACGCCGAATCGGACGCGGCTGAATGTCCTGCACCCGCCGCTCATTGGCAGGCGGCGTTCACCCTGTCGTTCCAGGCGCGCTGCATCAGCAGATCGGGCGCACGTCGTCGCTGCGCCAGCGCCCGGTCGCGCTGATGGCGGACACGATCGCAACGTTGCGGGTCGCGCTCCAGCCGGATCAGCGCCGCGCGTGCGGCACGGCCAGCTCGCGGGGCACGTCGGTCACGCAATGGCGGGTTCCCGGACGCTGCGGTCGGCTCCTCCGCCGTGCCGTGATCGCCGGGAAGTCCGCGCCACTGCTGCAGCCAACCGGGGCTGCAGGGCTGGTCCTGGTGGACCACCTGGCCGCCCGACTGGCAGCGATAGACGGCTGCATCGCTCGCACCGGCTGCAGCCAGAGCGGTCGCCACCAGGCACATCACCAGCGCACGGTGCAGGACAAGGCTTGCTGCCATATGGCACATACCGGCTCCCCGTCCCAGGACGCTCCCATCCACCCCCATCCTGCGGTATGGCTGCGGCAGGCAGGAGGGGGGCGCACCGGTCACGCCGGTCGGTCCAGTCCAGCCTGCTCTGTCAGCGTTTGAAGCCGGCCGCCGGGTGCGTACCGCAGTCACTGCATCTGTGTGACCGCTGGCAGTATCACGATCCATGCAGTGCGTTGCGGTGATCGGCATGCGACGCGCGGGTTACCATTGCATCCTGTTTCTGCCGTAGACCTGCATGGCTCCGTCCAATCGTTCCGATCCACGCAACAGCGGGAGTGGCAGCGGCCCTGCCGGGACTGCCGGGCTGCCGGTGGCAGCCGAGCTGCTGCGCGAACGCCTGCTGACCAGCACGAGTGCCACTGCCACGCTGGAACAGTGGTGTGCCGAGCACCGCTTCGACGAGGACGGCAGCCTGCGAGCGGTGCGCCTGCACACGCAGCGGCCTGCGCCGCCGGCGGTGCGCCAGGCGCTGGCTGTCGAGGCAGGCGAGGCCCTTGCCTACCGCCGGGTGCAGCTGACATGCGGTCAGCGTGTGCTGTCCGAAGCAGATAACTGGTATCGGCCCGCGCTGCTCAGTGCGGCCATGATCCGGGCGCTCGATGGCAGCCAGACGCCGTTCGGCCGTGTGGTGACGACACTGGGTTTCGTGCGCCAGACCCTGCGCGAGCAGCTGATGTGGCCGCCTCAGCGCGGCGACGACGGACAGGATGTGCTGCTTGAAGTCCGCGCGCTGCTGCGCGACCGCCACCAGCGGCCTTTCAGCTATGTGGTGGAGCGCTATCTGCCGCAGGTCCTGCCCTGACGGTGCCCAGCCTGGACGCGCGACAGCGGCCACAGTGGTAAGGTGCAGCTCTCTACCGTCAGGACGCTGCTCATGCGCCGCATGCCCCAACTGCTGTTGCTGCCCCTGTCTGCTGCGGCGTTGATTGCCGGCTGCGTGAGCACGCCCGGTCCCCAGGTGCAGGGCAGCGGCCGCTGTGATGCCAGCGGGCTGGCCTGGGCTGTAGGCCAGAAGGCTGACGAAGCGACGATGCGCCGGCTTTCGCGCGAAAGTGGCGCCGGCCTGGTCAATCCAATAGGTCCGGCGACCATCACCACCCGTGACCTGCGCCAGGACCGGCTACGCGTCTTCGTTGACAAGGACAACGTGATCACCGCCGCGCGCTGCGAGTAAGGCCGGCCCGGTCCTCGAGGGTCGGCCTCAGGCCTGCACCAGGCAGTGGCGCCCGATATCGGCGATGCGCCGCGCGCCGGTCAGCGTCATCGCCACACGCATTTCCCTGGCGACCAGGTCGAGCAGATTGGCCACCCCGGCCTGGCCATGGGTGGCCAGCGCATAGACGAAGGCACGGCCCAGCAGCACCGTATCGGCACCGAGGGCGAGCATGCGCACGACGTCCAGGCCATTGCGGATGCCCGAGTCCACCAGGATCTTCAGATCACCCTGCACCGCATCGGCGATCTGCGGCAGCGCCCGCGCGGTGGACAGCACGCCGTCGAGCTGGCGCCCGCCATGGTTGGACACCACGATCCCGTCGGCGCCGAAGCTGACCGCATCGCGCGCATCCTCGGCATCCAGAATGCCCTTGATGACCATCGGCCCTTTCCAGAAAGCGCGGATCCACTCCAGGTCCTTCCAGCTGATCGAAGGATCGAAATTGCTGCCGAGCCAGCCGATGTAGTCGGCCAGCCCGGTGGGATGACCGCGGTAAACCGAAATATTGCCCAGATCATGCGGCTTGCCCCGCACGCCGACATCCCACGCCCAACGGGCGTGGGTCAGCGCCTGGCCGAACCGGCGCAGCGCGGCGCGCGGTCCGCTCATGCCCGAATGGGCATCCCGGTAGCGGGCGCCAGGCACCGGCATGTCCACCGTGAACACCAGCGTGCTCACCCCTGCCGCCTGCGCTCGTTCGAGCGCATTGCGCATGAAACCACGGTCACGCAGCACATAGAGCTGGAACCACATCGGCTGCTGCAGCGCAGGCGCAACTTCCTCGATGGCACAGACCGAGACCGTGGACAGGGTAAAGGGAACCCCGCGGCTGTCGGCAGCACGCGCAGCCTGCAGCTCCCCGCGCCGTGCATACATGCCGGTCAGGCCCACCGGCGCCAGCGCGACGGGCATCGCCAGCGGCTGACCAAACAGCTCGGTCTCCAGACTGAGCTCGCCCATGTCACGCAGGACGCGCTGACGCAGGGCGATGGCAGCCAGGTCCGCCTCGTTGCGACGCAGCGTGTGCTCGGCGTACGCACCCCCATCGATGTAATGGAACAGAAAGGGCGGCAGACGCCGCTGGGCGGCGGTCCGGTAATCGCTCGAGGCGGAGATGATCATGGGGCAACCGTAGAGGAAGAATCGCGCCAAGGGACCCCATCATCACCCATGTGCGCTCGCGCCACTACAAGCGGCGCTCTATCCGCCGCATCAGGGTCAGCACCATCACGCACAGCAGGCACACCCCGAATGCCAGCACGTACTTGCCGATGCCGACCGCTATGCCGATCGCCGAGGCCATGATCAGTGAACTTGCCGTGGTCAGGCCGCTGACCTCACCGTCGCGGCTGCCGCGCAGGATCGTCCCGGCGGCAACAAAGCCGACGCACGCCACGACCGCTTCGATCAGACGCACCGGGTCGACCTGCATCAGGTCGCGGTAGCGCTCCTGCTGGAAATGCTCGGCCACCGAGTCACCGAGGCCGACAATCAGCGCGGCTGCGCCGGCGATCAGCATGTGGGTGCGCAGCCCGGCCGCGTGCTTGCCCATCTCCCGCTCTATGCCCAGCACCGCCCCGAACAGCATGGCAGCGGCAACGCGCAGCAGAATCGAAACATCCGCACTGAGTTCCATGTCAGTCCCCGATCAAGTCAGCAGAGGCTGGCGCGGTGTCCGTGCGCGAGCCGTGAAGGCCCGCCACGGCTCCCTGGCAGTGCCAGGTCCAGTCCGGCACCGGCAGCGCCACGCACTGCGCTCACACGGCCAGGTAACCGCCGTCGATGGCGTAGTAAGTGCCGGTGGCGAACGAGGCATCGTCGCTGGCCAGCCAGGCGACCAGGGCGGCCACCTCCTCGGGCGTACCCAGGCGACCCAGGGCATGCTTTGCCTGCAGCGCGTCGCGCGCCGCCGGGTCCATCTTCTCCACCAGCGGGGTACGGATGAACCCCGGTCCCACCGCATTGATGCGTATGCCGTCGCGGGCATGCTCCCATGCGGCGGTCTGGGTGAGCCCGACCACGCCGTGCTTGGCGGCCGCATAGGCGGGCGACTGCGGGAAGCCAACCTGGCCCAGTATCGAGGCCATGTTGATGATGCTGCCGCCCTTGCCGGCCGTGCGCATCGCCTGGATCTGCGCGCGCTGGCAAAGAAAAACACTGTTGAGGTTCACATCGATCACCCGCTTCCAGCCGTCGACCGGATAATCGCCACTGCTGGCGCCCGGCCCGCCGATACCGGCATTGTTGACGCCGATATCAAGGCCGCCCAGTTCGTCGACCGTACGCGTGACGGCCGCTTCCACTGCCTGCGGGTCGGTGACATCCAGCGCAACGCCGATTGCCGTAGCGCCATCGGACTGCAGGGCGGCCACGGTGGCATCCACCGCATCCTGCTTCAGATCCCACACCGATACCTTCGCCCCCGAGGCGGCCAGCGCGCGCGCCACCGCCAGGCCGATGCCGGATACGCCGCCGGTCACGATGGCCACGCGGCCGTTGAGCTGGTAGTCAAGCATGAGGAGCACTCCTGTTGGTTACGGCCGCGACCATCGCGGCGCTGCCTCCAGCGTAGGCCGGTGCGTGTCATGAAAATGCAAGCGCTGCCGTACGCAACGCTGGTGATCTGCGAGCTGGTAGGTGACGACCGTTGGTCGTCACGCGCTGGCCGCGCAGCCCTGCGTTGGTAGCGCCGGGCTCTGCCCGGCGAGCGCGCAACGCTTCTTCTCACCACCACAACGCCGCAACCACACCGACCGGTGCAGTCTGTACCCCTCCCCACCCTGCCAGGCCTGTGCATGACCTCCGAAACCGCCACCCTTTTTTCCGCAACGCGCATCGGCGCAATTCCCGTGGCCAACCGCATCGCGATGGCGCCATTGACCCGCAACCGCGCACAGCCCGACAGAACCCCCTCGCCGCTGGCGGCGACCTACTACGCGCAACGCGCCAGCGCGGGTCTGCTGATCGCCGAGGCAACCCAGATCAGCCCGCTCGGCCAGGGCTACCTGGATACCCCCGGCATCTACAGTCCCGAACAGATTGCCGGCTGGCGCGAAGTCACCACGCAGGTGCATGCGCGGGGCGGCCGGATCGTGCTGCAGTTGTGGCATGTCGGACGCATCTCCCATACCAGCCTGCTGCCGCAGGGAGAGGTGCCGGTTGCCCCCAGCGCGCTGCCCGCCAAGGCCAAAACCTTCACCGCCCAAGGCTTCGAAGACGTATCGGCGCCACGCGCGCTTGCACTTGAGGAGATTCCGGCCCTGATCGAGGACTACCGGCGGGCCGCGCGCAACGCGATCGAGGCCGGTTTCGATGGCGTGGAGGTGCACGCTGCCAATGGTTATCTGATCGACCAGTTCCTGCGCGATGGCAGCAACAAGCGGCAGGATGCCTACGGTGGCAGCATCGAAAACCGCTGTCGCCTGCTGCTGGAGGTGGTCTCCGCCGTGGCCGGGGCGATCGGTCCGGAGCGGACCGGCGTGCGTCTGTCGCCGACCACGCCGGCCAACGATGCGCATGACAGTGATCCTCAGCCGCTGTTCCGCCACGCCGTGCAGCAGCTCGACCGGATCGACGGACTGGCGTTCATCCACGTCATCGAAGGCGCTACCGGCGGTGACCGCGACAACCTGCCCTTCGACTACCCGGCCCTGCGCGCGCTGTTCCGCGGCGCGTGGATCGCCAACAACGGCTACGATCGCGAGCGCGCCGAAGCAGCAGTCGAGTCGGGTTATGCGGACATGGTGGCCTTCGGCCGCGCCTTCATCGCCAACCCCGACCTGGTCGAGCGCCTGCACCAGGGCATCGCGCTGGCCGAGGTCGACCAGGACACGCTGTACGGCGGTGGGGCTCACGGCTACACCGATTACCCCAGCGCTACCTGAGCGCACGCACGCCCGGGAGCCGGGCGATGCCCGGCTCCCGGCGCGATCAGCGCAGCACCTGTCCGGTGAGCTGCACATCCACGGTCTGCAGCGGTTCGGCCGCGTTGCGCGACAGCTGCACCTGGTAGGTGCCAGCGGCGATCGTCCACTGGCGTACCTGCGCGTCGAAGCTGGCAAGCGTCTTCGGCTCGGCCTCGATCCGGATGCGGCGCTGCTCGCCAGGCTGCAAGGTCACCTTCTCAAAGCCGATCAGCCGGATCGGCGTCTGGCTGCCCGCCGGCAGCTTCAGGTACAGCTGGGCCACATCGGCACCGGCGCGCGCGCCGGCGTTGCGGATGTCCACGCTGGCTACCAGTCGCCCACCGTCCACGTTCACCGTCAGGTTCTGGTACTCGAACCGGGTATAGGACAGGCCATGGCCAAACGCAAAGGTGGGCTTCAGGCGGTTGGCCTCGGCCCACTTGTACCCCACGTTCGCACCCTCGATGTCGAAATCGAAGACATCGTTGAACGCCTTTTTCGGGTTGAAACCCAGGCCGTCGATGTGTGGACGCGGCAACTGCGATTCATCGCTCACCCAGGTCACCGGCAGACGTCCGGACGGGTTGGCCTGACCGGTCAACAGCGCGGCGATGCCCTCCGCGCCGCGGATGCCGGGGTACCACGCCTGCAGCAAGGCCGGCACCTGGTTCAACCACGGGGTACGCACCGGCCCATTGGTTTCCAGCACCACCACGGTCTTCGCGTTGGCCTGCGCCACGGCGGCAATCAGCGCGTCCTGCTGGTCGGGCAGTTGCATGTCGGGAAGGTCGACCGACTCTGCGGCCCACTGGGTGGCAAACACGATGGCCACGTCGGCCGCTGCGGCCGCCTTGGCAGCGGCCACCCGGTCGGTACCGCTGACAAAATCGATCTGCGCGTCCGGGCGCGCTGCCCGCAGCGCTTCCAGTGGCGAGGACGGATGGAAGATCACCGGACCGGGCCAGGTGGTCGGCATCACGCCCGGCACTGCGTTTGTCCCCTTCGCGGTCACGCCCACCATCGAGGATCCACCACCGCCGATCACGCCCTTGTCGGCATGGCCGCCGATGATGACGATGCGCTTGACCGACGGGTCCAGCGGCAGCACGTTGCCCTCGTTGCGCAGCAGTACGCTGCCTTCCTCGACGGTCCGCTGGGCGCTGGCGTAACCGGCGTCCACGTCGATTGGCTGGTGCTGCGGCGGGTTGTCGAAGTTGCCGTGCAGGATCATTGTCCGCAGGATGCGCAGCACCATGTCATCGCGCCGCGCCATCGGCACGACTCCGGCCGCCACGGCCATCTTCAGCGGTTCGTCGAAGAACACCGCCGCGTCGAAGACCTCGCCGGCAGACTGCTGGTCGAGCCCGGCCAGCGCAGCCTTGGAACCGCTGTGCACACCACCCCAGTCACTCATCACGAAACCGGGGAACTTCCACTCCTGCTTGAGCACCTCGTTCATCAGGTAGCCGTTTTCACAGCCGTAGGTGCCGTTGATCTTGTTGTACGAGCACATCGCCACACCGGGGCGTCCAGCCTCGATGGCGATCTCGAATGCCAGCAGATCCGACTCACGCATTGCCTGCTCGCCGATACGGACGTCGTGGAAGTTGCGCCGGGTTTCCATGTCGTTGAGCGCGAAGTGCTTCATCGAGGAAATCACATGCTCGCTCTGCACGCCGCGGATCACCGCACCTACCATCACGCCTGCCAGCAAGGGGTCCTCACCGGCGTATTCGAAGTTGCGCCCGTTGCGTGGGTCGCGCTGCAGATTCACGCTGCCCGAAAGCAGAATGTTGAAGCGCTGCTGCCAGGCCTCGCGCCCCATCGTGGCACCGCCGGCGAAGGCCAGTTCCGGGTTCCAGGTCGCTGCCGTGGACGGGCCGGACGGCATTGCGGTGGCGAAGTCCCCGGGCCGGATGCCACCCGGGTTGGTCACACCGACACCGGCGTCGGCCGACTGCTGCGAGGGAATACCCAGACGCGGCACGCCCGGCACGAAGCCGGCCGATCCCACCGCGCCCTCCGGCAACGGACCGCCATCCTTGCCCAGCCCGAAGTAGCTGTGCAGCATCTGGAACTTCTCGTCCTCGGTCATCTGCGCCAGCAGGAGAGCGGCGCGCGCGTCGGCATTGAGCGACGTATCCATCCATGGCCGCTCCTGTTTTGCCTCGTCCGCATAGGCGAACTGCTGCAGGGTCGCCGGCAGGCCTGCGACCTTGACCTTGCGGCTGCTGCGCGCACTGAAGCCATCACTGGCGACGGCGCCCTCCTGCTGCCAGCCTGCAACCGCCGCAGCCGGCAGTCCGATGGCCACCGCCGGTGCAGCCAGCCGCGATGCCTTGACCAGCTGGGCCACAGCTTCCTGCGACGGGTTCTCGGCAGCAGCGTAGACAGCGACCACGTGGCGATCGTCGGCAACGCGGAGGTAGGCCTGACCGGCCTGCTCGGTGCCCGACTCCAGCTGCACCGGCACACGGCTGAGCAGCACCTGCCCGCGGGTGCTGCCATCGGACTCCGGTGCCGCAGCGATGAAGCGGTAGCCATAACCGAGCTGATCGGCCAGGGTCTGCAGCGGATCCACCTGGTCCGCTGCACGTGCAACCCCGGGGACGCTGATCACGTCCGCCCCCAGCACCGGGAGCTGGCTCGCCAGCCCGGACACGTCGGAGGCTGATGGCGCACGCTGCAACTGCAGAAGCGAGAATGCCGCCGGATCGGCAGCGGAGGCCTGGGCGGCCAGCGACAGGAGGATGGCCGAGGCCAGCAGGCGGGGCTTTGTAATCGTTTTCATCGGCACGCGTAAAAAAACCGGAATCAGACCACATCCGGAAATGCCGCCGAAGGGAGCAGCGTCATGCGCGGGCGCGCCACCACAGTGGCGTGCCCGCGCGGCAGGTCCGGGCAGGCGACGCATGGACCCCTCCGTCCATGCACATACCGTGCCCGTTCGGGACAGCATGTCCCGGGCCAAGAGTGGGCAGGCGCGCGATTTCTGTCAACCAACGACGCATCGACCTTCGTCGTACACAACGCTGGTCAAGCTGCCAGCGCTTCCGTTATCGTCCGCTCACGATCCCAGGAAGGAATCCCACGGACATGTCACGTGCGCTCTCACTGACCGCCATCGGCATATCGTCCGTCGCACTGTTGATGTGCGGCTGGACACTGGTGCAACAGCAACGAATGGACTCACCTCACCGGGTACTGCACGCCCGCGGGCTGGTCATCGCCGACCACCACGGACAGCCGCGGGTGGTACTCGGTGCGCACGCCGCAAAGTCCACCCGTCCCCAGATGCCGTCACCGGACCAGGCGCTCTCCAGTTCAGGGCTGACCCTGCTCGGCCCGGATGGCGCCGAGCGTGGCCATTACGCGACGTTCGACGCCGGTGGCGAAGCGGTGCTGCGGCTGGACGACGCCAGCGGCGCCACCGAAGTATTCAAGGTGGTGGCCAACCCGGACCGGGGCGCGACGCTGACGGTGAAGCACCAGAACAATACCGGCGCGATGCTGACCTCCTGGCAAGGGTCGCCGGAACTGCTGTTTGTCGAGGACGGCGGCCGTGCCTTCTTCGTCCGTCCAGGTGCCGCTGCCGCGCCTTAGTGCCGGGGGGGGGTCTGCTGTCTGCTGCCCGCGTCAGTTCACCGCCGCCGCCCCTCTGCCCCATTGAGCCACAGCATCAACGCGGGGCGGCGCGCAAGGGCGGACCCGGGCTGCGACCTGCGTGCCCCGCTGCCCTCACGCTGGTGATCGTCGGATACGGCGCCGTGCACACACCGCCGCGCGAACTGAATACACACCCTTCACGCCCGTACCGATAACCCCAGGGCTGCCGTGCAGCAGGGGTCTGCGCGATCTACCGGGACAGCCGCTGTCGCTAGTGGCGCGTCGACAGGTCGCGCCACTGTCGCCATCAGGCCGATCGACCAGACAGACCGGTATTCTCATCATCAGCGGCAACGCGCGCCCATACGCCTGCCCGCCCAGGCTGCACAGCACGCTCTCGTCGCATTCTGCCTGCTGCAGAATGCAGAAGGCCCGCTCTGCCAGAGCGGGCCTGTGATTGGCATCACACAACAATTGGGATCAGCGTGGTCCGAGCACGACCTGGAGATCATTGCCCTGCGGCATGCCAGCACGGCGCTGTACATGCCCCTTTTCATCCTGGAACAGAATGCCAGGCGTGCCCTGGAAGCCCATTTCGACCATCAGGACCTGGTTGGCGTCCAGCTTGGCGGCAACCTCAGCGCTGATGGCGGTGGGCTTGATCCCGCCCTTGTCAAATGCACGCTCGTTCGCAAGCAAGGCAGCAGAGGGGTCGGCAGCGGACAGAATCGCCGCCGCTTTGCCCGGGCTGTCCTCGCGGATGACCCCGACCATCAGATGCCGAAGCTGCACCTTGCCCGCGTCCACCCATGGGCGGGCCGCCTCCCAGAAGCGGTGGCAGTAAGGGCAGTTGGCATCGCTGAAGGTATAGATCACCCGCGGCGCATCGGCGCGACCGTCACGTACCCAGGCACTGTCCTGCAGCCGCGCCCAGGTCTTTTCCGAGAGCGGTCCGGCGACAGCGGTTTCGAGCACCTTTGCCGACAGGTCATTGCCTTCAGCGTCGAACAGGCTGCCAACGATCACGCTCTGTCCATCGGCCGTGACATAAGCGGCGACCGGCTGCTGTCCACCGACCACGCCTGCAAACCCCTGCAGCCCTGGCGGCGCCTGGATCGGACCCACCAGTTCAAAACCGTGCCTGCGCAGACCGTCGAGCGCCTTGGGGGCCTCGGCGGAAGCAGCGGGGGCCGGCGTGGGGGCGGGCGCAGGCGGCTGCGCCTGGCTGCAGGCCGCCAGCGTCAGCAGTGAAGGCAGCAGGATCGCCAGCGACGTACGCCGCGGAAGTGGGAAAAACATGATGGCTCCTTGTTGAGTACGGACGCAGGCTACCGCAGGTCGCCGGACGTGGCGCCTGGTTGAGGCCCGCGATGGGATGTTGCTCAGGGCAGCGCCCGACGGGCTTCGGCCCTGCAGCCGTTGGAAGGGCGGTTGTTTGCGGGCTCTCCACACGCGCCTGCCGCTGCGGTTTTGGTGGTCGAGGTCGCCGCGATGCCGGGCGGTGCCTGCCTTGAAAGCACTGCGGCGGCGCCGGACCATATCAGCAGCGCCAGCATCGCCGAGCCGATGACCGGCAAACGCAGGGGCGCCTGGTGGCGCAGCTGCCTCACCGCCCAGACCGCTGCGGCAAGCAGCCCGATGAGCGTCTGCCATGCCCATGCTGCGAGCCCGTGCAGAACAGACGTGCAGGGCGGCTGCGCCGGAAGGTGGTGCACCAGGCGGGCCAGCGCACTGCCCAGCAGCGCCGCCATCGCCACGTCCAGCAGCAGCCGCGCAGCGGCCTGGCGTTGTCGCGCAGGCTGCCTGGGCCAGCAGCGTGCCAGCACCAGAGCGAGCATCACACAGCAGAAAGCCAGCACGCCCATCGGCGATGCTGGCCCCTCGTTCAGAAACATCGACACGCGTGGCGCGCCTCCTCCGAAGTGCGCTGCGCCGCCGGCCCGCAGGCCGACAGCGCAGCACCGTCACACATCACGCAGCGTGACGGTCGAACCCGCGTACTGCCCCGGTCAACACCGGGTTGGCCGGTGCTGCCGCGCGCTCACGCAGCTTGCCCGCGACCATGCGCCGATAGCTGGCCGGGGTCATGCCGACAATGCGCAGGAACAGGCGGCGGAACGCGCTCTGGTCCGCATAGCCCACACCCCACGCTACTTCGTCGATGGCGCCGCCATCCTGCAGCAGCAGTTGCGCCTTGGCGATGCGCAGCCGCTGGCAGTACTCGATGGGGCGCATGCCTGTGGCCTTGAGGAAGCGGCGTTGCAGGGTCCGAGGCTCCAGCCCGGAACTCTGACAGATCGCCCCCAGCGTGGCCCCGCGGGCGGCCGTGGTGTGCAACCAGCGCTGGGCCTTGAGTACATCGCGGTCGCCATGGGCGAAATTGGCGCTGAAGCGTTCCAGGTCCTGCTGGATGCTGGCTGGAATGGCCACGCCCTGCTGCTGCGCGACCGCGTTCATGATGCCCTGCCCGTGCAGGCGGTACAGCAGTCGCAGGCCCAGGAACCTCCAGGCCTGGTTGCCGCTGACGGTGAGCAGATCACCGTCGTCCACGAGCGCGCGCTCGCTCGGTGCCCAGTTCGCGGCCTGTGCCGACAGGTCGGGATGTCGCCCCAGATCCAGGCTGGCCACGCTCCGGCCAACCAGCAGGCCGGCACGCGCCAGCACGCAGATTCCGTCATTGGAAGCCGCCAGCAGGCTGCCGCCGTCGTAGTGAGCGCTCAGCCAGTCCTGCAGGACGGCCTCATCCTGGATCCGTGCGCTCTGACTGACCTGACCGGGCAGCGCGATAGCGGCCGGTACAGTGGCGTCGAGCAGATCGGCGCCAGCCACACGCTGCGGACCGCCACCGTCGGCGGCCAGTACCCAGCGGGTGACCAGCAGCCCGGGCACACGGCGCCCCTGCTGCTGGGCGAGACGATTGGCCACGTGGGCCATTTCGGCAAGCATTGATGCTGCCGATGGATCGGCGCCCGGGTATTCCACCACTGCAATTTCGGTCAGGTCGTTCTTGTGTGCGTCCATCAGCTCCTCCTCGTGCCTCCGATGAACCGGGAGCGTCGCGATTGACGACGTGACTTCCCGGTGGATGCAGGGTAGGAACTGAGGACAGGCGCAGGCTATGAAGATAATTGCAAAGAGCGTCACAGCCTCAGGACGTTAGGGCCTTGACTCGTGAGTAGACTCCAGGGTTCAGAATCGGCACCTGGAGGTTTCCATGAACATTGGACAGCTAGCACACCGTGCCGGGGTACCGGTCGATACGGTTCGCTACTACGAAAGACAGGGCCTGTTGCCGGTGGCGCGTCGTTCAGGCGCCGGTTACCGGATCTTCGACGAAAAGGCCTTGAAACGACTTCGATTCATCCGGCGCGCGAAGGCGCTGGGCTTCACCCTGGAGGAAATCGCCAGTCTGCTGGCGCTGAGCGACCAGCGCGGCGGCGACATGGCCGGCGTGCGTGACGCCGCCAGTGCCCGTCTGGCCGACATCGAACACCGCATCAAGGAACTGCAACGCATGCATATCGCGCTCAGCCAGCTGGTCCAGGCCTGCCCCGGCCACGGCGACCTTGCCGCCTGCCCGATCATCACCGCGCTCCAGGAGTCAGCGTCGTGACCGCGCCCGGGCCTGCGCACGGTCACTGCTGTCATGGCCAGACCACACCAGGTGCCGCCGGACCCAGGGTAATCGACCCGGTGTGCGGCATGCAGGTGGATCAAACGCGTACGCCGCACCACGCCGACTACCACGGAAGCCGCCATTTTTTCTGCAGTGACGGCTGCCGGCGGCGGTTCAGCGCGCATCCGCAGCGCTACCTGGCCCCGCAGGGCGCCGATGTCGAGCCGGTGGCCGAAGGTACGCTGTTCACCTGCCCGATGGACCCTCAGATCGTGCAGGAAGGCCCGGGCTCCTGCCCGATCTGCGGCATGGCGCTGGAGCCCATGATGCCGAGCCTGGACGAGAGTGAGTCGCCTGAGCTTGTCGATTTCCGGCGCCGGTTCTGGTGGAGCCTGCCGCTGAGCGTGGCCACCATGGGGTTGGCGATGCTGGCCATGACCCCGCTGCTGGAGGACCTGTCGCCGACGCTGCGGGTGTGGCTGGAGGCCGCACTGGCCACGCCGGTCGTGCTGTGGGCAGGCTGGCCCTTCCTGCAGCGCTGGGCGCAGTCGATTGCCAACCGCAGCCCGAACATGTGGACGCTGATCGGTACCGGGGTTCTCGCTGCCTACGGCTACAGCGCCGTTGCCACGATTGCCCCGTCGCTGTTCCCGCCCTCCTTCCGGGAACATGGCCGCGTCGGTGTGTACTTCGAAGCGGCGGCGATGATCGTCTCGCTCACCCTGCTGGGCCAGCTGTTGGAACTGCGCGCGCGCGCCAGGACCTCGGCAGCGATCCGTTCGCTGCTTGCGCTGGCGCCGACGACCGCGCGTCGCATCAATGCCGACGGCAGTGAAGAGGACATCGTGCTGTCACAGGTGCGCGCAGGCGACCGCCTGCGCGTCCGTCCGGGCGAGAAGATCCCGGTCGATGGGCGCGTGCTGGAAGGGCGTTCCACGCTGGATGAGTCGATGCTCACCGGTGAGTCCTTGCCGATCACCCGAAGCATCGGCGACCCGGTGATCGGGGCCACCCTCAACGGCACCGGCGCGCTGCTGATCCAAGCTGAGCGCGTGGGCGATGACGGCACGCTGGCGCAGATCGTGCAGCTGGTGGCGCAGGCACAGCGCTCGCGCGCCCCGATGCAGCGGATGGCCGACACCGTCGCTTACTGGTTCGTCCTGGCCGTGCTGATGGTCGCCCTGCTCACCCTGCTCGGCTGGGGGCTGTTCGGCCCAGCTCCGTCGTGGACACATGGCGTGCTCAACGCCGTCGCGGTGCTGATCATCGCCTGCCCGTGCGCGCTGGGCCTGGCCACGCCGATGACGATCATGGTCGCCACCGGCCGCGCCGCGCAGCAGGGCGTGCTGTTCCGTGATGCCGAGGCCATCGAAGCGCTGCGCACGGTCGACACGCTGGTCGTGGACAAAACCGGCACCCTGACCGAAGGTCGGCCGGCATTCCATGGCGTCGTGACAGCGGCCGGGTTCGACGCGGACAGCGTGCTGCGGCTGGCCGCCAGCCTGGACCAGGGCAGCGAGCACCCCTTGGCTGCTGCGCTGGTTGCCGAGGCGCGCCGACGCGGGCTGGGACTGCAGCCCGTGGACGGGTTCGATTCCATCACCGGCCAGGGTGTGGCAGGCACCGTTGACCAGCACGCGCTTCTGCTCGGCACGACCAGCCTGATGGAGGAGCATGGCGTGACGGTGGACACGATGGCCGCTGAGGCCGATGCATTGCGCCGCGAAGGTGCCAGTGTCATGTACCTGGCCATCGAGAACCAGCTGGCCGGTGCCCTGGCGGTGGCCGATCCGATCAAACCCACCACCGCCGAGGCCATCGCCGCCCTGCAGCGTGGTGGCATGCGCATCATCATGGCCAGTGGCGATGGCGTGCTGACCGCGCGCGCGGTAGCTCAGCGGCTGGGCCTTGACGAGGTGCATGGCGAAACACGTCCGGCCGACAAGGCTGCTCTTGTGCAGCGGTTGCAGCAGGAGGGTCGTGTGGTGGCGATGGCGGGCGACGGCATCAACGATGCACCTGCCCTGGCTGCCGCGCAGGTCGGCATCGCGATGGGTACGGGCACCGACGTGGCGATGTCCAGCGCGCAGGTCACCCTGGTCAAGGGCGATCTTCGCGGCATTCTCCGCGCACGACAGCTCTCACGCCTGAGCGTGCGCAACATGCGGCAGAACCTGGGATTCGCATTAGCCTACAACGGCCTGGGCATTCCGATTGCTGCGGGCCTGCTGGTGCCATGGGGCATCAGCCTGTCGCCAATGCTCGCCGCACTGGCGATGAGTCTGAGCTCGGTGTCGGTCATCACTAACGCATTGCGGCTCCGCAACCAAGGCCTTGGCGTGCAATGAACCCGCACGCGAAAAACTGCAGGAAAGGCTTGCCAAGGCGGATACCCATCGCTATTATCTCGCTCCTCAGCGACGTGGGGCCATAGCTCAGCTGGGAGAGCGCCTGCATGGCATGCAGGAGGTCAGCGGTTCGATCCCGCTTGGCTCCACCAAACTTTCGGCATTAGGCCGTCGGAAGGTCGCGAAATGAATTGATGAGATCTGCGTCCCCATCGTCTAGAGGCCTAGGACATCACCCTTTCACGGTGGCGACCGGGGTTCGAATCCCCGTGGGGACGCCACTCATCTGGATCAGCGGAACCGGTTCGCCGGCGCTTCTGGTCCACCGCCACCCGGCGTTCATGTGATGTATCGCGAGGCGCGCTTCGGTGCGTCGGACGATCATCAGGAAGTTGGAAACAGCTTCCACAAACGTGAATAAGCCGGTATGATAGGCGGCTCGGTAACACGGGGCCATAGCTCAGCTGGGAGAGCGCCTGCATGGCATGCAGGAGGTCAGCGGTTCGATCCCGCTTGGCTCCACCACTTTCGACATAGGCCGTCGAAGGTTCTACAACTTGAAGTTTTCGTGCGTCCCCATCGTCTAGAGGCCTAGGACATCACCCTTTCACGGTGGCGACCGGGGTTCGAATCCCCGTGGGGACGCCAGTTTCAAACAGGTCTCTGCTTCGGCAGAAGTACCTGGGTTTCATTGGGGCCATAGCTCAGCTGGGAGAGCGCCTGCATGGCATGCAGGAGGTCAGCGGTTCGATCCCGCTTGGCTCCACCACTTTCGACATAGGCCGTCGAAGGTTCTACAACTTGAAGTTTTCGTGCGTCCCCATCGTCTAGAGGCCTAGGACATCACCCTTTCACGGTGGCGACCGGGGTTCGAATCCCCGTGGGGACGCCAATTTCTGAAAATCCCGGCTTCGGCCGGGATTTTTTTTGGCTCCGGTAGGTGACGACCGTTGGTCGTCACGCCTTTGGCAGCTCGGGATTTTTCTTGGCTCCGGTAGGTGACGACCGTTGGTCGTCACGTCTTTGGCAGCTGCCGGGCGGAGCCCGTCATTACACCGGTGCCCCACCCCTCTACACTGTCCACATGTGTTACTCCGCACAGATCAGCGCCGACTACGCCAAGCTGGTACGACAGTACGGCGCTGTGATGTCGTTGGACGCCTTCGCGGCGTTGTATGCATTCGACCCGGCCAAGAAGCGCCCGAAGACGCCAAAGGCGATGGATGATGGCTTCTGCGGTGCACGCACCCCGCGCGGCCAGGACATCGTGGCGATGATCCAGCAATGGCACGCCAGTGAGCAGGCCGAACTGGAAGCAGAGCTGCAGCGACAACACGAGCGCCTCGCGCTGGCCAACACGCACCTGGCCACCCGGCCCACGCAGAAAGCGCGAAATGAGGCCCGCATCGCAGGCAACCGCATCGCACGTGCGCATGCCCGGCTGGAGGACCTGCAGCGCAGCCAGCACCTGCCGCGCGACAACCGTCTGTTCCCGGGCCTGCATGCACCGCTGCTGATCAGCGAGAATGGCCAGCGCGTGCTCAAGCCAATGCGCTACCAATGCCGCCTCGCCGACAAGTCTGCACGCAACGACGTGCTCTACCCGGGCACCTACAACGCACGGCGCGAAAGTCTGCAGGGGTATTGGCGCAGCGCGTTTGGCCACCGTCACGGCGTCCTGGTGGTCAGCGCCTTCCACGAACACGTCCAACGCAGCCAGCAGCTGGGAAGCGCCGAACCGGCCACGCAGGTGCTTGAGTTCCGGCCTGATCCTCCGCAGGATCTGTTGCTGGCCTGCCTCTGGGCCGAATGGGAGGGGCCGGAAGGCACGCTGCTGTCCTTCGCAGCGATCACCGACACGCCACATCCCGACGTCGCCGCTGCAGGGCATGACCGCAGCATCATCCCGCTGCGTGAACGCCATCTCGATGCCTGGCTCAACCCGGACCCTTCCGACCTGCAGGCGCAGTACCGCATTCTCGACGACCGCGAGGATCTGCGTTACCTCTGGCGCGAGGCCGGCTGAACGACCAAAAAAAAAGACCCACTCGCAGCAAATGCGAAGCGGGCCTGTTTTTGCGGAGCTTTTTCAGGATGTGAATGACAGCCTGAAACCCTTGGTGCCGAAGGTGGGACTCGAACCCACACGCTTTTAAGGGCGGCGGATTTTGAGTCCGCTGCGTCTACCGATTCCGCCACTTCGGCTGGCTGGGCGGCAAGTGTAAAGCAAACCGGCTGCAATGGGCAGTCCTTTGACAGGCGCTGCGCTCAACCGTGCGCTGTCATCTGCACGCGGGCAGCCGCCGCCGGCGCTGGGTCGCCACCGGGTTCGGCCTGCCTGCGCCCTGCCTGCCAACAGGCCTTGGCCGTCAGCACCATGCTGCCCAGCAACAGCGCCCCCGCTACCCAGAACAGCACGCTGGACGGCGCCGTCCCCGTCGGCTGCGACTGCGCCCAGCCGTGCAGCTGCGTCACCGCCACGGCCAGCAACCAGCACACCGTTGCCGGAGCGAACTGACGGATGGCTTCTTTGTCCCATGTTGCGTTCATCTGCATCTCCCTGCCGTTTGCCTGGGAGACGAGTCTGACGCGCGGCGCTCTCACAAGCTGAGACAGCCTCAGCCGTCCTCGCCTTCTTCGCCAGGCCCATCCTCGGGCCCGCCGCCATCGACCTCCTCGACGCTGGGCTGGACCTGCACGTTGTTGCGGCCGGCCGCCTTGGCGCGATAGCACTGCGCATCGGCAGCGGCCACCGCCTGGTCCACATCCATGCCGCCGCGCAGCGCGGCGATGCCGATGCTTGCACCCACCTGCAACCGCTCACGTTCCCAAGGCACCGCCAGCAGCGACAGCGTCTGCAGCAGGTCCAGCCCGATGCGGCGCGCACGCCGCAGCGAGCAGCCCGGCAGGATGACCGCGAACTCGTCGCCGCCGAGCCGGGCGACGATGTCCGAATCGCGCACCCCATGGCGCAGGACGCTGGCCACCGCCCACAGCACCGCATCGCCAGCAAGGTGACCCCAGGTGTCATTGATGGGCTTGAACCGGTCCAGGTCGATGAACATCAACGAGGCGGACTGACCGGTGCGCTCAACGCGGGTCAGCGCCCGCTGCAGGTGTGCCTCGAACCCACGACGGTTGCTCAGCTCGGTCAGCGGATCGATCTCGGCCAACTGGCGGGCTTCGCGCTGCCGCGCGCGTTGCTGGGTGGCGTCGCGCAGCACCCAGACCGCGCCACTGAGCTCGCCGCGCTCATCGTGCAGCCAGGCACGGGTCAGGTCGATCGGCAGGTTGCGCCCGCCATGGCGCAGCAGCAGGTCGGATTGCAGGTCCACCGCGTTGCTTTCCGGATCCAGCAGCACCGAGACATCCAGCACGGAACCGGGCGCATATTCAGTGGTCAGGGCGATCACTTCCTGCAGATGACGGCCGGCCAGGGACACCGCGTCTTCACCGGCCAGCTCACGCACTGCGGCGCTGTTGGCGTGCTCGATGATGCCGTCCAGACCGACACTGACAACAAGGTCGGTGACCGCGTCCAGCGTGATGCGGTTGCGGCGCTCGGATTCGAGCAGGCGCATCTCGCTGGAGCGCTGCGCGGTCACATCCTGGATCTGCGAGACGAAATGCAGTGGCTCACCGCGCTCGTTTCGCACCAGCGACACCGACAATCGGCCCCAGATGACATTGCCATCGTGCCCGATGTAGCGCTTTTCCAGGTGGTAGTGGCTGCGCAGGCCCTGCAGCAGGTCCTGCACCAGGCGCAGGTCAGTGTCCAGATCGTCAGGATGGGTAAGCCGCTGGAAATCCACCTGCAGCAGCTCCTCGCGCGAATATCCGAGTATCCGGCACAGGGCGGTATTCACATCGAGCCAGCGTCCCTGCAGCGACACCAGCGCCATCCCAAGTGCTGCACCGGTGAAGGCGCCGGCAAACTTCTCCTCTGCCAGTCGCGCTTCGGCGCGTGCCTGCAGAGTCTCGGTCAGGTCGGTCGCCATGCCCACAAACCCGGTCAGCTCACCCTGCCCGTCTGCCAATGCACTGATGGATAGCCGCACCTGCCGATGCTGCCCGTCCTTGCGTACGAACGTCCACTGACGCGAGTAGGTCTGCTCGCGCGCGCGCTCGACCAGACAGGCGAACAGCTCCTCCGGCGTGCCGGCCGGTGCGCCGGTGGCACGTAGTTGGGTCTGTACCTCCTGATGTTCATGGAACAGGATCGGGCTGGCCTTGCCGACGATTTCATCGGCGCGGTACCCCAGCAGGCGCTCGGCGCCGGTGTTGAACATCACGATCGTGCCCTGCATGTCGGTGACGATCATGGCCACCTCGTCGGACGCATCGACGATCGCCTGCAGGCGCTGGCGTGCCTCGGCCGCCTGCTGTCGTGCCCGCTGCAGGTCGCTGACATCGGCATGCGCGCCGGCCATCCACAGCGGCTGCCCCTGCGCGTCGCGCTCGTAGACCTTGCCACGGTCCTGCACCCAGATCCAATGCCCCTGCCTGTGGCGCATGCGGCACAGGCATTCATAGTAGGGCTCGCGGCCGTCGAAGTGCGCCTGCAGCGCCTGGTCTGAACGCTGCAGGTCATCGGGGTGCACAAGCCTCACGAAGGTCTGCGCGCAGATAGGCTCAAGCTCGGCGCGCTGGTAGCCGACGATCTCCGCCCAGCGCTCGTTGACGCGCATCTGACCGGTCTGCGGATTCCACTCCCAGCTGCCAACGGCAATGCCGTCGACCACCATCTGCAACCGGCGCGAAATTTCCTCGGCACGCGCCAGCCGCTCGCGCAGCTGCTGCATCTCGTCCTGCGCTGCGGCGCTCATCGGCGAACGACGCCGCAGACAAGCTGGCGGGCACGGTGCGCCAGCGGCGGAAGCCATACATCGTTGTCAGTGGTGGCACGCATCGTTGGCCTCCGCTTCCGACAGGCAGGTAAGGCCCGACGGGGGCCCTGTTGGCCGCAGTTTGCGCAATAGCAGGCAAAAGCGTAAGCCCCCCCATGTCTGGGAGGCGTGCAAGCATTGCAGGGCGAGCCAGAGGCGGCGGGTCAGCTGCGCTTGGCCCGCGCGAAGGCCTCGGCCAACGCGTTGTTGGCCGGGGCCGCAGTGGCGGTGGTGCCTCGGCCGCCGCCACCGCGGGCCGGGCCACGGCCGGCCGGACGCGGGCTGTCGGCCTCATGCCTGACGCCAGCGGCGCCTGCCGCGCGCGCGGCCCGCTCGCCCGGTCGGCTGGTGCTCTGGCCGGGGCTGTCGTCCAGGCGCCGGGTCAGTGCAATGCGCTTGCGCGCCACATCGACCTCCAGCACCTTCACCTTGACGATGTCGCCGGCCTTCACCACATCACGCGGATCCTTGACGAAGGTGTCAGCAAGTGCAGAGATGTGTACCAGCCCGTCCTGGTGGACGCCGATATCAACGAAGGCACCGAACGCGGCCACATTGCTGACCACCCCTTCCAGCACCATTCCCTCGCGCAGATCCTTGATGTCCTCTACGCCGTCGGCAAAGCGCGCGGCCTTGAACTCCGGTCGCGGGTCTCGGCCCGGCTTTTCCAGTTCCTTGAGGATGTCGCGCACTGTAGGCACGCCAAAGATCTCATCGGTGAACTGTTCCGGCTTGAGGCCGCGCAGGAAACTGCCGTCACCGAGCAGCGCCTTGATCGGGCGCGCAGTACTGGCCACGATGCGCTCCACCACCGGGTACGCCTCCGGGTGAACGGCCGAGGCGTCCAGTGGCTGGTCGCCGTCGGCGATGCGCAGGAAGCCGGCACACTGCTCGAAGGTTTTCTCGCCAAGCCGGGCCACTTTCAGCAGCTCGCGGCGCCGCTTGAAGGGGCCGTGCTCATCGCGGTAGCGCACGATGTTCTCGGCTACCGTACTGGACAGGCCCGACACCCGTGACAGCAGCGCAGCCGAGGCGGTGTTGACGAACACGCCGACCGCGTTGACGCAGTCCTCAACCCGTGCTTCCAGCGCGCGCGCCAGACGGTACTGGTCGACATCGTGCTGGTACTGACCCACACCGATGGCCTTGGGCTCGATCTTGACCAGCTCGGCCAGCGGGTCCTGCAGGCGACGGGCGATGGACACCGCGCCGCGCAGCGACACATCCAGCTGCGGGAATTCCCGGGCAGCAACCTCGGAGGCCGAATACACCGAGGCACCGGCTTCGCTGACCACCACCTTCTGCAGACGGCTGTTGCCGCTGGCCTTGATGACCTCCCCGGCCAGCTTGTCGGTCTCCCGGCTCGCGGTGCCGTTGCCGATGGCGATCAGCTCCACATCATGCTTGGCGCACAGCTGCTTGAGCGTCTGCAGCGACTGCTCCCACTGCCGACGCGGCTCGTGCGGGTAGATGGTCTCGGTGGCCAGCAGCTTGCCGGTGGCGTCGACCACGGCCACCTTGCAGCCGGTGCGGATGCCCGGGTCCAGCCCAAGTACGGTCTTCGGCCCGGCCGGCGCGGCCAGCAGCAGGTCCTTCAGGTTGTCGCCGAAGACGTTGATCGCCTCGGCCTCGGCCTTTTCGCGCGCCTGGTTGAACAGGTCCAGCATCAGATGCATGTGCAGCTTTGCCCGCCAGGTCAGGCGGCAGGCGTCGAGCAGCCATCGGTCGGCCGGACGCCCCTGGTCGGCGATGCCGGCACGGCGCGCCACGCGGCCCTCGGCATACTGGTTGCCGGCCTCGGCATCGGTACCCGGGTCCAGTTCCAGGAACAGGATTTCTTCACGACGCGCCCGGAACAGGGCCAGCAGGCGGTGCGAGGGGATCTTCGCCAAGGCCTCGGCATGCTCGAAGTAGTCACGGTATTTGGCGCCCTCCGCCTCCTTGCCCTCGGCGAGGCGAGCACGGATGACACCGTTCTCGGCCAGCCACGTGCGCAGCTCGCCGACCAGCGCGGCATCCTCGCCCCAACGCTCCATCAGGATCGCGCGCGCGCCCTCAAGTGCCGCCTTGGCATCGGCCACGCCCTTGTCTGCATCGACGAAACCGGAGGCCAACGCCTGCGGGTCCTGCGTCGGGTCGGCAAGCAGACCATCGGCCAGTGGCTCAAGCCCCGCTTCGCGGGCGATCTGCGCGCGGGTACGGCGCTTGGGCTTGTAGGGCAGGTAAAGATCTTCCAGCCGGCTCTTGCTGTCGGCGGCAAGGATCTCGTTGCGCAGCGCATCGCTGAGCTTGCCCTGTTCGTCAATGCTGGCCAGCACCGTGGCGCGCCGGTCCTCCAGCTCACGCAGATACGTCAGGCGCGATTCGAGGTTGCGCAGCTGGGTGTCATCCAGTCCGCCGGTGACTTCCTTGCGATAACGCGCGATGAAGGGAACGCTCGCCCCCTCGTCCAGCAGCCCGACCGCAGCGCGGACCTGGGCGGACTGGGCGCCGATTTCCTCGGCAATGGTCTGGGCGATCTGCTGCGCGAGTGCGCTCTGGGCTTGCTTGGCGTCGTGCATTGCTTCCGGCCTGGGCCGCGGTTCGGGGAAGACCCCATTCTGGCGGTGCCGGGCGGCAGGGGGAAGGCGTTGACAGGTCCACTGCGGACAGGCAGCGCTTCGCGGGGGGCGCCGGCATCCTGGCGGGGGGCTGGATGCCGACGACGCGCGCATACCCGGCGCGTACCTGCCTGTATGTCAGGTGACTCAGCGGTAGTGACGCACCGCGTGCTGCATGACGATCTCATCGCGCAGGCCTTCCAGTGCCATCAAGCGCACCTTGCCCACGCCCTGCAGTTCCATGAACCGCTCGGTATAGATCTCCGGCCCCAGCGCAGTATCCGCACGGGATTTGCTGAAACCGTAGGGCACCACGCCTTTGTCGCCGTCCTTGCTACCACCGACATAGAGAACGATTGCCATGTGATGTGTTCCTCCAGATTACGCTTTGCTTCAACCGGTGCAGCCCCGAAGCGCCAGCACCGGATTCCAGCTTAGCCGGTAAAACCTGACTGGAATGTCACGAAAGGTAATGTGGACCTGTTGCGGGCTTATGACGGCAGTTGTCAGCGCGTAGACATCACTTTTTAACGAACCAATAACAAGCGCCGGTGGGGGTCGCCTGCGCACTGCAGCGACATGGCCCTTCAGCGCAGCCGCCACGGCCACCAGCCATGGCCGTGGCGCGCGTAATGGTCAGCGGCGCGCTCCAGAGGATTGCGCGCTGAAACACCGCCACAGAGCAGATACACGGGCACGAACAACGGGCCGAGCACCATGTATTGATAGACATGCGCGCGCTCATGGTCGTGCAGGCCGATCACCGGCTCAGGCCCCCACCCCGCCTGATGCGCGTAGGTACGACAGGCCAGCTCCAGCTGCGCACCGGTGTGCAGGATGACATTGCCCAGCGTGATCGCCCCGCCCGGCCCCCATGGCCAGTGCGCAAAGACCAGCGCATGCTCGTTGGCGCTCCAGCGCGGTCGTGCACCGGCCAGCATGCCAGCCGCGCCGGCCAGCAGACCGGCCAGGGTGTTGGGGCTGGCCCACAGCATGCCCAGCCCAAGCAGCAACGGCCGCACGTCTGTTGCCCTCAATCGGCTTCGTTGGGCATCAGCAGCCACAGAATCAGGTACACCAGGATGCCCGGGAATGCGGCTGAGACGATCGAGACGAGCACATACACCACGCGCAGCAGGTTCGGCTGCCAGCCAAAGCGATGGGCAATACCGCCGAGCACGCCGGCGAGCATGCGGTCGTTCAAGGAGCGGGCTAACGCGCGGGGGGCGGCGCTCATGGCGTGATCTCCGGGCTGATGGTGTCGGTCTGACGCGCTCCGGTACGGAACGGGCCTGATTGCAGCTTACTGCATGG
Source organism: Stenotrophomonas sp. C3(2023) (assembly GCF_032911385.1). Lineage (NCBI taxonomy): Bacteria > Pseudomonadati > Pseudomonadota > Gammaproteobacteria > Lysobacterales > Lysobacteraceae > Stenotrophomonas > Stenotrophomonas sp. C3(2023). The sequence goes on along the minus strand of NZ_JAWJLO010000001.1, from coordinate 1,660,459 downwards.
CCTCAGGAGAGTGCTCACATCACCGTAGGGCCTCCTGATAGCCAAGCAACAGGAGTTCCCATGCCTCGTGCCTCCCTGTTCATCGCCCTGTGTGCGCTGCCCCTGCTGGCCAGCGCACACGACCATGCGCCCGCCTGCCATCCCGCGCCAGCAGCGCGGACGTTGGCCAGCACCGTCTGGCAGACCACGGCCGTTTACGTAGGTAATGACCGCAGCAACAACCAGCTGGCCAACTATGGCGGCGTGGTCGGCCTGTCGCTGTGGAACGCCTGCAGCAACCGCTACGAGTTCTTCAACACGGACGACGGCAGCTCCTACGCACCCCAAGGCGGCAACGGTGATTTCCTTGTCACCGGTGACGGTCGCGAGCTGGTGCTGATGCCACCGGCCGGCCCGGCCCAGCGCAGTCGTGTTGAGACGCTGACCGCCTCGGAGTACACCTACAGTCGGCAGGTGCCGAAGAATCTCCAGCCGGGCCAGCCAATGGTCACGATCCACGTGGTACACACCCCATACCGGGGCCCGCTCAAGCTGCCCGCCGCGCCCCGGCCCGCGCGGTGAGCTCAGCGGCGGGCGTTGAGCCAGTCATCGATGGTGGCGGGCACCTCGCGCTGCGCCCGCCCGGAGACATAGATGCCGATGTGCCCGCCACGGAAGCTCGACTCACTGTAGTCGGCCGTGCCCAGCCGACCACGCATCGCGCGTGAGGCATCCGGCGGCACCAGGTGATCCTGCTCGGCGTAGATGTTGAGCACCGGCAGGGTCACCCGGGCCAGGTCGACCGGCTCATCGCCGATACGGACGCTGCCGTTGACCAGGCCATTGCGCTGGTAGAACTGGGTGATGAACTCGCGGAAGGTCTCGCCGGCAAGATCCGGCGAGTCGAAGATCCATTTCTCCATCCGCAGGAAGTCTTCCAGCGCGGCCTTGTCGTCGAGGATGTCGAGCAGGCCCACATATTTCTGCACGTTGAGCCGGAACGGCTTGAGCATCAGGTAGCTGGCATTCATCAGGTCGGCGGGGATGTTGCCGAGCGTGTCCACCAGCAGATCCACGTCCACCTGTCGCGCCCAGTGCGAGAGCATGTTGTCGTCGGTATGGAAATCGAACGGGGTGACCATGGTGATGAGATTGGCCAGCTTCTGCCGTCGCAGCGCGGCGTAGCACAGGGCGAACACGCCGCCCTGACAGATGCCGAGCATGTCCACCGGCCCGCCCGACGCTGCACCCAGCGCATCGACCGCCCCGTCGATATAGCGCAGCAAATAGTCTTCCAGCGTCTGGTAGCGCTCGGAGCGGTCCGGGTATCCCCAGTCCAGCACATAGACATCGCGTCCAAGTGCCAGCAGACGCTGCACCAGCGAGCGGTCGGCCTGCAGGTCCACCATGTAGGGGCGGTTGACCAGGGCGTAGACAATCAGCAGCGGCCGTGTGGCGCTGGACGGCTGCGTGCCGACGAAGCGGTAGAGCACCACGCGGCCATCGCGCCAGACCTCTTCGCGCGCGGTCGCGCCGTAGGTAACGTCGTCCACCGTGGGCAGCAGCTGCAGGCCTTCGAGCAGCTTGCGCTGCATCGCCAGCGACTCCTGCAGCAGATCATCGGCGTTGAAACCCAACGGCCCTTTCATCGACGTGCCCCCCGCCTGCCCGTGGTTGCGCGGCCGGGCTCCTCAGCCCTGGAGGCCGAACGGGGTCGCGCCGTGGCAGCGTCAGGCGCCTTCGCTGCTTTCTTCGCGGGCTTTCCCGTCTGCGCCTTGGCCGCGGCGCCTGTGGCAGCTTTACTGGCCGTTGCACCAGCACCAGTGGCACGCGCGCGTCGCGGCGTCACCTTGGCCGCAGCAGGCTGGGCCGCCTGCTGCCACGGGTCGGGCGCTGCGCTTTCGGCGGCCACTGCGCCGCTGGCCAGTCCGGCCACCGTCGCCTGCAGCCGACGCAGCTGGCGCTCAAGCTCGGCGATTCGGCGATGGGCCGCATCCATCTCGGTGCGGGTCGGCAGGCCCACCCGCTCGCTCACCTGCTCCACTTCCTGCTGCATGGCCGCGCGCAGCCGCATCTGCGCATTGCCGAGCGCGGCGTAGACCGACTGGAACGCGTCGGAGAGCGCAACCTTGGCGTAAGCCTCCTCGGCCACTTCGATCCAGAGGTCGAACATCGCCCGCGCGCTGGTGAGCTGGGTGCCGGGCGCCTCATGTTCGGCAAGGCGCTGCTCGAACAACGCAAACGCTTCGTCCAACGCCTTGCGGATCTGCTCGATGTAGGCCTTGGACTGGTCCTGGTAGTCCTGCTGCGCGCGCAGCAGGGTCTGCCAGCGCGCCTGATGCTCGCGACCCGGCCCGAATGCCGGCCCCTGCAGCCATGGCGCCAGATGCTGCTGCCACTGCTGCAGCAGCGCGGCCATGTCCATGCCGTCCCCCGCTGCGCCCGTCGTGCGGCGGGCGCCGCCGAGCATCCAGTCCAGCAATGCCTCACCCTGCTCGCCTCCCATGACCGCTTCGCGCCAGGCGGCGGCGACCTCTGCGCTGGTGGTGTCGCGGCCGGTAAAGCGCGCGGCAACGCCCTGCATGGTCGAATACCAGCCACCGGCCTGGTTGCCAAAGCGGTGCAGCGCGTCATCGACCACACCGGGGTTGCGCTCGGGCAGCAGCTGCGACCACCAGTCCAGCACCTGCTTCCAGTCGCCGGGGTTGTTGCTGCCGGGGGCGGCAGCTGCGCCAGCGTGGCCGGCGTGGCGCAGGGCCTCGCTCCACGCGGCAAAGTACTGTTGCGCGCGCGGATCGAAGCCGGTGCCGCCCTGGCCGCCCTCGTTGTTCATTGCATGCTCCTGATCGCCCTCACGGCTTGGGAATGCGCAGCGTCTTGCTGATCATCAACGACCCGGACAGGGCAAACAACAGCACCAGCGGATGCAGCTGCCACGGACCAATCTGCCACTGCCCAAGCCACAGCTGGCTGCCGATGGCACCGGTACCGGCGGCAATGGCCAGCACGATCACCAGCAGCAGGCTGGTGGGGATCGGCGTGCCTTCAAAGTACGGCACCTTGTCGCCGCCCTCGGACATGGCCTCGGCGGTGACGTTGTAGCGCGCAAGCCGGCTGACGCCACAGCAGACGAAGTAACTCAGCACCAGCCAGTCCCAGCCTCCCTGCATGCCACAGGCATAGGCCAGCGCGGCCGGAGCCACACCGAAGGAGATGACATCCGAAAGCGAGTCCAGCTCGCGCCCCAGCGTCGAACTGGATTTACGCCAGCGGGCGATGCGTCCGTCGAGAGCATCGAAGATGAAGGCCAGCGGGATCAGGGCCATGCCGAACAGCAGATAGCCGTGGTGACCGTCCTGCAGAAAGCGCATTGCCGCAAACACCGCACCGGTGCCGCAGAACGCATTGGCGAGGGTGAACCAGTCGGCGAGCTGGAACTCCCGCAGCATTGAGAAGTGTCGTTTCATGAAGGCTCACAGGACTGCAGTGGCTACAGATTACGCGAGCGGCGATGACGACGACAGCGTGGTCACCGCCCCGCCTTCACCTGGCGATCACGCCACGGTCGCCCTGGCCATTTTTTGGCCAGCCATCTTGACAGCCAGGCGCAGCGGGCCCCGACGCCGGTTATCCACACGGTTGCTCACCAACAATCCACACCCCCTGTGGACAACCCTGTCGCATCCGCTGCGACGCTGCTCATTTCTTCATCACACATGCGCGGGGTTTTCCTACCCCCTTTGTCGACAACCGGCGCTATGCTGCCCGGCTGGCCCCGTCCAGTGACATGTTCGCCGGGCAGGTGACCTACAGCCGGCTGTACGACCAGGACTGCATGCGACCGTCGCGGTAGGGCATCACCCCATGGAAGGCGCGCGGGTCGGCGTCGAACACCAGCGGCAGGAAGTTGCGGTCGCCCTCCCACATCGGCAGCGAATCGAGCCTGTCCAGTTCGACCCATTCCAGCGTGCCCTCGTGGTTGCCTTCGTGCGGCGTGCCCTCGAATGCATCGATGACGAACACGAAGCCGAACCAGTCTTCGCCATGCTTGCCGAACCCGGGCCAGCTGATGGTGCCGCGCAGCTGCATCGACGTGCAGACGATGCCCGCCTCTTCCTCGATTTCACGGCGCATGCCGGTGGCCACGTCCTCATCGGCTTCCACCTTGCCGCCCAGCCCGTTGTACTTGCCCAGGTGGTGATCGCCCGGCCGCGTATTGCGGTGGATCATCAGCACCCTGCGACGGTCCGGGGAAAGCACGTAGCCCAGGGTGGCCACGATCGGCGTATACGGCATGCAGGATTCCAGCGAGAGGTAAGCGACCGATTATGGCCGATCAGCGCACCAGTGACAGGTTCCGGGCCTGCAGCGCGGTGCCGGCTACCGCCGCGTCCGGATCGGGCGCCAGGGTCGCCACACCGTGACCACGCTCGGCCAGATACTCCAGCCATTTGCCCAGGAAGGTGTTCATCCGCATGCGGTGGCTGATCAGCTGCGCCGGCGGCGGGTACATGCCCACCACGTCCTGCCAGCGCCGCCCGACGTAACAGTGCGTCGTCTCGGCCTGCTGCGCGTCGCGGTACAGCCGCACATAGGCCGAAGGATCCGGCTGGCCGGTGACCGGGTCGCACAGGTCATAGGTCAGCCGCAGCTCCACCGTATAGCGGTGGCACTCGATCACATCCAGCCGGACATCCAGCCCGTCGCCCACCGAGGACACATAACTGCCCACCGCCAGCTGGTCCGGCGCGAACAGGCGGACCAGGTGGCGGTGGTTCTCGGCATACAGCCCCATCAGCCAGCTCAGACGGCTGAGACGGGGGATGCGCTGGGTGCGGGGCAACGCCTGGGTCATGGCTTGATGCTACACGCTGCCAGCCGCCCGCGGCAGCCTTGTGCAACGCCGCCTGCGGCCCCATGATCGGACTCGGCTGGCGGCCACCCGGCCCATCCCGGTAGGGCGCGGTTCAGTACATTCCGCGCTGCAGACCCAACGTGGCCAGCACCTTGCTGGAGATCTCCTCGATCGAGGTATGCGTCGTACTCAGCGTGGGGATGCGCTCCTTCTGGAACAGGCGCTCGGCCACGGTGACCTCGCGCCGGCAGGTTTCCAGATTGGCGTAGCGCGAATTGGGACGACGCTCCTGGCGGATCTGGTGCAGCCGGTCCGGATCGATGGTCAGGCCGAACAGCTTGCGACGGTAATTACGCAGCCGCGGCGGCAGGTTCTCGCCTTCCAGGTCCTCATCGGTCAGCGGGTAATTGGCCGCACGCACCCCGTAATGCAGGGCCAGGTAGATGCACGTCGGCGTCTTGCCGGCCCGCGACACCGCCACCAGGATGACATCGGCATCGTCGTAGTTCACCGCGATCCCATCATCGTGGCTCAGCGCGAAGTTCATCGCGTTGATGCGCCGGTGGTAGGTCTCGAAGTCGACCATGCCATGCGCCTGGCCCACCTTGGCCAACCGCGGGCTGGAAAGCTCGCGCTCCAGCGGCTCGATGAACGGGGCGAACACGTCCAGCATCAGCGCACCGCTGTCGGCCAGGATCACGCTCAGGCTCTGGTCCACGCAGGAGTTCACCACGATGGGCCGCACGTTGTAGCGCTCGCCGGCCGCGCGGATGCGATCGCAGGCCTCGGCGGCTTTTTCCGGATCGTCGATGAACGACAAACGGTCGGTAATGAAGCTGAACCCGGTGAACTGGGTCAACAGGCTGTGCCCAATGGTTTCAGCGGTGATACCGGTTCCATCGGAAACGTAGAACACCGGTCGGACAGTCGTCATGCGTCGCAAACCTCGCTCGAAGCCCAAAAATGCCCTCAACACAAGCTTGTGCCGACGGCCGTCTGCCCTGCATCATATCGGCTTCTTCCTACGGACGCGGCCATTCAGCCCGCCTCGGGCGATGGCCAAACGGAGCATCGCGCTTGAACGAGAACATCCTGTGGTTGCACGAACTGCGTCTGGCCGACCTGGCCCGCGTAGGCGGCAAGAATTCGTCGCTGGGCGAGATGATCGGCAACCTCGCCGGTCTGGGCGTTTCGGTTCCTGGGGGGTATGCGACCACGGCAGAAGCCTTCAAGGACTTCATTGCCCATAACGACCTGTCCACGCGCATCTTCGACAAGCTGGCCACGCTTGATGTCGAAGACGTCACCGCCCTGACCGCGGCGGGTAAGGAAATCCGTGGCTGGGTGATCGATGCACCGCTGCAGCCGCAGCTGGATGCCGACATCCGCAGCGCCTACGAAAAGCTCTGCGCCGAGAACGGCGGCGGCGACGTGGCCGTGGCCGTGCGCTCCTCGGCCACCGCCGAGGATCTGCCCGACGCCTCCTTCGCTGGCCAGCAGGAAACCTTCCTCAATGTCACCGGTGCCGACGATGTCGTGCACAAGGTCAAGGAAGTGTTCGCTTCGCTGTACAACGACCGCGCCATTGCTTACCGCGTGCATCACGGCTTCAAGCACGAGGACGTCTTCCTCTCGGCCGGTGTACAGCTGATGGTCCGCTCCGGCGTGGGCGCCTCCGGCGTGCTGTTCACTCTGGACACCGAATCCGGCTTCCGTGATGTGGTTTTTGTCACCTCCTCGTTCGGCCTGGGCGAAATGGTGGTCCAGGGCGCGGTCAACCCGGACGAGTACTACGTCTACAAGCCCACCCTGCAGGCAGGCAAGCCGGCGATCCTGCGCCGCTCGCTGGGCAGCAAGGCGATCCGCATGGTGTATTCGGACGTGCCCGGTGAGCGCGTACGCATCGAAGACACCCCGGCCGAGCTGCGCAACACCTTCTCCATCAGCGACGAGGACGTGCAGGAACTGTCCAGGCAGGCGCTGGTCATCGAGAAACACTACGGCCGCCCGATGGATATCGAGTGGGCCAAGGACGGTGTCAGCGGCAAGCTGTTCATCGTGCAGGCGCGCCCGGAAACGGTGAAGTCGCGCAGCCATGCCACCCAGATCGAGCGCTTCGCGCTGACCGAAAAGGACGGCAAGGTGCTGGCCGAAGGTCGCGCCGTGGGTGCCAAGATCGGTTCGGGCGTGGCCCGCGTGGTGCGCAGCCTGGATGACATGAACCGCGTGCAGCCCGGTGACGTGCTGATCGCCGACATGACCGACCCCGACTGGGAGCCGGTGATGAAGCGGGCCTCGGCTATCGTCACCAACCGTGGCGGCCGCACCTGCCATGCAGCGATCATCGCCCGCGAGCTGGGCGTGCCGGCCGTGGTCGGTTCGGGCAACGCGACCCACGTGATCGAAGACGGCCAGGAAGTGACCGTCAGCTGCGCCGAGGGTGACACCGGCTTCATCTATGAAGGCAAGCGCGCCTTCGAGCGGACCACCACCGACCTGGGCAACATGCCGCCGGCGCCGCTGAAGATCATGATGAACGTGGCCAACCCGGAGCGTGCCTTCGACTTCGGCCAGCTGCCCAACGCGGGTATCGGCCTGGCGCGCCTGGAGATGATCATTGCCAGCCACATCGGCATCCATCCCAACGCCCTGCTCGAATATGACCGTCAGGATGCGGCGACGAAGAAGAAGATCGACGAGAAGATTGCCGGCTACAGCGACCCGGTTGGGTTCTATGTCGATCGACTGGCCGAGGGCATCGCCACGCTGACCGCCTCGGTGGCTCCGCATCCGGTGATCGTGCGCCTGTCGGACTTCAAGTCCAACGAGTACGCCAACCTCATCGGTGGCAGCAACTACGAGCCGCACGAAGAGAACCCGATGATCGGCTTCCGTGGCGCCAGCCGCTACGTCGATCCGAGCTTCACTGAAGCCTTCGCGCTGGAGTGCAAGGCGGTGCTGCGCGTGCGCAACGAAATGGGCCTGGACAACCTCTGGGTCATGATCCCGTTCGTGCGTACGCTGGAAGAAGGCCGCAAGGTCGTCGAGGTGCTGGAACGCAATGGTCTGAAGCAGGGCGAGAACGGCCTGAAGATCATCATGATGTGCGAAGTGCCGTCCAACGCGCTGCTGGCCGACGAGTTCCTGGAGATCTTCGATGGTTTCTCCATCGGCTCGAACGATCTGACCCAGCTCAGCCTGGGCCTGGACCGCGACTCGTCGATCGTTGCCCACTTGTTCGACGAGCGCAACCCGGCGGTGAAGAAGCTGCTGTCGATGGCGATCAAGGCCGCCCGTGCCAAGGGCAAGTATGTCGGCATCTGCGGCCAGGGCCCCTCCGATCATCCGGATCTGGCCGAATGGCTGATGCAGGAAGGTATCGAATCGGTCTCGCTGAATCCAGACACCGTGGTGGACACCTGGCTGCGCCTGGCCAAGCTCAAGGCCAACAGCTGATCTGCAGGAACCCCGCCCCGGCGGGGTTCTTTGTATGCCCCGGTAGGTGACGACCGTTGGTCGTCACGCCTCTGCCGTCCGCGCGCCCGGTAGGTGACCACCGTTGGTCGTCACGCTTTTGCTTGTTGCCGGGCCGAATCCTGCACTACCCGGCAATGCGCTGGTAACACGCGCGCACCACATCCTCTCCATACTTCAACTCCAGCCGGCGCACGATGAAATGCCCGCGCGCCATGTCCTGGTAGTAATCGGTGAACATCGTATTCAACGCTGCCCCCGTCGCCGCACCAATCACCGGCACCGCCTGCGCCGCGAACTTCTCGCTCACCACCACGCCAAACCGCGCGGCCACCTTTTCCACCAGCTTGGCCAGCAGCTTGCCGGCTTCCTTCGGTGCAACACCCAAGGTCAGGTCGCGCCCGGTCACCACCCTGCCCGCCAATTCGGCGGAAAGATGGCGCATCACATCGGCGGTAAACCCGCGGGCCAGGTAGTAACCGGTCTCGCTGGCATCGTCATTCTCGGCGTTGCCACCCAGCGCGAACACCTCCAGACACGCCTGCCGCGTGGAAAGATCGGCCAGGTCGAACCCCTCACTGCGCGCCACATCGGCCACCGAACGCATCATGATCGTCGTCGACAGAGGCAGCTCGATCAGCAGCGCCGAGAACCCGAACGCGCCGCCAACCGCGCCGCTGGTCGCCGCCGCCAGCTTGTGCCAGCGCGTGGACGCCGCCTTCCCCGGCTCGTTGCGCATGCTCAGCAGCGCGCCCTGCACGGCCTTGTTCAACGCCATCTGCACCGCGCCGTGGATGCGCCCGGACACCGCTGCAGGCAGCGCCCGCACGGCAAACTCCAAGGGGGCACCGACCATGTTGGCCATGCGTGCGGTCAAGGTCGGCGCCTCCAGCAGAGCCACCGCCCGCTGCAGGTCGGCCCAGTCGGCCGGATGGTGAGCGATGTCGCGGGGAAGCAGGACGGGTGTGTTCATGGCGCGATCATAGCGCCGCACGCCTCAACGCCGCGTCGTGCCGCCCGCCAATCGTTCAGGCAGTGCGCAACCCCGCCAGCTCGCCCATGAACTGGCGGTAGTGGCGCAGCTCGGCGATGGAATCATGCACGTCGCTCAATGCCGTATGGCTGCTGGTCTTGGTGATGCCAGCGGCTACGCCTGGAGCCCAGCGGCGCGCCAGTTCCTTGATCGTGGACACATCAAGATTACGGTAGTGGAAGTACTTCTCCAGCCGCGGCATCTGCCGGTGCAGGAAGCGGCGGTCCTGGCAGATCGAGTTGCCGCACATCGGCGAGGCACCTGCGCCGATCCACTCGGCCAGGAAGTTCACCGTTTGCGCCTCGGCCTGACTCAGGGTCACCTGGCTGTCGAGCACCCGCTGCCACAGCCCTGAACGGCGGTGCTGGTTGCGGTTCCACTCGTCCATCGCCTCGAGCATGGCAAGCGGATGGGCAATGGCAAGCTCCGGCCCCTCGGCCAGCACGTTCAACTGCGCGTCGGTGACCACCGTGGCGATCTCGATGATCGAGTCGTTGTCGGTGTCCAACCCGGTCATTTCCAGGTCGATCCAGATCAGTCGATCGTTGCCACTGCCCTTGTCCGCCATCGTGCTGCCTCGTCGGGGGCAGGCCCCACGGGCCCGCCGGAAAAGAAGGCCCATGATACCGCGCGTGCATGCTCAGCCGGCAGGCGGCTGCAGCGTCAACAGCGGTTTGCCGCGCTTGGCGCGGAAGTAGTTGGTCAGCCGGTGGCTGGCCTCCAACGCCAGCACACCGCCGTGGATGTCGACCCGGTGATTGTGGCGGGCGTCGCCGAGCAGGTTGAACACACTGCCACAGGCGCCGGTTTTAGGGTCACTGGCCGCGTAGACCAGACGCGCCACCCGAGCATGCACGATGGCCATCGCGCACATCGCGCAGGGCTCGAGCGTCACGTAAAGTGTGCTGCCGAGCAGACGATGGTTGGCAAGCCGCTTGCCACCCCGGCGCATGGCCACGATCTCGGCATGCGCGCTGGGGTCATGGTCAGCGATATTGAGGTTCCAGCCCTCGCCCAATATCTGGCCATCGCCGCCTACCAGCACCGCCCCGACCGGAATCTCGTTGAACTCCCGCTCGGCACGCTCGGCCAGCGCCAAGGCATGGCGCATCCAGTGCTCGTCATGGTCATGCACCACGGTGGCTTCATCCACGCGCCTTCTCCCGTTCCAGGAATGCCTCGAACGCGGCCAGCGTTGCAGCACTGACGTGGTGTTCGATCCCCTCGGCGTCGCGGCGGGCCGAGTCGGCATCCACGCCCAGCGCAAGCAGAAAACGCTCCACCGTCTGGTGGCGCGCGCGCGCCTGCAGGGCCAGCGCCTCACCCTCAGGCGTGAGAAACACCCCGCGATAGGGCCGCTGTACCACCCAACCTTCCTTGACCAGCCGCTTGAGCGCCTTGGCCACCGTCGGCTGGGCAACCCCCAGCCGGCTGGCGATGTCCACCTGCCGCGCCTCGCGGCCGTCGGCGATGAGGTCAGCGATCAGCTCTACATAGTCCTCAACCAGCTCGGCGCGCCGGGCTTCACGAACCTGGGTAAAACCCTCCACATGCACCTCGGTCGCGGGCAAGGCGGGTTTGGGGCGGGTGCTGCTGGGCATTCAAACTCCGGCCAACAGAAGGGATGGCATGCTGCATAGTGTACCGCCTGCCCTGTCCTGAAGCCGCCCCGGTGCGCAGCCCGCCTCCTGTCATCTACCTCCCAATGCAGGCGACCACCTCTGCTGGTGCGCCTCGGCCTGCGGTTCCGGCTGCATCAGCATCACCGGCTGCTGCGGCACCGGTACGGCGCACTGCGCCACCCGTTCGCTGGACTGCGCAAGCGGGGTGTTCAGCCCCGCAACTACGTCCACAGATGCGTACACATTCGCCAGCTCGCCCAGCCTGCCCTGCACTGCAAACATCTGCGTTCCATCCTTGCTGATCACTACGCGATCAATCTGCGTGCCGCCGAGCGCATAGATCTCCGCCGCCAAGGCACCGGCCAGCCGATCGCTGGCCGCATCGGGCATGCGGCCGAACTGTGCATCCTGCGCATACACGCCCACGCGCGCAGCCCGGAACATCTCATGCGCCGGATGCTCCGGATCGGAGAGCTGCAGTGCACGCTTTTCCTGCCTGGTTTGCTCTACTCGTGCGGGCTCGCCCGCCGGGATTGGACCGCGAACAGCATCAACCGCATCCAGGATCAGGCCAGGGCCTGTCCGCGAGATCGCAGTCACGGCCAGGCGGCGCTGACCAATATCCTCACGATACTCGGCAATCATGGTCTGATTGCGCTCAGCGAGCGTGCGGGCGATCGGGCTCTCCAGCACCGAGCGCTCGCCAAGGAAGTTGTCCAGCTTATGTGCGCTCATCGACGAAGACGCGACGATCAGCGGATTGTCGTCAGTGATGAACCGCTCCCAGCCGTTGCGGTAGCCGTTCATCGTAAGAATGCTGATGTCCGCCTGCGTGGCATACACCACGACCTGACCGAAATGCGGCGACGCGGCGCTGACGGCGTCAGTTGCCATCACGTGGTTGATCACGGTATCGCCGCCGGACGGTATCCGCAGGCCAAGACTGGCGGCGCCGTAGGCGTTGAAGGTTTCGCCTTTGAGGTTGAAGTGATGTGCGGTGATCTGGGCGAGCGTACCGCCGAGGGAGTGGCCGGTTACGGTGACCGGCACAACCTGGCCCTCAGCGACCGCGCTGCTCCGCGCGAAGGACAGCGCGTCACGGGTCAGCGCAAGCGCATCTGCGGCCTGCGGATTCAGCCGACTGGTAACCATGCTTGCGTCAACAAGACCGTCTTTGAGCGCCTCGGTACCGCGATGTGCGACGACGATTTCGCCAGTATCCACACGCTCGTAAATCGTGCCCTGGTAACCGGTCTGCTTGTTGTCGACATGCTTGAGCACGTCGAACCTGACGTCGCCCGCAACGACCCGCTCCCCATCAGTTCTATCCCGGACTCCGGCCCGAAGATTCTCGTAAGCACTATCAGACAGTGCAGCATACTGCGGCGATCTGATGCTCATTCAGCCGCTCCCAGCGAAGACAACGTCATACTGAACACATGCGCGCGGTACTCAGGGAGGAACTCATCAGGCGTCTTCTTGCCTCTTGCCGGATAACCGTCCACCTCCTCAACGCGAGGGTAGTGCGCATGCACGAAGAAGCGCGTAACGGCGCTGCCATTCAGTAGATCATGCACCGGCAGTGATACGACGAAGCTTGTGTCCTTGACTTCGTCGGCTGCGATCAGAACCGCGTAGGCTCGGATAAGCTCCCAGTGACATACACCGCGGCCGAAGTAGTCCTCATCTTGCATCCTGTCGAGCTCCAACACAGCCTCGTACTCGCTGTCGGATATGCGCGTTAGCGGGAGCCTTTCTGAACTGGTGATTCGGGATGCTGTACCGGTGAAAAAGTTAATCTTGCTGCACTCATCCTTGTTGCGGACATCGAACTGCCCGCCGAGCTTGACAATTTCAAACGGCCCAGGAGCGTCGTTGATCCTCAGGCGAATTCTGTACCTGGCCGTCGGATTCGGATTCAGGTGGGCAAGGCCCCGATCATTCGAGTCACGCTGGGCGGACTCGGTATTCTTTTCTTCCATAGTAGATCCTTTGATGCCGCAAGCGCCGAGCGTCACGCTCAGCGACAGGATGGCAATGAACAATAATGACCGCGGCATGTCTTCCTCGTTAGTAATTCGCGGGATTTGTAGGCAACGCTTGAAATGAAATACTCATCTCACACCAGAACGCCCCGCCTTACGATCAGCGTCATCGGCACCAGGAGCTCTTTAGAAAGCTCCGCGCACACTCATGTCCATCACTCTGAACGTTCAGAACTTGATGAACTTGGGCTCAGTGCAATCAGTCGCCGATGTCCTGCATTCGATACCGCCCCGGTCAGCGCATCGACTCAACGCACGAGACAAGGCGTCAATCAGGGTGTACCGCCATCAGAGGCCTCGCCCACCCACCGCCGGCGACCAGGCCTGCTGGTTGGCATCGGGATGCAGGTCCAGTCGCGGCTGCATCAACATCTCAGGCTGCTGTGGCACCGGCGCGGCGCACTGCGCCACGCGTTCGGTAGACTGTGTCAGCGGTGTGTTCAGTCCCTCGACCGCATCTACTGAAGCGTACACATTCGCCGGATCACCCAGCCTACCCTGCACTGCAAACAGCCGCGATCCATCCTTGCTGACCACCACGCGGTCAATCTGCGTGCCGCCGAGCGCATAGATCTCCGCCGCCAAGGCACCGGCCAGGCGATCACTGGCCGCATCCGGCGTGCGGCCGAACTTCGCGTCCTGCGCATATACCCCCACACGCGCGCTCCGGAACAGGCCGTGCGCTGGATGCTCGGGGTCGGAGAGCTGCAGCGCCCGTTTCTCCTGCCGGGCCTGCTCTACGCGTGCCGGCTCACCAGCCTTGACCGGACCGCGAATAGCATCAACCGCATCCAGGATCAGGCCAGGGCCTGTCCGCGAGATCGCAGTCACGGCCAGGCGGCGTTGCCCAATGTCCTCACGATACTCGGCAATCATGGTCTGGTTGCGCTCGGCGAGCGTGCGCGCAATCGGGCTCTCCAGCACCGAGCGCTCGCCAAGGAAGTTGTCCAGCTTGTGCGCGCTCATCGACGAGGACGCCACGATCAAGGGATTGTCATCGGTGATGAACCGCTCCCAGCCGTTGCGGTAGCCATTCATCGTAAGGGTGCTGATGTCCGCCTGCGTGGCGTACA
>NZ_JAWJLO010000001.1:1595829-1646278 GCF_032911385.1 Stenotrophomonas sp. C3(2023) | reverse complement strand
CTGGATGTGTGGGGGTGTCGAGCGCCAGGGATGGCGCGAAACAAGGCACGCATGGATGCAGTTTTTGCCGTCCCCCACACATCCAGCCCGCCCGGCCCTCCGCGAAGACCTCGCATCATGCGCCTGCCACCCGCGAGGGGCCGTGCCGTTCGCAGGTACAATCAGCGCCTACTTCGAACCACGATCCGCGCCCCTTGACTACCCCGCCGTTGCTGGCCGCTGCCGGCCTTGGTTTCTCCCGCAATGACGAGCCGGTGTTCGGCCCGCTGGATTTCCACGTCGACGCCGGCGAGGCCCTGCTGGTGCGCGGCGACAACGGCGCCGGCAAGACCACGTTGCTGCGCGTGCTGGCAGGGCTGCTGCGCCCCGGCCGTGGCCAGCTCCAGCTGGATGGGCGCCCGGCCACCGCCACCGAGCGTGCCCGCTACGTCGCCTACCTGGGCCACCTGCCAGGCCTGAAGGCCGACCTGGACACGCTGGAGAACCTGCATTTCCTGTGCGGCCTGCATGGCCGCCGCGCGCGCCAGATGCCGGGCAACGCACTGGCCGTGGTCGGCCTGGCCGGACATGAAAACACATTGGTCCGCCAGCTGTCGGCCGGGCAGAAACGGCGCCTGGCGCTGGCGCGCCTGTGGCTGTCGCCGGCACCGCTGTGGCTGCTCGACGAGCCTTATGCCAATCTCGACCTGGAGGGCATCACCCTGGTCAACCGGATGATCTCGGCCCACCTGCGCAGCGGCGGCGCCGCCCTGGTGACCACCCACGGTGCCTATGCCGCCCCACCCGTACGCACCCGCGAACTGCAGCTCCAGGTGGCCGCGTGATCGCGCCCGGCACCGAACCCGGCCTGTGGCAGACCGGCCGCGCCCTGCTGGCCCGCGACCTGCGCCTGCTGTGGCGTCGCCGCGGTGACGCGCTGCAGCCAGTGCTGTTCGCGCTGCTGGTGGTGGTGCTGTTCGCCCTGGCACTGGGCCGCGAACCGGAGCGTCTGGCCGCCGACGCGGTGGCCGTGCTGTGGCTGGCGGTGCTGCTTGCCGGCCAGCTGGCGCAGGATGCGCTGTTCCGCGCCGACGCCGATGACGGCTCACTGGAACAATGGCTGCTGGCGCCGGTACCGCTGGCCTGGCTGGTGCTGGTGCGCGTGACCCTGCACTGGGCGACCACCGCGCTGCCGCTGATCGTGGTGACACCCCTGCTGGCCGAAATGCTGCATCTGCCACATGACCAGCTGCCGATGGTGCTGGCATCGTTGCTGCTGGGGACACCGCTGCTGAGCCTGCTCGGCGGCGTGGTCGCCGCCCTGACAGTGGGGCTGCGACGCTCTGGTATCCTCGTGGCGCTGCTGTCGCTGCCGCTGTACGTGCCGGTGCTGGTGTTCGGCGCCGGCAGTGTGGCTGCGGCGGCACGCGGACAGGACCCGCTGGGCGCGCTGCTGATGCTGGGCGCCGGGCTGGTTCTGGCGCTGGTGCTGGCACCGCTGGCCACTGCCGCGGCCATCCGCATTTCGCTCAGCTGACAGCCTCACGGCTCGACGCGCCCGGTTTCGAGCCACACCGCCACCACGGGATAGCCGCCACCCTCATGCAACCGATCGTCCGCTGGTTCCACCAACTCGGCTCGCCCCCCACGTTCGACCGTTTCGCCCGCCGCTGGTCCTGGGTGCTGCATCTGGCCGCGTTGCCCGTGCTGGCGCTCGGGCTCTGGCAGGCACTGCTGGTGGTACCGGCCGACTACCAGCAGGGCGACAGTTTCCGTATTCTGTTCGTGCACGTGCCCAGTGCATGGATGAGCCTGTTCGTGTTCGCGCTGATGGCGCTGTATTCGGCCATCGCACTGGTCTGGCGGATCAAACTGTGCGAGATCCTGGCCATGGCCTGCGCGCCGCTCGGGGCGGGCTTCACCCTGATCACCCTGCTCACCGGCAGCATCTGGGGCCGGCCGATGTGGGGCACGTGGTGGGACTGGGATCCGCGACTGACCAGCGAGCTGATCCTGCTGTTCCTCTATGTTGGCATCATCGGCCTCTACGCGGCCATTGAAGATCGTCGCAACGCGGCACGCGCGGCCGGCCTGCTGTCCATTGTCGGGCTGGCCCTGCTGCCGGTGATCCGCTATTCGGTGGACTGGTGGGACAGCCTGCACCAGGGCCAGAGCATCCGCCTGTTCGGGCCGACCACGCTCGATGCCAGCATGCAGCTGCCGTTGTGGCTGATGGTGTTGGCCACCAAACTCTGGTTCTTTGGTTCCCTGCTGGCCAAGGCACGCGCCGACAACCTGCAGCGTGAAGCCGGCAAGGACTGGGTACGTCGCCATCTGCAGGAGCAGCCATGAGCTATCTCGGTTATGTGGTCGCCGCCTACGCGGTGTTCATCGTGGTGCTGCTGGTGGATGCGGCCGGCTCCGCGCTGCGCCTGCGTGCGGCCCGGCGCGTGGCGCTGCTGCAGCAGCAGCGGCTTGACGCGCGCCGGGCGGCCACACTGACCCAGGCCACCGGCGAGCTGAGCCGATGAACCCGCAGCGTCGCCGCCGCCTGCTGTGGGTGCTGCTGCTGCTGGCCGCCTCGGCGCTGGCCACGGCGCTCGTGGCACTGGCGCTGCAGCGCAACGTGGCCTATCTGTACACACCCGCCGAGGTGTTGCGTGGCGATGCCGGCCATGCCGAGCGCTTCCGTCTGGGCGGCATGGTCGCCAGTGGCTCGCTGCAGCGTGAGCCGGGTTCGCTCAAGGCGCGCTTCGTGGTGACCGATGGCGATGCGCAGATGACCGTGCTCAGCAACCAGCTGCTGCCTGACCTGTTCCGCGAAGGCCAGGCGGTGGTGGTCACCGGCCGTCGCCAGGGGGATCAGTTCGTGGCCGAGGAAGTGCTGGCCAAGCACGATGAAACCTACATGCCACGCGAAGTGGCCGAAAAAATGGGCAAGGCGCACGTCAAACACGATGTGCCGGCCCCGGCACCGGGAGCCAACTGAGTGCTGCCCGAACTGGGACAGATTCTGCTGTGCTGCGCGCTGCTGGCCGCCCTGCTGCAGGCCGTGCTGCCACTGCTCGGCGCGCAGCGCGGAGTCGACAGCTGGATGCAGGTGGCACGGCCAGCGGCGTTGGCCCAGCTAGCGCTGGTCGTGGGCGCGTTCGGCGTGCTCACCCTCGCCTTCATCCGGCTCGATTTCTCGGTCGCCTACGTGGCGCAGAACGCCAACACGCTGCTGCCGATGGTCTACCGCTGGTCAGCGGTATGGGGGGCCCACGAGGGCTCGCTGCTGCTGTGGACGCTGGTACTCGCCGGCTGGGGCGGTGCGCTGGCGCTGGCCAGCGGCGCCCTGCCTGCCACCGTGCGTGCCCGCGTGCTGGCGGTGATGGGGCTGGTCAGCAGCGGCTTTCTGGCCTTCATGCTGTTCACCTCCAATCCGTTCGCCCGCCTGCTGCCGGCGCCGATGGAAGGCCGCGACCTCAACCCCCTGCTGCAGGACCCGGGACTGATCATCCATCCCCCGATGCTGTACCTGGGCTACGTCGGCTTCGCCGTGCCGTTCGCGTTTGCCGTGGCGGCGCTGCTCGAGGGCCGGGTGGACAGCCGCTGGGTACGCTGGACGCGGCCGTGGAGCAACGTTGCGTGGGGTTTTTTGACCCTCGGCATCGCGCTGGGCAGCTGGTGGGCGTACTACGAGCTGGGCTGGGGCGGCTGGTGGTTCTGGGACCCGGTGGAGAATGCCAGCTTCATGCCGTGGCTGGCCGGTGCGGCCCTGATCCACTCGCAGGCGGTCACCGAAAAACGCGGCAGCTTCGCCAACTGGACCCTGCTGCTGGCCATCGCGGCGTTTGCGTTGTCCCTGCTCGGCGCCTTTCTGGTGCGTTCGGGTGTGCTGACCAGCGTGCATGCGTTCGCCGCCGATCCATCGCGCGGCATGTTCATCCTCATCTTCCTGGCCGTGTTGATCGGCGCGGCGCTGCTGCTCTATGTGCTGCGCGCCGGGCGCTTGGACGCGCAGGCCAGCGACCCGCGCCGTGGTTTCGTGCTGGTCTCGCGCGAGACTTTCCTGCTGGCCAACAATCTGCTGCTGGCCAGTGCCTGCGCGATGGTGCTGCTGGGCACGCTGTACCCGCTGCTGGCCGATGCGCTCGGTCTGGGCAAGCTGTCGGTGGGTCCGCCCTACTTCGGCAGCCTGTTCCTGCTGTTGATGATGCCGCTGGTTCTGCTGCTCCCGTTCGGCCCGCTGCTCAAGTGGCAACGCGATCAGCCCCGCCGCGCCGTGGCCATGCTCGCGCCGTGGGCCGCGCTGGCCGCCGCGCTGGGCCTGCTGGCGTGGTGGCAGGCACCGCAGAACGGCTGGAAAGTGGGTCTTGGCATCGCCGGTGCGGTCTGGGTTGCGCTGGGCACGGCGCGCTTTGCCTGGCAGCGCCTGCGCGGCAACGGACGGCTCAATGCCGAGACCGTCGGCATGCTGGTCGGCCATGCCGGTGTGGCGGTGTTCCTGGTCGGCGCACTGCTGGTGGAAGCGCTGAACGTGCAGCGCGAAGTGGCGCTCACCCCGGGCAGCAGCGTGGTGATCGGCCGGCACGAGATCCGGTTTGAAGGTGTCGATCATCGACAAGGCCCGAACTACAGCGCCGACCGTGGGCATCTGCGGGTGTTCCGCGATGATCAACCGATCGCCCTGCTGCATCCTGAAAAACGCCAGTACGCCAGCGGCGGCCAGGTGATGACCGAAGCGGGCATCGACGCACGCCTGCGTGGCGATGTCTACGTGGCATTGGGCGAGGCGCTGGGCAACAATGCATGGGCGGTGCGCGTGCACATCAAGCCGTTCGTGCGCTGGATCTGGCTCGGCGCCCTGTTGATGGCGCTGGGTGGGTTCATCACCGCTGCCGACCGCCGCTTCCGCCGTTCCCTGGAGTCCCGCCGTGCCTGAACCCTCTTCGCCCCGCTCTTCCCGTCCGCTGCCGCCGGTTGCCATCGTCATCGGTGTGCTGTTCTTCTTCGGCCTGCTCGGCCTGATGCTGTACGGGGTGATGAAAAGCGGTGATCCGCAGCGCGATGTCCTGCCCTCGGCATTGATCGGCAAGCCCGCACCGGCGTTCAGCCTGCCGGTGCTGCATGACCCGGACATGGTGGTGCGCAGCCAGGAGCTGCGTGGTGCGCCCTATCTTCTGAACGTATGGGGCAGCTGGTGCGCGGCGTGCCGTCTGGAGCACCCCGTGCTGACCCGCTTTGCCGAGAGCAAGCGCCTGCCGGTGATCGGTTACAACTGGAAGGACGACCCGGCCGATGCGCTGCGCTGGCTGGAGCAGCTCGGCAATCCTTTCATGGTGGTGCTGAGCGATGTCGAAGGCCGCACCGCCATCGACTGGGGTGTGACCGCGGCACCGGAAACGTTCCTGGTCGATGGCAGCGGCGTGGTGCGCTGGAAATACAGCGGCGCGATGACCCAGCAGGTCATCGACCAGCAGTTGCTTCCCGCGCTGGAGAAACTGGAGACGACCCAGGGCGATGCGGCCGGCCATGCCTCCACCACGCGCTGAACCGCCGCCGGTTCGGCGCATCGCCAGCGCCGCACTGCTCGCGCTGTGGCTCATTGCAGGCGCGGTATCGGCAGCGCCGGGTCAGCCGTTGCACGACGCGCGCCCGCTGAGGTTTGCCAGTGCCGCCGAGGAGGCGCGCTTCCATGCGCTGGCCGCGCAGCTGCGCTGTGTGCAGTGCCAGAACCAGTCACTGGCCGATTCCAACGCGCAGATCGCCCAGGACCTGCGCCGCGAAGTCCTGCACCTGATCCAGCAGGGTCACGATGACGACTGGATCAAGCAGTTCCTGGTGCAGCGCTATGGCGAGTTCGTCCTGTACCAGCCCCCGCTGCAACCCTCGACGTGGCTGCTCTGGGGCGGGCCCGTCGTGTTCCTGGCAGCGGGTGCACTGGTGCTGGGCTGGCAGGTACGGCGACGCAGTCACGGCCTTGAGCCCATTGACGATCAAACCGTGGACGGGGATTTGCCGCGATGACCGGCCTGCCGATCATGGCGGCACTGGCCGGCGCCGCGTTGGCCGCCGTGGTCTTATGGCCGCTGCGTCGGCAAAGCCGCAGCGGCTTCATCGCCGGCTGCCTGAGCCTGGCCATCGCCAGCAGCTGCCTGTATCTGCTGGTCGGCCAGCCCGACACGGCGCAGCAGCGCAGCGATCCCACCGCCGACCTGCAGCGCGGCGTACAGGCATTGCAGCGCTCGCTGCAGCGTGACCCGGCCCAGCCGGAAGGATTGATGCTGCTGGGCCGCGCACTGACCGAGCTGGGGCAACCCGCGCAGGCGTCAGCGGCCTTCGACCGCGCTGTGGCATTGTCGCCCGACGAGCCCCTGCTGCTGGTGGAGGCGGCCCAGGCGCGCGCGCAGGCAGCCCCCGACAGGCGGTTTGACGACACCGCACTGGCGTGGCTGGAGCAGGCGCGGCAACGCGAGCCCAGCGCCGAGCGCGCCGGCTGGCTGCTCGGTATCGCCTTGCGCCAGCGCGGCCGCAATGCCGAGGCCGTACAGGTGTGGAGCGAGCTGCTGCCACGGCTGCAGCCCGACGCAGCGCAGGCGCTGCAGGTACAGATCGAGCGCGCGCGCGAGGCGGACCAAGGCAGCGCGCCCGCCGGTGCGGCGTTGCTGCAGGTGCGGGTGAGGCTTCCCAGTGGACTGCAGCTGCCGGATCAGGCGCGCGTGTTCGTACTGGCGCGTGCGTCCGATGGCTCACCGATGCCGGTGGCAGTGCGCCGCCTCACCGTCGCCGAGGCCAGGGCTGGCGGACTGATCACGCTCAGCGATGCCGACAGCCCGATGCCTGCTGCCCCCCTGTCGTCGCAGACCCGCGTGAAAGTGCTGGCCCGACTCTCCCGCGAGGGCGACGCCAACCGCCGTGCCCATGATCTTGAGAGCGAGGCGATCGCCGTCGGACTTCCCCATCGGCAGATCATCGAACTGACACTGCGCTGAGCTGCCGGCAGTGCCTGCACGTTGGCGGAAAACGTCGTCTCGCCTGCTGCACGGGAACCGCCGCTAGAATGAGCGCATGACCGAATTCATACCGCCCGGCAGCCGCTTTCATCCGCTGCCTTCGCCCTTTTCGTTCAAACGCGGCGGCGCCCTGCATGGCGGCCGCGTCGCCTATGAGACCTGGGGCCAGCTCAACACACAGGCCGACAATGCCGTGCTCATCGTCACCGGCCTTTCGCCCGATGCGCATGCCGCTTCCAACGCGGACAATCCCGCACCGGGCTGGTGGGAGGCGATGGTCGGCCCCGGCAGACCGGTCGATACCGACCGCTGGTTTGTGATCTGCGTCAATTCGCTGGGCAGCTGCAAAGGTTCGACCGGGCCGGCCTCGATCAACCCGGCCACGGGTGAACCCTACCGTTTGACGTTTCCCGAGCTGTCCGTCGAAGACGGCGCACGCGCGGCGATTGAGGTCGTCCGTGCGCTGGGCATCGCGCGGTTGGCCTGCGTGCTGGGCAACTCCATGGGCGGCATGACGGCCCTGGCGCTGCTGATGCTGGAACCGGGCATTGCCCGCAGCCATATCAACATTTCCGGCAGTGCGCAGGCGCTGCCGTTCTCCATCGCGATCCGTTCGCTGCAGCGCGAAGCCATCCGGCTGGACCCGCAATGGAACGGCGGTGCCTACGATGACGCGCACTACCCCGAATCAGGCATGCGCATGGCGCGCAAGCTGGGGGTGATCACCTATCGTTCGGCCCTGGAATGGGACGGACGCTTTGGCCGCGTCCGGTTGGACTCGGACCAGGTGGACGATGACCCGTTCGGCCTGGAGTTCCAAGTCGAGAGTTACCTGGAAGGTCATGCGCGCCGCTTCGTGCGTTTCTTCGATCCCAACTGCTATCTCTACCTGAGCCGTTCGATGGACTGGTTCGACCTGGCCGAGTATGCCGACGGCGACGTGCTCGCCGGCCTGTCCAGGATCAAGGTTGAAAAGGCACTGGCCATCGGCGCCAATACCGACATCCTGTTCCCGGTGCAGCAACAGCAGCAGATCGCCGATGGCCTGCGTGCCGGCGGCGCCGAGGCCGCGTTCATCGGCTTGGACTCGCCCCAGGGCCACGACGCCTTCCTGGTCGATTTCCAGCGCTTCGGACCGGCTGTGTCGAATTTCCTCGCCGCTCTGTGAGCCGTCGCCCCACCCGTGCTACCCGCAGGGCTCAGCCAACGCGGGCAGTAGTCCACGACAGCGCCTCGAGGCGTCTGCTGTTCGGCCTGGCCGGCTGCGGCGCGCTGCTGGGCGCCTGGGCCGGTGGCGGCCTGCCGGGCTGGCTGCTGGCCTGGTACGCAGTGTGCAGCGCGGTCACGTTCCTGCTGTACTGGCACGACAAGCGCGCTGCACGAACGCAGCGCTGGCGCACGCCCGAGCGCAGCCTGCAGCTGCTGGCACTGGCCGGCGGCTGGCCCGGCGCCCTGCTGGCCCAGGCCGCCCTGCGGCACAAACATCGCAAGGCGGATTTCCAGTGGGTGTTCCTTCTGTGCGTCATTGCCAATGTGGCCTGCGTGCTGCTGTTGATCCGGCAGTTCGCGCTCGCCGGATGAGTGCCTGGTTACGGCTGTGCAGCCAAAGCGGTGGCCTGCAGCTGGCCCACTGCCGCGCGAAGATTGGGCAAGGGACCGATATGTCCATTGGCACCGACCTGGGCCGAGCCGGTCTCGATCAACAGCTGACGCATCCTCGCTGGGGTGAGCGTGATGCCCCGCGCCTTGGCGATGCCGGAAAGCGCGATCACCGCGCTGGCCACGATCGGCGATGAGCTGGACGTGCCGCTGAAGGTACCGGTATAGGTCGCATTGGTGGCGCGCCAGATGTCGCCATAGCCGGTGGTGGTCACGCAGCTGCCCACGCCCTGCACGTTCACCCGGCGACCATAGGTTGAGAAACCCAGTCGCGAACGCGGCTGCTGGCGGGTACCGCACCAGCGGCTGGGCCAATGAGCACCGGCGCCGACCATGATCGCACCCGAGTCCGGCAGACCGCGCGGGAAGCTGCGGCCGAAGCAGCGTGCATTGTCGAGATTCATGTTGCCATTGCCCGCAGCCTGCACCACGTGGATGCCACGCCGTACCGCCGACACCACCGCGTCATACACCGACCCCACCCACTCACCCGGCACGTAGCCGCTGCAGCCGTTAGGACCACCGACCTGTATCTCCATCAGGATGACATCCCCGGCAGAGAGCCTGCCGGCAGCCAGCAGGATCGCATTGGCCGGGTTGAAGCCCGACTGACGGCCAACCACATTGACATAGTGCGGCGTCGCGCCGTCCACCAGCCCGCGCACGCCGATGCCGTTGTTGTCGCCGATCATCTGCCCCATGACCGCGGTGCCGTGATCCTGGAACTGCTCGACCATCCCGCCGCCCTGCGGTATCCACGTGCCCGGTACGCGCAGCTTGGTCAGATCCTCGTGCCGCCAGTTCCAGCCGAACTCCACATCCACCACGCGGATGCCACGGCCGTCGCCACCGGGCACGGTCCGCGCATACGCAGCGTCGATTCCACCCTGTGCCGCGGGCAATGCGGGAATCTGGCGGGCTTCGAACGTCGGTGTAGCCATCGTCCATGCCGCAGGCAGGGCCGGCAGCCCGCCGCTGCTGCTGCCGGCACCCGGGTCCACGGGCAGCGGCGCCGCATACGCCAACTCGACCGCGTCCATGGCGTTGAGCGCATCGACCACGCCGGTGATGTCCACGCCCTCGCGCAGCTGCAGGCGATACCACTGATGCAGCGCGGGCTGGTCGGCGGCGGTGAGCGTGCGCACCAGATCCACGTCGAACAGCGGCTGCATGTCGAGCACCGGACCGCCATCGACCAGCAGGCGGTCCAGTGCCGGCAGTGCGCCGGCGCGCGCAGCGTGCCAGCCTCCTGCAGAGCGCTGCAGTGTGTCATCGCTGCGGAACTTGACCTCCACCTGGTCGCGGGCATCGAAGCGCCCGATGACCGTGTGCAGCGGCTTTTCGACATCGCGGAACTGCGGTGCGAAGGCGGCCGCAACGGTGGTGGCCGGAAGCGCCAAAGCCAGCAGGAGTACGTGGCAGGCGCGCGCGCGTGGACTGGACATGATGGCTCCTCTGCGTTGGAAACAGCGGGTCGGATGCAGATGCAGCACCCGATGTCACGATTCCATGCTCGCAGACGTAGTTGCATGCGCCATCAGGGACGACTGGCTGTCGCTGTCGGATTGCCCCAGCAGACTGTCAGGCACTGACCGCCGGACGCGATGGCGCTGTCAGCCTGCTTGCGCCGTGATGTCCTGCAGGCGGCCCTGCTGCAGCCGGTAGACACGGTCCACCACGCCGGTGGGCAGAGCGTCGTGGGTGATCATCAGCAGGCTGCGCCCGTCGAGCAGACCGGGCAGGTCATTGAGCAGCGCGTGCGCAGTGTCCACATCCAACCCTTCGGTCGGTTCGTCCAGCACCAGCAGCGGTGCGCCGCGCAGCAGGGCGCGGGCAAGCGCCAGCCTGCGCGCCTGTCCGGCGGACAAGGTGGCGCCATTTTCGCCCACCCACCCCTGCAGGCCACCCACGGCGCGCGCCCACTCACCAAGGCGCACGCGTTCGAGCATCGCCCACAGGTCGGCGTCGGTGGCCTGCGGGTCACCCAGACGCAGGTTGTCAGCCACGCTGCCGGCAAACACCGGCGCGTTCTGTGGCAGCCATGCCAGTTGGCGATGCCAGTCATCCTGCGCCAGCGCGCGCAGATCCACCCCGCCCCAGCTGACAGCGCCCTGCAGCGGATCCCACAGCCGCAGCGCAAGGCTGGACAAGGTGGTCTTGCCACAGCCGCTGTCACCGGTGATGGCGATGCGTTCGCCGGGCGCCAGGGTCAGCTGCAGTCCGTCGAGCACCGCGCGCCCGCCCTCGTTCCAGGCAAAGCGCACATCGTGCCAGCACAGCGCCTGCACACCGCCGGGCAGTGGGTGCGGCTGCGGCGGGTCCTGCGTCGCCGGTGCCTGCTCGACGATCGCCTGCAGCCGCGCGGTGGCGATGTGACCGGACTGCAGCGACTGCCACGCCAGTCCGAGCCCGGCCCAGAGTTCAACCAGGGCCACCGTAAGGAACACCAGGGCCGCGGCCATCGGTGCATCGATACGGGCCTGCTCGTGGGCGTGCAGCGCCAGCACCAGCATGGCCAGCACGCCAGCTCCGGTGCAGCCGCCATGCAGGGCCGTAGCCGACACCAGCCGCCAGCGGCGTCGACGATCACGTGCACGCAGCTGCCGCGCTGCGATCTCCACGCCACCGCGCCAATGGTCGGTGGCCTGCAGCGAAGCAAGATCGGCAGCGCCCTCGATGCCTTCGAAGGACAGGTTACGCAGGGCGGCACGGTGTGCGGCTCGGTCGGTTTCCTCGGCCTGGCGGCCGTGCACGCCCAGCCACGGCACGCCCACACCGATCAGCAGGGCAAGCGCGGCCAGCAGCAGTGCAGCCGTCGGCAGGATAAGCGCTGCTGCGCCGATCGCCACCACCGTCATCGCCAGCAGGGCCAGCAAAGGCCCCAGCGCACGCACCCACAGGCCATCGAGCTCGCCGATGTCGCCCAGCAGGCGCGCCAGCAGTTCGCCGGTGCGCTGCGAGCCAAGCCGTGCCGGGGCCAGCGGCAAGGCGCGACGGAAGAACCACACGCGTGCGTCACGGGCGATGCGCAGGGTCACATCGTGCCCCACCAGTTTCTCGAAATAGCGCGAAACGATGCGCGCCATGGTCAGGCCGCGGATGCCGGCCGACGGTGTGAAAAAGTTGAAGCCGTTACCGATACCGGCCGCACCGGCCAGCGCCGCAGCAGTGAGGAAGCCGCCGGAGAGTCCGAGCAGGGCGGTACCGGCCAGCATCGTGGTCCACAGCAGCACGACCGCCAGCACCAGCCGCGGGCGATGTCGGGCGAACACCGCCTTGAGGGTATCAGCGGGCTTGGCACGCGAGGATGGCGGCCTGTTCATACGCAGCTCTCCGGACGGATGTCCTGCATGCGGCCGTCGGGAAGATGCAGGCAACGGTCCGCCCAGGCCATCACTGCAGGACTGTGGGTGGCCACCAGCAGCGTTCTGCCGCGTGCATGCACCGCCAGCGCACGCAGCAGTGCCGCTTCGGTCTGCGCATCAAGAAATGCGGTCGGCTCGTCCAGCAGCAGGATTGAAGGATTGCGCAGCAGCAGCCGCGCCAGGCCGATGCGCCGCGCCTCGCCGCCGGACAGGCCAAACCCCCGCTCGCCGATCACCGTATCCAGCCCCTGCGGCAGCTGCGCAGCAAAACGCATGACCTGGGCCGTCTCTGCCGCCGCCCGCAGCGTTGCGTCGCTGGCGGTGGGATCGGCCAGGCGCAGGTTGTCGGCGATGGTGCCGTGGAACAGGTAGGGCCGCTGCCCGGCATAGCCTGCGTCCTGACCCGCCTGCAGCACGATCTCGCCTTCGCGCGGCGGCAGCCAGCCGGCCAGCGCCTCGAGCAGCGTGCTCTTGCCGCTGCCGCTGGGGCCGACCAGCGCGATGCGCTGGCGCGACTGGATCTGGAAAGAAAGGTCGCGCAGCACATCATGGTGCGCGCCCAGCGGTCGCAGGGCCAGTCCTCGCACCTGCACCGGCGGCGCATGCAACTGCAGCGGCTCGGCTACGGCGGCAGGCGCAGTGGCCGGGACATCTGCCACGCCAGGAAGGCCACCGAGGAGCCGCTCGACTTCGGCGGCGGCGGCCAGAGCGTTGGCGCGGTCGTGGTAATGCGCCGCCAGCCGCCGCAGGGGCGCGTAGAACTCCGGCGCCAGCAGCAGGCAGAACAGACCCGCGCCCAAGGTCGGCACTGTGCTGTGCAAGGACATCAGCCCCAGATAGCTCAGCCCCAGGTACAAGGCCACCATGGCCACGCTGACCGAAGCGAAGAACTCCAGCACGGTGGAGGAGAGAAAGGCAATGCGCAGCACCTTCATCGTGCGCACGCGCACGCCTTCAGCCGCCTGCGCCACACCATCAAGCTCGGCCTGGCCGCGGCCATAGAGGCGCAACAGACCCAGCCCCTTGATGCGGTCAGCAAAATGGCCGCTCATGCGCGCCAGCTCACCCAGCTGCGCGCGCCCGGCCGCCTCGGCACCCCAGCCCACCAGCATCATGAAAAACGGCACCAGCGGCGCGGTCAGCACCAGGATCACCGCCACCACCCAGTCCACCCAGGCCACCGCGGCGGCCATCAGCAGAGGTACCACCACCACCTCCACCCGCACTGGCTGGAAGCCGCTGTAGTAGTTCTCGATGGCCTCGGCGTGGCTGAGCATCAGCTCGCCCAGTTCGCCGCTGCGCTGCTGGCGCAGCCACAGCGGGCCGCGCGCCAGCAACTGCCGGTACACGCGCCCGCGCAGCGCCAGCTTGGCCGCGTCGGCCACCTCCCCGGCCGCTGCCTGCACCAGACTGGACAGCCCTGCGCGCAGCAGCAGCACGGCGCCCAGCGTGACCAGCGCGGTCGTGCTCTCAGCCAGCGGCTGCTTTTCGACAAGCACGTGCTGCACCAGCCAGGCGATACACCCGGCCTGCACGATCATCAGCGCACCGGAGGCACAGGTCGCCAGGGCGGCCAGCCGCTGGCGCGCCCGGGCGGTCGACGGCAGCTCGTCCAGCCAGGCCTGGCGGGCCTTTCGCTGTGCGGCTTCGTGCAGGTAGGAAGGGTCTGGCTGGCTCACTGCAACTCGGCGGGCGAAGGAATACGGGGTACGGTCCGCATTGTACGGGTGGCCGTGGGCACGACTGCGGCCGACGGTCGCACCTGTCACGGCGTGTGGCTACGGTGGACTACATCACATGTTCATACTTTGATCTGGATCAAGGCTTTCTTCAGATGTTCGTCACATCATCTGAACCCAGACCCCCTCTCCGCCACCAGTGCACCACCCAACGAGGTAGCCAGGCCATGATCGATTCGACAGTTGTAGAACTGTCACGGCTGCAATTCGCCCTGACCGCGATGTACCATTTCCTGTTTGTACCCCTCACCCTTGGCCTGTCCTTCATGGTGGCCATCATGGAGAGCGTGTACGTGATGACCCGCAAGCAGGTCTGGCGCCAGATGACCCTGTTCTGGGGCGCCCTGTTCGGCATCAACTTCGCCATCGGTGTAGCAACCGGCCTGGTGATGGAGTTCCAGTTCGGCATGAACTGGTCCTACTACAGCCACTACGTCGGCGATATCTTCGGTGCGCCGCTGGCCATCGAGGGCCTGATGGCCTTCTTCCTGGAAGCCACCTTCATCGGCCTGTTCTTCTTTGGCTGGAACCGCCTCACCCCGGTCAAGCACCTCACGGTGACCTGGCTGATGGCGCTGGGCACCAACCTGTCGGCGGTGTGGATCCTGATCGCCAACGGCTGGATGCAGTACCCGGTGGGTGCGGTGTTCAACCCGGAAACCATGCGCATGGAAGTGGTGGATTTCGCCGCCGTGCTGCTCAACCCGGTGGCCCAGGCCAAGTTCGTGCACACCGTCAGTGCCGGCTACGTGACCGGTGCGGTGTTCGTGATGGCCATCAGCGCCTTCTATCTGCTGCGCAACAAGCATCGCGACATGGCCCGCCGCTCGTTCGCGGTGGCTGCAGCCTTCGGCCTGCTGTCCTCGCTGTCGGTGGTGGTGCTCGGTGACGAAAGCGGTTACGCCGCCAGCGAACACCAGAAGATGAAGCTGGCCGCCATCGAAGCCATGTGGGAGACCGAGCGTGCGCCGGCCGACTTCACCGCCTTCGGCATTCCCAACCAGCAGACCCACACCAACGACTACGCAATCAAGATCCCGTACCTGATGGGCCTGATCGCCACCCGCTCGACCAACCAGCCGATCCCCGGCATCCTGGAACTGGTTGAACGTGCAGAGCACCGCATCCGCGGCGGCCAGATCGCCTACGGCGCGCTGCAGCGCGTGCGCGCCGACAAGAACGACGTGGAAGCACGCCAGATGTTCGACCGCCACTGGCAGGACCTCGGCCATGGCCTGCTGCTCAAGCGCTACCGCGAGGACATCGGCAACGCCACCCAGGAGGAGATCGCCAAGGCCGCCCTGGACACCGTGCCCCGTGTAGCACCGCTGTTCTGGACCTTCCGCATCATGGCCGCGCTGGGCTTCTACCTGATCGCCTTCTTCGCGCTGGCCTTCTACTTCTCCTGCCGCCACAACTTCCAGGACAAGCGCTGGTTCCTCAGGCTGGCCGTGTGGACGCTGCCGGCGCCGTGGATTGCCATCGAGTGCGGCTGGTTCGTGGCCGAGTATGGTCGCCAGCCGTGGGCCGTGGACGGCGTGCTGCCAACCTTCTATGCAGCTTCGGGCCTGGCCCTGCATGAAATCCTGACCACACTGGCAGTCTTCGTGGGCCTGTACACCGTGCTGCTGATCATCGAGATCAAGCTGATGCTCAAGGCCATCCGCAAGGGCCCGGATGACATCCTGCCGACGCTGCAATCACCGCCGAAGCCACTCGACCCTGGTGCCACCGCACCCGCGTCCAGCCAGGCCTGAGCAAGGAGAACGACAATGGAATTCCTTGGACTTGATTACACCACCCTGCGCGTGATCTGGTGGCTGCTGCTGGGCATCCTGCTGGTGGGCTGGGCCGTGATGGACGGCTTCGACCTCGGCGTGGGCACCCTGCTGCCGTTCGTCGCACGCAACGATGAAGAACGCCGGCTGGTGATCAACACCGTCGGCCCGGTGTGGGAGGGCAACCAGGTGTGGCTGGTGCTCGGCGGCGGCGCGATCTTCGCCGCCTGGCCGCCGCTGTACGCGGTGAGCTTCTCGGGTTTCTACCTCGCGGTGTTTGCGATGCTGTTCGGACTCATCCTGCGCCCGGTCGGCTTCAAGTACCGCAGCAAGATGCCGAGCCAGCGCTGGCGCGACAACTGGGACCGTGTACTGTTCGTCGGCGGTCTGCTGCCGGGCCTGATTGCCGGCGTCGCAGTCGGCAATGTGCTGCTGGGCGTGCCGTATCACTTCGATGACAGCATGCGCATCTTCTACACGGGCTCGTTCTTCGGCCTGCTCAACCCGTTCGCACTGGTGGCCGGCCTGATCAGCGTGGCCATGCTGGTGGCCCACGGCGCATCGATGCTGGTGCTCAAGACCGACGGCCCGGTGGCCGAGCGGGCTGCGCGCTACGGCAGCGTGGCAGCGGTGGCCAGCTTCCTGCTGTTCGGCCTGGCCGGCCTGTGGGTGGCCTTCGGCCTGCCCGGCTACCAGATCACCTCCCAGGTGGTGACCGACGGCCCGAGCAACCCACTGCTCAAGACCGCCGAACTGGGAACGGTCGCCGGTGGCTGGCTGCGCAACTACAGCAGCATGCCGCTGACCGCGCTGGCACCCATTGCCGGTCTGGTCGGTGCACTGGCCGCGGCAGTCCTGCTGCGCGCCCGTCGCGGTGGGCTGGCCTTCCTGGCTTCGGGCGCCTCCATTGCCGGCATCATCCTGACCGTCGGCTTTGCGATCTTCCCGTTCTTCCTGCCTTCGTCCAGCCAGCCCTCGGCCAGCCTGACCGTCTGGGACGCATCCTCCAGCCATCTCACCCTGGGCATAATGCTGCTGGCCACGGCGATCTTCCTGCCGATCATCATCGCCTACACCACGTGGGTGTACCGCGTGCTCAAGGGCAAGACCACCGTCGAAGAGATGGGCGACAACCCCAACGCGTACTGACCCCCTGCCCTGTCGGCCCCGGCCGGCAGGGCGCAGAACAGCTGATACAAGGAGATCGACCATGTGGTATTTCGCCTGGATTCTCGGCACCGGCCTGGCATCGGCCGTGGCCATCCTCAACGGCATGTGGTTCGAAGCCCGCGAGGCCGCCGCACACAGGAACGGCATCGACCCATGATGTAAATGCGTAAAAAACAGTTGCCGCCTTGGCCTTCACACGGTATCTTAGGCGGCTCCTTCGGGGTGTAGCTCAGTCTGGTAGAGCGCTACGTTCGGGACGTAGAGGTCGCAGGTTCGAATCCTGTCTCCCCGACCACTTCGGTGGTCACAGAAAGCCTGGAGAAGTCGTCCAGGTTTTTTTGTCCCCGTCAGGAGAGATGCCGGCCCATCGGCATCGCAGTACGGCTCTCCCCCTTGCCGCCATCGGGGGAAGTGGCTAGAATAGGCGGCTCCCTTCGGGGTGTAGCTCAGTCTGGTAGAGCGCTACGTTCGGGACGTAGAGGTCGCAGGTTCGAATCCTGTCTCCCCGACCACTCTGGTGGTCACCAAGAAGCCTGGAAGACGTCACTGTCCTCCGGGTTTTTTTGTGCCTGCGGACAGCGGACCGCTCCCCGATCAATGAGCGAACGGCCGCGCTGCGCGCTCGCCGGGCAGAGACCGGCGCTACAAACACCGCGCGCCGGTAGGTGACGACCGTTGGTCGTCACGCTGTTGCCGCCGCACCCAGCAGCACCGCACGGCTGCGCCGCTGGAGCGTGACGACCAACGGTCGTCACCTACCCCGCCCGCTCAATGCAAACGGCCGCGCTGCGCGCTCGCCGGGCAGAGCCTGGCGCTACAAACACCGCGCGGCAGCCAGCATCCCCGACACAGTCCCCGACGCCGCAGCACGTGCGCACTGCTTGCACGATCCCTTATCTCCCCTGACAGGCGGGATAGCGACTGGGGATAGCACCTTCGCATGTACCGTTGTACTGGTAGCGCTTGCTCATCATGCAGCGCTGGATTTGATCGAACTTCTCGCCAGACAGCCTCGCCGTCTCTGCCCCCGTGCTTCCTGACACGCCGGCATAGCCACCATTGTCCATTCCGCCGCAGGCAATCCAATCTCGTTGCTGCTCGGCCTGCGAACGCGAGGGATGCTGCCATTTGTCTCTCAGAGGAGTCGGATGAACGAGCTTTTGATAGGTCTCTTTATCGCAGTAGGCCATCGGCGTTTGCGGGCCACAGATACGTCCATTGCCGATCAAGCAGCCCGTCAATCCGATCGGCATCAACAACAGTGCGATTCTGGCAAGGTGGGTCTTCATGGGGCAGCCTCGATGAACTTGGTGATGGCCTGCCAGGCGCCTGGCGGGAGGCCTTTTGCCATTGACCTGCCCCCGCTGGCCGTACCAGTCGTTACTGATAAAGCCCGGGGTTGAAGGTTACTGCGTTGTTGGCTTGCTGTG
The DNA here is from genome assembly GCF_032911385.1 of Stenotrophomonas sp. C3(2023). Taxonomy (NCBI): domain Bacteria; kingdom Pseudomonadati; phylum Pseudomonadota; class Gammaproteobacteria; order Lysobacterales; family Lysobacteraceae; genus Stenotrophomonas; species Stenotrophomonas sp. C3(2023). The sequence continues at coordinate 1,628,160 of NZ_JAWJLO010000001.1, read as the reverse complement.
TGCGGTGGTTGGCTGCGAACTGTGAAGGGGGTATGCGTCCGCAACTGCTATGCGGGCGGACTTCGTTGTAGTCGCGTCGCCAGTCGGCGATCACGTCGCGGGCCTGGGCCAGCGAGGTGAACCAATGCTCGTTGAGGCACTCATCGCGGAACTTGCCGTTGAAGCTTTCGATGTAGCCGTTCTGCGTCGGACAGCCCGGTTCGATCAGGATGTGTTCGATCCCCTGCCGCTGCGCCCAAGCGAGGAAGGCACGGCTGGTGAACTCGGGGCCATTGTCCGTCCGTACGGCACGGGGGTAGCCACGGAAGCAGGCGGCCTGATCAAGCAGTCGCGTGACGTACTCGCCGCTGATGCCATGATCCACCGCGATATCTACACTCTCCCAGGTGAAGTCGTCGACAACGGTCAACGTTTTGATACGGCGGCCATTGGCCAAAGCATCGAAAACGAAGTCCATGCTCCAGGTGTCATTGGGCATTGCCGCTGCCACCAGCTTCTGGCGTTCGCCGACCACGCGCTTGGCTTTGCGCCGCCGGCGCACGCCCAGCTTCGCCTCGCGGTAAAGACGGTAAATCCGCTTGTGGTTCACGTTCGGAAACTCTGTATTGAGCAGATCGTGCAGACGGCGATAGCCGAACCTACGACGTACCTGCGCCAGTTCGAACAGCCGCGCCGAGAGCCGCTGCGTGTCCAGTGTCGGCACCGGTTCGTGGCGGAATGCGTCGCGTGACAGCCCCGCAAGGCGGCAAGCCCGGCGCTCGCTGATTGACGTCAGCTCGCACATGCGCCGGATTGCCTCGCGCTTGCGTTGCGGGGCTAGCGTTTTACGCCGAAGCCGACTTTGAGCGCTTCGATGTCCAGGTGCGCCTCGGCCAGCAAACGCTTGAGCCGACCGTTCTCGGACTCCAGTTCTTTCAGGCGCTTGGCATCTTCGGCTTCCATGCCACCGTACTTGGCCCGCCAAGCATAGAAGCTGGCGGGGCTGAAGCCATTCTGCCGGGCCAGTTCGGACACCGCCATTCCGGCGTCGGCTTGTTTGATGAACCCGATGATCTGCTCGGTGGTGAAACGACTCTTCTTCATGTCCGTCCTCGTGGTTGACGGACTTTACAGCATCGTGTGGTACGGCTCAGCGGGGGCAGGTCACCATGGCGAATGGAGCGGCCGCGGGAATTGCCACAACGCTCCAGCTGTTGTGAACATTCTGCAGAGCAGGCGAACGATTGCGCACGGCATTTCCCTGATCATCATAGAGCGCAACTGACTGCCCGCCGATGTAATCGTGCGGGCCAGCGAAGAACTCGATCAACCGATGCGGCCAGCAGCGCGATATCACCGTCAGCCCGCAGGTAGGCATTGCGGTGATGCCCGCGCTGGCGCCACCGGAGCCGATGCTGATCGCCACACCGACGCCGCCACTGGCAGCACTGCTGTTGCGCTGCGTGTCCTGGATGTCCTGCGCGGCCAGCAGCGCGATATCGCCGTCGGCGCGCAGATAGGCATTGTTGCCGGCATTGATGTCGCTGCCCACCACGGTCAGGTTGGAGTCCGCACCGGCACCGGTAGCGCTGATGCGCACATCACCGCCAGCGGTGACGCTGGAGCCGGCGGCGCCATGCTCACGAATGCACAAATCATGGACGCCTCAGATCAGTTTGATTTAGCTTGACAGGCAGGGAAGCGACCAGGGATATCGCCTTCGCAGGTACCGGTGTACTGGTATCCCTTGCTCATCATGCAGCGCTGAATTTGATGGTGCTTCTCACGAGACAGCCTTACCGTCTCTGCTCCCGTGCTTCCTGAGGGGTCGCTGTAGCTACCATTGCTCGCACCGCCACACGAAATCCAGTCCTGTTGGTGTTCGGCTTGTGAGCGGGAGGAATGCTGCCATTCGTCCCTTAAAGGCGTTGGATGAAAGAGCTTTTGATAAGCCTCCTTATCGCAATAGGCCCTTGGCGTCTGAGGACCACAAATGTTCCAGTTGCCAGTAGTGCAGCCACACAGCACCGACACAGAGAACAGCAGTGTGGACACACGAATTCCCAACATCAGCGCCCGAATCGCGAATGGACAAAGCATGGCCATATCACATCATTCTGATCGGGCCTGACTGGACCGGCCAGACTTCCGTAGACACTCATGAGCCGCTTTGCGCATAGCGCCGTTCAAACTCTACAGGGGCCAGGTCGCCAGCGCCAGTGCTTCCTTGGAGATCGCACTGGTGGCTGAGCCGGTCACCGCACCGATCAGGATGTTGAGCATCTTCTCCTGCGTGCGCAGGTCATCGGCCTCGGCCTGCAGTGCCACGCGTTCTTCCGGCGTGGCCTGGTCCCAGCGCTCCTTGATGCTGGCCGAGCGGCTGGCCACATAGCTGCCAACCGCAGCGTGCGCCTGCTGGGAGGCGGCCGCCGTGATCTGTGCTTCAGCCTGCACCTTCGCCGCCAGCGCCACCGGATCCCAGGTGCGTACCAGCCCATTGGCATCGTCACTGCTGAGCACACCACGCTCCAGCCCGGCCAGCGTCTGCTCGACATTCTTGCCGGTGCTGGCCACCTGCGCGTTGACATCGGTGACGGTCAGTGCACCTTCGCTGATGCCACTGCGCGTGGTGCTGGCATCGCTGCCCTTGTCACTGGCGTAGCCGGGCGCGGCCAGGCTGGCGTCGTTGCCATGGTTCTGCCACGCCCAGCTGCTGCCCTGCCCGGCCGCGCCACCCGCGCCCGGGGTGCCGTCGTTGCCCAGCGCACTGTTGCCGGCACCGGAAGGCCCACCACTGCCGCTATTGCTGAAGCCGCCGGACAGACTCAGGCTGCTGGCCTTGTAGTCGCTGCGGTTCTCCAGATCACGCACGCTCAGCGTGCTGGTGACCAGCTGGTTGCGGCCATCGGCGATGGCCTGCTGGCTCGAGGCGATCACGCCGCCGACCAGATCGGTGTTGCCGCCCACGTGTACCTGGAAGCCGTCTTCGCCGGCCTTCAAGCCACTCTGCTCGACCACGCTGGCGAAGTCGCCGTCCACCTTGGTATTGGCAAAACTGGCGCTGCCGGAGAAACCAACGCCCACCGTCACACTGCCACCGGCACTGGTGTCCTTGCTGTGGAAGGTGGAGGTGTCCTGCAGGCTCTCGATGTTCAGATCACCACCGACCTCGGCGATCACCTGGCGGCCACTGGCCACCGCACCGCGCAGCGTGGTGTCACCCCCGGATTCAAGCACCAGCGTGTTGCCTGCGTTGACATGGCTGTTGGTCCAGCTCACGTCGGTACCCTCGCCCTTGCCACGCGCGCCGCTGGCATTGGCAGTGATGCCTGCTGCCATACCGCCGGAGCCGATGCTGATCGCCACACCGACGCCACCGCTGGCAGCACTGCTGTTGCGCTGCGTGTCCTGGATGTTCTGCGCGGCCAGCAGCGCGATATCGCCGTCGGCGCGCAGATAGGCGTTGTTGCCGGCATTGATGTCGCTGCCCACCACGGTCAGGTTTGAATCGGCACCCGCGCCGGTGGCGCTGATGCGCACATCACCGCCAGCGGTGACGCTGGAGCCGGCGGCCGTGTCGTGCGTGCTGGTGGTCCTGCTGTCACTGCGTGCACCGCCCACGGTGATCGAGATGTTGATACCACCCGCAGCGCCGGGGTCGGCCTGCACCGCGCCCACCGCCGCTGCGGTGTTGAGCACCGTGGTGGCAGCCGCCAGTGCCTTGACCCGGCTGTCGTCGGTCTGGCTGGACGCGCGCTTCATCTGCTCGGCACTCTGGATCGCCGAGATCACCGGCGCGGTCAAGGCAACGGTCAGGCCGGCCTGACGGAACTTGTCTTCCTGGGTCGCCACACCGGTCTCGCGCGCTTCCACGATCTCCACCCGGCGTGCGTGGATGTCCACGTCGCCCTCGGGCGCGAGCACATGGCTGCCGACCTGGCGGTAATCATTGCCGGCCACCAGCACCACATTGCCGTCGGTGGAGCCGATGGTCGACGCTGCGGCGCTGGTGCTCACGTCCTTGGCGTCGCGGCTCTGCATCTGCGAGCCCACCGTGAACGCGACCCCGCCGTTGTACAGGAAGCCGCTCTCGTCCTTGCGCTGGTAATGGCTTTCGCTCTGCGTGTTGGTGGCCGCCTGTACGGTGAGGTCGTTGTCCGCCAGCAGCACGGTGCCGGCATCGGAGACCACGTTGCTGCCGGTGACCGTGATGTTGTTGCCACGCACTGCAACCTGATGGCCACTGAGCGTGCTGGCGATGGCCTGGGTCTGTTCCAGGCTGTCGCGGGTGGTGGTGGTCGTGGACTTCAGCATGCCGCGATGGGTGTGCTTGCGGCCTTCGTCCCAGTTGGTCTGCATCTGCCCGCTGCTGATGTCGACATCGTTTTCGGCCACCACCGAGATCGCACCGTCGCTGCTGTGGACCTGTGCCGCACGCAGCGCCACATCATTCCCGGCCTGCAGCTGCACCGCGCCGGCGGCATCGATCAACGTACCAACCTCGCGCGTATAGCCCTGGCGCAGATAGTTCTCGTTGTTGCGGACATTGTTCTCCTGGCGCGCTTCGGTCACCGTGCCCAGCGACAGGTCGCGGCCCGCTGCCAGCAGGGTCTGGCCATCGGTCCCGCTGTTGATGATCTGCGCGCCCTGGGCATGCAGGTCACGCCCGGCCTTGGCCAGCAGGGTGGCGCCCTGCTCACTGACGAACAGACCGGCAACACGGTCGATATTGGTGCGGCTGAAATCACTCAGGCCAGCGCTGTTGTGCCCGCTGCGGGTGGTCGTAATCAGGTTGAGATCACGCCCGGCGCTGGCCACCAGCACGCTGCGTGCATCGATCAGGCCGCCCAGGTTGTCCAGATCGGTGCGCGCGTTGACGCTGACCGTATCGCCATTGATCCGGCCATCCAGGTTGCGCAGGTTCTGCGCGTCGATCTTCACCGCCGTGCGCCCGGCGATGGTGCCGCTGTTGACCAGATCACCGCGCAGGTTCAGTTCCACCGAGCGGCCGGCCAGCAGGGTACCCGTGCCGTCGATATCACCCGGGCGGACCCGCACATAGACCTGCGGCACCAGTGCCGTGCTGGTGCTGCCATCGGCCAGGGTCACCGGCTGCTCGACCAGCCAGACGATGTCACTGGTGAGCTGGGCCATCTGCGCCGGGGTCAGCGCCACGCCCGGGCGCAGCCCCCATGCGTCGGCAATGGTGGCAGCATTGTCCAGCAGCGCGCGGTACTGCGCTTCGTCGTCGGCATAGCCATCGAGGAAGCGACGACCGGTCAGCTGGGCGATCTGGTCGCGTACCAGCGTCTGCTCGTAGAAGCCGTCGCCCAGCCGCTTCTGTGTGTTGGCCGGGTCCATGCCGAGCTTCTGCAGCAGATAATCCGACCCCAGCCAGCTGCGGTAGTCGGCAAAGCGCGGATCGGTTTCCACCAGATACTGTCCAGCGCCCGGCCCGTTCTGGAACAGGCTGCTGCCCGGCAGTTCGGCGTTCACGCCGAAGGTGCGCACTACCGTCGGCTGGTTGCCGCCGGCCTGTTCGGCGTCGTTGCCGGCGCTGCTGCCCGGCCCGGCCAACGAGGCCACGGTAGCGCTGACCTCGGTCACCTGGCGCTGGCCGCCGAGTGCGCCGGCATCGGTCGCACCGGCAACCTGGCCCTCCACCGTGCCGCCACTGCGGCCGTCCACCTGGAAGCCGCTGCCACCGTCACGGGTATGCGCGGCGGTGCGGGTCACGCCGAGGTTGATGGTGTAGACCTCGTCGGCAGGACGGTAGGCGATCTTTCCATCCCATTTGCGCTCGTGGTAACGCCTGAAGCCACCGCGCCAGCGGCTGTAGGTGTACTGACTGGTGCCTTCCTCATGCACGCGGTACTGGCCGAAGGCTTCGACGTTGTGCAGGTTGCCAAGGTCACCCAGCAGTGCGCCGCCGGCCAGGATCTGGCTCTTGTCGTTGATCAGCTCATCGCCGCGCAGGGTCATGTTGCCGCCGGAAATGATCCGGCCCGGTGCGCTGGAGGCTACCTGGGTTTCGTACTCGGTACGGGTTACTTCGTACTGGGTCCAGGCTTTGACATCACCGCTGCCATTGTTCCACCAGTAGCGGCCGGCACGACTCCAGCTGCCCCAGGTGAACTCGCTGGCATCGTGCATGCCCGGGGTTCCCTTGGGCTGGATATACATCTTGCCGGTCGGGCCGAGCACCATCACCTCGGTGGTGGCGAAATGTGCGTTGCCGTTGAGCAGATGGGCGGCATCCAGGGTCAGGCCACCGAGCGATTCGATGGTCGCACTGGCGTTGAGTACCTGCCCGGCACGCCCCACTGCCTGCCCCTGCGCATCGAGCGCACCGCCGATGTTGAGCGCGTCATCGCCTCCACCGGCGCTGAAGATCAGGGCCTGCTCGCGGTTGATCAGCGTACCGGCACCGATGTCCAGACGCTGGCGAGCGGCCAGGGTGGCGGCATGGATAACCCCATCCACACTCTCCTCGCCATTGAGCACCGTACCGGCGCCGATCGACAGATGATCGCCATAGATCCGGCCAGTGCCGAGATTATGCAGCTCGGCGGCGTCGATACGGGTGTCCACGCCGTCGATCAGGCCGCGGTTGGCAACCAGGCCATCGGCGCGTAGCTGGGTGCGGATGCCACTGATCTCGCCACTGGCAAGATTGTCGATCTGCGCGGCGTGCAGCTCCAGGTCGCCGGCCTGCAGCTTACCGGCATTGGTCCAGCCGCCCGCGCTGGACACGCTGGCCTTGCCATTGGCGATGATCTGACCGTCATTGTGGTGCGCCTGCTGCAACGCCAGCACCAGGTCGCCCTGCGAGAGCACCTGACCGGTGCCATCCAGCGTGGCGGCACGCAGGGTCTGGTCACCGCCGGACAGCAGGGTGCCATCGGTATTGCTGACCTGGCCCGCCTGGATGTCCAGCGCATCAGCGGAGGACAGCATGCCCTGCTGATTGGCCAGCGTACCGGCGATCTGCACGGCAATCTGCTGATCGGCAGCGATCATGCCACTGCGGTTGTCCAGCTCCGCTCCGCTCAGCGTCACGCTGTTGCCCTGCAGACCCAGTGCGGTGCCCTCGGCACGGGTGTCACGGTTGTCGATGCGCGCTGCCGCAACGGACAGCGCGCCGCCAGCCACCACAAGCCCGCCCTGGTTAAGCAGCTCCTGTTCCAGCACCAACTGCAGATCCTGTGCGGCCTGCATCCGGCCACCGCTGTTGTCCACGCGCTGCGCCTGCAGCAGCAGCGCATCGCCACTGCCGAACTGGCCGGCGTCGCGGTTGTTCAAGCTGGCCAGCCGCGCGTCCAGCGCAGCCTGTGCTTGCACCACACCCGCGCGGTTGTCCAACTCGCCTGCACGCAGGCTCAGGCCACCGCCGCTGATGATGCCGCCGGTGCTGCCGCCGTTGCTGTTGTCCAGGCGCTGGCCATGGGTGTCGATGGACATCGCCGCACTGGACTGCAGCAGGCCGCCGCGGTTGTCCAGCGCGCCACTGGCAAGCACCAGCGTACCGTCGGTGGCCGCAATGATGCCGTCGCTGTTGTCCACATTGCCTTCGCCGGTGTCGATCTGCACCGCCCCCGCCGCCAGCGTGCCAGCGCTGTTGAGCAGCCGCTGGCCACGCAACGACAGCGCGCGCTCGGCCTGGATCACACCGGCGCTGTTGTCGATGGCATCGTCGCTGGTCAGCGCCACATCGCCGTGCACCGACGCCAGCGTGCCGCCATCACGGTTGGCGATACTGCCGGCCTGCACGCTCACGGTGTTGTTGGCGGCGACCGTGCCAGCGCTGTTGTCCAGCGTCTGGGCGACCTCGAGCTCAAGGGTGTCACCGGCATTGAGCGTACCGCCACGGTTGTCCACGCTGCCGGCGCGCACCTGCTGGGTGCCACCGGCAGCGACCAGCCCGCCCTCGCGGTTGTCCAGCAGGCCGTCCACACTCAGCTGCAGCGCACGCTGCCCAGCGGCCTGCAGCGTGCCACCACGGTTGTCCAGCTGCGCGGCCGCCGCGGCGAGGTCACCGGCACCGGCCACGGTGCCGCGCTGGTTGTCGAGCAGGCCGCTGACCTGCACGGTGGACGCTGCAGCACCTGCTGCCAGCACACGCCCCTCACGGTTGGAGAGACTGCCCGCCTGCACCGCCAACGCGCCGTTGCCGATGATCTGGCCACCGTCGTTGTCCAGTGCGCCACGCACCTGCAGCGCCAGTGCATCGTTGCCGGTGGCGACCAGCTCACCGCCACGATTGGCCAGTTGCCCGGCCTCGATCTGCATCTGCTGTGCCGACGTGATGCCGTCGGAAACGTCGATCGACTCACCGCGCAGCTGCAGGCGACCATTGCTCAGCAGCTTGCCGTTGCTGCCCGCCAGGGTGTCTGCATCGATCTGCAGCTGACCGCTGCCAGCCTGCTGCACCTCACCGCCGCGATTGTCCAGACGCGCTGTAGCAATGGCCAGATCGGCGTTGCTGGCCAGCGTGCCGCCACGGTTGTCCAGCTGGGTGGTGGCGACGATGCGGTTGCCGCTGCTGCCGGTGGCCAGCAGTTGGCCATCACGGTTGTCGAGCGCATCCACCTGGACATCCAGGGTAGCGGCCTGCAGCTCTGCCTGGCGGTGATCCACCTGGCCGGCACGCAGACCCAGCGCACCCGCCGTGGCGATTGCACCGCGCTGGCCGTCCAGCGTGGTGGTGGTGATCTGCAGTCCATCGGTGCCCGCATGCACCAGACTGCCATCGGTGTTGACCAGCACCGCGCTGTCCAACGCCAGCGATGCGGCGTTGCTGGCAATGCTGCCTTCGGTGTTGTCCAGTGTGCCCTGCACCTGGACGTGGGTCGCCGCGCTGCCGCTGTGGGCGATCTGCCCCGCGCGGTTGGACAGTTCGGCGGTACGCAGGTCCAGCGCACCGGCCACATTCAACACGCCACGGTCGTTGTGCAGCGCCTGCCCCTGCACCCGCAGAGTGCCCTGAGTGGTGAGCTCACCGGACTGGTTGGAGAGCACGCCCCCGTCGACCGCAAGGTCACGCACGCCGATGCGGCCACCGTCGTTGTCCAGCGCAGCTGTGCGCACGTCGATCTCGCCACCGGCCAGCAGCGCGCCGCCGTCGTTGTCGAGCAGCCCGGCAATCACCACCCGGCCGTCGGCCAGCGGCGCGGTCAGCGGCGGCTGCGTGCCACCACCGCTTTCACCCCCGCCGTTGTTGCCACCACTGCTACCGTCACCGCCACCGCTGTTGCCGCCGCCTTCACCGGTACCCGGTGTGGTCGGGGTGCCGCCGTCCTGCTGGGCCAAGGCACCGATGCTGCCCTTGTCGCGGTTGCGCAGGCTGGCACTTTCCACCGCCAGCGCCTGCACGCCGGCCTGTTCGATGCTGCCTTCGCGGTTGCGCAGCGCTGCTGCTTCCAGGTCCAGCCGGGTGGCATTGAGCTGCCCGCCCTGGTTGTCCAGGTCCTGGCCGGTGCGCAGGTTCAGTTCACGCCCGGCGCTGATCAGCCCTTCATTGCGCACGCCGCCGGTGGCGGCAATGCGGGTGTCATCACGGGCCTGCAGCTTGCCGCTGTTCTCCAGCCGGCCGTCAACGGTCACCACCAGTTCGCCGGTCTGCGCGCCGAGCGTACCGGCGTTGCGCACGCCCACACCATGTTCGGTGCCCATCAGCAGAATCTTGTTGGCATACATGCCACCCAGCTGAGCCACATCCAGCGCGTACTGTGGCGCGGCGCCAACGGCATCCTGCGCCTGCACGCGGCTCTGGTCGGCACTGACTGTGTTGCTGCCGGTAGTGAACTGCAGCTGCTGCGCCCACAGACCCGCATTGAGCTCGACCGAACGCGCGATCAGGTCCGTGTAGTCGATCCGGCTGGCATCCATGCCGGCACCAAAGATGCGGATCGCCCCGCTTTGCACGCGGTAGCCTTCCAGCGCACCACCAGTGAACAGTGGCGTGCCGGTGGTCAGGGTGATGCGGTTGGCGTTGATGAAGCCACAGCCATCGCAATCAATACCTGCCGGATTGGCGATCACCACCTGCGCACGGTCACCGGCCACTTCGACATAGCCACGCAGCTGGCTGGGATTGGCACCGTTGACCTCGTTGAGGATCACCCGCGCGGTGCCGGTGGCCAACCACGGGTTGCCCTGCACCCAGCCGCCCAGCTGCGACTGGGTGTTGGTTCGCGCGTTGTTGAGGATCACACCCTGTGCGTCGACGTCGAAGCGCTGGTAGGTATTGCGTGAGACGCCCGCGGCACTCGGAGTCTGGATGTTGACCAGCGGTGTGCCGTTGGCCGCGTCCAGCACGGTCGGGCGCTGGTTGCCCGGCGCGCTGGGATCAGCCACCACCTGCGCTGCCGCCATGCCGCTCATGCCGACCCAGCCCAGCATCAGCCACAGCGCGAATGCCATCGGCCGCAGGGCGGCGGTGCGCTGCCCGTCCGCCCCGCCACCGGCACCTGCGGGGCGCGGGGTGATCTCCGCTGCCACCTGCCAGAGCTTGAGTGCGTGGTTGAAGACGAGCCGGTAAAGATGCTTGTTCATGACAACTCCTTGATATGCAGGTGATCGGCGCGGCGCAGTGGCGCCAGCGCTGTGATCAGAACGACCAACCCAGGTTGAAGCCGGTGACCGTGTATGCGTTCTGGAAGCCGGTAGGTTTGTGCAGCGGCGCACCGACAAAGGCATCCCAGTACAGGCCGCGATAGCCGCCGCGCAGCCCGAGCACGGCACCGGCCAGTTCATTGCCGATCTGCCATTGGGTTGCGCTGCCGCCGACATGGCCGTAGTCGGCGCCGATGTAGAACTCCTGCCCGCCGCCCAGTGCCAGACCGATGTCGTTGCGCAGCAGCCAGCCACGTTCACCCATCAGCGACATCTCGCCGTCGAAACCGCGCACGGTGTAGCGACCACCGATGGCGAAGCGGTCCTGCGGCACCAGTCCCCCCCGGTTCCACTGCGCGCGCCAGCTGCCGGTGTAACGCAGGCGCTGCTGCCCCCACTGGAAAGGCACGCTCAGCTGCGCGTCTGCGAAATAGATCCTGGGATGCGAAGTCGCCTCGCCAAAGGCCTCCTCAGGCGCGGCGATCGAGCCGAACGCACCGGTGCCACGGCGGAACCCGAAGGTGCCATCAAAGGTCGCCTGGCCGATGAAGTGCCGGTGGTTGAGGCCCAGCTCCCAGCCGCCCATGCGTCGGCGTTGCACCAGGATTTCGGTGTCGTCGATGTAGTTGCGCGAATCGCGCTCCCAGCCACGCAGGTACATGCTGGTCTTGCTGCTGGCATTGCGGAACAGCAGCCGCGTGGCACGCACCTCGGCGTTGTGGCTGTCACCGCTGTACAGATAGGACTGTTGATTGCCGGCCACGGTCTGCTGGTACTCATAGCCGCTGCGGGTAGCCCCGAACAGCCAGTAACCGACCGGTATCGAATAATGGAAGGTAAAGCCACGGGTGCCGCGCTTGCCGCCACTGAACGCATCGTGGCTGAGATTGACGTAGAACAGGTCGTTCTGGCGCAGCGCATGGTCCAACGACACCGTCGCGTTGGCCTGGGTCCTGCCGGTGGCCTTGCTGCCTGCGTCGTCGAGCCCCAGGTTGAAGCGCACCAATCGCTGCTGTGACCATTGCACGACCAGATCGCTCTGCCCGGGTGCAGCGCCGTCACCTTCGGCGGGACTGATCTGGATGTCGGCTTCGGCAGTGGGTACGCGCTTGAAGTTTTCCAGGCCCTGCTCGATGTCACGCAGATTGAGCAGATCGCCGCTGCGCGCTGGAATGGCATTCCACAGCGTGGCATCGCGATGGGTCCCATCGGCGAAGTGGATGTTGCGCAAGGTACCCGGCACCAAGGTCAGCTCCAGCGTGCCGGTGGTGAGATCCTGTGGCTGTGCAAGCACGCGGGTCGTCACAAAACCGCGTTCGATGATCGCGTTCTGCACCCGCGTCATCACCACATTGATGCCGCCGGTACCCAGGCAACGACCCAGCGCGGGATCACCACGGCGGTTAACCGCCTGCAGGGCCCACTGGAAACGCTCGGCCTGCTCGCCGCCCAGGGTGATATGGTTGATCACAAAGCACGGGGTTTCATCGCGTGGCAGGTGCTCCGGTTCGATATCCGCTTCGCTCTGTAGACGCGCATCCGGCCGCGCTTCCAGTTGATCACGCAGTGCACGCTCGCGTTCCTGTTGCCGTAGCAACTGCTGATCCGGCGCGGGTATCTGTTGTGCATGGGCCGGCAGACAGAGCGCGACCAGTGCAACGGTAAGGGGCGCCAGCAACCTCACGCGGGGACAGGCGCCATGCACACCGGCGCGGTTCGGGAAAATCATTGCATCACTTGGCATGTACGGACTCAAACGTGGGCTGGCGCAGCGCATGCGATACGGCGCCATCTAAAGACCGGCGTTACTCCCGGCTTGCTGAATGGAGGGCTTTGATTGGCGGACCCAACCTACTGATGGCCCCCTCCATACGGATGTAGGGTTTTTCTGAATCCGTCATTTTTTTGACGGAGTTCACATGAGATGCCTGAAAACACGCACTCATGTGAAGACTTTTTCACGCTTATCCCATTGACCACGACTCGATCCCGACTTGCCTGAAGCCGTACAATGGGCGGTAGCGTCTGTCGATCTCCGCACCCGGCGCTGTCCCCTATCCCGCAGAACCGGCCCCCGGCCGGCTGCTGCCGTTGTGCCTGCATCTGCCCGCCGTGGTGATGCGCCACCTGCCCAGGAAGCTTCGTGCCCCACTCCAACGCCCCCTCTCCCTCCCTGCTGCACGGGCGCCTGCTGGCGTTTGCGGCGATCCTGCTGGCAGCGGCCAATCTGCGTACTGCGGTGACCTCGGTTACTCCGCTGCTGGATGTGCTGGGCACCACCTTCGGCTTTGGTACCACCATGACCGGCGTGTTCGGCATGCTGCCGACCGCCGCCTTCGCCCTGTTTGGTGTCAGCACACCGGCGCTTGCGCGCAGGATCGGTCTGGAGCGTGCCACCTTGCTGGCGATGGGCCTGGCCGCGCTGGGCCTGCTGCTGCGCTCGTCGGCGGTGGGCGTGGGTACCCTGCTGCTGGGGTCCATCGTCGCGCTGGCGGGTATGGGCATTGGCAACGTGGTGGTGCCGCCGCTGGTCAAGCGCTACTTCGCCAACAAGGTCGGCGCGATGAGCACGCTGTACATCAGCGTTCTGCAATTGGGCACGATGCTGCCCGCGCTGCTGGCTGTGCCGGTGGCCCATGCTGCCGGCTGGCGTGTGTCATTGGGAATGTGGGCACTGCTGGCAGTGGCCGCCGCATTGCCGTGGCTGCTGATGGTGCGCCGCGCGCCTGCGCACGATGCGATCACCGCCACCGCCGACCCGGCCGCGCAGCCGCACGGCAAGGTCTGGAAGACCTCACTGGGCTGGGGCATGACCTTGATGTTCGGCATGACCTCGCTGATGACCTATTCGATGTTCACTTGGCTGCCGCGCATCGTGGTTGAAGCCGGTGCCGCCCCGGCCTTCGGCGGGGTGATGGTGGCGATGTTCTCGGCGCTGGGTCTGCTGCCCTCGCTGGTGATGCCGGCGCTGGCGGTGCGCATGCCCAATCCGTTCGCACTGGCGGTGATCGGCTTCACCTGCTTCACCACCGCCTTCGCCGGGCTGCTGCTGGCGCCGATGCAGGCGCCCTTGCTGTGGGCCTGTCTGCTCGGCCTGGGCCCGTCCACCTTCCCGCTGGCGTTGACGCTGATCAATCTGCGTACCCGCACGGCCACCGGTTCGGCGGCCTTGTCAGGCTTCATGCAAGGCGTGGGCTACAGCTTCAGCTGTCTGGGGCCATTCCTGGTCGGCTGGCTGCATGACCTCAGCGGCAACTGGGCCGTGCCGTTTGGTTTCCTGTTCCTGTGCGCGCTGGTCATGCTCATCGCGGCCTGGTTCGCGTGCAGGCCGCGCAAGCTTGAAGACCTCTGGCACGCGTGACGGGCATGGCCCGTCACTGTCGTGCGGAGTCAGCCGCGTACCTGGCCTGCTCCGCTGACCACGAAGCGCTCGATGGTCAGTGCCTCCAGTCCCATCGGGCCGTAAGCATGCAGGCGTGTGGTCGAGATGCCGATCTCACTGCCCAGCCCGAGTTGGCCGCCATCGGAGAAACGTGAGGACGTATTGACCATCACCACCGCCGAGCGCAGCGCCTGCACAAAGCGCATGCACGCCTGCGGGTCAGCACTGGCGATGACCTCGGTGTGGTCGGAGGTGTACCGCTGGATGTGCGCGATGCCGTGTTCAAGATCGTCGACCACCTTTACGGCGATCACCAGGTCAAGGAACTCGGCTGCGTAGTCCTCGTCGCTGGCGGCCGTGCTGCCAGGCATCAAGCCCTGGGCACGCGGGTCGGCGCGTACCTGCACGCCACGCTCGGCCAGCACCCGCGCGGCCTGCGGCAGGAACGCATCGGCCAGCTCGGCGTGCACCAGCAGCGTCTCCAGTGCGTTGCACGCCGCCGGCCGGCTGCACTTGCCGTCCACGAGCAGCGCAAGCGCCTGCGCCATGTCGGCGGCACGGTCGACGTACAGGTGGCAGACCCCCTTATAGTGTTTGATCACCGGTACCCGTGCGTGTTCGGCCACGAAACGGATCAGCCCCTCGCCGCCGCGCGGGATGGCCAGATCGATCAGTTCATGCAGTTGCAGCAGCTCAAGCATCGCTTCGCGGCGCTGGTCGGCAAGCACGGTCACCGCTGCCTCAGGTACGCCCTGTCCGCGCAATGCATCGCCCAGCACCTGTGCGATGGCCGTATTGGAGTGCAGCGCTTCCGAACCGCCACGCAGCACCACCGCGTTGCCCGCCTTCAGACACAATGCGGCCGCTTCGGCGGTCACATTCGGCCGCGCTTCGTAGATCATCGCGATGACGCCCAGCGGGATGCGCACCTTCTGCACGCGGATGCCGTTGGGGCGCATGTCGTCGCGCGTCACCTGCCCCAGCGGGTCGTCGAGTGCGGCCACCTCGGCCACCGCATCGGCCATGGCCAGCAGACGCGCCGGGTCCAGCGCGAGGCGGTCGAGCATCGCCGAGCTGACGCCCTTGTCCTTGGCGGCAGCCACGTCGCGGGCATTGGCCGCCAGGATGGCCCCGGCGTTGGCCAGCAGGGCCGCCGACATTGCCTTCAGCAGGGTCTGACGCTTGGCGCTGTCCAGCGCCGCCACCGCCGTGGCGGCATCACGGCAGGCGCGCACCTGCGGTTCAATGGAATGCATCGCTTCGTCCTTCATACCAGTACCAGATCATCTCGATGGACGACGTTGCCGCCGTAGTTGTAGCCGAGCAACCCTTCGATATCACGGGAGTGACAACCGGCAATACGGCGGATGTCGTTGGCCGCGTACTGGGTGATGCCGCGTGCGATCAGCACATCTGCCTGTTCGCGGCAGCGGATTTCGACCATGTCGCCGCGTCGGAAGCCGCCTTCAGCGTCGACCACGCCGCCGGGCAGCAGCGAGGCACCGTTGCCGCGCATGGCCTGCACCGCACCGGCATCGATGCGGATAACCCCCGGCTCCAGTGGGGCATGCCGCAGCCAGTACTTGCGCGCCGCGTCGCGGCTCTGGGCCGCACGCAACCGCGTGCCGTACAGCTGGTCGCGTGCCAGCGCGCGCACTACCTCGGCGTTGCGCCCGTTGAACAGGAAGGTCTCGATGCCCAGCCGACCCGCCTTCGCAGCAGCCTCCAGCTTGGTCCGCATCCCGCCGGTACCGGCTGCCGAACCGCTGCCTCCAGCCATTGCCAGCACCTGCGCGGTGAGTTCGGGCACCTCGGCGATCGGCAGCGCGGATGGGTCGGTGCGCGGGTCGGCGCTGTAGAGCCCGTCGATGTCGGTGGCGATGAACAACGCCTCGGCGTCGACCAGCGCGGCAACCGTGGCGGCCAGATTATCGTTGTCGCCCAGCTTGAGTTCGTCCACCGATACCGTGTCGTTCTCGTTGACCACCGGCAGCGCGCCCAGCCGCAGCAGCTCGCCCAGCGTGGCGCGCGCGTTGAGATAGCGTCGGCGGTTGCGCAGGTCGTCGTGGGTCAGCAGAACCTGCGCCACCGGCCGCTCGAAGAACCGCTGCCACAGCGCGATCAGCTGCGCCTGGCCGAGTGCGGCAAGGGCCTGTCGCGCGGCCATGGCAGCCCCGGCCTCGGCCGCGCGCGGCACGATCGCCCGGCCTGCGGCCACCGCACCGGAGGACACGATGACGATTTCCCGACCGGTCTGGACATGGGCGGAGACGAACTGCGCCAGGCCCAGCGCGTGCCGTGGGGAAAGCCCACCGCCATCGGCTGCCAGCAGGCTGCTGCCCACCTTGAGCACGGCACGCCGCCACGACGGCAACGCTTGAACAGGAAACGGCGATGCGGTCGGGGCGGTGTGGCTCATCACGTTGGCCTCAGCGGGTGTTCCATTGGTGCACGGCGAGATCCGATGCACCCATCGTCACCAGCGGATCGTTGGCAACGATGGTCTGGGCCTGCTCAAGACTGTCCAGGTTGCACAGCACGTACGCCCCGCCGCTGCCGTCGGCAAAGCCGCCGGTGAGGTGCAGCCGGCCTTCGGCGCGCAGCGCATCGAGGAACGCCAGATGCGGCTGCACCGCAGCGCTGTCGAACTGCGGGCGACGCATGGCCAGCACCAGGTAAAGGGTGGCCGACATCAGACCAGTGCCTGCCAGCGTGCCTGCAGTTCGTCCAGCCGCAGATCGGCTGCCGCGCCGGGCGAGACGCGTGCGGCCAGACTGCTCTGCGGGCTGCGCCCCTGCCCGGCCGAACCGGCACTGGCCGCAGCGGCGCGGTAGGCGTCACGGAACGGCACGCCGGCCACGGCCGCTTCCACCGCCACATCAGTGGCATACATGCCCGAGTCGATCGCCGCCTCGATGTTGTCCTGACGCCATTCCAGGTTGGAGAGCAGCGCCGGCAGCAGCTCCAGCGCCGCCAGGCCACGGCCGAAGCCGTGCACGATGGCCCCCTTGGACGACTGCAGATCGCGGTGGTAGCCGGAGGGCAGCGACAGCAGCTGTTCGATCTCGGTGCGCGCTGCCGCGATGCTGGCGTGGGCCGCGCGCATCAGTTCGATCACATCCGGGTTGCGTTTGTTCGGCATGATCGAGCTGCCGGTGGTGTACTGCGCCGGCAGGGCGACGAAGCCGAACTCGGCGCTGGTGAACAGTGAAAGATCCCAGGCGATGCGCCGCAGATCCAGCGTGGCGCCACCCAGCGCTTCCAGCGCAGCCAGCTCGAACTTGCCACGCGACAGCTGTGCGTAGATGGGCGAGACCTGCATGCGGGCAAAGCCCAGCACGGCGGTGGTGTGGGCACGGTCCAGCGGCAGGTTCACGCCGTAGCCTGCCGCCGTACCCAGTGGATTGGCGTCGATCATCGTGTGCGTATCGCGCGCGCGGACGGCATTGTCGATGAATGCTTCGGCCCAACCCGCCCACCACATGCCGGCCGAGGACACCACGGCGCGCTGGATGTGGGTGTAGCCCGGCAGCGGCAGGTCCTTCTCCGCAGCCGCGCGGTCCAGCGCGACCCTGGCGATGTCCAGACTGAGCGCGCTGACGCGCTGCAGTTTTTCCTTCAGCCAAAGCCGCGTGGCGACAAGAATCTGGTCGTTGCGGCTGCGGCCGGTGTGGATACGCCTCCCGGCATCGCCGAGGCGCTCGGTCAGGCGCGCCTCGATGGCCGAGTGGCAGTCCTCGTACTGCGCGTCGAGCACGAAGCGGCCGGCGCTGAAGTCCTCGGCCAGCACCTGCAGTTCGCGCAGCAGGCCGTCCAGCTCGTCGGCGCTGATGATGCCGATGTGCTGCAGACCCTGCGCATGGGCGGCGCTGGCGGCTACGTCATGCAGGAAGAACTCGCGGTCGAGGATCACATCATCGCCGGCGAGGAAGGTCTGGATCTGAGCGTCAACCGCGACGCCCGGCTTCTGCCACAAAAGGTCTGCCATGGGGTAACTCCGTCGGCGGCGTGGGCCGCCCATTGCGTGGATCAGTGCGGGATCGCGGTCAGTTCGTCCAGGCCCAGCGCCAGGTTGAGGTTCTGCATGGCCTGGGTGGCCGCGCCCTTGAGCAGGTTGTCCAGCGTGGCCACCACCACCACCCGCTTGCCTCCCGGGGCAAGTGTGAAGGCGCCGACCTGCGCGCCATGGCGCCCGGCGATGCGGCTGACCCACGGTGCCTCGTCCACCACCTCGATCAGCGGCTCGTTGGCATAGGCCTGCTGATAGCGCGCCTGGATCTGTTCGCGGGTCTGTACCTGGTTCAACCACAGGTTCGCGGTGAGGGTGATGCCGCGGAAATGGGGTGCCACGTGCGGCATGAACTCCACCGGCACCCGGAGGTGGGCCGATACTTCGCGCTCGTGCACGTGGTTGGTCAGCGCGTAGGGCATCAGGTTGTCAGCAAGCAGTTCCGGATTGTTCTTGTCCGACGGCGTGGTACCGGCGCCGGAGTAACCGGAGACGCCGAAGCACTGCGGCGGTCCGGCCAGCAGGTCCAGCAGCGGCGCGATCGCCAGCTGCATCGCTGTGGCGTAGCAGCCGGGATTGCTGATGTGTTTCTGGCCCTGATAACGCTCGCGGGTCAACTCGGGCAGTCCGTAGTACCAGCTGCCCTCGAAGCGATAATCGGCCGACAGATCGACGATCACGGTGTCGGCGCGCGCAGCGCTGATGGCCGCCACGAACGGGGCGGCCAGCCCGTTGGGCAGCGCCAGGATCACCGCATCGACGCCCTTGGCCGCGGCCGCGTCGGCATCGAGGTTCTCATAGCACAGCTCGCCCTCGATCTGCGGATGATGGTCGGCCAGACGCTGGCCGGCGCGCTCGCGCGAAGACACGAAGGCCAGCTGCAGCTGGGGATGGGCGGCCACCAGCTTGATCAGCTCGGCGCCGGTGTGGCCACGGGCACCGATGATGCCCAACGTGAAGATCGTGCTGCTCATGCGGTAGCGTCCGTCAGGCTCGGCGCACGCGCCGCAGAGTGGTCGACATAGGGTTTGATCCGCTCGAAGCCGTCAGCGCCGTACCAGAAGACTTTCCAGTTGCCCTGCTTGTAGCAGCCGTCGGACTCGGCATAGTAGAAGTGGTTGATCGGATTGCCGTTGCGCGAGCGCCAGAACAGCTGCGGCGTCTCCTCCAGCATCACGTTCCAGACCGCGCGCCCCAGTCCTTCGCCCTGCGCGTCGTCGAGCACGGCGAACTTGTCCAGGTATACACCCTCGGCCTCGTCGGTGAGGATCACGGCCGTGCGATAGTTCTCGCTGACATAGGCGCGCAGCAGGCGCGTGTTCTCGAAGTACCCCGGCACCAGGGTGCGGCCAAAGCTCGACTCGATCAGTTCCTTCAGCCGCGGCAGATCCAGTTCATTCCAGGCGGTGGCGCGCAGCACCTTTTCACCGCGCCGCACCAGGGTACCCGAGCCCTTGTGGGTGAACAGTTCCTTGGCCAGGTCTGCCGGGCGGGTGATCGACACCGACGACTCCAACGGCAGGCGGTCAAGCAGGTCCTTGATCTGTTCGATCTTGACCTTCATGCCACCGTGAATCCATGGCTGGCTCATCAGGTGATCGTACTCGGTGGACAGGTTGATCGAGTCGATCACCTTGCCCTGCTCATCGAGCAGGCCACCAGTGCCGGTGAGGAAGATGATCTTGTAGGGCTGCAGCTCCTGCACCAGCTCATTGGCAGCGAAATCGGCATTGACGTTGAGGATCTGCCCGCTGCGGGTCTCACCCAGGCTGGTGATCACCGGAATCGAGCCGGCGCGCAGGCTGGCCTCGATCGGGGCGAGATTGACCTGCTTCACCTCACCCACCAGACCGTAGGTCGCCTGGTCCAGGTACTCAGCCTCGAACACGCCTCCGGTGATCGAGGTCGCGCGCGCGCCGTTCTGCTGCAGCGCCTCGACCAGGCGCAGGTTCGACTGCTGGAACACCCGCCGCACGATGGCCAGCGCCTCCGGCGAGGTGACACGCAGCCCGTTGACCGTCTGTTTCTCGATGCCTGCCGCTGCAAGTTCAGCGTCCAGCTGCGGGCCGGCACCGTGCAGAACGATCGGGGTCAGCCCGACTTCCTGCAGGAAGGACAGCGAGGAGGTCAGCGCGTCAAGATCGTCGCGCAGGACGGCACCGCCCACTTTGACCACGGCAAAACGTTTGGCGTCCAGCTGCGAGAAGCGCTTGAGGTACTGGCTGATCTCCTTCGCGCTGGCCATGCTGGAGAGCAGGCGCACGATGGTCTGGCGGGTCTGGCGGTGTGGCTGGAGTGCAGGAGACATGGGGTGTGTTCACAGGCGGCAGAGGCCGCGTTGCAGGGGCGCCCGACATCGCCGGGCGTCATGGAGGGGCTCAGGCGCCGGCGCTGATGATCCGGTGCACGCTCTGGCTGTAGCGGTCCAGCTGCTCCAGCGTCACGAATTCGTCGGCGGTATGGGCCTGGGCGATATCGCCCGGGCCATAGACCAGGGTGGTGTAGCCGGCAGCGGAGAACAAAGAGGCTTCGGTCCAGAAATCCACCGCATTGCCGATGGGCAGCTCCAGCGCGTCGGCGACGTCGCGCGCCAGAAGGCGGCGGTGTTCGGCCTCGGCGATGTCGCCGGCTGGCAGGCTGGGCCCGCGGAAGGTCTCGGTGAACAGCGCGGCCTCCGGCTCGGCAAACCCGGCAAAGGTCGCCAGCAGCGCGTCGATGTCCATCGACGGCAACGGACGAAAACCAAATCGCAGCTCGGCGGCCGGGGCGATCATGTTGGCCTTGATCCCACCTTCGACCCGGCCGATGTTGAAGCGCAGACCGGTGAGGCCACCGAACCGTGCCGACGACAAGGATTCCACATGATCCAGTGCGCGGCCGCCCCAGCGCATGGCCTGGTGCAGCGCGCTGGCTGCCGCATCCTGGCGTCCGGACGCGTGCCCTGCCCGGCCGGCGAACTGCATCAGTACCGAGCTGATGCCACGGTGGGCCAGCACCGCCTCGCTCATGGTCGGCTCGGCGACCAGCACGGCCTCATAACGCAGCCCACGAGCGAGGAAGGCGGCGATGCAGCGCGGATCGTTGGCTTCCTCGTCGCTGGAAAACAGGAAGGCGGCATCACCCGTGCTGGCATTCGCGGCGGCGACCAGCGCCGCCGCCGCGCCCTTGATGTCACACACACCAAGGCCGACCACCCGATCCTCCAGGCGGCGCATCACATGCGGGTCGGCGCTCCAGTGTGGCGAGTCCGGGACGGTATCCAGATGCACGTTGAACAGATACTTCGGCGTACCGCGCACCGCATACAGGCTGACCGCACCGTCACCATGGTCGATCACCTCGACGGTGAAACCAGGCAGGTGGGCGCGCAGGTAGTCGAAGATGCCACCGGTGGTGATCGCACGCGGCGGGTTGCGGGTGTCAAATCCCACCAGCGCCTGCAGATGATCGAGTGTCTGTTCCAGCATGAATCAAGGTGTCCTGTGCTGCGTGATTGGCATTGCGCGGTTGAGGTCGAAAACACCTGGCAGGGCAATTGCCTCAGCGATTGACCTGTGCGTACAGCGTCGAGCTCATGCCGAACAGCTTGATGAAGCCCTCGGCCTCCTCGACACCCCAATCGGCCGACTGCGCATAGGTGGCGCCCTTGGTGTTGAGCAGGTGCGGTGAACGCACGGCCACCGCGTCGACGCGGCCACCGCGGGTTTCCAATACGACTTCACCGTTGACCTTGGCCTGAGACGACTGCAGGAACGCCTCCAGGTCACCCTTCAACGGATCGTGGTAGAAACCTTCGTACACCAGCTCCACCCACTTGCGTGCCACGTCCGGCTTGAAGCGGTTCTGCTGCTTGGTCAACACCGCGTCTTCCAGCGCGCGATGAGCGGTGAGCAGCGACACCAGGCCCGGCGCTTCGAACACGATGCGGCCCTTCAGACCGATCACGGTGTCACCGGTGTAGACGCCACGGCCAACGCCGTACGCCGCGAACTGCTTGTTGAGCTGGGCCAGGATCTGCTCACCCGGCAGCGCTTTGCCATCCAGTTCGACGGCTTCGCCTTCGACGAACTTCAGCGTGACCTTCAGCGGCTCGGCCGGCCACTGCTCACGGGTGGCGCACCAGCCACGGGCACCTTCGCCCGGGGCTTCCCAACGGTCGATCTCGCCGCCGGACATGGTCAGGCCCAGCAGGTTCTCGTTGATGGTGTAGGCCTGCTGCTTGGCGCGCACGCCGAAGCCACGCTCTTCCAGGTACTTCTGCTCGTAGGCGCGGGTCTGAGTGTGCTCCTTCTGGATCTCGCGGATCGGGGCAATGATCTGGAAGTCACCCAACGCCTTGACCGCCAGGTCGAAGCGGACCTGGTCGTTGCCCATGCCGGTGCAGCCGTGGGCGATGATGTTGGTGCCCAGCTCGGCAGCGCGCTTGAGTGCGGCATCAACGATCAGGTAGCGGTCCGACACCAGCAGCGGGTACTGCCCCTGGTAACCCTCACCCGCCCAGACGAACGGCTTGACGAAGCCGGACCAGATGGCCGGGCCGCCATCAACGGTGACATGGCTGGTCACGTCCAGCTCGGCTGCACGCTTCTCGATGAAATCACGCTCTTCGGCATCCACGCCGCCGGTGTCGGCGAACACGGTGTGCACGTTGTAGCCACGCTCCTGCAGGTAGGGCACGCAGAAGCTGGTATCAAGGCCGCCGGAGAAGGCGAGGACGACGTCTTTGTTGCTCATGGGGGCAGATCCAGGTTGGGGTCATGACACCGGGGTGAGCCGGCGGATGGGTTGCGGGAAGAAACTCAGCGACCGGCGACAGCGGCCATGATGGCCTTCTGCACGTGCAGGCGGTTCTCGGCCTCGTTGATGGCGATGCACTGCGGCGAATCCATCACCGCGTCGGTGGCCTTGACGTTGCGGCGCAGCGGCAGACAGTGGCTGAAGACGCCGTTGTTGGTCAGCGCCATCTTGCGTTCGTCCACGATGAAGTGCTTGAACTCATCACGGATCGGCTTTTCCGGTTCCCAGTTGCCGAAGAACGGCAGCGCGCCCCAGCTCTTGGCATAGACGACGTCGGCGCCGGCGTAGGCACTGTCGATGTCATGGCTGACCTGCAGCGAACCGCCGCTCTCGGCGACGTTCTGCTCGGCCCAGCCCATGTAGCGCTCATCGAGGATGTAGTCCGGCGTGGGGCACAGCAGCGTCACGTCCATGCCCATGCGGGTGGCGATGGTCAGTGCCGAGTTGGCCACGGCCGTGTTCAGCGGCTTGGGGTGGTAGGTCCAGGTCAGCACGTACTTCCTGCCGCGCAGGTCCTGGGTGCCGAAATGCTCCTGCAGCGCCATCACATGGGCCAGTTCCTGGCACGGGTGGGTGATGGTTTCCATGTTGATCACCGGCACCGGCGAATACCGGGCGAAGGCGTTGAGCACCTTGTCCTGGCGGTCCAGAGACCAGTCGATGAATTTGGGGAAGGCACGCACCGCGATGATGTCGCAGTAGCGGCCCAGGACCCTGGCCACCTCGGCGATGTGCTCTTCGGTGTCACCGTCCATCACCGTGCCCAGGTCGAACTCGATCGGCCACGCGTCCTTGCCCGGCTGCAGCACCACGGCATGTGCGCCGAGCTGGAAGGCGCCCAGTTCAAAACTGGTGCGCGTACGCATGGACGGGTTGAAGAACACCAGCGCGACCGACTTGCCCTTGAGCTGCTCGCCGAGCTTGTTGGTCTTGAACAGCGCGGCCTGGGTCAGCAGCGCGTCAAGTTCGGTGCGGCTCCAGTCCTGGGTGTTCAGGAAGTGCTTGGGGGACATCATCATTCCTTGCGTGGTCGGCACCTGCGCGAAGCGGGAAGGTGCACGGTGGAGGGCGAAAAAGCTGCAACTGAAACTTTCAGAACACCAGAACGAAAAAACCCAGCCGGTCGGCTGGGTTTTCATCGGACGAACAGCAGAAAGCTCCGGTTACCCAGCGGAAATGTGGGGTTCCGGTCGACGGGCACGCGACGTCATGCCAGTGGCCTGGCGGGCGGCGCTGCTGTCGTGCTGGAAGTCGGTGGCGTTCATTGGCCCGTAATCCTGCCATGCCTGTGGCGGGCGCGCAACACCCGCAGCGGACCAGTCAGGGTGTGGACGTTTCGGCGTCCTGGCCCACCCAAGGGGTGATCGAAACGCGGATCTTAACCCGGTTGCCCGGGTCCTCGGGCAGGCGCGAGCGGTACTTGGTGCCTTTGTACACATAGTCGACGTCATAGGCGATCGGCCGCCGGAACTCGCGGCCCACCGGTACGATACGGCAGTCGCGGGTCAGCATGGGCCCGGCGCCCGATGCCGGCGGATCGCTGGCCGCAGCCGGCTGGCTCGCCTCGTCAGGCTCTTCTCCATTCTTGAAGATCGACCGTACCGAGTCCCAGAACCGGCCGATGCGCCCCTTTTCCTGGGTGGGCTCTTCCCCGGTGACGTTGACCGGCGCCAGCGTGCGCGTGCTCACCGGCTCGCAATGCTCTTCGGTACGCGTGGCCCGCAGCACCTGGAACACCGGCTCGACATTGAGCACCTGGGCGTAGTCGAACTTGAGGTTCTCCACGATCACTACCCGGTTGCGGGTGTCCTCGTCCTGCGCCATGACGGATGCGGCCGGCAGCAGGGCCAGCAGCGGCAGGAGGGCGGATTTCATTGGCGGCATGAACTCGGGCACGACACTAGTGTAGGCAGCGCAGGCAGCAAAGGGCTGAACATTACCCGTCCGCCCGTCCGGCGGCCAGTGCAGCGCCGCACCCGCGCCGGCGGCGGTACTCCCCTGCCCCCGGCAGCGCTAGAATCATCTCCTTGTCCCCCGCCGTTCACGCCATGACCCTGCGACTGCACAACACCCTGACGCGCCAGCTCGAACCGTTCATTCCGCTCGATCCGGCCTGTCCGACCCTGTATGTGTGCGGCCCGACGGTCTACAACTATGTGCACATCGGCAACGCGCGCGGCCCTGTGGTGTTCGGCGTGCTGGCCGACCTGCTCCGACGTCGCTTCGGCGCGCTGCGCTATGCGCGCAACATCACCGACGTGGATGACAAGATCAACACCGCCGCGCGTGAGCAGGGCGTGCCGATCAGCACCATCACAGACCGGTTCGCCGCCGCCTACCGTGAAGACATGGCCGCGCTGGGCGTGGTGCCACCGGATATCGAGCCGGAAGTCACCGCCCACATGCCGCAGATCATCGGCATGATCGAGCAGCTGATCAGCCGCGGCCACGCCTACGCCGCCGAGGGTCACGTGCTGTTCTCGGTCGCCTCGTTCGACCGCTATGGCCACCTCTCGCGTCGTGATCCGGACGAAATGCTCGCCGGCGCTCGGGTGGAGGTCGCACCCTACAAGCGTGATGCGGGTGACTTCGTGCTGTGGAAGCCGTCCAGCGACGACCTGCCGGGCTGGGACTCGCCGTGGGGCCGTGGCCGGCCGGGTTGGCATATCGAATGCTCGGCCATGGCTGCCGCGCACCTGGGCCAGACCATCGACATCCATGCCGGCGGCGTCGACCTGCAGTTCCCGCACCACGAAAACGAGATCGCGCAGAGCGAGTGTGCACATGGCGGCAAGGTGTTCGCCCGTTTCTGGCTGCACAACGGCATGCTCAACTTCGGCGGCGCCAAGATGAGCAAGTCGCTTGGCAACATCGAGCGCGTCCACGACCTGGTGCACCAGCACCCGCCCGAGGCGCTGCGCCTGGCGCTGCTGTCGGCCCACTACCGGCAGCCGCTGGACTGGTCCGACGCGCTGATCGAGCAGTCGGTGCGCACGCTGGACCGGCTGTACGGCACATTGCGCGATCTGTCGCAGGTCAGCGCTACGCCGCACATTCCTGCCGCAGTCGAGGCGGCGCTGGATGACGACCTCAATACGCCGCTGGCGCTGGCCGAAGTGGCGCGGCTTGCCGCAGACGCGCGGCGCAGCAGCGACCCGGGCGAACAAGCGCGGATCAAGGCCGAGCTGCTGGGCGCGGGCCTGGCGCTGGGCCTGCTGCAGGCTGACCCGGCGCAATGGTTCGGCACCGCAGCCGGCCATGGCGACGACGACGCGCGCATCCAGGCCCTGATCGACGAGCGCATCGCGGCCAAGCAGGCGCGCGACTTCGCCCGCGCCGATGCCATCCGCGACCAGCTGGCCGCCGAGGGCATCGTGCTCGAAGACACCGCGCAGGGCGTGCGCTGGGTGCGCAAGCGCGCCTGAGTCCCCCGCCCCGTGGCTGGCCTTGCCGGCCACCGCCCCCACTCCAGAGACTGCTGTGACTACTTCCCCGTTTCCGCTCGAAGCCACCGCCGCCGAAGCCCAGACCGCCATCGCCGAGGAGTTCGGCTTCTTTGGCGACTGGTCCGAACGCTACCAGTACCTGATTGACCTGGGCCGCAAGCTGCCCACCTTCCCCGATGAGTGGAAGAACGAAGAGCATCGCCTGCTCGGCTGCCAGTCGATGGTCTGGATCGTGCCCGACGGCAATGCCGACGCCCTCCACTTCCATGCCATCAGCGATTCGGCGATTGTCTCCGGCCTGATCTTCCTTGCCCTGCGGGTGTATTCGGGACGCTCGGCGGCCGAGATCCTGGCCACCGAGCCGAGCTACATCCAGGACATCGGTCTGGCGCGCCATCTCTCGCCGACCCGCAGCAACGGTGTCGCGGCGATGCTGGCCTTCATCCGCGAGACGGCGCAGGCGCAGCTGACGCGCAGCGGCGCGTGAGCGTGCCGGGCGCCGACGTTGCCAGCGCGCGCCAGCTGCTGGCGCGTCCCGGCTTCGCCAGACTGCTGGCGTATCGCATCTTCGCGATGCTGTCCTACCAGGTGGTTGCCGTCACCGTCGGCTGGCACATCTACGAAATCACGCGCAATCCCTTCTCGCTCGGCCTGATCGGACTGGCCGAAGTGCTGCCCTTCTTCTGTGTGGCGCCGTTTGCCGGCTACCTGGTGGACCACCTGCCCCGGCGCCGCCTGGGCATGGCCGCCTGCAGCGGATTGATCGCCACCGCCCTGGTCCTGACCGGCGTGGCCACCGGCTGGCTGCCGTTCGAAGGAGTCTGGCCGATCTACGCGGCCATCGCGCTGACCGGCATGGTCCGCGCGTTTCTCTCGCCGATCTACAACGCGTTGTTCGCCCGCGTGCTGGAGCGCGGAGAATACGCACGCGGTGCCGGCCTGGGCAGCGTTTTCTTCCAGGCCGGCATGGTAGTCGGCCCTGCCCTGGGCGGCGTACTGGTCGGCTGGGGCGGCAAGGGCGTGGCCTACGCGGTGGCGACCCTGTTCGCGCTGGTGGCCCTCGGCTGCCTGGCCACGCTCAAGGTCAGCGAGCCGGTGCATCAGGGGCCGGCGGCGCCGATCTTCCGCAGCATCGCTGAAGGAGCACGCTTCGTGGTCGGCAACCGGATCATGGTCGGCGCGATGGCGCTGGACATGTTCTCGGTGCTGCTGGGCGGCGTGGTGGCGATGCTGCCGGCCTTCCTGCAGGAGATCCTGCACCACGGTCCGGAGGGTCTGGGCGTGTTGCGCGCGGCGCCGGCGGTCGGGTCCATCGTAGTCGGGCTGTGGCTGGCGCGGCACCCGCTGCAGCAGCATGCAGGCGCCGTGCTTCTGGCTGCGGTGGCCGGTTTCGGCCTGTGCGTGATCGGTTTCGGGCTCTCACACCACTTCTGGCTTTCGGCCGCGATCCTGCTGTTCTATGGTGCGTTCGACGGGGTCTCGGTGGTGGTCCGCTCGACCATCCTTCAGCTGGCCACGCCGGAGGAAATGCGCGGGCGGGTCTCCTCGATCAACGGCATTTTCATCAGTTCGTCCAACGAACTGGGCGCGTTCTATGCCGGCACCATGGCCCGGCTGCTCGGGCTGGTACCGGCGGTCGTGCTGGGCGGGTTCGCCGTGCTGAGCGTGGCGGGCATCACCGCCTGGAAGAATCCCACCCTGCGCCGGCTCAACCTGCGCGACCTGCAGTAGCGCCGCGGGATGATGGGGTGCGCGATGCGCCGGCTCCTCCCGCAGCGCAGGGCAGCGCCCGACTTCAGATAACAAAAAACCCGGCCAACGCCGGGTTTTTTGTTGCCGCTGGTGTGGCGGTCAGTCGCCCTGCTGCTTCTGCAGGTGCTCCCAGCGCTCCTGCGCATCAATGGTGCGTTCGGCGGTCAGGCGCGCCTCCAGACGCTCCAGACCGATCTCCTCACCGGTGTCGACACAGTAGCCGTAGTCGCCGGCTTCCAGTCGCTTGAGGGTGCTGTCGATCTTGCCGATCAGCTTGCGGTAGCGGTCACGGGTACGCAGCTCCAGCGAGTTCTCGGTTTCGCGGGTCGCACGTTCGGCTTCATCGCCGATGTCACGCACTTCCTCACGCAGATTCTCGATGGTCTGCTTGGACTCCTCGACCAGGTCCGCACGCCAGTTCTGCAGGCGCTGGCGGAAATACTCCTGCTGCAGCGGGCTCATGTACTCCTCATCGCTGGCCGGCTTGTAGCCTTCCGGCAGGATCGGGCGACCGGTGGTCTCATCGGTCTTGTACTCGACCACCTTGTACTTGCTGCGCGGGGCCGGAGCCGTCGAGCGGGCGGTGACGGCCACGGCCACCTTGCCGACAGGACGCGAGACGGTCTTCGGGGCGGATTCGGATTTCACGACGTTTTTCGCAGGCGATTTCGAAACGGGCACGGGATTCTTGGATTGCGGGGCCAGCTTGGCGCTCACTGCGGCGGGCTTGGCCGGCACGGAGGCCGGGGCAGCTGCTGCAGCGGTTGCCTTGCCAGCCGGGACAGGCTTGGCCGGCGCCGGCTTGGCCGGCTTCGGTGCGGACTTCACTACGGGTACCGCGGCCGGCCGGGATGCCGGCTTGGCTGCGGTCTTTGCCAGCACTGGCTTTGCCGGTGCTGCTTTGCTGGGCGACGGCGTTGCCGGCGCCTTGCTTGCGGTTGCCTTGCCCGTTGATGGCTTGGCAACCTTGACCGCCGGAGCGGCCTTGGACGATCTGGTCACCGGCTTGGACGCCGGCGTCTTTGTTGCTACCTTCGTGGCCTTGGTCGGCTTCGCCGTCCTGGTCACTTTCGGCGCCGATTTGACCGCCGCGGCCTTGGCCACCTTGGTCGCAGCCGTCGTGGCCGCCGGCTTTTTCGCAACCGGCCTGGCCGGCGCGGCCTTTTTGGCAGCCGGCTTGACCGCTGCGGACTTCTTCGCAGCGCTCTTGCCAGCCGAGCTCTTCGCGGCCACCGACCTGGTCGCGGCAGCCTTCGGGGCCGGAGCCTTCTTGGCCGGAGCCTTCGGTGCCGTCTTGGCCACCTTCCTGGCTACGGTGCTGGCCGCCTTTTTCTCAACAACAGGCTTGGCGGTTTTCTTGGCGGCCTTGACGGCCTTTTTTGCAGTTTTTTTAGCAGCCACGAAACGCTCTTCCTTGGTTTCCCCGGGGCCCGGGAAAGCGGGCCTTTATAGCCTACCCGACCTGCAGCGGCAACCTGGTGACGGCCATGTGCAGAGGCCATCAACGACGGTCCAGCACTACGCCGGACGCGCCGCGCTGCCCGCACGGCAGGGAACCTGGCCGGCACCGGTCGGCGCCGACGTGACCCGCTGCAGGAGCGCTGCAGGAAAGTCAGTGCCCCATCCTGCGACAAATATCGGCCGCTGCCAACCATGCGGGCAGGGGCCCAGGCCTGAGCGCGCCAGCCGTGACACCGCAGGCGCGTCGCGGTTCACCCCAACGGCACAGCCACACACTACTATTGAGCCGTGATTCCCCGCCTGCTCATTGCCCTGCTGCGCTTCTACAAGCGCTTCATCAGCCCGTTGCTCGGGCCGCGCTGCCGTTTCGTGCCCAGCTGCTCGGAATACGCCATGGAGGCCATCTCCGTCCATGGCGCGCTGCGCGGCAGCTGGCTGGCCGCGCGACGCCTGGGACGCTGTCACCCCTTCCACCCCGGCGGCGTGGACCTTGTTCCTCCGCGCGCCGCGAATCCTTCTTGCCGCTGCACAGGAAAACACTGAAATGTCATCGACACTGATCACCAACGCGCGCCTCGTCAACGAAGGCAAGGTCACCGAAGCCGACCTGCGCATCGAAGACGGTCGCATCGCGCGGATCGACGCCGGGTTGGCCGCACGCGGCGGCGAGCACGTGGTCGATGCCGGCGGACGCTGGCTGCTGCCCGGGATGATCGATGACCAGGTGCATTTCCGCGAGCCGGGCCTGACCCACAAAGGTGACATCGCCACCGAGTCGGCCGCGGCGGTGGCCGGTGGCCTGACCACCTTCATGGACATGCCCAACACCAATCCGCCCACGCTCAATGCCGAGGCGCTGCAGGCCAAGTACGATGCCGCCGCTGGCCGTGCGCGCGCCAACTACGGCTTCTACATGGGCGCAAGCAACGACAATCTGGAACACATCCAGCGCCTGGACCCGAAGACCGCGCCAGGCATCAAGGTGTTCATGGGCGCCTCGACAGGCAACATGCTGGTGGACAATCCCGAAACCCTGGACGCCATCTTCCGCGACGCGCCGACGCCGATCATCACCCACTGCGAAGACACGCCGATGATCGACGCGTTGATGCAGCAGTACCAGGCCCAGTATGGCGACACCCTCAGCGCCGAGCAGCATCCGGACATCCGCTCGCGCGCGGCCTGCCTGAAGTCGTCGGAGCTGGCTGTTTCGCTGGCGAAAAAGCACGGCACCCGGCTGCACGTTCTGCATATCTCCACCGCCGACGAGATGGCACTGTTCGAGCGGGGGCCGCTGATCCGCGCCGATGGCAGCCGCAAGCAGATCACCGCCGAAACCTGCATCCACTTCCTGCGCTTTGACCGCACCGACTACGCGCGGCTGGGCAATCTGATCAAGTGCAACCCGGCGATCAAGGACGTGGCTGACCGCGAGGCGCTGACGGCCGCGCTGGTGGAGGACATCATCGACGTGCTGGCCACCGACCATGCGCCGCACACCTGGGAAGAAAAGCAGAAGCCCTATGCACAGGCACCGTCAGGCCTGCCGCTGGTGCAGTACGCGCTCACCGCAGCCCTGGAACTGGTGCACGAAGGGAAGATGGACATCACCCGCATCGTGCAGAAATTCGCCCATGCCCCGGCGCAGCTGTTCGATGTGGCCGAGCGCGGCTTCCTGCGCGAGGGCTACTTCGCCGACCTGGTGCTGGTCGAGGACAAGCCGTTCACGGTCAAGCGCGAGGACGTGCTGTCCAGGTGTGGCTGGTCGCCATTCGAGGGCGCGACCTTCCATTCGCGCATCGCCTCGACCTGGATCAACGGACAGCTGGCGTGGGACGGCAATCAGATCGTCGGCCCCGCCAACGGTCAGCGCCTGGGCTTCAACCGCTGATGCGCACCGCCGGTGTGATGTGCATGGTGCTGGCCCTTGCCGGCACCGGCAGCACGCTGCTGCCTGCGCCGTCGGCCGTGGCGCAGGCTGCCGACACCCGGATCGTGTTTCCCGCCAGCGCCTCGCAGGGCGCGATGGTGGTTGGCAAGGTACCGGCGGGCAGCAGCGTGCGCTATGCAGGCCGGCAGCTGCGGGTGAGCAGCTATGGCAGCGTGGTGTTCGGCATCGGTCGCGACGAGACCGGACCTCTGCAGGTCCAGGTACAGCGTCCGGACGGTGGCGCTGAGACCGCGACCATCGCGGTCACGCCGCGCGACTGGCCCACCGAGCGGGTCAACGGCGTGCCGCCGAAGACGGTCAATCCGCCAGCAGCCATTGCCGAGCGCATCAAGCGCGAACAGGCCCAGGTGACTGCGGCGCGCGAGCGCGACGACAACCGCGCGGACTTCGCACAGGCTTTCATCTGGCCGGTTCAGGGCCGTATCAGTGGCCGGTTCGGCAATGCGCGCGTGTATAACGGTCAGCCGGGTGCCGGGCATTCGGGCATGGACATTGCCGTACCTGCCGGCACGCCGGTCAAAGCCCCTGCGGCCGGCGTGGTGACCTTCGCCAACCCCGACCTGTACCTGACCGGCGGCACCGTGCTGCTGGACCATGGTTTCGGGATCAGCTCCAACTTCCTGCACCTGTCGCGGATCGACGTAAAGGTCGGCGACCGTGTCGAGCAGGGTCAGGTGATCGCAGCGGTCGGCGCCACCGGCCGCGCGACCGGCCCGCACCTGCATTGGGGCATGAACTGGTTCGGTACCCGCATCGACCCGCTGCTGGTGCTCGAGCGCCCGCGCTGACGCGCGGGATGCCAGGGCTGGTTGGCCGCATCCGATCAGGCCAACCCCGTAGTGCCGGGCTCTGCCCGGCAGCTCTCCGGTCAGATCGCGGTAAAGCCGCGCTACGCGCTCGCCGGGCAGAGCCCGGCGCTACATGGCAGCTCTCCGGTCAG
>NZ_JAWJLO010000001.1:1381954-1595729 GCF_032911385.1 Stenotrophomonas sp. C3(2023) | reverse complement strand
TCTCCGGTCAGATCGCGGTAAAGCCGCGCTACGCGCTCGCCGGGCAGAGCCCGGCGCTACATGGCAGCTCTCCGGTCAGATCGCGATGAAGCCGCGCTACGCGCTCGCCGGGCAGAGCCCGGCACTACATGGCAGCTCTCCGGCCAGATCGCCATGAAGCCGCGCTGCGCGCTCGCCGGGCAAAGCCCGGCGCTACCCAAGCTGGACGCCAAACTCAGCCGCGCGCGGCCCACCATACGCGCAGCAGGGTGCGCATGGGGGTCGCCTCGACCGGCTTGCCTGCCACCTGCGCCGCCAGGCGCGAGCGCGCCAGCACCGACCAGATGCGGCGAGGCCGCGGGCCCGCAACGCGCATCGGCCACGCCTTGAGCAGGTACTGACCCCAGCGCTGATCCGCATGGGCAGCATCGGTCTCCAGCAGCGAACGCGGCACGCTGGCAGCACCTGCTTCCTGCAGCCGCTGTGCCAGGGTCTGCAGCAGCACGGCGCGTGCGGCGCCATTGCGCGGGGCGTCATCGAACATCACCACCTCCACGGCCGCCACCGCCTCGGCATAGCGCAGCAGCGCGCGTTCGGCAGCAGCCGGATCGGACGCGGGCGCCCGCGCTTCCACCAGATCCGGCAGCGCGTCGGCCAGCTGCGCCCACGGTGCGCGCACCGGTTCCAGCAGCCGCCCCAACGGATGACGTGAGCGCTGGCCAGCCCAGCTGCGCAGCTCTTCGCCCCACCAGGCCAGTTTGGCATCGGCCGGCAACGGGTCGCTGCTGGTGTTGAGCATGTCGTCCAGCTCCTGCAGCAGCGCGAACCAGGCCAGCGTGCGCGCACGCTGCGGCTCGGCAACGAACGGCTCGGCCACCGACCACTCCGGCCAACGGCTGCGCCACTTGTCCAGGAAGCTTTCCAACGCGGTACTGCTCACTGCTCGTTCCTTAGGGCTGGGTCGGCCACTGTGTGGCCTGGTTCAGAAGGTGGGCGTGCTCGACCAATACACTGGCCTGCCACGCCAGTGGCTGGTCGCTGTCCAGACGGTAACCCCACAGTGCTGCAACTGACGGCATGTGCGCTGCACGCGCGGCCAGGATGTCACGCTCGTCGTCGCCCACATACACGCACTCTGCGGGTGGTATCCCCATGTGCGCGGCGGCGTGCAGCAACGGCAGCGGATGCGGCTTGCGCTCGGCCAGGCTGTCGCCGCCCACCAGTACCGCGCAGCGCTGTTCCCAGCCCTGCTGCGGCAGGATCAACCGGGCCAGGTATTCAGGCTTGTTGGTGACAATACCCCACACCGTACCTGCCGACTCCAGCGCAGCCAGCATCGTCTCCACACCAGCGAACAGCATGGCGTGCTGGCCGATCAGTGCTTCGTAGCGCTGCAGGAACTCGGGAATGAGCGCGTCGCGCTCAGCGTCATCCAGGTCCGGGAACGCCGTGCCGAGCATTGCGCGTGCGCCCTTGGATACCACCGGACGCAACTTCGCCGGATCGACCGGCGCGCGCCCGCGCGCTGACAGCATCGCATCGCAGGTGGCGACAAAATCCGGCGCACTGTCCAGCAGCGTACCGTCAAGGTCGAACAGCGCCGCGCGCGGGAAGCGCGCCGTGCTCATGCCGTCGGCTCGGCCGGACCGGGCGTGCGGGCGTGGGCCAGGTAATTGATGTCGGTACGGCTGCTCAGCCGTGCCCGGTTGCGCCAGGGTTCGTAGGTCATGCCGGAAACATCATGCAGCTGCACATCGGCCTGGCGCAGCCAGCGCGCCAGTTCGGCCGGCTTGATGAACTCCTGGTAATGATGGGTGCCCCGCGGCAGCAGCCGGGCTACGTACTCGGCGCCGACAATGGCAACGGCAAAGGCGGCTGCCGTGCGGTTGATCGTGGACAGGAACAGGTGTCCTCCAGGCTTGAGCAGCCGTCGGCAGGCCGCGATGATCGCAGCCGGGTCGGGTACGTGCTCAAGCATTTCCATGCACGTCACCACATCGAAGCTGCCAGGCTGCTCGTCGGCCAGCGCTTCGGCCGCCTGCACCCGGTAGTCCACCTGCACACCGCTCTCCAGTGCGTGCAGGCGCGCCACCTTCACCAGTTCCGGCGCCAGGTCGATCGCGGTCACCTCGGCACCCGCCTGGGCCAGCGCTTCGCTGAGCAGGCCGCCACCGCAGCCGATGTCCAGCACGCGCGCGCCGCGCAGCGGCACACGGTCGGCGACATACTTCAGCCGTACCGGGTTGAGGGCATGCAGCGGCTTCTGCGGGCCGTCGGCGTCCCACCAGCGATTGGCCAGTGCGGCGAATTTGTCCAGCTCAGCCTGGTCGAAGTTGCTTGATGCGTTCGGTACGTTCATGACTCTGTTCCTTGCAGCGTTGCTCAGGCGCGGATGTGCGCGATGCGCTCGCGCCATTGGTGCGCGTTGGCGATGATGCCTGGCAGGTCCATGCCGACCAGCTCACGCTGGACCAGCCTGGGCTGGCCGGCGATCCAGACGTCGGTGACCTGCTGGCGACCGGTGGCATAGACCAGCTGCGACAGCACGTTGTGCAGCGGCTGGGTTTCCAGCGCTGACAGATCCACGCAGACCAGGTCAGCCTGCTTGCCCACCTCGATGGAACCGATGCGCTCGCCGAACCCCAACGCGCGGGCACCGCCCAGCGTGGCCGCGCGCAGCGTGGTGGCTGCATCCAGTGCGGTGGCATCGTCGGCCACTGCCTTGGCCAGAATCGCCGCCGTGCGGTTCTCGCTGAACATGTCCAGGTCGTTGTTGCTGGCGCAACCGTCGGTACCAATGGCCAGGTTGACGCCCGCACGCTGCAGCGCACAGGCTGGGCAGAAGCCCGACGCCAGCTTGAGGTTGGATTCGGGGCAATGCACCACGCTGACACCGCGCTCGGCGCACAGGTGAATCTCCGCGTCGGTCAGCTGGGTCATGTGCACGGCGATCAGGCGATCGTTGACCAGCCCCAGGCGGTCCAGTCGCGCCAGCGGGCGCTGGCCGTGCAGCTTGATCGAGTCACTGATTTCCTGAGCGGTCTCGTGGGTATGCAGGTGCACCTGCATGTCCAGCTGGTCGGAAAGCATGCGCACGCGCTCGAAGTTGGCATCGCTTACCGTGTACGGGGCGTGCGGCGCGAACGCGGTGCCGATCAGCGGATCATTGCGCCACTGATCATGCAGTTCACCGGCCTTGGCGAAGTACTCGTCATCGGTCCGTGCCCATGCGGTGGGGAAATCGATGATCACCGCGCCGACCAGCGCACGGAAACCATGCTTTTTATAGACGGCGGCCTGCACGTCGCCGAAGAAGTAGTTCTCGTTGGCGCAGGTGGTACCCCCGCGCAGCATCTCGGCAATGGCCAGGGTGGTACCGTCGGCAACGAACTCGGGCCCGATCACCGCCGCTTCCACGGGCCAGATATGCTGCTGCAGCCAGGTCATCAGCGGCAGATCGTCGGCCACGCCGCGCAGCAGGGTCATCGGGTTGTGGGTGTGCGCGTTGACCAGGCCGGGCATCAGCACAGCGTCGGGACGACTGACCACCTGTGCCGCAGCGAAGCGCTCGCGCGCCTGTGCCCGCGGCAGGATGGCAACGATGGCGCCATCGCGCACGGCAACAGCATGATCTTCAAGCACCACCGCATGCGGTTCGATCGGTACCACATGACCGGCTTCAATGAGCAGGTCGCAGGCTTCGGGGGGGGATGCGCTGTCGATCATGCGGGCTCCTGTCGGGGGGTACGGCAGCCGGGCAGAGCCCGGCTCTACGTGGGGCGCGACCGGGTCGGGCAGCCGGGCAGAGCCCGGCTCTACGTGGGTGCCGGTGGCGCCAAAGACCATGGCCACCGAAACGATCACGCAGGCGCGTCCCGTGTTGGTCACCAGCGCCATCATTGAATCGCGGCTGCGACCGGTGACGATGCGGTAGCCCTGGATCATGATCCACAGCGTCAGCAGGGTCAGTGCCGCAGCGGACACAATGCTGGAAAAACGCAGCAGCATGTCGGCACCACGCACCGACACCTGATGGCTCACGTGGTTCATGATCAGCTTGAAGAAGGCGAAATCGCCTGCCGAACCCGTGGCCACCACGCCGCGCGAGAGGTCTGCGGCGCCGCGCAAAGCGCCAAGCACATCCATCATTGGCATGCTCAGCCTTCCAGCGCCAGCTTCAATGCGGTCGTCTGCACCACCGTGCGCAGCATCCGGTTGCCCCGGCTGCCTTTGAGCGCTTCGGCGGCCAGCAATCGCTGGTTCTCCTCCATGGTCTGGATGTAGGCGTCATACGCCATCATGCGCCCCTGCCATTCCATGCCGGCTGCCTCGATATCATTGGCAGTGCGCAGCGACTCGCTGTCCACGCCCTGCAAGGTTCCCTGATCGTTGTTCCGTGCGCGCGTGGCGTAGATGTCGCCCAGCATCTTCTTAATGCTCGGAATCGAATGGCTCAGATAGCGGACAGAGTCGTTGTACTTCTTGTTCTTCATGACCCGGATATTCACGCAGATCTGCTGCTGCTGGGCCCGCACGCTGTTGTCATCCTTGATATCAACCAGCGTCCACACCTGCTGGAATCCCCGTGCTTCGCCCCCGCAGCTCTCTTTGACCATGTAGTTTTCCGCAACCGGCACCAGTGCCTGCATGGCGGGCATATCAACCGTACGAAGCTGCGCCTGCACGCGTACCAGCTGCTGCTGGAACTGCTGAAGCTGTTCTTTCCAGCGCCTGGCCTGCTCGGCATACTCGGCCACGTCATTGGCGCTCATGACGACATCCTGCATGGCCGAGATCATGCTTTGCACCGTATTGGGGATATCAAGGACCATCATGCCCGCCGTTGCCGATGTGCTCCACGCCATCGACGCAGCAAGGGCGGCACAGGCAAAACGTCGCGATTTAATGCGCCTGCGCCCACCGCAAGCCCCACTGATCTTGTTCTTCATAGCCTTCTCCATGTGATGTCCGCGACCATCAGGCGGCCGCGCGGTTCTGCTTGTTGTTGCCCCTTCCCGAGCCCTTGCGTTGCGCCTTGAACTCGGCCAACCACTGCTCCGGCGCGAGCTCATCGATTGCCACGCCTTCACGTCTTGCGACCTCACCAAGAACGCGATGCATGACCTCGATGTTGTCGGTGGACGCCGAAATGACAGCGAGGATGTCGTCCATACCGCGCAGATTGAGCTGGCACACGCTTGAGGCGTGCCCCTGCTTGACCAGGAAGCAGCGTGAACGCTCGTCGAGCGCGGCCACCACCTTGAACTCGGCCTCACTGAGCTTCAGTCCGTCCATGTAATCGGATCGGCTGGCATTGGGGTTGGGCAGCAGGATCAGCGTGGCGGTCTGCTCGATAAGTGACGCCGCGATATCGCTCTTCAGCGCATCCTCCGGGCTCTGCGTGGCGAAGATGCCCAGGCCGTTCTGCTTGCGGATGGTCTTCTGCTTGTTCTTGGCGAACTCCTTCAGGCCACCTTCGCCATCGAGGATCTTCCAGAACTCGTCCATCACATAGATCAGCGGCCGCCCATCGATCAGCGACTCCAGCCGATGCAGCAGGTAGTTGATGACCGGCACGCGCACTTCGGGGTTGTCGATGACCTCGGTGTAGTCAAAGCCGATGATGTTGGCGCGTGACAGGTCGATGGTGTCCACCGGGTTGTCGAACACCCAGCCCAGCGAATTGCCTGCCGTCCAGCGGCGCAGGCGCGCGTACAGCCCGTCATCGCCCATGTTGGGCAGGCTCTTCTGGAAATTGGTCATGCTGCGCAGGTGCATCGGCGTGTCCAGCATGCTTTCCACGGCCCGGTGGATATCCTCTTCCTCGCGCGCGGTGTATTCGTTCTTGCCCGCCAGCACCTTGACCAGGTCGGCAAGGAACTGCACGTTGCCCTCGGTCCGTTCGCATTGAAACGGGTTGAAGCCGGTCGGCGCACCATTGTCCAGCGCGAGATAGTTGCCGCCGCAGGCGCGCACGAAGATCTCGGCGCCGCGGTCCTTGTCAAAGAAGAAGATCGTCGGCGCCGGCTCGGCCTTCTGCACCTGGCTGAGCAGGAAGTTGATCAGCGCGGTCTTGCCGGTGCCGGACTTGCCGATGACCATGGTGTTACCGATGGCCTTCTCACCCAACGAGTTCTCTGCCGGGTGCGTGGCATGGAAATTGAAGTAGTACGGCTGTCCGTTGGTGGTCTGCAGCGTGGTCACGCAATCGCCCCACGGATTGTTGTGCTGCTTGCCGGTCGCGAAGTTGTGCAGCGGCGACAGGCCGAGGAAGTTCAGCGAACTGACCTTGGCCAGGCGGGTGCGGTAGCGCCAGTTGCCGGGCAGCTGCGAATAGAACGAGGACGCCACCGCAAGATCTTCCTTGGCGCTGACGAAGCCGGCGTTGGACAACTCGGCACGCGCGGCCGCGACGTTCTGCGACAGCGCCTGTTGGCTGTCGGCATGGATCGCCATGATGAAGTGGTATTCGCCCAGCACGAAACTGCCCGAGGCCAGCGCGTCCATGGCCTGGTCCAGCTCGACGATCTGGCTGACAGCCTTGTCGCCGGAGGAGATCATCATGCCCTTGGTCCGGTCCAGCACGGTCAGCGCATCCTGGCGCCCCATGGGACTGAACGAATGGGTGATCACGTACTCGAAATCCAGGTACTTCAGCCCGTTGAGGATGCCCGGATAGGTGCCGTCGGCGTACTCCTTGATGTTCAGAATGGCGCCGAAGTGATTCGCACCGTTGGGCGTGGCGATCACATAATCCCCCGTCCTGGCGGAGAACATGTGCCTGCTCACCGACAGATAATCCTTTATGGGCGCGCCCAGCACGGGCACCGGCTCGTCAATGCGGTTGAGCAGGTAGCCGAACAGTTCCAGCGTTTCCGAGAACGGCAGGCCGTTCGCGGCCTCGTACATGCCCAGCCGGTACGGCGCATAGTCGCGGATGACCGCCTCGACATTGCCTGCCAGCTCCAGCAGCTTGGCCACTGCCTGGTCCTGCTCGTCGCGCAGGCGGGCAACGTCGGCGGATTTCTCGACAAACCGCTTTCCGCTGACCACCGGGCGGTAGATCATGGTCAGATACAGTTCGTTCTGCATGATGCGCTGACTGGACAACATGTCCACGTACTGGTCACACACGTCCTGGTTGAAGCGCTGCTTGAACCGGCTGCGCTCCTTCAACGTGCGCCGCCGGCGGATGTCATGCGTCCAGAAGGCGACGTTGACGAAATCCGGCGCGCGCAAGGTCTGCAGCATCCGGTTGAAGGTGTTGTGCCGGTGCTCGAGGTCCCACTCATCGCGACCGACAAACGGCAGGCCCTCCAGGTGCCAGGTCATCAGGTAGTCGCCGCCGGTGGTTTTCACCACATGGGCAGCGACGTGTGATGACAGAGGGATGAACTCGCTGATGGGCGTATCGGGAGTGAACATGACTATCTCGTGGTGGAAAGACGCCGGCGCAGTTGATGGGCCGGCGCATGACCGCATATCGCGCCTGCTCAGCCGTGGCGTGCCGGGCGCTCGCGGTAGGCATTGGGGCTGAACACCCACATGCCGTCGTGCAGAGGAACATTGCGGGCCCGCAGCCGGAACTGCAGCCGCAGCCCGAGCAGCCGGAAGATCATCTCGTCACGCTTGGCCATGTGGCGCATCACGAAGATCACCGGCGGAATGAGGCCCAGCAGCAGCAGGTTGATGTACATCGCCAGCAGCAGGCAGCCCCCTGCACCCATGAAGAACGGCACATAAGGAACCCCCATGAACATCGCCGGTCGGGTACAGCCGCGGAAGAGCACGTTCTTACGCACGGTGGAACTGCACGGCCTGCTGGACCAGGGCAAACGTGTTGCCCGGCGTGCACTCCTGCGCACCGTCGCCCAGTACCATGCTGGCGATCTGGCCGGCTGCGCCGATGAGCAGTCCCCCGATCAGAATGGTCGACACGTCGGAGATGCGCTTGTTGGCAAAGGCGATCTGGTAGCCGGCAAACATGACCGCAATGGTGACCACCGCGATGGACGCCATGCCCAGCAATCCGGTGATCTGGCTGAAGAAGCCGCAGACCTTCTCCGACGTGTCCGCCAGCCCTTCCTGTGCCATGACCTCTGGTACAGCGACGGCCGTGGTGAACGCAACGGCGTAGCCCAGACTGCGGGCGATGGATTTCAGGCTGGCGATGTTCTGCGTGGCGGTGTTCATGGTGTTGCTCCTTTCAGAAAACATGAGGCAGGGTGAAAAGCGGCCGTGATCGGCCTAGAAGACAAATGCAGCGTCCACCAGTGGATCAGATCCACGTGTGGCGGGCGGCGGAATCGGCGGTGGTGCGCCTGCCGTGCCTGTGGGCGCCGCGCCATGCGGCTGCAACACCACCGGCGCGTCATCGTTGGCAGACGGCGTCACGGCAAGGGCTTCGCCGGTGTGCAAAGGCGTTGTTGCCCTGGCGATGCCACCGGTGAGCGCGCTGCGGCTGCGCTCGTCGGCAAGGGAGATCGCCGGGCGCTGTACGGTCGCAGTGCGCGCCTGCAACAGCGACGATGCGCTGCGCGCCGTGCTTCGCCTTGGCGCAGCCGGGCCCCCATCGGCCAGCGGAATGGGGTTTACCGGGGACCTGCCAGCAGCCTGCATTGATGCGAACACCTTCTGCACATAGCCGTGCTTGAAGCCGGTGCTGAAGTTGCCGCTGTAGTAGCAGCTGAACGCCTTGCCCCAATCACCTTTCGCACGCGCATGGCAGTCGGCCAGGATCCGCGCGCCAGCCTGCACATTGGCGCAGTGCCCGAAAGCCACCTCGTAGGAATCCAGCCCCTGCCTGCGCAGGTTGTGCCGGTTCACCTGGGCCAGGCCCAGCGAGAAGTTGTAGCCTTTGTCCTCCAGCATTCGCGCGGTGGCCACGGCCTCGTCCAGCGTGCGTGGCTGTCGTGCCAGGCGACCGCCGACCACGCCGATCGCATACGGGTTGTACGACGACTCCACCTGCACGACGTGGTGCATGATCGAGGCCGGCACCGCCAGATCCGGGCAGGCCAGTTGTTCCAGACCGGGCACCATCAGCAGCGCTCCTTTTCCGGCAGCATCGTGCTCATCCGCGCAGACTCCGCATCGGGTCGAAGTCGATCCCGGAGATGTAGCGGCGGCCGCCGTGCGCATGGATATGCACCACGATGTCGATGGTCATGCGCAGCAGGCGCTTGATGACATCGAACTCAAGCCCGGACCCTTCGCTGGACGCCTTCACCATCAGTGCGAGCTGATCCCACGTCTGCTCGGTGCTGCCGGCATGGCAGCTGGTGATCGACCCGGGGTGCCCGGAGGCGCAGTTACGGATGAAGTAGAAGGCTTCGTCACCGCGCAGCTCGGCCAGGATGATGCGGTCGGGCTTCATGCGCAGGCAGGCCTCCATGCAGCTTTTGGCAGTGACGTTCGCCGTTCCCTGCCCGCCCTTGCTGTACAGCAGGTGCACCACGTTCGGCTGGCGCAGGAACAGTTCGCGCGCATCTTCGATGGTGACCAGACGTTCGTTGTCTGCGATCTGCTCGACCAGTGATTTCATGAACGTGGTCTTGCCGCTGCCGGTTGCGCCGGCCACCACGATGTTCTTGCGGTACTGGACGGCCATCCGGAAGAACTCGGCATAGGCCTTCTGCTCACGCAGTGCCAGCAGCTGCCTGTCGTGCTCGCTGACAGTGGCGCCCTGCTCCAGGATCTGCTCGAAAAAGCCATCGGCCTCGTACCGGTCCAGGCTGCGGCCCTGGGTTGACGGCAGACGAATGGTGATCGATACCTTGCCCGGGTCGCAGGCCGGCGGAATCACGAACTG
The DNA here is from genome assembly GCF_032911385.1 of Stenotrophomonas sp. C3(2023). Taxonomy (NCBI): domain Bacteria; kingdom Pseudomonadati; phylum Pseudomonadota; class Gammaproteobacteria; order Lysobacterales; family Lysobacteraceae; genus Stenotrophomonas; species Stenotrophomonas sp. C3(2023). The sequence continues at coordinate 1,585,939 of NZ_JAWJLO010000001.1, read as the reverse complement.
CGCGCGCTGGCCGCTGGGGAAGGTCAGCGACACCACAGGGTCGGCATCGGTGATGCGCTGCCCGGTGTTGCTTTCATTCACCACGGCGGTGCAGAACTGCCGTGCACGCTCGAAGGTGAGCGTTGGCACCTCCACGCGGCGCCATTGCCCATTGGACTCCAGGTACATCTCGCCGGGACGGTTGACGCAGATTTCCGTCACATCGTGGGTCTCGAGGTACTCGCCAATGCCCAGCACGTGGTACTGGTACTTGAGGAACTCACTGGACACACCTGCAGCCGGTGCACCGTGCTGCGGTGTGCGGGTCGACATTTCCAGGCTCATGAGGCGCTCCGGATCAGCCGCGGCCAGACGGCAGCACGGCCGAGAAGTCGAGGTCCTTGGCGACGTACACAGTGACGATCTCACCCTGGTTGATGGTCACCGTGGGCGGGCGGCGACTGCTCAGTGCATCCACCGCCAACCGCTCCATGGTGCGCGCGGTCGCACTCTCATACGGTTTCTGGTGCACGACACCGCCGAGGCCGATGCTGCTGCTGGCCGGGCCGTTCTCGGCTGCGGCATATTTGAAGCCATCGGCAAGCAGGCTGATCATCAGCGCGCTGGTGATCCGGCCAGCCCAGTGGGCCGAATAGTCGCCCGGATGACCGGCACCGCCGAGGTTGTCGATCCCTGGGCTGGACATGGCCACATCCAGCCCGTTAGGGGTGGTGATGCGGTCCCAGATGACGCTTACACGCTCGCCGTTCGGCCCGCCGCCGTACCTGCCCAGAATCTTCGAGCCCTTGGGCAGCAGCATCGTGCGGCCATTGACCGAGTAGACCGGTTCGGTGACCAGACAGGAGGTGAAACCGGGGTTATCGGTGATGATGCGCGTTTCCAGAACGCAGCGCAGGTAGCTGCCGCGCACCAGCAATGTATCCGGGTTGCGCAGCGCGCCAACCTGCGCGACGTCTGCCACATCGGGACCACGCGACGGCGATGCCTCCGGCTGCTGGGCGATGCCGGAGGCGCCCATGGCCGCGCGCATCATCTCAGCATAGTTGGCGGCAGCGCCGGCCTGCTGTGCCGGGCGGCCACCGCCCTCACCGCCGGACGTGGCATTGCCGCCTGCCATGCGGCGTTCCATCAGTGACGGACCACGCTCCCGGGCCGGCGCCTCGGCCTGCAGGCCCAGCTGCATCGGCGCCTCCGGTACCGGCGGCGCGGGCAGCAGGGGCAGTGGGACCGCCATGCTCGGCGTCTGGGCAGGCTGCTCAGGCTCGAGCGTCGGCGCCACGGTCGGCAACGCTGGCGTTGCCACCCGCGCCACCTCGCGCACCGGTGCAGGCGCCTGTTTGTCGCCGCGCAGCTTGGACCACATCAAGGTGCCCATGCCCACCATCAGTACGGCAAGCGCAGCAAGGAACATCAGCGCTTTGCGGTTCATCCGGCGCTCTTCGGCCGAGCGCAGACGGGGCGCCGCCGCGTCGAGGTCCGGCGGCGTCGCGGCGTCCACATGCTGCTTGTAAGGGGTAGCGGTTACGGACGCATCCTCTGCACGCTGCGGTGCCTGGTCTTCATGCTGATCGTGGTTGCTCATTTATGGATGTTCCTGCGCAGACCGACCACGGACTTGCCGTGGCGGATGACCAGATAGGGATAGGTGCCATGGACGATGAGCGTGGTGCCCTCGACGGTGGTGTTCACCACGAAGTCCTCGCCCTGGCGCGTGTCACGCGCGAACACTGCCGGGAAACTGCCAGTGCGGGTCTCTGCGGAGCTGGGCAGGCGGATGTAGGTGAAGCGTCCGTCGTCCCATACATTCAGTGGGACCAGCCACTTCAGCCTGTGCGCACGGCCGGCGGAATAGGCGTAATCGAAGTTGTAGACACGGTCCTTGGCCAGGGTCGTGCTCAACAGTGGCACCGCCTCTTTTTCCACTGCCTCCTGGGCCGGCCTGAACTGCACGTCCTGCGGGTAATCGAAAACGATGCGGTACTGCACACCCGCGCGTCGCGCGTCCTCGGTACGGCGCCAGTCGGTGGCCACTACCTTGAGGTCGAACACATAGGAATGGGTCTGCGTGCGCACCATCATGTTGGTGTCCACGTCGACGTTCTTCGGCTTCAGATAGAACACGTTGCCGCGGCGGGTCAGGTCCCAGCCGCTGCTGAAGCCGGTGCTGTAGTCCAGGATGTCCTCATCCGGGCTGAGCTCGATCTGCGTGGTCAGCCCCAGTCCCGTGCGCACCGTATACAAGGCGTCGTCCTGGTACTGGTAGCGGTCCACCACCGCTGAAGCGCTGGTGGACGCGGTGGAGACCGGCGTAGCCGCGCGCAGCGGCGCGGCGGGCGACAGCGCAAGCGCTGCGGCAATGCAAAGTGCGGGAGTCATGTGAGTCATGGGTTTACCGTGGGGCCAATGGCCGATGTCGGATCGGTGGGCGCCAGATCAGCGGGCTGCGCGATGCCTGCGGCGTCTTCGCTGCCAGTGCCTGCAGGCGGCATGAGCTCATCCGCAGTCTCCTGGCCATCGCCTGCAGGCGCCTGTCCGTCAGCCGGAACGCCGCGCGCGTAATCGGTATCGACGCGGTACTCGGTCACCTGGAAACCCAGGGGATTGAGAATGCGATCCTGCTCGCTGAGCGCCAGGTCACCCCGGTAGACGAAACGGAGCGTGACGATCTGGTTGTCCAGGAAACGCTGTACGCCGGTGCGCTTGTCCAGCAGCGTGCGCTGGATGCGTACCGAAGCGCCCTTGAAGCTTCCATCCGCACCGACGCCCAGCGGGGTCAGGCTCAGAATGCGCACACGTATCGCGCGCTCCTTGCCGTAAACGGCAATCGGATTGTTCGGGTTGGTAGCTGCGTAGCGCTGGCGGTGAGTGGCGGCCACGGCACTGGAGGACATGGTGAACACCAGGTTCCAGTCGCGCAGCCCCATCACCGCAGCATCGTAGGATTCGCGGGCAAGCACGTACTGGGCTACGTTGCTGCGGTTGACCGCTTCATTGCGGCCAACGCGCGCCATGCCCAGGGTTCCGCTCAGCCTGGCAACGGTGGCCGTGCCGGTGTAGGCATCGGCCATCACCAGGAACGGCACTTTCTCTTTCAATGGCAGCACGTAGTAGTAGCCTCCGGCAAGCGCGAGCGACATCACCAGCGCCGCGCCGGCGACCTGCCACGCGCGGCGCTCGCTGCGGCGCGCCAGGTCAACCACGGTAATTTCGTAGCTGACCGCTTTGGCCACGGCCTGCTCGACCTGGCCCTTGCGGGAGGGATCTTTCCTTCTGAACATCGATCTACCGGTATGGGAATCTCATGACGCCGAGCGCGTCGTTGGCGGTCAGGGCGCAGCGGTCTGCGTCGCGCTGCGCACACGCAGATGCTGACCTTCGGTGGTGATGCGGACGCCGTGCGCTTCATAGACACGACCCAGCTCGTCAAGCGCGGCGGCGCGCGCGGTGGTGTTTATCCCGGTAAGCGCGCTGACCAGGCTGTAGTCGCGGTCCAGCCCGTAGTCCAATGACAGGCCGGTATCGCGTGCCCAGCGCTCCAGCAGGCTCTTCAGCGTGCCATCCATCGGCGAAACCTGGTAGACGTAATCCTGATGAAGCGGAATGGATGTGGTGGAGCTGGGCAGCCGGTTCAGCGGCTTCCAGCGCCCGGAGAAATCAGGTGCATGTGAGGCACAGCCGGCAAGTGCCAGCGCGCTCAGGCAAATCAGCGGACTACGAAAAGCGATCTTCATTGGCAGTCGGTCGACGGGTCTTTTCGGGCTGTAGCGACGGTTGAAGGACACACGACGTCCGAGCAGGCGGCGTCTGCGTACAGACGCTTGCTCGCCGCGTATGTTTTCTCGAAGTGGAAATCACGATTGACAGCAGCCGTGCGTGCAGCGCGGCAGATGAAGCGTGTTGCCAACGCGGCGAAGATTGCCACACGGATTACGCGCCCTTAATGGCCGAACGCGTCAATTAATCAGTTCCGGGATTAAAACTCGCAGCGCCATACAACTATTCTTATAGTCTTGTAGGAAAAGTCCGCACCACTAAGCGAGGGTTCTGATCGAAGGAAGAAAACCTATAGGTAGTGCCGAATCCCGCGTGCTAACGGCAATGCCAGACCCACGCCGCATTTTCGCGGACGTGCTGTCTGCGACAGACATGGAGGTCGGGCCGTAGGCCTGGAGCGCTGGCCCTTGCGTCGATGCGCGTGCCGACAGCGGAGAGCCAGCCACGAGGTCGGCCGTGGGCCGTGGGAAAAGCTGCGATGCAGGGCGGGCGCGCCGGGCGTCACCAAGGGAGACGGGGTGCCCATCGTTCGGCACTACAAGGTGCAGGCGAAGCGGCGCGATCGCGTGCGCACGCCCGGCGATGGCGGCAGCCCTTCAGGCTGGCCGCGCGTCTTCCACGCTGATGTCCAGCGCTGGCACGTCGACCCTTTCCAGCAGACGCGAGGTGAAGTAACGATCCTTGTAGTAGCGGATCTTTCTGCACTTCACCGGGAACGGGATACCTTCATAAAGGAACAGCTCGGTGTCGGTGCCCATCGCCTTCAGTTCCTGGGACAGCATCAGCGCACGGCGCTCGTCACTGCAGCTGTGGGTGCGGTTACGACCCCGGGTGAGCTCCCTGCGACGCATGGTCGTGTAACCGAGCATCTCCGCGTAATCGTCGGCATCCTGCTGCTCTTGCGGCGCGTAGAGGATCTGCAGCGCGCAATTGGTGAGAATGGTGCGCGACACCTCCTTTCCATAGGTTGCGTCCAGCTGCGCCATGCTCTGGATGATCGGCAGCAGGCGTACGTTGTAATCGGCCATGCAGGAGACCGCATTGGCAATGGTTTCACTTCTGCCAATGGACGTGAACTCGTCCATCAACAGCAGCACCTGATGCTTCAGCTCCGGGTTCGAGCACGGCTGCTGCCGTGTATTGAGGTTGATCAGCTGGCTGAAGAACAGATTGATGACCACCCGGCTTTCGGCCAGCTTGTCCGGCTGGATGCCGACGTAGATCGTCATTTTCTTCCTGCGCAGATCAGTCAGCAGGAAGTCGTCATCGCTGGTGGCCGCATCGAGCACGGGGTTGATCCACGCGTTCAAAGGCTCCTTGAGCATGCCCATGATTGAAGCGAAGGTGTTGGCGGACTGCGAAAGCAGTCTGTTGAAGGCCGCCCGGCAATCGCTGTCGACAAAAGGACGCGAGGCCAGCTTTCTGAGAAACACCCGCAGATCAGTGCCGTTACCACAGGCCAGCCGGTAGGCCTCGCCCAGTGTGGGCGCATCCCTCTCGCGCGGGAAGCCGAGGCGGTTCGCATCATCGCGGGCTTCAAACAGGTACAGCGTGATGGCGAGAAAAGCGGTGCGCGACTGGCTGACCCAGAACGTCTGGTCGTCGCCGCGGTCGGGATACAGCATCGCCGAAATGCTCAACAGGTCCGAGATGCGGAATGACGGGTCATCAGACACGTAGCGCAGCGGATTCCAGCGATGGGTACGTCGGTCCTCGGCAAAGGGGTTGAACAGGTAGACCTCCTGACCCTGGCTGGCACGCCAGCCACTGGTCAGATCGAAGTTCTCCTGTTTGATGTCCAGCACCACCATGGACTGGTCATACTCGAGCAGGTTGGGAATCACCACGCCCACGCCCTTGCCCGAGCGCGTGGGCGCGGCCAGGATGGCGAATTGCTGGCCGGAAAGCCGCAGCAGTCTGCCGCGGTGCCTGCCCACCACCAGGCTGTCGCTGGTCTTTTTGAACAACCCGTGGCGCGCCAGCTCACTGCCTGTGGCAAAGCGCGCAGCACCATGCAGTGTCTGTCGGCGCGCGCGTCGCCAGCCCACCCAGCCTGCCAGGATCAGCAGCGCCGGCGGCAGGACCAGCCAGCTCGACAGGGCGTGACCGATGACCAGACTCGCCACCAGCGCGAGCATCATGGAAACAAGCTTGGGCATGGACAGAACACTCCTGCGCAACGGTCGACAACGCAACGATTGCATGCATCCGGGATGACAGAGTTGCATGAACCTGGCACGGGCGGGAGGTGACGAACGGTTTCAGGCGCCCGGTTCCGCCGCGGCGGAGAAGGGAATCTTCACGCCGGCCAGCGCGGGGGCCAGCGTATACCGTGCCGTCTACCACGGGCGAGGTGGCGCCTGCCCGGCACCATTACAGGAAGCGGCTGGCGCCATACCGGTCAAGGTAATGCGCCACGCTCTGCCAGGCGATCGACAGTCCCAACCGGGTCATTTCCGACTCGGTCCACTCGGCGACGCGGAAATGGAACGTACCGCGCTGGAACTCACCCCGCGCGCCCTGGCGGAACAGATGCTCGGTGTTCAGCGCACCGAACTGGGCGATGGTCACCACCCGGTCCAGAATGGTCGAGTCATCAGCAAAATCACAGCCGTCGCCGAAACAGACGAAGGGAAAGATCGCTTCGTGGGACAGTGCCGCACGGAAACCGATGACGTTCTTGCCAAGCCGCTCGATGGCATTGCCGCGTGCCTGCTTGCCCTTGCCTTCCAGCGCACGCAGGTCATTGGTGCCCTGGTTCTTCTTCTCCGCGATCAGAATCGGCAGGTGCTGGCCGTCGTCGCGTACCAGCGAGAGAATGCCGCCATCCGGGCGGATGCTGGATGAGCCGAAGAAACACTGGAAGTCGACGCCGGGATGGGTGTGACGCAGCGCAGCCACCACATCGGCCACCTTCCATTCGCGCACATGCGAAAGCCTGATACCCGGGAAGTGCAGCCGCAGCTCGGCCGCGATCGCCAGCACCGCCCGGTCCAGCGCCTTTTCCTGCCGGAAGGAGGTGCGGTTGATCACCTGCCCGTCGCGCGCAATGCGCAGTCCATCCTTGTCCGCCATCTGCTGGGTTACCTCTTGTCGACCAGATACAGGAATTCGGTCACGTGGATATCGCGACCGGACAGGTTCCGGCTGCCGCGGAACGTGTTGTAGCGCGTGTCCATCACGCTCACCCTGCCCACGCTTTCCAGCTCGCTGAGGAAGCGCTCGTGGCTGATGAATCCTTCCGAGTTGTAGGACACAAGCACGAAACGCGCATCCACCTGCTCGACCGCATCGAACAGCGCCGCCTCGGCCAGCCGCGCCTTGTTGTAGTCCGAGCGGTTCCAGTCCACCGGAATGCCGGACACCGCGCTGATCTGCTCAGGCCTGCGATAATCACACAGCAGATTGAGCATGAAATAGTTCGACCCGTAAGGATGCTGATTGTAAGGCGGGTCGAAGTAGGCCACGTCCACCGGCGGCAGCTGGCGCACCAGCGCATTGGCATCACTGCTGTGCAGGTGCAGCTGGCAGTTGAAGCGGCTGAACACCGGTGCCTGCACCTCGATGTCGCGCAGGATGCGCGCCAGTGCGTTGCGACCTGTGCCGCCGAACTGCCCTACGCCGTTGCTGTTCTTGTAGAACCCCTTGAAGACGCCGGAGGTGTTGGCGTGCATTGACGCCTGCGCCAGCACCGGAGAAAGCAGGAAATCGCGCAGTTCGGCGGGTGTCTCGGCCAGCACCTGGCAGAAGGTATCCAGAAATACCGCATTCCGCCGGGTGTAGAACACCCGCTCGCCGCGCTGGATGTTGGCATCATCGCGGGGGGCGTACAGTTCAGCGATGAAGCCCGGTGCCAGGTGACGCTGCACCTGCACGCGCACCCGCTCCAGCTCGGCCGCCAGCGCCGCCGCGTCGACCTCGCTGGCATTGGCCTGATGGCAGGCATTGGCCACCCGGCTGTAACGTTCAAGATCATTGCAATGCAGCGCAGCAGCATGGCGGCGCGCCAGCCGCGCCACGACCCCGGAGCCGGAGAACAGGTCCAGGAAGTCGATCTTGTCCTTGCCCAGCTGCCGCTTGGCCTGGTTGATTCCGGCCTCGATGAACGGCAGCAGCGCCCGCTTGTTACCGATGTAGGTGATCAACTGGGTGCGCAGAAACGCCTCGTTCTCCTGCGGCAGGTCGGTCGGCGGGGGAGCGTGCGCAACAGTCATCGCGTCATTATCCGTGTTTTCGGCGCCAGCGTGGGCGGCACCTGCGCCGCTGCCGTCCACTGAAGATGGACCCTGGCCGGCCGTGTGCGGCAACCGATGCCAGTCGCGGGCGTCGGTCGCCACCGGCCTCAGTGCCGGTACGGCGTCTGCTCGGGCCGGCCATGGCCCTGCCATCGACCGCTCTGGCCTGCGCCGGGGCACACCCGCAGGTAGAGCTGCAAGGCGTGCCGGTCGCGTGCCGTCCATGGCCGCCCATAGGTATTCTCGGGTCGGCAGACCCCGGTCGGCGCCCACTGCCCGGTGAACGGCGGCAGCGGCTGCCAGCACATCCTGGCCCGCTGCTGCGCATGGCCCTGCGTGCAGAACACAAACGGGTCGTTCTGCCGATACGGAAGGGTTTCATAGGTATCCGCCGCCTGCACGGCAAGCAGCAGCAGCCAGCTCAGCCTCATGCGGCACGTCCCGAGCGCTTGATCACATCAGCCTGTGTGCCCCATCCGTCCATCGCGCCGGCCATCGCCCCGTAGCTGTAACGGGCGGCGGGCTGGTCCCCTGCCGCCGACGCGTCTGCGCTGCGCCCTCGATAGCCGGCCTCGCCGGGCCGCTCGCCCGCTGCCAGTGCACCGGGTCGCCCGCCAAAGTAGGAGTACGGCATATAGCTGCCCAAGGTGCCCTGGAAGAAGTACGCCGCCATCGGCGGGACGGTAACCAGCGACAAGGTCAGCAGCAGGCCGATCCCGCCCTGCAGCATTGCCGTGCTGGAGACGCTCATCGGCTGCACCTGCAGCGCCGCCGCCGCCACGTACTGCACGATGCACATCGCGGCCACGGCGACGACGATCTTGGCCACCATCACCGCCATGAACGCCATCAGCGCGAACGAAAACAGGGTGCCCAGGCCGTACAGCAGCCACTTGTGGAACAACTGCTGGGTGGAGCGGAACATCAGGCACAGAATAAACAGCGGTGCGAACGCCACGAACAGCGCAAGCGCCATCTTGTAGGTCACCTGCAGCGCGCCGCCGACCAGCGCCGGCCCGGCCACGCCGACGCCGGCCATCCATTGTGCCCGGTCGGTGTCGGTCTTCAGCGCGAGGTCGCCGTTGGCCTGCATCTCCAGCGCATCGAAGGCCACCATCACCGCCTCCATGGTGCGCATCTGGCGATCGATCTGGCTGGCGGCGCTGCCGTCGCGGCCGGTCATCATGCGGGTGATCTCTGCAGGCAAGGTCCCCGCAAGCAGCCCATAGATGCTCGACCCGCCCAGCGACATCGTCAGCGCCGCTGTGGTGATGACCGCAACGCGCCCACTTTCCACCATGAGCTCCGTGACGTTGCGCGCCTGGCCGCTGAGGATGCGGACGCCCTGCCACATGATCCAAGCGGTGCCCAGCACCAGCGCCACACTGCTCACCCACACCAGCATCTGCTGCAGTACGTTATGCTGGAATGCCTGGATCTCGTGATCGATGAAGGCGAAGATCCGGTCGAAGAATACGTACTGGGCCACGCCCTCCCATTGGACGAGGGGACCGCCTGGCAGCATGGAAAGCACTCTGTTCACCTTGTTACCTCCCCGTGTCCCCGGATGAGCTCGGCGCGTCGCCTCAGCGCCTTGGCGCGTCCTGCCTGCGTGGCGTCCTGGCGGCTCTGAGGGCCAGTTCGAGCGTGGCCAGCGACAGTCCACCCCGTATTACTTCGGCTCCCGGATCACTGCGCCCGTTGACAGCCCGCTGCGCGACGGCCTGTTGCAGTGCGCGCAGGTGCACCAGCCGTGCTGCGTACGCGTCCATGTAGGTGCGATACTGCTGCGCGTCAACCACCAGCCGTACCTGCAGCGCCAGCAGCGCATTGCTGTTGCTGTGCAGTCGGCCGGTGTCGGTTACTGCGGTCAACGTCGCGCGCTCGTCTTCAAGCGCGCGCAGCCGATCCTGCCGCGCCAGCGCCACCGCGCGCATGGCCAACGCATACCTGTATTGCGCCAGCTCGGTGGCAACGATGTCGCGGCACAGCTGCCACTGCTGTTGCTGTGCCTTGGCTGCCGCCTTGCCGCCGCCCTGCCTTCGCGGTGGCGGGCAGCGCAGTGCGCTCGCATCCAGATCAAGCTCCTTCACCGGTTCCTGATCATCAAGCGCCAGTTCCGGGCCGGCCGGCGTGTCCCGGCCAGCCTCTGTCGAGCGGCGACCGCTGGCCACACCCGGCGATTGCTGGCGCTTGAGCTCCTCCAAAACCTTGCGGGCACGCTCGTCATGGACGCGCCAGTCGGCGTGCACACACCAAGGCCACGACAGCAGGCCGCCTATCAGCACCACAGACCAGTGCGTCCTCATGCGGCATCCTCCTCGCCGCCTGTAACGACATCGCGGCGACGGCCTGCACGCACTGCCTGGAACCGCTGCAGCCAATCTTCCGGCCGCAGCGCTTCGCGGCTGCATCCGCGCTCCTGCGCCACAGCGTCCAGCACCTGGTGCAGCATGCGGACATTGTCGGTGGAGGCGGAGATCACCGCGAGCGCGTCGTCCATCCCGCGCAGATTCAACTGGCATACGGTCGAGTCGTGTCCCTGCTTGACCAGGAAACTGCGCGAGCGTTCGTCAAGGTCGCGGACTACGGCGAACTCTGCTTCGGTCAGCTTGAGTCCATCGACGTAATCCTCGCGGGCTGCATTGGGATTGGGCAGCAGTACCAGAGTCGCGGTCTGCTCGATCAGCGCGGCCGCGATGTCGCTGCCCAATGCATCCTCGGGACTCTGCGTGGCGAAAATGCCAAGTCCGTTCTGCTTGCGGATGGTCTTCTGCTTGTTGCGTGCGAAGGCTTTCAGACCTCCATCGCCGTCAAGGATCTTCCAGAACTCGTCCATGACGTAGATCAGGCGACGACCGTCCATCAGTTCCTCCAGACGACGGATCAGGTAGGCCACCACGGGAACCCGGACCTCGGCATCGTCGATCACCCCGGTGTAGTCGAACCCGATGATGTTGGCGCTGCCCAGGTCGATCCGATCATCGCCGCAATCAAATACCCAGCCCAGCGGCTGGCCCGCAGTCCAGCGCCACAACCTTGCATGCAGCCCATCATCGCCATGGTTGGGCAGGCTCGACTGCAGGTTGCGCAGCGAACGCAGCCCCGCCGGAGCATCGAGCACGGCAACCACCGCACGGCTCAGCTCCTGCTCTTCGCGCGCCGTATAGGTGGCTTTGCCCGCGAGTATCTTCAACAGGCCGACGAGGAACTGCGCGTTCTCCGTGGTGGGCGCGCACTGCAGTGGATTGAAGCCGGTGGGCAGTCCCGGCTCCAGTGCCAGATAGCTGCCACCGCAGGCGCGCACGAAGATCTCCGCGCCACGATCTTTGTCAAAGAAAAAGATGGTCGGTTCCGGATCCAGCCGTTGCGATTGGCTGAGCAGGAAGTTGATCAGCGCCGTCTTGCCCGTACCCGATTTGCCGATCACCAGGGTGTTGCCGATGGCCTTCTCGCCGGTCGCATCTTCCCCGGGTTGGGTGGCGTGAAAGTTGAAGTAATAGGGTTGCCCGTTGCTGGCCTGCAGGCAGGTGATGCTCGGCCCCCACGGATTGCCGCAGGCCTTGCCCGAGGGGAAATTGTGCAGCGGTGACAGGCCGAGGAAGTTCAGGGAACTGACCTGCGGCAGCCGCGTGCGGTAGATCCAGTTGCCCGGCAGCTGCGCGTGGAATGCTGCCACAACGGCCATGTCCTCCTTGACCGAGACAAAGCCTGCGTTGGAGAGTTCCGCCCGGGCCAGCGCTACGTGCCGGGCCAGCTGCGGCTGGTCGTCGGCGTACACGGCCATCGAGAAGTGATACTCACCCAGGACGAAATGGCCAGACGCCAGCTGATCCATGGCCTGGTCGAGCTGGACGATCTGGCTCACCGCACGGTCGCCTGACGAGATCATCATGCCCCGGGTACGGTCCAGGCGCCGCAGCGCCTCCTGCCGACCTACCGGGCTGAAGGAATGGGTGATCACATACTCCATGTCAAGAAACTTCAAGCCGTTGAGAACGCCAGGATGGGTGGTTTCGGGATACTCCTTGAGATTCAGAATCGCGCCGTAGTGATTGCGCCCGGCCGGCGTGGTCACCACAAAATTGCCGGTCTGGCTGCTGAAGAGGTGACTGCTCACCGGCAGATAGCTGGGAACGGGTGCGGCGAGGACCGGCACCGGCTCCTGCACGCGGTTATGGATGTAGCCAAAAAGCTCCAACGCTTCGGAAAACACCTGTCCATTTTCCGCTTCATACATGCCCAGCCGCAGGGGCGCATACTCCACCAGCGCCGCCTCCAGGTTCGTTGCAAGCTCGGCCACGCAGGCCAGCGCCTCGTCCTGCTCGCGCTGCAGCTGCGCGGTGTCGGTGGCGCGTTCATGCAGCCGGGCCCGACCTGGCCGCGGCCGATACAGCAAGGTCAGGTAGAGCTGGTTGGCGAGCAGACGGCGGCGGCTCAAGGCGCCGAAATAGTCATCGCAGAGCTGCTGGTTGAATGCATGGGCGAAGCTGCTCTCGTCACGAAGCTGGCACTGACTGCGGATGTCGTGGAGCCAGAACGCGACATTGACGAAGTCCGGTGCACGCAAGGTCTGCAGCAGATGGTTGAAGCTGTTGTGCCGACGCGACAGATCGGCATCATCGCGACCCACAAACGGCAGCCCCTGCAGCCGCCATACCACTGCAAGGTCTCCCCCGGTCGTCTTGAGCACCGTGGGGCTGACATGGGTCGAAATCGGGATGTAACGCCGGGCGGGCGAATCTGGATCGAACATGGCACTCTACCAGTGCAGGCGTGACGGACAAGGGCCAGGACAACCACGCTGCGGCTTAACGACATCGGCCTTCGCGGCAAGGATGGCGAGGCGCTGTCGGCACCAGTCGATATGATCCCTGCTGCGTCGCCGGACCGCACCGCTGCTGGCGCAGCAGCAGGTGCAACCACAGCAGGCGGAAGATCATGTCGTCGCGGCTCGCCATCGCCCGCATCACGAAGATCACCATCGGCAGCGCGGCCAGCACGAACAGATTGATGTACATGGCCAGCAGCAACACACTGCCGGCACCGAGGAAGAACGGTACATACGGCACCCCCAGAAACATCGGCGGTCGCGTGCAGCCGCGGAACATCGCATCACGCTGCATAACTCGCCCAACCCTGGATCAGTGCGCCGAGCCCCTCACAGCCCTTGCCCTCGCCGCCAACCACCATCTTGGCGATCTGCGCGGCCGCACCCGTGAACAGGCCGCCGACCAGGATCGAGGCCACCTCGGTGATGCGTTTGTGGTTGAAGGCGATCTGGTAGCCGGCGAACACGATCGCGATGGTGACCACGGCCATCGAACCCAGGTCAAGCAACCCGGTGATGTTGTTGAGGAAGCCGCACAGTTTCCGGTCGGTCTTGCCGTAGCTGTCGGCCCAGGCCAGCGTCGGCAGCAGCGACAGCCACGCAGCTGCCAGCGGTACCGCCAGGTTGGAGACAGGGCGTCGTGTTGCGCGAAGGGCGGACGGTGTCATGGTTGATCTCCAGAACGTGGGTGCACGAGAACCGTGCACGGCTAGAACACGAAGGCGGCATCACCTCCTGCGGGCGGCTGCCCTGCATCAGGCCTTAAGCGACGCCGGACCAGCGCACCGCGAACCGGCACCTCCCGCCTTTGCGGGTGGGCCCGGCCGGCGGCGCCTGCACCGTGCAGTGCCATGCCGATGGGCGCGGCGCTGCCCAGCGAAGCAACTACTTTCTGCACATAGCCATGCCGGAAACCGGTGACCGCATTGCCCGAGTAGTAGCAGCTCAGCGCCCTGCCCCAATCCCCGTAGCGCCGATGGCACTGCGCCAGCACACGCGCGCCGGCCTGCACGTTGGGACAGACCTGGAACGCCTGCTCGAGCGTGGCCAGCCCCAGCCGGGCAAAATTGTGCCGGTTGACCTGCGCCAGCCCGACAGAGAAATTGCGGCCGTCGGACTGCAGTTGACGGGCCGTCGCCACGGCTTCGGGCAAAGAGCGTGGCTGCCTCTGCAGGTGGCCGCCGACCACCCCGATGGCATAGGGATTGAAGGCGGATTCAACCTTGACGACGTGCTGCATCATCTCGGCCGGTACGTCCAGCGCCTGGCAGCTGCTCAGGTCAAGCATCGCTCTCTCCGGCTCATGTGTTGGTCCTGTTCGACGTATTGAAGGCGATACCCGTAATCCGGCGCCTGCCGGCGTGTGCCTGGATGTGCACGACGATGTCGATGGTGAGCTGCAACAGGCGCCTGATCGTCTGGAACTCCAGCCCGGCGCCTTCGGGAGACGCTTTGACCATCAGCGCCAGCTGATCCCAGGTCTGTGACACGCTGCCTGCGTGGCAGCTGGTGATCGACCCCGGGTGGCCGGACGCACAGTTGCGTATGAAGTAGAACGCCTCATCACCGCGCAGCTCAGCAAGCAGAATCCGGTCCGGCTTCATCCGCAGGCAGGCCTCCAGGCAGGCGCGCGCGGTTACCGGGCTGCTGCCCTGCCCGCCTTTTGAATACAGCAGGTGCACCACATTGGGCTGGGTCAGGAACAGCTCGCGCGCATCCTCGATCGTGATCAGGCGCTCGCTGTCGGGTATATGGTCGATGAGCGACTTCATGAAGCTCGTCTTTCCGCTGCCGGTTGCGCCGGACACCACGATGTTCCTGCGCAGCCGCACAGCCTGGCGGAAGAAGCGGGCATGCTGACCCGCCGCCAGCAGCGCTTCAAGCTCCTCATCTTCCCGGCTGGCCTGCGCACAGTCCGCACCCAGATCAGCGAAGAAGCCATCGTGCTCGTACTGCTGCAGGGTCCGACGGGTGTGTGCCGGCAGACGAAGTGTGATGGACACCGTACCGGCCGCACAGGCAGGCGGCACCACCAGCTGGGCTCGCTGGCCGGTGGGGAACGTCAGCGACACCATCGGGGCCGCATCGGTGATGCATTGTCCGGTGCCACTTTCGTTGACCACGGCCGTGCAGAACTGCAGGGCACGCGCGTGGGTCAGCGAGGGGACCTCCACCCGCGCCCAGCCCTGACAGGTCTCCATATGCAGTTCGCCGGCGCGGTTGATGCAGATCTCGGTCACATCCTGCCGCTCCAGCAGCTCACTGATGCCCAGCAGCGCGTACTGATACGCCAGAAAATCGTTGCCGCCACACGACCAGGCGGCGGTCGCATCGCGGATGCAGTGCAGGCTGCTCATGGCCGCAGCACCGTGCTGAAATCCACGTCCTGCGCGACGAGGATGTTGATCAGACTGCCCTGGGCGAGCGTCACCGTCGCTGGACGGTTGGCACTCTCGCGCACCGCCTGGCCCGCAAGCCCCTGCAGCGTACGGGCGGTATTGCTCTGGTACGGCGACTGGACCACCGCGCCTGCCGCTGGATAGGACGTTGACGACGCGGGCCCGTCCTTCTCGCCGTAGTACTTGAAGGCATCGCTGAGCAGGCTGATCAGCAGCGCCGAGGATATCCGCTGCGCCCAGTGCGCCGAGTGCCGTCCCGGATGACCGGCGCTGCCGAGTGTGTCGATACCAGGGCTCGACAGTGGGATGTCGATACCGGCAGGCGTGATGATGCGGTCCCATACCACGGCGACCCGCTTGCCGCGCACCGCTCCACTACCGTACTGCCCCAGCACTCTGGAACCAGCAGGCAGCAGCAGACGCCGCCCGTTGAACGAGTACACCGGCTCGGACACCACGCAGGCGGTGAATCCCTCAAGGTCAGTGGTGATCCGCGTCTCCAGCACGCAGCGGATGTAGGTGCCGCGCAACAGCCGGTACGCCGCGTTGTCCAGCACGGTCGCCGCGCGTACCGGAGACGGCCTGCCCGCCGCCGACAGCCCCGCCAGGCGTTCGCCGCCCTCCACGGCGGGTACGGCTGACACATCCGCCTCGTCCAGCGCCTGTCCACGCCTGCGCTGGACAAGGCTGCCGGCACCGCGCGTGGCCAGAAGCGTTTCGATGTCCGCTGGAAGCGGCGGCTGCGGCATGGGTACCGGGACCGGCAGTACATCTGCCGGCGTCGTACGCTGCACCGCCGGCTCGGCAGCCATGCGGGATCCAGCAGCCGCTGCCGGCTCGGGAATGCGTGTCGGTGCGTCTGGCACCTCCACCCGCTCTTCGGGCCCGGTCGGCGCACCGCTTTCTCCGCTGCCGTTGCCGCGCAGCGCCAGGTAGATCACCGCCAGCAGCAGCCCCACCATCCCCAGCATGAAAACCAACGCCCTGCGGTTCAGACGTGCGGCACCCATCGATTGCAGCCTCGGCGCCGACGCGTCGAGACACGCCTGCGCCTGCGCCACTGCCTCCTCATGCTGGGCCGCGTAGAAGTTCGATGCGTTGTCCGGTCCGCCGCCCGGCGGCAAGGCTGAGGGGTTCATCGTGGCATGTTCCTGCGCAGGGAAACGACCGATTGCCCGTGACGCAAAATCAGATAGGGGTGGATGCCGTGCACGATGAGGGTGTCGCCCTCCACGCTGCTGTTGACCACCGCGTCTTCGCCACGCTCGGACCCGCGCGTGAACACCGCCGGGATGGTCGCAGCGTGCGCCGATGCCGGGCGCTTGAGCCGCACGTAAGTGAAGCGACCATCGTCATAGACCTTGTCCGGCAACAGCCAGCGTTGCGCACTACTGGCCTTCATGTCGTAGTCGAAGTGGTAGGCGCGATCCTTCAACAGTGCCACGCTCTGCTGATCCGTCCGCCGGGTGCGGGGCGCGCGAGGCGACGTCCCGTCAGCCGGATATCGGAAGCCGACCCGGTACTGCACGCCGGCCTTGCGTGCCTGCGCCAGGGTCTTCCAGTCCGTGGCGACCACCTTGAGCTCGAAGATGTAGGCGCGGCGGTCGGTGCGGATCATCAGGTTGGTATCCACGTCGACATCCTTGGGCTTGATGTAGAACACGCTCTCGCGCCGGCTCAGTTCCCAGCCGCTGCTGAAGCCGGTGCTGAAGTCCTGCACCGTTTCCTGCGGGTCGAGCGTGATCTGGGTCGTGATCCCCAGCGCGGTGCGGATCGGATAGATGCGGTCGGGGGCATACTCATATTCGGCAAGAACGCTCGGCGCGGGCGCTGCGCTGGCGGCCAGCAGCAGCGGGACCAGCAGGACCGGCACGACATGTCTGCAGCGGCACATCACCCACCTCCTTCAGCAGCCGGCAGGCCACCATCGTGCTGCGGCGGTGCAGGCGCGGCGCCCGGCATCACCGCGGACAGCTCGGCTTCCTCAAGCGGCGGGGTCTGGGCATGATCCGTATCGACCCGATACGCCGTCACCCGGAACCCGAGAGGGTTGAGCAGGCGGTCCTCCTCGCCCATCGCCAGCTGCGGTTTGTAGGTGTATTCCAGGGTGGCAATACGGTTGTCGAGAAAGCGACCGACGCCGCCGAGCTTGTCAAATACCCGGCGCTGGAAGCGGATGCTTGCGCCTCGGTTTTCAGCACCGCTCTGCTGCCCGAACAGCTGGATGCTCAGAATGCGTATGCGCAGCGCCTGGCTCCTGCCGTAGACCGCCAACGGACCTTTGGGATTATCCGAGCGGTACAGGCTACGGTACTCGGCGGTGACTTCGTCTTCGGCCATGGTGAACACCGTGGACCAATCGCGTGCACCCACCTGGGTCCAGTCATAGGATTCGCGCGCACGGATGAAGGTCGCCACGTTGGCGCGGTCCAGCACCTCGCTGGCGTCCACCGTCGGCTGCTGCAGCCGGGCCAGGCTGGCCTGCCCGGTGTAGGCGTCGGCCATCACCAGATAGGGCTGCGTTTCCTTCAACGGCATGACCCACCAGTAGCCTGCCGCCAGCACCATGGTGACCAGCAGCGAGATCGTGGCGACCCGCCATGCGCGCTGCTCGCTGCGTCGGATCAGCACGGCCAGACTGCTCTCATAGTCAACGGCTCGCGCGGTCGCCTCCATTACGCCAGTGGTTTCGACCTTTCTTGAGAGGATGCCCATCTCAGCGGGCCCCGGCCGGGGATGTCTGGCGGATGATCAGTCGCTGCCCTTCCACCGCAAATGCCAGCTTCTGACCGAGATAGGCCCGTTCCAGCTGTTCCAGCGCATCGTTGAGGCCGACGCCGCCAATCAGGCTCGCGGCGCGGTGCAGTGCATAGTCCACCGGCGGCAGATAGACCAGTTCCAGCCCCGCATCGTCGGCCCAGCGCTGCAGCAGCACCCGCAGCGTCCCGTCCAGCGGGGTCACCGTGTAGGTCTGCGGCGTCTGCAGGGCGATGGCGTGTGTGGCGTTGGGATACCGGTTGACCGGCCGCCATCTGCCGCCAGCGTGGCCGGCGGTGCCCAGCGTCACAGTGCTGCAGCCGGCAGCGCACGCCAGCATGGCGAGCAGCCCCAACCTGAAGATCTGCGGCCACGCTGACCGCAGGGCCGCTCGATGCCGTCGGCTGCGCGATCGCTCAGTGCACATGAGCCGCCTCCTGCGCGCGGGCAGGTTGCGGGGAGAGCGCCCGCTCACCGGCGAAGGCGTGTTCGCGCTTCGCGTCAAGCTGGGCCGACTGCTGCATGGTGTCCTCGAGGGAAGGCGCCGGCGCCGCCAGATCGACGTGCGCGAAGTAGCCGGCACGTATCCCCACCAGCTGTACCTGGTTTCCCACGAGGTTCTTTTCGGCCAGCTGGTCGAGATCGCACATCCCGCTGCGCTGCGCATCCAGTACCAGCTCGGCGACTTTCTCGTGTCCTACCTGGTTGGGCAGCCACTGGCGCAGATGCTCGTAGAGCGCATTCTGCGGATGTGTGCGGTCCAGATACGTGCGCGTGGCCCGCCGCATGGCCTTGATGTCGCGCGATGCGGTTCCCGCTGCCAGCGCAGCTGCGGCGCCGGCCGCTTCGCCCATGACCACCGCACCGGCCTGCACCTGCGTGGCGCGGGCGGAGAGCGTGGACTGTCCACCGGCGAGCCGAGCACCCAGTGCCTGGGCTGCAAGGTGGGCATGCTCGCCTGCCTGCTGGCCCGCTGCCTGGATGTGGTCACCCAGCTGCGCGCCGAACTGCTGTGTACCTTCGCGCAAGGCATCGGCATCGTGCCTCGTGCGCACGATGGCCTCCCTGATATGCGTCTGTACGGCGTCGTTGCCATCGTGAGCGCGTTGCTCCAGGTGATTGGCCGCGCGTCGCAACGGCGCCTGCAAGGACGCGGGCGCCAGATCAGCCGCACGCCGCAGGCCCTCGGTTGATGTAGTGAGGGCGGTATCGCGCACCTGCGCGGACAACCGGTCCAGCGCGACATGGCCATCTCCCATCGCCTGCCGCAGCCGGGCGGCGCCCTCGCCCGCTGTCGCTGAAGCGGCTGCCGCGATGGCTCCGACATGGGAGCTGCTCCACGCCAGCGCATCGTGCGTGCGTTCGCCTGTCTGGGCGCTCATCCGGCTGGCCCGGCCGAGCATTGCCGCGTGCAGCTCCAGCGGGACGGCTGCAGCGTCGCCCGCTGCCCTGCCCAACAGGCCACCCAGGTGGGCGCCGAAACCGATCTGGCGGGCGATCACGCCGATCTCGTCACGGAACGCGGTGATTTCATCTGCGTGCCGGGCAGCGCGCGCGGCGGCCTGGGTGTCCTCAAGCACACTGTAGGGGTGCGGTGCGCCGCTGCGTGAGGGCAACCTGCTGAAGTGCTCGATGCCGTGCATCCAGACACCCTGCGCCGCAGCAGTGAGCAACGGGCTGCCAGGCTCCTTCGCGCCATGGCCATAGCCGCCGGCCCGACTGTGCAGAAACGCGATCTCGCTGGAAGACGCGTGGACCTCGACCCGGCCGAAGTGGGCGCTGGCGGCACTCACCACGTCCGTTGCCATGACATGATTGACGACCTGATCTCCGCCGGCAGGAATCCCGTGGGCCAGGCCCGCCGCGCCGTAGGCGTTGAAAGTCACCCCGCGCAGCCCGAAGCGGTGCGCGGTGAGTTGAGCCAGCGTGCCACCGAGGGAATGACCGGTAACGATGACCTCGATGGGGCTGCCGCCTACCTGCATTTCGTCTGCAGCTGTCGTCACAGCCCACTCGGTCAAGCGCGCCGCCGCTTCAAACTGGTCATTGGTCCGGCGCGTGACCATCTCGATATCGGTCATCACATCACGTCCGTCACGAGGCTGCGTGCCTCTGTGAACGACAATGATGTTGCCATCGCGTGGATCTCGAACAGCCACGCCCTGATAGCCGGACGGGCTGTGGTCCTCCTGACGCAGGACCGTATATTTGAGCCCGGCAGCTCCAACTCTGGCCTTGACGCCGTCGCGCTCGGGCTGAAACGGTTCGTCGCCATACACCAGATGCGCAAGGTCCGCGTAGTCTGCGTCACGAGCGATCATTGGATTGTCTCCCGCGCTTCGAGGATGACCGCGAACACTTCTTCATCCGGAAGAAGGAGCCGCGCGCGGTCGGGGCTGCCTATATGCAATCGATGGTCTGCAGATGCTGCCGTTGGGTATTCGATTCGTCGGCTGAAGTATGAGAGAGCCTTTCGACGTTGCTCATGGCCTTCATCGACATCCAACGATGAGCTGTAAATGGTCTCGTCATCGGCCCCGGTAGCGGACAGTGCGACGGTCGCGTGCATCGGTGACCAGTGGCATGGGTTCATGATTCCTCGCGGACCGTCGTAATCCATGTCCACCATCAGGTCTGCGTAGAAGGAGGCACTCCAAGTCGTTGCGTCCAACTGCGCGAATTCCAGATCTTCAAATGCCACCGGATGACCCGTTGCGCCCGCAAACCGGTTGGTGGAATAGATGCAGTCCGGCGCTTCGTACTGGACATGGCCACCCACTACCACCAGCGGGCCGGGCGGGTTGTGCAGCCGCACCGTGAGCAGCTGGCGCCGGGTGGGGTTGGGGTTGCGTGGATAGTGCTTTGGCTTGGAAGGAAGTGACCGTACGTAGCGGCTCTTGGCCAGCACCGGGTCTGCTTCCCCATCGACACCGGCAGCGCAACTGCCGAGCAGCGTCGCGGCGAGGGCTGCGCCGGCGACGGCAGGCAAACGGATCATGGGCTCTTCCTCTGGCAGCAATGGGAGTGCGACCTCGGACCGGCTCGACGTGGCGCCGAAGGCAGCCGCCGGACTGCGCCGGGCACGCCGACCGGCCAGGGCGGTGAGCGTCGGGCCCAACGCCTGCACGGTCTGCTCATTGGCAACCAGACACTGGCGCCGCAAGGCGCGCTCATGGTGTCTGTCCAGCGCTCTGCGGCACGTCGGGTGCGGCAGCTCACCGCCGGTCGCACCCGCTGCCAGGCCAACGTGTGTCTGCTCGAGCACCGGCAGTGCCGGCTGCACTTTTCCATTGCGCAGCATGCCGACCGCAAGGCGCCTTTCTGCGCGCAACCGTTCCAGCGTCTGTGCCGAACGAGGCCAATCCGCGTCATGTTGCACTGTCTGTTCGGCATCGTGACGGGGCAGCACGGTCGGCAGGCACGCAGCGACCGGAGGCGATGAGGGGACCGGCCGTTGCTGCAGCCCCACTGCAGGCAGCAGGCGCCGACGCAGAACGCGGTCCTTGAAGTACCAGTTCTTCCGGCAACGGATCGGCGCGCACCCCTCCAGGAAAATCAGCTGCTCATCACGCGGCAGCGCCTTGATCTCCTGCGGCAGCATCAACGGACGGCGCTCTTCCAGATCACTGACGGAGGTGTTGCGGCTGCGCAGGCTGAGGCCGCGGCTGCGCGTGCGCTGGCGGTGGCGCACGGTGCAGTCCCCCATGGCACGGCTGAACGCCTCGGCGTCCTCCTGCTCACGTGGCGTGAACACCAGGCTTGCCGCGTGATTGGTGAGAAAGTTCTGTGCATCGTCGGCGCCGTAGACGGCGCGAAGCTGCGCCTGGCTCTGCACGATCGCCAGGTCACGCACGCCATAGCTGGCCGAGACCGAGATCCGCCGCGCCCACACGTCGAGCCGCCCCATCGCGGTGAACTCATCCATGACCATCAGGACCTGATGGGTGATCGAGGCATCACTGCGCGCGTCGTGCTCCAGGTTGGCACCGATCACGCTGCTGAAGAACAGGTTGAGCAGACCGCCTGCCTCGTCGAGCTTGCGCGGTGGCACCACGACGTACAGGGTGATGCGCTGCCGACGCAGTGCGGCGACGTCGATGTCCGTGGCGTCGGTGGCAGCGGCCAACGCTGGATTGAGGAACTGCTGAAGCGGCACCTGGACGCTGGCAATCACCGAGGCCAGCGTGTCGTCGGGCAAGCTCACAAGGCTGCCAAGTGCGGCCCGGGTGGCAGCGCCGGCAACCGCCCCCTCCAGGACCTCCTGCAGATACCGCCGCACGCCATGTCCTGCGCCCGTGGTCTGCAGATAGAGGCGCGCCAGGCTGGGAAACGCGACGCTCTCATTGGGATCCAAGCTCGGGTTTCGCTGCCTCAGTGCATCCCAGTTCTCGAACATCAGTGAAGCGAACGCGACAAAGGCAGTGCGCGCCTGGTTGACCCAGAAAGGATCACCGCCGGGCCGTTCGGGGTACAGAATGGCAGCGATGGTCTGCAGTTCGGCAACACGCTGACCCTGCGGCATGCCTGCCATAGCCGTGAACGGATTGAAGCGTTGTCCGCGCGCCTGCTCGTCGTAGGGCGCCCATACCAGAATCGTTTGCCCACACCGGGCGCGGTAACCGCTGGTGAGGTCGTGCAGCTCACCCTTGACGTCCAGCACGACGGCCGAGCTCTCGTAGGTAAGAAGTACCGGCACCGCGACGCTGCTGGATTTGCCACTGCGCGTCGGAGCGACCATCACCACGTGCTGGGTGCCGTTAAGCCAAAGATAATGTCCTTTGTAGCGCCCGATCAGGATGCCTTCGCCAGGCACCCGCCGCAGCAGCCCGGCCCTGGCCAGATCCCGGCGCCGCGCCAGGCGGGCATCGCCATGCAGTGAATGCCGACGATGCCGCCATAGCGGGGTCAGCACGGCGCTCGCGGCGATCACCGGCAGCCCTACGCCTGTGACCACCCATAATTTGATCATCGCCGCGTAGGGCGCATATGCCGGCAGCGTTGCGGCGCTCAGATACCGCCAGCTGGTATGCCACTGCAGCGCGCTGGGATGACCGAACCAGACCAGCAGCAACCAGCCGGCCAGGTAGGCCCCCGCGCCCGCGGCGAGCATCAGAACCAAGGCAGATATACCCAGTTTTGCAGCTGACGAGGTCATGCGGGGGGCACACGTTCTTGGAGAGGCGTCTAGACTCTAGGCGGCGCTGTTCTCTTCAGATATCGGGTGATCTGCGGCCACAGCGAAGGAACTGGCGGCGCGCAAGGTACGGCTTTGCAGCGCCACGTCACCCCCGTGCGGAATGTCACCGGTGCGGGTCTGGAACCACTCTGCCACTGCAGGCATCCACATGTGCCGTGCACATGTGATGCCGGAAAATGGCCGCATGGATGCGCTACCGGCACTGCCCCGCGGGTTTTATCGCCGCCACCCGACCCGGGTGGCTCCGGAACTGCTGAACAAGATTCTGCTGCGCGAGGACGGCCGTGCCGCGCGCATTGTGGAAGTTGAGGCCTATGCTGGCGCCGAAGACCCTGCCGCGCACTCGTATCGCGGCATGACCGCGCGCAATGCCACCATGTTTGGCGAGGCCGGACACCTGTATGTCTATTTCACGTACGGCATGCATTGGGGCAGCAACGCGGTCTGCGGTGAGCCCGGCGAAGGCGTCGGCGTGCTGCTGCGCGCCGCCGAGCCCTTGGCCGGTCTGGCGCTCATGCGCTCATTGCGTCCGGCGGCCCGGCGTGACCGCGACCTGGCCAATGGGCCGGGCAAACTGTCGCAGGCCATGGGCCTTAACCGCAGTTTCGACGGGGGCGACCTGGTCAGTGGCGACCGCGGTGTGCGCATCGTCGATGACGGCCTGCCGCCGCCCGCCTCGCCGGTGGTCGGCCCACGTATCGGCATCAGCCGAGCGCAGGATTTTCCCTGGCGCTGGCATGTACCCGGTCACCCGTGCGTGTCGGCCATGCCGCGCAGGCGCTGACGCGCCGGGGAGACTGCATGGCGTGAATCGCAGCTCAGGTGAGCGGTGTCACCAGGGGAACCACTGCTGCACTCCTGCAACGTCACCAACGGTTGATGGTCACCGGCGGCTGCCGGCCTTGCATCGATGCAGGGCAAGCGGGTACTGCCGGGCAGAGCCCGGCGCTATGTTTCCCAGCGTGAGAGGTTCTGCTCAAGCTGGCCGATGCCCGCCCACGGGTCTTTGCGCCGCCGCTTCAGCTTGGCCGGCACCGTCTTCAGAGTGAAGGCATCAGGTCGGGTGAGCTTGCCCAGCTCTGCCCAGCTGATTGGCAGCGCTACAGGCGCACCCGGCCTTGCCCGCAGCGAATAGGAGGCTACTGCGGTTGCGCCGCGTCCGTTGCGCAGATAGTCAACAAAAATACGTTTGTCGCGCAGACGTTTGCTCGCGGTGGCAAGGAAACGATCGGGCTCGGACTGCGCCAGCGCAGTGGCAAACCCCTTGGCGAAACGTTTGGTCAACTCCCAATCACAGCCCGGGTTGAGCGGGACGACCACGTGCAGGCCTTTGCCACCTGAAACCCGCAGGAACGACTCCAGTGCAAGCTGCTTGAGCAGCGTGCGGATATCCCTGGCCGCCTTCTTGACCTCGGTAAAGGGTACACCCGGGCCAGGATCCAGATCGAACACGACCCGATCGGCCCGGTCGGGGTCTTCGGCGTGGCTGCCCCATGGGTGGAACTCAAGGCTGTTGAACTGCACCAGTTCAAGCAGGCTGGCCGCATCGCGTACGACCAGATAGTCCGCGTTGACGCCGCCCTCTTCCTTGAGCCGAACGGCATCGACCAGCTCGAGCCCGGCGGTATGGTGCTTCTGGAAGAAACAGGCCTTCTGGGTGCCGCTGGGGCAACGGATGATCGACAGCGGGCGGTCGATGACCTCGGGAAGAATGTGTCCCATCACAGCGCTGTAGTAATCCCATACGTCCTGCTTGGTGATGCCGTCGCCGGGGAAAAGCACCTTGCGCGGCGAAGACAGCGTGGGCGGCGTGCGCTCTGCACGGCGAGCCTGCTTTTTGGCTGCTCGGGCGGTTTTTGTCACCGCGCTCTCCCTTCGGTTCCGTTTTGTCGTCCGCGCGGCACGGTCGGAGTCGGCCAGGTCCCCGATGTCCTTGTCCAGCCGCAGCGCTTTCAGTGAAGGTTGACGCAGCAGCTGCTGGCGCCCGATACCACGATAAAACACCTCCACCACGAAGCGCGGTGCAAACCACTGTGCCGAACGTAGATCGGTATTCTGCGCAGGTACATGGACGGTCGGTGTGCGGCTGAGTTTGCCGGTCAACCGCTTGCTGAGCTGCGCGATGCGCTCGTCGGTAAAGCCGGTGCCCACACGGCCTACATACAGCCAGCCATGGGTGGGGTCGGGCCTGGCCAACAGCAGCGAGCCAAACCCTGTGCGGCTGCCCTTGGGCGCAGTAAAACCGACCACGGCAAACTCGTCACTGGCCAGCTGCTTGGTTTTGCGCCAGTCATCGCTGCGGCCCGGATGGTAGGCACGATCGGTGCGCTTGGAAATGATGCCTTCGAAGCGTTGCTCCCCGGCGAGCTGAAACGCATCCTCGCCACTGGCTTCGATATGCGAGCTGTAGGCCAGGTGCGTGTCCTGCCCTTCAAGCAGCTCCTCCAGAAGGGCCTTGCGTTGCAGCAACGGCGCGCCCGAGATGTCCACCCCGTCCACGTGCAGCAGGTCGAAGGCCACGTAGGCCAGCTTGCCTTGCCGCTCACCCGACAACGTGGCCTGAAGCAGGTTGAAGTCCTCCTTGCTGCCGCGCCCGGCGATCAACTCACCGTCGAGTACCGCATCGTTCAAGCCCAGGCTCGCGATCGCGTCGCGGATTTCAGGCACCTTGTCGGTCCATTCCAGCGCATTGCGCGACCACAGCCGCACGACGCGGTCGTGGATGATGGCCAGCAGACGGTAGCCATCCCACTTGATCTCGTGAATCCACTGCGGGCCTGCCGGGGGTGCATCCCCCAGCTTGGCCAGCTGCGGTTGGAACGGTCTGGGTGACAACACGGCGTTCGCCGCACTGTCCATACGCAATGCCTTCTTCGCCCAGTCCTTGCGGCGGCGACGCGGCGTGGGCGGTGCCCTGAGGTGCTTCTTGCCGGTTTTCCCGGCGCCGGCCCGCTTGAGGTCGGCCGCTGGCGGCGCGGTGACATCGCCCAGCAGGTCATCAGCTTCAAGCTTGCCTGCATAGGCGTCGTCGGCCTTGAACAGCAGCCATCGTGGCTGCCGCGCCGGCTTGCCGGAGCGGACCAGGTGCCAGCCGCCCTTGAGCTTGCTGCCAAACAACTCGAACCGAAGATGTCCTTTGGCCAGCTGGGCTTCCGGGTCACCCTCGGTCGCCCACACGCCATGGTCGAACTGGGCAACGTGGCCGCCGCCATACTGCCCCTTGGGAATCTCCCCCTCGAAGCTGGCGTAGTCCACCGGATGGTCTTCCACTTCCACCGCCATCCGCTTGACCTTCGGGTCATAGCTCGGTCCCTTGGGCACGGCCCAGCTTTTCAGTGCATCGCCGACCTGCAGACGGAAGTCGTAATGGCGTCGGCTTGCATGGTGCAGCTGTACCACAAACAAGGCGCGCTGTCCGGCGGGCACCGGCTTGCCCGGCTCCGGCTCGCGCGTCTGGTCGAAACGGCGTTTGCGGCGGTAATCGCTCAAGGACATAGGTCACCCTCTTCCCACACCACCGCCATGCAGGGCGGACTCAGGCACTCTTGCGCGCCCCTTTGGATGTCGACTTCCTGGCCGCCTTCTTGGCCGGCTTGCGGCTTGCCGCCTTCTTGGCCGGCTTGGACTGCTTGGACGCCTTGGACGCCTTGGACGGCGTTCGGGTCGGGGTGGACTTGGCCGCAGGGCTCTTGGCCGCAGGGCTCTTGGCCGCAGGGCTCTTGGCCGGTGTGCGCTTGTTGGTGTCCAGACTCTTCTGCAGCAGCGACATGAAGTCCACCACATTGGTGGTCGCGTCTTCGTGCGGTTCCGGCTCCTCGAAACGGGTAGTGGCACCGGCCTGCTTGACCCGCTTTTTGATGATCTCCGAGAGCCGCTCACGGAACTCGTCCTGGTAGCTGTCCGGCTCCCAGTCGGAGGTCATGCTGTCGATGAGCTGTTTGGCCATCTCCAGCTCCTTGGGGGCAACCCGGTAATCCTTGGCCGTGCCCTGCGGCAGGTTGTACTCATCCAGCGCCACCAGCTCCTGCGGGTAGCGCAGCAGGATCATGACCAGCGCATCGTCCTCAGGCATCACCGCGCAGATGTATTCACGGGTACGGATGACCACCCGTGCGATGCCGACCTTGCCGGTCTCCTTGAGCGTTTCACGCAGCAGGACATAGCCTTTTTCAGCCTTCTTGCCGGGCACGAGGATGTAGGGCTTTTCAAAGTAGCGCAGGCCGATGCTGCTGGCGTCGACGAATGCTTCGACGTCGATGGACTCATGGGTTTCCGGCGCCGCAGCAGCGATGTCGTCTTTCTCGATGACCACATAGCTGCCCTTGTCATACTCGAAAGCCTTGACAATATCCTTCCACGGCACTTCCTCGCCCGTGTCTGCATTGACTCGCTCATAACGGATCGGCTTCTTGTCACGCGAATCGAGCATGCGGAAGCTCAGGTCCATGCGGCGTTCGCCGGACATCAGCGATACGGGTACGTTAAGCAGGCCGAAGGAGAGAGAGCCGGTCCAGATGGGACGGGGCATGGCTGGCACCTTGTAGACGAGGTGCCTTATATGTAGGGGCGACACCGTCGGCCACGCGTGAACCCGGCGCGTCCACCGCACACGCGGATTTCACGCCGTGGGGCTGCAATGCGTGTACAGCAGACCGGGTGCCGGTTACCCCGGCGCCCGGCCATGACGGACGTGCGGCGGCGCCGCTCAGGCGTCGGGCACCTGCGGCAGCGCCAGTTCGAATCGAGCGCCCTTGCCCGGTGCGGACTGGACAGTCATGTAGCCACCGGCCTGGCGCACTGCACTGTGCACCTGCGGCAGCCCGAGTCCGGAGCCTTCACCGGCCCGCTTGGTGGTGAAGTACACGTCGAACACTTTGGACATTACGTCTTCGGACATGCCACAACCGGTGTCGCTCACGGTGAGCGTAAGGTACTGGCCAGCGGCCGCATCACCGGCCTCGGGCTCGCCGGTCACGGTAACGCGCCCGGTCTGGATGCGGATCTGGTCACCGGGCTCGCATGCATCACGCGCATTGATCACCAGGTTCATCAAAGCCCGTTCGAGCGTGTTGCGGTCCACCAATGCGCAGCAACCCGGCTTGCCGAGTTCGACGGTGATGTCCACCTTGCTGCCAACCGCCTGGCTCAGCAGGGGCAGCAGGTCGGTGACCATCTCATCCAGATCCACCGGCGCCGGTTCGTAGGGATGCTCCCGCGCAAAGCCGATCAGCCGACGCGACATCTCCGTGCCCTGATCCAGCGATTTCTGGGCAATCCCGAGATAACGGGCGCTTGTGCTGCTGAGCTCGCCACTGTCAGCAACAAGCTCCAGCGCCGCACCCGCTGACTGCAGGAAGTTGTTCAGGTCGTGGACCACACCGGCCAACAACTGGCCCACCGCTTGGCCTTTCTGCGCCTGCGCGGCAATCAGCTCGGCAGCCTGCTGCGCGGCCGTAGCCAGCCGCCTGCCCTCCTCGGCTTCGTGGTGGCGTAGCTCGAGCTGCTGGTAGGCCAGGTGGGTGGCGTGCAACCGGGACTCGACCGATTCCAGATTGCGGGCCAGCCCGTCCACCTTTGACTGGGCATC
Source organism: Stenotrophomonas sp. C3(2023) (assembly GCF_032911385.1). Classification (NCBI taxonomy): domain Bacteria; kingdom Pseudomonadati; phylum Pseudomonadota; class Gammaproteobacteria; order Lysobacterales; family Lysobacteraceae; genus Stenotrophomonas; species Stenotrophomonas sp. C3(2023). The sequence goes on along the minus strand of NZ_JAWJLO010000001.1, from coordinate 1,557,159 downwards.
GAGCTGCTGCTGGCTGAGCGCAGCAGTCAGCAGCTCGACCGCGCGCAGGGCACGGTTTCTCACCGTCACATCCAGACTGACCGCCAGCAGACTGCTGACCTGGCCATCGGTGCGAAGCGGGCACACGCGCACCCGCCAATCGCGCGGCTCACCCTCGAAGTCCGGACAGGTCGATTCGAACTCGCTGCGTTCGCCGCGGCGTGCGGCCGCCATGGCATCCCTGACCATGGGCTGGGCCTGCAGCGGCCAGATGTCCACCCAGCGCCTGCCGACGACGGCAGACGCGTCGGGCGCGCGCAGGAGCTTGAGGCCATTGGGGTTCACATCCAGGACCATGCCATCAAGGCTGATCTCCTTGATGCACTCCCCTGAGAGTTCAACAATCTGCTTGTAGCGGTCCATCCGGCCGTGCTTTGAACCTTGGGGAAGGCCGCAGTATGACCTATCGCGGTGGACAGGAAATGATGATGGCGGGTCGGCCTGCCGGGCCCGAGCCAGGCGCTCGGCGTCGGCACGGGCGTTGCGCCTGCCGGTGATCGGCTGCCGCAGGCGCGCTGGGCCAGGCTCACGCCTCCTGCAGGCCCGGACGGCCGTGCTCGACCGCATAGCGGCGCCAGCGGCTCAGCGTCCCCCCGGGCTGCATGACCTGGTCGAGTATCTTCATGTCGCCGATCCAGTGCTTGTCGGTGACCTCGCACAGCACGTAACCACGTTTGTCAGTGACCGCTCTGAGATGCGGGCTGTGCCGCAGGGTGTTGCGGGCAAACTCATCCTCTCCCTGGCCGTCAGCGCCCGAGGTGATCGAGGTGGCCAGAAACTCGCTGGAGATGATGCCGCTGTCGCGGTTGTCCTGCACGAGGTCGCTGGCGTAATGGCGATGGGCATCGCCGCAGGCGGTTACCACATTGCCCTGCCCTGTGCGCTGGATGTGCTCGAGCAGTCGGCGACGGCTGTCCAGATAACCCGACCACTGGTCGTCGGAAGAAACAATGACCCCGTCTTTTTCGCGGGCGTAGTTGCCCAGCGAGACCTGGTGGGCGATGGTGTGCCAGCGCGGTGCGCGATCGGCAAGCCCGTCAAACAGCCACTGCTCCTGACCGGCCCCCACGATGCTGCGCGCCGGTGATTCGACCTGCGTGCGATCGGCAATGGGCACCTGCCGGCTGCGGTACTGGCGCGTATCAAGCACATGCAAATCCATGAGTCGCCCGAAACGGGCGCGTCTATAGAGCTGCATGTGCCCGTTGCGCGGCAGTGCGCTGCGGCGCAACGGCATGTTTTCGTAATACGCCTGGAAGGCCTGCGCCCGCCGCAGCAGGAAGACCTCGCTGGGGGTGCCGTCCTGGTCCTGGGCACCGGCCCAGTTGTTGTCCACCTCGTGGTCGTCGAAGGTCACAAACCAAGGTGCGGCTGCGTGCGCCGCCTGCAGATCGGGATCGGTTTTGTATTGCGCATAGCGACGCCGGTAATCGTCCAGCGTGTAGGTCTGCTCACCGACATGGTTGCGCAGATTGGTGAATGGCCGACCGTTCATGCTGCGCACCCCGGGTTGGCTGGCACCTTCGTAGATGTAGTCGCCGTAATGGAAGACAAAATCCAGCGGCTCTTCGGCGATATGCCGCCAAGCAGTGAAGTGGCCTTCTTCATAATGCTGGCAGCCTGCCACCGCAAAGCGCAGCAGATCGACGGGCGCGTCTGCTGCCGGCAGCGTGCGGGTCATGCCCACTGCGCTGTGATGATCTGCAACACTGAAGCGGTACCAGTACGGGCGCGCTGGCAGCAGACCAGCCAGTTCAACGTGCACCGCATGGCCCAGTTCCGGATGGGCCAGGCTTGCGCCGTGCTGCACCACCTGCCGCATCTGCGGGTCGGCCGCCACCTCCCAGTGCACCAGCAAGGGACGTGGGGGCATGCCGGACCCGAACTCCAGCGGCTGCGGCGCAAGCCTCGTCCACAGCACGGCGCCGTCGGGCGTAGGATCACCCGACGCCACCCCGACAGTGAATGGGCTGCTGGCAAAGCGCGGGGAGGTCCAAAGATTACGCGGCAGCAGCCCGGCGGCATCGCGTTCAGCGGCCAGAACCGATGCAGTGCCCAGCCAGGCACCCATCGCCGACAAGCCGGACAGGGCGAGAAAGCGTCGACGGTTCAATGTAGCCATGCCCGATCGCCTCAGTTGTAAATGATGTGGAAGTAGAAAAAGCGACCGTAGTCGTCGATCTCGGTGCGGAAGCGTCCGTTCGGGCCCGTGCTGTAGGTCGGCTGGGCGTTGAACAGATTCTTGGCTTCGTACTTGAGGGTGACGTGCCTGCTGATCCTGTGGCTGAAGGCCAGGTTGAAGGTCATGTACGGGTCGTAATAGGAGTCCAGCCACTGGGTGTCACCGAAATCGACCAGCATGCGGCTCCGATAGGTACCCGACACCCGCAGCTGTGCGTTGTGCCATGGCATGCGCCAGATCGCCGAGCCGTTCAACGACCAGTCCGGCTGGTACAGCAGCCGGTCCAGACGGCGCTCGGTTCCGTCACTGATCTGGTAGTTGGTCTGTCCTTCCAGGCGCGTGGCATTGAAGGACAGGTCGAAACGCTGCCGACCCCAACGCAGGTTACGGTTGGCGATGGCGAACTCGGCGCCCCGCAGCGTGGACTGCTGAGTGTTCATCGGCTGGGTGATGCGGTACCGCACATCGCCGATGTCCTGGAAGGTGGTCAGCGTATAGATGTCATCCTTGATGACCTTGTCAAACAGCGCCAGCGAGATGATGCCGTTGTTGCCGTTGAAGTAGCGCTCCCAGGCCAGATCAAGATTGGTGGCGCGGCGCGGGTCCAGCGCCGGGTTTCCCTGGCGGATGGTGCAGTAGCCGCCGCCCCCCTCGCCGTCATCGCCGCAGCTCATGTTGGAGGCCTGGGCGATGTTGCCCGGGGTCGGCCGCCCCAGCGTCTGGCTGGCGGAAAAACGCAGGCGCTGGTTGTCAGTCAGCTTCAGGCTGGCATTCAACGACGGCAGCAGGTTGCTGTAGCCGCCGCGGCTCTTCTTCAGCTCCGGGGTATAGGTCGTGCCGCCATCGCTGCTGTAAGGACTGAAGGCCTTGTAGGTAGTGTCGTCGTAGCGCAGCCCTGCCACCAGCAGCAGTCTGTCCCAGGCATAGTGCGTGGAAACGTACGCGTTGCGGATGTCTTCAACGTACTTGTAGTCACTGGTGAAATCGGCATTCGGGTAGGCGGCGTCGTTGCCCTTCAGCAGCGGCAGCAACGTCTCGGTGACCTTGCGGTTGTCAATCAGCGGGAAGCCGGGGACGGTGCCCAGCAGCGTGGACCCGGGATAGAGATAGTCGTTGAGCGTGGCGCTGGTGGTGTAGTAATCGAAGTCGACGTCCTGCCCGATGTTCAGGTGCCGATATTCCAGGCCCGCTGCCAGCCCGAAACCCTGCGCATCGGCATCAACGTTATGGGTAAAGTCAACGCGCAGGTTGTCAATGGTTTCTTTCGCGTCACGAGGAGAAATGTAGGCCTGCGCCGGGTTGAGCTTGAACGCCGAGCTGGTCAGCAGGCTCGGGTCGGAGACATCTACCGCGTTGGGAAAGCCGTGACTGTCGTTGGCATAGTCGACAAGAAGGTTGCTGGGATAGGCACGTACGCCCCAGTACACCTGTGTGTTGTCGAAGGTCTCTTCGGTGTGGCCGGCACGCAGGCTGAGCCTGGAGGTCTCACTGAGATCCCAGTCGAACGCAGCGATCGCTCCACGGTTGGCGCGGTCCCACCGGTCGTGGCGGTTCTTGATGTAGATGCTGTTGATCTGTGTGGTTCCGCTGTCCCCGGTCTGGCCCCGCAATGGGAACTTCGCGTTGGAGTACAGGTCGGTCTTGTTCATCGTCGAGTTCTCATAGAACCGGTACGAGTACAGCAGCAGCGATGCGTAGAAGGGGTCCTCCGACGGTCGCCACTCCAGCTTGGCCGAACCGCCGAAGGTGGTGATGTAGTTGGTGTAGGTGCCGGTACTGAAGTTCCCAGGCGCACGCAGTCCATTCCAGCCTGCAAGCGTGCCCGGGTCCGTGCTGCCGTCGGTGAGATACTTGCCGTTGTCGTCGAAGTAGTAATTGGTTTCAACCCAGCGCTTGATGCTGTTGCGCGAGCGCTGCTCATACCGCGCCACCGCGACCACGCCAAACTGGTCGTCGGCACCGAACTGGTTGGAGTAAACGCCCTTGGCGCTCTTGCCGAAGTGCCCCAGCGTCTTGTGATCTCCGCCGGCGCTGCGGCCTACGTCGGTGTCGGCCGTCGAGTAGATGCCCGCCACGTCGGCGAAGACATACCTGCCGGAGCGATCGAACGCACTGCGGCTGATGATGTCGATGACGCCACCAATCGCATCTGGCGCCTGCTCGGCGCTGAAGCTCTTGTAGATATCGGTACGCGTGCCGATGTCGCTGGGGATCAGCTGCAGGTTGTTGCGACGCTCGCCCGAACCGCTGTTGCCGACGCTGGCGATGGCAATGCCGTCCAGGGTGGTGTAGTTGAGGTTTGCCTGCACGCCACGAACAGTCACGAAACGCGGCTCGCCGGCGTCCTCCACAGCGCTGATACCCGGAGCAGCCATCAGGCTCTCGGCCAGCGTCTCATCGCCGTAGCTGTCCATCTCATCGTAGATGACCGAGTCCTTGATCACCGACGCTTGCCGCTTCTGATCAATGACTTCGTGCGCGGCGATGACCTGTACTGCGTCAAGTGTTGGCGCTGTCCGCCCGTGCTCAGCGGTCGGGCGCGGCACCGGCGCGGACGCTGCAGGCGCCTTTGGAACCGCAGGCGCAGGATCAATCGCGATGACCTTGCCCTCCACCACCGACCAGCTCAGTCCCGTTCCTGCCAGCAACGCGGTCAGCGCCTGCTTGACGGTGGCGCCCTGCGGCACCGCAGCGGCCATCGGCACGGCACCGCTGGGGGAGTAGAGGAACTGCACGCCCGCGCTGCGCGAGAGTTGACCCAGCGCCCGTGCCAGCGGCTGCGCCGCGATGGGCTCGGCCAGCGTGGCATCCAGTGGCGAAGCCGGCGCCGCCATGGCCGGGCTGGCCGCACACAGTGAAAGAGCAAACATCATCGACACGTAGAGCTTGTTGCGCATCTGGGTTCCTTGGGAAGGGCAAGCCTGGCCACGCCGGTGATCGACGGCAGCATCTGCCAAGTAAGAGCGCCCGAGCGCCGAAGTGGAGAACGCAGATTCGATGAATTTTTTCTGACAACCTTCGCCTTGACGCTTCAGCGAGCGGCAATGCGTATCTGCTCGTCGCTACGGCGCACGATAAAACGTGGATCGCGTACGAGAACCGCGTGCAGCGCACCGATGTGGTTGGCATCGAGGCTGCCGGAGAGGCGCGCCGCTGCCGCCGTCTCGTCCTCCACAACGACCTGGATCCGGTTGTGCCGGTTGAATGCGGCTGCCACCTCGTCGAGCCGCTCGTCGGTGAAACTGATCTTTCCACGCTGCCAGTCCAACAGCTGTTCGGCGGACACGTCGAGCGCATGCACGGCGTGACTGCCGTGGCTTACCTTCACCACTTCCCCAGCCGTGAGCTGGGCCAGGCGCTGCCCCTGGATACCACTCCATACCTCGACCGCACCGGACACCACACCGACGCGGGTGTCCTGCAGGCGACGCGATACATCAAACACCGTGCCGATATCCCGGATTTCCAGGCCGTCCACCTGGACCCGGAACGGACGGCGACCGGCGGCGATATCGAAGCTGGCTTCGCCGCGCAACAGTTCCACCCGTCGCGCCAGCCATCCCATGCGCACCCGTACCTCAGTGTCAGCGTTGAGCCGCAGCTGCGTGTTGTCGGCCAGCCGCAGCTCGCGCACCTGCCCATGCGCAGCGCTGTAGACCTGCGTCTGCGGCCAGAGCACAGGCAGCGTCACGATGCCGATGGCCACAAGGCCGGCAGCGGCGGCCATTCCCACCACGCGGCGGCGATACCGATGCACCGGATAAGGCACGCTGGGCGCTGGCGCTTCGCCGAACAGGGACACAACCTTGCCGCGCGCGGCGGGTACTTGCGTGGCAGAAGCAAGGGCCCGCACGGGTCGCGCCATCGCCGCGCCGACATCGCCGTGCAGTTGCAGCACCCGCAGGTAGGCTCGAACATGCTCAGGCGAGCCCTGCAGCCACATCAACAGGTCCGCCTTCTCCTGCGCGCTCAGCGGCCCCTGCCGGTTGCGCACAAACCATGCAGTGGCCTGCGCTGCAAGATCAGCGCAAGCAGGCGCACCCTGCTGGGCGTTCATGGCGCGTCCCTGGAGTCAAGCGCACTGCGGCAGGCCGCGAGGCCTTTGCCGACATGCTTGCGGATCATGTGCACCGAGACATCAAGCTGCGTACTGATCCGCATGCAGTCCAGGCCCTCGCGGTAATGGAGCTCCATCACGCGTCGGGTGGTGAGCGGCAGTCGAGCGATGGCCGCGCTGATCGCGCTCCAGCGCTGGGCGCGCTCGAACTCGCCCTCGATGTCCTGTTCACTCTCCAACACCTCAGCCAACAGGTCCACATCGTCCAGTGCAGGCAGCGCGGCCCGGGTGCGCGCCTGCTCACGCGCCAGATTGGCCGCGACAGTGAACAGATAGGCCTCCGGATTCTCGATGGCCGCGGCATGCTCGCCGGTGGTGCGTAGCAGCCGCAGGTACACCTCCTGCGCAAGGTCCTCGGCGTCAGCGTGGGCCGCACCGCGGCGGACAAAGAACCCGCGCAGCAAGCGGCGGCGCAGATCGAAGCTCTTTTCCCAGATGCGTTGGCTGTTCACCGCTTGGCAGCTACCGCGAGGCGTCAAACGCGGTAGCCTGCGCGGGCCATGTTACGTGGGTGTGTCAGGGAGCATCCAACCGCATGCATCCGCCGGGCCGGACTGTGCTGGTGATGCAACCTGTCCTGCTACACGACTGGCCAGCTGTGGTTCAATTGCCCGATCAACGACATGCCAGTTTCAGAAGGACACACCTCAATGCGCTCACTGATGCTTCCCACGCTCGTCGCCCTGTTGCTCGGCGGCTGTGCGGCAAAGGGCCGCGTTGCACACGCACCGGTCGAAGGTCCCGTGGGCCTGGGTCAGCTGGCTGCCGTCGATGGTCTGCAGGTCCGCCCTGACCGGATCATCGAAGACAGCCGCTGCCCTGCCGACGTCCAGTGCGTTCATGCCGGCCGATTGATCATCCGCGCGACCGCATTGGGCGGCGGTTGGTCCAGGGAAATGGATCTCACCCTCGGCACGCCGGTGCCTGTTGCCGATGGCATGTTGACGCTGGTGGAGGCGACGCCGGCTCACATCGACGGCAGCGACGCGGCACCCCAGGCGCGCTTCAGCTTCCGGTTCCAGGGCGGGCGCTAGCGCGCCGTGCGTGTGATGCAGCCTGCAGTCGAGCGCGTGGTTCGCCCGTATCGTCCTGAGGACAGCGATGCGTGCCTGGCCGTGTTCGACCGCAATGTGCCGACGTTCTTCGGCGCCAGTGAACGGCCTGATTTCGTCCGTTTTCTGCTCCACCACGCCGCCCAGTGGCACTACTGCGTTGTTGAGCGGTGCGGTGAGGTGGTGGGCTGCGCAGGCCATTCGATCAGCCTGGATGGACGAACTGCCAGCCTGGGCTGGGGCATGGTGGATCCAGCGCTGCATGGACAGGGGCTGGGAACGAAGCTGCTGTTGGCGCGGCTGGACGCTGTGCGCCTGACACCCGGCGTCGAGCGGATCGTCCTGGATACCAGCCAGCACACGCAGGGGTTCTATGCGCGCTTTGGGTTTGTGGCAACGGCGGTGACGCCGGATGGTTATGGCGCGGGGCTGGATCGGTGGGACATGGCGCTTGAGTTGTGAGTGCGGATAGCGTCGCGCCGACATCGCCTGTCTGTCGAACAGGACCTGCAACGCCGTAGACAGCGCGGCGCGTTCCTCCGGCACATCGGCGCCAAACGGCTACCGTTTCAGTGGCCAAAGCGAGATCGCCACAGCGCCGTTACTCTCGCTGTCGATGGGCGAACCGTGTCCTGAATCATTTGCCACGTGACTCACGAAGCTTTTCCCAAGTGCGACCCTAGAAATCAGCAACAGCTGCTGCGCCCAGCAACCAGATTGCAAACATGAAGTACAAGGGAGCCGACCATATCTGCAACTTCCTGAGCAGCACGAGCATCGCGAAGCCAATAAACGCGAGCAAAAATGCTGCGATATCCCGCTTCATTCTCCCATCGATAGCTGTACGCCTCATTTCACACGCATCTTTTCTCACAGTATTGAGCGCTTGCAGATTCCAGCAAGCCGCGTCCGCCTGGTGCACCCGCGCTAGCACCGGGCTGAGTCCGCATCTCCCCAGCGCAGTGAAACGTCTGCCCGCCTGCGCGACGGGTCCAGTGCTATCTCTGCGACGAGAGGCGGCTTGCAGTACACCGCCTTCGTTCCCTCCGCGAGTGATGAGGCACGCTTCCAACTGATTCCAGCGAGGTCGTCTTCCTTGATAACGATGGGATGCGCCAGCTCAATCTCAGCGTAAAGATAGGCGTATGACCTGTACTTTTGTGCATGCCTGACCCGGCCTATCGCGACGTCAGAGCCGACCGCAGCGTGGACGAACCTTTCAAGCTCAGACCGCAGCTGCGCCTCGCTATAGAATGGTATCGAGTTCAAGTACTTTTGATGCCTGTATCCCGCCACGTTTGCGGACACCACCATGGTCAAGGCGACTATTGTCAGGAGCAATCTGACTTTTGGTTTCTTAACAACGCCGACATCGATCATTCAAGTTACTCCCCTAGTGAGCCAAGGCAGAGTTCAAAACACTTTACGAGCCCAGCTGGCCACGCAGCCATTGCCCAGCTGCTTTGCCGGACAGACGCTATCTTCCACATACTGAATCAGCATCCCCCCATCGCATTGACACATTCATACGCGTGCGCAAAGAATCCGCCGTGACCTCCGCAACCAACGGGGGCTTGCAGTAAAGCGTACCTGCCCGCGTCGTTGCAGACGAAACGCGCTCCCAACGAATATCCCGCAATCGGTTGTCGTCGATGACTACAGGGTTTATTGAGTTAACCTTAGAGGCCACATAGGCATATGACCTATATTTCTGCCAATGCCTGATCTCACCTGCCTCGACACCGCTCGCAGCATAGACGAATCTTTTCAGTTCGAATTTCATCTGCGTCTCGGTATAGAAAGGAATCGAGTCAAGGTACTTTTGATGTTTGTAGGATTGCGAGTTTACCCACACAAACATACACAAACCAATGCACATCAATACAAATCTTACTCTTGGACTCACCATCCCGGCACCGACCATTCCGTCGCTTCTGCGAAAGACCCCGGCGATGCTTGGACCCCCATCCCAAGTCCCAACTTCACGGCCCCGCCGTTGCCTGGCGAGTAGGCGCCACCGAGGCTTAACCCATAGCCCGCAGACACTGAGTACCCAAGGCCCGTTAGAAATCTGTCCGACGCAGCGCGCATGTCATCCACGTCTGCACATGAGTTTAAAAGATAGCCCGCGTCCAATGAGATACCAAAGCCCCGAACCGGGTTTGGATATCCTCTCGCCAGTCCTTTCGAATAGAACACACGCCCACTACGACTCATGGCAAAGCTCAATTGAAAGAAGTACAGGGAAGCAGACGCTTCAATGAAGTCCGGCCCTCGGGGCCCTTGCAAACTCTTCATGTAATTATCGCGCGCCGGCCCGGGTGGAAATGACCACGGTCCAATCCCCTCCAATCCCTCGGGGTCCATGGTCGCTAGCGGATTTCCCCCAACATACCCATACGTGCTGATCCCGCCCGCCAGCCCGATCGGATCACTCTGCACATACCGCCCCGTGGTGGCATCCAGATCACGCTGATAGTTGTAGTACAGCCCTGTCGCCTGCGTGTACTGCTGGCCCGGGAAGCGCAGGTTCAGTACGTACGCCACACCGTCGCCGTCCGGATCTTCCTCTGGCGCATGCGCGCCAAACGCATCCCGTTCCAGCGGCCAGCGCCAGATCGCCACGTCGCGCTCGCTGTCAATCACCACCCGGGGTGTGCCCAGGTGGTCGGGCTCGACATACGCCAGTGATGCCGCCTGCGTCTGCGGGCCGAGCAGTGCTACCGGGTAATCGTCGAGCCAGATTGCCTGCTTGATTGGGCTACCGTCGGCGGCGTAGTCGCCCACCCAGTGGCCCTGCTCGTCATACAGCGTCTGCACCGGCGCGCCGTCGGTGGGCTCGCGCAGAATGCGCTCGCCCACGTGGTTGTAGCTGTAGCGCTCCTGCAAGGTGTCGCCTTGGTACACCGCCTCCATGCGGTTGGCCGCGTTGTAGGTCATCCGATGGCTGCCCATGGACAAGGTGTTGCCGTTCGCGTCGTAGCTGCGCTCGTCCTGCCCGGCACTCTGCAGACGGTGGCTGGTAGCTGGATAGTGATACGCCAGCGTCCCGTCGTCATTGGCCGATGATATCCGGTTGCCGGTGCCATCCCAACGGTACTGCTGCAGGGGTTCGCCCTTGCCATTGCTGGCCTGCGTGAGGCGACCGAGCCCGTCGTACTGGTAGCTGGCCAGCACGCGCCCGGCTGGGCCTTCGTGCAGGGTCTGCAACTGTCCGGCAGCGTCGTAGGTGTAGCCCAGCGCTAGGCCACCCGGGCGTGCATCTACAACGCCCTGCACGCGGTAGCTGGCGTCCAGTGGGCGCCGCAGGCGACGTCCATTGCCGTAGGTCCAGCCAGTCACTGGCCCGAAGAGTGCATATTCCACCTGCTGCACCAGCGTCTGGCGCTGCGCGCCCGGCCGCTGAAGGGTGATCCCGCTGATCTCCCCCTGCGTTGCCCGTTGGTACTCTGCTCGGCTGCCATCGGGCAACTCCACGGCAATGCGTTGCCCATCCTTGTTGTACGCATAGTGCAGCTGCAGACTGTGGCCGTCCACGGTCTGAATCTTCCGTGTCACCTGGCCGAAGCGATCATGGCAGTACACTGTGCTGCCGCGGGCATGAATGACCTCGCTGAGCCGACCCACCGCAAAGCGCTCCTCCGTCGGGCAGCCGCTGTTTGCCACATCGTAGCGGTAGGCCACATCCAACGCAGGATCGGGGCCGCTGCTGGAGGTGAGGCGGTCGAGTGCATCGTAGCGATAGGTCGTGGTGACACCGCGTGCGTCGGTGCGCTCGGTGACGTTGCCATTGGCATCGCGCTTGAGCGCGGCATTGCCGCTGTCCGGGCTCTGCAGTCCACTTGCTTGGCCCAACGCATCATGCGCGTATCGGGTGACCAGGCGCTTGGGGTCGGTAAAGCTGCGCAATGCGTCGTCTGCGGTGTGGTCCATCGCGACGATGGCGCTCAAACCGGTGGCGTCGGCGGTGATGTGATCCGGGCGGTCCAGCGCGTCGTAGTGGGTTCGTGTGACGCGTCCGAGTGGATCGGCGATCTCCTCCAGGTTGCCCTGAGGATCGTACGCGTAGCGGGTGATGTTACCGGCCGCATCGGCACTGCTGTCCATCAGCCCAAGCGTGTTGAAGGTACGGCCCAGGGCGTATCGCAACTGATCCTGGGGATCGAAGAAGCTCTCACCGATGCGGTTACCCTGCTTGTCCAGGGTGTAGCTGATGCTGTTGCCGGCGCCGTCGACCACATCGGTCAACTGCTGGGCGCTGTTATAGAGCCAGGTTACGCTGCCGCCCTCAGGCCGGGTCACGCGCCGCAGCTTGCCGAACGGGGTCCAGTCCAACGTGGTCGTGCGATCCTGCTCGGCTGATGCGCCACGCACAGTCACGCTGGCCAGCCAGCCGCGCGGGTGATACGTGAACTCGGTGAGCACACCGTTGGCATCGCGTTGGCGCTGTACGCGCCCCAGCGCATCATATGCCTCGTTGGTGGTGACCTGCCCGAGCGCGTTGATGCTCTGGTGCAGATCGCCCATGCGATAGTTACAGCGTCCGCGATTGCCGTCGCCGTCGGGGCTGCAGCCAGCATCATCCTTGCCGTAGTAGGTCCAGCGCGTGATGTTGCCGTTGGGGTCGGTGTACTGGTGCAGCTGCCCGGCATAGCCACAGTCGGCGCTGGCGGCCTCGCAGTAATCCATCTGCGAGGCGCGCAGCAGCACGCCATTGCTGTCCCGGGTCTCGGTCCGCGTCGGTTGCAGGGCGGCGTTATAGAGATGTTTCGTCCTGCGGCCAGCACGTACTACATGTGCAAGCCGGTTGCTGGCTAGGTCGTATGTCAGGGTTGTGACGCGCTGGTGTGCGGTGTCGTCAGCTTGGGTGATCGTGGTGCTGCGTTGGGTGCTGGATTGTGCGTAGTCGTAGCGGGTACGGACGCCGTTGCGGTCCACTGCACTGCGCAGCCGTCGCTGGCCTTGGGCCTCGTACTGGCGGCTCTGTGTGCCTGCGTCATCGATGATGCTGGACAACTGCCGCGGCACACCGGTCCTTCCGCCAGTCCAGCCGAAAACCGTTCTGTTTCCCAGCGCATCGGTGACAATACTGGAGCCATCGGCCGGGTACTCTAGGCGAACGCCGGCGGTGCCCAGCGCTAGGTCGGCGCAGCCTGGCGAGTGCTGGCTGCAGGTCACACGTCCCTTCGCGTCGTAGCCGTACCAGCTAAATCGCTGGCCGTCCTCGGCGGTGATGCCGGTGAGATGAGTGGGGAAATCGGGGTTTTCGTAGTGATACCGACGAGTGCTACCATCGGCATAGGTTACGGTGGCCAGCAGGCCTTCAGTGTAACCATAGCGCACCAGTACGTTTCCATCCACGCTAAGCGCGGTGATGAGGTTTCGCTCACTACCGGCTCCGTAGGTGACCTCGAGGGACCTTGCGCTTGAGTCGGTAATTGAAACCAATTGTTGTGACGCGTTGTACCGGTACGCCAGCACGCTGCCGTTGCGATGGCGGCGCTCGGTTAACAAGCCTTCCCGATTGAAGCGCAGGACGTCATCGGCACGCAGAAGAAGCACGTCGTCGCCTTCACGGTGTAGCACTTCGCCACTTTCGTCATCGAGAACGAACAGGTCTCCCCGCTTACTGATGCCCCGCTGGCTGCCGTCTGCGGCAGTAAGGGTCGCCGGCGTTTTCCAGTCGAAGGAAAGTCGCAGATTGTGCTGGTGCGTCCAGCCTGGCCCCAGGGCACTGTTGGCAGTTGAATTGGCAGAGTGGTAATCGCGACGGAACGCCAGCCAGGACAGCGCCAGATCCGTCTCCGTCTGGTGCTTGTCGCCGTTGGCAGGATTACATGGGTTTCCCACCGTACAGCCGGAGGTGAGGCGCTCGCCTATATAGGTGAACTGGCCCAGCCACACGCTTGCGTGAAGAACGCAGGCCCGTTGTTGATCGTTCCACACGTAACGTTGCTTTGGGCAGTACCGCTCACGGGTAACATAGAGCTGCTCCTGGACTCTGTGCGCCACGCATCGGGGGGGCGAGCTGTAGCGCGTGATCCGGGCGGATGTCCACTTGCTTGTGGCATGTTCATCCGGTGGCCACTTGTATTCTACAGATGCTGCAGGGCAGCCTGCGTCACTGGCATTTTTTCTACGCATCTCTTCAACAAGCTCGGCCTCGGATTTCCCATAGAAACCCCATTCAGAATAGCTGGCTGCCATAGGTTGCGGCGTGTAGTAATAACGTGTTCCGTCTTTTATCGATTTCTGCTGACTAAGGCCCCACGCAAGCGCACCGCCGCCTTTCTCAAACTCGCCAATAATCGCAGACTGCGCCGCACGTTCGGAGCTGTAGGACCGGCCGCTATTTTCAACTATCCAACGCGGCCCTATTTCTTCCGCGAAGACTGCATCAGGCGTCAAGCAGATTGATGCCACAAGTGTTAGTGGTGGCAATCCACGCAGCCAAATTATCAAAGACACAGCGCACTTCCGATGTCATGGGGTGCGCGACTATCGGCACTTCAACCACACCCTTCAACGATGTGCATCTGGATGCGTGACGGTGCTCGCTCTTCATGGTCGTTTTGACGGATGATCACGAGCCATCGCCGATGAGAAATCGAGCTGAAACCGACTGAAGACAGTGCGATCGATCGGGCGAATCGCGTTTTCCAACCTCAGGGGCGTCTTTGATCAAGAGCTGACGTCTGACCAGTAGAACTTCCGTATGAGGCACACGTCGAACCCGCGCAGCTTCGGCAGCCACTCTCTCCGACATATACGCAAAACGCCCCTTCCGGGGCGCTTTGCGCGAGAGCGGCAAACAGCGACCGGATACGCCGCGTGGGATTGTTGTGCCCATCCATGGGCACAACCCTGCAGCGCACGCGCTGCAGGGCCAGCCATGCGGCTGTCCGGATTCGCTCCGGGCGAATCCGTCGAACCCGCACAGCTTCGGCAGCCACTCTCTCCGCCAGATACGCAAAACGCCCCTTCCGGGGCGCTTTGCGTATCTGGCGGAGAGAGTGGGATTCGAACCCACGGAAGGTTTGACCCTTCGCCGGTTTTCAAGACCGGTGCCTTAAACCGCTCGGCCATCTCTCCCTGTGCGGTCCGGCACGGGGCCGGGTGCGCATTCTCGCATGTCAGCGCGGGTTTCCCAAGACCATCGGCGCCGGTCAGCCGGCGTCGACGGCCAGGGCGCCCAGGGCGCTGGCCTTGATCTTCTCTTTGGCGCGCTCGCAGGCGCCGCCGCAGTCCAGCCGGGAGGCTTCCAGCTGCGGGGGAAGGTGCTCGGCCAGGAAGTCGATGAACACCCGCACCGCCGGAAGCAGGCCGCGACGCGAGGCAAATACGGCGTGGCAGATGCCCTGCGGCAGCGACCAGTCGGGCAGCACCACTTCCAGCTCGCCGTTGCGCACGGCTTCGGCGCAGACGGTTTCTGGCAGCATGGTGATGCCGAAACCGTCCTTGACCATGCTCTGCAGCAGCGGAAAATCAAATCCGGCCACACGCGGCTGCAGGTCCACGCGGCGAACGGCGCCCTCGGGCCCGTGCAGCTCCCAGCGCTGGCGCGCTTCGTCCTCGCTGATGCTCAGGGTCACGTGGCTGGTCAGTTCGTCCGGGTCCTTCGGGCGCCCGGCACGGTCCAGGTATTTGGGACTGGCCACCAGCAGCTCCTGCACCTGGCCGAAGCTGCGCATCACCAGGCTGCCGTCGTCGTCCAGCCGCGAACGCACGCGCAGCGCGACGTCGTAGCCTTCGTTGATGATGTCCACGCGGCGGTTGCTGATGTTCAGCTGCAGGCGCACCTTCGGATACTGCTCAAGGAACTTCGGCAGCAGCTTGGGCAGCTGCATCTGCGCCAGCGACACCGGCACGCTGGCGCGCACCACGCCGCGCGGTTCGGCGCTGAGGCGGTCCACCACTTCGCGCGCGGCCTGCGCTTCGGCGAGCATGGTCTGCGCATGACGGTGTACGCTCATGCCCACGTCGGTCACTGCGAAGCGGCGCGTGGAGCGCTGCAACAGGCGCACGCCCAGATCCGTCTCCAGCTGGCTGATGCGTCGGCTCAGACGGGACTTGGGGATGCCCAGCGCGCGTTCGGCTGCGGCGAAACCGCCGTGGTCCACGACCATGGCAAAGTAATAGAGATCGTTGAGGTCGTGCATGCCCGAGTTCCATGGGTAGAACAATACGTGGCATTCAAGCACCTTTATCCTAAATTGGCAACATTCTATCGTGGCTCCTGTCGGCGGACATCCCGCCCCTCCCTACAACAGGTGATTGCCATGAAGCTTCTCCATCTCGATGCCAGCGTCCTTGGCGAAAACTCGGTGTCCCGCCAGCTCACCGCCGCGGTGGTGGCACGCTTCCAGGCGCAGGCCGATGACGTGCAGGTGACCTATCGCGACCTGGATGCCAACCCGCTGCCGCACCTGCGCAGTGGTTCGCTGGCACAGCTTGACGCGGCCGAGGCGACCGAGGCGGAGAAGGTGATGGAGGAGTTCCTTGCCGCCGACGTGCTGGTCATCGGTGCGCCGATGTACAACTTCACCATTCCTTCCACGCTCAAGGCCTGGATCGACCGGGTGGCCGTGGCCGGTCGCACGTTCAAGTACACCGAGGCGGGCGCCGTGGGCCTGGCCGGTGGCAAGCGGGTCATCGTGGTCAGCAGCCGTGGCGGCATCTACACCGACTCGCCGGCCGACTTCCAGGAACCGTTGCTGCGCCAGTTGTTTGCCTTCATGGGCATCAACGAGATCGAGTACGTGCGCGCTGAAGGCATCGCCTTCTCGCCCAAGCACCGCGAAGACGCCATTGCCGCGGCGCTGGCATCGCTGCCGGACGCGGAGCTGGCCGCGGCCTGATCGCGTCGGGCACGTTCAAGGGCAGTCGGCGGATCCTCGTCGGCCGGCGGCCCGGGCTGGACCTCTCCCCTCCCCCGTTTCATCGAGGTTCCAGCCCGCCCACGGCCCTGCTCTGCAGGGCCGTTTCTGTTACGACGTATGTCAGGCAGACGACAGGGCGCGGCGGCCGGCGCGCCGCTCAGGCGATGGTCTGCAGGCCGCCCATGTACGGGCGCAGTACGTCCGGCACGGTGACCGAGCCGTCGGCGTTCTGGTAGTTCTCCATCACCGCGATCATGGCGCGGCCTACCGCCACACCGGAGCCGTTGAGCGTGTGCAGCAGCTCCGGCTTGCCGGTGGCCGGATTGCGCCAGCGCGCCTGCATGCGCCGGGCCTGGAAATCGCCGGTGTTGGAGCACGAGGAAATCTCGCGGTAGGTGTCCTGTGAGGGCAGCCACACTTCCAGGTCGTAGGTCTTCACCGCCGAGAAGCCCATGTCACCGGTGCACAGCAGCACCTTGCGGTACGGCAGCCCCAGCTTTTCCAGCACCACTTCGGCGCAACGGGTCATGCGCTGATGTTCGGCCTCGCTGTCTTCGGCACGGCAGGCGGTGACCAGCTCGACCTTCTCGAACTGATGCTGGCGGATCATCCCGCGTACGTCGCGCCCGCCGCTGCCGGCCTCGGCGCGGAAGCACATCGAGTGGGCGGTCATGCGCAGCGGCAGACGCTCGGCGTCGATGATCTCCTCGCGCACGATGTTGGTCAGCGGCACTTCTGAGGTGGGAATCAGGTAGCGCGGGGAGTCACCCACGGCGGTCTGGAACAGGTCGTCCTCGAACTTGGGCAGCTGGCCGGTGCCGCGCAGCGACTCGGCGTTCACCAGCAGCGGCACGTTGGTTTCTTCATAGCCGTGCTCGCCCACGTGCAGGTCCAGCATGAACTGGGCCAGCGCGCGGTGCAGGCGGGCGATCGGCCCGCGCAGCACGGTGAAGCGCGAGCCGGACAGCTTGGCTGCCGTTTCAGCATCCAGCCAGCCATTGCGCGCGCCCAGCTCGACATGGTCCAGCACCTTGAAGTCGAAGCTGCGCGGGGTACCCCAGCGCGCCTGCTCGACGTTGTCATTTTCATCAGCGCCGGCGGGCACATCATCAGCAGGCAGGTTCGGGATGACCATGGCGAGTGCGTCGATCTTCTCGCGCAGTTCGTCCAGCGCCACTTCCGAGGCCTTCAATTCGTCAGCGAAGGCAGCGACTTCGGCCATGATCGCCGAGACATCTTCGCCCTTGGCCTTGGCCTGGCCGATCGCCTTGGAGCGGCTGTTGCGCAGGCTCTGCAGTTCCTGGGTGCGCACCTGGATGCGCTTGCGGTCGGCTTCCAGCGACTCCAGCGCGGACACGTCCAGCTCGAAACCGCGGCTGGAGCGCAGGCGCTCGGCAAGGTCGGCGGGCTGTTGGCGAAGCAGGGCTGGATCGAGCATGGGAAAGGTCGGTTCTGTAACGGGAGCCTGATTATCGCCTGTTATGCCGATTTCTGCCGCTGGTTCATTTGCGCTGTGCCAGAATCGTGGTGTTCCGTACTGGTCAGCCCCATGCCTGCTTCCCGCTCATCGTCCGGCAAGTCGTTCACCCTGGAGATTCCCCGCAACAGCCTGAAGATCGCCGGGATCGCCTTTGGCGCCGGCCTGTTGCTGTTTGGTGCCGTCTGGCTGGCAAACCGCGACAAGGGGTTCTACAAGGCCGACCCGGCCGCCACGGCGCCCGAGCATGCAGTTGACCTGGCGCCGCTGCCCGAGCCGCTCGCCGCCGCAGCCGGTTCCAGCGACATGCCCGATGCGCGCCCGCCGGCAGCCGACGAAGAGGTTCCCAAGCTGGTGGAGGCCACCCCGCCCCCGCCGACGGTGGACGCTACCCCCCTGCCTTCGGAAAGCACGCCTTCGCCGGTCAACAATGACCGCCCGCTGCCGATCGCCGGCCAGTCGCCCCCGCCGCGGTATCCGCCGGCCGCCTTGCGCCGGGGGGATGCGGGCACGGTGGTGCTGCGGGTGGACGTGGATGCGACCGGCCGCCCGTATAACGTGGCGGTAATCGAGCGCAGCGGTTCGCGCGAGCTGGATCGTGCCGCCACCGATGCGGTACGCCAGTGGCGGTTCACCCCCGCGATGAGCAACGGTCAGCCGGCGCCCGGCACCATCGAAGTGCCGTTTGATTTCAAGCCCGCCCAGTAGTGCGCTCTTGCGGCGGAAGCCTGAATCCTGGCTTTGCGCCAACCTGAATCCTATGCGCTGCGTTGACGCGGCGCTTACGCCCCAGACAGCCCGCGCAGGCAACACTTCCGGCCAACGACGCGTCGCCGTCGCTTGAACCAGAGGAGTATGGCCATGCCCATTACACAAGCCCCGCACATGGCGGGTACCTCACATATCGAAGCTCACGACGCCCAACGCCGCCGTGGCAGCCCGCCCCTGCTGTGGATTGCCTTGATCGTGGCGATGTTCGCCGCTGCACTGCTCTGGCTGCGCACCCACAACACTGCGCCGACTGCTGCGGCACCGACCAGCGAGCGCATGCTGCCCGCCGCGCCGGCCGCGGCTGCCGAACGCGCAGTGACGAGCCAGCCACGTGCAACGGCTCCCACACAGCGCGCGGCCGCACCGGTACGTGACCGTCAGGCCCAGCCGCTGGCCTCAAACGCCAAGCCTGACTACCCCGCCATCGCCCTGCGCAACGGCGTGCAGGGCAGTGTGGTGGCCAGCCTGAAGGTCGGTGTGGATGGCCGGGTTGATGAGGCCTCCATCGTGTCGCGCAGCGGCGAGCGCAGCCGCGAGCTGGATCGTGCTGTTCTCAGCGCGGTGAATCAGTGGCGCTTCGAGCCAGCGATGAAGGATGGCAAGGCAGTGGCCAGCGTGGTCCGAGTGCCGGTCGACTTCCGCACCGCGCGCTAAGCAACCGCTATAACGCCGATACTATCGACGGGCCGGCCTTTGGGTCGGCCCGTTTTCATCAGCGTTCCGTGCGGCTCACAGGCAGCGTATCCCTGTAATTCAGGGCGCGCTTTCCAGCGCGAAACCGGCACCCCTGGCGAGGTCATCGAAGCCGGGGAATGAAGTCGCTACGTTGGCGACATCATTGATCCGCACCTGACCGCTGCTGATCTGGCCGGCAATGGCGAAGGCCATCGCGATGCGATGATCCCCATGGCTTTCGATGGTGCCGCTGCCCAGGTTGGCGCCGCCGTGCAGCGTGGCACCGTCTTCGGTTTCATCCACGCGCATGCCAAGTGCGCGCAGGCCGGTGGCCATCGCCGCGAGCCTATCGGATTCCTTGACCCTCAGCTCGGCCGCGCCGCTGACCACGGTATGTCCCTGCGCGGCCGCGGCGGCCACGAACAGCGCCGGGAACTCGTCGATCATGTCCGGCACCAGCGCTTCGGGAATACGCGCCCCCTTCAATGGCGCGTGACGTACGACCAGATCGGCCACCGGCTCACCGCCCTGCTCGGCCGCGTTTTCCTCGGTGATGTCCGCGCCCATCAGGCGCAGGGCGTGCAGCAGGCCGGTACGACGGGGATTGAGCCCCACCTGCTTCAGGCGCAGCACCGAGCCTGGGATGATGCTGGCGGCCACCAGATAGAAGGCCGCCGAGGAAAAATCGGCCGGCACCACGATATCGGTGGCGTGCAGACGCTGGCCGCCGCGCAGGCGCGCCTGGCCGGGAGAGAACGTGATATCCACGCCGAACGCGGCGAGCATGCGCTCGGTGTAGTCGCGGGTGGGATGCGGTTCGCTCACCGACGTTTCGCCCTGCGCGTACAGCCCGGCCAGCAGCACCGCCGACTTCACCTGGGCACTGGCCACCGGTGAGGCGAACGCGATCCCGCGCAGCGGCTGGCCGCCATGCACATGCAGCGGCGGGGTGCCGTCGTCCTGCGTGTCGATCTGTGCGCCCATCTGGGCCAGCGGGCCGGTCACGCGGCGCATCGGGCGCCCGGAGAGGGACTCATCGCCGACCAGTGTGCTGTCAAAGCGTTGGCCAGCCAGCAGCCCGGCCAGCAACCGCATGCCGGTACCGGCGTTACCGCAGTCCAGCGGCGCGCTCGGGGCCTGCAGGCCGTCGATGCCCACCCCATGCACCACCCGACGCGAAGCCGACGGCGTTTCGATGCGCACACCGAGCTGGCTGAAGATACGGGCCGTGGCCCGGGTGTCTTCGCCTTCGAGGAAGCCTTCAATGGTGGAGGTGCCATCTGCCAGCGCGGCAAACATCACCGCCCGGTGCGAAACCGACTTGTCGCCCGGGATGGTCAGGCTGCCCTGCAGCGGCGTGCCCTTACGGGCGATCCAGTGTTGCGCGTTGCTCATCGTCTTGATCGTTCCATGGACGCCGGCGTGCCGGCGGTGCTGCAAAGGAGACGGCGCATGACCGTCTCGGCCATCAGGGCACAGCCACCGGATAGGAGCCGAGCACCTTGATCTGTGCCGAGTGCGCTTCCAGTTCGGCCAGCGCGGCCTGCATCGGCGCATCGTCGATATGGCCGGCCAGGTCGATGAAAAAGCCGTATTCCCACTTGCCGTGATGCGAAGGACGCGACTCGATGCGGTTCATGCTGATGCCGTGGCGGGCGAACGGGCTGAGCACATCGAACAGCGCACCGGGCTTGTCATGGATGAACACCAGCACCGAGGTGCGGTCGTGGCCAGAGGTCGGGAAGATGGTGCGGCCCACCACGAGGAAGCGGGTGGTGTTGTCGGCATCGTTCTGGATGGGCCTGGTCACCACCTTCTTCAGCCCGTACACATGCCCTGCGCTCTCGCCGCCAATGGCGGCCGCATCATCGGCATTGCGTGCCCGGCGCGCGCCTTCGGCATTGCTGGAAACCGGGATCTTCTCGGCGTTGGGCAGGTTGGCGCGCAGCCAGGCCGAGGTCTGCATGAACGACTGCGGATGCGCGTAGACGCGCTCGATGTCTTCCAGCCGGCCGCTGCGCGACATCAGGAACTGCTGCACGCGCAGTTCCACCTCGCCGCAGATTTTCAGGTTGGAGGTCAGGAACATGTCCAGGGTGATCTGGATCGTGCCCTGCCCGGAGTTCTCCACTGGCACCACGCCGAAGTCGGCATTGCCCGCTTCAACTTCCTGGAACACCTCCTCGATGCTGGCCATCGGCAGGCCCAGTGCCGAGCGGCCAAAGTGCTTGAGCACGGCCTGCTGGCTGAAGGTGCCCTCGGGGCCGAGGAAACCGATCTTCAACGGTTCCTGCTGGGCAAGACAGGCTGACATGATCTCGCGGTAGACATGCACCAGCAGCTCGTCGCTGAGCGGGCCCTCGTTGCGGTCCACCACCATGCGCAGCACCTGCGCCTCACGCTCGGGGCGGTAATAGTCCACTGCAGCGGCCAGCTTGCCCTTGGCCTTGCCGACCTGATGGGCAAAGCGGGCGCGCTCGGCGATCAACGCCTGGATGTCACGGTCGATCTGGTCGATCTTGGCGCGCACATCCGACAGCACCGGTTTGGTGCTGGCGGCAGGTGCCGGCGCGGTAGCAGACCGGGTCTTGGACGTGGCGGCTTTCGAAGCCGGCCTGGCGGGTTTGCTTGCCATTGATGATCCTTGCTGCGAAGGCACGCGCGAGCGGCGCGCGCCGGAAATACTCAACCGTGACGCTGCTGGAAATCGGCCATGAAGGCAACCAGCGCCTGCGCCCCGGCCACCGGCATGGCGTTGTACAGCGACGCACGGATACCGCCGACCGCTTTGTGGCCCTTCAGCGCCAGCAGCCCGCCCGCCTTGGCCTCGGCAACGAAGCGCGCCTCCAGCGTGGCATCGGCCAGGAAGAACGGAATGTTCATCCGCGAACGTGCCGAGGGCACCACCTCGTTTCGGTAGAAGCCGCCAGAGGTGTCAATGGCGCCATAGACCAGGCCGGCCTTGATGGCATTGCGCGCGGCAAACACCTGCACGCCGCCCTCGTCCAGCATCCATTTGAACATCAGCCCGGCCAGGTACCAGTTCCAGGTGGGGGGGGTGTTGAGCATGGAATCGCGCGCGGCGTGGGAGCGGTAATCGAAGATGTCCGCACGTGCCTGCCCGCTGCGCTCAAGCAGATCGCGGCGGATCAGCACCACGGTCAGCCCGACCGGCCCAAGGTTTTTCTGCGCACCGGCGTAGATCACCCCATAGCGGCGCACATCCAGCGGCTCGCTGGCGATGGACGAGCTGAAATCGGCCACCAGCGGGACCGCACCCGTGTCGGGCACCGTACGGTATTGGACACCGTGGATGGTTTCGTTGGCGGTGATGTGCACATAGGCCGCATCGGTCGACAGCTGCCAATCAGCGGGCGGCGGCACGTCACGGAACCCGGTCGCTTCGCTGCTGGCGGCGATGTGGACATCGACGTAGGGGCTGGCCTGCTTGACCGCCGTCTTGCCCCAGTGGCCGCTGAGCACATAGTCGGCCCGCTGCCCGGCGCTGGCCAGGTTGAGCGGAATCAGCGCCTGCTGCGTCGTGGCGCCGCCGGAAAGAAACAGCACGGCATAGTCGTCCGGCACCTCCAGCAGCGTGCGCAGATCGGCCTCGGCCTGCGCGGCCACCGCCATGAACTCGGCACCGCGATGGCTCATCTCCACGATGGAGGCGCCAGCACCCTGCCATTCCAGCATTTCCGCCTGCGCCTGGCGCAGGACCGATTCCGGCAATGTCGCAGGGCCGGCACTGAAGTTGTAAGCGCGCGTCATGTCACACCTGTGGGAGCAGTCCCCTAGTATGCCGCACCGCACCAGCCTGCGGCCCTTGATTTGCAGGGAAATTTGGTTGCATCCGTATCCATCGGCCCGCACGAAGGCGAGGCTCCGTGACCCGCCAAATCGAAGCGTGACGACCAACGGTCGTCACCTACCAAAGCGACGGCCGGACCAAAGCGGCGGCCGGGCGGTGTCGGAGGCGGGCCGGGGTGGGCTTGCGGGGGTGTCGAGCGCCATGGGCCGGACGCATGCGTCCGGCGGGTTGGGCAGGAGCCTAACCCCGGTCTTGCCGTATGCGCAGGACAGCGCATACGAGCAAGGCGCGAAACAAGGCACGCAGGGTGAGGGCGCTTTGCTTGCGAAGCACCGCTTCGCAAGCGCCCGAACGCCCAGCCGCCCAGCGGCTGGGCCGGACCCCGGAGGGGCAGTTTTTGCCGTCCCCCGCAAGTCCACCCTGGCCCGCCATCCCAACGACAACGACACGCCGTTGCTGTTGCTGTTGCTGTTGCTGTTGCCGTCGCTGTTGCCGTTGCTGTTGCCGTCGCTCTGGCTCCGGCTCCAGGCCCGCCGCAGGCGCGGGTGCCGGGCAGCGCCCGGCCCTACCTCATCACCGGGCGCCGAACCACAACAGCAGACTCAGCACCCCTGCCAAGAACAGCGCGCTGGCCAACAACCACGGCCAACGACGCACCCGTCGCCGCACGATGGGCTCAGCCGCCTCGGCAATCGCCTCGACCTCGGCTCCCGCGTCGAGCAGGCGCTGACGATGCCGCGGATCGTTGGGCGCCTCCAGCACATACCGATGCTGGCCCTCGAACACCACTTGGTCACCAGCATGCAGCCAACAGTGGCGGACCGCCACGCCATTGACCCGGCTGCCGTCACTGCTGCCCAGATCACGCAGCAGTACGCGCGCGCCATGCCGCTCGATGCGCGCATGCTGTACAGCGAAGGTCGGCTCGTCGATGTCGATATCCGCATCCGCTCCGCGACCCACAATGCGCGGACGCTGCAGCGTGAAGCTGCGACCATGATGATGCCCGCCCACACCGCGCAGCAGGCTGCCGTCATCGACGGCTGCCGATTCCACCGGCGCAGGTGCGTGTGCCACACCCTCGGCCTGGCCCAGCACCAGCAGCTGCACGCCCTCCACATGGATCGCATCGCCGGCGCGCAACAGCGCCATGCGTCGTACCGGCCGCGCGTTTACATGAATGCCACGTACACCGGCAGCCACCTGCAACCACAGACCGCGATCGTCGAGACTGAGCTGGGCCAACAGCAGGCTGCCGTGGCTGCTGTCGACCACCGCAATGCTGCCGTTTGCCAGGCGCACGATGCGCTGCACGCCGACCTTGAGCGGCCAGTCGGGTTGGGAAGGGGGGCTGAAATGAAGCTGCAGGGTATACACCGGCGCAGACTAGCAGGTTGTCTGCCGGTGCAGAAGCAGCACCCGCATTCGCTTGGCCTTTGCAGCGCGCATGCGCACAATGCAGACCCTCACGCCAACTACCGCCAGACAGGAACCCCCATGTCCAACATCGATGTCCGCCACGCCCATGCCCTGCCCCACGACCAGGCGCGACAGGCCATCGAGCAGGTTGCCGACAAACTGTCCGAGCGTTTTGGCCTGCAGTCGACTTGGCGCGGCGACGTTCTGGACTTCAACGGCAGCGGCGTCGATGGCGCGATTGCGCTGGAGCAGGGGGCGGTGCGGGTGACGGCCAAGCTCGGCTTTCTGCTCTCGGCCATGAAAGGCATGGTGGAAAGCGAGATCCAGCGCGTACTGAAGGAAAAGCTGGGCTGAATCCCACTGCTGCCACGCGCGCTCCATCACATGCTGCAATCGCCGGGGCCGGTAGGCTTGCCCGCATGATTCCCCACAAGGAGCCGGCAATGAACCAGTACGACGAGCACGATCCCCGCGATGGCGATGACAAGGCCTCCTTCCAGGACCAGGCCGAGCGGTTCTCCCGTCGTTTCAGCGATTCGGCCCAGCAGATCTGGCTGGCTGGCCTGGGTGCCTTCGGGCGCGCGCAGGCCGAGGGCAGCCGCTTCTTCGATGGCCTGGTGAAGGAAGGCGAGGCCTGGGATGCGCGTCGTCGTGAGCGCGGTGGCGAGCAGGGCCCGAACTGGCGCGACAACGTCGAAGAGCAGCTCGGCGAAGCGCGTCAGAAGGCATCGGGCACCTGGGACAAGGTCGAGAAGGCCTTTGATGACAAGGTGCAGGGTGTGCTCAAGCGCCTGCACGTCCCCAGCGCCACCGACGTCGACGCCCTCAATGCGCGTATCGATGCGCTCAATGTGCGCCTGAACCGTCTGGAGAGTCATGCGGCCAGCCCGGCCAGTGGGGAGCCCACCCCGGGCAGCCATCAGTCGCAGTAAGGCGGCGGCGCTGCGCCGGTGCCGAACCGGCGCAGAGGCGTTATCCGGCAAGTGCAGCGTATTGCAACGCAGCAAACGCCCGGGCACAATCGAACACAACCCGCCCTGCTCCGCCGTTTGTTCCCTCCCCTCACGGTTCTGGCAGCGGCGGGTTTTTCGTGCGTGGTTTTCCGCACCGGGTCACAAAACAGCGCGTGAAACGCGCAACCCGCGACTGCGCCCGCATTTACACTGTCATCAACATCCGGTCGTTCCCCTTCCCGTCTGCATGCTCTCCTGGATTCTGGCCCTGTCGCTGGCGTTGATCGCCTTTTCCCTGGCTGCCGCCTATCTCTGGCTGGTCAAGCGTCGCCGCAAGGAAATGTCGCTGGGCCTGCAGGCGCTGGCAGGTCTGCGCTGGCGTGAGTTTTCCGAACTGGTGACCCGCGCCCTGCGCGAGCAGCGCGGGCTGCAGGAAACCGATGCCGAACCGGGAGCGCCCTTGGGGCCGCAGACGGACTTCATGCTCGCCGACGCACAGGGCAGCTGGCTGGTGTCGTGCAAGCATGGGTTGGCCTACCGCATCGGTACGGCGGCCATCAACGAACTCGGTGCTGCGGCCCGGCTCAGTGGCGCGCGCGGCGGGATCCTGATCACCGAAGGGCGGGTGGAAGGTGATGGCCAGTCCAACGCGGTCAAGCAGGGCGTGGAGATCATCGATGGCCCCCCGCTTTGGCAGCTGCTGCAACCGTATCTGCCCGGTGACATCGAGTCGCAGGTGCGGCGCACGGCACGCCATGAGGCGACCCGCCGCACGCTGATCGCCGCGCTGGCCGCCAGTACGCTGGGCCTGCTGGCGGGCGTGGGTTATCAGACGATGGTGAGCGGCAGGGCCTCGAGCGCAGCGGTGGCGACGCCGGTGACCGCTCGCGCCGCGGCAGCGGTTCAGGCGCCGGTGGTGGCTGCGCCGCTTGAGGCAACGCCTGTGCCACGGGCGAACGAGGCGCCCTCGGCGCGCGAAGACTTCAACCCTGATCCGCAGACGCTGGAGCGCTACCAGCATGAATTATCGCGGGCGCTCACGCGGCTTCCCGGCGTGGCCAGTGGTATCTGGCAGACGCGGCAGACGCTGGCGATCAACCGCACTGGCGATATCGAACGCATCTGGCCGCTGATCTGTGCCGAAGTGCTGCGCTACCCTGCACTGCGCACGGTGCGCATCCAGCTCAATGCGCGTCCGGGTGTGGATGAGCCGGTGCGCTGGCGGCAGTGCGCCACGCTCTGAACCGTCTGGTGCAACGGCGTGACGACCAACGGTCGTCACCTACCAAGGCCCGGGCAATGGCGTGACGACCAACGGTCGTCACCTACCAGGGCCGGCGGGTGCGGTGCCGGCTCAGCGGCCCGGTGCGAAGCGGGCGACCAGGTCCCAGGCGTCGCCGAGAAATATCTGCCTGACCCGGGTGATGGCCTGTTCGCCGCGCCAGGTGTGCCGCTCGATCACCAGACAGGCGGTTCCCGGGGCCACTTCCAGCAACGCGGCGCTGGCTGCATCGGCCCCCCAGGCGCTGATGCGGTGCTGCGCGCGCGTCCATGACACGTTCTGCAGCAGCCAGCTGCCCGGTGCGGTCGCGGCGAAGTCCACCTCCAGCACCTGAGGCACACCGGCCGGGCTGATCAGCCGATGTTCCAGTGCCAGTGGACGCGCGTCGGCCAGGTGCAGGCAGCGCATCGCCAGCACTTCGCCGCTGCCGGCCAGCTCCTGCTCGCCCGCATCGTCGGCCCTGGCCGCACGCAGCTCGCGCTGCAGCAGTCGGTAGGCATAAGCATGCCCGGTGGCTGCCACCTGCAGGGCGATGTCCGGAATCTCCAGTGCCACCTGCTCCAGATGCGGCGACTGCCGCGCCACGAAGGATCCGGCACGGCGGCGGCGTTCGATCATCCCGCTTTCGGCCAACGCAGTGAGCACCTTGTTCACCGTCATCCGCGAGCAGCCGTACTGCTCCATCAGCTCGTGCTCATACGGAATGCGGAAGCCCGGCGCCCACTGACCACTGAGGATGCGGTGCTCCAGGTCGCTACGGATGCGCTGGTTGAGCGTGGCGGACTTGCGTGCAGTCACAACGCGGCAGACTCCTTGCAGTGATCGGTAGTGCCCGGTCAGGCCAGCAGGCCATGCAGTGCCTGGGCAAACCGGGCGGTGATGGTGTCGCGCTGGATATGGCGGCCTTCGCTCACCCAGCACTGACCGTGGCGCCAGACCGTGCGCAGTGCGCCATTACGTGCGGCGAATACCCAGCTGTCAAGCAGCGCGTCGCCCTGTCGGCCCAGCATCGCGGGGTGTCCGGCATCAAGCTCGAGCAGGTCGGCGCTCGCGCCGACCTGAAGGCCGGCCGCCACGCCCAGCGCCTGCGCCCCACCATTGAGTGCGCCCTCGAACAGGAAACGGCCGCTGCTGCGCGTGGCATCCGGTGCCAGCACGTTGCGCCCCCGCAGGGTCAGCCGCTGGCCATACTCGAGCAGGCGCAGCTCCTGCGCCGCATCGATCAGCACGTTCGAATCCGAGCCCACCCCGAATCGGCCGCCCTCGCGCGCGAACGCCTGCATGGGAAACAGGCCGTCGCCGAGGTTGGCCTCGGTGATCGGACAAAGCCCGGCCACCGCACCGCTGGCCACCATCCGGGCGCGCTCGGCTTGGTCGATATGGGTGGCATGCACCAGGCACCAGCGCGCATCCACAGCGACGTGTTCGTACAGCCACTGCACCGGGCGCAGGCCGCTCCAGGCCACACAGGACTCGACTTCGCGCACCTGCTCGGCGATATGGATGTGCACCGGACCGTCGTTGAGCGGCAGCAACGCGGCCAGCTCCTGCCCGGTCACCGCGCGCAGGCTGTGCGGCGCGATGCCGAGCACCGCGTCGGGCAGCGGCGCCAGCGCAGCGCGCGCACCCTCCAGCAACCGCGCAAAACCCTCTACGTCATGGATCAATCGCCGCTGCGCCGGGTTCGGCGGCGCACCACCGAAGTCGGCGTGCGCATAGAACACCGGCAGCAGGGTCAGGCCGATGCCGGTCTGCGCGGCGGCCGCCGCCAGCCGCTCACACATCTGCGCGCGCTGTACGTACGGTGCGCCGTCGGCATCGTGGTGCAGATAGTGGAACTCACCGACCCGGGTCGAGCCGGTTTCCAGCATCTCCATGAAAGCCTGGGCGGCGATGGCCTCCATCGCCTCGGGCCGCAGGGTGGCAAGGAACCGGTACATCAGCTCACGCCAGCTCCAGAAGCTGTCGCCTTGTCCGCCGCCGATCTCGGTGAGCCCGGCCATGCCGCGCTGGAACGCGTGACTGTGCAGATTGGGCAGGCCCGGCACCAGCACGTCGGTGGCGATATCCCCGTGTGCAGCCGCGTGGCCGGCGTCGACTGCCGCGATCCGCCCCTGCGCAACCGTGATGCGCACCTTGCGCGCCCACCCTGAGGGAAGCAGGGCGTGGTCGGCATGCAGGGTGAAGGTCGATGCAGGTGCGCTGGTCATCTGGACAACTCGAAAGTGCGGCCTATATTGTATAGACATATAAGCACACGCGTCGGGTTCCTGCCATGCACTGCGACACCCTGTGGTTCAACGTCCGCCTGATGACCCTGCAGGGTGAAGCCCTCGGCGTCATCGAGGACGGCGTACTGGCCGCTGATCAGGGCCGGATCGTGCATGTCGGCCAGGCCGGCAGCGCCGACCACCTGCGGGCCGCACAGCGCATCGACGGTCAGGGCCGGTGGGTCTCGCCGGGCCTGATCGACTGCCATACCCACCTGGTCTACGCCGGCAACCGGGCCAATGAGTTCGAGCAGCGCCTGCAGGGTGTGAGCTACGCCGAGATCGCCCGCGCCGGCGGTGGCATTGTGTCCACCGTGCACGCCACGCGGCAGGCAACGGCCGAGCAGCTGGCCGCACAGAGCCGTCCGCGCCTGCGCGCGATGCGCGCCGAAGGCGTGACCACAGTGGAGATAAAGTCCGGTTACGGGCTGACGCTGGACGATGAGCGCAAACAGCTGCAGGTCGCCCGGTCGCTGGGCAGGGAAATGGCGGTCAACGTGGTGCCGACCTTCCTCGGCGCGCACGCGGTCCCGCCGGGCCGCCAGGCGCAGGAATACATCGACGAGGTCTGCGCCCGGATGATCCCCACCATCGCCGCCGAGGGCCTGGCCGAAGCGGTGGATGTGTTCTGCGAGAACATCGCCTTCTCGCCAGCGCAGGCGCGCCAGGTGTTTGAAGCCGCGTGCGCGCACGGGCTGGCGGTGAAGATCCATGCCGAACAGTTGAGCAACCAGCGGGGTGCGGAACTCGCAGCCAGCTTCGGCGCGCTCTCGGCCGACCACATCGAACATCTGGATGCGGCCGGCATCGCCGCGATGGCGGCTGCAGGCACCACCGCCGTGCTGCTGCCGGGCGCGTTCTACTTCACCCGCGACACCACCCTGCCTCCGGTGCAGGCGCTGCGCACGGCGGGAGTGCCGCTGGCCCTGGCCACCGACTGCAACCCCGGCACCTCACCACTGACCAGTCCGCTGCTGGCGATGAACATGGGCGCCACGCTGTTCCGGCTGACCGTGGCCGAGTGCATCGCTGGCTTCACCCGCAACGCCGCCCGCGCCCTGGGACGCGCCGATCGCATCGGCCAGCTCGCGGTGGGCATGGACTGCGATCTGGCGATCTGGGACATCGACGCCCCGGCAGATCTGGTCTACCGCATTGGTTTCAATCCGCTGCATTCGCGCGTGGTGCGCGGTCAGCTCGACCCCGCTTGATGGAGCAACACATGAGCACTTCCCTGGTTCTTCAGCCCGGTCGCGTGACGCTGGCGCAGTGGCGGCAGCTTTACCGCGGCGCCACGGCGCGGCTCGACCCCGCTGCGCTGCCCGCCGTGCGCGCCAGCGCGACCACGGTGGCGGCGATCGTGGCCAAGGGTGAACCGGTGTATGGCATCAACACCGGCTTTGGCAAGCTGGCCAGTGTGCGCGTGGCCGCCCATGAACTGGCCACGCTGCAGCGGAACATCGTGCTCTCCCACGCTGCCGGGGTTGGCGAACCGATGCCGCTTCCGGTGGTGCGCCTGATGATGGCGCTGAAGCTGGTCAGCCTGGCCCAGGGGGCCTCGGGCATCGCTGAACCGACGTTGGCGCTGCTTGAAGCGATGCTGGTCAACGAGGTGATCCCGCTGGTGCCGGCACAAGGCTCGGTCGGCGCATCCGGCGACCTGGCCCCGCTCTCGCATCTGGCCGGGGTGATGATCGGGGTGGGCGAAGCGTTCCACGCCGGTGAGCGGCTGCCGGCTGCCGACGCGTTGGCGCGCGCCGGCCTGCAGCCGGTGGAGCTGGGCGCGAAGGAAGGTCTGGCCCTGCTCAACGGTACGCAGTACTCCACCGCCTACGCGCTGGCCGGGCTGTTCGAGATCGAGCGCGTCTTCCAGGCCGCATTGGTCACCGGCGCGCTGTCGGTCGAAGCGGCCAAGGGCTCGGACACCCCGTTTGATCCGCGCATCCACGCCATCCGCGGCCAGCCCGGGCAGATCGCCACGGCGGCAGCGCTGCGTGCCCTGATGCAGGACTCGTCGATCCGCGAATCGCACCGCGACAACGACGTACGCGTGCAGGATCCGTACTGCCTGCGCTGCCAGCCACAGGTGATGGGCGCGGCGCTGGACATCATGCGCCAGGCCGCGACCACGCTGGAGATCGAGGCCAACGGAGTGTCGGACAACCCGCTGGTGTTCACCGACACGGGCGAAGCGCTGTCCGGCGGCAATTTCCATGCCGAACCGGTGGCATTCGCCGCCGACATGCTGGCCATGGCGGTATGCGAGATCGGCTCGATCAGTGAACGCCGCACCGCCATGCTGGTGGACCCGGCCCTGTCCGGCCTGCCCGCGTTCCTGACCCCGCAGCCGGGCCTCAACTCGGGCTTCATGATTCCGCAGGTGACTGCCGCCGCCCTGGTATCGGAAAACAAGCAGCGCGCCTACCCGGCCAGTGTCGATTCCATTCCGACCTCGGCCAATCAGGAAGACCATGTCTCGATGGCCGCGCACGGCGCCCGACGCCTGCTGCAGATGGCCGAGAATGCCGCCAATGTGGTCGGCATCGAACTGCTCGCGGCCGCCCAGGGCTGTGATTTCCATGCCCCGCTGCAGTCCAGCGGCATGCTCGAGCGCGTGCGCGGTCGCCTTCGCGCGCAGGTGCCCACGCTGCAGGAAGACCGTTACTTCCACCCGGACATGCAGGCGGCCACCGACCTGGTCCGCAGCGGCGCACTCGCCGAAGGCCTTGGGCAGCTGCTGCCCAACGTCGAGGCGCGTGCATGAGCCTGCCTCCCGACTGGCTGGAAGTCCACGAAGGCGATGCACCGCTGGTGCTGAGCTTCCCGCACACGGGCAGTGCGCTGCCGGCCGAGTTGGCCAAAGACTTTCTGAGCCCATGGCTGGCCCGCCGTGACGCCGACTGGTGGGTGCACGAGCTGTATGCGTTTGCCCAGCAGATGGGCGCCACCACCGTGCGCTCGGCGATCTCGCGCTCGGTCATCGACCTCAACCGCGACCCGAGTGGCGTGTCACTCTACCCGGGCCAGAACACCACCGGGCTGTGCCCGTTGACCACGTTCGACAACCAGCCGCTGTACCGTGCTGGACGCGAGCCGGACGCTGACGAAATCCAGCGCAGGCGGCTGCACTACTTCCAGCCCTACCACGATGCACTGGCTGCGCAGATCGCGCGCCTGCGCCAGCACCATGGCTGCGTGGTGGTCTACGACGCCCATTCGATCCGCTCGCAGATTCCGCACCTGTTCGACGGCCAGCTGCCGCAGTTCAATCTCGGCACGGCCGGCCCCGACGGCACGCCGGACACGTCCTGCGACAACGCGCTGGCCGACGTCGTGGAAAACCTGTGCGCGCTCAGCGGCATGAGCCACGTGCGCAATGGGCGCTTCAAGGGCGGCTGGATCACGCGCCACTACAGCAACACCGCCGACGGCGTGCACAGCCTGCAGATGGAGCTGGCCTGCCGTGGCTACATGCACGAGCCTGCCGCCGACCAGCTTGACGAGCACAGCTGGCCTTCGCCGCTGGACCCTGACCACGCCACACCGCTGCGCCATACCCTGGCCCAGGTGCTGGACGCCTGCCTCGAATTCGCACGGACCCGGAGTGCCGCATGAACCGCAACGACCCTTCCCGCACCATCGCCGCGCCCACCGGCAGCGCGCTTACCGCCCGCAGCTGGCTGACCGAAGCGCCGCTGCGGATGCTGATGAACAATCTGCACCCCGATGTCGCCGAACGTCCCGAGGAACTGGTGGTGTATGGCGGCATCGGGCGCGCGGCGCGTGACTGGGAGAGCTTCGACCGCATCGTGGACACACTCAAGCGGCTCGATGACGACCAGACCCTGCTGGTGCAGTCGGGCAAGCCGGTCGGTGTGTTCCGCACCCATGCCGATGCGCCGCGCGTGCTGATCGCCAACTCCAACCTGGTGCCGCGCTGGGCCAACTGGGATCATTTCAACGAACTGGATCGCAAGGGGCTGGCCATGTACGGCCAGATGACCGCCGGCAGCTGGATCTACATCGGCGCCCAAGGCATCGTGCAGGGCACCTATGAGACCTTCGTGGAAATGGGCCGCCAGCACTTCGGTGGCAGCCTGGCCGGCAAGTGGCTGTTCACCGGCGGGCTGGGCGGCATGGGCGGCGCTCAGCCGCTGGCTGCAGTGATGGCCGGCGCGTCCTGCCTGGCCGTGGAATGCCGCCAGAGCAGCATCGACATGCGTCTGCGCACCGGCTACCTGGATACCTGGACCGACAACCTGGACGAGGCGCTGCGCCTGATCGAGGAAAGCTGCCACACCCGCAAGCCCCTGTCGGTGGGCCTGCTGGGCAACGTGGCCGATGTGCTGACCGAACTGCTGGCGCGCGGGGTCAAGCCGGACCTGCTGACCGACCAGACCTCCGCGCACGATCCGGTCAACGGGTACCTGCCGCAGGGCTGGAGCGTGGCGCAATGGGACGACAAGCGCGTGCGCGCGCCCAAGGAAGTGGAAAAAGCCGCGCGTGCCTCGATGGCCAACCACATCCGCGCGATGCTCGGCTTCCACGCGCTGGGCGTGCCGACCGTGGACTACGGCAACAACCTGCGCCAGATGGCACTGGAGGAAGGCGTGGCCAATGCCTTTGACTTCCCCGGATTCGTCCCTGCCTACATCCGTCCACTGTTCTGCCGCGGCATCGGCCCGTTCCGCTGGGCCGCGCTCAGCGGTGACCCGGAGGACATCGCCAGGACCGATGCCAAGGTCAAGGAGCTCATCCCGGACAACCCGCATCTGCATCGCTGGCTGGACATGGCCGCCGAGAAGATCAAGTTCCAGGGTCTGCCCGCACGCATCTGCTGGGTGGGGCTGGGCGACCGCGACCGCTTGGGGCTGGCCTTCAACGAGATGGTGGCCAACGGCGAACTGAAAGCGCCGGTGGTCATCGGGCGTGACCATCTGGACAGTGGCAGCGTGGCCTCGCCCAACCGCGAGACCGAGGCGATGGCCGACGGCTCCGACGCGGTGTCCGACTGGCCGCTGCTCAACGCGCTGCTCAACACGGCCAGCGGCGCGACCTGGGTCTCGCTGCATCATGGCGGCGGCGTCGGCATGGGCTTCTCGCAGCACGCGGGCATGGTCATTGTCTGCGACGGCAGCGAAGCGGCGGCCAAGCGCATTGCCCGGGTACTGTGGAACGACCCGGCCACCGGAGTGATGCGCCATGCCGACGCGGGCTACGCCATCGCCCGCGAGTGCGCGAAAGAGAAAGGCCTGGACCTGCCAGGCATTCTGTAACGCATCGGCGTAGGGCGGGGCTCTGCCCCGCTGCGTTTGAATTTGCCCCGACGTAGAGCGGGGCTCTGCCCCGCTGCACGTGAAGCTGCCGGGCATATCCCGGCAGGACCGGATTGCAGGCGCGCGCCCTCCCTGTTAACTTTCGCGCCTACTTTTTGGTTTACAGCGATGTTACAGCCGATGTCCCGCCCTGCCCGTCTCACGCTCGCCCTCTCCAGCGTCTTGATTTCCATCGCCGCCCAAGCGGCCCAGAGCGATCCGGCTACCACCCTCGACGCGGTCCACGTGGTCGCCCCCGACTCCACCGATCAGGCACGCAAAGCGCTGGCCCGTGTCCCCGGTGCGGGCAATGTGATCGATCTGCAGCAGGTGGCACGTGGCCGTGTCGGCGGCAGTGCCGACGTGCTCGCCTACCAGGCCGGCATCAATGCACAGTCGCCGGGCAACGAAGGCGCCAAGGTGTCCATCCGCGGCTCGGGCATCAACCGTGGTCCCGGCGCGCATGCGTCAGGCATTGCGGTTTCGCTCGACGGACTGCCACTGACCGGCCCGGGCGGCACACCTTACGAGCTGCTTGAGCCGCTGTGGCTGAGCCGGGTCGAGGTGCTGCGCGGAGCCAACGGAATGGAGCGCGGCGCGCTGGCGCTGGGCGGGGCCATCAACTACGTCAGCCGCACAGGCCAACAGTCGCCCGGGCTGGAGCTGCACTACGAGGCTGGCAGCTACGGCTATCAGAAGGCAGGTGTCGGCTACGGCGGCACCGACGGCGCACTCGACTATTATCTTGCCTATACGCAGAACCTGTTTGACGGGTACCAGCAGCACGGCGCCGGCGACGGCAAAGGCGCGATGGCCAATCTGGGGTGGCAGCTCTCCCCTGCGCTGCAGACGCGGCTGTTGCTGCGCTACCGTGAGACCAACCACCAGACGCCGGGGCGGCTGACCCGCGCACAGATCCGCAGCAGCCCGCGCCAGGCCAACCCGGCCAACCTTGCCATCGATGCCCGGCGACCGCAGCCCGGCAGCCTGTGGCTCGGCAGCCTGACCACCTGGCAGATCGATGCGGACGCCTCGCTGCAGGCCGGGGTGGCCTATCACCGCTATCCGATGGACCTGCAGGAAAGCCTGTACCGCCAGCAGCTGGACTACGCCAACCTCAACGCCACACTGGACTACAGCCGCCGGCACCGGTTGTTCGGCCTGCCGGCGGTGAGCACCGCAGGGCTGCGCATCACCCACGACCTGCAGGCCGATGCGCGCGAGACGCTGCGCTTTGCCAGCAACGGTTACGCAGCCGGCACGCTCACCCGCCGCTTTTCCCATCACGGCAGCGACAGTGTGCTGCACGTGGGCAACACGCTTTCGTTGAGCGATGCGCTGCAGCTCCAGACCGGTCTGGCCCTGATCCAGACCCGACGCGATGTGCAGGTCACTTGGCCAGGCGGCCAGCCGCGCCTGCGTCGACTGGACTGGGACTACGCGCCGCGGGTCGGCTTCACCTGGCAGCAGCGGCCGGACCTGCAGTGGTTCGGCAACCTCAGCCGTTCGGTCGAAGCTGCACATCCGTGGTCGATGATCTGGGGCTCGAACCAGTACTTCGCCGCCGGCACTGGCGCTTCGGGCGGACGCCAGCGTGCACCTGTCGAACTGGACAACCAGACCGCAGGCACGCTTGAACTGGGCGCGCGCGGCGATGCTGCATGGGGACGCTGGGAACTGACCGGCTATTACGCACACGTGCGCCATGAACTGCTGAGCGTGGAGCTGGTGCCAGCGCCGAACCTGTTCATCGCCGAGAACAACGCCAGCCCCACGGTGCACCGTGGGATCGAGGCGGCACTGGACAGCACGCTGTGGCAAGGTGGCCGCAGCCGCGTCTCGCTACGTCAGGCTTACACCTTTAGTGATTTCCGCTACCGTCACGATGCGCGATTTGGCAGCAGCGTACTGCCCGGGCTTCCGCGTCACTACTATCAGGGCGAGGTGCGCTACGACCACGGTTCGGGGCTGTATGCCGCGCTCAACAGCGGGTACGGCTCGTCGATGTTTGTCGACTACGCCAACAGCTACCGCGCCGAGGGGCATCTGATCTTTGGTGGCCGGTTCGGCTTTGACGCTCCCGGCGGCCGCTGGCAGGGCTGGCTGGAACTGCGCAACCTCGGCGATCGTCGCTACGCTGCCACCGTGACCCCCGGCTATGACGATGCGGGGCGCGATGTGGCGCGCTCAACGCCGGGCGAAGGGTTTGGCCTCTACGCCGGGCTGCGCGTGCATCTGTAGAGCGGGGCTCTGCCCCGCGGCAACGCCCCGCGTGACGACCAACGGTCGTCACCTGCCGGATCGAACGTGAAGAGCGACGGTCGTCACCTGCCGCGCGGCGCGGACAGACCGACGATCAACCACCCCAGACTGGCACTGCCCAACCCGCCCCAGAGCAGGCCGGTCACCACCGGCTCGGCGGCGGCCCAGGCCAGACCGGCGCCGGTGACCATGCCAGCCAGACTGAGCCAGGCCACCACGCGCTTGCGCGCCAACTGCTCGGCCGCGGCCGCGCGTTGCTGCTGCAGCCGCTGCTGGCGTGCGCGCTGCTGCGCGGTCGGCTCCGCCAGCACGGCGTCGGCCATCGCGTCGGCGTGTTTTCTGTCCATCTGTCCAGCTCCCTTGCAATCGAACACCAGCATAACCGCCCCAGCGGGCGGCTGCATCAGCGCGTGGTGCCCAGAAACGCGAACGGCTGGCTTGCAACGAAACTGGCCAGCGCGTTGCCCGAATAGGTGTTGCGCTGGTCACGGCCCAGATCCAGCTTCAGCACCTTGCCGGTGTCGGCGGCAAAATCGACCTGGTTGAGATCAACCCAGAACGTATTGGGCGTCAGCGCCGACTCGAAGAAGTACAGCCTGCGCTTGTGGTCAGCCACCGTGCGCCAGCGCGTGGAGGAGATGTTCGGTTCGCCCTCGGTGGTGATGCCAAACGGCACCGACACGTTGCGGATGACGCTGAACACACTGGCCAGCGCCACCACCGGGTCTTCGCTTTTCGGGATGGCATTGACGTAGAAGCTGGCACGCGCGAAGCGATCGGCCGAGCGGTTGGTGCCCGGCAGCATCGTGGTCCCACCGATCTGCTGCCAATAGGTATTCAGTGCCAGCTGCTGATCGAAGGTGGGCGAGTTGGTCATCACCTGGTAACGGCGGTCATGGTGGATGACCTGCCGGCCGTCGATGTACTCGATGATGGCGCTGTCACCGCTGGCATCGGACAGAGACAGATGCAACGTGGCGAGCCGGGATTCGCCGGGCAGTTTGTCGGTCACCAGCGCATAGGGCTCGGCGCGCAGCGCCGTCACTGCTTCGTCGACGGTGGCGAAGTTGTCCAGCACGTACTGCGCCCACAACGAAATGGCCAGGCCGGGCTTGCGCCTGTCCGCTGCCGGGTACTGCGACTCGACCAGCCACAGCAGATTGGCGGCCAGCCCGCGCTCGTTCATGCCGTCGGTAGAGGAAATATCGTAACCGCTGGCAATCACGCTGCCGTATTTGGAAGTCCAGCGCAGGGAGTTCGTGCCGACCTCGCCATTGCGGGCCATGCCCCGGGGGAAGATCCACAGGTTGGTGGCGATGTCGCTTTTCCAGTCCATCGAGCGCGCGGTGATGACATCGCCGTCGTGGCCCGAATAGACCAGGCGGGTGCAGGCGTCGGCCTGCGGTGACATCAGTGCGGCAATCGCCAGCGCGGTCAACGCGGTTTGCTTTGCGAGCAGACCCATGGGCTACATCCTCTGTAGAGACACCGGTTCAACACCTGTTGTCCGACCTGCCAGCGCGATGCGCTGCCAGGCGCTGCAGCTGTACTGCGACGCGCCGACGGTAACACAGCCGGCGCTCGCCCTGCCCGCCGCGCGGCGGCACATCAGCGGGGGCGCAGTGCCTGCCTCAGTCCCGCTTCGGCCAGCGGTGCCATCAGCGCATAGCCGCTGGCGGTAGGGTGCACGCCGTCAGCGGCCAACGCGGCATCCAGACCGCCCTGCGCGTTGCGCATCGCGGCGTGGTAGTCGACGTAGGTGAGGCCCTCGGCGTCGGCATACTGCTGCAGCATCGCGTTGAGATCGACCACGGTCTGGGCGGGCGCAATGCCCGGCTGCCAGGGATAGTCGCTGACCGGCAACACCGAGCACAGCACGACCGCGATGCCGTGGGCACGGGCCAGGTCGGCCATCGACTGCAGATTGGCCGCGATCTGCGCCGGGGTCACCGCGCCGGTATTGCCGGCGATGTCGTTGGTGCCGGCCAGAATGACCACCGCAGCGGGTTTCAGGTCGATCACATCCTGGCGGAAGCGCACCAGCATCTGCGCGGTTGTCTGCCCGGAAATGCCGCGGTTGAGGTAGCCCTTGCCGGGGAAGAATGCGCTGCTGTCATGCTCGCCCCAGCCCTGGGTAATCGAGTCGCCGAAGAACACCACGCGCTGCTCACCCGGACCGACCTGCGGCAGGGCCGCATTGGCCTGCTGGTAAAAACCGAGCTGACCATAATCGGCTGCCAGCCCCTGCAGCTGCTTCACCTGGGCCGGCTCCAATGCCTCCGGTGTGCGCGTGAGCAGCGGGTTGCTTGCCGGGGGCGCAGCGGCGACGGTGCCGGCCAGCGCCAGCGAGATGCCGAGTGCGAGGGCGCGAGCCGGCACGGTACGGTGAGACATGGAAAGCTCCACGGTCATGTATTGGACGGTCCAGCTTAGCTGCTCAGCGCGGGTTGCACACGGGCGGGACGTCATGCCTGGGCGGCTGCACAGGATATGGCCAGCCTTCACGCCCCCGCGCCGTCACGCTGACGATAGTGTGTATATCTTCGTCGTCGACCTCCTCGCCCATGCCCCGGTTTTCCCTGCGTGGCTTCCCGCCCGCCCGACTGCGGGCCCGTGTACGCACCTGGCCGCGGCCGCTGCGCTGGACCGTGGTGGCGCTGCTGGCGCTCTACCTGCTGTATCTGCTGGCGGGCAACATCTTCCTCAATACGCCATTGTTCGACATGGCGACCAACCGCAAGCCGGAGAAATTCCAGCTGCGCACGGGCCCTGCTATCACCCTGGTGCCTGGTCACGCGGTGGTGTGGAACGTGCATGTGCGTGTGCATGCCGGCAACACGCTGATGATCTACAGCGCAGAGCGCGCGAGCGCACGGCTGTCACTGCCGGCACTGCTGCGCCGGGAGCTGCGCATTCCCCGCACCGATGCCTATGGCGCGCGCGCCGTGATCAAGCGGGTGGACCAGCGTATCGAGCCGCCACCGCAGAGCACCGAAGGGTGGACGGTACGGATGGACGAGATCCACAGCGACAGCGTCCGCAGCGGCGAGTTCGGCAAGCTGCTGGTGACCGGACCGGCCAGCGCGACGGTCGGCTTCGTCAAACAGATCCGCGGCGGCCCTTCCGAACTGCTGCCGTCCCAGGCGCACTTCCAGCATGCGCGCATCAGCTGGGATGGCACCACGCTGCTGGATGAGGCGGACCTGCAGGCCAGTGCCCGTTACCCGCGACATTTCCGCGACCAGGCACCGGGTATCGCCAAGCTGGAACTGCTCACAGCGACGTTGAAGATCGACGGCCGCAGCCAGGCGCTGCGCATCGATACCAGTGGCGACCAGGCCTCGGTGGCCACCGTGCCCTCCACGGCCCGCCTGCAGGCAGATCTGGCGATGGACCATGGCGCGCTGCGGCCGGGCAGCGCGCTGACCTGGCGCCTGCCCTTGCAGGCCGGCGACGATGCGCCGGCGCAGGGCCTGTTGGCGGTGCAGATGAATGTCGCCGAGGACATCCGGCTGCAGGCACGCCTGCCCGGTCGAAACGCCGATGCCAACCGGGTGCAAGCGGACCTGCGCGTGGCTGGCCGGGAGATTCCGTTCACGGCGCTGTCCGAACTGCTGCCGCGTACCTCAGGTCAGGTGCAGGCGGCCTGGCACTTCGATTCACTGAACTGGATCAGCGATCTGATCGTTCGCAAGCCCTGGTTTGCGCTGCAAGGGGGTGGCCAGGTGCAGGCTGATGTACGCCTGGAACGCGGCCAGCTGATGCCCGGCAGCAGCGCGCGGATTCCCCGCGTTGCCGCCGTCGCCGAAGTGGCGCAGGTGCGCATGCAGGGCGATGCGCAGGCGTCTGGACGGATCATCGAAGGGCGCACGCCGCAGGTGCAGCTGGATGTGGACATCGCCCGCTTCCAGGCCGCGCCGCACGATGCGCCGCGTCAGATCCTGTTTGACGGCAAGGATCTAGCCCTGCGCTTCCGTGGTGATGCGCGCCTGCAGCAGCTCAAGGAAGGCGGTGAGGTCAGCTTGCGTTTCCGCGATGCGCGCGTGCCGGACCTGGCCCGTTACAACCGTTATCTGGGCAATGCGCAGGTACAGCTGCTGGGAGGCACCGGCCTGCTGAGCGGTGATATGGCACTGGACACCTCGGGGGCGGTGGCCAACGGCCGCGCCGACCTGCGCGGACAAGGCGCCCGCCTGGAGGTCGCCGGGCTGCCCGTCAGGGCGGACGCGCGGCTGCAGGCACGGCTGGCGCGGGCCGACTTCGAGCAGAAGCAGTTTGATCTGGCAGGCACGACGTTGCGGCTGCAGGACGTGCAGGTGGGTGATGGAGACGATGCGGGCTGGTGGGGTGAGGTCGATATCCGCAGCGGTCAGCTCTCGGCCGCCGCCCCGCTGCACGCCAGTGCGCAGGCCGACATCCGCCTGCGGGACGCGGGCCCGGTGCTCGATGTGTTCGGCGAGCGCAGCAAGGCCCCGCGCTGGGTGCTGGGCCTGATCGACTCCGGCGAGGTGGCCGCCACCGGCCAGCTGCGATGGCAGCAGCAGGGACAGCTGCAGATCGATGACCTGCAGGCAGAGAACGACCGTCTTTCGCTGCGCGGCAGGCTGGACCTGGGCAAGGCTGGTCGACGGGGCGACCTGTATCTGCGCTGGGGTGTGCTGGGTGCCGGTATCGAGCTGGACGGCAACCAGCGCCATTGGCACCTTGCTGGCGCCCGCGACTGGTACGACGCCCAGCCCCGGATCATCCCGCAACGGAACGAGTAGCGCCGGGCTCTGCCCGGCTGAAGGCGCCGCGATGTCTCCTGCCGGGCAGAGCCCGGCACTACAGGCTGAAGGCGCCGCGATGTCTCCTGCCGGGCAGAGCCCGGCACTACGGGCTGAAGGCGCCGCGATGTCTCCTGCCGGGCAGAGCCCGGCACTACGGGGTCCAACGGCACCAGAGGTAGGGGTAATCGTTCAACGCGCTGACCAGGCCCGCGCGAACAGGGTTGTTCACAATGTAGAGCGCCTGTTGGCGCCACTGTCGTTCGTCACGCTGCAACTGGTCGTAATAGCCTGCCTGCCAGAACGCGCCGTGTAAGCCGCATCGCTGATTGATCGCTTTGGCGGTGCGTGATTTCACGGTACGCACGGCCTGCTCCAAGGCACCGGTTCTGAGGGTGAACATCCAGTGCAGGTGGTCAGGCATGATTACCCACGCGTGTGTCCGGGTCAGGTCTTGGGTATCGGCGTGTGCGATCCAGTGCTGCAGTTCCGTCGCTGCGCGAGGATCTGCCAGATGGCGGTGGCGTTTGTGCGTAACGGTGGTTACCACGTAGCAGCAACCGATGGACGAAAAGCGTCCGCGCTGGAGTGCAGGGCTTGCCATGGGGCGAGCGTGGCATGCAGCGATGCATTTCGATAGCAGGGCACCGATGATTACGGTGTGGGAAGCCGACGTAGAGCCGGGCTCTGCCCGGCTGAAGGGCCTGCGATGCGTCCTGCCGGGCAGAGCCCGGCACTACGGGCCTGGCAACGGACAACGCCGGCACGGGGCCGGCGTTGTCCTGGAACGTAACGGGCAGGAACCTGCTTAATCCTGCGGCGTCTCACCTGCCGGCTCGACGGCTGCATCGGTCACCGGCCCGGCGACAGCCGCCGTTTCGTCGTCGTCGGCAACGATCGAAGCATCCATCCGCTCCACCGCCTGCAGCTTTTCGTCCTTGGACAGGCGGATCAGGGTGACGCCCTGGGTGTTGCGACCCACACGGCTGATTTCCGAACCGCGGGTGCGCACCAGGGTGCCACCGTCGGAGATCAGCAGCACTTCGTCGCTGGATCCCATGAGCACGGCCGACACCAGCTTGCCATTGCGCTCGCTGGTCTGGATGCCGATCACACCCTGGGTGCCACGCCCCTTGCGCGGGTAGTCCGGCAGCGGCGTACGCTTGCCATAGCCGTTCTCGGTAGCGGTGAGGATGTACTGCACGCTGGCATCGTCGGCGCCGTCGATCACTCCATCACCTGCGGCGACGGCGTCCTCGATACCGTTGTCGTCCTCGTTCTCGTCCTCGCTGCCGCCGGCGCTCTCTGCCACGATCAGGCTCACCACCTCCTCGCCCGGCGGCATCCTGATGCCGCGCACGCCGGTGGCGGTACGGCCCATCGAGCGCACCTTGTCTTCGCCAAAGCGCACGGTCTTGCCGTTGGAGGCAAACAACAGGATGTCACGCTCGCCGTCGGTCAGGCCGACGCCGACCAGCGCGTCACCCTCATCAAGATTGATGGCGATCTTGCCGCGCGCGAGGCGGAATGCAAACTCGCTGAGCGGGGTTTTCTTCACCGTGCCGTTGCGGGTGGCGAAGAACACGAACTGGCCCTCGGCATATTCGCGTACCGGCAACACCGCCTGTACGCGCTCGCCGGGTTCAAGCGGAATCCAGTTGATGATCGGTCGGCCACGGGCATTGGAACCGGCCTCGGGCAACTGGTAGACCGGCAGCCAGAACACCTTGCCCGAACTGGTGAAGGTCAGCAGCGTGTCGTGCGTGTTGACCAGCCACAACTGCTCGATGAAATCCTCTTCCTTGGTCGCTGCCGCGCTGCGGCCACGGCCACCACGGCGCTGCGCGCGATACACGCTCACCGGCTGGCGCTTGACGTAGCCAGCGTGCGATACGGTGACCACCACGTCTTCCGGGGCGATCAGATCGAGAATGTCCAGATCTTCTTCGCTGTGGCGGATTTCGGTACGACGCTC
This sequence comes from Stenotrophomonas sp. C3(2023), assembly GCF_032911385.1. Lineage (NCBI taxonomy): Bacteria > Pseudomonadati > Pseudomonadota > Gammaproteobacteria > Lysobacterales > Lysobacteraceae > Stenotrophomonas > Stenotrophomonas sp. C3(2023). The sequence goes on along the minus strand of NZ_JAWJLO010000001.1, from coordinate 1,513,914 downwards.
GTCGCCGAACTCGGCCTTGACGCTGATCAGTTCCTCGCGGATCACCTGCAGCAGGCGGTCGGGATCTTCCAGGATGTGGATCAGCCCGGCAATGACTTCCAGCAGCTGCTTGTATTCGTCGGTCAGGCGGTCCTGTTCCAGCCCGGTCAGGCGGTGCAGGCGCATTTCCAGGATCTGCGTGGCCTGGATCTCGGTCAGCTGGTAGCCGCCCTCGATCAGGCCAACCCCCTTGGGCAGGTCTTCCGGGCGCGATGCTTCGGCACCGGCCGCGCCCAGCATCGAGCCGACCAGACCCGGTTCCCACAGCCGGCCGAGCATGCGCTCGCGGGCTTCGTTGGGGTTGGACGAGGTCTTGATCAGCTCGATCATCTCGTCGATGTTGGCCAGCGCGACGGTCAGACCTTCCAGCACATGGGCGCGGGCGCGCGCCTTGCGCAGCTCGAACACGGTGCGGCGGGTGACCACTTCGCGGCGGTGGCGCACGAACGCCTCAAGCATCTGCTTGAGGTTCATCAACTGCGGACGGCCATCGACCAGCGCCACCATGTTGATGCCGAACACCGACTCCATCTGCGTCTGCTGGTAAAGGTTGTTGAGCACAACCTCGGCCGACTCGCCGCGCTTGATTTCGATGTAGATGCGCATGCCGTCCTTGTCGGACTCATCGCGCAGCTCGCTGATGCCTTCGATCTTCTTTTCCTTGACCAGCTCGGCGATCTTCTCGATCAGCCGCGCCTTGTTCACCTGGTAAGGAATCTCGGTGACGATGATCGACTCGCGGCCATTGTCGGCCACTTCCACATCCGCCTTGGCCCGGATACGCACGCGGCCACGGCCGGTGCGGTAGCCGGCGATGATGCCGGCGGTGCCGTTGATGATGCCGGCGGTCGGGAAGTCCGGACCGGGGATGTACTCCATCAGCCCGTCCACGTCGATCTGCGGATTGTCGATCAGTGCGATGCACGCGTTGATCGACTCACTCAGATTGTGCGGCGGAATGTTGGTGGCCATGCCCACCGCGATACCGGCCGAGCCATTGACCAGAAGGTTCGGGAACCGCGTCGGCATGACCGTCGGCTCCAGCTCCTTCTCATCGTAGTTGGGCTGGAAATCGACGGTTTCCTTGTCGATGTCGGCCATCAGCTCATGCGTCAGGCGCGACATGCGCGCCTCGGTGTAACGCATCGCCGCGGCCGAGTCGCCGTCGATCGAACCGAAGTTGCCCTGCCCGTCCACCAGCATGTAGCGCAGCGAGAACGGCTGCGCCATGCGCACCAGCGTGTCGTACACCGACTGATCGCCATGCGGATGGTACTTACCGATGACGTCACCGACGATACGCGCCGACTTGAAGTAAGGCTTGTTGCTGTGCGCGTTCAGTTCGTTCATCGCGTACAGCACGCGGCGATGCACCGGCTTGAGGCCGTCGCGCGCGTCTGGCAGGGCGCGGCCCACGATCACGCTCATGGCGTAATCGAGGTAGCTCTTGCGCATCTCGTCTTCCAGGTTGACCTGGATGATTTCCTTGGCGGTTTCTGCCATTCGGGTTCCGTTGTCTGGTAGCGGTCCAGTCCGTCGCGCCAGCCGGTTCAGGGAGGCCGCGACGGAATCTCGATTAACCGCTGGAGTTTACCACACGGGGGCGTTTTCCGCTCATGCCGGCAGGCTTTTTACTGGCGCAAATCAGGCACTTAGGCTGCCGTCAGGCTGTTTTGTGGCCGATACCGGGCGACGCCCGGCATCGGCACGTGCCGATGGCCCCGGATCAGGCGCCGAAGGCGGCGCGCATGCTGTCCACGGTCGGGCTGAGGATCACCCCGCGCTCGGTCACGATCGCATCGATCAGCTCGCCGGGGGTGACGTCGAACACCGGGTTCCAGGCCGCGATGCCCTCGGCCACCGTGCGCGTCCCGCCCACGCCATGCAGTTCACCCGGGTCGCGCTGCTCGATCTCGATCTGCTGGCCGTCGGCGGTGTCCATGTCCACCGTGGAGGACGGCGCCACCACCATGAAGCGAACGCCATGATGACGGGCGGCGATGGCCAGCTGATAGGTGCCTATCTTGTTGGCGGTGTCCCCGTTGGCGCAGATCCGGTCGGCGCCGACGATCACCCATTGCACCGCGCCGGTCTTCATCAGGTGCGCTGCCGCGGAGTCGGCGATCAAGGTGGCATCGATGCCGTCCTGCTGCAGCTCCCACACCGTCAACCGCGCGCCCTGCAGCCACGGCCGGGTCTCACCGGCAAACACCCTGGCAATGCGCTGCTGGGCCATGCCAGCGCGGATCACGCCCAGCGCGGTGCCAAACCCTGCGGTGGCCAGTGACCCGGTGTTGCAATGGGTCAGCACGCCGCTGCCGGCTTCGATCAGCCCAGCACCCAGCGCGCCCATGTGGCGGTTGGCCGCCAGGTCTTCCTCGGCGATGGCCTGCGCCTGCGCCTCAAGACGCTGCTGCCAGTCTGCACCGGCGTCGGCCAGCACTCCACGCATGCGGGCCAACGCCCAGGCCAGATTGACCGCGGTCGGCCGCGAAGCGTTCAGGCGCTGCAGCGCCGGTTCGAGCTGTGCCAACGCCTGCGCACCGTCGTCTGCCTGCACCTGACGGCCGGCCAGCACCACGCCCCAGGCGGCGGCAATGCCGATGGCGGGCGCACCACGCACGGTCAGTGCATGGATGGCCGCTGCCACATCGTCGCTGCTGCTGCAGCTGACATGCTCGACAACGAACGGCAGCTTGCGCTGGTCCAGCAGCTGCAGATCAGTGCCGGTCCACAGGATCGGGCGGATGTGGTCGTAACGGGCGTAATCGAGGGTATCGGTAGCGTTCATGGCCCCATTGTAAGGCCGGCTCAGTTCACCGAGAAATCCGCGCGGCAACCGTTGTCCACCCAGACCCCGAAGCGGTCCCAGCCCCAGCCGCTGCCTTCCACGCACGCGCTCCCCGAACGCTGCTTCAGCAGCGTAGCGCCCTGGGTGATGGTTGCGCCGCAGAAGCGCCGGCGGCGATCCTTCGAATCGCATGACAGGCGGCGCGGCACGTCGACGAAGCCACTGCCGTCGGCAGCGGCCACCTCGAACTCGCCCTGGCAGCCGCGCGTGGTCCAGATCTCATTGCGCCGGTAACCCCAGGTCTGCTCCTGGCGGCATGGCATCACGCCGGTCTGCCGAAGCAGGCGCACCTCGGCGCCGTCCAGCCGCACCGGGCAGCTCTGCGGGCGGCCATTGGATTCGCAGCGCACCACGCGCCGCACCAGACGGGCTTTTGCAGACTCGGGCGGCGCGCTGCGTACACGGAATTCGGCACGGCAGCCCAGGCTGACCCAGATGCCGGTGCGATCGGTGCCCCACTGGCTGCCGCGCACGCACGAGGCTTCAGACAGCTGCCGTACCAGCTCCACGCCACGGGTGACATCAACCTCACAGTGATTCCACTCCAGCCCCCTGGACTGACAGCGCACCACGTCCGCGGCGTAGGCATCGTCGTCCTGCGCAGCCGCGGGCACGGCCAGCGCTGCCCAAAGCAACAGGGCCCCCGCACCCGGCACCCAGCCTGCCACCACCTTGTTCAAGGACAACCCCACCCGCTACCTGGACGCTCGGCACCAGCATGTGGCACCGGACGTGATAAGAGCATCATCGTCAGTACGAGCGCAAGCGCGGGGTGCGTCGTTCAGGAACAGGCGAATTCGAACGCCAGCACGTCGGCGATGCGGCCGGTATGGTTCATCGCCATCAGCAGTCGGTCCACGCCCACGGCCACGCCGGCACATGCCGGCAGCTGCGGCAACGCCTGCAGCAGCGCTTCGTCGATCGGCGGCAAAACCTGCCCGCGCGCGCGCCGCCGTTGAAGGTCATGCGCGAAACGCGCGCGCTGCTCGGCCGCATCGTTGAGCTCGTGGTAGCCGTTGGCCAGCTCCACCGCGCCCAGATACAGCTCGAAGCGCTCGGCCAGCGGCGGCTCGCCCGGGCGCACGCGTGCCAGCGCCGCCTGACTTGCCGGCCAGTCGTGCACCACGGTCATCACCGCCGTATCAAACTGCGGCTGGATGTGATGGGTCATCAGCAGATCCAGCCAGTCATCACGGCCCAGGCCCTCCCCGTCAACCACGCCCTCGCCCAGCGCCTGCTGCAGCGCCGGCAACGAGGCAGCGAATGGATCGATTCCGAGATGGCGCTGGTAAAGACTGCGGTAGTCGATGATGTCCAGCGTGGCTGTCCGGCCCACCAGCGCCAGTGCCTGCTGGACCAGCGCTGCGGTTTCCTCGATCAGCCGGTGGTGGTCCCAGCCGACCCGGTACCACTCCAGCATCGTGAACTCGGGGTTGTGGCGGCCGCCCGCCTCGCCATTGCGGAACACCCGGCCCAGTTCGTAGCAATCACCGACACCGGCGGCCAGCAGACGCTTGAGCGCGTGTTCCGGCGAGGTCCGCAGCCAGCGCAACGGCTCGCCGCCATCGCGGTGGCCGCTGAAGCGGGTCTGGAAGCTGTCGATGTTCGGCTCGGTGTTGCCGGCCGCCGACAGGATCGGGGTCTCCACTTCAAGCACGGCCCGTTCGCTGAAAAACGCGCGGATCAGTGCATTGAGCTGGGCCCGCTGGCGCAGCGCGTCGTGCAGTTCCGCAGTCACGACGCCGGCCTGCCCTGCGCGTGGTCCAGTGGCAGGGTCAGCAGGCTGCGGGTGTCATCGACGTAGCCGGTGGCCAGATAAAGACGGCGTGCCAGCGCGTTGTGATGGTTCACCTCCAGCCGCAGCCGACTCACGCCGCGGCCGCGCGCGCGCTGCTCGATCAGGGCCAGAGCCTGTTTGCCGCGCCCCCGCCCGCGCCCTTCCGGGGTCAGGTACAGCTCGTCGAGCAGCACGAAATGGCCGCCCTGCTCCAGACTGAAGCCCATCGCGATCACGGCATAGCCGATCACCTGGCCATCCGGGTCCAGCCACAGCAGGGCCTCGCCATTGCGTGGGTCGGCCAGCAGCGCATCAACGCCGCGCTGCACCCGAGCCGGGTCGAACTCGATCTGATCTTCGCTGTAGAAGTCGCGCATCAGCGTGAGCAGCAACAATTGGTCAGCCACGGTGGCAACGCGGAAATCCAGCGGTATATTCTGCATCGGCAGTCCTCAAGGTCGTTCCAACGCCGGGCGCGCCGCCCGACGGTTCATTCAGTCGTTGTCGGCAAGAAACTGCAGCAGGCGTGCTTCATCCCACACTTCCACGCCCAGCGCCTGCGCCTTGTCGAGCTTGGAGCCGGCCTCGGCACCGGCCACCACGAACGAGGTCTTCTTCGATACGCTGCCAGCCACTTTGGCGCCCAGCGCCTCCAGCTTCTCCTTGGCCACATCGCGGGTCAGGGCGGTCAGTGTGCCGGTGAGCACCACGGTCTGCCCTTCGAGCACGCCGCCGACCTGCTCGGCCTGTGCCGGCGCCTGCGCCAGCAGGGTTCGCATCGCGTCTTCGCTGGCCAGCAGCAGCGCGCCATGGTGATCCTGCTCCAACCAGTGCGCCAGCCCGCGCGCGGTGTCGTCGGGCAGACCCGCATTGACGAACTGGCCATGTTCGGCGTCGAGCAGATCCTGCGCGCTGGGCAGCGCTGCGGCCAGCTTTTCCGCACGCAGGCGGGTGATGCCGGGAATCTCGGCGTCCACCAGCAGCTGCGCCCGGTCCAGGCCCTGCCGCAGCTTCGCGCTGGGCGCATGCTCGTCGCCGATCCGGATCTGGGCCATCAACGCGTCGATGGCCTGCTGGTTGCCCGGTTGCTCGAAGAAGTGCCCCAGCGAGCGCGCCACTTCGCCCCCGATGTCCGGTACTCGCTTGAACAGCGGCCACGGCAGGCGACGGATCAACGCCAGGCTGCCAAACCACTGCGCCAGCGCTTTGGCCGTGCTTTCACCGACGTGCTCGATGCCGAGCGCGAACAGCACCCGCTCCAGGCGTGCCTCACGGCTGCTGTCGATCGCCGCGATCAGGTTGTCGGCCCAGCGCGTGGCGATCTTCTTTGTATTCCATGCAAAGCGCACCGGCTGCGCCAGCGCCGCTGCGCGCCAGCCGGCCTCGTTGGCGTCCAGCGCCAGCACGCGGTTGAGCACGATGCCGCTGCCTTCCGGCGGCAGGTGCGGGCCATAGCTGCCGGCCAGCGCCGACGGATCTGCTGCATCCAGTACCAGCTTGAGCTGCAGCAGCGTGTCGCGGCTGAGGGTGTACAGGTCCGCCACGCCACGCACGATGCCGGCCTCGACCAGGGTCTCGATGTACTTTCCGCCCAGTCCGTCGATATCCATGGCGCGGCGCGAAGCGAAGTGCGCAATGGCTTCCTTGCGCTGCGCCGGGCAGCTCAGTTCCCCCGAGCAGCGCCATACCGCAGCGCCCTCTTCGCGCACGATCTCGGCACCGCACACAGGGCACTGGGTAGGCATCTGCCACGGCGTGGTGCCTTGCGGACGCCGCTCGGCGATGACGCTGACCACCTCGGGAATGACATCACCGGCCCGGCGCACGATCACCGCATCGCCCACGCGCACGTCCAGGCGCTGGATCTGGTCGGCGTTGTGCAGGGTCGCGTTGGAGACGATCACTCCGGCCACCGCGACCGGTGCAAGCCGCGCCACCGGGGTGGCCGCACCGGTGCGACCGATCTGGATCTCGATGGCCTCGACCGTGGTGCTTTGTTCCTGCGCGGGGAACTTGTGCGCGATGGCCCAGCGCGGGGCGCGTGCCACAAAGCCCATGGCCTGCTGCCCCGCGCGATCGTCCAGTTTGTAGACCACCCCGTCGATGTCAAAGGCCAGGCCATCGCGGCGCTCGCCGATGTCACGGTAGTAAGCCAGCAACCCGGTCACGTCCTGCACGACCTGGCACAGGTCACTTACCGGGAAGCCCCACTGGCGAAGCTGCGCCAGGGTAGCCGAATGGGTGTCGGGCAGCGTGCCGCCCTCCACCTGCCCGGTACCGTAGGCGAAGAAGCTCAAGCGGCGCTGCGCGCTGATTTTCGGATCGAGCTGGCGCAGCGAGCCGGCCGCGCCATTGCGCGGGTTCGCCAGCACCTTGCCGCCCTGCAGGCGGGCACGCTCGTTGTAGGCCTCGAAATCGGCGCGCGCCATGTAGACCTCACCACGTACCTCCAGCACCGCCGGCCAGCCGCTGCCGGCCAGCTGGTCCGGAATATCGGCAATCTGACGAAGGTTGGCGCTCACATCTTCGCCGGTGCTGCCGTCACCGCGCGTGGCACCGAGCACGAAACGGCCCTGCTCGTAACGCAGGCTGATGGCCAGACCGTCGAGCTTGGGCTCGGCCGAGAACGCCAGCGTGGCCCGGCCCAGACGCTCATCGATGCGACGGACGAAGTCTGCCACTTCTTCATCACTGAATGCGTTGCCCAGCGACAGCATGGGCACGGCATGGACCACCTCGGCAAAGCGCGAGGACGGCCGGCCGCCGACCGTCACGGTCGGCGATGCCGCACTGGCGAGCTCGGGGTGAGCCTGTTCCAGCGCTTCCAGCTCCCGCATCAGCACGTCGTAGTCAGCGTCCGGGATCAGCAGCTCATCGCGCTCGTTGTAGGCTTGGCTGGCCTGCGTGAGCTGGCGGCGCAGCGCCTCGATGCGGTCGGCGGGGGTGGTCATGCAGATCCGATGGTTCGTGGACAGACCGGGATTCTAGCGCCGATGGCGCCAGGGTAGAGCGGGGCTGTGTCCCGCTGCCGTCTGCGCGCAGTCAGACAGGATTGCCGAGCATCGGACCATGCCCTGGTCTGCAACGCGCCGTATTCCTGCACGTTGCTCGGCTTGCGGCGGACAGGAAAAGGCACAGACCGCAAGCACGCTGTTCCCATGTCCAGCTCGCGACTCGCTCGTGGCCGGTTGTCAGCTTGCGGCCAGATCTATGCGATCACCACGGTGGTAGCAGGACGAACGCCCCTGCTGGCTGAACTCATGAACGCAAAGGTCGTCGTTCAATGTATCGATGAGGCTGAACGTGATGGCGCCGTCCTGAATCTGGCCTGGGTGGTGATGCCGGACCATCTCCATTGGCTGTTCCGCCTGGACCGTGGCGACCTCGCCGGATGCGTGGGGCGCCTGAAGTCGCGCAGCGGCCGGATGATCCATCAGAGCATGAATGTACAGGGTGCGTTCTGGCAGGCGGGATACTTCGACCACGCGTTGCGCGACGATGACAGCGTGCGTCGGCACGCGCGTTACATCGCGGCTAATCCACTGCGGGCAGGACTCTGCCGCCATGTTGGAGAGTATCGCTTCGGATGGTGCAGGTGGCCGCTTTAGGCCTCTGGCGTCAGCGCGTCGCGGATTACGGTGAAGGCGGTGACGGGCGTGGCCCGTCACTACCGGCGTTGGTGCGGTGACGGGCATGGCCCGTCACTACCGGCGTTGGTGCGGTGACGGGCATGGCCCGTCACTACCGGTGTTGGTGCGGTGACGGGCATGGTCCGTCACTACCGGTGTTGGTGCGGTGACGGGCATGGTCCGTCATTACCGGCGTTGGTGCGATGACGGGCATGGCCCGTCACTACCGGCGTTGGTGCGGTGACGGGCATGGTCCGTCATTACCGGTGTTGGTGCGATGACGGGCGTGGCCCGTCATTACCGGCGTTGGTGCGGTGACGGGCATGGCCTGTGATTACCTTTACCAGCGCGGGGGCTTGGTCAGCGGCGGGGCCTGGTGCTGGCGGTCGTAGGCGCGCAGCTCGTCACGGATGTGGGCAATACGTTGGCGGCCGAGCGCGTTGCGGCCATCGTCCAACACCACGCCATCAAGCAGTTCACCCATGCGCTGCACGGTGGGCAGCATCTTTTCCCAGGCATCCAGCGCGGTCAGCGGCGCCGGCAGGGTCAGGAAGAAGGCGATGGCTGGCGTCTCCAGCTCGCGGATGGTCGCCATGTCGAAGCTGCCCGGCTTGATGATGCTGGCCATCGAGAAGATCGGCCCGCGCTCGGGGTGGCCCTCCACCAGTCGGTGGAACACGTTCATGTGGCCAAAGACCAGGCCGGTCTTTTCGGCGGCCACCACGATGTCTTCGCCGCGCAGCGTTTCGCCGGCCCGCGCGGCCACGAACAACGAGACGATCTTGTCGAAATCCTGCGTGGTGCGCTTGCCCAGGTCGCTGCCCGCAGCGGCCTCGGTGCCTTCCAGCGCCGGATCTCCCTGCTCCGCTGCCTCGGCGCTGGCTGCAGCGCCGTCGGCCTCGCCCGCAGCGGGACCTTCACCAGCCAGCACCGGCTCACGGCGGGCATCCTTGCCAGCGGCGGGGGCCTGGTCGTCGAGCCGACGACCTTGGGCTTTCTTCTTCGGACGGCCAAACAGGAAGATCGCGGCGATCAACAGCAGGCCGGCGGTCATGATGCCGATGCGCAGGAGTGCGGTTTCGGTCATTTGAGGGTGTCTCCGGCTAAATTCGTTCAGTTAAGGATGGCATGTTGTCGCATGTCTTGCACAGTCAGACAGTGAAGACATCACCCTCGGGCCAGGCGCCACCGGTCAGGCAGCGCCTGCCAGCCGTGCCGCCTCTTCCAGATCCACACTGACCAGACGGCTGACGCCCGGCTCGCGCATGGTCACTCCCGACAGCTGGTGGGCCGCCTCCATCGTTGCCTTGTTGTGGCTGACGAACAGGAACTGCACCTTTTCGCTCATCTCCTTGACCATGTTGGCCAGACGACCGACGTTGGCTTCGTCCAGGGGCGCGTCGACCTCGTCGAGCAGGCAGAACGGGGCCGGGTTGAGCTGGAAGATCGCAAACACCAGCGCCACGGCGGTCATCGCCTTTTCGCCACCAGAGAGCAGCGAGATGCTCGATACGCGCTTGCCTGGTGGCCGCGCCATGATGGTGACGCCCGTGTCCAGCAGGTCCTCACCGGTGAGCTCAAGGTAAGCGTGGCCGCCGCCGAACAGGCGCGGGTACAGCGACTGCACGCCTGCGTTGACGCGGTCGAAGGTGTCCTTGAAGCGGCCGCGGGTTTCGCGGTCGATCTTGCGGATGGCGTCCTCGAGGGTTTCCAGCGCGGTGGTCAGGTCGACGAACTGGGATTCGAGATAATCCGAGCGCTGCGAGGCCTCGCCATACTCATGGATCGCCGCCAGGTTGACCGGCTCCAGACGCCGCATGCGTGCATCGATCTGCTGCACGCCCTGCTCCCAGTCGCCCAGCCGGGCGTCGGCGGGCAGTTCAGCCACCACCTCCTGCAGCACGAAACCCGCCTTTTCCACCGCAGCAGCCAGGGTTTCGGCACTGAGCACCAGCGCCTGCTGGTCCAGTCGCCGCTGCGAAATCCGCTCGCGCTGGGCAAGCGCCTGTTCGTCACGTTTATGCCGGGTCTGCTCCAGCTCGCGCAGCTCCGCGTCGATACCATCAAGCAGTGAACGCGCCTGCGACAGCACGCCATCGGCACGCACCCGCGCCTCCAGTGCCTGCTGGTGCTCAGCCTGCAGACCCTCTACCGGCGAGTGGCCATCGTCGAGCTGGGCATGCAGCTCGCCCAGACGCGAGTCCAGCTGGCTACGCTGGCTGCTCATGCGCTCCAGCGCCTGGCTGAGCGAAGCGATCTGGGCGCGCTGCGACTCCAGCGTCAGCGCCAGCGAATGGGCGCTTTCGCGTACCCCGCGGGCGGCGTCCCGTGCACGATCACGCGCCTCGGTGAGCTGGCGACGTTCGTTTTCCAGCGCTGCACGTACCGACTCGAGGTCGCCCATGCTGCTTACTGCGTCTTCCAGCCGGGCGCGCGCTTCACTGGCCGCCTCGGCATTGACGTCCAGCGCTTCCTGCAGCTGCGCCAGCTCGCCTTCAATCCGGTCAATGCGGGTGCGCGCGGCTTCAACCCTGCCTTGTTGGCTCTGAAGCTGGCCCGCCAGCTCCGATGCGCTGCGGTGCGCCTGGTACAGGGCGCGCTGCACGTCTTCGCGCTGCTGCTCAGCGGCCCGCAGCTGGTCGCGGCTCTCGGCCAGCGATGCTTCCAGTTCGTTGTCGCGTGCCTGCAGGGTGTCCAGCTCCTCGCGCAGGGCAACAATCTCGCGCTCACGCAGCAGCGCGCCCTGCTTGGCCGCGCCGGAGCGCGACATCCGCACCCAGCCCTGTCCGAGCCGGTCACCGTTGCGGGTGATGACCGAGTCGCCGTTTTCCAGCCCGGCCTGCAGCTGGCGTGCAGCATCCAGGTCTTCGGCGGCGTGCAGGCGCGCCAGCAGGCGGCGGATCGCCACCGGCCCCTGCACCTTGGCAGCCAATGAGGTGGACGCTACCTGCAGGGCGTCTTCGCTGTCGGCGACCAGCGCGATGCGCCCCTCACCCAGCTCGGCCAGCGCTTCGACCAGCTGCTCGGGCGCCTGCACCAGCACACCCTCGATCAGCTGGCCCAGCGCCGCTTCCACGGCATTTTCCCAGCCCGGCTCGACCACCAGGCGTTCGCCCACGCGCGCGGCCGAATCCAGCCCACGGGCCTGCAGCCACGCCACCGCAGCCCCCTGCTCCTGACCCAGCGCGGCCTGCTGCAGCGTTTCCAGCGAGGCCAGCCGTCCCCGCACGCCATTGGCCTGCTTGCGCAGCTCGGCCAGCTCGGCCTGGCTGCCCCGCTGGCGTTCCTGCACGTCAGCGACCTCCTGCTTGCGCAGCTCGACCTGCTCGCTGAGTTCATCCAGCGCGCTCTTGTGCGTTTCCTGCTGCAGGTGCAGGTCTTCGAAGGCCTGCTCCAGCGCTTCGACATCGAGCCCGGAAAGCTCCGACCGCAGCGACTGCCGTCGGCGGTCGGCGTCCAGTACCTGCTTGTCCAGATAATCCACGCGGGTGCGCTCGACCTCGCCGGTGCGCGAGGCCTCCGAACTCTGCCGGTTGTGCTGTTCCCAGCGCGCCTGCCAATCGGCCAGCCGTGCCTCGGCCTCGCGCAGAGCGTCCTGCTTGATCTCGTTTTCTTCCTGCAGCTGTTCCAGCTGCGGCGTGGCCGTTTCCACAGCTTCCCGCAGCACCCCCAGCCGCGCTTCGTCGCCACTGATGTGCTGGCCCAGCTCGGCCAGCGCCTGCTGGGTTTCGTCCCGGGCCTTGTGCAGGCGCTGGGACAGCTCACGCTGATGCTGGATCTGCTGTTCAAGCCGGGCCAGCGTGCTGCCGACCTGGTAGACCTCGGCCTGCGCGGCATTGAGCGCTTCGGCTGACGCTTCACGGCGCACCCGGGAGGTTTCGATGCGCGCTTCGGCGTCGCGCTGTTCGGCAATCAGCTGCTGCAGACGGGTCTCTTCCTGCGCCAACCCCTCGCGCAACGCGCCCAGGCGGCTGTCCAGCCCGCGATACTCCAGCGCCTTCCACTGCGCGTCCTTGATCCGGCGCTCTTCCTGCAGCGCCTGGTACTGCTCGGCCTGGCGGGCCTGGCGCTTGAGGTGCTCCAGCTGCTTGCCGATTTCATCGCGCAGGTCGTTGAGCCGGTCCAGATTCTCGCGGGTGTGGCGGATGCGCGTCTCGGTTTCCTTGCGCCGTTCCTTGTACTTGGAGATGCCGGCGGCCTCTTCCAGATAGACGCGCAGATCCTCGGGACGGGCCTCGATGATCTGGCTGATCATCCCCTGCTCGATGATCGAGTAGCTGCGCGGCCCCAGGCCGGTCCCCAGGAACAGGTCGGTGATGTCGCGGCGACGGCACTTGGTGCCATTGAGGTAGTAGTTGCTGCTGCCGTCGCGGCTGACCGTGCGCTTGACCGAGATCTCGTTGAACGAGGCGTACTCGCCGGAGATGGTGTGGTCCGTGTTGTCGAAGATCAGCTCGACGGTCGCCTGCGAGACCGGCTTGCGCGCCGAGGAACCGGAGAAGATCACGTCGGTGAGCGAATCACCCCGCAGGCGGCTGGCGGAACTTTCGCCCATCACCCAGCGCACGGCGTCGATGATGTTCGACTTGCCGCAGCCGTTGGGCCCGACCACACCGGTCATGTTGGTGGGCAGGTGCAGGGTGGTCGGGTCGACGAAGGACTTGAAGCCGGACAGCTTGATGGTGGAAAGACGCATAGGGTTTCCGGGTCGGGGCCGCCGGGCGGCCTGCTTTCACCCCCAGGCCCTTGATCCCACAGGGATCAGACACGGCGGGACAGGGGTCACGCCCCGAGTATACCGGGGCCCGGCGCTTCTACCCATCGCCGTGGAACCGCCCCGCCCCCGGGCAAACGAAAACGGGCGCCCGAAGGCGCCCGTTGTTCTGATACCAGACCGTGCGGCGTGGATCAGGCTTCGGCGACGACGACCACCTTGACGGAGGTCTCGACGTCGGCGTGCAGGTGCACCAGCACGTCGAACTCGCCGACGTTGCGGAAGGCACCTTCGCCGAGGATCACTTCGCTCTTTTCCAGCGGCAGGCCGGCAGCGGTGAAGGCTTCGGCGATGTCGCGCGGGCCGACCGAGCCGTACAGCTTGCCTTCGGTCGACGCGTTGGCGGCGATGGTCACACTCTGGCCTTCCAGCTTGGCCTTGCGGGCTTCAGCGTCGGCGTGGATGGACTGGGCCTTGGCTTCGTATTCGGCGCGCTTTGCTTCGAACTCGGCCTTGTTGGTAGCGGTGGCCGGAACGGCCTTGCCGGTCGGGACCAGGAAGTTACGGCCGTAGCCCGGCTTCACGTCGACCAGGTCGCCGAGGTTGCCCAGGTTGGTGACCTTCTGCAGGAGGATCAGCTGCATGGTGTTTCTCCAGATAAGTATTCGTTAGCGAGGCACACGGCCCCGCAGCGGTTGGCTGTCCGAATATCAGGCGCAGGGGGCGGCACGGGGCCGCCCGCCGTGCATCAGACGTCGTGGTTGTCGGTGTACGGGATCAGGGCCAGGAAACGGGCGCGCTTGACGGCCGTTGCCAGCTGGCGCTGGTACTTCGACTTGGTACCGGTGACGCGGCTCGGCACGATCTTGCCGTTCTCGGTCAGGTACTGGCGCAGGGTGTTGAGATCCTTGTAGTCGATCTCCTTCACACCTTCAGCCGTGAACTTGCAGAACTTGCGGCGACGGAAGAACTTGGACATGGGAAGGCTCCTTAGGCAGCGGAAGCGGCGTCGTCGCCGGCTTCGTTGTCAGCGTTGGTGGTGGACTCGCCTTCTTCGTCGTCACGACGACGGCGCTCACCGCGCTCCGGCTTGTCGCCCTTCTCGTCCTTGCTCTTCATGATCAGCGACTGCTCGGTGTCAGCCTCGTCACGCTTGATGACCAGGTTGCGCAGCACGGCGTCGTTGAAGCGGAAGCTCTCGACCAGCTCGTTCAGCACGGCCTGGTCGGCTTCGATGTTCAGCAGCACGTAATGTGCCTTCACCAGGTTCTGGATCGGGTAGGCCAGCTGACGGCGGCCCCAGTCTTCCAGACGGTGGATGGTGCCGTTGCCGTTCTCGACCAGCGACTTGTAGCGCTCGATCATGGCCGGGACCTGTTCGCTCTGGTCCGGATGGACCAGGAACACGACTTCGTAATGACGACTCATGTTTTCATACCTTTCGGATGTGGCCCGAATGGGCCGGACAGCCCCCCGCAGTCAAGCAGCAGTGGGGCAAGGGTTCCCACGCCGGGGGCGCAGGAAGCCGCCGATTATGCATCGCCGGCGTCGTCCGGGCAAGCGGGGACCCGCCGCGCCGGCTCCGCAGGGCATCGCGCGGGACACGCCGTTCAGCCCGCAGCGGGCGCCGACGCTAGGTATTGCTGCACCGCAGCAGTAGAATGTAACCGTTACCACGCCCCTGATGGACACGCCCCCGTGAGCCCCTCCCCCTCCCTGGCCTCGGCCCTGAGCCCGCGCCAGCGCACTTTCATTCTATTGGCCCTGTCACTGGGCGGCTTCGCCATCGGCACCAGCGAGTTCGCCAGCATGGGCCTGATGCTGGAGATCAGCCGCGGCCTGTCGATCACCGAGGCCCAGGTGGGCCATCTGATCAGCGCCTATGCGATCGGTGTCGTGGTGGGCGCGCCGATACTCGCCTTTGCCGGCGCCAGCTTCACCCGCCGGACGCTGCTGCTGTCCCTGATGGGCTTCTATGCCGTGGGCAATCTGGCCAGCGCACTGGCGCCGACCTATCACAGCATGCTGCTGGCCCGCTTCGTCGCAGGGCTGCCGCACGGCGCCTACTTCGGCGTGGCGATGCTGGTGGCGGCGTCCATCAGCCCGCCGGCACAGCGTGGCGCGGCGGTTTCCAAGGTGCTGCTGGGCCTGTCCATCGCCATTCTGGTCGGCAATCCGTTGACCACCTGGCTGGGCCAGCAGATGACCTGGCGCATGGCCTTCGCCCTGGTCAGCCTGCTCGCGCTGGCCACCGTGGTGATGGTGGCGCGCTTCCTGCAGCCGGACCCGCATGAGGTGCGCACCACCCCGATGCGCGAACTGCGCGCGTTCAACCGCCCACAGGTGTGGCTGGCGCTGGCCATCGGCTCGATTGGTTTTGCCGGGATGTTCTGCGTGTTCACCTATCTTGCGCCGACGCTGGTCAACGTCACCGGCGTGGCCGAGCGTTGGATGCCGGTGGCGGTCGGCTTCTTCGGCATCGGCGCGATCATCGGCAACATGGCCGGTGGCTGGCTGGTAGACCGCCTGCAGTTCCGCGCCGCCGGGGTGCTGCTGTTGTGGTCGATCGTGGTGCTGCTGCTGTTCCCGCTGGCGGCCCATTCGGCCTGGGCGATGGTCCCGGCGATCGTCGCGGTGGGCACGATGGGCGCGTTGGCCGTGGCCCTGCAGACCCGCCTGATGGACGCGGCCGGGGACGCCCAGACACTGGCAGCCGCCTCCAACCATGCCGCCTTCAACACTGCCAATGCGCTCGGCCCGTGGCTGGGTGGCATGGCCATCGGTGCCGGCTACGGTCACGCATCCACCGGCTACGTGGGTGCCGCCACCGCTGCTGCAGGTCTGCTGCTGTGGGGCATCTCGATCGCGCTGGAGCGCCGTGACGCGGGCCCGCTGGCGGCGCAGTGCCGCTAAGGATGGCCGCCAACGGCTTAGCTGCTCGCGGCTGGCCAGGGCAAACGCCGGAGGCTGGGTTGACTGGGCGCGGCAGCCCCGGTCGCGTCCAGATCAGGATCAGAAGCGTGACGACCAACGGTCGTCACCTACCGAGAGCCTGTTCCGTCCCAGCCTGGAGGGCCGTTCCGGCCCTCCGGCCTCAGCGGTGGTTTTCGTCGGTGGTGAAGCTCTCGCCACAGCCACATTCGGCCGTCGCATTCGGATTGCTGAATGTGAACGTCTCGCTCAGCCCGTGCTTGCCGAAGTCGATCACCGTCCCATCCACCAGCGGCAGGCTCTGCGCATCCACGTAGATGCGTACCCCGTCCTGCTCGAACACCGCATCGCCCTCGCGCTGGTCCCGCGCCAGGTCGGTCACATGGCCCCAGCCCGAGCAGCCGGTCCTGGTCACGCCAAAGCGCAGGCCCAACGCGCCGGGGGTCTGGGCGACAAAACGCTGGACGCGCTCGAAGGCAACAGGGGTCAGGCTGACAGCCATGGCAGAACTCCTTGGAACATGGCAAACGATTATAAAGGTCACCGGCACCACAGAAATGCCTCGCAAGCGGAACGCTGCAACCGGTAAACTCCCGTGTTCACAGATCGAGTCGATCAGCAGAGGATTCAAGTCATGACGGTGGTCAGCGTTGAACATGCGCTTGCCGGGAAGATCCCGGAAGGCGGCGAAGTCACGGTACGCGGGTGGGTGCGCACGGTGCGCGGCTCGGCGAACCTGGCCTTCATCAATGTCTCTGACGGCTCCTGCTTCGCCCCGATCCAGGTGGTGGCCACCGACGCGCTGGCCAACCATGGCGAGATCAAGCGCCTCAGCAGCGGCTGCTCGCTGATCGCCACCGGCACCCTGGTCAAGTCGCAGGGCAAGGGCCAGTCGTTCGAGATCCAGGCCAGCGCGGTCGAGGTGGTGGGCTGGGTCGAAGACCCCCTCACCTATCCCATCCAGCCCAAGCCGATGACGCCGGAGTTCCTGCGCGAAGTGGCCCACCTGCGCCCGCGCACCAATCTGTTCGGCGCGGTCACCCGCATCCGCAACTGCCTGGCCCAGGCCGTACACCGTTTCTTCCACGAGAACGGCTTCAACTGGATCAGCACGCCGATCATCACCACCTCCGATGCCGAAGGCGCCGGGCAGATGTTCCGTGTGTCCACGCTGGACATGGTCAACCTGCCGCGCGACGACAAGGGCGCGGTCGACTTCAGCCGCGATTTCTTCGGCAAGGAGACCTTCCTTACCGTGTCCGGCCAGCTCAACGTCGAGGCCTACTGCCTTGCGCTGAGCAAGGTGTATACCTTCGGGCCGACCTTCCGCGCCGAGAACAGCCACACCACGCGCCATCTGGCCGAGTTCTGGATGATCGAACCTGAGATCGCCTTCGCCGATCTGGCCGAAGACGCACGTCTTGCCGAAGAGTTCCTCAAGTACCTGTTCCGCGCGGTGCTCGACGAACGCGGCGACGACCTGGCGTTCATCGCCGAGCGCGTGGACAAGAACGCGATCACCAAGCTGGAGAGTTTCATCAACTCGCCGTTCGAGCAGATCGACTACACCGATGCGGTGAAGCTGCTGCAGAACGCCGGTCGCAGCTTCGACTTCCCGGTGGAATGGGGTCTGGACCTGCAGACCGAACACGAACGCTGGCTGACCGAGGAACACGTCGGCCGTCCGGTGGTGGTGACCAACTACCCCGAGCACATCAAGGCCTTCTACATGCGCCTGAACGACGACGGCAAAACCGTGGCCGCGATGGACGTGCTGGCCCCGGGCATCGGCGAGATCATCGGCGGCAGCCAGCGTGAGGAACGCCTGGACGTACTCGACGCGCGCATGGCGCAGTTCGGCCTGGACCGTGAGCACTACGGCTGGTACCGCGACTTCCGCCGCTATGGCTCGGTACCACACGCTGGCTTCGGTCTCGGTTTCGAGCGCCTGGTGGTCTATGTCTGCGGCCTGTCCAACATCCGCGATGCGATTCCCTACCCGCGTGCGCCGGGCAGCGCGGAGTTCTAAGCCGTTCCTGCCGACCACGTTCCACCGATCACGGAGGCACTGCGCCGATGACCCTGTTCTTTGCCCTCTGCTTTGTCGGCGTGGCAGTGGCCGGGTTCAGTGCATTCGTGATCTTCTGGCCGCTGACCCTGGTGCACCTGCGCGACCGCCACCCGGCGATCGCACAGCGCTTCGGCAGCGGCGCCTTCCTCAAGCCCGAGGCCCTGGGCTGGCTGCTGCGGCGTGATTATCGCGCCGAACCGGACCGTTCGCTGTCCGGCCTGGCCACGCCGGCCTGGATCTCCCTGCTGACTCTGCTGGCCGGTCTCGGCATGGCTGCCCTGCTCTGGCTGGTTTCGCTCTGGTGACTTCCATGAATGACATTTCCGCTTCGCGCGACAGCTGGTGGCTGGCCAGCCTCGGCAACACCCTGATCTGGGCCCGCCTGCGGGTCCGCCCCGCCGGCACCGCCGAGGTGCTGGACAGCGATGGCAATACGCTGAGCTACGACAGCGAAGACACGGCGCGTGCGCAGCTGTTCGATGCCGAGTTCGTCGAGTACGACGGGCTGGACGAAGAAGATGCGCTGGTCCGCGGCTTCAGCCTGCACGAAGTGCAGCCACCGCAGGCCGGCAGCGATGACGGCCTGCGCGGCCGCATGGTGCAGTCGCTGGGAAGCCGCGCCTGAATCCCCTCACCGGTTTCAGCGCGCCCCCCGCCGCTGCCGAGGCCACCCTCCGTTACGGACCCTGCCATCATGAAAGACATCCACAAGCTGCTGCAGAACAACCGCCAGTGGGCCGACCGCATCGAGAAGGAAGATCCCGAGTTCTTCCACCAGCTGGCCAAGCAGCAGCATCCGGAGTACCTGTGGATCGGCTGCTCTGATTCGCGTGTACCGGCCAACCAGATCATCGGCATGGCACCGGGCGAAGTCTTCGTGCACCGCAACGTGGCCAACGTGGTGGCGCACACCGACCTGAACTGCCTGAGCGTGGTGCAATACGCCGTGGACCAGCTCAAGGTCAAGCACATCCTGATCGTCGGTCATTACGGCTGCGGCGGCGTGCACGCGTGCCTGCACAATACCCGCGTTGGCCTGGCCGACAACTGGCTGCGTCATGTCGGCGACGTCGCGCAGAAGCATGCCGGCATCCTCGACGCACTGGAAAACGATGAACTGCGCCATGCCCGGCTGTGTGAGCTGAACGTCATCGAGCAGGTCGCCAACCTGTGCCGCTCGACCATCGTGCAGGACGCCTGGGGCCGTGGCCAGAAGCTGATGGTGCACGGCTGGGTCTACAGCCTCAAGGACGGCCGCGTGCGCGAAATGGGCATCGATGTCGGCGGCGCCGACGAGCTGAAGCAGGCCTACGAGAACGCCCTGTCCTACGTGCCGCGGCACGGCAAGCGCGACTGAGCCGGGCATTGCACATGCTCGCCACACCACTGAACCTGCAGGCCTGGATCGAGGAAAACCGGCACCTGCTCAAGCCGCCGGTCGGCAACAAAATGATCGAGAACGGCGATTTCATCGTGATGGTGGTTGGCGGGCCCAATGCCCGCACCGACTACCACATCGATGAAGGCCCGGAGTGGTTCTACCAGCTTGAGGGCGAGATGGTGCTGAAGGTCCAGCACGAGGGTGCAGTGCAGGACATCACGATCCGCGCCGGCGAGATCTTCCTGCTGCCCGGTGGTGTCCCCCATTCGCCGCGGCGCCCGGCCGGCGGCGTGGGACTGGTGGTGGAGCGGCGGCGTCTGCCACACGAACGCGACGGCGTGGTCTGGCACTGCGAGCGCTGCAACCACAAGCTGCACGAGCAGTTCTTCCACCTGCAGAACATCGAGACCGATCTGCCGGCGCTGTTTGCCCGGTACCAGGCCAGCGAGGCGCTGCGCACCTGCGACAACTGCGGGCACCTGGACCCGCTGCCGACGCCTGGCTGACCACGCGGCCGCAATCGTGTGTGCTCGTCCGCACGGCGGTCGGCGCACGGCGGTCAGCGCGCAGCGGGCACGCGCGACGTTGCCGGCGCTACACTGGCAGTATCCTCTGAAGGTGCTGTCTTTCCATGTCCGAGATTCTCAGCCGTGATCACGCCCTCGCCCTCGACGCAGCCGATCCGCTGCGTGCGCTGCGTCGCCAGTTTCTGATTCCCCGCCACGGCAGCGGCGAGCAGACCTACTTTGTCGGCAATTCGCTGGGCCTGCAGCCGCGTGGCGCACAGGACATGGTGAAGGAGGTCATGCAGCAGTGGGCCGAGCTCGCGGTCGAAGGTCACTTCACCGGCCCGACCCGGTGGCTGAACTACCACCGCCTGGTCAGCACGCAGCTGGCCGAGGTGGTCGGCGCGCAGTCGTCGGAAGTGGTGGCGATGAACACTCTGAGCGTGAACCTGCACCTGATGATGGTGAGCTTCTACCGGCCCACGCCGGAGCGACCGGTGATCCTGATGGAGGCCGGCGCCTTCCCCACCGACCGCCATGCGGTCGAAGCGCAGATCCGCTTCCACGGTCATGACCCGGCGCAGTGCCTGGTGGAAGTGCAGCCGGACGAGCCCAACGGCACGATCTCGATGGCTGCCATCGAGGCGGCGATCCAGGCACACGGCCCGCGGCTGGCGCTGGTGCTGTGGCCCGGCGTGCAGTACCGCACCGGCCAGGCCTTCGACCTGCAGTCCATCGCCGCCCTGGCGCGCGGCAAAGGTGCGCGGGTCGGCTTCGACCTCGCCCACTCGGTCGGCAACATGCCACTGCAGCTGCACGACTGGGCGCCTGATTTCGCCGTATGGTGCCACTACAAGTACCTCAACAGCGGCCCGGGCGCGGTGGCCGGTGCATTCGTTCACGAGCGCCATCATCGCGACGCGGGCCTGCCGCGCTTCGCCGGCTGGTGGGGCCATGAAGAGTCCACCCGCTTCCAGATGGCGCCGCAGTTCGTACCCGCCGCCGGCGCCGAGGGCTGGCAGCTGAGCAACCCGCCGATCCTCGGCCTCGCCCCGCTGCGGGCTTCGCTGGCGCTGTTCGAGCAGGCCGGCATGGAGGCGCTGCGTGCCAAGTCGCTGCGCCTGACCGGCATGCTTGAGGCGCTGGTCAACACGCGCGTGCCGCAGGTGCTGGAGGTGATCACGCCTGCCGACCCTGCGCAGCGAGGCTGTCAGCTGTCGCTGCGGGTCAGCGGCGGTCGCGCACGTGGCCGGGCCCTGTTCGAACACCTGCACTCGGTGGGCGTGCTCGGCGACTGGCGCGAGCCCGACGTGATCCGCATCTCGCCCACCCCGCTCTACAACCGGTACCAGGACCTGCATCACTTCGTCGACGAAGTTGAAGCCTGGGCCGGCCTGTAACTGCACGGGACATCGCTACGTGACTCACAGTGCAACACGCGCGTTGAACATCGTCGGCGCCGGCCTGGCCGGCTCGCTGCTGGCCATCCTGCTGGCGCGGCAGGGCTGGAACATCACCGTGCACGAGCGGCGTGGCGACCCGCGCATCAGCGATTACGAACGCGGCCGCTCGATCAACCTTGCGCTGGCCGAGCGCGGGCGCAACGCACTGCGGCAAGCGGGGCCCGGCGTGGAGGAGGCGGTGATGGCGCACGCGGTCATGATGCGCGGCCGCATGGTGCACCCTCGCTACGGCCATCCCGTTCTGCAGCGTTACGGCCGCGATGACAGCGAAGTGATCTGGTCGATCCACCGGCGCGAGCTCAACATCACCCTGCTGCAGCTGGCCGAGGACGCCGGCGCCCAGGTTCACTTCCATCAGCGTCTGCACACCGTGGACTTCGACGCCGGCCATGCACGTTTCATCGACGACCGTACCGACACACCGCGCGATGTGCGCTTTGACAGCCTGATCGGCGCCGACGGCGCCGGCTCGGCGCTGCGCGCGGCAATGAACCGTCGTGCCCCGCTGGGCGAGCGCATCGAGTTCCTTGACCACTCCTACAAGGAACTGGAAATCCCCCCGGCCGCCGATGGCAGCGCACGCATCGAGCGCAACGCGCTGCACATCTGGCCGCGTGGTCGCTACATGTGCATTGCCCTGCCCAACCATGAAGGCACCTTCACCGTCACCCTGTTCCTGCCCAACAAGGGGGAGACCAGCTTTGCCACCGTCACCGATGGTGCGCAGGCGCAGGCGTTGTTCGAACGTGAGTTCGCCGACGCGCTGCCGTTGATTCCGAACCTGCGCGCGGACTGGGATGCCCATCCGCCCGGACTGCTGGGCACGTTGTACCTGGAGCGCTGGCACAGCGACGGCCGCGCGGTGCTGCTGGGCGACGCCGCACACGCCATGGTGCCGTTCCACGGCCAGGGCATGAACTGCGCCTTCGAGGACTGCGTGGCGTTGGCCCGCCACCTTCAGCACAGCAGCGACCTGCAGCAGGCCTATGCGGCCTTCGAGATCGAGCGTGCACCCAATGCCTGGGCGATCCAGCAGATGGCGCTGGAAAACTACATCGAAATGCGCGACCAGGTGGCTGACCCGGCGTTCCTGCTGCAGCGCGATCTTGAACAGGCGCTGCAGCAGCGGTGGCCGACACGCTTCGTGCCACACTACACCATGGTCACTTTCCTGCACACGCCCTACGCTCTGGCACTGGAACGCACACGCATCCAGCGTCGCATACTGCAGCAGGCCACGGCCGGCCATGCCACCCTGTCGCATATCGACTGGTCCGCACTGGAGACCGAAGTACATGCCAAGCTGCCGGTGCTGGAGGGTGCGCACTGATGGCCGACAGTTTCCTGTTCTACGACCTGGAGACCTTCGGACAGGACCCGCGGCGTACCCGTGTGGCCCAGTTCGCTGCGATCCGCACCGACGGCGATCTCAATCCGATCGGCGAGCCCAGCTCCTTCTACGTGCGTCCGGCCGATGATCTGCTGCCCTCGCCGTTCGCCACACTGGTCACCGGCATCACGCCGCAGCACGCACTGGCCGAAGGCATCAGCGAGGCAGAGGCGTTTGCCCGGATCAACGAGCTGATGAGCGTGCCCGGCACCTGCACGCTGGGCTACAACACGCTGCGCTTTGACGATGAGTTCATCCGGCACGGTCTTTTCCGCAACTTCCATGACCCCTATGAACGCGAGTGGCGAAACGGCAATTCCCGCTGGGACCTGCTGGACATGCTGCGGCTGATGCGTGCCCTGCGTCCGGAAGGCATTACCTGGCCGACCCGCGACGATGGCGCCACGTCGTTCAAGCTTGAGCACCTGGCCCTTGCCAACGGCGTGCGGCAGGGAGACGCGCACGAAGCGCTCTCCGACGTGCACGCCACGATCGGCATGGCCCGGTTGTTCAAACAGCACCAGCCACGGCTCTGGAACTACGCGCTGCGCCTGCGCGACAAACGTTTCGTCGCCGGTCTGCTCGACGTGGCCGCGCTGCAGCCGGTGCTGCACATCTCGATGCGCTACCCGGCCAGCCGCCTGTGCGCCGCCCCGGTTCTGCCGCTGGCCATGCATCCTTACATCAGCAACCGGGTCATCGTGTTCGATCTGGAAGGTGATATCGCACCGCTGCTGGAGCTGCCTGCCGAGGAGATCGCGCGCCGCCTGTACCTGCGCGCCAGCGAGCTGCCCGAAGGTGCCACACGGGTGCCGCTGAAGGAAGTGACGTTGAACAAGGTGCCGGCACTGGTAGCCTGGAACCACCTGCGTGCCGAAGATCATCAGCGTCTCGGGCTGGATGTGGCCGCGATCGCGTCCAAGCTGGAACTGCTGCGTACCCAGGCGCCCATGCTCGCCGAGAAAGCCCGCCAGGTGTATGCCGGCAGTCGCGAGGCCAGTGTCTCGGATGTGGACGGCTCGATCTACGATGGCTTCCTGGGTGCCGGCGACAAACCCCTGTTGTCCCGCGTGCGTACCACGGCACCGGCTGCGCTGGCGGCGCTCGAAGCAGAGTTCAATGATCCACGCCTGCCCGAGCTGCTGTTCCGCTACCGCGCCCGCAACCATCCCGACAGCCTGGACGCTGCCGACCGCCAGCGCTGGCAGCTGTATCGTCAGCAGCGTCTGCTCGGCGATGACCGGCTTGGGGAGCTCAATCTTGCCCAGTACGACCAGCAGATCGATGCGCTGGAGGCCGAAGCCAGCGACGATGCACGCCGGCCTGCCCTGCTGCGGGCGCTGCGCGACTGGGGCCAACACCTGCAGGAAACCTTATGACGACTTATTTCAGTGATGCCAGCCTGCGCTTTCTGAGCAGTCTGGCTCTGCACAACAACAAGAGCTGGTTCAACGAGCACCGGCAACAGTATGAGGATCACGTCCGTCAGCCCTTTCTGCGGCTGATCGGTGACCTGCAGCCGGCATTGGCCGAAGTGAGCCCGAAGTTCCGCGCCGATCCGCGCGGTGTCGGTGGCTCACTGTTCCGCATCCACCGCGATGCGCGCTTCTCGCACGACAAATCGCCCTACAAGCTGTGGCAGGGTGCACGGCTGTTCCATGAGCGCCGCCGCGAAGTGCCCGCCCCCTCCTTCTACGTGCACCTACAGCCCGGTGCCAGCTTTGTCGGCGCCGGCCTGTGGCACCCCGATCCGGACACCCAGCGGCGCATCCGCCATTTCATCCTGGACAATCCCGGCAGCTGGAAAGCGGCCGCGCATGCGCCTGCACTGCGCAGGCGTTACGCGTTCGAGCAGAGCGAGAAACTGGTGCGTCCGCCGCGCGGCTTCCCGGCCGACTTCGAGTTCATCGACGACCTCAAGCACCGCAACTGGGTGATGTGGCGCTCGCTGGACGATGCCGCCATGACCGGCCCGCGCCTGCTGTCCACGCTGGGCAAGGATCTGGCGGCGCTGGGGCCGTTCGTTGATTATCTGTGCGCCGCGCTCGACCTGGAGTTCTGAACCGATGACCCTGCCGCTGCCGCGCCAGCGCCGCACGCTGGGCCGTACCGGGCTGCAGGTGTCGCCGATCGGGCTGGGCTGCTCCGGCTTCTGGGGCCACCGGCGGTTCGCCGAGGGCGCGGCCGGTCGCGTGCTGGCGACGGCGCTGGAACAGGGCGTCAATCTGCTCGATACCGGCCACAACTATTCCGGTTTCAACGCCGAACCCCGGCTGGGTCGGCTGCTCGCACCGCTGCTGGCCACCTGCCCACGCGAGCAGCTGGTGATATCCAGCAAGGGCGGCACCCTGACCGGCCAGGCCGGCCTAGGCGGCACCGAGCAACGGGATTTCTCGCCAGCGGCGATCACCGCAAGCTGCGAGGCATCGCTGCGCAACCTTCGGCTGGAGTATCTGGACATCTACCAGCTGCATGGCATCGGTGAGCACCAGATCACCGATGAACTGCTGGGCACGCTGCAGCGCCTGCGCGAGCGCGGCCTGTTCCGCCACCTCGGCATCAATACCCATTCGCGCGGCACGCTGGACTGGCTGGCCGCGAACCCGACCGTATTCGACGTGGTACTGCTGGACTACAACCTGCTGCAGCAGGACCGCGCCGCGCATGTGGCGCAGCTGCACGAGGCCGGCATGGGCGTACTGGCCGGCACGGTGCTGGCGCAGGGCCATCTGCTGCCCTACCGGCCCCGCCTGCCGGCATTGAGCGACGCCTGGTACCTCGCCCGTGCCTGGCTCAAGCCCAGCAGTCGCCGGCTCATGCGCAGTGCCTCGAAGATGCGCCGCGCGGTCGCCTCGATCGCCTCACAGGCGCCGGCGCAGACCGCGTTCGCCTACGTGCTGCAGCATCCAGGCATTGCCGCCGGCATCGTCGGCACAACGCGCACCGAGAGCCTGCTGCAGATCCTGGCCACCGATCCCTGCCTGCTGGACGCAGCGGACCGTGCACGTCTGGTCGCCGTGTTCGGCGACGGACGGGGTTCACCAAGCGTCTAGCCCGCCGCTGGCGTTCACCCCCGTTGGGTTCTGGTGCTGCACCATGGCGACTCCTCCCCGATGACGGACGTCCCATGAAGAAGCTCGGTGCGGTAATCGTCCTGCTTTCGCTGGCCATCAGCGCCTGGTGGTTCAGTGGCCCCTATCTGGCCGTGCACAGCATTTCCACCGCGATCGAAGAGCGCGATACCGCGCGTCTGGAGCGCTATGTGGACTTTCCGCGCGTGCGTGCGAGCCTGCGCGCGCAGTTGAGCGACCATCTGCTGCGCCAGGCCGGCGTGGACGTGGCAGCCAGCCCGTTCGGCGGGCTGCTGCAGGGCCTCGGTCGGCAACTGGGCGGTGCGGCTGTGGACACGCTGATCACCCCGATGGGGATCGGTGCGATGCTGCAGGGACATCAGCTGTGGAAACGCGGCCGCAACGAACTGCAGGGCGGCGACAGCTGGGCCGCGCCGGAGCCGGCGCGTCCGCTGCGTGAGGCGAAGCACCGTTTCGAACGGCTCGATCGTTTCGTGGTGGATGTCGAGCGCGAGCCTGGTGAACCGCCCCTGCAGGTGGTGCTGGAGCCGCAGGGCCTGCGCTGGAAGGTGGTGGACCTGCGCCTGGGCCTCTCGGCTCCGCCTCGGTAGGTGACGACCGTCGGTCGTCACGCTTCAGCGGCGCAGCCGTGCTGGTGGCGAGACGTCCCGTGCCGAGGCAACGCCGTGACGACCAACGGTCGTCACCTACCGGGATGCTGGCGATCTGACAGCAGAGCCGCCGGGCAGAGCCCGGCGCTAAGTCTCGTTGGCGACGCCGTGCGGGACGTGACCGGCAGCCACGTGCGCACGGGCGCTGTCGATGTTGTGCTGGGAATCATCAAAGAAGATGTCGGCACCGAAGGCCTGCAGGAACGGCCCCTTGTGGCGGCCACCCAGGAACAGGGCTTCATCCAGGCGCACTCCCCACTCGCGCAGCGTGCGGATCACCCGCTCATGCGCCGGCGCGGAGCGCGCGGTCACCAGCGCGGTACGGATCGGTGCATCCTCGCCAGCCGGGAATACCTGCTGCAGCGTATGCAACGCTGAAAGGAAGCCACGGAATGGGCCGCCACTGAGCGGCTCACGCGCGCGCTCCCGCTCATGACGGCCGAACGCTTCCACGCCCTGCTCGCGCGAGATGCGCTCGCTCTCATCGCCAAAGATCACTGCATCGCCATCGAACGCAATACGCAGCTGACCGGCATCACGCTCGCTGGCAACCACCTGGTCCACCGCCGCCGCCGCGGTCTCGCCCGGCGGTTTGGGCAGGATGGTGGCCGCGGCGATGCCGTGGCGCAGCGCGCTGCGCACCGACTCGGGGTTGGCCGACAGGAACAGATCGGTGCCGAACGGCTTGACGTAGGGCCAGGTCGGCTCGCCGGCAGTGAACGTGGCGCGGATGATGCCCAACCCGTAGTGCTCGATCGAGTTGAAGATCCGCAGGCCGGTGTCGGCTGAATTGCGCGAAAGCAGAATGACCTCCACACGCGGATTCTCCGGCCCGGCCCCCTGGTTCAACGCCAGCAGCTTGCGCACCACCGGGAAGGCAACACCGGGGCCGAGAATGTCGTCCTCGTGTTGACGCTGGTACTCGGCGTAGGCCTCCACGCCGTCGCTCTCGAACAGCGCATGGCTTTCTTCAAGGTCGAACAGCGCGCGCGAGGTAACCGCGACGGTCAGCAGACGGGGGGTATTGTCGCCCATGATGGCTCCTGTGGCGGCGGCGGCCTATTGTCGCGCGGATTGATCTTCAGAACACGAACTGTTCGCTGAGGATGCGATCTTCCAGGTTGTGCTCCGGGTCAAACAGCAGGGTCACACGCCGGTCGCGCGATTCGCGGATGGTGACCTCGACCACGTCACGGATCTCATGCGAATCGGCGGTCACACTGACCGGCCGCTTGTACGGGTCGAGCACCCGGAAGCGCACCTCCGTGTCGGCCTTGAGAATGGCGCCGCGCCAGCGCCTGGGCCGATAAGGCGCCAGCGGCGTCAGCGCGATGGTGTGCGAGCCCAGCGGCAGCACCGGACCGTGGGCGGAATAGTTGTAGGCGGTGCTGCCGGCCGGGGTGGCCACCAGTACGCCGTCGCCAATCAGCTCGTTGACCCGCTCCTGGCCATTGAGATCGATGCCGATGTGCGCGGCCTGCCGTGTCTGCCGCAGCAGCGACACGTCGTTGAACGCCAACAGACTGCTGCTTGCACCGGATTCACTCAGCGCGGTCATTTCCAACGGGCGCAGATTGGCCGGCTCAGCCCGGGCGATGCGGGCATGCACGTCATCGTCGCCGTGGTACTGGTTCATCAGGAACCCCACCGTGCCCAGTTTCATGCCGAACACCGGCCTGCCGAGGTGACCATGGCGATGCAGGGTCTGCAGCATGAAACCGTCGCCGCCGAGCGGGCACAGCACGTCAGCCTGGTCAGGGGCATGCTCGCCATAGCGGGACACCATCGCGGCGCGCGCGTTGCGCGCCGGTTCGGTGCTGCTGGCCAGGAACGCGATGCGGGGGGTGTCGCTCATCGGTGCATCCGGGAAAGGCGTGGCAAGAGCATACCGGAACCGCACCTAATGCAGGCCACGCGCCATGCGCATGAAAAAACGGCCCCGCAGATGCGGGGCCGTTTGCATTACCAGCAGCGGATCAGATACGCCTTACGCGCCGTGCGCGGCCAGCTGACCCAGGCGCTGCACCGCGACCGAGACGGTCGGGTAATCCAGCGTCTTCTGCTCGGCCAGCTCGGCCAGCATCGCCAGGGTGAACCGCAGGCTGCTGTCGTCACGTGCCATCCAGGCAGCCACCTTGGCTTCGGCGCCGGTGCCCTTCATTGCCAGCACCTGGCCGGCAAGCGTGCGGTGGTGCGCGGCGAGCTCGTCACGCAGGACGCCGCGGGCGACCGCATGCCAGCGACCGTTGACCTCCAGGCCATCGATCTGCTCGAACAGCCAGGGCAGCTGCAGCGCATCGCCCAGCCGGAAGTGGACCTTGGACACGTCCACCGGCTTGAGCTTGCGCGTCCGAGCCAGTTCGATGATGTCGAAAGCCGGCTCCAGGAAGTGCAGCTCGGCCAGCTGCTGTGCCAGCGACGGCGGCAGCCCCTTCTCCTTCCACTCGGCAACAAGCGCTTCGTAGGTCGGTCGCTGCGAATCAGGCAGCACGCCGGAAGCCACGCGGATATCGTTGAACGGCCCCTGATAGCGGTTGACCGCCTCGGTGATGCCCGGCATCGGGCCGGGGCGCGAGAGCAGCCATCGCACGAACGAGCGCTGCAGCTTCCAGATCACTTCCAGCGCGTCGATCTGCACCGACTCGGGCAGCGTGCCGTCGAGAGCGTCGATCTGTGCCCACAGCGCGCGGGCGTCCAGCGTCTCGCGGCTGATGGTGTAGGCCTTGGCAACCTCGGCGATGGAACGGCCGGTGTCCTCCTGCATGCGCATCAGGAAGGTCGCGCCCATCCGGTTGATGGTCTGGTTGGTCACGGCCGTGGCGATGATCTCGCGCTTGAGGCGGTGACGCTCCATGGCATCGGCGTACTTCTTCTGCAGCGGTGTGGGGAAGTAGCGCTGCAGTTCCTTGGACAGGTACGGGTCTTCCGGAATGTCCGACTCAAGCAGCTGCGCGAATGCCACCAGCTTGGAGTAGGACAGCAGCACCGACAGTTCCGGCCGGGTCAGGCCCTGGCCGCGTGCCTTGCGCTGGGACAGCTCGGCATCGGAAGGCAGGAACTCGATCTGACGGTCGAGCAGACCCTGCTGTTCCAGCGTGCGGATGAAGTGCTGCTTGGAACCCAGACGCTTGATCGCCATCCGCTCCATCAGGCTGATGGCCTGGTTCTGGCGGTAGTTGTCGTTGAGCACCAGAGCGGCCACTTCGTCGGTCATCGAGGCCAGCAGCTTGTTGCGCTGTTCCACCGTGAGCTTCTTTGCACGCACCACATCGTTGAGCAGGATCTTGATGTTGACTTCGTGGTCAGAGGTATCCACACCGGCCGAATTATCGATGAAGTCGGTGTTGAGCAGTACGCCGGCCTGGCCCGCCTCGATGCGGCCCAGCTGGGTCATGCCGAGGTTGCCGCCCTCACCCACCACCTTGCAACGCAGCTCGCCACCATTGACGCGCAGCGCGTTGTTGGCGCGGTCGCCCACATCGCTGTGCTGCTCGCTGGCCGCCTTGACGTAGGTGCCGATGCCGCCGTTCCACAGCAGATCCACCGGTGCCTTGAGGATGGCGCTCATCAGATCGTTGGGCGACAGCGCCTTGACACCCTCTGCCAGGCCCAGCGCTTCGCGGACCTGCGGGGTGATCTCGATCGACTTGAGCGTGCGCGGGTAGATGCCGCCGCCCTTGCTGATCAGCTTGGCATCGTAGTCGGCCCAGCTTGACCGCGGCAGGCCGAACATGCGCTCGCGTTCGATGAACGAACTGGCCGAGTCCGGGTTCGGATCGAGGAAGATGTGCCGGTGATCGAACGCGGCCACCAGCCGGATGTGGCGTGACAGCAGCATGCCGTTGCCGAACACGTCGCCGGACATGTCGCCGACGCCAACCGCGGTGAAATCCTGGCTCTGGCAGTCCACGCCCAGCGCGCGGAAGTGGCGCTTGACCGATTCCCAGGCGCCGCGTGCGGTGATGCCCATGCCCTTGTGGTCGTAGCCCACCGAACCACCGGAGGCAAACGCATCGCCCATCCAGAAGCCGTGCGCCACGGCCAGGCCGTTGGCGATGTCGGAGAAGGTGGCAGTGCCCTTGTCAGCTGCCACCACCAGATACGGGTCGTCCATGTCATGACGCACCACGTCTACCGGCGGCACGATCCTGTCGTTGACGATGTTGTCGGTGATGTCCAGCAGGCCCTGGATGAACAGCTTGTAGCAGGCAACGCCGTTGGCGAATACCGCGTCGCGGTCACCATTGACCGGCGGCAGCTTGGCGAAGAAACCGCCCTTGGCGCCAACCGGCACGATGACCGTGTTCTTGACCATCTGCGCCTTGACCAGACCCAGCACCTCGGTGCGGAAGTCCTCGCGACGGTCCGACCAGCGCAGGCCGCCACGGGCAACCGCGCCGAAGCGCAGATGCGTGCCTTCCACGCGCGGGCCGTAGACGAAGATCTCGCGGTACGGACGCGGCTTGGGCAGATCGGGCACCAGCGCCGAATCGAACTTGAAGCTGATGACGTGGCCCGGCTGGCCCTGGGCGTCGGTCTGGTAGTAGCTGGTGCGCAGGGTCGCGTCGATGACGCCCATGAATGAACGCAGGATGCGGTCTTCATCCAGGCTGGACACGCGGTCCATCAGCTTGAGCAGCGCGTCGCGCGCGGCCTGCATCTGCACGTCGCGGCTGCCGCTGCGGGCATCGACCACACCCTGCAGCACCTTCAGCGTGGCCTCGTCACCGGCGGCCAGCACCGCCAGGTGCGCCTTGAGATCGGCCTGGCCGGCGGCAATGTCGGCCTTGCTTTCGTTGCCGGTGGCCGGATCGAAGCGCGCTTCGAACAGTTCCACCAGCAGGCGCGCCAGCAGCGGGTAACGGGTGAAGGTGCCTTCCACATAGGCCTGCGAGAACGGCACACCGGTCTGCAGCAGGTACTTGCAGTAACCACGCAGCATCGCGACCTGGCGCCAGTGCAGACCAGCGGCCAGCACCAGACGGTTGAAGCCGTCGTTCTCCGCGTCGTTGTTCCAGACACGGGCGAAGGTCTCGCCGAACGCAGCATCGACACTGGCCGCATCGATCGCGCCAGCGGTCGATTCGACCTCGAAGTCCTGCACGTAGACCGGTGCGTTGTCCACCGAAAGCCGGTACGGGCGCTCGGAAATCACGCGCAGCCCCATGTTTTCCATCATCGGCAACGCGTCCGACAGCGGGATGTCATCCAGCTGGCGGTACAGCTTCAGGCGCAGGCCTTCGCCCACCGCCTGCAGGCTCAGACGCAGATCGTCCGGGCCGGTCAGCGCGTCCAGCTGGGCCACGTCATGGGCCGCGATCTCGGTGCTGTTGTCTTCGATGTAGCCAGCCGGCAATGCCTTGCCGATACGCGCGGCAATACGAAGCCCTTCGGTCTCGCCGTGGGCACTGACCAGCGCTTCGCGCAGGTCGTCCTGCCAGTTGCGCAGCACCTTGGCCAGCTGCTGCTCCAGCGCGGCGGTGTCCACGTCCAGCACCTGGCCGGGCTTGGGACGCACGATGAGGTGGACCTGGGCCAGCGGAGAATCACCGAGCACTACCGAGCTGTCCACGTGCTCGCCCTGCAGAGCATCCTTGAGCATCGCTTCGATGCGCAGGCGCACATCCGTGTTGAAGCGTTCACGCGGCAGGTACACCAGCGCGGAAATGAAGCGGCTGTACTTGTCGCGGCGCAGGAACAGTCGGCTGCGCACGCGCTCCTGCAGGCCCAGCACACCGATGGCGGTACGGTACAGCTCTTCCTCGCTGCTCTGGAACAGTTCCTCGCGCGGCAGCGTTTCAAGTATATGGCGCAGCGCTTTACCGCTGTGGCTGGCCGGTGCCAGACCGGACTGCTCCATCACGTATTCGTGGCGCTTGCGCACCAGCGGGATCTCCCACGGGCGGCGGTTGTAGGCGCTGGAGGTGAACAGGCCGAGGAAGCGCTGCTCGCCGATGATGCGGCCCTTGGCATCGAACGCCAGCACGCCGATGTAGTCCATGTAGCCGGCGCGGTGCACGCGCGAGCGGGCATTGGTCTTGGTCAGGATCAGCGCATCGGTCAGACCCTGGCTGGTGTTCAGACCCTGAGCGGCCAGGGTGCTGACCGGACGCGCGGCCGACTTGTCCTGGCCACGCATCAGGCCCAGACCGGTGTCGTTCAACGGTGCCAGCACATCTTCCTTGCCCTGCTTCTCCACGCGGTACTCGCGGTAGCCGAAGAAGGTGAAGTGGTTGTCGGCGGCCCAGCGCAGGAACTCCTGCGCTTCGGCGCGCGATGCATCATCCACCGGCAGCGTGCGCGTGCCGAGGTCTTCGGCAAGGGCCAGCGCCTTGGCGCGCATCGGCTCCCAGTCGCGCACGATGGCGCGTACTTCATCCAGAGCCTTGCCGATCGCCTTTTCGATGCCGGCCAGGCTTTCTGCCGGCTGGCGGTCGATCTCCAGCAGCATCACCGATTCGGCGTCACCTTCACCGACCTGGGTCAGCTTGCCGGCCCTGTCACGGCTGAAACGAATGACCGGATGCCCCAGCACGTGCACGCCGATGCCCTGTTCGGACAGCGCCATGGTGACGGTGTCGACCAGGAATGGCATGTCGTCATTGACGACCTGCAGCACCGTGTGCGGCGACTCCCACCCCTGCGCCTTGGCCGTGGGATTGAACACGCGCACGTTCGCTTTGCCGGCCTTGCGGGCACGCGCGAACTCCAGCGTCTCCGCGGCCAGTGCCGCCCACTCCTCGGCGCTGTGGTGCGGGTACTCGTCCGCCTCCATGCGCTTGTAGAAGTCCGCTGCGAATGCCACTGCTTCGGCCTGACCCGCCGCCGGGTAACGCTTGCGCAGGGCCGCGTACACCGGTTCCAGGGAGAAACCGGCCGTCGACACTTTCGGGGCCGGCGCTGGTTTGGGCTTGTTTTTCACGGATTTGGCTGCGGTCTTTTGCGGTTTCATGGCAGAGCGATGCGTAATGCTCAGTTGGGAAAATGAAAGTGTAGCCCCTGGCGATCAAAAGGCCTTGCTGCAGGACGGAATCTGGCCATTCGCGTTACGTAGCGTTTAAACGCCTATTCATCCTCAACCGGCAGGGGGATCGATCCGGGCCGACCACGACAAGGTCGGGCAGCCAGCATCGGCAAAGCCACCCCCATACCGACATCCATCGTCACATCGCATCGATTCCACAATTCTGAACTGGACGGTATAGTCCACGCGTGAAATCCACCCCCGATCCCGCAGGCGCCCTGCCCGCGCGCGACCAGCGCGTGTTCGACGCCGTGCGTGAGCTGCTGGCGCGACAGGGCATGCAGCTGAGCATGGACGCCGTTGCACAGCGGGCCGGATGCTCGAAGCAGACGCTGTACTCGCGCTACGGCAACAAGGAATCGCTGCTGCGGCAGGTGGTGCAGCGCTATGTCTGCCGCGCCACTGCCGGACTGCGCAGTGTAGGTGACGGCGATGTCCGCGCCAGCCTGCTGCAGTTCGCGGTCGATTACCTGGAGCACTTCAACCAGCCTCACGTCGCCCAGGCCTGCCGGATGATCAATGCCGACAGCGCGCAGTTCCCTGACGAGGCGCGCATGCTCTACCGCGACGGTTCCGGCAGCCTCCATCTTCACCTGGCTGAATGGATCGAGTCGGCCTGCGCGCAGGGACACCTGCGCCATGACGACCCGCACTTCATGGCCGAGCTGCTAATGAGCATGATCGCGGGGCTCGATTTCGACCGCCAGCGCTTTTTCATACCCCATCGCGACGACGCCCTGCGTCGGCGCCGCTGGGCCGAATTTTCCGTTGACAGCTTCCTGCGTGCCTTCGCGCCGGCGTTGCCAACCGCCCCCACTTCAAACCAACTCCGGAGTTTTTCCTGATGATCGCCCCACTCCGCACTCTTGCCCTGACGTGCGCCATCGCCGTTGCGCTGGCGGCCTGCAGCAAGCCGGAACAGCAGACGCCCCCGCCGCCGGAAGTGGGCGTCATCGAGGCCAAGCCGCAGACCCTGCCGCTGCAGCGCGAGCTGGTCGGCCGTCTGTCGCCCTACCGCAGCGCCGACGTGCGCGCCCGCGTGCCGGGCGTGCTGCTCAAGCGCGTCTACCAGGAAGGCAGCGAGGTCAAGCAGGGCCAGGTGCTGTTCCTGATCGACCCGGCACCACTACAGGCCAGTCTGAATGCCTCCGAGGCACAGCTCGCTTCGGCGCGCGCGTCCTATGCCAATGCCAAGGTCGCCGCTGACCGTGCCCGCTCGCTGGCTCCGCAGGCCTATGTCTCCAAGGCCGACCTGGATGCGGCCGAAGCCGCCGAGCGCACCGCGCAGGCCGCCGTGCGCCAGGCCGAAGCCAGTGTCAGCAGCTCGCGCATCAGCCTGGGCTACGCGCAGGTCACCGCGCCGATCAGTGGCGTTGCCGGCAAGCAGCAGGTCACCGAAGGTGCACTGGTCGGCCAGGGCGATGTGACCCTGCTGACCACCGTGGACCAGCTCGACCCGCTGTATGTGAATTTCTCGCTGAGCGTGGACGAGCTGTCGCAGCTGCGTGCTGCACAGGCCAAGGGCAGCCTGGCCCTGTCCGGCGACGGCAAGGCCAGCGTGCAGGTGCAGCTGGCCGATGGCAGCAGCTATGGCCAGAGCGGCACGCTTGATTTCTCCTCGACCACGGTCGATCCGGCTACCGGCGCGGTGTCGCTGCGCGCCGTGCTGCCCAATCCCGACCGCATTCTGCTGCCGGGCGCCTTTGTCAGCTTCCAGGCGACCCTCGGCGAGCGCAACAACGCCTATCTGGTGCCGCAGCAGGCACTGCAGCGTGACGCCACCGGCGGCTATCTGATGGTGGTCGGCGGCGACGGCAATGTGGTGCGTCGCAATGTCACCACCGAAGGCACCCAGGGCGGCAACTGGCTGGTGACCGGTGGGCTGCAGGCTGGCGACAAGGTCATCGTGGCCGGCGTGCAGAAGGTCAAGGAAGGCGCACCTGCCTCGGCCAAGCCGTGGACGCCCGGCAGCGACGCCGGCCCGGCTGCACCGGCCGCCGGCAGCGCCCCTGCCAATGCCGATGCCGCCGCACCCGCACAGCCGGCGGCCGCAGCACCGGCTGCGGACGACGCGCAGGCCGCGCCGGCCAACGACTCGAACAAGCAGTAACGGGAAGCGCCTGCCATGCCTAAATTTTTCATTGAACACCCGGTATTCGCCTGGGTGGTGGCGATCCTGATCTCGCTCAGCGGCGTGATCGCGATCCTCAACCTGGGCGTCGAGTCCTATCCCAACATCGCGCCGCCACAGGTCACCGTGTCGGCCACCTACCCCGGTGCCAGCGCCGACACCACCGAAAAGTCGGTCACCCAGGTGATCGAGCAGCAGCTGACCGGCATCGATCACCTGCTGTATTTCAGTTCGTCGTCCTCATCCAATGGCCGGGCGCAGATCACCCTGACCTTTGAAACCGGTACCGACGCGGACATCGCCCAGGTGCAGGTGCAGAACAAGGTCTCGCTGGCCACGCCGCGTCTGCCGTCGGAGGTCACCCAGCAGGGTGTGGTGGTGGCCAAGGCCAACGCCGGCTTCCTGATGGTGGTGGGCCTGCGCACCGAGAACGCCTCGATCACCCGCGACGCGCTCAACGACATCGTCGGCTCGCGTGTGCTCGACCAGATCTCGCGCATCCCCGGCGTCGGCAGCACCCAGCAGTTCGGTTCCGAGTACGCCATGAACATCTGGCTCAACCCGGAAAAGATGCAGGGCTATGGCCTGTCGGCCAGCGAGGTGCTCTCTGCCGTCCGCGCACAGAACGTGCAGTTCGCGGCCGGTGCACTGGGCTCGGACCCGTCGCCGGACGGACACTTCACCGCCACCGTATCAGCCGAGGGCCGCTTCAGCACGCCCGAAGAGTTCGAGAACATCATCCTGCGCTCCAGTGCCGATGGCTCGCGCGTGCTGCTCAAGGACATCGCGCGCATCGCCTTTGGCGCCAACAACTACGGCTTTGATACCCAGTACAACGGCGCCCCTACCGGCGCGTTCGCGATCCAGCTGCTGCCGGGTGCCAACGCCCTGAACGTAGCCGATGCGGTACGTGCCAAGATGGATGAGCTGCAGCCCAGCTTCCCGGCCGGGGTGACCTGGTTCTCGCCCTACGACAGCACCACCTTCGTCAAGATTTCCATCGAGGAAGTGGTCAAGACCCTGTTCGAGGCAGTGTTGCTGGTGTTCCTGGTGATGCTGATCTTCCTGCAGAACTTCCGCGCCACCATCATCCCCACCCTGGTCATTCCGGTGGCCCTGCTGGGTACGTTCCTGGGCATGTGGATGATCGGCTTCACGATCAACCAGCTGACCCTGTTCGCGATGGTGCTGGCCATCGGCATCGTGGTCGATGACGCGATCGTGGTGATCGAGAACGTCGAGCGCATCATGACCGAGGAGAAGCTGGCGCCCAAGCCGGCAACCCAGAAGGCGATGACCCAGATCACCGGCGCGGTGGTGGCCATCACCGTGGTGCTGGCGGCGGTGTTCATCCCGTCGGCACTGCAGGGTGGTGCGGCTGGCGAGATCTACAAACAGTTCGCGCTGACCATTGCCATTTCGATGGGCTTCTCCGCGTTCCTGGCACTGGGCTTCACCCCGGCGCTGTGCGCGACCTTCCTCAAGCCGACCCACAACGACAACCCGAACATCGTCTACCGCACCTTCAACAAGTATTACGACAAGGTCAGCGGCACCTATGTGGGACACATCACCTCGGCGGTGAAGCATGCCCCGCGCTGGATGATCCTGGCGGTGGTGCTGATGGTGCTGTGCGGCTTCCTGTTCACCCGCATGCCGGGCAGCTTCCTGCCGGAAGAAGACCAGGGCTATGCGATCGCCATCGTGCAGCTGCCCCCGGGTTCGACCAAGGGCCAGACCAACGAGGTCTTCGCCCAGATGCGCGGCATCCTGGAGAAGCAGGAAGGCTATGAAGGCCTGATGCAGATCGCCGGCTTCAGCTTCGTCGGTTCGGGCGAGAACGTGGGCATGGGCTTCATCCGCCTCAAGCCCTGGGCCGACCGCAAGATCACCGTGCCCGAGTTCATCCAGAACATGAACGGCGCGTTCTACGGCATCAAGGAAGCGCAGATCTTCGTGGTCAACCTGCCTACCGTGCAGGGCCTGGGCCAGTTCGGCGGCTTTGACATGTGGCTGCAGGATCGAGCAGGTGCGGGCTTTGAGCAGCTGACCCAGGCCCGCAACCAGCTGCTGGGCGCTGCTGCCGGCATGCCCGACAAACTGGTGGGCGTGCGTCCCAACGGCCTGGAGAATGCCCCGCAGCTGGCGCTGCACGTGGACCGGGTGCAGGCCCAGGCCATGGGCATGTCGGTGTCTGATGTCTACAGCACCATCCAGCTGATGCTGGCCCCGGTGTATGTGAACGACTTCTTCTCCGAAGGCCGCATCAAGCGCGTGACCATGCAGGCCGATGCGCCCTACCGCACCGGCGAAGCCTCGCTGAAGAGCTTCTACAGCCCGTCGACCCTGAGCGAGAACAGCGACGGCACCCGCACGATGATTCCGCTGAGCAGTGTGGTGAAGTCCGAGTGGGTATCCGCACCACCATCGTTGAGCCGCTACAACGGCTATTCGGCGGTCAACATCGTCGGCTCGCAGGCACCGGGCACCAGCTCGGGCGAAGCGATGAGCACCATGGAGGACATCGTCGACAACGACCTGCCGGCCGGTTACGGCTATG
Source organism: Stenotrophomonas sp. C3(2023) (assembly GCF_032911385.1). Classification (NCBI taxonomy): domain Bacteria; kingdom Pseudomonadati; phylum Pseudomonadota; class Gammaproteobacteria; order Lysobacterales; family Lysobacteraceae; genus Stenotrophomonas; species Stenotrophomonas sp. C3(2023). The sequence continues at coordinate 1,475,705 of NZ_JAWJLO010000001.1, read as the reverse complement.
ACTGGTCGGGCATGAGCTACCAGGAAATCCTCGCCGGCAACGCGGCGACCCTGCTGCTGGTGCTCTCGGTGGTGGTGGTGTTCCTCTGCCTTGCGGCGCTGTATGAGAGCTGGTCGATTCCGGTGGCTGTGCTGCTGGTGGTGCCGCTGGGTGTGCTGGGTGCCATCGGGTTCTCCATGCTGCGCGGCCTGCCCAACGACATCTTCTTCAAGATCGGCATGATCACCGTCATCGGTCTGGCAGCCAAGAACGCGATCCTGATCGTCGAGTTCGCGGTAGAGCAGCGGGCAGCGGGTCGTACCCTGCGCGAGGCGACCATCGAGGCGGCGCGTCTGCGCTTCCGTCCGATCCTGATGACCTCGTTTGCGTTCATCATGGGTGTGGTGCCGATGGCGATTTCCACCGGCGCCGGCGCCAACTCGCGTCATGCGATCGGCACCGGCGTCATCGGCGGCATGGTGTTTGCCACCCTGCTCGGCCTGCTGATGATCCCGGTGTTCTTCGTGGTCGTCCGCCGCATGCTCGGTGACAAGCTGGACGAACCGTCGCAGGACTACATCGCGCGTCAGCGCGAAGGCGAAGGTGCGCACCGCCCGGACCGCTGATCCAGCGTAACCGGTGACAGAGAAGGCCCCGGAGCGATCCGGGGCCTTTTTTCGTGGTCAGGCTGGAAGGCGGCAAGGTAAAGCGGCCGCCGCTTCGCTGCGTAAGCGCAGTGCGTGGTGACCGTTCAGAGCTCGGTGCAGCCCAGGTGGAAATCGATGGACCAGCCTTCGGAGATCGCAAGTGCGTCCAGCTTCGCCTGCGCCTCGGCCTCTGAATCGGCCTCCACGTTGCGCCGCTCGGCCACGTCGCCGTCGTACACGTAATCGCACTGCCACGTTGCTGCACTGGCAGGCAGGGCGATCGCACAGGCTATGGCCACAGCCAGACTCGAACTCAGGATGAGGTGATTACGCATGCGGAATGTCTCCAAGGGTGAAGGAGGCGCCAGTGTGCCCGGCAGATGCCGTGCCGGCAGGAGGCAGAGCTGTCGGCGCGTGACGAATGTGTACCACCGGCCCGCCCGCCCCCTGACGAGCCCGGCCAATTGGGCGGGTTCCGGGCGTTGTCATCCATTAAGCCTGATCCAGAACGCAGCAGCTGAGCGGCTCGGCAGGCCGGAAAGGAATCGGCCAGCCGTGACTTCAGCGTGACGACCAACGGTCGTCACCTGCCGCGGACCGGATGGCTCACGGTCGGGGCCCAGTCCCCGCCCGTCACCCTCAGCGCAGGCCGGTCTCGTTTCGCGCGATCACCAGGCGCTGGATCTCCGAGGTCCCCTCGTAGATCTCGGTGATCTTGGCATCGCGGAAGTACCGCTCCAGCGGCATTTCCTTGGAGTACCCCATACCGCCGTGGATCTGCACGGCCTGGTGGGTGATCCACATGGCTGCCTCGGAGGCGGTCAGCTTGGCGATGGCCGCTTCATTGCTGAAACGCCTGCCCTGCCCCTTCACCCACGCCGCACGCAGGGTCAGCAGCAGCGCTGCGTCCAGCTTGCACTTCATGTCAGCGATCTTGGCCTGGGTCATCTGGAACGTGCCGATCGCCGCGCCGAACGCCTTGCGCTCCTTCACGTACTCCAGCGTGGCCTCATAGGCCGCACGGGCAATGCCGATGGCCTGCGAAGCGATGCCAATGCGGCCGGCGTCAAGCACACCCATGGCGATCTTGAAGCCCTCACCCTCCTGGCCGAGCACGTCCTCTGCCTCGGCAACGTAGTCGGTGAACTCGATTTCGCAGGTCGCCGAAGCGCGGATGCCGAGCTTGGGCTCGGTCTTGCCGCGACCGAAGCCCGACTTTTCAGTATCGACCAGGAAAGCGGTGATACCGCGCGCGCCCTTGTCCGGCTCGCTCATCGCGAACAGGACGATGTAGCGCGCCACCGGGCCGGAGGTGATCCAGCTCTTCTTGCCGTTGATCACATAGCGGCCATCGGCCTGTTTGACCGCACGGCAGCGCATCGCGGTGGCATCGGAACCGGACTGCGGCTCGGTCAGCGCGAACGCACCGATGGCCTCGCCCTCGGCGATGGCGCGCACGTACTTCTGCTTCTGCGCTTCGTTGCCATGGGTCAGAATGCCGTTGCAGAACAGCGAATTGTTGACCGACATGATCGTCGAGTGCGCAGCATCACCGGCGGCGACCTCCACCATCGCCAGCACGTACGCGATCGGATCCATGCCCGCCCCGCCGTACTCGGCGGGTACTTCGATGCCCATCAGGCCGTTTTCACCCAGCAGGCGGATGTTCTCCAGCGGAAACTCGCCGCTGCGGTCATGGTGCTCGGCACTGGGGGCGATCTTTTCCTGCGCGATGCGCCGCGCCACGTCCTGCAGCATCAACTGCTCTTCGGTAAAGCTGAAATCCACAACACCCCTCCCGGGCTCGTAAACCCCGATTGTAGCGGGCAAGCGTGTGCGCAGGCTGACCACGCGGCCGGCCCGCGCTTGACCCCGGCGCAGCGCACGCGGAAAATATCGCTCTATCGCGATAGGTGGATATTTTATGGATCTCGAGGACTGGTCGACCCGGCTCAAAGTGTTTGCCGACGCCACCCGGGTGCGCCTGCTGGCGCTGCTGGAGCAGGAGGAACTCACCGTGGCCGAGCTGTCGGCGATCACCCGGCTGGCCCAGCCGCGCGTCTCGACCCATCTGGCGCGCCTCAAGGAAGCCGGCCTGGTACGCGACCGTCGTGCCGGCGTGTCGGCCTACTACCGCTTCGACGAAGCCCAGCTCGACCCGGCACAGCGTGCATTGTGGCATGCCTTGAGCACCGGCAGCGATGATCCGCTGCTGCGTCAGGACGCCGAGCGCGTTGCCGCGGTGATGGCCAGCCGCGCCGCCGACCAGAACTGGGCCGACAGCGTGGCCGGTGACATGGAACGGCACTACTCGCCCGGCCGCACCTGGGAAGCACTGGCCCGCACCGCTCTGCCCCTGCTGGAAACCGGCGACGTGCTGGATATCGCCTCCGGCGATGGCGTGTTGGCAGAGCTGGTGGCACCGCACGCCCGGCGCTACGTCTGCATCGACACCAGCGCACGGGTGGTGGCAGCAGCGAGCGAGCGCCTGCGACGGCTGCCCAATGTGGAAGTGCGCGAGGGTGACATGCACGCCCTGCCCTTCCCCGAACAGAGTTTCGACCTGGTGGTGCTGATGCATGCACTGACCTATGCCAGCAAGCCTGCCCAGGCGGTCACTGAGGCTGCGCGCGTGCTCCGGCCTGGCGGTCGTCTGCTGCTGTGCAGCCTTGCACGGCACGAGCACAAGGCGGCAGTTGACGCTTATGGCCACGTCAATCTCGGATTCTCCGACAAAGAGCTGCGGCGTTTTGTCGACAAGGCGGGCCTCCACGTCTCCAGCCTGGAAACCGTGACACGCGAAAAGCGCCCGCCGCACTTTGAAGTGATATCACTTATCGCCAACAAACCCTGAGGTCGACGATGTCCGCTCCCCTGCCCTGGCTGCACCCGGCCCGTACCCAGGCTCTGCTGGACGCGCTCGCGCGGCGCATCCTGATCATCGACGGGGCGATGGGTACGATGATCCAGCGACACGGACTGCAGGAACAGGACTACCGGGGCGAGCGCTTCGCTGCCGGATTCGACGCCGAGCGCGGCCCGCATGCGCATGGCGCCGGCTGCGACCACGGCGCCCCGCAGGGCCATGATCTGAAAGGCAACAATGACCTGCTGCTGCTTACCCGGCCGGAGATCATCGCGCAGATCCACACCGCCTATCTGGAAGCCGGCGCGGACCTGGTGGAGACCAACACGTTCAATGCCACCGCGATCAGCCAGGCCGACTACCACCTCGAGCATGTGGTCTACGAGCTCAACAAGGCCGGCGCCGCCGTGGCGCGAGGCTGCTGCGAGGCCGTCGAGGCGACCACGCCGGACAGACCCCGCTTTGTCATCGGCGTGCTGGGTCCCACCAGCCGCACCGCCTCGATCAGTCCGGACGTCAACGACCCGGGATTCCGCAACACCAGTTTCGATGCGCTGCGCCAGACCTATCGGGAGGCGGTCGACGGCCTGATCGACGGTGGCGCTGACACCATCATGGTGGAGACCATCTTCGACACGCTCAATGCCAAGGCCGCCCTGTTCGCCGTGGAAGAAGCGTTCGAGGCGCGCGGGGGGCGGCTGCCGGTGATGATCTCCGGCACCATCACCGATGCCTCCGGGCGCACCTTGTCCGGCCAGACCGCTGAAGCCTTCCACGCCTCGCTGGCCCACGCGCGCCCGCTGTCGATTGGGCTGAACTGCGCGCTGGGCGCCAGCGACATGCGACCGCACGTGGAAACCCTGGCCCAGATCGCCGAGTGTCATGTCAGCGCACATCCCAATGCCGGGCTGCCCAACGCCTTTGGCGAATACGACGAGACGCCCGAGGAAATGGCCGCCACGCTGCATGAGTTCGCCACGGCAGGCCTGCTCAATCTGGTGGGCGGCTGCTGTGGCACCACCCCAGCGCACATCCGGGCCATCGCCGATGCGGTGGCCGGGCTGCCGCCGCGCGCACTGCCCCGCACCGCTGCGACCACCGTGGTCGCTGCGTCGTACGAAACCGAATCTGAAACCGTATAAAACCGGAGGTACTCCCGATGTCCACGTCCCCCAAGAAGATCCTGCTCGTCGGCGCCGGCGGCACTCTGGGCCAGGCCGTTGCCCAGCACCTGCGCCAGCGCGGCCACGAGGTGATCGGCGCCTCGCGCAACGACCCTGCGCACCCGATCGACCTGCGCAGCGACGACAGCGTGTCGACCCTGCTGGGCCGGCTGGGCCCGCTCGATGCAATCATCGCCACCACCGGCAAGGTGCACTTCGGCCCGCTGCCGGAGATGGATGCGGCCCAGTTCGACGTCGGCCTGCAGGACAAGCTGCTCGGCCAGGTGCGGCTGGCCCTGCTCGGCCAGCATCATCTCAATGCCGGCGGCTCGATCACGCTGACCACCGGCATCCTGACCGAACAGCCCATCGCGCAGGGCGCCAGCGCCACCGCCGTCAACGCGGCCGTGGAAGGCTTCGTGCGCGCAGCCGCGCTGGAGCTGCGCAACGGCCTGCGCATCAACGCGGTCAGCCCCAGCGTGCTGACCGAAGCCCTGGACAGCTACGGTCCGTTCTTCCCCGGCTTCGAGCCGGTTGATGCTGCGCGCGCCGCGCTGGCCTACCAGCGCAGCGTCGAAGGCATCGGCAACGGTCAGGTGTTCAAGGTCTGGTGATGCACACCCCCGCCTCGGTTGCCCGCCCCACCCGCCTGTCCGGCCTGGAGCCGCTGGTCATCAGCCCGGACCTGCTGTTCGTCAATGTCGGTGAGCGCACCAATGTCACCGGCAGCGCCCAGTTCCGCAAGCTGATCAAGGAGCAACGCTACGAAGAGGCGGTGGAGGTGGCGCGGCAGCAGGTGGCCAGTGGCGCGCAGATCCTCGATGTCAACATGGACGAGGGCCTGATCGACTCCGAAGCGGCGATGACCCGCTTCCTCAACCTGATCATGTCCGAGCCGGACATCGCACGCATTCCGGTGATGGTCGATTCCTCCAGATGGAGTGTGATCGAGGCCGGACTCAAATGCCTGCAGGGCAAGAGCGTGGTCAATTCGATATCGCTCAAGGAAGGCGAGGCCGCATTCAAGGAACAGGCGCGCAAGGTGATGCGCTACGGCGCCGCGGCCGTGGTGATGGCCTTCGACGAGGTCGGCCAGGCTGACACCTGCGCGCGCAAGGTGGAGATCTGCACGCGGGCCTATCACATCCTGGTGGACGAGCTCGGCTTTGCGCCGGAAGACATCATTTTCGATCCGAACATCTTCGCCGTTGCCACGGGCATCGAAGCGCACGACAACTATGCAGTGGACTTCATCCAGGCCACCCGCATCATCAAGGCGACCCTGCCCCACTGCCATGTTTCCGGCGGTGTTTCCAACGTGTCGTTCTCGTTCCGTGGCAACGAAACCGTGCGTCAGGCCATCCACTCGGTGTTCCTGTACCACGCCATCGCCGCAGGCATGGACATGGGCATTGTCAATGCCGGTGCGATGCCTATCTACGATGAGCTCGACCCCGAGCTGCGCGAGCGGGTCGAAGATGTCGTTCTCAACCGCCGCGCTGATGGCACCGAGCGGCTGCTGGATATCGCCGAACGCTACAAGGGGAAGAAAGGCGCGGCGAAGGTGGAAGACACCGCCTGGCGCACGCGCCCGGTCAACGAGCGGCTGGCGCATGCGCTGGTCCACGGTCTGGATGCCTGGGTCGAAGAAGACACCGAACAGGCCCGCCAGGCGGCCATCCGCCCACTGGACGTCATTGAAGGTCCGCTGATGGACGGCATGAACGTGGTCGGCGATCTGTTCGGTGCCGGCAAGATGTTCCTGCCGCAGGTCGTCAAGTCGGCGCGGGTGATGAAAAAGGCGGTGGCCTACCTGCTGCCCTACATCGAAGCGGAGAAGGCCCGTACCGGCGAGAGCGCGCGCAGCAACGGACGCATCATCATGGCCACGGTCAAGGGCGATGTGCACGACATCGGCAAGAACATCGTCGGGGTGGTGTTGGCCTGCAACAACTTCGAGGTCATCGATCTTGGCGTGATGGTGCCGGCGCAGAAGATCCTGGACGCCGCCCGCGCCGAGAACGCCGACATCATCGGACTGTCCGGGCTGATCACCCCGTCGCTGGAGGAAATGAGCCACGTGGCGCGCGAACTGCAGCGCCAGGGTTTCACGCTGCCACTCATGATCGGCGGTGCGACCACCTCGCGCGCGCACACCGCGCTGAAGATCGACCCGCATTACCAGGCGCCCACGGTGTGGGTGAAGGATGCCTCGCGCGCGGTCGGCGTCGCCCAGTCGCTGATCTCGCGCGACCTGCGCGATGGCTTCGTGGCCAGCACCGAGGCCGAGTACGCCGAGATCCGCCAGCGCCATCGCAACCGCGGTGATGCCAAGCGGCTGGTCAGCCTGGCCCACGCGCGCGCGCAGCGGTTTGACGGTGGCTGGCAGGCGTACGAGCCGCCTGCGCCACGCCAGCCGGGGCTGCACGTGTTCGACGACTATCCACTGGCCGAACTGGTCGACTACATCGACTGGACGCCGTTCTTCCAGGCGTGGGAGCTGGCCGGCAAGTTCCCCGCCATTCTCGACGATGAGATCGTCGGCCGCCAGGCCAGCGAACTGTACCGCGATGCCCGCGCGATGCTGGCGCGCATCGTGCAGGAGCGCTGGCTGCAGGCAAAGGCAGTGTTCGGCCTGTGGCCGGCATGCAGCGACGGCGACGACGTGCGTGTACAGCACCCCAACGGCGAGGTCATGCTGCACTTCCTGCGCCAGCAGGTCGACAAGCCGGCCGAGCGTCCGGACTTCTGTCTGGCCGATTTCATCGCCCCGGCCGACAGTGGCCGGCAGGACTGGATCGGCGCGTTCGCTGTCACCGCCGGCATCGGCATAGACGCGCATGTCGCGCGCATGGAGGCCGAGCACGATGACTACAACGCCATCCTGCTCAAGGCCCTGGCCGACCGCCTGGCCGAGGCCCTGGCCGAACGTCTGCACCAGCGCGTGCGCACCGGATTCTGGGGATTTGCCGCCGCTGAGCAGCTGGACAACGAGGCGCTGATCGCCGAAGCCTACCGCGGCATCCGCCCGGCGCCGGGCTACCCCGCGTGCCCTGAGCACAGCGAAAAGGCCACCCTGTTCAAGCTGCTGGACGCACCGCGCCTTGCCGGCATGTCCCTGACCGAGAGCTTTGCGATGCTGCCCACGGCAGCGGTTTCCGGCTATTACTTCAGCCACCCGCAGAGCCAGTACTTCGTGGTCGGCCGCCTCAGCCGGGAGCAGGTGAGCGACTACGCCCGGCGCAAGGGTGTGGAGCGCGCCCAGGCCGAACGCTGGCTGGCCTCCAATCTCGACTACGACCCCGAATGACCGTGTCTGTCCGCGACCGCGTCCCGGTCGTCCGCCTGTCCAGCTTCTACCTGTTCTACTACGCCGCGCTCGGCGCGTTCACGCCCTACTGGAGCCTGTTTCTGTCCTCGCGCGGCATGAGCGTGACCGCGATCAGCGTGATGATGAGCCTGTGGTATGCCACCCGCGTGGTGGCACCCAGCAGCTGGACCACGCTGGCCGGTGCCTCGTCGCGGCCGATCGTATGGCTGCGCGCAGGCTGCCTGCTGACCCTGCTGACCTTCGCCGTGTTTCTGCTGCCGCTGCCGCACGTGTGGATGTATCCGGCGATGGTGGCGTTCTGCTTCTTCTACAACGCGGTGATGCCGCAGTTCGAGTCGATCACCCTGACCCACCTTGGCAACGACAGCCATCGCTACGGGCTGATCCGGGTGTGGGGCTCGCTCGGCTTCATTGCCGTGGTCACGCTGTTTGGCTGGCTGCTGGAACGCGAGGATGGCAGCAGCCGCGCCGGCCAGCTGCCGTGGATGATGCTGCCGCTTTTTGCGTTGATGCTGGTATCGGCGCTCAACAACCGATACGCCCGCGACATCAGCAGGAGCAGTGCCGACGGCCAGGGCTTCTGGCAGGTGGTGCGCAGGCCGGCGGTACTGGTCTTCTTCCTCGCCGCGTTCATGGAGCAGCTCTCGTTCGGGCCCTATTACACGTTTTTCTCGGTCTACATGGACCATCATGGTTACCGCACTTCAATGCTCGGCGTGCTGTGGACGGTAGGTGTGGTGTTCGAGGTCGGCGTGTTTTTCACCATCGGGCGGTTCTTCCGTCGCTACGATGCCAGCTGGATGCTGCTGATCGCCCTGCTCAGCTCGACGGTGCGCTGGTCGGTCACCGCGCTTTACCCGCAGAACCTGCCGGTGATGCTGGTGGTGCAGAGCCTGCATGCACTGGGATTTGCGGCATTTTTCGCCGCGGCGATGCAGATGCTGGCCACGTATTTCCCAGGCCGGCTCAACGGCCATGCACAGGGATTGTTCTACGGTTTTTCCTCAGGGCTGGGTGGTGTGCTCGGTGCGCTGATCGCCGGGCAGCTATGGGGTATCGATCAAGGCCGCACTGCGTTTCTGGTCGGCAGTGGGTTTGCCGGCATCGGCGCGGTGCTGTGCTTCTTCGCGTTGAGCCTGCCGCTGCTGCGCGCACGCGCCGCGGCAGCGTGACGACCAACGGTCGTCACCTACCCAAGGCCGGGGCCAGGCGGGCATCCACAAGCGCGCGATGAAGCCGGTAGGTGACGACCGTTGGTCGTCACGCTGTTGCTGCCGGCGCGGCGCCCGGCCAAACGGGAAAGCACGGCTGCGCCGCACAACCTTGACGACCAACGGTCGTCACCTACCGAAGCAGGCAGCGTGGCGACCAACGGTCGTCACCTACCGGGCTTGGGTTACCAGACCAGATCGTCAGGCACCTGGTACCGGGGATCGGCGTACGGGTCGTCGGCTGCCGGTGCATCGGGGTCGACCTTCAGCGCGATCGCCGGGGCGAAGATCGCTTCAGCCTCGGCCAGCACCTGCGCGCTCACCAGCACGTAGCGACCGCCCTGCTGCACCACGCCCAGCTCGCCAGCGTTGAGCGCCTTGAGCTGTTCGGCCGTTACATAAATGCGCTTGATCTTGCCGCCATACGGGAAGTGCCGGGCTATCTCGGCGGCGTCATCGTTGAGCGCCTTGTCCTTGAGCAGCTCATCAAGCTTGGCCTTGGCTTCACGGCGCAGGCGGGCTTCCTCCTGCTTGGCACGCTCAGCCTGCAGGCGCTCTTCCTTCTCACGCTGGGCGCGGATGGCGTAGGCCTTGGCCAGATCCATTTCCTCGCTGCTGCGCGGTTTGCGCGGCGCCTGCCCACGGCGGTTGCCGCCCGTCGGCTGGGCCTGACCCTGCCCTTGTCGGCCCTGCGACGGTCGCTGCTCGGACCTGCCGCTGCCGGGCTTGCCGGCTGGCTTGCCACCCGGGCGAGGTCCACCGCGGCCATCACGGCGCGCTTCGGGTTTGCGTTCGGGCTGGGGCGCGGACTTGAAGCCCAGGCCCAGCAACTGGTCGCGCAGAGTATCGCTCATGACAGTGCGTTCAATAGTGCGGCGGTGGCGGCTCGTCCACCGGGTCGGAAGAATTCAGCGCGTTGCGGACCTTGCCCAGGTCTTCCAGCAGGACGCGCATCAGGTTGGCGTTGCGGCTGCCTTCCATGCGTGCTTCGGCCAGCGCATCGCTCAGCTCGGCCAGCGCATGTTCCTGGAAGGACACGCGCATCTCCAGCTCGACCATGCGTGCTTCGAGTGCGAGCTCGCGCTCGGTCGGTGCGGCCTCATGCATGCAGGGATCGTCCACGGCCGATGCCGTAATAGGCCAGACCGCAGGATTCGATCTCGGCCGGGTCATAAAGGTTGCGGCCGTCGAAGACGACCTTGTCTGCCAGCGCGGTGTGCAGGCGGGCGAAATCCGGGCTGCGGAACTGCTTCCACTCGGTCACCACGATCAGCGCGTCGGCACCGTCCAGGGCCTGCCACGCGTCATCGCACAGCACCAGATCATCGCGCTGGCCGAAGATGCGCTGGGCTTCGTGATGGGCCTCTGGATCGTAGGCGCGTACCTTGGCACCGGCATCCCACAGCTGCTGCAGCAGACGCCGGCTGGAGGCCTCGCGCATGTCATCGGTATTGGGTTTGAAGGCCAGGCCCCACACCGCAAAGGTCTTGCCACGCACTGCCGCCGCGTCATGCTGGTAGTGGCGGCCGACCAGCTCGAACAGGTGGCCTTTCTGCGCCGCATTGACCGCTTCCACCGCATCCAGCAGACGCGGCTCCACGCCGTTCTGCTGGGCGATCCGGGCCAGCGCCTGCACGTCCTTGGGGAAGCACGAGCCGCCGTAGCCGGCGCCGGGATAGATGAAGTGCCAGCCAATGCGCGGGTCCGAGCCGATGCCCTGGCGGACCTTCTCCACATCAGCCCCCACATGCTCGGCAATGTTGGCGATTTCGTTCATGAACGAAATCTTGGTGGCCAGCATCGCATTGGCGGCGTACTTGGTCAGCTCGGCCGACCGCAGATCCATTTCCACCACGCGGTCGTGGTTGCGGTTGAACGGCGCGTACAGCCGCCGCATCAGTGCCACCGAGTCGGCGTTGGAGGACCCCACGATGATGCGGTCCGGGCGCATGCAGTCGGCCACGGCGTCGCCTTCCTTGAGGAACTCCGGGTTGGAGACCACATCGAAGTCGAGCTGTACACCACGCGCGGCCAGTTCAGCAGCCACGGCCTGGCGCACCTTGTCGCCGGTGCCGACCGGCACCGTCGACTTGTTCACCACCACGGTGGGCACCTGCATGTGCTGGCCGATGGTGCGCGCCACGGCCAGCACATACTGCAGGTCCGCGCTGCCATCTTCGTCCGGGGGCGTGCCCACGGCGATGAACACCACCGGGCACTGGCCGATGGCCTCGGCCGCGTCGGTGGTGAACTGAAGACGGCGGGCCTGATGGTTGGCCTTGACCATCGGCTCCAGGCCCGGCTCGTAGATCGGGATGACGCCCTTGTTCAAGCCATCGACCTTGGCCTGATCGATGTCCACACAGGTGACCTGGTGGCCGACATCGGCCAGACAGGTCCCCGTCACCAGACCGACGTACCCGGTCCCGAAGATTGCAACGCGCATGCAGTGGGCTCCTGCGTCGTTTACGGCGTGAAGCTCATCAGTTCAACGTCGAACGTCAGGGTGGCGTTCGGGCCGATCGGGCCACCGGGAGTTCCATTCTCGCCGTAGGCCAGATTGCCCGGGATCCAGAAGCGGTACTTGGAACCGACCGGCATCAGCGCCACGCCTTCAGTCCATCCGGCGATGACCTGGTTCAGACCGAACTCGACCGGCTGGCCGCGCTGGTAGCTGCTGTCGAAGACGGTGCCGTCCAGCAGCTTGCCTTCGTAGTTGACCTTGACCTTGCTGGTCGGCATCGGGCGCTCGCCGCTGCCCGGGCGGATCACCTGGTACTGCAGGCCCGAGGCAGTGGTCACCACACCCGGCCTGGTCTTGTTGGCGGCCAGGAATGCATTGCCTTCCTCGCGGTTGGTCTGCGCGGCCTTGGCGGCCTTTTCCTGCATCTCGGCCTGCTTGCGGCCCATGAAGGCCTGCAGCGTCGAGGCGGCTTCCTGTTCGCTCATCTTCGGCTGGCCACCATTGAAGGCAACGCCAACAGCGTCGAACAGCGAAGCCAGGTCGATGTCGTCCTTCAGCTGCGCCAGCGACGGGCCCACCATGTAGCTGCCCAGCATCAGGCCGACGTCCTTCTTGTCCACCGCCGGCGGCGCGCTGCCCGGCGCCATGCCCGGGACCTGCTGACCTGCGGCCACGGCCATCACCTTGCGCAGATCGCCATCGACCTTCTGGGCCTTTTCCTGGGTGATCAGCGGGGTCTTGCCTTCAAAAACAGCCTGCACGGCCTGCTGCATGGCGGCCAGATCGATGTGCGACTTGATCTGCTCCAGCGATTTGGCCACGTCGGTACCGATCGCGTAACCCAGCTTCTGCTTGGAATCCAACGTTGCTTTCTCCTTGGCGGCAGCTGCGGGTGCAGCGGCCGGTTGTTGCGACAGGGCCACACCGCTGGTGCCCATCGCCAGAATCAGAACCGACGCCGCGGCCTTACGCATTCCCATCTTCATTCGTGCATTCCTGGAAGTGACTGTTCGCCGACGTCGGCGTGAAAGCGTTCATTGTCGCACGCATGCCATGGATGTCGAGGCATGCCTGCCCGGTTTCAAGAACGGGGCGCGGCCAGCGCACGCTCGATGGCGGCCTTGAGCTGCGGATCATCGGGCGTGACCCGGCTCGGGAACTGGGCGATCAAGCGGCCATCGCGGCCGATCAGATACTTGTGGAAGTTCCATGCCGGCGCCACGCCGCTGGCTGCGGTCAGGCGCTGGTACAGCGGGGTGGCCTGCGCGCCGATGACATGGACCTTCTCGAACATGGGGAACTTGACCCCGTAGGTCAGCGTGCAGAACTCCTGGATCTCCTGCTCGCTGCCCGGGTCCTGGCCCTTGAAGTCGTTGGAGGGGAAGCCCAGTACGGCAAAGCCACGGTTTTTCAGGTCCTGGTTCAGCTTCTCCAGCCCTTCGTACTGCGGGGTGAAGCCACACTTGCTGGCGGTGTTGACAACCAGCAGCACCTGGCCGCGGTAACGCTGCTCCAGGTTCACCGGCTCCTTGCCGGCCAGCGGACGGTAGGAAACGTCGAGCAGATCGGTCGCGAAGGCCGGCACCGCCAGCAGCACCCCGGCGGCAAGCAGTAGGCGGGCGGAGAAACGCTTGAACATGGCGGGTTCCTGATCGGGAGGTCGCCCCTCGCGGGCATCGGCGCGAACTATAGCACCGGCGCCAGAGACCGCCGGAGCCATATGCGACAAGGGTCGGCTCCCGCCGATGGCCGCAGCGGTCCGCTTCTACGGGGCCCGGCCCGGCCCCTGCCATCAGTTGGGTAAATCAGATGTTGCATCGAGGCGTGTCGGTGTTATAGTTGCATACAACACCAGCAACCCGGAACAGAGGCAGCAGATGATCGCGATTCACTCTCGCCATGCAAGCCCTGCCATGACGGCGGCGGCCCTGCTGCTGCTGGCCGGTTGCATGGCAACGGCAATGATGCGTCTGGCCTCGCAGGCCGCAAACGCACCCGACGCCGCCCAGGTGCAGGACGCTTCATCGCCGGAAGCAGGACGCGCCCCAACGGCACCCTCCCCCCCGCGTCGGCTGAACAGCTCCCTGTCTATGCCGTACTTCTCATTCGCACAGTCGCTGAATTCCCGGAGCTGACCATGAGCGATATTCAATGGAGCGACGGCGCTCCAATCTACCGCCAACTCAAAGAGCGTGTCATTGCCATGATGCTCGACGGCATCCTCAAACCGGGCGACGCCCTGCCCTCGGTGCGCCAGGTGGCCGCCGACTACCAGCTCAACCCGATCACCGTATCACGCGCCTACCAGGAACTCGCCGACGAGGGCCTGGTGGAGAAGCGCCGCGGCCTGGGCATGTTCATGACCGAACAGGCCGCCAGCCAGCTGCGCAGCAGCGAGCGTGACCGGTTCCTCAATGAAGAATGGCCGGCCGTGCTGGAGCGGATCGCACGGCTGGGCCTGGACCTCCACGACCTGCTGCCCAAGGGGAAGACCGAATGAACGCCGTCAGCTCGGATGTGATCACCGCCCGCGGCCTGCGCAAGGCCTACAAGAAGAGCCTCGCGCTGGACGATGCCAGCTTCAGCATTCCAGCAGGCCGCATTGTCGGCCTGATCGGCCCCAATGGCGCTGGCAAGACCACCGCGCTCAAGGCCGTGCTCGGCCTGAGCTCCGTGGAAGGCGAGCTGAGCGTGCTTGGCCAGGACCCGCGCCGGCATCGCGATGCGCTGATGAATGACATCTGCTTCATCGCCGACGTGGCAGTCCTGCCGCGCTGGCTGAAGGTGCGCGATGCCATCAACTTCGTCGCCGGCGTGCACCCGCGATTCGACCGTGCCCGCTGCGAGCGCTTCCTGGCCTCCACGAAACTGCAGCCCAAGCAGCGTGTGCGAGAGATGTCCAAGGGCATGATCGTACAGCTGCACCTGGCGCTGGTGATGGCCATCGATGCGCGCATCCTGGTGCTGGACGAACCCACTCTCGGCCTGGACATCCTGTATCGCAAGGAGTTCTACCAGCGCCTGCTGGAGGATTATTTCGACGAGCAGAAGACCATCATCATCACCACCCACCAGGTGGAGGAAGTCGAGCACATCCTCACCGATGTGATGTTCATCCGTGACGGCAAGGTGGTACTCACCGCCGACATGGAGAACCTGGGCCAGCGCTACACCGAGGTGCTGGTCAACGCCGACCAGCTGGACAACGCCCGTGCCCTGCGGCCGATCGACGAACGCGCGCTGCCGTTCGGCAAGAGCGTGCTGCTGTATGACAACGCCGCGCCAGAGCAGCTGGCCGCCCTGGGTGAGACCCGCAGCCCGGGCCTTGCCGACCTGTTTGTCGCCATCATGAAGGGAACCTACGCATGAACGCCCTCACTCATCCGGTCAGCCCGCTGGGCACCCTGCGCTGGCTGATCAAGCGCGAATACTGGGAAAACCGCGGCGGTTTCTTCCTCGCCCCGGTCATCGCCGGGCTGGTCTCGCTGCTGATGACCGGCATCGGTCTGGTGCTGAGCCTGTTCGCCCTGCGTCGTGCCGCCGAGAGCGGCAACCTGCACGTGGCCAACGAGAAGATCAGCGTCAACGGGCTGGACCTGAACCTGCTGGTCGGCAACCTGGATGCCGCTGGTCGCGCCGACCTGGCCAACGGCATCGACGGGGTGGCCATCATCACCTCCTCCTGGCCGTTCGTGGTGCTGGCCTTCGTGGTGTTCTTCTACTGCCTGGGCGCGCTGTACGATGATCGTCGCGACCGCAGCATCCTGTTCTGGAAGTCGCTGCCGCTGTCGGACACCCAGACCGTGCTGTCCAAGGTACTGAGCGCTACCCTGCTGGCCCCGGTGATCGCTACCGCCGCTGCCCTGCTGACCCTGCTGGCCTGCCTGCTGCTGCTGGGCCTGGTGGCGATGTTCCACGGCGCCGACCCGATGGCCACGGTATGGGGCCCGTCGAGCCCGCTGAAAGTGGTCGCCGGTTACCTGTCCTGGATTCCGGTGTATGCACTGTGGTCGCTGCCTACCGTCGGCTGGCTGATGCTGTGCTCGGCCTGGGCGCGCAACAAGCCGTTCCTGTGGGCGGTGCTGCTGCCGGTGTTTGCCGGTGCGGTGCTCAGCACCACCAAGGTTCTGAGTCTGTTCGGCGGCAGCGCCGGCTGGTTCTGGAAGCATGTGGTGGGCCGCGCCCTGCTGGGCACTGTGCCGGGCATCGACGCGCTGTACCGGGAGAACCTGATGCAGCTTGGCCAGCAGACTTCCAGCATCGCCGAACTGCTGGGCCCCTCGACCCGCCTTGCCACGCTGGCAACGCCGGAACTGTGGTTTGGCGTGCTGGCCGGCGCGGTGATGATTGTCCTGGCCATCGCACTGCGCCGCCGCGCCGGCGAAATCTGACTCAAGGAGAGACCACCATGCGTTCACTGATCCTCTGTTCTGCCCTGCTGCTGTTGCCGCTGTCCGCGCTGGCCAACGATGCACCCTGCCGGTTTACCAGGACACTGGACCTGCCACTGCAGGTCGGCGACGCCCGCGCGGTGGTGCTGGAAGTCAACCAGCACGATTTGGACGTGCGCGCCGACGGCAGTGCAGCACGACTCGGCGGCCGCGCCTGCGCCTCCAGCGAGGCCCTGCTTGCCCAGCTCAGCCTCACCCAGCGCCGCCAGGGCGACAAGCTGATCGTCACCCTGCGCCGCGACACCCAGCCGGGCATCAACCTTGGCCAGCACTATGCGTGGCTGGATGTCAGCGGCAGCATCCCGGCCAACGTGCCGGTGCAGCTGAAAGTGGGCTCCGGCGATGCCCGGGTCAGCGGTGCTGCCTCGATGAGCATCGACATCGGTTCTGGCGATGTGGTGGCCAGCGGCACGCGTGGCACGCTGCACGCCACGGTCGGCTCGGGCGATCTGGAGATCGACGGCGGTGAGAGCGTGCAGCTGCTGGCGCTGGGCTCGGGTGATGCGCAGATCCGCAACATCGTCCGCAACGTGGAGATCGGCACAATCGGGTCGGGCGATGTGACGCTGTCCGACATCGGCGGCTCGCTCAAGCTGGATGTGATGGGCTCAGGCGAGCTGGATGCGCGTACGGTTCGCGGCAACGCCGAGATCGGCGTGGTCGGTTCGGGCGATGTCAAGCTGCGGGCGGTGAGCGGCAACGTCAACGTGCGTGCCCACGGCTCGGGCGACATCACCGTCGACGGCGTAGGCGGCAACCTCACTGTGGCCCGCAGCGGCAGCGGCGACGTCCGCCACAAGGCCGTGACCGGCACCGTCAGCCTGCCCAAACGCTGACATCACCGGGCCACGCGCCCGGTCTTCTTTCCTCACGCATGAAGGAACTGCACGATGAAACTGCGCATGCTGCTGCCGGCCCTGCTGCTGGCGCTTCCCCTGGCCGCCTGCGGCGGACGCGATACCGACGCGCCGGCCGCCGATGCCAATCCGGACACCACGCTCGGCAAGACGGTGCGGGCCGCCACCGACCAGGCGCGCAAAGCGCTGCTGGACGGCAACCTCGCCTTGAATGCGAGCGGCCAGCCAAAGGCGGAAATCACCCCTGACGGCCATCTGCTGATCAGCGGCAGGGACGTGGCCACCACCGCCGAGCAACGCGCGCAGCTGCTGGCCTACCGGCAGCAGATCCAGGCGGTCGCCGAGGCCGGCATGGAGATCGGCGTGGCAGGTGCGAACCTGGGCACGCGGGCGGCGGGTGAGGCCATCCGAGGGATCTTCAATGGCAACACGGCGGACGTCGAGGCGCGGGTCAATGCCGAGGCCGACAAGCTCAAGGCTGAAGCCAACAAACTGTGCGAGCGCATGCCTGCCTTGATGGCCAGCCAGCAGGCACTGGCCGCCACGCTGCCAGCCTTCGCGCCTTACGCCACGATGGACCAGAGCGACATCGACAGTTGCGGCGCGTGATCTTCGCCGCGTGCCGGTCGCTGACCGGCACGCGGTCGCGGCCCCTGCGACAAAAGCGCACACCCTGCCCCGGCGGGCGGCCCGGCTTACAATGCGGTGTTTCCCCACCGTACAGAACTGCCATGAAGAAGCTGTTCCTGCTGCTGGCCGCCCTGCTCTGCCTGGGCCTTGCCGGCTGCGATCAGACGTACCGCGAGCACCGCGCCGAGCGCGGCAAGCCCAAGATCAGTGTCAGCAACGAGCTGGTCACCGTGCGTCGGCAGCCTGCGCCCAACATCATCATCCTGCCCAGCGGCGAGATGAAGATCGACGAAGTGCTGATTCCGCTGCATCCGGAGCAGCAGCAGATGCTGCAACAGATGTTTGGCCACCTGCAGGTGCTGCGCCAGAACACGCTGGCCGACGCGCCGGCCGATCCGGACATGAAGCCGGTGAAGATTGCCGTGCCTGACGGCATGAGCCCGATCCCGGCCGACCTGGTGCAGGCCATTCCCGAGTTCAAGGATTACACAGCGACCTTCAACAACATCGTCGCTGACCGGCGCTGATCTGCCCCTATCGCTGCTGCCAAACGCCGCCCCACAAGGGCGGCGTTGTTCGTTTCAGCGTGCGTGCAGGCGGCTGGCTGGGTTTACACCATGCCAAACCGCAGCTGAAAACCCGTGTCGCACAGGATGCCTCGCCTATCGATTAAGCCATGTCCGATATTTCGTATTGATCGCCGCAATCAGCATGGTCACGTCCGGACACAACCGGCCCGTTTGCACATCACACCAACAGGGAAACGTAACCATGAACGCTGTCTACAAACTCATTTTCAATATCTCCACCGGCACCTGGGCCGTGGCCCATGAACTGGCCGCTGCCCGCGGCAAGAAGAGCCGCACCCGCCTGGCTGCGGCGATGACCATCGCCCTTGCCATGCCGGCCGGCGCCGCGCTGGCCGCCGACGCCCCGCTGCAGTGCGGTGTGAACGAAACCATTTCTGCTGATGGGCTGCGCTGTGAGACCTCCGCTTCGACGATGTCGCCCATGGCCGGTGGCATTGGCACGATGGCCACCGACGTTCAGAACCAGCGCTACATCAGCTACGGCGGCTTTGGAATCCCCACCGTTGACACACCCGCTGTCGCGTCGGGAAATTACACGATCGCCATCGGCGGAAGCGCAGAGGCTGGCAGCGCAGGCAACGGCTACTCAACTGCGGTGGGTGTGAACTCCAAAGCCACCAGTTCAATCGCAACTGCGCTTGGCTACAATGCCAAGGCGACTTCCTCTGCAACAACGTCGGTTGGTGCCGACACCTCGGCGTCGGGTCTTCGGGCTACCGTGATTGGCTATGGTGGCAATGCAAGCGCCACCGACTCGGTGGCCATTGGTGCCAACTCCGTCGCTGACGTGGATAACACCGTTTCCGTCGGCAACAGCACCCTGCAGCGCAAGATCGTCAACATGGCCGATGGCGCCCTGTCGGCCACCAGCAAGGAAGCCGTCAACGGCTCGCAGCTGTTTGCCACCAATGGCCGGCTGACCACCGCTGAAGGCAACATCAGCACCCTGACCACCAACGTGGCCGGCAACACCACCGCCATCACCAACCTGCAGAACGGCACCACCGGCCTGGTCCAGCAGGACGCCACCACCAACAACATCACTGTGGCAGCCAGCAGCGTCGGCGGCAGCGTCAGCCTGCGCGATGCCAACAGCGACTCGCGTATCCTGACCGGCGTGCGTGCCGGCGCGGCGCGTACCGACGCGGTCAATGTCAGCCAGCTGCAGTCCACTCTCGACGGCATCGGCGGCGGCCAGACCGTGGACGCTACCACCGGCGCGGTCAGCGCCCCGACCTTCACCGTCGGTGGCACCACCGTACGCACCGTGGGCGCAGCCCTGACCAACCTGGATGGCCGCGTGACCACCGTGCAGGGTGATATCACCAACCTGCAGACCAACATCGCCAACGGCAGCATCGGTCTGGTGAAGCAGGACGCGAGCACCGGTGAAATCACTGTGGCCGGGGACAAGGAAGGCACCGAAGTCAGCTTCGCCGGCGTCGATGCCAGCGGCGCTGCCGTCAACCGCACCCTGAGCGGCGTGGCCGACGGTACCCTGGCCGCCAACAGCGACGAGGCCGTCAACGGCGCGCAGCTGTTTGCCACCAACGAGGCCGTGGCCGCCAACACGACCGACATCACCAACCTGGACGGCCGCGTGACCGTCAATGAAGGCAACATCACCAACCTGCAGAACCAGATCGGCAACGGCAGCATCGGCCTGGTCCAGCAGGACGCCACCAGCAAGCTCATCACCGTGGCCGGCGACAAGGAAGGCACCGAAGTCAGCTTCGCCGGCGTCGATGCCAGCGGCGCTGCCGTCAACCGCACCCTGAGTGGCGTGGCCGACGGTACCCTGGCCGCCGACAGCGACGAGGCCGTCAACGGCTCGCAGCTGTTTGCCACCAACGAGGCCGTGGCCGCCAACACGACCGATATCACCAACCTGCAGGGCGATGTGACCAACCTGAACACCTCGGTCACCAACCTCGATGGCCGTGTGACGACCGCCGAAACCAACATCACCGACCTGCAGAACCAGATCGGCAACGGCAGCATCGGTCTGGTCCAGCAGGACGCCACCACCGGTGAAATCACCGTGGGCGGCGACAAGGGCGGCACCTCGGTCAACTTCGCCGGCATCGACGCCAGCGGCACCGCGGTGGACCGTACCCTGACCGGCGTGGCCCGTGGCGCTGCCGACAACGACGCGGCCAACATCGGCCAGGTCAAGGATGTGGTGGCCGGCCTGGGCGGCGGCGCTGCCGTCAACCCGGACGGCAGCATCACCGCGCCGAGCTACAGCATCGGCGGCACCAGCTATGACAACGCCGGTGATGCGTTCACTGCAGTCGACGGCTCGCTGACCAACCTGGACGGCCGCATGACCGTCAACGAAGGCAACATCAGCAACCTGACCCAGCAGTTCAACGACCTGAGCAATGGCACCGCCGGCATCGTCACCTATGATGCGGTGGCAGGCAGCGTCAACGTGGCCGCCGGCCAGGCGGGCAGCGTGGTCAATGTGGCCGGAACCGCCGGCAACCGCACCATCGCCGGCGTGGCTGACGGTGACGTCTCGGCCACCAGCGACGAGGCTGTCAACGGCTCGCAGCTCAACGCCACCAATGAGCGCGTGAGCGCCAATGAAACCAGCATCGCCAACCTCGATGGCCGCGTGACCGTCAATGAAGGCGACATCAGCAACCTGACCCAGCAGTTCAACGATCTGAGCAGCGGTTCGGCCGGCATGGTCACCTACGACGCAGCCACCGGCAGCGTTGCCATCGGCGCCAACGTCGGCGGCGATGTGGTCAACATGAGCGGCACCGCCGGTGCGCGTCGCCTGGGCGGCGTGGCCAACGGCGTGGCCGACACCGATGTGGCCACCATCGCCCAGCTCAAGGCCTCGGGTCTGGTTGATCCGAACACCGGCCGCGCCCTGGGTGCACTGGTGTACGACGACCTGTCGCTGGACCGTGCCACCCTGGGCGGCACCAACGGCACCGTCATTGCCAACCTGGGCAACGGCCTGATTGCCGCTGGCAGCCGCGAAGCGGTCAACGGTGGTCAGCTGTGGCAGATGAACGCTGACTGGGAAGCCAAGTGGAACCAGATGGACGGCCGCGTCGGCACCATCGAGCAGGGCATCGCCGATGGCAGCATCGGCGGCCCGGGTGGCGGCCTGCCGGGCACCGGCGGTGACTGGCGTGGTGTCGGTGACGGTTCGACCGCCATCGGCGACGGCGCTGCAGCCGACGGCACCGGCGCGGTCGGCATCGGCAACGGCGCTGACGCTGGCGGCGCCGGCTCGGTGGCCATCGGTGACGGCGCTTCGGCGACCGGTGACAATTCGGTGGCCATCGGCAAGGGCTCCACGGCAGACCGTGACAACGAGTACTCGGTGGGTTCGGAAGGCAACGAGCGCGTGGTCAGCAACGTGGGCCGCGGCACCCGTCCGACCGATGCGGTGAACCTGGGCCAGATGGAAGACCGTTTTGCCGCCGAGCGTGACTGGGCCAACGGCCGCTTCCAGGCCGTGGACAAGCGCATGGACCGCATGGGTGCGATGAACGCGGCCATGGTCAACATGGCGGTCAGCGCCGCCGGTGTGCACACCACCAACCGCGTAGGTGCCGGTGTCGGCTTCCAGAACGGCAAGTCCGCGCTGTCGGTGGGCTACCAGCGTGCTCTGAGCGATCGCGCCACCATTACCCTGGGTGGTTCGTTCAGCGGCAGCGAAGCCTCGGCCGGTTTCGGCGCAGGCTTCGGCTGGTAAGCCGATGACGTTGTAAAGCGTTGGTGTGAGCAGGGTGTCCTCGCCCTGCAAGCGCTGGAGGCCCGCGGTCGGATGACCGCGGGCCTTCTTTTTTACGCGCGTCCAGGGCCGGGATGTACGCGGCGGCGGCACGCTTTCAGCGGGGCAGAGCCCCGCTCTACGGGGTGCGTCGCAGCGCTGCGTCAGCCGCCCGCACCGCCGCCACCGGCTTGAATGCCACCGGCAGTCAGCGCCTTCGGATCGAGCAGCCGGCGCAGTTCGGCCTCGCTCAGGCCACTGTCCTCGATCGCTACCTCGATCACCGCGCGCTGCTCCTTGTAGGCCCGCTTGGCGATGGCAGCCGCTTTCTCGTAACCGATGATCGGATTCAGCGCGGTGACCAGGATCGGATTGCGCGCCAGCGCTTCGGCCACCCGGTCGTGGCGCACCTTCAGGCCGGCGATGGCGCTGTCGGCCAGCAACCGCGAGACATTGGCCAGCAGGCCGATGCCATCAAGCAGGTTAACGGCAATCAACGGCAGGGTCACATTGAGCTGGAAGTTGCCGGTCTGGCCCGCAACGGTGATGGCGGTGTGGTGGCCGATGACCTGCGCACAGGCCATCACCGTGGCCTCGGGGATCACCGGATTGACCTTGCCGGGCATGATCGAGCTTCCCGGCTGCAGCGCGGGAAGCTCGATTTCACCGAGCCCGGCCAACGGACCGGCGTTCATCCAGCGCAGATCATTGGCG
Organism: Stenotrophomonas sp. C3(2023); assembly: GCF_032911385.1. Lineage (NCBI taxonomy): Bacteria > Pseudomonadati > Pseudomonadota > Gammaproteobacteria > Lysobacterales > Lysobacteraceae > Stenotrophomonas > Stenotrophomonas sp. C3(2023). The sequence goes on along the minus strand of NZ_JAWJLO010000001.1, from coordinate 1,453,063 downwards.
ATCTTGATCAATGCCACGGCCAGCGCGTTGAGCTGACCGGACATCTCCACCGCATCGTCCTGCGCGGCAAGCCCCTCGAACTTGTTGGCCGCACTTTCAAAACGCACGCCGGTCTGCGCCTTCAGCGATCTGGCCACGCGCGTGCCAAAGCGCGGGTCGGCATTGATGCCGGTGCCGATGGCGGTGCCGCCCAGTGGCAGGCGCTGCAGGCGCCTGAGGCTGTCCTCGATGCGCTGCTGGGCCGAGGCCAGCTGTGCCGACCAGGCACCGAACTCCTGCTCGAAGGTCAGCGGCATGGCGTCCATCAGATGGGTGCGGCCGGTCTTGACCACCTTGCGCAGGCTGCGGCCCTTGCGGTCGATGACCTTGCGCAGGTGTTTCAGTGCCGGCAGCAGCTGCTCATGCGCGGCGAGCGCGGCCGACACGCGCAGCGCCGTGGGAATCACATCGTTGGAGCTTTGCCCCTGATTGACATGATCGTTGGGGTGAACTGGCGTTTTCCCCGCTTTTCCAGCACGGTTTGCCAGCGTGGCAATGACCTCGTTGGCATTCATGTTCGAGGACGTGCCCGAGCCGGTCTGGTAGACATCGATGGGGAACTGATCGTCCCAGTGCCCCTGCGCGACCTCGGCGGCAGCACGCTGCACGGCCTTGGCGATGTTGCCGGGCAGGTGGCCGAGTTCGGCGTTCACGCCGGCGGCGGCGCCCTTGACCAGACCGAGAGCGCGGATGAAACCGCGCGGCATGCGCTGGCCCGAGACCGGGAAGTTCTCAACGGCACGCTGGGTCTGTGCGCCCCACAGGGCACCGGCAGGCACCTGCAGTTCCCCCATGCTGTCATGTTCGATCCGGACGCCTTCACTTGCTGCTTTGCTCATTGCATCGACTCCGCACTACTTCGTGTTTGGGAAGGGAAGCGGCGGCTGGCAGGGTGTCGCTTCCCGGGCTGGCGGCAGACCCTCACGATACTCGTTATTGCCGGGCGCTGCCCGGCACCCGCGCCTGCGGCGGGCTGCAAGCCACAGCCACAGCAACTGCCGAAGCGTCGGCTGCGCATCGGTTTGCGGTGGGCGGGGCGGTGCGCGGTTGTGGGGATCGGCAAGAGCTGCTCCTGCGTGCCTCGGCGAGCGCCATCCAGGCGCTCGACGTCCCCACAACCCCGCCCCGCCCCGCCTTCGACACTTCCCCATGGACGGCCAGCATCTCTGCCCCTGCCCCTGCCCCTGCCCCAGCTCTTGCTTCTGGCAGGTGACGACCGTTGGTCGTCACGCTCGCCCATCCGGCATGAGCATTGTTGGACGAAGCAGAGCCCCCCTTGGTAAGGGGGCGCTCAGACAGGCGCGGGGGCCTGGAGGGTCATGAGCCGAGACCCGCAGTTTGCAGAGCAAATCGTGGGGCGTAAGCGCGATTGCGCTTGCGCGGCGTTAGAATGTTGTCCCCGCCGCTTCTGCCTGCCCCTGCCGACATGTCCGAATACGCGCTGCTTGCCCTGTCCCCGCTCGATGGCCGTTATGCCAGCAAGGTTGATGCCCTGCGACCGATCTTTTCCGAGTTCGGCCTGATCAAGGCCCGCATCAAGGTCGAGGTGGAATGGCTGCTGGCATTGGCCGCCGAGCCGGGCATTGTCGAGCTGGCCGCGTTTTCCGCCGGCGCCACCCAGCGCCTGCGGGCGCTGGCCGACGGCTTCAGCCCGGCACAGGCCGCGCGGGTCAAGGAGATCGAGCGCACCACCAACCATGATGTCAAGGCGGTGGAGTACTTCATCAAGGAGCAGCTCAAGGATGATGCCGAGCTGGCACCGGCACTGGAGTTCGTGCATTTCGCCTGCACCAGCGAGGACATCAACAACCTCAGCTACGGTGTGATGCTCGAGCAGGGCCGCCGCGAGGTGCTGCTGCCCAGCCTGGACGGCATCGTCGCCAGCCTGCGTGCTCTGGCCCATGCCCAGGCCGCCCAGCCGATGCTGTCGCGTACCCACGGCCAGACCGCCTCGCCGACCACGCTGGGCAAGGAACTGGCCAACGTGGTGGCACGGCTGGAGCGCCAGCGCCGGCAGATCGCCGCAGTGGAACTGACCGGCAAGATCAACGGTGCAGTGGGCAACTACAACGCGCACGTGGCCAGCTACCCGGATGTGGACTGGCCGGCATTCGCCGAACGCTTCGTCACCAGCCTGGGGCTGGTGTTCAATCCGTACACCACGCAGATCGAGCCGCATGACAACGTGGCCGAGATCGGCGATGCGGCACGCCGCGCCAACACCATCCTGATCGACCTGGCACGCGACGTGTGGGGCTACATCTCGCTGGGCTACTTCAAGCAGAAGCTCAAGGAAGGCGAAGTCGGCTCGTCGACGATGCCGCACAAGGTCAACCCGATCGACTTTGAAAATGCCGAAGGCAACTTCGGCATCGCCAATGCGCTGTTCGAGCATTTCAGCGCCAAGCTGCCGATCAGCCGCTGGCAGCGCGACCTGACCGACTCCACCGTGCTGCGCGCGCTGGGCACCGCGTTTGGCCACACCCAGGTGGCGCTGGATTCGCTGGCCAAGGGCATCGGCAAACTGGAGGTCAACCCGCAGCGTCTGGATGCCGATCTGGATGCGGCCTGGGAAGTGCTCGCCGAAGCAGTGCAGACGGTGATGCGTCGCCACGGCCTGCCCAACCCTTACGAGCAGCTCAAGGCGCTGACTCGCGGCCAGGGCATCACCGCCGAGTCGATGCACGCGTTCGTTGAAGGTCTGGACCTGCCGGACGAGGCGAAGCAGTCGCTGCGAGAGATGACCCCGGGCAGCTACACCGGACTGGCCGAACGCCTGGCCAGGCAGATCTGAGGTTGACGGCCGGGGCTCTGCCCCGGCCCCCCGCGCCTGCGGCGGGCTTCAAGCCAACAGCAAGGGCAACAGCAACAGCAACAGCAACAGCGTAGAGCATCGGCTCTGCGCTGTCCTGCGCTTGGCGGGGCGGTGTGGGCCTGCGGGGGACGGCAAAAACTGCGTCCTGCGTGCCTTGTTTCGCGCCATCCCTGGCGCTCGACACCCCCGCAAACCCACACCGCCCCGCCCCCGACACGTCCCGGTGGACGGACGGATCTAACAGCTTTTGGCTTTTGGCTTTTGGCTTTTGGCTTTGGGTTTTGGCTTTGGGTTTTCGGCTTTTGCTTGGGAGCGGGGCAGAGCCCCGCTCTACTTTTTTCTTTTTCCGTGGCTGGCGCGCACGAAAACTGTCCCAGGTCGGGCGGGTTGGGTCTGCGGGGGTGTGGGAGCCCTGGATGGGCGGACACAAGCCTACATGGACGTACTTGCGGCGTCCCCCGCAGACCCAACCCGCCCGACCTTCGCATGATCTCAGTGCACCTGCCACGAGGGGCTCTGCCGTTGGCCGCCAGTGCGGGGGTGTGGGAGCCCTGGATGGGCGGACACAAGCCTACATGGGTGAGGGCGCTTTGCTTGCGAAGCACAGCTTCGCAAGCGCCCGAACGCACAGCCGCTATGCGGCTGGGCCGGTCCCCGGTGGGGTACTTGCGGCGTCCCCCGCAGACCCAACCCGCCCGACCTCCGCACAGCCCCGCGTTGCACCAGCCACGAGGGGCCCTGCCGTTGGCCGCAGACCACACCACGTGCGATTCCGCGCCGAACGGCGGACAATACCGCCATCTGTCCAGATTCCCGCTGCAAGGATTCCCCATGGCCGCCCGCAAGCCCGTTGCCTTTCCGCTCGAAGTCCATGCCCGCCCCGGCAAACCGCTCGGCATGTCCCCGGCCGCCTTCCTGCGCGACTACTGGCAGAAGCGTCCGCTGCTGATCCGCAATGCCTTCGCCGACTTCCAGACCCCGGTGATGCCGGACGACCTGGCCGGACTGGCATGCGAGAACGGCGTGCTCGCCCGCCTGATCCGCCACGACCGCGCCACCGATGGCTGGAGCGTGCGCAGCGGCCCGTTCCAGGAAAGCGACTTCCCCGGCCTGCCCGACCATGACTGGACCCTGCTCGTCCAGGACGTGGACAAGTGGGACCCCGACGTACGCGCAATGATCGGTCACTTCGACTTCCTGCCGCGCTGGCGGATGGACGATGTGATGATCAGCTTCGCCGCCACCGGCGGCTCGGTCGGCGCCCATGTCGACCAGTACGATGTATTCCTGCTGCAGGCCCATGGCCACCGCCGCTGGCAGATCGACGCCAGCGAAGCCGTGCGTGGCAAGCGCCCGCCGCTGGACTTCCGTCCCGACGTGGAACTGAAGCTGCTGCAGCGCTTCAAGGCCACCCACGACTGGGTGCTGGCACCGGGTGACATGCTGTACCTGCCACCGAACGTGCCGCACAACGGCGTGGCCGAAGATCCCTGCCTGACCTTTTCCTTCGGCATGCGCGCGCCCTCCTCGGCCGAACTGATCAGCGATTATCTGGACGCTTTGATCGTCGACGCCGACGAGAACATCCGTTATCAGGACCCCGACCTGAAGCTGCCGGCCGATCCCAATGAGATCGACACCCTGGCGATGAACCGTGTGGTCACCGCGCTCAACGCCATCCGCATGAACGACCCGGACCGGCTGGGTGACTGGTTCGGCCGCTTCATCACCACCTACCGTGCCGCCGGTGAAGTGATGCCCAGCGGCCCGGCGCCCTCGCCCGAAGAGATCACCACGGCCCTGGCCGAGGGCATGCTGCTCGAACGGCATCCGTGGGCCCGTCTGGCCTGGCGCCGCGCCACGCGCGGTGCCCGCCTGTACTGCAGCGGCCTGGATATCGCCATGCCGGTCAAGGACGCCCAGCGCCTGGCCGCGCATGAGCGGCTTGATGCCGCCGCCTGGCGCGGGCTCTCGGCCAAGGGCCAGCAGGGCCTGCACGCCCTCATGCAGCAGGGCTACTACCAGGTGATCGACCCGGACTACGAGGAGCCGGAGGACGAGCAGGACCCTGTCGAGGTGGTCGCCGCCGTGGATCAGGTCCAGCAGATCGACGATGCGTTCGACGACGGCGTCCATGAGGTGACCGTGCACGAGGAAGGCGTCGAGGTCGTGGTCAGCTTCGAGCACGACGAGCGCGACGAGGACGAGGACCAGGACGCGGGCGACGGGGCGGTGCCCGCTGCGCCGGTGGTGCCGGTCGGCAAGGCCCGCGGCTGAGCATGCCGACGCTCCGGGTCGAGCCTGCCGCCTACGCGCAGTGGCACGCCGCCATCCACGCGGTACGTGACGCGGTGTTCGTGCTCGAGCAGGGCGTGCCGGTCGAGCTGGAACACGATGCGCTCGACCCGGCCTGCACGCACGTGCTGGCGTGGGGTGAGCAGGGTCGGCCGGTCGGCACCGGGCGGCTGACACCCGAAGGCCGCATCGGCCGCATGGCCGTGCTGGCCGAGGCCCGCAACCAGCAGGTCGGCCAGGCAGTGCTGGAGGCGCTGGTCGGCGCCGCCCGCGCGGCCGGGCTCGCACAGGTGGTGCTGCATGCACAGCTGCCAGCGCGCGACTTCTACGCCCGCCAGGGCTTCCTGCCCGAAGGTCCGGAATTCATCGAGGCGGACATCGCTCACCAGCAGATGGCCCTGGACCTGCAGGGCCCCGTTGCGGTGAACGGCTTGGCCGCCGCGCAGGCCATCACCGTGGCGGTGGCCCATCGTGCACGCCGCCAGCTGTGGCTGCACAGCCCCCTGCTCGACCCTGCCCTGCTGCAGCACGCGCCGGTGCAGCAGGCGCTGCGGCGCTTCTGCACGCAGCGCCAGCACACCCTGCTGCGCGTCCTGGTGCACGATGCGGCCGCCATCGCACGGGCCGGCAGCCCATTGCTGGGCCTGATGCAGCGGTTGCCCAGCGTGGTGCGCATGCGTGAAGTGGCCGACCCGGCCGACCGTGCGCTGACCAGTGCCTGCTTTGTCAATGACAACGGCGACTACTACTTTCGTATGCATCACGAGCGCCTGGACGGAAACGCCGGCATCGCGCTGCCTCCACGTTCGCAGGCGTTCACCGCAGGATTGCAGCGCGTCTGGGACCGTTCGCGCGATTGCAGCGAACTGCGTGCCCTCGGCCTGTAAACACGCCGGTCGGCCGAACCTGTCCACAACCGGTCCCGGGTGCCGCCCAATGCCCGTCCCGGCGCCCCTTCGCCGCCGGTTAGGGGTACAATTCAGGTGTTTAACACGCCCGCTGCGGCCCGATCCTTCACGTCGCGCGGCCTTCATGAAGACCTACCCCCACAAGCGAATAACACTCTCCATCGTGGACAATCTACTGAAGCAGTTTGCGCAATCATCGCAACTCGCCGGCGGCAACGCCTCCTACGTCGAGGATCTGTACGAGCAGTACCTCGTTTCTCCGGACAGTGTCGATTCCAAATGGAAGACCTACTTCGACGGCTTCAAGGGCCGTGAAGCAGGCGACATCCCGCACTCGGCCGTCATCGCGCACATCGCCGACGCCGCCAAGGGCGCGCTCAAGGCCGGCACCGGCGACGGTGCGGGCGACGAGCGCGAGCGCAATGTCGGTCGCTTGATCACCGCCTACCGCTCGCGCGGCCACCTGGCCGCCCGCCTGGACCCGCTGGGCCTGGCCCCGCCGGTCGAAACGCCGGACCTGGGCCTGCCGTTCCACAGCCTCTCCGAGGGTGACCTGAACGATGAGTTCAGCACCGGAGGCGTGGGCGGTCAGCCACGCATGAAGCTGCGCGACCTGCTGGCGCGTCTGAAGTCGACCTACACCGGTTCGATCGGTGCGGAGTTCATGCACATCTCCGAGGTCGAGCAGCGCCAGTGGATCTACAAGCGTCTGGAAGCGGCCGGCGGCAACTACCAGCTGGACGCGGCCACCCAGCGCCGCACCCTGGAGCGCCTGACCGCCGCTGAAGGCCTGGAGCGTTATCTGCATACCAAGTATGTGGGCCAGAAGCGCTTCTCGCTGGAAGGCGGCGATTCGCTGATCCCGATGATGGACACCATCATCCGCGATGCCGGCAAGGACGGCGTCAAGGACGTGGTGATCGGCATGGCCCACCGTGGCCGTCTGAACGTGCTGGTCAACACGCTGGGCAAGAACCCGCGCAAGCTGTTTGACGAGTTCGAAGGCAAGTTCGAGCACGACGAGCACGCCTCGGCCGGCGACGTGAAGTATCACATGGGCTTCTCGGCGGACGTAGCCACCGAGGGCGGCCCGGTGCACCTGGCACTGGCCTTCAACCCCTCGCACCTGGAAATCGCCGACCCGGTGGTGGCCGGCTCCGTGCGTTCGCGCCAGGAGCGCCGCAAGGACACCGCGCGCAAGCAGGTGATGCCGATTCTGATCCACGGCGATGCGGCCTTCTCCGGCCAGGGCGTGGTGATGGAGCTGTTCCAGATGTCGCAGGCCCGCGGCTTCGCCGTTGGCGGCACCGTGCACATCGTGGTCAACAACCAGGTCGGTTTCACCACCTCCAACCCGCTGGATACGCGGTCCACGCGCTATGCCACCGACGTGGCCAAGATGATTGCCGCTCCGGTGCTGCACGTGAACGGCGACGATCCGGAAGCGGTGGTGTTCGCTGCCCGGCTGGCCTTCGAGTTCCGCCAGCAGTTCGCCAAGGATGTGGTCATCGACCTGATGTGCTACCGCCGCTGGGGCCACAATGAGGCCGACGAGCCGGCGATCACCCAGCCGCTGATGTACCAGGTCATCCGCAAGCACCAGACCACCCGTGAGATGTACGCCGAGCAGCTGGAAAAAGCCGGTGTCATCGAGGCCGGCGCTGGCCGGGCGATGGTCGATGCGTACCGCGAAAAGCTCGACGGTGGCGAAGTGACCACCGAACTGGCCCAGGTCGAGAAGACCCCGCCGGACAGCCCGCTGTTCGTCAACTGGCCCAAGCTGCTGGAAGGCAAGCTGTCCGACCCGGTCTCCACCCAGGTGCCCAAGGACAAGCTGGTCGAACTGGCCAGGCTGATCAACACCATCCCCGAGGAAGTGCAACTGCATTCCCGCGTGGCCAAGGTGTACGACGACCGCCGTCGCATGGCTGCCGGCGAGATCCCGGGCGACTGGGGTTTTGCCGAGAATCTGGCCTACGCCACCCTGCTCGATGAGGGCAGCGCGCTGCGTCTGGTCGGCCAGGACGTGGGCCGCGGTACGTTCACCCACCGTCACGCGATCCTGCACGACCAGAAGACCGACAACTACTACATGCCGCTGCGGCAGCTGGTGGATTCGCCGGAGAAGGCCACCGTCATCGATTCGCTGCTCAGCGAAGAAGCGGTGATGGCCTATGAGTACGGCTTCTCCACCACCGACCCCAACACCCTGTGCATCTGGGAGGGTCAGTTCGGCGACTTCGCCAACGGCGCACAGGTGGTGATCGACCAGTTCATCGCCGCCGGCGAAGCCAAGTGGGGCCGCATCTCCGGTCTGACCCTGCTGCTGCCGCATGGCTACGAAGGCCAGGGCCCGGAACACAGCTCGGCGCGTCTGGAGCGCTTCCTGCAGCTGTGCGCGCTGGAGAACATGCTGGTAGTGGTGCCCTCCACCCCCGCACAGGCGTTCCACATGCTGCGCCGCCAGCAGCACCTGACCACCCGCAAGCCGCTGGTGGTGATGTCGCCCAAGTCGCTGCTGCGCCACAAGCTGGCCGTCTCGACCCTGGACGAGCTGGCCAACGGTGAGTTCCAGCACCTGATCGGTGATGCCAACGCAGATGCCGGCAAGGTCAAGCGCGTGGTGCTGTGCTCGGGCAAGGTCTACTACGACCTGCTTGAAGAGCAGACCAAGCGTGGCCAGGACGACGTGGCGATCATCCGTGTGGAGCAGCTGTATCCGTTCCCGCGTGCGCTGCTGGCCGCCGAACTGAAGAAGTATGGCAAGGCCACCGACGTGGTGTGGACGCAGGAAGAACCGCAGAACCAGGGGGCCTGGTACCAGATCCGCCACCATCTGCAGTTCTGCCTGGCCGATGGCCAGAACCTGCACTACGCCGGTCGCGCACGTTCGGCATCGCCGGCCGCTGGACACATGGCTGACCACATCCGCGAGCAGCAGCAGCTGGTTGCCGATGCGCTGGTCAATCCGTTCAACGACGTGGTCGCTGAATAACTCCCCCCCCTATTCAAGAAAGACAAATCAGGAAGCTTCTGCATGGCCACCGAAGTCAAAGCCCCGGTACTGCCCGAATCCGTCGCTGACGGCACCATCGCCACCTGGCACAAGAAGGTCGGCGACGCCGTCAAGCGCGATGAAAACCTGCTTGACCTGGAAACCGACAAGGTCGTTCTGGAAGTGCCCTCGCCGGTCGATGGCGTGCTGAAGGAACTGAAGTTCAAGGAAGGCGACACCGTGACCTCCAGCCAGGTCGTGGCGATCATCGAAGAAGGCGCCGTGGCCGACGCCCCGGCACCGGCTGCTGAAGAGAAGAAGGAAGCCGCTGCGGCTCCGGCCGCGGCGGCTGCGCCGGCTGCCGCTGCTGCGCCGGCCCCGGCCGCCAAATCGTCGGCCGACGCGCTGCCCCCGGGCGCCCGCTTCACCGCCATCACCGAAGGCGTGAACCCGGCCGACGTTGATGGCACCGGCCGCCGTGGTGCGGTGACCAAGGAAGACATTGTCAACTTCGCCCGCAACGGCGGCGCCGGCAAGGCCGGTGGCGCACGTCCGGAAGAACGCGTGCCGATGACCCGCATCCGCAAGCGCATCGCCGAGCGTCTGATGGAGTCGAAGAACTCGACCGCCATGCTGACCACCTTCAACGAAGTCGACCTGTCCAAGGTCTCGGCCGCGCGCAAGGAACTGCAGGATGAGTTCGTCAAGGCGCACGGCATCAAGCTCGGCTTCATGAGCTTCTTCGTCAAGGCCGCCGCCAACGCGCTGCAGCGCTTCCCGCTGGTCAACGCCTCCATCGACGGCGACGACATCATCTACCACGGTTACGCCGACGTCTCCATCGCGGTCTCGACCGAAAAGGGTCTGGTGACCCCGGTGCTGCGCAACGTCGAGCGCATGTCCTTCGCCGATATCGAAAAGACCATCGCCGAGTACGCCAAGAAGGCCCGTGACGGCAAGCTGGGTCTGGACGAACTGCAGGGCGGCACCTTCACCGTGACCAACGGCGGTACCTTCGGCTCGCTGCTGTCGACCCCGATCATCAACCCGCCGCAGAGCGCCATCCTGGGCATGCATGCCATCAAGGAGCGTCCGATCGCCCAGAACGGCCAGGTCGTGATCGCGCCGATGATGTATCTGGCGCTGTCCTACGACCACCGCATCATCGACGGCAAGGACTCGGTGCAGTTCCTGGTGGACATCAAGAACCAGCTGGAAAACCCGGGCCGCATGCTGTTCGGCCTGTAACAGACCTCCCGCCCCTCCGCGCCTGCGCGGAGGGGTTCTGGTATTGCATTAAGGACTATTTCAATGGCTGAACAATTCGACGTCGTCGTCATCGGTGCCGGCCCGGCCGGTTACCACGCCGCCATCCGCGCTGCCCAGCTGGGCCTGAAGACCGCCTGCATCGATGCCGCCCTCGGCAAGGATGGCAAGCCGGCCCTGGGCGGCACCTGCCTGCGCGTGGGCTGCATCCCGTCCAAGGCGCTGCTGGATTCCTCGCGCCAGTACTGGAACATGGGCCACATCTTTGGCGACCATGGCATCAGCTTCAAGGATGCCAACATCGACGTCGAAGCGATGGTTGGCCGCAAGGACAAGATCGTCAAGCAGTTCACCGGTGGCATCGGCATGCTGTTCAAGGCCAACAAGGTTGCCGCCTACTACGGTTTCGGCGAACTGCAGCCAGAGAACGTGGTCAAGGTCACCCAGCATGACGGCAGCGTGGTCCAGCTCAAGGGCACCAATGTCATCATCGCCGCCGGTTCGGATTCGATCGAACTGCCGTTTGCAAAGTTCGACGGCGAGACCATCGTCGACAACGTCGGCGGCCTGGACTTCACCGAAGTGCCCAAGCGTCTGGCCGTGATCGGCGCCGGTGTCATCGGTCTGGAACTGGGCAGCGTGTGGAAGCGCCTGGGCGCGGAAGTGACGATCCTGGAAGCCATGCCGGAGTTCCTGGCCGCCGCTGACGCCGAGGTGTCCAAGGTCGCGCTGAAGGAGTTCAGGAAGCAGGGGCTGGACATCCAGCTCGGCGCCAAGGTCTCCAAGGCCGAAGTGACCGGCAAGGGCAAGAAGAAGGAAGTTGCCCTGACCTACACCGACAGCGAAGGCGAGAAGTCGCTGGTGGTGGACAAGCTGCTGGTGGCCGTGGGCCGTCGCGCCGCGACCAAGGGCCTGCTGGCCGAAGGCACCGGCGTCAAGATCAACGAGCGCGGCCAGATCGAGGTCGATGCGCACTGCCACACCGGGGTCAACGGTGTCTGGGCGGTGGGTGACTGCGTGCGCGGCCCGATGCTGGCGCACAAGGGTTTCGAGGAAGGCATCGCCGTGGCCGAACTGATTGCTGGCCTGCCGGGTCACGTCAACTTCGACACCATTCCGTGGGTGATCTACACCGAGCCGGAACTGGCCTGGGTCGGCAAGACCGAAGCGCAGCTCAAGGCCGAGGGCATTCCGTACAAGGCTGGCAGCTTCCCGTTCGCCGCCAACGGTCGTGCAGTAGCGATGATCGAGCCGACCGGTTTTGTGAAGGTACTGGCACACGCCGAAACCGATCGCATCCTGGGCATGCACCTGGTCGGCGCCAACGTCTCCGAGCTGGTGCACGAAGGCGTGCTGACCATGGAGTTCAGCGGCTCGGCCGACGACCTGGCCCGCATCTGCCATGCGCATCCGTCGCTGTCCGAGGTGGTGCATGACGCGGCAATGGCCGTGAGCAAGCGCGCGATCCACAAGGCGAACTGATCGCAGAGGCGCTGCAGCAGAAAGCCCCGCTTCGGCGGGGTTTTTTGTTGGTGCCAGGAGCGCTGCCCAACTGGCTCCGGTAGGTGACGACCGTTGGTCGTCCCGCTCTTGATCACGAGCGACAGCGTGACGACCAACGGTCGTCACCTACCAAGGCCGGGGCGACAGCGTGACGACCAACGGTCGTCACCTACCAAGGCCGGAGCAACGGCGTGACGACCAACGGTCGTCACCTACCAAGGCCGGGGCGACGGCGTGACGACCAACGGTCGTCACCTACCCAAGGCCGGAGCAACGGCGTGACGACCAACGGTCGTCACCTACCCAAGGCCAGGCAACGGTCGTCACCTGCCGGGTGCGCACGCCGGCCTCGATGCCGCTTACTCGAACGAGCCCACCGAGTCGTGCGACAGGTTGTCAAACCGGGTGTACTCACCAAAGAACTTCAGCTTGCACGAGCCGGTCGGGCCACCACGGTGCTTGCCGATGATGATCTCCGCCAGACCCTTGTCCGGCGAGTTTTCCTTGTTGTAATAGTCGTCGCGGTAGATGAACACGATCATGTCCGCATCCTGCTCGATAGCGCCCGATTCGCGAAGGTCGGCCATCACCGGCCGTTTGTCGGTACGCGTCTCCAGCGAGCGGTTGAGCTGGGAGAGCGCGATCACCGGCACGTTCAGTTCCTTGGCCAGACCCTTGAGCGAACGCGAGATCTCCGAGATTTCGGTTGCGCGGTTCTCGCTGTTGCCCGGCACGCTCATCAGCTGCAGGTAGTCGATGACAATCAGGCCAAGGTCGTGCTCACGCTTGAGGCGGCGACACTTGGAGCGCAACACCTCCGGCGAAACACCGGGGGTGTCGTCAATGAAGATCTTGGTCTCCTTGAGCATCCGGATCGCACTGGTCACCCGGCTCCAGTCCTCGTCCTCCAGCTGGCCTGTACGCAGCCGCGAGGCATTGATGCGACCGTTGGAGGAAATCAGACGCATGGCCAGCTGCGAGGCGGACATTTCCATCGAGAACACCGCTACGCCCTTCTTCGACTTGATTGCAGCGTACTCGGCGATGTTCAGGGCGAAGGTGGTCTTGCCCATCGCCGGGCGCGCGGCAAGGATGATCAGGTCGGTCGGCTGCAGCCCGGCGGTCATCGCGTCGAAATCGCTGTAGCCGGTTGGCAGCCCCGTGATGTTGCCGCCGTTCTCGAAGCGGTTGCGCAGCTCCTCAAAGGCGTCCTTCAGCGCGCCGGGCATCGCCACGAAGTCCGTGCGGCCGCGCGCGCCCTGCTCGGCAATGGCGAACACGCTCTTTTCGGCCAGCGACAACAGTTCGCTGCTCTCTCGGCCTTCGGGCTGGAAACCGTCATTGACGATGTCCGTGCCCACCTGGATCAACTGGCGCAGCACAGCCTTGTCACGCACGATCTCGGCGTAGGCCACGATATTGGCCGCCGACGGCGTGGTACTGGCCAGTTCGATCAGATAGGCGCCGTCGCCGACCAGCTCCAGCTTCCCCTGCGACTCGAACCACTCGCCGAGGGTCACCGCATCAAATGGACGGTCGCGCTCGGACAGCTCGCGGATCGCCCGGTAGATCATCTGGTGATCGCGGCGGTAGAAGTCGACGTCGTTGAGCTGGTCGTTGACCCGGTCGAACGCCTCCGGTGCCAGCATCAGGCCGCCAAGCACGGCCTGCTCGGCTTCCACCGAATGCGGCGGCACGCGCAGCTGGTCGATGCGCGCCTCGTCGCGATCAAAACGATCACGGTCACCACGGTCTTTACGGTCGGAACGGAAGCCGGAACGGGCGGGCATGCTGCGCTGTTTCCTGGTTGGGGCGATGGAGCGGGCGATGGCCTGCCCAGCCCACCTGACAGGTAAGGCAGGCCCATGCAGGCCGGAACAGAGCCGGCTCACGCCATGGGGCGGCAGGCGCCACCGGCTGATTATCGCAGATGGCGCCCTGCCCTGCCCGGGTCAGTCCCGCTGGCCGTAAACCTTGATCAGCGCCAGGAAGCGCTCGACAAAGCTCTGCAGGAACTTTGCCGTGTCCGCGTTGGAGACGCTCCCGTCCTCGTCGATCAGGCCATCCTTGAAGTGAATGAACACTTCCGGTTGACTCAGTACCTGCATGTCCAGGTACGCCAGGATGTTGCGCAGATGCTGCTGGGCCAGCGCGCTGCCGATGGCGCCGATCGAGGCGCCGACCACCGCCGCCGGCTTGCCGGCGAAGGCGCTGTCGCCGTAGGGACGCGACCCCAGGTCAATGGCGTTCTTGAGCACGCCGGGCACCGAGCGGTTGTACTCGGGGGTGGCAAACAGCACCGCGTCGGCGTCACGGATCTGCTGCTTGAGCCGCAGGCCCTCGGCCGGGTAGTCGCCGTCGTTGTCCTGGTTGTACAGCGGCAGGTCGCCGATCTCCACATAGTCGAAGCGTGCCCTGCCCTCGGCGAGCTTTTCCAGCGCGCGGGCCAGCCTGCGGTTGCAGGATCCCTTGCGCAGGCTGCCTACCAGCACTGCAATGGTGTACTGCGCCATCACCTTCTCCTTTCAGGGGGAAGGGATCAGCCTAGGCGACCAGCGCGTGGCAGGCAGTGAAGGTCAACCGGCCACTGTGGCACGGACGTCCCGCCAATGTGCGTGCCAGGCTTGGAACATCAGCACATTCCACAGATGGGTATGCCACTTGCGCTGGCCCCCGATGAACTGCCGCCACAGGGGCTGCACCGCGGCGGCCGAGAGCACGCCTTCGCGCTCCAGCCGCGCCGGCTGCAGCAGGTCTTCGGCCCACGGCCGCAGATCGCCCTTGAGCCAGTCGCTGACCGGCGCACCGAAACCACGCTTGGGCCGGTGCACCATGCCCTGCGGCACATAGCGGCCGAGCACGCGCTTGAGCAGCACCTTGCTGGTCTCATGCTCGCGTTTGAACGCCATCGGCAGTGACCAGGCGAACTCGGCCACACGCCAGTCCAGCAGCGGGGCGCGTGCTTCCAGACTTACCGCCATCGAGGTACGGTCAACCTTGCACAGCAGATCGTCGGGCAGGTAGCTGACAAAGTCGGCCAGCATCATTGCGTCGGCAGGCGTGCCGGCCCCGTGCAGCGGATCGGCCAGATCGTAGAAGCTGTTGGCCAGGCGTGCGCCGGGCACGGCCGCGACGGGGTCGCGCCAGCGCGAGATCCGGTTGCGGTAGACATCACCGATGCCACGCGCGCCGGCCTCGGCCAACAGAGCCGCCAACCCGCCGGTCCGCGACGCCTCGCCCTGGCTCCCGGCCCGCCCGCTCATCCAGCGCCGCAGCGGCGCAGGAACCTTGCCCAGCATCTGCCAGTTGCGCAGCGCACGCTGATAGCGCGTGTAGCCGAAGAACAGCTCGTCGCCGCCGTCACCGGAAAGCGCCACGGTCACCCCCTGCCGTGCCAGCCGCGCCACCAGCGCGGTCGGTACCTGGGAAGCATCGGCAAAAGGTTCATCGAACATCGTCGGCAACGTCGGCACCACGGCCAGTGCGTCAGCCCCGCTGACATAGAGTTCGGTATGGTCGCAGCCCAGATGCTGGGCCAGTTCGCTGGCAAGCGGCGCTTCGTCGTGATGCGAGCCGCTGAAGCCGATACTGAAGCTGTGTACCGGGCTGCTGCTCTGCGCCTGCATCAATGCGGCCACCAACGATGAGTCGGTGCCGCCGGACAGGAACACACCGACCGGCACATCGGCCACCATGCGCAGCGCTACCGCGTCGCGCAGCAACGCATCCAACTGCGCCTCGGCCTGCTCGATGCTGCCCTGGAACGGGTTGGCCAGGGCCTCCTGCATGCGCGCGCGCGCATCCCAGAAGGGGCGCTGCGCCTGATCGGGGCGATGGTTGCCGGCTCCGGCGGCCACACTGGCGGCATCCAGCCGCAGCACCCGCCCCGGCATGAGCTTGAAGCAACGCTCGTGGATGCTGTGCGGTGCCGGAATGTAATCCAGCCGCAGCAGCAGGGTCAGCGCGTCGCGGTCGATGTCATTGTCGAAGCGCGGATGCTGCCACAGCGCTTTCAGTTCCGAGCCGAACACCAGCGCATCGCCGGCCCAGCCGTAATACAGCGGTTTCTTGCCGACCCGGTCACGGGCCAGCCACAGACACTGCTCCTGACGGTCCCACAGCGCGAGGACGAACATGCCGTTGCAGCGTGAGAGGGTGTCCTCCACGCCCCACTGCAGGAACGCGGCCAGCAGCACCTCGGTGTCGGAGTGGCCGCGGAAGGCGTGCCCCAGTGGCTCCAGTTCGGCGCGCAGCGCAGCGAAATTGTAGACCTCGCCGTTATAGGCGATGGCATAGCGCCCGTCGCTTGAGTCCATTGGCTGGTGACCCAGCGGTGACAGGTCCAGGATGCTCAAGCGTCGGTGGGCCAGCGCGATGCCGGCCCGCGCGTCGACCCACGTCCCCCCGTCATCGGGGCCGCGGTGATGCAGGGCATCGCCCATCGCCTGCGCCACCTGCTGCAGCGCCTCGGCGCCCTCGGCCGCCTGCGGCAGCAATACTCCAGCCAATCCACACATGCATCAAGATTCCCGCGCCAACGCCAAGGCAGCGCTCATGACGACATTGTCGCTTGGAAGCCCGAAGATTGCTGCACCTGCCAGCGGGGTATAGGTGTCCGCGCCGCTGACACGGGCTGTCGGCAGCTGTCCGAAGCCGGCCTCGACCAGGGCGCTGAGCACGCCCTCGCCCACCCCTCCGCTGCGCCGCCCCTCATCCACGACCAGAACCCGTCGCGCATCGGCCGCCTGGCTGACGATGAAGGCCACATCCAGCGGCACCAGCCAACGCAGGTCCACCACCCTCACCTGCAGGCCGTGCTCCTCCTGCAGGCGCCGCGCCACGCGCAGGGCCATCGGCACACCGTTGCCGAAGGTGAACACCACCAGATCGCATGCCTCGGGGAAGTACACCCGGCCTTGTCCCGGGACCAGCGCGTGCCCCGGCGCAGGGTAATCGAACAACCACTGTCCATCGCCGGCGCTGTGCAGATCCTTGGTCATATACAGCGCGATGGGCTCGAGCAGGACACATACCCGACCATCCACCCGGGCCAGCGCAGCCAGCGTGCGCAGCATTGCCACCGCATCGTCGCCGCGGCTCGGACACCCAACCACCAGCCCCGGGATATCACGCAGCGCGGTAATCGAGTTGTCGTTGTGGAAATGCCCGCCAAAGCCCTTCTGATAGCCCAGCCCCGGCACCCGGACCAGCATCGGGTTGCGGAACTGGTCGTTGGAAAAGAACTGCAGTGAACAGGCCTCGCCCCGCAGCTGGTCCAGCGCATTGTGCAGATAGGCCAGGTACTGGATCTCGGCGATCGGCAGCAGCTGCATGTTGGCCATGCCCTGGGCCAGTCCGAGGATCATCGTTTCATCCAGCAGGGTGTTGAACACCCGGCGCGGTCCGAACTGGCGCATCAGGCCGCGGGTCACGGTGTAGACGCCGCCCTTCTGCGCCACGTCTTCACCGA
This sequence comes from Stenotrophomonas sp. C3(2023), assembly GCF_032911385.1. NCBI lineage: Bacteria > Pseudomonadati > Pseudomonadota > Gammaproteobacteria > Lysobacterales > Lysobacteraceae > Stenotrophomonas > Stenotrophomonas sp. C3(2023). The sequence continues at coordinate 1,435,772 of NZ_JAWJLO010000001.1, read as the reverse complement.
ACAGCAGGGACTGCGGGTACTTGCACATCAGCTCCTGCAGGGCTGCATTGATCTGCAGCGCCATGTGACGCGGCGGCAGCCGCTCGGGCAACTGGCTGTCACCTCCGCACAGCAACGCGCGCGTGTCGCTTGCCGGTGCGCGGCAGGCCTCGACCTGCACCGCCTGCGGCGAGTACGGGGCCAATGGCTGGACCACCTCGGCCAGCGAGCGCAGCCTGGGCCGCTGCTGGGCCAGCTCAGCGGCAGCAAAGCACCGTGAACGCATCGCCTCGTAGGCACGCTCCAGCCGGCTGGCATCCATCCAGCCCGACTGCAGTGCGATCTGCGCGCTGCGCAGCAGCGGATCGCAGGCCTCTGCGCGGCACAGTTCGTCCAGTGCGCGCCACTCCACCTCGAAGTCGGTGCCGGCGTGCCCCATCAGCCGCGTGGTGCGCAGGTGCAGGAACGTGGGGCGACGGGTGCGCCGGCAGTGGTCTACCGCCGCCGTTACCTGGGCATGGCCGGCAGCCAGGTCCAGCCCGTCGGCAGCAAAGTAGTCGAGTCCCGGCTGGTTGCCGAAACGCTGGGCAATCCAGCCCTCGGGGGTACGCACGGAGATGCCCAGTCCATTGTCCTCGCAGACGAACAGCACCGGGGCTGGCAGTTTCTGGTGCGCGGACCAGCTGGCCGTGTTGAAGGCGGTCTGGGCGGTGGCGTGGTTTGCCGAAGCGTCGCCGAAGGAGCAGATGACGATGCTGTCGACCGGCACCGGCAGCAGCTGCCCCAGCCGCTGCGAACTCTCGATGGCCAGGGCGGTACCCAAGGCCTTGGGCAGATGCGAGGCGATGGTCGAGGTCTGCGGCAGCACCCACAGGGCACGACTGCCCCACACCTTGTGCCGCCCGCCGCTGGCCGGGTCGTCAACGCTGGCGGCAAAGGACAGCGCGGTGTCCAGCACCGGGTCGATGCCGGGGACCTGGCGCGCGCGCTCGGCCATGAACGCACCAGAGCGGTAGTGCAGAAATGCCGGATCGGTCACCCGGCAGGCCCGCGCCAGCATGGCATTGCCCTCGTGCCCGGCCGAGCCGATGGTGTAGTAGACCTTGTCCTGCACGCGCAGCACGCGTGCCATCAGGTCGAGGTGACGGCTGGCCAGCTGGGACTCGAACAGTTCGCCGAACGCGGCGGCCTCCAGCGCGCTGCCGGGCAGGATCGGCTCGGACGCCGTTGGCGGTCGGCCCGCCCTGCCCTGCCAGTTGCGGATGAACTCGAGAAAGTTCGCGTCACAGATTTCGGCGCGGTTGAGGCCACGCATCCGCGCGGGAATGGGGTCAGGTACCACCGCAAACATCGATCACCTCGCTCGTGTCGTTGCTGCAAAGGTCCGTCGGCATTGTCAGAACGCCGACCGCCGCGCGTGCCGGGCAGGCGCCAGCGCAGTCTGGCAACAACGGCGGGCGGTTCCAAGCTGCAGTGCAGGAGCAACAGCGTGACGACCAACGGTCGTCACCTCCCGGTGGATCAGGCTCCGCTTGTGGTAGGTGACGACCGTTGGTCGTCACGCCCTTGCTGGTCCGGCCCCGGATGCAGCAAAGCCGGCGTGCGCCGGCTCTGCTGCGTCTCGTGGAAGGGGACGAATGCGTTTACTGGCGGGTGCTGCCGTCGGCCGCAGCGGTCTGGGTCACCAGCTGACCATCCACGACCGGCAGGCGATCACTGACCGGCCGGTTGTCCATGCGGATGGTCTTCTCGGCGCCGTCGTAGCGGTAGGTCACGTTATAACCCTTGACCACATCGGTGTTGCCCATCGCAATGCGCGTGCCGGGCTTGCTGTCCATGCGCATGGTGCCGGTCGTGCCGTCGGCGTTGCGATAGGTCACGTTGTAGCCGGTGACGCGGCTGGATTCAGAGGTCGTGGTCTCGGTATGACACTGGCGCTCGGTACGGTTGACCACGCGGCCGCCGACGTGGCGCTTGTCGACCTGGTTGCCGATCACGCCGCCGGCCACGGCGCCGGCGGCCGTAGCGACCTTGCGGCCATTGCCGCCGCCCACCTGGTTGCCCAGCAGACCGCCGATGACGGCGCCGGCCACGGTGCCGCCGACATTGCCATCACGCTCGGGCAGGCGTTCCTGCACCACCACGTCCTCGCACACCTCATGCGGGGTCTGCACGCTGGACGTTTCGCGGACGGCCTCGCTGCCGATGACCGTCGCGTAGGCGCGTTCCTTCTGGGTGATAGGGTCGACCTTGAGCACGTCGGCATACTGCAGGCCGGAACGGCCGCCCAGGTCCAGCGCGTCACTGCGGGCACCGTCGTCGGCGACCACCGCACCCACGTCATCCTGCGTCTGAGCTGTCGGGCTGCCGGTCAAGGCGTCTGGCGCCTTGTCGTTACCCTTCATGAAGGCAGCGGTGGCCATGCCCCCGACCAGCAGCGCCCCGGCGGCGACGAGGACAGTAGTAGTTGTGCTTTTCATGTCAGGCTCCAGATCCTTGCGAACCATTCGCAATGTTCTCGGCGCAGATTGCAGCACGCGTATGCTGAACGATCTCAGCACGCCGCCCGGGGGCACCTTGCCCCATTCAGCAAACGGCCACATGTCTGGCGTGATAGCGTTTGCACGCCCGCCTGGAGACCCGAGATGGCCAATCCGCTGCTGCTGCCGGTGCTGGAGTGGGCTCGCCGCCTGCGCCACCCCACCCTGTTCAAGCTCACTACCGGGCTGTTCGTACTGACGCTGATCATCCCCGACCCGGTGCCCTTGCTCGATGAAATCCTGCTCGGGATGGGCACGCTGCTGCTGGCCAACTGGAAGCGCCGCAGCGACGAGCCGCCCCCGCTGCAACAGCGGTCGCGCTGATGCTGGTCGACAGCCACTGTCATCTGGACGCACCGCGCTTCGACGAGGATCGCGCACAGGTGCTCGCCCGTGCGCGCGATGCCGGCGTGGTGCAGCAGGTGGTTCCTGCGGTCACCGCAGCGGGCTGGCCTCGACTGCGCGAGGTCTGCCGGCAGGCGCCTGGCCTGTATCCAGCGTATGGCCTGCACCCCATGTTCATGGACGACCACCGCCGAGCGCACCTTGACGAACTCGCGCAGTGGCTGGAGCGCGAGCGACCCTGTGCGGTAGGCGAGTGTGGGCTGGATTTTTTCGTCCAGGGCCATGACCCGGCCCAGCAGTTGGAGTTCTTCGAGGCGCAGCTGCGGCTGGCGCGGCAGTTCGATCTTCCGGTGATCGTGCATGCGCGCAAAGCGGTGGATGCGGTGACCGCCGCGATCCGTCGCGTCGGTGGCCTGCGCGGTGTTGTGCACAGTTTCTCGGGCAGCCCACAGCAGGCGGCGATGTTGTACCGGGAAGGTTTCCTGCTGGGGCTGGGCGGGCCGACCACCTGGCCGCGCGCGCAGCGGTTGCAGGCGCTGGTCAAACAGATGCCGCTGGAGCAGCTGCTGCTGGAGACCGATGCCCCCGATCAGCCCGACGCAGGCATCGCCGGCCAGCGGAACGAACCGGCACGGCTGCAGGTGATCGCATGCCACGTCGCCTCGCTGCGCGGGGTTGCGCTTGAAGAGCTGGCGCGCGTCACCAGCGACAACGCGCGGCGGCTGTTCGGGTTGCCGGGATGATGCGCCACGGCGCCGCGCTCGACGCGCGGGCCCGGCGCTACCCGGCAGTTTTTTTCGGCGACAGCAGCATGTCCAATGCCTTACCCACTGCAGCAAAGGCGAAGGCGCCGGTAATGTGCGTTGCGGCGCCCAGGCCAGCACCGCAATCGAGCTTCAGAGCCGCGTCGGCGCCGAGGTTGGGCCGCAGGCCGCACACGCTCCCATCGGCCTGCGGATACTTCACATTTTCCAGCGAGTACACCGCCGGGACGCCAAAGTAACGTTTGGGATTGCTGGGGAATTTGAACTCACTGCGCAGTTTCTTGCGGATCAACGCCAGCATCGCGTCGTGTTCCGTGCGGGAAACGTCACGAATCCGCACCAGCGTCGGATCGGTCCTGCCCCCTGCCGCGCCGACGGTCAGCAGCGGCAACTTGCGGCGCCGGCACCAGGCAATGGTTTCCACCTTGACCCGGAAACTGTCGCAGGCATCAATGACCAGGTCGAACTGACGATCCAGCAACTCCAGCATGTTGCCGGGGGTAAGAAAGGCCTCCACCGCGTCCACCGACATCTGCGGGTTGATCGCCAGGCAGCGTTCGGCCATCGCCACGGCCTTGTTGCGACCATAGTTGCCGTCCAGCGCTGGCAGCTGCCGGTTGGTATTGGACACACAGATGTCGTCGGCGTCGATCAGGGTCAGATGACCCACGGCCGAGCGCGCCAACGCTTCGACAACCCAGGAGCCAACCCCGCCCATCCCGACAACGGCGACGCGACTGGCCTGAAATCGATCGAGGGCGCCACGTCCATAGAGCCGTTCAATACCGGCGAAGCGTTCTTTGAGCTGTTCATTCATCGCGTCATTTTAACGCGGCAATGCCTTGTGCCGCAGTGTGGACACAGAAGCTGGCCTGCAGACAGCGCCCCCGCCCCACCCCCAGATTCATTGACCAGCCATATTGAGCGGTCGGGATTGGCGCGCCGTTCACGTTGAAAGCGTGACGATTCAGCCACACACCCCTTCCACCGTTACTTCTGGCCAGGAGAAGTCCATGAAGATCAAGCTCATCGCCGCCGGCGCCATCGCCACCCTCGCCCTGGCCGGTTGTGCCACTTCGCCGGGCTACGGTGGAGGCGGCTACAACAGTGGCTACAGCAGCAACAGCGGTTACCAGAACCGTACCTGCGCCGACTGCGGCATCGTGACCCGCATCAACACCGTGCAGTCCGGACGCAGTGCCCCGAGTGCGACCGGCGCCATCCTCGGCGGCATCGTGGGCGCCGTCGCCGGCCATGAGATCTCCGACCACACCGGCGGCAGCCGCGGCAACAAGAACATCGCCGCGGTGGCGGGTGCCGCCGGCGGCGCGCTGGCCGGCAACCAGATCCAGAAGAACGTGACCAGCGACACCTACGACATCACCGTGCGCATGGACGACGGTCGTACCGTCGTGGTCAACCAGCGTGACCTGGCGGGCATCCGCGAAAACACCTATGTCCGCGTGATCAACGGCCGGGTAGTCCTGCGCTGAGTGGATGATCCGGCGGCACTGCGCCGCTTCCGCATCAGACAACCGGCACGCGGCTGCGCGCCGGGCTCCGCAAACAAGAAGGCCCGCTTGCGCGGGCCTTCTTTCATTCGAATGTCGCCTGCCGATCAGATCGGCTGCACGGCATCGGCCTGCAGGCCCTTCTGACCCTGCACGACGGTGAAGGTGACCTGCTGGCCTTCCTTCAGGCTCTTGAAGCCCTGGGTCTGGATGGCGCGGAAGTGCACGAACACATCCTCGCCGTTCTCACGGCTGATAAAGCCGAAGCCCTTGGCATCATTGAACCACTTCACGGTTCCGCTCTCGCGATCTGACATCTTTACGACTCCCTGACTCTCTCTCTTGTTGTTGGGTACGCCCGGTAGCGGACGGCTGACAAGCAAGGGGAAGCGAGGTGCAACGATGCCAGCGGATCGGAACGATCTACCATCATCAGGCCACGATTCACGGTGACCTTGCCAAGCTCAGCAACTGCAACTTAACCCGAGCAAAATGAAATTGCAACGGTCGAAAACAACACCTGTCAACCCCAACTTGGCAAACATACGGTGAAGAATGGACCTCCCATTCATGTTTTACCTGCTAGCGGGCCTGCTGGTAGTGGCCGGCGTGGCCGGTGTCGTCCTGCCGGCGTTGCCGGGTACCCCACTGGTGTTTCTTGGCCTGCTGCTGGCCGCCTGGGCTGACGGTTTCAGCCGGGTCGGCTGGCCCACCCTGCTGGCACTGGCGGCATTGACCGCGCTTTCCTTCGTCATCGACCTGCTGGCCACCGTGCTCGGCGCGCAGCGCGTAGGTGCGAGCCGCAAGGCCCTATGGGGTACATTCGTGGGCACAGTGGCAGGACTTTTCTTCATGCCGCTGGGACTGCTGCTGGGCCCGCTGATCGGCGCCCTGCTGGGCGAGTACTGGCATGGACGCGCACTCGGTCAGGCGACGCGGGTCGGACTGGCGACATGGATGGGCCTGCTGCTGGGCGTTGCGCTCAACCTGGCGGTAGTCGTGGCCATGCTCGGCCTTTTCGGCTTTGCCTGGTGGCTGTGACGCTGGCGACATCGCGTTCACGGCCTGATGACGCCATCAAAAGGCATAAGAGGGCCAGTGCTGGCTGTTTTCGAACAGTACCGCCACACTCTTTCCATACATACTCACTATCGATGAGCCTGCGCCGATGACGCTGCCTTCTGGCCTGTTACGCCTTTCGCCCCTTCCCCTGGCCTTGGCCTGCCTGCCCGCCCTCGCCCAGGAGGTGATTGTCCCGCCGGCAACCGCGCCGGGCGCCTGTGCGGCCATTACCACCGACGCCGCACGCCTGGCGTGCTACGACCAGCTGTTCGCCCCGAATGCGCTGAGCACCGCAGAGGCCGACGCTGCAGCGGCGGAGGCCGCCGCACAGCGCCGCCAGCAGCGGCAGAACCAGCGGATGAGCCAAGGCGAGCAGCGGCTCAGCCAGCGCATGGGCGAGATGTTCCGCGCGAGCCATGAAACCCCGGCCGATACCGCCTTGGCCAATGCTGGACGTGGTTCTCTGCTGGACAGTCGCTGGGAGCTGGCCGAAGACTCCAAGCTGGGCCCGTTCCAGCTGCGCGCCTACAAGCCGGTCTATCTGCTGCCTGCCTTCTGGACCAGCGACAAGAACCAGATGCCGCAGTCGCCGAACCCGGACAACAGCGTGCGCACCCCGCAGGTGCTGGACAGCACCGAGCTCAAGTTCCAGCTCAGTTTCAAGACCAAGGTGGTGGAAAACCTGTTTGGCGACAACGGCGACATCTGGGCCGCCTACACGCAGAGCTCGCGCTGGCAGGCCTACAACAGCGAAAACTCGCGCCCGTTCCGCGAAACCAACTACGAGCCGGAAGTCATGCTTATGTTCCGCAACGGCTACTCGATCGGTGGCTGGCGTGGACGCATGAGCGGCATCACGCTCAACCACCAGTCCAATGGCCGGGCCGATCCGCTGTCGCGCAGCTGGAACCGGGTGATCCTCAACGTCGGCCTGGACCGCGAGAACTGGGCGCTGATGCTGCGTCCCTGGTACCGCATTCCCGAGTCGCGCGGCGAGGACAACAATCCGGACATCGAAGACTACATGGGCCGCGGCGACGCGACGCTGGTGTGGAACCGCAATGGCCATGAGGTCGCTCTGATGGCGCGGCATTCACTGCGCAGCGGTTCGCGCTCGCACGGTGCGCTGCAGCTCGACTACGGTTTCCCGATCAGCAACCTGCTGCGCGGCCATGTGCAGGTCTTCGACGGCTATGGCGAGAGCATGATCGACTACAACCACAAGGCCACCTACATCGGCCTGGGCGTCTCGCTGCTGGAGTGGTTCTGATGCAGGTGACGATCTGGCACAACCCGGCCTGCAGCAATTCGCGCGGCGCGCTCACACTGATCCGCGACGCCGGATTTGATCCGCAGGTGGTGGATTACCTGGGCACGCCACCGGATGCGGCCACGCTGCGCACGGTGCTGGCCGACGCCGGGCTGCGGCCGGTCGAACTGATGCGCACCAAGGAAGCAGCCTATGCCGAACTCGGTCTGGCCAACGCCAGCGATGAGGTGCTGGTTGAAGCCATGGCCGCGCACCCGCGTCTGATCAACCGGCCGGTGGTCATCACCGACAAGGGTACCCGCCTGTGTCGCCCGCCGGAGACCGTGCTGGAGATTCTGTAGTCCGGCACACCATCGATGCCTGCCCTGGCGAGTGCGAGGGCAACCACAACGGCGCCGGAAAGGCGCCGTTGTGGTTCACGCCGGCGCAGGTGATCCTGCGCGCGGCCTGCGGTCACTCGACCACGACCGGAATCTTGCCGATGCGGGCCTGCCACTCGCGCGGGCCGGTCCTGTGCACCGACTCGCCGGTGGAATCCACCGCCACGGTGACCGGCATGTCCTGCACGGTGAACTCGTAGATCGCTTCCATGCCCAGGTCGGCGAAGCCCACCACCTTGGCCCCCTTGATCGCCTTGGACACCAGGTAGGCCGAACCGCCCACCGCCATCAGATAGGCCGACTTGTTGTCACGGATCGCTTCGATCGCCGCCGGGCCACGCTCGGCCTTGCCGACCATGCCCAGCAGGCCGGTCTGCTCCAGCACCTGGCGGGTGAACTTGTCCATGCGGGTTGCCGTGGTCGGGCCGGCCGGGCCTACCACTTCGTCGCGCACCGGATCGACCGGACCCACGTAATAGATGAAGCGGCCCTTGAGATCCACCGGCAGCGGTTCACCCTTGTTGAGCATGTCGACCATGCGCTTGTGCGCGGCGTCGCGGCCGGTCAGCAGCTTGCCGTTGAGCAGCAGCGTCTGGCCCGGCTTCCAGCTGGCCACGTCTTCCGGGGTGATGGTATCCAGGTCGACCCGCGTGCCCTTGGACGCGTCGTAGGTCAGCTGGGGCCAGTCTTCCAGCGACGGGGGGTCCAGCATCACCGGGCCGCTGCCGTCCAGGGTGAAGTGCGCATGGCGGGTCGCTGCGCAGTTGGGAATCATCGCCACCGGCAGATTGGCCGCGTGGGTCGGGTAGTCGTTGATCTTGATGTCCAGCACGGTGGTCAGCCCGCCCAGACCCTGCGCACCGATGCCCAGTGCGTTGACCTTTTCATAGAGCTCCAGCCGCAGCTCCTCGATGCGGTTGGACGGACCGCGCGCCTGCAGATCGGTGATGTCGATCGGCTCCATCAGCGCCTCTTTGGCCAGCAGCATCGCCTTTTCGGCCGTACCGCCGATGCCGATGCCCAGCATGCCCGGCGGGCACCAGCCGGCGCCCATCGTCGGCACGGTCCTGAGCACCCAGTCAACGATCGAGTCGGAGGGGTTGAGCATGGCGAACTTGGTCTTGGCTTCCGAGCCACCGCCCTTGGCCGCGACGATCACATCGACCGTATTGCCGGGCACCACCTTGACGTTGACCACGCCGGGCGTGTTGTCGCGCGTATTGGTGCGCTTGCCGGCCGGATCGGCCAGCACCGATGCACGCAGCTTGTTGTCCGGATGCAGGTAGGCGCGACGGATGCCCTCGTTGGCCATGTCCTCCACGCCCATCGTGGCGTCGTCCCAGCGCACGTCCATGCCGATTTCCAGGAACACGGTGACGATGCCGGTGTCCTGGCAGATCGGGCGGTGCCCTTCGGCGCACATGCGCGAATTGATCAGGATCTGCGCCATCGCCTCCTTGGCAGCCGGCGACTCCTCACGCTCGTAGGCCGCAGCCAGGTTCTTGATGTAGTCGACCGGGTGGTAGTACGAGATGTACTGCAACGCATCGGCGACAGACTGGATGAGGTCTTCCTGCTTGATCGAAGTCACGACGGGCTCGCTTGCTCATGGCTGGCGGGGGTAATCGGACCATTTTACCCCTTCACCGACCGCAGGTAGAGTCGGTGCCCTGACCGGCGTCTGTCACAGGCGCGCGCGACCGGACGTCCTGGAATCCATGAACGCCGAACTGACTTTTCAGACCCATCGGCCGCGCCTGCTGGCGCTGGCCTACCGGCTGCTCGGTGACCGCGCCGAGGCCGAGGACGTGCTGCAGGATGCCTGGCTGCGGTGGGCCGGCGCCAACCAGGCCGATATCCGCGACCCGCTGGCCTGGCTGGTAACGGCCACCACCCGGCTGGGGCTGGACCGGCTGCGCGCAGTCAGGCGCGAACGCCAGCGTTACGCGGGACCGTGGTTGCCGGGCCCGTTGAGCGTGGAAGAGCATGCACCGGATCCGCCGCAGGTCCACGGGCAGACCGAAGCGGTATCGCTGGCCTTCCTGTCGCTGCTGGAGCAGCTGAGCGCAGACGAGCGGGCGGCCTTCGTGCTCAAGGAGGCCTTCGACATCGACTACCCGCAGATGGCCGGACTGCTCGGGCACAGCCAAGCCAACTGCAGGCAGCTGGTGCACCGGGCCCGGCAGCGACTGCAGGCGGGGCGACCGCGCTTCAGTGTCGACCCTCAGCAGCACGTACAGCTGCTGACCCGCTTCATGGAAGCCAGCCAGCGCGGTGACCGCGCCGCCCTGCAGTCCCTGCTGCACGCCCACGCACGCCATCTCTCCGATGGCGGCGGCGTGGTGACCGCCGGCATCCGTCCGTTGTGCGGCGCCGAGCGCATCGCGCGGCTGTACTGGGCCATCGCCCGACGTGGGGCGGCCGCGCCGGCACGACTTGGCTGGGTCAACGGCGAACTTGCGATTCTGCGTGGTGTCGGCAGCCAGCTGCAGTCGGTGACCACCATCGAGGTGCACGACGGCAGGATCATCGGCATCTACAGCGTGCTCAATCCGCACAAACTGGACGGGCTTGTCACAGGCGGAGGTGTCGCGACGTCCTTGGAATGAAGGCGGCCATCGGGGCCGCCATGGAGTGTCCCATGTCCGCTGCTTCCCCTCGAGTTCCCTACACCCGTCTGGCCAGTGACGCGTTCCAGTCGCTGCTCGCGACCAGCAGGATCGTCCACGACTGCTCGCTCGAGCCGACACTGATGGAGCTGGTGTTCATGCGCGTGTCCCAGCTCAACCGCTGCGGGTACTGCATGGATATCCATGGCACCGCATTGCGCAAAGCGGGGATCGATCCGCGCAAGCTCGATACGCTGCCGGCCTGGCACGAGAGCCGGTTCTTCGATGCGCGTGAGCGCGCCGCGCTGGGCTGGGCCGAGGCGCTGACCCGGTTGACCGAGGCGGCTCCCTCCGAGGCCGACTACGAGACGCTGCCCCCCCACTTCGACGAGAAAGGCATCAGCGACCTGAGCATGGGCATCGCAATCATCAATGCCTGGAACCGGCTGGGTGCCGGACTGCTGCCACCGATGCCGTAATCACCGTTGCAGCGGCCCCAGCGGGGCAGAGCCCCGCTCTACGTGGCACCTGAATACCGCGTTTCGTGCACGGAACGCGCATGCGACCGTGTGCACAATGAGGCATGGCTCCTTCCGCTCCCACCACCCGCCCGACCCTGCGCCAGCGGTTCGGCGCCCTGCGCAACCTGCCCCCGTTCCTGCGTCAGGTCTGGCAGACCAGCCCCAGCCTCACGCTGGCCAGCCTCGGCCTGCGTGTGGTGCGGGCGCTGCTGCCGGTGGCGATGCTGTACGTGGGCAAGCTGATCATCGACACCGCGCTGGCGCTGAGCCAGCACGGACCCGGTTTCCCGGGTTTCACCGAGGCCCTGGCCAGCGGCCTGCTCAATCCGCTGCTGGCGCTGCTGGCGCTGGAACTGGGACTGGCCGTCAGCTCGGACCTGCTCGGGCGGCTGGTCAGCTATGCCGATGGCCTGCTGTCGGAACTGTTCAACAACGCGACCAGCGTGCGGCTGATGGAACACGCCGCCGAGCTGGACCTGGAGGATTTCGAGGACCCGGACCTGCAGGACAAGCTGGACCGGGCCCGCCGCCAGTCGATGGGTCGCGGCAACCTGATGAGCCAGCTGTTTGGCCAGGTGCAGGATGCGATAACCGTGGCCAGCCTGGCGGTCGGCCTGGTGGTGTACGCACCGTGGCTGATCGTGCTGCTGGCGGTGGCGCTGGTGCCGGCCTTCATCGGCGAATCGCACTTCAATGCGGCCGGTTACAGCCTCAATTTCCAATGGACCCCCGAACGTCGTCAGCTGGATTACCTGCGCCAGATCGGCGCCAGCGTCGAAACCGCCAAGGAAGTGAAGATATTCAACCTGCACCGGTTCCTGGTGCAGCGGTATCGCCTGCTGGCCGAGAAGTTCTTCCTGGCCAACCGGGCGCTGGCACGGCGGCGTGCGATCTGGGGAACGCTGCTGGCCGCGTTGGGTACGCTGGGCTACTACACCGCTTACGGGTACATCGCCTGGCGCACGGTGCGCGGCGACTTCAGCATCGGCGACCTGACCTTCCTGGCCGGCAGTTTCCTGCGCCTGCGACAGCTGCTGGAAGGGTTGCTGATCGGGTTTTCGCAGGTGGCAAGCCAGGCGATGTACTTGGACGACCTGTTCTCGTTCTTTCAGATCGAGGCCGAAATCCAGTCGCCGGCCGACCCGATCCCGGTGCCGCGGCCCATCCGTGATGGCTTCGTATTCGAGAATGTCGGCTTCCGTTACCCCGATGCCGAGCAGTGGGCGGTGCGCCATCTCGACTTCCAGCTGCGGGCAGGTGAAGTGCTGGCGCTGGTCGGCGAGAACGGGGCCGGCAAGACCACGCTGGTCAAGCTGCTGGCACGCCTTTATGACCCGGACGAAGGCCGCATCCTGCTCGATGGGCAGGACCTGCGCCGCTATGACCTGGACGACCTGCGCGCCAATCTGGGCGTCATCTTCCAGGACTTCGTGCGCTACAACCTGACCGCCGGCGAGAACATCGGCGTCGGCCAGGTCGGCGCGATGGACGATCAGGACCGCATCGCCGACGCCGCACGTCGCGGCATGGCCATGGAGGTCATCGATGCGCTGCCCGGTGGGTACGGGCAGCTGATCGGACGACGCTTCAAGCAGGGTGTGGATCTGTCCGGCGGACAGTGGCAGAAGATCGCCATTGCACGGGCCTGGATGCGCGATGCGCAGGTGATGATCCTGGATGAGCCGACCGCCGCGCTCGATGCGCGCGCCGAATTCGAGGTGTTCCAACGCTTCCAGGAACTGTCCGAGCAGCGTACCGCCGTGTTGATCTCACACCGTTTCTCATCGGTCCGCATGGCCGACCGCATCCTGGTGCTGGCCGACGGCCGCATCGAGGCCAGCGGGACCCACACTGAGCTGATGGCACAGGGCGGCCGCTATGCCGAATTGTTCGAACTGCAGGCAGCAGGTTACCGGTGAGAACGCCTCTCGTTCCGCTCAATGAGAATCCATCTCATTTGGGGTAGAATGTCCGCGACGAAATCACAGAACACGCCTCCCCATGTCCTCCGCTTTCGGCGCCGAAACGGTGCTTGAGGTCCGTCACTGGACCGATGCCTACTTCAGCTTCACCCTCACCCGCGACAGCGGATTCCGCTTCGAGAACGGTCAGTTCGTGATGATCGGCCTGGAAACCGAAGCGCGTCCGCTGCTGCGCGCCTACTCCATCGCCAGCGCTAACTGGGAAGAGAACCTGGAGTTCTTCAGCATCAAGGTGCAGGACGGCCCGCTGACTTCGCGCCTGCAGCACATCAAGCCCGGCGACAAGGTGCTGGTGGGCAAAAAGCCGACCGGCACCCTGCTGATCAGCGACCTGCACCCAGGCAGGCACCTGTACCTGCTCGGTACCGGTACCGGCCTGGCGCCGTGGCTGTCGATCATCAAGGACCCGGAAACCTACGAGCGCTTTGACAAGGTCATCCTGTGCCATGGCGTGCGCTACGAGAAGGACCTGGCGTACCGCGACTACTTCGAAAAAGAGCTGCGCGAGCACGAATTCCTCGGCGAGATGATCGGCGACAAGCTGCTTTACTACCCGGCCGTCACCCGTGAGCCGTTCGCCAACCAGGGCCGGCTGACCTCGCTGATGGAAAGCGGCGCGATGCAGCGCACGCTGGGGCTGCCGGAACTGAGCCCGGAAAATGACCGCGCGATGATCTGCGGCAGCCCGCAGATGCTGGCCGACCTGCGCACGGTCCTCGATGCCCGGGGCTTCCAGGTCTCACCGCGCATCGGCCAGCCGGGTCACTACGTGTTCGAGCGCGCCTTCGTCGAGAAGTGACGGGCGCTGGCAACAGCACGCCTCACAGCAGGCGTTCCACCGCCACGCGCAGCTGTTCGGGGCGCGTGGAGGGGGCATGGCGTGACACCACTGCGCCGCTGCGATCGACCAGGAACTTGGTGAAGTTCCACTTGATGCGGGCGCTGCCGAGCAGCCCCCGCCGCTGCTGCTGCAACCAGGCCCACAACGGGTCCGCACCGTCGCCGTTGACCTCGATCCGGCGCGACAGCGGGAAGCTGACCGGATAGTCGAGCGAGCAGAACTGCCGGATCTGAGCGGCGTCGCCCGGTTCCTGCGCGCCGAACTGGTTGCAGGGAAAGCCGACCACCACCAGGCCGCGTCCACGATACTGCTGCCACAGCTGCTCCAGCCCGGTGTACTGCGGCGTGAACCCGCAACGGCTGGCCACGTTGACCAGCAGCAACGGCCGACTGCGGTACTGCGCAAGGTCCTGCGGCTGGCCATCAAGGTCGACAAAGCCGAAATCGTACGCAGTGGACATGGAAAGGCGCTCGCGAATGTTCACCGCATGATAACGCCCCCCCCCTGCGGCCGGGTCGCGATGGGATCGCCGACCGTGGCGTCTGCGCTGGGGCGCAGCACGCGCCCGGTCGCCTGCAACGTGCCTTTTGACACACGTCCCGTCACAGCGGCGCGGGTTACCCTCGGGCACTTGTATAGAAGGAGTGCTTCCCTTGACGACCCGCCTTGCCCTCGCCGTGGCCGTGACCCTCGGCCTTGCCCTGCCCGCCTATTCGGTCAGCGCCGCCACCCCGGCCGCCAACGCCGAACAGGCCAATCCGTTCTTCGCCGAAAGCCCGCTGCCGCTGCACTACCCGCAGTTCGACAGGATCAAGGACAGCGACTTCGCGCCCGCCTTCGACGCCGGCATGGCCCAGCAGCTGCAGGAAGTGGAGGCCATCGCCAACAACAAGGCCAAGCCGACCTTCGACAACACGATCATCGCGCTGGAGAAGAGCGGTGAAGTGCTGGACCGCGCCACCACCGTTTTCTTCAGCCTCGTGGGCGCTGACACCAATGACGCGCGCAAGAAGCTGCAGGCCGACTACTCGGCACGCTTCGCCGCGCACAGCGATGCCATCGCGCTGAACGGCAAGCTGTTTGCCCGCATCAAGGCCCTGTATGACACCCGCACCCAGCTGGGTCTGGATGCCGAAGGCCTGCGTCTGGTGGAGAAGTACCACGACAACTACGTGCGCGCCGGCGCCAAGCTGTCCGACGCGGACAAGGCCAAGCTGAAGCAGATCAACGCCGAGCTGGCCAACCTGGGCACCAAGTTCAGCCAGAACGTGCAGTCCGAAGTGAACGCTTCGGCGATCACGGTGGAGGACGTCAAGGAACTGGACGGTCTGTCGGCCGAGCAGATCGCCGCCGCTGCCGAGGCCGCCAAGGCCCGTGGCCTGGACGGCAAGTATGTGATCACCCTGCTCAACACCACCGGCCAGCCGCCGCTGACCAACCTGGCCAACCGTGCACTGCGCCAGAAGATCTTTGAAGCCTCGGTCGCCCGCGGCAGCCGCGGCGGTGAGTTCGACAACACCGCGCTGGTGTCGCGCATCATGCAGCTGCGCGCCGACAAGGCCGCGCTGATGGGCTTTGCCAACTTCGCCGCCTACAACCTGACCAACCAGACCGCCAAGACCCCCGAAGCGGTCAATGCGATGCTGGGCCAGCTGGCCCCGGCTGCGGTGGCCAACGCCAAGCGTGAAGCTGCCGACCTGCAGGCGATGATCGACCAGGAACAGAAGGCCGCCGGCCAGCCGACCTTCAAGCTGGAGCCGTGGGACTGGGCCTTCTACAGCGAGAAGGTGCGCCAGGCCAAGTACAACTTCGACGAATCGCAGCTCAAGCCCTACTTCGAAATGAAGTCGGTGCTGGAAAACGGTGTCTTCCACGCCGCCAATCTTGAGTTCGGCCTGACCTTCAAGCAGCGCACCGACCTGCCGGTGTACCACGACGACGTCACCGTCTACGACGTCTTCGATGCTGATGGCAGCCAGCTGGCGATCTTCATCTTCGATCCGTACGCCCGCGCGTCCAAGCGAGGCGGCGCCTGGATGAACTCCTACGTTTCCCAGTCGGAGCTGACCGGTGACAAGCCGGTGGTTGCCAACCACCTCAACATCCCCAAGCCGCCGGCGGGCCAGCCGACCCTGCTGACCTGGGACGAAGTGACCACGACCTTCCACGAGTTCGGCCACGCGCTGCATGGCATGTTCTCGGACGTGAAGTATCCCTACTTCTCCGGCACCGCAGTGCCGCGTGACTTCGTCGAGTTCCCCTCGCAGGTCAACGAGATGTGGGCCGACAATCCGGTCATCCTTAAGAACTACGCCAAGCACTACCAGAACGGCAGCGTGATGCCGCAGGCACTGCTGGACAAGGTGATCGCCGCGGCCAAGTTCAACCAGGGCTTTGCCACCACCGAGTACCTGGGCGCGGCCATGCTGGACCAGCGCTGGCACCAGATCGGCGCCAGCCAGGTGCCGGCAGCGGCCGATGTGATGAAGTTCGAACGCGAAGCGCTTGAAAAGGCCGGCATCTACTACGCCGCCGTGCCGCCGCGTTACAAAACCCCCTACTTCAGCCACATCATGGGCGGCTACTCGGCCGGCTACTACGCCTACATCTGGTCGGAGGTGCTCGACGCCAACACCCAGAAGTGGTTCCGTGAGAACGGCGGCCTGACCCGTGCCAACGGCGATCACTTCCGCAAGACCCTGCTGTCCAAGGGTGGCAGTGTCGATGCGATGCAGCTGTTCCGTGATTTCGCCGGCCACGAGCCGCAGATCGAACCGCTGCTGGAAAAGCGTGGCCTGACCGGCGCCAACGACTGATCCCGCACACCGCAGAATGAAGAAAGCCGCCCGGGCAACCGGGCGGCTTTTTCATTCTCGACGATTGCAGCAGCTGCACCACCTTCGATCCGGCAAGCGCGGCCACGCGATGCGTATGCGCTGTGCGGCGCGTGCGGCGCTCAGCCGCCAGCAAACAGTGTCGTGTACTCCGCCGACAGATGCGGCTCCAGTACCGAGGCAGGCACATCCGCGGTCTGGGTCCCGTCCGCATACGGTGCCACCTGGTAGGGCGGGAACACGAAACGCAGTGCCGTGATCCTGCCTTCGCCGTCGACGATGGGCTCAAACTGGCTGAAATTCGCTGCATCGGCGCCGGTGCCTTCGGCAATCATCCGGGTGGCCGACCGCAGCGATTCCTGCAGTTCACCAGGTTGCAGTTCCTCACCACTCAGGCGGGTCGCCACGCGCTCGCGCAGCTGATCGGCCACATAGCTGCTGATCGCCTGCCAGCCTTTGGGGTCGGTGATCAGTTCACTGGCGGCCAGCATCTTTTCCCGCTTCGGCAACCAGACAAAGCGCGCCACCAGCGGTTCGCCGTGGGCACCACCGGTGTACCGGCTGCCTTCAGCACTCACCGCAACAACGTTCGGCGTTTCCTGGAGTTTTTCGAACGCCAGCGACAGTTCATAGGGCATACGCGGCTGGTCGTTGCCCAGGCCGTCGAGCGCCTGCTGCAGCTCTGCCCTGGCAGCGGTGCTGTAGGCAAGCAAAGCGCTGGCCAGACCAGGGTAGCGCTCCAGCCCTGGCGGGTAGCTGATGCCGATGACCGCCTGCGGGCTACGTTCGATCACGTCCGTCAACGGCGCGCTTGAGGCTTCGCCGGCCGCAGCCGCGTCCTGCGCGGGGGCGCCGCTCACGGCGGGCGCTGCCACCGTCCCGGTCGCCTCATCGTTGCGGCCGCATCCTGACAGCACCATCGCCATCGCCAGCCACACCCCGGCTACCACCGGCCGACCGGCCCGCACTGCACCCATGCTCTTCATTACCTGCCCTGCATGCCTCATTGCTGCGTCCTGCCTGTCATTGCGCTGCCGGGTCCGCCGGCAACGGCGCTGGTCTCAACCGGCCAGCAGGTCATCAAACTCTTCATGGCGTGCCATGAACGCCTGCGCATAAGAGCAGGCTGGCTCCACCTTGTACTTTTTCTCCCGCGCCCATCGCAGTGCCACGCGGGTCAGTTCACCGGCGATGCCCCTGCCGCCGATCGCCTCAGGTACCTCGGTGTGGGTGATGACCATGCGACGCGGCCTGGAGGCCGGCCGAAGCTGGTAATCGAGCAGGGCCAGGTATCCGCTCACCCGCGCGGTAAAACGCTGGTGTGCCTCGTCGTGCTCGATCTCGTAAGCCAGGCCAGGGGGCGTCACCGAAGCCATGAGCGGTCTCCTGCAGCGGTACTGGGACGATGGTGCGCAGGCAGCCGCCACGATGGCGTGAAGTATGAACCCGCCTCAGGCACTTGGGTAGCGCAAGGGGCGACGGCCGCTCAAGAAAACGGCAGGCCGGCCGATACCGCGCTCAGCGAGGACATTCACGCCGACCCCGCCACCTGACCCGCTTTGTCCCTGTCACCGGAGACCGCCCATGCATACCGCGACCGAGCCTGATGGCAGTACCGACAGCCTGTTGCTGGAGGGCCTGCTGCAACTGGCCGTCGAAGGTCGGACCGACGCGCGCGAGTTCCAGCGCATCGGCGAGGAAGTCCACAGCCGGCTGCTGGCCGCCTATGCCGAGGGAGCCTCTAACCCGTAGTGCCGGGCTCTGCCCGGCAGTACACCTCAACCGCCGAAGCCGAAGCGCGGATTGGCCAGTTCGGCCAGGAAATGGTTGAAGATCTGCGGGCGCATGGCGAGCATGAACAGCACGCCGAAGGCCGCGCCCGCCAGATGGGCGCTGTGGTTGATGCGGTCCCCACCACGCCGTTCCATCCAGATGCTGTAGCCCACATAGAACACCGCGTACACGATCGCCGGCGCGGGGATGATGAACACCAGGATCGTCGTCCACGGACTGAGCAGGATGAAGGCGAACAGCACCGCCGACACCGCACCGGATGCACCGAGACTGAGGTAGTTCGGGTTCTTCTGGTTCTTCAGATAGCTGGGCAGGATCGAGACCAGCAGCGCGGCCAGATAGAACGCCGGATAGGTGAGGTAGCTGCCGGTCATCGCCACCATCACCGCTTCGATCTGCCGTCCGAAGAAGAACAGCGTGATCATGTTGAAGATCAGGTGCGGCCAGTCGGCATGGATGAAACCGTAGGTGATCAGGCGGTCGTACTGGCGGTGGCGGTCCACCGCCGGCGGCCACAGAATCAGGCGGTCGGCGAGTTTGCGGTTGTTGAACGCCATCCACGACAGGATGGCGGTCACAGCGATCAGCAGCAGGTTGACAGGACTCATGTCAGGCTCAGGCAGTGCGGTAGTTGTCGACCATGCGGTAGCGGCGCGCATACCAGCCAAAGGCCAGTGCCGCCACGAACGCGAAGCCGGCGAAGAAGAACATCAGAAAGGCCGCTTCGCTCAAGCCTGTGCTGGCGATCTGGTGGGTCACCGTGTCATTGCGGACGGCCGCATTGGACAGCAGCACCCACAGGTTGCCGATGGTGGTGGTCAGGTTCCAGAAGCTCATCACCACGCCCTTCATCGCCTGCGGCGCCTGGCTGTACGCAAACTCCAGGCCGGTGGCTGACACCAGCACTTCACCGAAGGTAAGCAGCGCGTACGGCAGCACCTGCCAGAAGATCGACATCGCGTTGCCGCCATCCATCACCACCTGGATGCCGCCGACCACGATCCAGGCCAGGCCGCTGAAGGCGATGCCGGCGGTCATGCGGCGCAGCGCGGTCGGCTCGAAGCCAAAGCGCCGCAGGGCCGGATAAAGCACCAGGTTGTTGAACGGAATCAGGATCATCACCAGCAGCGGGTTGAGCGCCTGCATCTGCGAGGCGGTGAACCAGCTCGGCATCTGCATCTGCTGGCCCTGCAGCACCCAGGTGGAGGCTTTCTGGTCAAACAGCGAGAAGAACGGTGTGGTCAGGGCGAAGATCACCAGCACACGCAGTACCGCGCGCACACCCTCCACTGCCTCGGCCGGGTGCACGGCGCGGGCACGGTCCAGCTGCATCCAGGTACCGCCGCCGATGCCGGCCAGGATCGCCACCAGCGCCAGGCAAAGGCAGATCACAATGCCCAGCGAGCCGACCAGCGCGAACGACGCCGCAGCCAGCACCAGCCCCGCAATGGCGATCACCAGTCCCGGGCGCCCGCGGCCTTCCACGCGCGCGGTCAGTGCCGTACGCACCACATTGGCGAACGAATGCGGGTCCTTCGGCGGCAGCGGCACCAGCACATAGCGCTTGCGACCCATCCAGAACACGAACGTCGCCACGAACATCAGGATGCCCGGAATGCCGAAGGCCCACTGCGGACCCCAGTTCTTGAGCACCAGCGGAATCAGCAGCGAGGCGAACAGCGAGCCGAAGTTGATGATCCAGTAGAACGCGTCGAACACCAGTTTGGCCAGGTGCTTGTTGCCCTGGTCGAACTGGTCACCCATGAACGAGGCCACCAGCGGCTTGATGCCACCAGCACCGAGCGCGATCAGACCCAGACCGACGAAGAAGCCCTGGCGGCTGTTCTCGAACAGCGCAAGACACAGGTGCCCCGCGCAGTAGATCAGGCTGAACCACAGAATGGTGTGGTACTTGCCAAAAAACCTGTCGGCCAGCCAGCCACCGAGCAGCGGGAAGAAATACACGCCGATCATGAAGCTGTGCATGATGTCCTTGGCCTCGCCCGCCCGTCCTTCGGCGGTGATCTCCTGCAGCAGCAGCGAGGTGATCAGGAACTGCACCAGGATGTTGCGCATGCCGTAGAAACTGAAGCGCTCGCAGGCCTCGTTGCCGATGATGTAGGGGATCTGGCCCGGCATGGAGGCCTTGCCCGAAGGGGCGGCTGCGTTGGTGCTCATCCTGTACGGCTTTCCTGCGACACGAAAGCGCAAAGGGTACCGGAACGGGCGCCCTTTGCGCACGCTGCCGCGCCGCACGGACCGTCGGCGGAGTCACAGCACCTGCACGCGAGCTTAGTAAACTTATCGTTATGCGCGCGTTTTTTTCACCCCTGTTGCTGGTCACGTTGAGCCTGCTGGCCATTCCCGCGCGGGCACAGCCACAGACGCCGCCCGCTGCGCTGCCGTCCCTGAGTGTGGCTTCGCTGGAACTTCCCGCTGCCGATGGCCCCGAATGGCAGCAGCGCCGCGAGCAGATCGTCGAACTGCTGGCCACCCTGCGCCCGGACGTGCTGGCCATCCATGCGCAGCTGCAGGAACAGGGCCGCAGCCCGGCCTGTTGGTTGGCCCGGCGCCTTCGCTACAGCTGCGATTTCGTCACGCCCGACCGTCCCAGCCAGGCGCAGCGGCACGGCATTGCCATGCTCAGCCGGCTGAGCATCAGCGAGGACGGGGTGACCCTGCTGCACCCACCGGGTCGCTACAGCGCCGCCGGCATGATGCGGGTAACGGTTGGCGAGCAGCCGGTGAACATCTACATGGTGCAGCTGCGCCCCGAGCAGGATGACGTCGCCAGCAGACGCCATCAGAGCAACGACCTGCGCATCTGGATCGAAGCGACCAGCAGCGGCCTGCCCAGCGTGGTGGCCGGCGAGTTCTCGGCCGCCACCGGCGAGCTGGTCGGCAGCCTGCCGGGCTTCCAGCCCTCGCGGCGCAACCCGGCGCCACGCGGCACACCGTCCGGCCCCGCCAGTGCCGCCGAACGTGGCCATGGCCTGGACGTGCTGTACCAGGTCAAACAGTTCGGCGGCCTGCGCCAGCAGCGCGTGGAACTGCCGGCGCAGGGCGAGCTGCCGGCCCTGCGGCTGGGCACGCTGGCCGTGCTGGAGCTGCAACCGGCCAGTCTGTAGCCGTGCGGCATACTGGTTCCGGCCAGCGGGTCTGGTGACGCTGAAACAGAAGCGGCCGGGCATTGCTGCCCGGCCGCTGTTGCGCATCATCAGCCTGCGATCAGGCGATGGCGTCCTGGTAACGACGCTCGACTTCGTTCCAGTCGATGACGTTGAAGAATGCGCCGATGTACTCGGGGCGACGGTTCTGGTACTTCAGGTAGTACGCGTGCTCCCACACGTCCAGCGCGAGGATCGGCGTGTTGCCATCCATCAGCGGGCTGTCCTGGTTACCGCTGCTCTCAACCACGAGCTTCTTGTCCGGGGTCACGCTCAGCCATGCCCAGCCGCTGCCGAAGCGGGTCAGTGCGGCCTTGGTGAACGCCTCCTTGAACTTTTCAAAGCCGCCAAGCTCTGCGTCGATCGCCTTGGCCACCGCACCGCCCGGGTTGCCGCCGGCGTTGGGCGCCATCACCGTCCAGAACAGCGAGTGGTTGGCGTGGCCGCCACCGTTGTTGCGCACGACGCCCTGCAGGTTTTCCGGCAGTGACTTCGTCTTGCGCACCAGCTCTTCAACCGGCAGGTCGGCGAATTCGGTGCCTTCCAGTGCCGCGTTGACGTTGTTGATGTAGGTCTGGTGATGCTTGCTGTGATGGATTTCCATCGTGGCCGCATCGATGTGCGGCTCCAGCGCGTCGTAGGCGTAAGGCAGCTTGGGCAGGGTATAGGCCATGGTGCATCTCCTGATAACGGGGCACCCGACGCATCGTCGGGTGTTGCGGGTGGAAGATGGGGACAGGCGTCGAGTTTACCAAGGGGGATGTAAAGGAAACTTCGTGCTGGCACTGACACGGCAGCTACGCATCGCTTCCTTATTCCGGGTGCAGTTGGCGCGCGCTAGAGTGCACGCACGCCATCAACCGAAGCCTTCATGCGCAATCCCAGACTCCTGCTCACTGCCGCTGCATTGCTGGTGGTGGGCCTGCTGACCAACCACTACCTGCAGAAGCCACCGGCGCCGCGCTTCGCACCGGACCTGGGCACGGCTGCCGTGCATGCACCAGCCGAGGCGACACGTCCCGCTGCCCTGCCCGCGTTCCTGCCGGCCGAAGCCGCACGGACCATCGTGCTGATACAGCGAGGCGGACCGTTCCCCCACCGCCAGGACGGCACCGTGTTCGGCAACCGTGAGCAGCGCCTGCCGCAGCGGCCGCGCGGCTATTATCGCGAGTACACCGTCCCCACGCCTGGCGCCTCCAACCGCGGCGCCAGGCGCATCATCACCGGGGGAAAGCCGGTGGAGACCTGGTATTACACCGCTGACCATTACCAGACCTTCCGCAGTTTCAGCGTTCCTGCCCTGGAGGGTACTGATGAACCATGATGCACTTGGCCTCGGCCTGCATGACATCAACAATGCCGGCGTCTATGCCATCGGCAACGGCGACGTGGCGCCGCTGGCCGCTGCGATGCGCGCGGCAGGCCTGCGCGTGGCGCGCGTGGACCTGCACGGCGTGGTCGACAAGCGCACCCTGCTGGCACGACTGGCGGCGCAGCTGGATTTCCCCGTTGGCTTTGGCGGCAACTGGGATGCGCTGGCCGACAACCTGCGCGACCTGGCCTGGCTGCCCACAGGCGGCGGCCATGCACTGTTCCTGGACGATGTCGATGCCCTGCGGGCAACCGCACCGGCGGTGTTCGACGCCCTGCTGGATGTGCTGGACGATGCCTGCCACTACTGGGTGGAGCAGGACGTGCCGTTCTGGGCGTTCATCGCCGAGGCGGGTTGAATCCAGCCCCGATGCCGGCTGACAGCGCCTGACTACTCCTCCTGGTACTCCGGCTTGAACGGGATATCCGGTGGTGGGCGGGCGATGGCGGGCTGGTCCTGCATGTTCGGGTCGGTCAGACCACAGCCACCGCCGAACTGCAGCACCGATATCACACAGGAGATCTTCGTGCCGCTGCCAGGCAGCGGAATCTCGATGGCCTTGATGCCTTTGCGCACCCATTCGGCCAGCAGTGATTCGTTGGGTACCCAGTACTTGTCGAACGAGGTCGGGGTGTAATCGTACGGGGGACGTTTGAGCCAAGTGCCGGACTGGGCGATGCGGTCCCGGCTCCAGCCATCCTTCTCGCCGCCAGGCGCGCCACGCTCGCCGGGTCCGTCGCCTGGCGGGCTCGCCACACGTACCGAGCCGTCTGCATTGAACAGGCCTTGGCTGGCACCGCGCGCGGCACTGGTCTGTGTGCCCGCGGTGGCGCCGTCGCGGCTACGCGCGGCCGCGCCCCAGTCATCGCCGCGCGCGGGTGTGGCCCAGTTGCCAGTATCAGGTGCCGGCCGCGCGGCCGCGCGCGGGGCACTGCTGTTCACGGCAGGCGCAGCGGCCGCTGCAGCAGCCGGCGGCGCGGCGGTCGCGGCCGGCGTCGGCCGGGCCGTCACGCTGCGCTCGCGCACGGCGGTGCCCGCCTGGGGCAAGGCCGGGGCGGTGATAGACGGGGCGGCACGTGCGGGCATGCTGGGAGGTTGAACGGCGGGCGGCGCTTCCACCTGCCGCTCGCGCACAGTCAGCTCGCGCGATGGCACGGCGACGTCCGGCCGCGGCGCCGGACGCAATGCGGATACCGCCGGTGCGTTCAACGGCGCGGTCACCTCACGTTCGCGCACCTCCAGCGGTGCGGGCTGGCTCGAGGGAACGGCTACCTCAGGCAATGACACCGACGGCAGCACCGGAGTCGGGGCCGGTGGTTGCAGCGCGACCGTGCGCTCACGCACGGCGGGCGCGGCCGGCACTGCTATCGCGCGCACATCGCGCTGTGGCACGGTCATCGGTGGCACGACAAAGCTCGAGGTGGCTTCGGCCACTTCCGTGGCCTGCAGCGGCGAGGAAGCAGGCTCGGCTTCAGGCACCACCGGCGCATCGGCGATGGCGGGCGGCGGCGGCGCTGTCTGGCTGCTGACGGCAGCGGCGGCAGGCTGCGACCCGGTCGGCGCATCGGTCTGCGATGGGCGCACAACGCCTGCTGCTGCGGCCGCGACGGCGGGCTCGGCAGCAGCGACCGCAGGCTCAGGCGCGCCGCCGTCCTGCGAACCTTGTCCGACAAACTCGACCTGCACGCGTTCACCTTCGCCGCCCTGCTCCGGCGTCTGTGGCGGGCGGATCACGGCCACCCATAGCAAGGCCAGCGCAAACAGCAGGTGCAGCAGCAGGCTGGTGGCCGCCGCGCCCCGGCGCATCCAGCGCTGGTCATGGGGGGCCTTGTCCCAGCCCTGCCAGAACAGGCGCCGGAACGCCTGCACAAAACCCAGCGCAGGCAAGCGCCCCTGCGCCGGCGCACGTGGCTGGGCCGATAGATGCGCCACCAGCGCTTCGGCCGGGCTCGGCCGGGGCAGCGGTGCGAGCCCTCGCGCGCGCAACCATATCGCCCAGCCGTAAGGCAGTCGCGTGTGCTTTTCCAGAATGAGCGGATGCTGCTGGCGTGCCAGCAGCTGCTCGATCAGTTCAGACGCCCGGCGCGAGGCCACGCAGGCGGGCGGTCAGGCAGCGTTGCCGCGAGGAATGTAAGGCGCGTGCCCACCATCATGGTCGGTCGCGTCACGCACAGCGGTCACACCAGGCACGCGGCCCATCAAGGTCTTCTCGATGCCCTGCTTGAGCGTGACATCGGCCATGCCGCAACCCTGGCAGCCCCCACCGAAACGCAGCAGCACCACACCGTCGGCAGATACTTCCTGCACCGCGACCTTGCCGCCATGCGAGGCAAGCTGCGGGTTGACCTCGTTCTCCACCACCCAGTGCACGCGCTCGACCAGCGAGGCGGCCTCACCCGGGGCCTCGCCCTTGATGCGCGGCGCCTTGATGGTCAACTGCTGGCCACCAGCGGTACCGGCCACGATATCGATCTCGGCGCCATCCATCCACGCCACGCTGGTGGCTGCCACATAGAGGGTGAAGCCATCGCAGTCCACAGCCCATTCGTCGCCCAGCAGGTCGGCCGGCTCGGCAAATTCCAGGCGTGCATCGGCCGACGGCGTGCCAGGATCGACCGCGCTCAGACGCACACCCATGCCGGGCACGCCTTCGCGTTCGATCAACTTGCGGAAATGGGTCTGGGCGGTGTTGGAAATCTGGATCATCGGGCTATTCTAACTAAATAGTGGAATGCGCTCATGGCCCTTATACACCCTGTGGCGCATTGTTCAGTCAACGATTTGCACGTGGAGAGCGGCATGAACGATCTGGTCCCCCTGGCGCTGGCACACTGTGTCCCGCGGCGCGGCAACGAGCACCGCCTGGGTCAGGCACGGCTGGCTGAGCTGCTGCCGCAGGTCCCGGGCTGGGAGCTGGCCGAGCAGGGTCAGGCGCTGGTGCGCACATTCCGCTTCAAGGACTACCACCACACGATGGCATTCGTGAACGCGCTGGCCTTCGTTGCCCATCGCGAAGATCACCATCCCGACCTCGGTGTTCACTACGACCGCGCAGTGGTGCGCTTCTCCACCCACGATGTGGGTGGGCTAAGCGAGAACGACTTCATCTGCGCCGCCAAAGCGTCCGCCCTTACGGAGTAATGCCCATGCACCTGCGCCTGATCATGACCGCCGCCACCGCCAGCCTGCTCTTGGCAGCCTGCGGCGGACCCGGCACCCCGGCCGCCCCGGCGGTACCACCTACCGACGTGGCGGCGGTCAAGACGCCGCCGCCCACCTACCCGATCGAACTGGCCTGCATGGGCGTGGGGGGCACAAGCACGCTGAAGGTGGTGGTCGGTGCGGACGGCAAGCCAAGTGAGGTCAGCCAGGTCGCCAGCAGCGGCAATCCGCAGCTGGACGAGCTGGCCCGCACGGCCGTGCAGGGATGGCAGTTCAACGCCGCCACCCGCAACGGTGAAAAAGTACCGGCCACGATCCAGGTCCCGGTCAGCTTCAACCCGCCGCAGCCGCGCCCGGATGAATGCTTCGCCGTGGAAGAGCGCGTGCGTCGCGGCGGCTGAGCCACGCTTCTTCGAGGCCAGCCCGCGCCCGCCTCTCTCTTGATCCCCGGCTTGGCCGGGGCTGTAACCCGATGAAAAATGGTGCGGGCGCATGCAGATCACACCCGAAAATGTATGGATCGCCTTGGCGGTCACCCTTGCAGCCGGCCTGGCCACCACCCTCGGCAGCCTGATGGTTGTGTTCTCGCGCCGGCCCAACCCGCGCCTGCTGGCGTTCGGGCTGGCCTTTGCCGGCGGCGCGATGGTGTACGTATCGCTGTCGGAAATCCTCAATAAATCCATTGCGTCCTTCGCCCTCAGCTATGGCGAACGCATTGGCTTTGCATATGGTACGGCCGCCTTCCTGCTCGGCATGGCGGCGATCGTGTTGATCGACCACTTCATCCCGAATCCGCACGAGAGCCTGGACAAGCAGGACCCGGCATTCCAGCAGAACAATGCCGCCTACATCCGCCGGGTCGGTCTGCTTACCGCGGTGGCGATTACCGCGCACAATTTTCCCGAAGGGCTGGCAACCTTCTTTGCCACGCTGGAGAGCCCCTCGGTGGGCATGCCACTGGCCTTTGCCATTGCCATCCACAACATACCCGAAGGCATTGCGATCGCCGTGCCGGTCTATTTCGCCACCCAGAACAAGCTGTACGCAGTGGGCGCCAGCCTGCTCTCCGGCCTGGCCGAGCCGGTGGGTGCGGTGATCGGCTACTTCCTGCTGCACGATTCACTGTCCCACGCCACCTTCGGCTGGGTGTTCGGGCTGATCGCCGGGGTGATGGTGTTCCTGGCGCTGGACGAGCTGCTGCCGGCGGCAAAGCGCTATGCCAAGGGCCACGAAACGGTATATGGGCTGGTGGCGGGCATGGGCACGCTGGCGATCAGTCTGGTGCTGTTCAGATGGTGAGACGGAATGCGCCGCACGCTTGCGGGGCGCGTGAGTAACGCTGCAAAACCTGCGCGGCGCGGCCTGGGTCACACCCGTCGCGCAACGGTGCGCGTGTAATGCCCGCTCCATCCCCCCCGGTCCCTCAGCCATGCGCCTCAGACACCTCACAGCGTTCCTGTTCGCCCTCCCCTGCCTGCTGCTGCCCCTTCTCGGAGACGCAGCCACGCCCAGCCCACGGATCATCGGTGGCGAGGACGCACCGGAAGGGCGTTATCCGTTCATGGTCAGCCTGCAGGTACCCGAGATCGACGGCCCGACGCCACGCGACAAGCACTATTGCGGCGGCACCCTGATCGCCCCCTCCTGGGTCCTGCTGGCCAACCATTGCTTTGTTACAAATGCCAAGCGCTGGACCATCCGCCTGGGCAGTACCGACCTCAATGATCCCAACGCGCGTGAGCTGGAGATCGCCAGCATCCATCGCCCCGGACCGTTTGACTTCGACCGCGACATCGCGCTCGTGCGCCTGGCCACGCCGGTCTCCGATGTCACCCCGGTTCGTCTGATCGGCGTCGCAGGTTCCGGCTATGAAGCACCTGGCTACCCGATGATGGCCGTCGGCTGGGGCGCCTCAGGCGCTGACCAGGTCCCCGAGCGACTGCAGCATGTCCAGGTGCCGTTCATTGCGCTGGCGCAATGCCAGGCCATGTGGGGAGACTCAGCACTGCATCCGGAGAACGCGATGTGCGCGGGCACGCCGACGCGCGGCGCCTGCGGTGGCGATTCCGGTGGCCCATTGCTGGTCAACGATGGGCAAGGCTGGATCCAGCTCGGCATCGTTTCGCGCGGCCCGCGCGGCTGCGTCAACCGGCCCAAGCCGAGTGTGTTCATGCGGTTGGCGGGCCCGGAGATTCACGGGTTCATCCAGCAGACGCTGGCAGACAACCCCTGAGCGGCGTGTCAGCATGGTTGACGATGGGACACCGCTGACAGACAGGCCGACCGCCGGGAAGTGACGAGCGTTGGTTGCCTGGCAGAGGCAGACGATGAGGCACGAGCGTGACGACCAACGGTCGTCACCTACCAAGGGAGCGGCCCGCGTGACGACCCATCGGCGTCGCCGGGCGGGCCTTGGCTTACTTCAGACGGTCCAGCGCCTCGGCCAACTCATCGGCCAGCGGGGCGTTGAGCACGTACGGGGTTTTGCCGGCGTCCAGAGCGAACTCCAGCGACGCGGCGTGCAGGAACAGCCGCTTCAGCCCGATCTGCTCACGAAGCCGCTTGTTGACGGCTGGATCGCCGTACTTGTCGTCTCCAGCGACGGCGTGATGGATGTGCTGGGCGTGCGCCCGGATCTGATGGGTGCGCCCGGTTTCAATGCGTACCTCACAGTACGAGTGCCCGCCGCGGCGCTCCAGCACGCGGAAATGACTGATGGACTCCTTGCCGATCGGGTTGACCTGCACGTGGCGCTCCCCCCCTTGGCGCAGGCCGACGTGCAGCGGTGCATCAACGGTCATCGTGCCGTCAGGCATGCGCCCCACCAGCAGGGTGAGGTAGCGCTTGCGGATGCCGGCCCCGTGATCCTCGCGCAGCAAGGCCTGCAGCTCGCTGAGCGCCGAGCGCTTCTTGGCCACGATCAGCAGACCGGAGGTATCGCGGTCCAGCCGATGCACCAGCTCAAGCGTCTGGCCGGGTCGCAAAGCGCGCAGGGTCTCGATGGCCCCGAAGCTGATGCCGCTGCCACCGTGGCTGGCCACGCCGGAGGGCTTGTTCAGCGCGAGCAGGCGCGCGTCCTCGAAGACGATGGCCTGCTCCAGCCTGCGCATGAAGGACTCGGGCGGGCCGGCCTTGTCTCCCTCTTCGCTGAGACGAACCGGGGGCACGCGCACTTCATCGCCGGCCTCCAGCTTGCGCTCGGCCTTCGCTCTGCCCCCGTTGACCCGCACCTGGCCGCTGCGCACGAGCTTGTAGACAAGGCTGCGCGGGGCGCCTTTGAGCTGGCCCAGCAGGAAATTGTCCAGCCGCTGGCCGGCACGGTCCTCAGGAACCGTGATCATCTTCACTGAAGGCTTGTCCGCAGACGTTTTCGAGGGGTCAGGTGCATTCATCAGTCAGTTTATTCTGTTACACTCGGGGGGCGAGATAAGGGTTTGATTTCGTTGGAAGTTACTCAGGGCCAGAAGCCTGGCTTCCGACGAATCCGGCACAGTGCGCAACCACCGCCCGCGGGGCGGCCATGTTAGCGGCTCACCGGCGTTCCCGGCCATCGCCGATTGCCTGACAAGCAGTCGCGCTGAACATGTCCCGTGTGGCGCTCCAGCTCAGCTGACAGCGGCCGCCGGCCCTGCAACACCCAAAAAACCAGAAGAACTGAGCGCTCCCGCGGCCTGCCGTGGTGTCGTAGCGCTGGAAACCAGGGGGCCCTCCCCGCGCATGCGCGAATGGGCCACCAACCGTATCCAGAGGCGAAACCCCATGGTGTTCCGCGCGGTAGCCGCTTGCGAGGAACGCAACAATGAAGCGAATGCTGATCAACGCCACGCAGGCTGAAGAGCTGCGGGTTGCCATCGTCGATGGACAGGCGCTGTACGACATCGACATCGAACAGCCGTCAAAGGAACAGAAAAAGTCGAACATCTACAAGGGCCGCATCTTCCGCATCGAGCCGTCGCTCGAAGCGGCGTTTGTCGAATACGGCGGCGGCCGCCATGGCTTCCTGCCGCTGAAGGAAATCTCCCGCGACTACTTCCAGGCCGGGGTTGACCACAACAAGGCCACCATCCGCGAGCTGCTCAAGGAAGGCCAGGAAGTGGTGGTGCAGGTCGACAAGGAAGAACGCGGCAACAAGGGCGCTGCCCTGACCACGTTCATCTCGCTGGCCGGCCGCTACATGGTGCTGATGCCCAACTCGCCCACCGCCGGTGGCGTGTCGCGCCGCATCGAGGGCGAGGACCGTGCTGCGCTGAAGGATGCGCTGGACAAGCTGAACATCCCCGATGACATGGGCGTCATCATCCGCACCGCCGGCGTCGGGCGCGACGCCGAAGAGCTGCAGTGGGATCTGGATTACCTGCTCAACGTCTGGCGCGCCATTGCCGAAGCCGCACTGAGCAGGCCGGCTCCGTTCCTGATCTACCAGGAATCGCGCCTGATCGTGCGCGCCCTGCGTGACTACCTGCGCGCCGACATCGGCGAGATCCTCGTGGACACCGAGGAAATGTACGAGCACGCCCGCGAGTTCATGCAGCAGGTGATGCCGCAGACCCTGCGCAAGCTCAAGCATTACAAGGACGACATCCCGCTGTTCAACCGCTTCCAGATCGAATCGCAGATCGAAGGTGCCTACGAGCGCAACGTGCGCCTGCCGTCGGGCGGCTCGATCGTGGTCGACCAGACCGAGGCGCTGACCGCCGTAGACGTCAACTCCTCGCGCGCCACCAAGGGCAGCGACATCGAGGACACCGCGTTCCAGACCAATCTGGAAGCGGCCGAGGAAGTGGCCCGCCAGCTGCGCCTGCGCGACCTGGGTGGCCTGGTGGTCATCGACTTCATCGACATGGCCTCCAACAAGCACCAGCGCGAAGTGGAAAACCGCCTGGCCAACGCGCTCAAGTACGACCGCGCCCGCGTGCAGGTTGGCCGCATCTCGCGCTTCGGCCTGCTGGAAATGAGTCGCCAGCGTCTGCGCCCGAGTCTGGGTGAGTCGAGCCAGCTGGTCTGCCCGCGCTGTGAAGGCCACGGCCGCATGCG
The DNA here is from genome assembly GCF_032911385.1 of Stenotrophomonas sp. C3(2023). NCBI lineage: Bacteria > Pseudomonadati > Pseudomonadota > Gammaproteobacteria > Lysobacterales > Lysobacteraceae > Stenotrophomonas > Stenotrophomonas sp. C3(2023). The sequence goes on along the minus strand of NZ_JAWJLO010000001.1, from coordinate 1,404,605 downwards.
CAGCGTGGAGTCGCTGTCGCTGTCGATCATCCGCGTGGCCGAAGAGCATGCGATGAAGGAGAACACCGGACAGGTGCTGGTGCAGGCCCCGGTGGAGATCGCCAACTACCTGCTCAACGAAAAGCGCAGCGCGCTGCGTGAAATCGAACAGCGCCATGAGGCGCCGATCGTGATCGTTGCCGACGAGCAGCTGCACACCCCGCACTACACCGTGACCCGCCTGCGCGAGAACGAGCTGGGCGAAGAGAGTGGAAAGCCGAGCTATCAGCGCGGCACGCCGCGCAAGTTGCCGGTGCACGCGCTGACCAAGGGCCAGCTGAACATTCCGCCGCCGGCGGTGACCCAGGTGCAGCACTCCTCGCCCGCCCCGGTTCGCGCCGAGCCGGCGCCGCAGCCGGCACCCGCCCCGCAGCCGGCGCCGGTGGCTGTCGCCCCCGCTGCCAGCGGCGGCGTGGTCGGCTGGCTCAAGCGCATCTTCGGCGGCGAACCCGCACCGGCCGCCGCGCCGGCACCAGCCGCACGCCCGAGCCAGGACGGTGGCCGCCGCGAGCAGCGTGGCAAGGACCGCAACAAGGACCGCAAGGAACGTCGCGACGAGAACCGTGCTAACGGCCAGAACGGTCAGAGCCAGGGCCGCAAGGAGCGCGGCGAGCGCAAGGAAGACCGTCGGCAGAACGGTGCCAACGGCAACGGACAGAAGCACGAGCAGGTCCAGAAGCAGGAGCCCGCAGCCAAGGCCGAACCGAAGCAGGAGCAGAAGCAGGGCCAGGGCAAGCAGCGCAATGAACAGCGCGGCGAGCACGGCCAGCCGCAGCCGAAGCTGAAGCAGCCGCGTCAGCCGCGTGCCGCACAGGATGCCGACAAGGCGGCCAATGAGAAGCCGCAGCGAGGCCCCGCGCCTGAGGCGATCGATACCGCGCCGGTCGTGGCCGCTGCTGCTGCCGTGGTGCAGGGCACCGCACCGGTAGCCCCGGTTGCTGAGGCTTCCGCTCCCACCGTCGCTTCGGTGCCCGCAGCCACAGCCGCGCCTGCAGATGCAGCGCAGGGTGAAGACACTGCCGTGGTGGCCGCAGCCGAGGTCACTGCCGAAGGCGCTGACAGCACTGACGCCGGTGCCGAGGCCGGCGTCAATGGAGAAGGCGGCGCCCGCCGTCGTCGCGGCCGTCGTGGCGGTCGTCGTCGTCGTCGCGGCAATGCCGAGAACGCAGGGGGTGTCGACGAACTGGGTCATGACGACGACGGCAGCGATGACGCTGACGACGGCGAAATCGATGCGGCGGTCACCGATGTGGCTGCACTTGAGCAGGCACAGGCCACGTCGAAGCCCGCTCGCAGCCAGCCGGAATTCGACTTTGATGACGAAGGCGAAACTGCAGCACCGGTCGCCCCGGTTCGTACCAGGGCCGAACCGCGTGCCGCCGTTGCTGCGGTCCCGGTCCCCAGCATCGAGCGCCCCGCGCCGATCGAACGTCCGACGGTGGCTGACGCCCCGGCCGACTCCCAGACCCCGGAGATGGTCGGTGCCCCGGTCGTGGCCGAGCCTCCGAAGGTGATCGATGCTCCGGTGATCGCTGACGCGCCGAAGGTGGCTGACGCCCCTGTCGCGGTGGAGACCCCGAAGGTGGTGGACGCCCCGGCTGTGGTCGAGACCCCGACGGTCGTTGACGCCCCGGCTGTGGTCGAGACCCCGACGGTGGTCGACGCCCCGGTAGCGGTGGAGAGCCCGAAGGTGGTCGACGCCCCGGTAGCGGTTGAGAGCCCGAAGGTGGTCGACGCCCCGGCTGAGGTGGAGACGCCGAAGGCGGCCGAAGTCCCCGTGCAGGCCAGCATTCTCGATGCCATCGATGCCGCTTCGCCAGCCGAGGAAGCAGCCGCGACCGTCGTTGAAGAAGACGAGGAAAAGCACAAGCCGAACGTCTGATCCGGCATGTGTTGAATGGAAACGGCGGGGATCACACGATCCCCGCCGTTTTCGTGTGTGCACGACCGCGCGCAACGCGGCAGGCAGAGGCTGTGACGACCAACGGTCGTCACCTACCGGAGCCGCCGCACGGTAGGGCCGACCCCACGGTCGGCTCCCGCGCCCAGCGCGGCACGCAGAAGCCGTGACGACCAACGTTGCGCCGGTCATCCTGACCAGCGCCCTTCGGGCCGGCGCACGCGCCGTCAGCAACGGCTCCTGCCGTTGCTTGCGTCAGCTGCCACCGCGACGAGGTCAGGGGGTCGGTGCGAACTGCAGGCGCGTCCACACGCCGTAATGGTCCGATGCCCAGCGTCCATCGTCGCCGGGTTGATCGAACAACAGCCGCGCTTCGCGCGCCAGCAGCGTGTCCTGCTGGAAGAACACGTGGTCGATGCGCGATGGGGCCTGGTAGTAGTGCCTGTTCAACGTACTCACCGTCGCCAGTTCGTTGTTCACATGCACGCTGCCGTAGCTGTCGCCGTACTGGCTGCGCAGCTCACTCAGATCGCTGGCGTCGACAAGCGCATTGAAATCGCCCGCGATCACCACCGGGCCACCCGATGCGGTGGCGGTGATGTAACGCAGCAGGTCCTCGACCTGGCTGCGCCGGATCGCCTGTCCTGCCGTATCGCTGCGTTCATTGAGGTGGGTGGCATAGACGTTAACCGCACGCCCTTCCACGTCGATGCGCAGGTGCGCCACCGTGCGGTAATCGGTCAGCGGCTGCAGCAGATGCTCACCGCGCGCCAGCACCGGGCGACGGGTCAGCAGCGCGTTGCCGTAGCGCTTGCGCGCACCGGGCGGATCGGTGGATACAAACACATAGCGGTAACCCAGCTCAGCGGCCAGCCATTGCGCCTGGTTGCGCACCCGCGGCTTCTCGATCACTTCCTGCAACGCGATCGCATCAGGCTGCAGGCGCTTGAGCTCGGCCAGAATGATCCGCCGCCGCTGTGGCCAGTTCTCGCGATCGTGGTGCAGATTGAACGTCACCATGTCCAGCGTGGGCGATGGCACCTGCGTGGACGCTACGGCCGCAGCCGGCCGCGCCGGTGCGGCCGATGCCTGCAGCGCCGACGGCAACCACGCCACCGCCAGCAGAGCCGACACCCACAGCGCGCTGCACTTCATCCCTCAGCGCTCACGCCGGCCACTGCGACGCTGCGCGGCGGGTACGTCGACAAGGACACTGGCCGGGACGACATGGATACGCAACTCGCCGTTTTCCCATTGCGCCGCTTCTCCGTTGACGGTCGCCGCGCCCGGTTCACCCGGGTAAGGCCACGGCAGCACCAGGCCACCGGGCGGCAGCACCAGACCGGCGTCAATGTCGAGCTGCAGCTGCCGGTCCTGACGCTGGAGGCGATAACCCAGCTGCCCTTGGGGCGTGCGCAGGCCGCGCACCGCAATGCCCTGCCCGTCCAGCCAGCGACCGGGTACCCCAGCGGCCAGCACCAGCGACTGATCCAGGTCACGGGTGTAAGCGAACATGTCCAGCGCCGACCGCACGAAGTCCGACGCCACCCAGGCATGCGGGAGATCGCCGACGAAGAACGGCGTGCGTGGCGTGCGTGAGACCACCTCGGCCCACTGGTTCCAGGCTTGCGGGGAGCGGTCCTTGAAGAAGAACGTACTGGCCTCCCACGCACGGTCACGCCAGCCCAGGCGCACGAACGCGGCAACGTTGCGCCACTCGTACGGGGTGTAGTCCTTCCACTCGCGCTTGCCGTCGCGACGCTGTTCGAACTCCTTCCAGTAGCGCTCGAAGGTGTTGTTCAACTGCGGCTGCGGCAGACGTCCCTGCTCACCGCCCGGCGCCAGTGCGATGGTGGTCGAGGTGGCATCGAAATCGCCCAGTTCGGCTGAGCCCGGCAGGTAGTCAATGCGGTGCTGGGCCATCGCGGACAACAGCGACGCCTGCAGGTCATCACGGAACTCATCGCGCGCGGCGCTGATCGCCATCGCCTCGAGCTTGCCCAGCCGCTCGGCGATGATCGCCGCATCCTTGTAGCCGCGCAGTGCCCAGAAGTTGTCCCAGTAGGAGTGCATCGGCTTGGCCGAGTACCCCTCGTGGCTGATCGACGCCGGCATCATGCCGTAGAACGCCGGGTTGCGTGCGCGGTTGTCCTCGGTGCGCTCGCTGGCGCGCAGCGTTTCCATGTACTGGTAGGCGCCCAGCACGTGCGGCCACATCTGCTCGAGGAAGGCCTCGTCGCCGGTGTAGCGCCAGTACTCGGCGATGTTGTAGATCAGCTCGCCATGGCTGTCATTTTCCGGTACCGGGTCGCTGCCGCGATCATCAACGCAGCACGGCACCTTGCCATTGTCGAACTGATACGGCGCATACCACTGCACATAGTCGCGCACCGCATCGCTGCGGCCCATGCGCAGCAGGCCTTCGGAAATCATCGCACCGTCGCGGATCCAGCTGCGCGCATAGGAGCGCGTACCCGGTTGCAGGCGCGGGCCCACGCGCGATATCAGCATGTGCGCCAGTGCGGTGCGCAGCGTATCGGCCAGCGGCTGGCCTTCGGCCGGCAACTGCAGCTGCACTGCATCCAGGCGGGTGCGCCAGGACGCTGCGACCTGCTGCTGCGCCTTGGCCACGTCCAGCGCCTGCGCCTTCCAGCTGCCGGTCTGGGGGGCCACCACCGCCACCTCACGGCTCTGGCCGGGCTCCAGCCGGATGCGATAGAGCAGCATGCCCGACGCCAGCCCCGTCCCGTCCTTGGTCGAGGTGGTCTGCGGCAGCGCATCCTTGCCAAGATGAGTGACGTCGAGCTTGCCGTCGAACGGGGTGGCAAAGCGCGCATCGGGCCGCTGCAGCGGGTACAACCGCGGCTCGCCGTTGATGCGCACCAGCTGCTCGTCCAGCTCGATGCTGTCGATGCGGCTGAAGCCACCGGTGGTATTGAGGAACTGGGTGGGCGGATTGACCTGCCACGGCCGCACCGCCAGGGCCAGCGTGTAGTCGTGGGCCACGCGGTCGGGGTTGCTCAGGCGATAACGGCCGATCAGCTGCGCGCGATCGGCCGTACCCTGTACGAAACCGGTAATCGCCAGTGCGAACCTGTCATGCGTCCAGTCGACACTGGCGATGGGCAGGTAGCCGTCCTGCAGGGATTGCTGGGCCCTTACATCGGCCCAGCCCAGCACCTTGCCATCAAGCACCACGAACGGCTCGACACTGAAGCCGCCTTTGGCCGGCTCCAACGCACCGTCCTCGCTGATCAGGGCCTGCTCCTTGCCGCCATCAATGCCAAGCAGAGTCCAGCTTGGCTGCTCGCCGACAAAAGCGCGCGGGAGCGAGCCGCGCGGCAGGTCGCCGGCCACCGAAGCCAGGAAGGCGTTGGGCGTGCTGGCAAACTCCAGCGGTTTGAGCGCGATGTCCCGGATGCCGTAGCGCCAGTTGGGGCCGTCGGCCAGGTCAAAGCGCAGATACCGCGCCTCGGTGTCTGGCAGCGCCAGCCAGTCGCGCCCGCCCGCACCGGCAGTGACCTCGCGCAGCGCCGTCCAGGCGCGACCATCGCGCGAGGCGCGTACCGTGTAGCGGCTGGCCTGCAGCCCGGGCAGCCAATCGATGACGGCACCACCCAGCTCACGCGGCTTGCCCAGATCCAGGCTGATGGTCTGCTGCTTGACCCCGCCACTGATCCAGAAGGTGTCCGGCTTGCCGTCGATCATCCGGTCCTGCAGCGCAGGCGCAGTGTCGGCCAGCACGGCCGGGCGCAACGGTGAGGTGTCCTGCGGCGGCAGTCCCTGCAGCGTCAGCTTGTCAAAGCACACCGTGCCGCGCCCGCCGACCTTGCTGTAGATGGTGAACTCCACCGCCGCGCTGCGCTTGAGTTCGCGTTCGGGTGATGGCCCCCAGGCCTTGTCGATCTGGCGCCTGCGGTACTCGACCGGGGTCCAGCCCTTGTTGAAGCGATAGCCGGGCCGGTTGACCCACCAGACGTTGTCCCCGCTGGCATCAAGCAGCTTGAACTGCAGGTCGTTGGACGGCGAGTCACCGCGCAGCTGGAAACCGAACCGGTAGTTCTCCGGGTAGTCGATCTGCAGCGCACGGCGGATACCCACATAACCGGACACGTCGTGGAAGTCGTAGTCCAGGCACAGGCCGCGACCACCGCCGGAACCGCTGACCGGGCGCACCGAGCCGCTGACCTGGTCGGAAACCACAAGACGCCAGGCCGAGACATCGTCGAAATCGTCGATGACCCGCGGTGCGGGCAGTTCCTGCGCGGCTGCCACACTGCAGCCGAGCCACGCGAGCACACCGACGATCGACCTGTTCACCCTTTGACACTCCCCAGCAGCAGACCCTGGATGTAATAGCGCTGCAGCACCAGGAAAAGCAACAGGACCGGCACCACCGTGACCACAGCACCGGCCATCATCATCTCCACATCCATGATGTGCTCACGCGACAGGGTGGCCAGCGCCACCGGCAGGGTGTAGTGCTCCTGGTCGGTCAGCACGATCAACGGCCACATGAAGTCGTTCCAGGCGCCCATGAAGGTGAAGATGGACAGCGTCACCAGCACCGGCTTGAGCATGGGCAGCACGATCTGGAAGAAGATGCGCAGCTCCCCTGCCCCGTCGATGCGGGCTGCTTCGAGCAGCTCGTCGGGAATCGAACGCGCATATTGCCGCACCAGGAAGATGCCGAATACCGAGGCCAGTGCCGGCACGATCACCCCGCCGAAACTGTTGACCAGCCCCAGCTGCTTCATCAGCAGGAACAGCGGCAGCATCGCCACCTGGGCCGGAATCACCAGCGCCGCCAGCAGCACCTGGAACAGGCGCTCGCGGCCGACGAAGTTGAGCTTGGCAAACGCATAGCCGGCCATGGTGTTGAGCAGCAGCGAGCCCAGCGTGATGCCCAGCGACACCAGCAGGCTGTTGGCGAAGTTGCCGGCCATACCGGTGCGCGCGAACAGTTCATGGTAGTTGGCCGTGGTGACATGCGAGGGCGTCAGCGGCGGTGGGAAGTGCGAGGCCTCACCGGCTGGCATGAACGAGACGGACACCATCCACAGCAGGGGCGCCAGGCTCACCAGCGCCAGCAGCACCAGCCCGCCATTGACGGCCCAGGGATGCCAGCGCGACTGACCGATTTCACGACTCATACCATCTGCCTTTTGCGCCCGATGCGCAGCATCACCGTGGTCACGCCCAGGATGATCAGGAACAACAGGAACGCCACCGCCGATGCACGGCCGAGGTTCCACCACTTGAAGCCTTCTTCAAACATGAAGTACAGCACGCTGACGGTGCTCTGCAGTGGGTCGCCGCGGGTCATCACATACGGCTCGGCGAACAGCTGGAAGTAACCGGAGACGGTGATGACACCAACCACCAGCAGCACCGGCCCGAGCATGGGCAGGGTGATGTGCAGGAACTGTTTCCAGCGTGAAGCGCCATCGATGCGCGCGGCCTCGTACAGGTCATGCGGAATGGCCTGCAGCCCGGCCAGGAAGATCACCATGTTGTAGCCGAAGTTCTTCCAGACGGCGAACAGCATGATGGTCGGCATGGCCCAGTTCGGGTCGCCCAGCCAATCGACCGGCCCGATGCCGATGTGCGCCAGCCCGTAATTGACCAGGCCGTAGCTGGTGTGGAACAGGTAACGCCAGATCACCGCCACGGCCACCAGGGTGGTGACCACCGGGGCGAACAGCGCGGTACGGAACAGCGCCTTGAAACGCGCCACCGGCGCGTTGAGCAGGATGGCCGCCCCCAGCGACACGGCGATGGACAGCGGTACACCGATCACCACGAAATAGGTGGTGTTCCACAGCGACTTCCAGAACATCGGCGTGCGCAGCAGATCGATGTAGTTGCCGAGCCCGACAAACCTGAGGTTGTCACTGTCGGCCAGCGAATAAAGGTCGAAATCGGTCACGCTCAGCGCCAGCGCCGACAGCACCGGCAGGGCGAAGAAGACCCCCAGCACAATAAGCGAGGGGCCGGCAAACACCCAGCCGACCAGCGAATGACGTTTCATGGCAGGCCCCCTTCGACCGCTGCGGCACTACCGTGCGAGGCCGGCGCCGACGGCGCCGTGGTGGTTTCATCGGCCTGCTGCCGACGCTGCTCGTGCATCCAGCGGCGCTTGGCCAGTATCTTGTCGACGCGGTCATCCAGTTCGGTCACCGCCGCATCCTGGTCCTGCCCTCCGCGCACCACCTTCTCGGTGATGATGCGCATCTCCTGCGCAATGCGCTCCCATTCGAGCACCTTCGGCGTCGGCTTGACCCGCTCGAGCTGGTCACCAAAGGCGGCCGCCAGCGGATCGTTGGCCAGCGAGGGCGCCTGCCAGGAACTGCGGCGCGGCGGCAGGTCACCGATGATGGCGTGGAAGCGGACCTGGATATCCGGGCGCGAGAGGAACTCGATCAGCTTCCACGATGCCTCCTTCTTCTGCGAATTGCGGAAGATCACCAGACTGGTGCCGCCGGCGATACCGGCGCCCGGGCCGTCAGGCCCCGGCAGCGGCGCGGTGCCCCACTGCCCTTCCAGCGCCTTGGGCTGCAGCTTCTTGAACTCGCGGATGTTCCAGGGGCCGGAGATGTAGAACACGTTGAAGCCGCGGAAGAACTCGTCCCACACATTGGAGATCTGGGTCTCGGACATGCGCGGCGCCCAGCCCTGCTCGAACATGTTGGCGTAGAAGCCCAGCGTGCGACGGAACCCCGGGCTGCGGAAGTTGCCGCGGGTATCGTCATCACGCAGCAGCGGGTCGGGCTGCTGCAGCGCCAGCGACAGCTGCTGCTCGAACTCGTTGATCGGCATCAGCACCGCGTAGCGGTTGGGGCCCTGCATCTTCTTGATGTCGGCCATCTGCTGGTTCCACTCGTCCCACGTGCGCGGCGGGTGGTCATGGCCGGCCTTGGCCAGCAGGTCCTTGCGGTAGAAGATCAGCCGGGTGTCGACATACCACGGCACGCCGACCACCTCGCCGTGGACGATGTTGGTATCCCAGATTCCCTGGAAGTAGTCGGCCGGCTTGACCACGCTGGAGCGCGCGATGAACGGCTCCAGCGGCGTGAGCGTGTTGAGCTCGGCGAACTCGGGGATCCAGGTATTGCCGAGCTGGCAGACATCGGGAAGGCCTTCGGCGGCAAACGCGGTCAGCAGCTTCTCGTGCGCGGCAGTCCACGGGATGTTCTGCACATCGACCTTGATTCCCGGGTTTTCCGCCTCGAACTCATGGATCAGCTCGGCCACGACCTCGGCTTCGCGGCCCATCGCCCAGAAGCGCACGGTGGTGTCCTGCTCGGTGCTGCCACAGCCGGCCAGCGCCACGGCGGCCGCCAGCGGCAGCAGCCAGCGGGTCAAACGGTACGTCAATCCACCCACTGGGCTACTTTCCCTGGTTCGAATTACGGTTGCTGTTGTTTTTCTGGTCCTGCGCCGCGGCAGCGCGCGACTCGGCCAGGCCTACGGCGCGCGCAGCGGCGGCCTTCTCGTCTTTCTCCAGCAGCATCGGCACCGCCTCACCTTCCGGGGTGAGCCAGCCACCGGTGAAACCGGCGCGCTCCAGACCCTTGCGGATGTGCGGGTTCTTCTTCATCACGTCCCAGACGAAGTCATTGCGGTAGTTGGCGATCATGGTCAGGATCGGCCCCTGGTCGATGCCGATGTAATCGCTGGCTACCCAGCCACGGCCCGGAATCAACCGACCGGTCTTGATCGGGATGTCGTACTCGAAGCTGGGGTTGAACGAATCCAGGAAGCCGTAGCTGGAATAGATGTAGTCGCCGAAGCGCTTGTGCATCTCCTGGGTGGCCGGAATCACTTCTTCGGGCGCGAACACGATCGAGGAGATCGCCGCGGTCGGTGCAATGGTGCCATCGTCGAAGTTCTCACGCAGGCCGGCACCACGCGAAGAGTAATGGCGGAACTGCCGCTGCTCGCCACGGTATTCCTGCGTCGTGTTCTGCGGGCCGTCGCTGGCGGTCAGGCCCCAGACGTTCTGGCCGTAGTCCTTCCAGTTCATCGGGTTGTTGATCGCATACTCGCGCTGGGCCAGCGCGGCCGAACGGCTGTTGAGGAAGTAGGTGCTGCCACGCTCGCGCATGTAGGCGTCCTGGATGTCGCGGAAGTCGATCCAGACGTGGCTGTACTGGTGGCCGAACAACGGGCCGAAGGACAGGTATTCCTGCCCCTGGTAGACGCCCCAGTCATTGTCATAGGTACGGGTCCAGACCGTCCATGCATCGGGGCTGACCGGATGGGTCGGCGAACCCAGCGCCAGGATGTAGACGATCATCGCCTCGTTGTAGCCCATCCAGTCGTGTTCGATGATGCCGCTCTCGGGGAACCAGCCCATCGAGATCAGCGGCGAACGCTCCTGCAGCCACGGCCAGTCCACGCGCTTGTACAGCGTGTCGGCGATCTGGCGGATTTCCTTCTCGCGTGCATCGTCGCCGTCGTAATACGACTGGGCAAACAGCACGCCCATCATCAGCAGGGCGGTGTCCACCGAGGACAGCTCGACCCAGCTGTCGTAGCGGTGGCCGTCCTGCATGTCCAGGAAGTGGTAATAGAAGCCCTTGTACCCGGCCTTGCCGGTGCGCTGCGGGCCCATGGCCACATCGCGGAAGAACTTCAGTGTGGTCAGCGTGCGGTCCACGGCCTGGGTACGGCTGACCCAGCCGTTCTCGATGCCGATCGGATAGGCGGTCAGCGCGTAACCGACCGAGGCGATGCTGGCAAACGGGCGCGACGGATAGCGGTCCGGCGTCAGACCATTGATTTCGTTGGTGGTATCCCAGAAGAACTGGAAGGTGCGCCGTTCGATGTCGTCAAACAGCGGAGGCAGCTCGGGTTTCATCGGACGCGGCGGCACGTCGGCCTCCACCAGGATCACCGGCGGCCTGGGCTTGGGCGGTTCCTGCTCGGCCGGCTTGCAGGCAACGACGGCAAGCGTCATCACGGCAGCGGTCAGTAGATGGCGTGCCTGCATGGCGCGGGTCCTCCAGTGAGCGATCTGTAGTTGAAGCATAACGCGCGCAGACTGTAATCGATTACAGGCCGAGCGCTTGAAAAGCCACGATGCGTGGCCAGGTGCGGTGCCGGAACGGGTCCGGCAACCGCCTGCAGCAGGCAGGCCGGCAGCACATGCCGGCCAGCCTCTGTCAGCTCCGCCCCCGCGCCGAAGCGCAGGGGCGGATGACGTGCTTACCAGTTCAGGCCCATGGAGAGCTTGAAGGTACGCATCGGGGCCCACAGCGTGTAGGTCGGCGTGCCGTAGGCGGTATCCGGGTTCAGCGCGGTACCGGTATTGGCGCTGTACTCGGCGTAGTTGACCCAGTTGAACACGTTGAGCACGTCGGCGCGGACGTTGAACTTCAGGTTCGTGCCGGTGTCCCATTCCTTGTTCAGGCCGATGCTGAAGTCCTTGTAGCCGATGGTGTGATCCGGCTTGAACTGCTGGATCACGCACTGGCCCTCGCCTGCCAGGCAGTTGTTGCCGTAGTAGACGCGCTGCGATTCCAGGGTCAGCTTGCCCGAGGCGGTGATGCCGCCCGGCAGGTCATAGATGCCGGTGGCGACCAGACGATGCTTGGGAACGCCAGCAGCCTCGTGCCAGCCGTAATCGGAAATGTTCGGGTAATCGAGCGAGTAGTGCTCACCGAACTTGCGGTTCTCCTCGGCGTCGCTGAAGGTGTAGGCAATGGTCACGCCCCAGCCATCAGCACGGCTGTACGGCTTGTCGATCTTCAGTGCCAGCGAGTTGTTGCGCGTTTCCAGGCCATTGGTCCCCAGCACGATGGCGTTGAAGCCGTCCGGACCGGCATTCGGCGAACCCCAGATGGTGCCCGGCTGGAAGTAGGAACCGTCGGCCAGTCGGTTGCCACGCACGAAGGCGAAGCCGTCCTTGCTGACCACGCGCGACAGGGTCACGTCGGTGTACCAGGTGCTGCCCCACATATCCACGGCGTTGCGCATGCCCAGGCTGAACTGGTCCGAGTACGGGGTCTTGATGTCGTTGTTGATCAGGTAGATCTCACGACCGCCACCAAGCACCGGCGGCAGCTCGGCCAGGTTGGCCGGGTCCAGGTAGCGCGGGTCCCATGCGGTGCACGGGGTGCCGCGGCAGGGATTGGCCGCCGAGCTGAAGTAGTAGTTGTAGGAGGCGAACGTGCCGTTGAGCTGTTCCAGCGAGATGTAGTCGAACAGGTTGCGGTCGTACGCACGGCCAGCGCCACCGTAGATGACGTGACGCTCATCGGCGAACAGGTCATACGAGAAGCCCATGCGCGGCTGCCAGGCATCCTTGAACGCCTTGCGGCTGTTGCCGTTGCTCAGGTAGTTCTCGATGTTGTAGTTGGCGTTCTGCAGATTGGGCCAGTTGCGCAGCGCGGTGGCCACATCGTCACGGGTGACGAAGTCGAGGAACGACGGGGTCTTCTCGTAATCCCAACGCACACCCAGGTTCAGGGTCAGCTTGTCGTTGACCTCCCAGTCGTCCTGGATGTAGAAACCGAACTGCTTGTTCTTGGAGATCGCGTTGCCGCCACCGGCACTGACTTCCTGGCCGTACTGCACCAGGTAGGGCACGTCGACGCTGGTCAGGATGTTGTAGAAGTACTGCGGGTTGCGCGGGTTCTTCTGCAGGGTGTTCAGTTCAACATCCTTGAACTTCACGCCCATCTTGACGGTGTGGTAGCCGTTCCACTCCAGGTCCTGCAGGGTCAGGTCGTTCTGGATGCCCCAGCCTTCCTGGCCCTTGCGCTGGAAGTCACGACCGGCACCGTAGTTCAGGATGGTCTCGGCGGTGCCCGACAGCGGATTGCCGTTGATCATCGGGTAGTAGCGCAGGCCGTAGCCGATACCATCGTTGGCCGCCTGCGGGTTGTAGAAGGCCGACTCGTAGGTCAGCTGCATGTCGTTGATCAGGCGGTCATTGCTGTACTGCCAGCGCAGGGTGCCGCGCTTTTCCTCCTGGTTGCGGATGCTGCGGTACGACTGCGCATTGGTGCCGCCGATGCCGCTGGTGTCATCTTCGTTGCGGTACTTGCCGCTGAGCTCGAAGTAGTTGTTGTCGTTCAACTGCCAGTCGATCTTGGCGAAGTACAGGTCTTCCTTGAACGGCTGCGGGAAGGTACCCAGTGCGGCCTGTGCCTCGGCCGGCAGCTCGGAGACGCGGTCGCGGTAGATCGAACCCGGAATCACGGTACCCGGAGTCACATACTCCTTGGCTTCATACGCCACGAAGAAGTGCGCGCGATCCTTCAGGATCGGGCCGCTGAAGGTGGCGCCGTACTGTTCTTCCTTGAACTGGTCGCGCTTGCCGGCGCGCTCTTCCAGCGGGCCCGGTTCGCGCCAGCTGTCATTGGTGTAGTCCCAGAAGAAGCTGCCCTTGAACTCGTTGGTGCCCGACTTGGTCTGGGCGACAACGGCGGCGCTGCTCAGCTGGTCGAACTCGGCCTTGTAGTTGGAGGTGATGACCTTGTACTCACCGATGGCCGACTGCGGGAACGGATTGCCGCGGCTGGAGTCCTGGCCGCTGATGCCGCCGGTCAGCACGTAGTTCTTCTGGCTCACGCCATCGATGTAGACGTTGGTGCCGTTGGCCGAGGTGGCGCCGGCACGCATGGTGGTGTTGCCGTTGGCGGCGCGACGGAACTGGACGCCCGGCACGGTGTCGGCGATCTCCAGGAAGTTGCGCGTCGAGCGCGGCAGCTGCTCGATCATCACGTTGGAGATGTAGGTCGCATTCTCCGAGGTCTTGGTCTCGACCACGGCCGCAGGCGCCACCACGTTGACGGTGCCCAGGTCGGTGGCATCACCGGCAGCGGCATTGGCGGCCACGCCGCCGACGCCCAGGTTCATGGTCGCGGTCTGACCCACCTGCACGGTGACCATCTGCGAGGAGGTCTTGCCGTCGGCGGTGACGTCGATACGGTAGGTGCCCGGCGGCAGGCCGCCAACCGAGTACTGACCGTTGCTGGTGGAAACGCTGCGGCTCAGGCCGGTGGCGGTGTTGGTCGCAGTGACCTGGGCCTGCTGCGCGGCAGCCGAGTCGACCATGACCTGGCCACGGATGGTGGCCGAGGTGCTCTGCGCGAAGCTCGGCGCAGCAGCCACCATCAGGCAGCCGACCAGTGCACTGGTCAGCAGCCGGCGGGCCGGCATGCGGTTGCGGGGTTTGTTCTGCATCTTGAAACTCTCCGGGGGTGGTGGCGGCCGTCTTGGCGGCCCCTAAAGGTGTGGTGCTGTAGCGATTGGAATGCCGCCGGCTTCAACGGCCGGCTGGCGACTCGGTGCGGGAACTGCGTGAACCTCGACGGCTGGAATCACGAACGACCAGTCGCGGCACCAGCGTGTGTTTATCGCCGGCGCCTTCGGTGGTCTTGCCGTCCATCAACTGCATCAAGCGCGTCATTGCCCGGTCACCAAGGTCGGCAATGCTGACCTGCATCGTTGTCAACGAGGGGTGAACGAAACGCGCAAGGGGAATGTCGTCGAACCCCGCCAAGGCGACATCGTCAGGCACCTGCACACCCGCCTGCGCGAACGCATACAGGCAGCCCAGGGCCATCATGTCGTTGGCGGCAAACACCGCATCTGGCAGCGCGCCGGCTGCCAACAACTCCTGACCGGCGCGATGGCCGGAAGCTTCGTCAAAATCACCGGGCAACTCGATGCCGCAGGCGGCGTCGCCGAAGGCAGCCAACGCATCGCGGAAACCCCGCAGGCGTTCACGCGCATCGAAATTGAGGTCCGGGCCGGAAATGAAGGCAATACGGCGATGACCGGCCTCGAGCAGGTGGCGGGTCATGGCCACCGCACCGGCATGGTCATCAATGCTCAACACAGGGTGATCCTGGTCGGGCAGGTAGGTGTTGATCAGCACCGTAGGCAGCGCCTGCGGCAGATTGTCGGTGAGAAAGTCCGGACTCTCCGCGTAGGGCGAGAGCACAAGCAGACCGTCGACGCGGCCACGCATGGCACGCAGCGCCGCTCCCTGCTGTTCCTGGTCGCCGTGGTAGCTGGAGACCAGCAGATGCTGGCGACGCTGGCGCGCCACCTGGTCGATGCCGCGCATCAGTTCGGAGAAGAACTCGCCATAAAGGTCCGGCAGCACGACGCCCACGGTGTTGGTGCGCCGGCTGCTCAGGCTGCGCGCGGCGGCGTGCGGCGTATAGCGCAGGCGCGCAGCCACTTCCAGCACCGCCTTGCGCACCGGCTCGGCAACGTTTTCATGACCGTTGAGCGCGCGCGAAACGGTGGCCACAGAGACCTTGGCTTCGCGGGCTACATCTTTGATTGTGATGGCTGCCTTGTTCACGAAGCCGCCCTCCACGGCTTGAGCCTTTCAGCATGGCGCGGAATGTAAGCGTTTCCATTATCCAAAGTAAACACTCCGTTAGTCCTGGGTGGCCAAGCGTGGCCATCCGGATGGCCCGAATGGGGCACTGGTTGACCGTCACGGACAGGCCAGGACACCCCCCTCATCCAGCCTCACCGGGGGTCATGGCCTCGATCACCAACGCATGGATATCGGTCTGCATCATGTCGCCAAGTGCGGCGTATACCGCGCGATGTCGCGCCAACGGGCGCAGACCTTCGAAGCACCTGGCGACCACGCGCACGGTGTAGTGGCCCCGCCCATCGCGTGCTCCGGCATGACCGGCGTGCAGGTGACTGTCGTCGATTATCTCCACTGCAAACGGTTCCAGTTTCTGCTGCAACGCAGCGCGAATCCGTTCGATCCGGGTCATGGGAGCACCTTGCGGAACGGCCGCACCTCGGTTCTCACGTAGACACCGGCGGCCACATAGGGATCTGCGTCGGCCCAGGCGCGCGCCTGCTGCAGCGAATCGAACTGCGCTATCACCACGCTGCCGCTGAAGCCGGCCGGGCCGGGATCCTCGCTGTCCACTGCAGGACAGGGGCCGGCCAGCAGCAATCGCCCCTGCTCCTGCAAAGCCTGCAGGCGGCCAAGGTGCTCCGGGCGCGCCTGCAGGCGGGCCTGCAGCACCTCCCTGCCGTCGTAACCTTCAATCACGTACCACATGTCTGTCTCCTCGCTGTCCTGGGCTTGGCGCGGTGCAGATTCTAGGTCAGGCGGGCGCGGCCTGGCGGTCGCTGGACACTGGCGCTTCAAAGCCTTAACCTATCGACATTGCGCGTGACTGGACGCAGCATCCCGTCGGCACCGTGGCTTGCCAGCCCCCGATGATCGATCCGCTGCCCCCGACCAGAACACGCTGACGACCTCCTTGTAGTTTCGTCGCTGCCGTCGCCACGGCGCGTCCTGCTTTTTTGAGTTGTGGAATCGCGCCAGACGCTGGCGTGTCATGGTGCCTTGAGTGTCTGTCGGCCACGTCCGCCAGCTGCCCGGGCACTGCGACCCGGCTGTTGCACCCCTGATGTCCATTTGATGACTTCCGAACCCGCGCACGACGCGAACACGTCAATCCGGCCGCCCGCCCCCCAGCAGCATGAAATGCCGCTGGCCGTGGTGCATGGGCAACCGGTCCTGCAGATTCCGCAGGACCTGTACATCCCGCCGGATGCGCTGGAAGTGATCCTGGATGCGTTTGAAGGACCGCTGGATCTGCTGCTTTACCTGATCCGCCGGCAGAATCTGGATGTGCTGGACATTCCGGTGGCCGAGATCACCCGGCAGTACGTGGAGTACATCACCGTGATGCGCGAGCTGCGTTTCGAGCTGGCGGCTGAATACCTGGTGATGGCCGCGATCCTGGCCGAGGTGAAATCGCGCATGCTGCTGCCGCGGCCGGTCAGCGAGGATGGCGACGAAGCCGACCCGCGTGCCGAACTGGTACGCCGGCTGCAGGAGTACGAACGCTTCAAGCAGGCCGCCGAGGACATCGACGCCCTGCCCCGGCAGGACCGCGACACCACGGTGGTGCATGCCTTCGTTCCCGACCGCGCGGCGATCAAGCTGCCGCCGCCGGTGGACCTGAAGGAAATGCTGCTGGCGCTGCATGACGTACTCAAGCGCGCCGAGCTGTTCACTGGCCACGCGATTAAGCGCGAGGCCCTGAGCGTGCGTCAGCGCATGGGTGATGTGCTGGGCCAGCTGGAGGAAGGGCGTTTCGTGCGGTTCGAGTCGCTGTTCACCGCCGAGGAAGGCAAGCTCGGCGTGCTGGTCACCTTCCTGGCGGTTCTGGAACTGGCCAAGGAACAATTGCTGGATATCGTGCAGGAAGTACCGCTGGCACCGATCTATGTGAAGTCGCTGGCGGCAGGCAATACCAACGAACCGCTGCAGTTCAACAGCGAGTTCGATGACAACGACGCCAACCAAGCCGAATGAGCCCGGATTGCTGATGGATCAAGCGCTGATCAACCGAATCGTCGAAGGAGCACTGCTGGCCTCCAGCCAGCCGCTGACCCTGGTGCAGCTCAAGGAGCTGTTCCCCGAGGAGGAGCCCGCTCCGCCGGGCAGCATCGAGCGCGCGCTGGAGCTGCTGGGCCAGGCCTGTGCAGGCCGTGGCGTCGAGCTGGTCGAGGTGGCTTCGGGCTTCCGCTACCAGGTCACCGGTGAGGTGCACGGCTGGATCAGCCGCCTGTGGACCGAGCGCAAGACCCGTTACACCCGTGCGACACTGGAAACACTGGCGCTGATCGCCTACCGTCAGCCGATTACCCGCGGCGAGATCGAACAGGTCCGTGGCGTGGCGGTCAGCAGCAACATCATCCAGGCCCTGGAAGAACGTGAGTGGATCCGCGTGGTGGGTCATCGCGATGTCCCTGGCAAGCCGGCCCTGTTCGGCACGACCAAGGGTTTCCTGGATTATTTTGGTCTCAAGCGGCTGGACGAACTGCCGCCCCTGTCCGAACTGAAGGACCTGGGCGAACTGGAACCGCAGCTGCCTCTGGGCAACGACGGCCAGCCCGCAGCGGCTTCGGCCGCCCTGCCCGGCCAGGCGGCCAATGAAGAAGATGGTGGCAACGACACCGCACCAACACCGTCCGTCGAGGCTTCGGCCGCGGCGGACACGCAGGACCAAGCACCTTCGCCCGAGGCTGAAGCCGGGCACCCCGTTACCGCGCCGGGCGAGCGCGCGGCGAATACGTACGAACGCGAAGACAACGCCGTCGCGATGACGACCGTGGCTGTTGACCGAGCCGATTCCGAACCTGAGGCCGCCAAGCAAACGCCGGCCGGAGCAAACGTTGATGAGTGACACCCCCCGCAAGCTTTCGTTGAACAAGCTCTCGCTCAAGCGCGAAGCCACGTCCGAACAGTTCAAGCTTGAAGAGCGCCTGCACAAGGTCCTGGCCCAGGCCGGACTGGGTTCGCGCCGTGCGCTGGAACAGCGCATCGCCGATGGCCTGGTCAAGGTCAATGGCGAGGTCGCGCGTACCGGCATGTCGGTCAAGAGCGGCGACCGCATCGAACTGGACGGCCGTGGCTTCGTCGCCACCGCGCTGAGCGAACCCTCGCGCGTGCTGGTCTATAACAAGCCCGAAGGCGAAGTGACCACCCGCGAAGATCCCGAAGGCCGTCCGACTGTGTTCGAGTCGCTGCCGGCCCTGAAGGGCGCCCGCTGGATCGCCATCGGCCGCCTGGACATCAATACCACTGGCCTGCTGCTGGCCACCACCGACGGTGAGCTGGCCAACGCCATGATGCACCCCTCCTTCGAGGTGGAGCGCGAGTACGTGGTGCGTGTGCGTGCGCCGGAAGGCGAGGAAAAGGTCTCCGACGCGATCGTCGACCGCCTTGCCCGCGGCGTCGCCCTGGAAGACGGCCCGGCGAAATTCGACGAGATCGAACGCATCGGCGGCACCGACTCGCACGACTGGTTCCGCGTGGTGGTCAAGGAAGGCCGCAACCGCGAAGTGCGCCGCCTGTGGGAGTCGCAGGGCTGCCAGGTGAGCCGCCTCAAGCGCACCCGCTACGGCAAGGTCAGCCTGCCGCGCGAGCTGGCCCGTGGCCAGACCGTGGAGCTGCCCAGCGCCCAGGTCGATGCCCTGCGCGCCCAGCTGAAGCTGGAAGAAGGCGCCCCCTCCGCCCTGACCCTGCAGCCGGTGATCGGCCAGCGCCGTGCGGCCAAGACCACCGTGCGCGTGCGCGAAGGTGGCCGCGGCAACGCCTACGTCAATGGCCACAGCACCGCCGATGAAGGCCGCGAGCTGCGCCGCTTCGACAACGTCCGCGAAGACCGCGGCCGTGGCCGCGGTGGCAAGGGCGGCGGCTTCAAGGGCGGCCTGACGGTCAGTGGTGAAGCGGCGGCCAAGCAGTCGCAGAAGCCGTTCAAGCAGCGCGCCCCGCGCAACGACCGTGCACTGCCGGAAGGCAACCCGGCCGCGTTCCGTACCTGGTACGTGCCCGACGGTGTCAGCACGGGTCCGAGCGGCCACCGCAATGCCGGCCCGGGCAGCCGTGGTCCGGGCGCGCGAGGCCCCGGCGCGGGTGGCCAGGGCCGTCCCTACGGCAAGCCGAAGTCGCCGGGCGCAGGCGCCGGTGGCGGCCAGGGACGTCCGGGGGGTGCAGGTGCACGTGGGCAGGGCCACGGCAACAAGCACCCCTACGGTCACCCGGGCAACGCCCCGAGCTTCCCCTCCGACCATGCCAACCCGGGTTACAGCCCGTACGGCAGCACCCCGCGTCCGGCCGGCAATGGCCGCCCGGGTGGCAACCGCGCAGCGGGCGGCCCCGGTGGCAATCGCGGCCCCGGCGGCAATCGTGGCCCGGGCGGTCCGGGTGGCGGTCGTGGTCCCGGCGGTCCGGGTGGCAACCGTGGTCCGGGTGGCCCGGGCGGCAATCGCGGTCCCGGTGGACCGCGCCGCAGCGGCCCGCGCGGCGGCTGATCGCTGAAACAGAAAAACCCCGGCTTCGGCCGGGGTTTTTCGTTAGGCGCCCACCAGAATCCAGGGAAGGAGGGGCTCACCACACGCCCCCTCGGATCGGCGCCAGCTCAACGTCGGCTGATGGTGAAGGCCGCACCGTCCACGCCGAGGTCCCAGCCCTTGCCGGTGCCGGCAAGGGCCAGCGAGATATCGCCCTTGGTCATGGCCTGCGCGCCGCTGGATCGCACCGCGCCGGCATGTGCGCCTACGGCGGCGTAGGTGCCAAACAGGTCGTCCAGCGTATAGGCGCCAGTGAACTGCCCGCGGCCATCGACGATCTTCGACTTGCCCACTGTCAGACCGCCGCCGCGCACGTTGATCCGCACGGGAATCCGTGCACCGTTGTCGCAGCTGATCGTGCCGTTGCCCGACGCGGTCTTGTAGATCAACGACCAGCCGGACAGGTCATAACGCAGTTCACAGCTGATGTTGCCGGCGGCCTGCGCCGCTGGTGCCAGACCGGCACCGGCCAGCATCACAACAAACACGTAAAGCAACCTGCGCATTGGATCGAACCTCGGGAAGCGGGTACGTCCGGATTCTCGCAGCGCCGGCCCCCGCTGCGGAAGCGGAGTGCGCATGCGCAGCGGGGATCGGTTCAGTCCTGCGCGGCGAGCTCGAAGCGGTCAGCATCCAGCATGGCCGGGAATCGCTCACGGTGCTCGGCCAACGACTGCGCCGACAGGGTGGTGGTCACCACCTGCTCGCGCTCGCGGATCTCGACCTGTGCCTGTCCGAGGAAATCAATGACCGCACTGTCGCCGGCATAGTGCAGGTCGTTGCCGTCGACGCCGACGCGGTTGACTGCCGCGACGAAGCACAGGTTCTCGATCGCGCGGGCCCGCAGCAGGGTCTTCCACGCATGTGCGCGCGCCGAGGGCCAGTTGGCCACGAAAATCTGCAGGTCGAAGTCCATCTGACCGGCACGCTCGACATCATGCTGGTTGCGGCAGAACACCGGAAAACGCAGGTCGTAGCAGATCTGCGGATTGATCCGCCAGCCTTTCCACTCCACGGTCAGGCGGTCGCTGCCGGCCGCATAGCGCTTGTGCTCGCCGCCGTAGCGGAACAGATGGCGCTTGTCGTAATGCGCCAGCCGACCGTCGGGCGTGGCAAACAGCAGCCGGTTGTAGACACCCTGCCCCACGCGCAGCTGCACGCTGCCGGTAACCGCCGCGCCCAGCGCACGTGCCTGGGCCTGCATCCAGGCTACCGTCGCGCCTTCCATGTCTTCGGCCTGGGCGATGGCCTCGTTGGAAAAGCCACTGGTGAAGGTTTCCGGCAGGATCACCAGGTCGGTGCTGCCGGCCAGCGGCGCCATCAGGTCGGCGTAGTAATCACGGTTGCCGGACGGGTCGTGCCAGCGCGTATCGCCCTGCACCAGCGAGATGCGTAGATCCTGCATGTCGGTCACCTTGCTCACAGCGCACGCAGCCGTTCGATGGCCGCATCCAGGGTAGCTTGGTTCTTGGCAAAGCACAGCCGAACCAGCCGTTGCCCGGCGGGCGCCGTTTCGTAGAACGGTGAGAGTGGAATGGCGGTGACGCCCTTCTCGATCGTCAGCCACTTGACGAACTCATGGTCCGGCAGGTCGCTGATGGCCGAGTAGTCAACCAGCTGGAAGTAACCGCCGGGTACCGGCAATGGCGTCAGCCGCGTGCTGCCCAGCTGCTGCACGAAGCGATCGCGCTTGGCCTGGTAGAACGCGCCCAGCTCCAGGTGGTGCTGTGGCTCATCGCGGATCATCGCCGCAAACCCGTACTGGGCCGGACCAAAACTGGTGAAGGTATTGTACTGGTGTACCTTGCGGAACTCGGCACTCAGCGCAGGCGGGGCGATGGCATAGCCGATCTTCCAGCCCGTGCAGTGGTAGGTCTTGCCAAAGCTGGAAATCACGAACGCGCGCTCGCGCAGTTCCGGGTAGCGCAGCGCCGACTCATGGCGGCGGCCATCGTAGATGATGTGCTCGTACACCTCATCGGAAATCAGGTAGATCTGCGTGCCACGCAGCACGTCGGCCAGCGCCTGCATGTCCGCTTCGGACAGCATCGCACCGGAGGGGTTGTGAGGGGTGTTGACCATCAGCAGCCGGGTACGCGGGCTGATCGCTGCCCGCACGCGGTCCCAGTCCACCGCAAACGTCTTCGGGTCCAACGGCACGTGCACCGCTTTGGCGCCGGCCAGATCGATGGCCGGTTCATAACAGTCGTAGGCCGGATCAAGCACGATGACCTCCTCGCCCGCACGCACCACGGCGTGGATGGCATTGAAGATCGCTTCGGTCGCGCCACTGGTGACGGTGACCTCGGTGTCCGGGTCGACCTGCGCGCCGTACAGGTCCAGCGACTTCTGCGCGATGGCCTGGCGCAACGGGGCCACCCCGGTCATCGGCGGATACTGGTTGAGGCCGCTGGCCATGGCCTTGGCGGTTTCATCGATCAGGCGCTGCGGCGCGCTGAAATCCGGAAAGCCCTGACCAAGATTGACGGCGCCGTGTTCGGCGGCCAGCTGGGACATCACGGTAAAGATGGTGGTGCCCACCTTGGGCAGCTTGGTTTGCGGTTGCATGGACCTGGGGCGGCAAACGGATGATCCTGGAGTGTACCGCGAACGGCCGGGCCCCTCGTGGCGTGCGGAGGTGGGTTACGGGGAAGAAATCAGCGAGAAGCGGGAAAGCAGATGCACAAGCGTGACGACCAACGGTCGTCACCTACCACACGCGCAGGCCGCCGCTGGCACGCGCGTGATCTGTCCGCGGCCGGGCGTGCTGGAAAACCATGCCGACTGCGCGAACAACTGGCCCAGTACGCTCTGCCGCGTAGTGAGTACCGCATCGAGCGAGGC
>NZ_JAWJLO010000001.1:1273669-1381854 GCF_032911385.1 Stenotrophomonas sp. C3(2023) | reverse complement strand
TCCCTATCGGTTTTTAATTTAATTTTTTACGGTGCCCCGCACTCGCGCCGAGTTAACCAGGGGGGGGGGGTTTGGGGTTGCGGGGGTGTGGGAGCCCTGGATGGGCGGACACAAGCCTCCATGGACGGATTTACGGCGTCCCCCGCGAACCCATCCCGCCCGGCCTCCCCACGAACCGCTGTAGCTGTTGCTGTTGCTGTTGCTGTTGCTGTTGCTGTTGCTGTTGCTGTTGCTGTAGCTGTTGCTGTAGCTGTTGCGTAGCTGTAGCCGGTGCCACGAGGGGCTCAGCCGCTCGCCGCCTCCACCACCAGCACCGTGCCCTGCACCGCCACCACCCTCACCAGCGTGCCCACCGGCAACACCGGCCCCTGCACCTGCCAGGACGCATCATCGATGCTCACCCGACCCTGCCCGTTCTCGCTGCCGCGCGTCAGCGGCACCACCCGCCCGACCAGCTGCTCGGCGCGCCGGTTCAGCAGCGGCGCATCACTGGCCCGCGCACGCGGACGCCACCACGTGCGGTAACACTGGATCGCCACCACGCTCAGCACCACAAACGCCACCACCTGCCACAGCAGATCGATGCCCGGTACCAGCGCCACGATCAGGAAGACCGCCGCCGCCCCGATGCCGATCCACAGCATGAATGCACCCGGCGCCAGCGCCTCGGCCGCGAACAGCAACAACGCCAACGCCCCCCAGCCGACGACCTCCCAGCGCATGTCAGCCTCCCAGCCGCGGCGGCGTGCGGGTGGATTTCTCCTCCTGGCTGGCCAGCGCCTGCTTGGCCAGCTCGGCCACACCGGCAATCGAACCGATCACGCCACTGGCCTCCATCGGCATCAGCACCAGCTTCTGGTTCGGCGAAGTCGCCAGCTCCTTGAACGCTTCAACGTACTTTTGCGCGATGAAGTAATTGATCGCCTGCACGTCGCCTTCGGCAATGGCCGCCGACACCACCTGGGTTGCCTTGGCCTCGGCCTCGGCAAGACGCTCGCGCGCTTCGGCATCGCGGAATGCCGCCTCGCGACGGCCCTCGGCTTCCAGCACCGTGGCCTGCTTCTCGCCATCGGCCCGCAGAATCTCGGACTGACGCGACCCCTCGGCTTCCAGAATCTGCGCGCGCTTCTCGCGCTCGGCCTTCATCTGCCGCGCCATTGCATCAAGCAGATCGCGCGGCGGCTGGATGTCACGGATCTCGATGCGGTTGACCTTCACCCCCCACGGGTTGGTGGCATGGTCCACCACGCTCAGCAGCTGCGCATTGATCACCTCGCGCTGGCTCAGCGACTCGTCCAGATCCATCGAGCCGATCACGGTGCGGATGTTGGTCTGCACCAGCGCGATCATCGCCACTTCCAGGTTGGCCACCTCATAGGCAGCCTTGGACGCATCGAGTACCTGGAAGAACACCACCCCGTCCACGCGCACGGCCGCGTTGTCCTTGGTGATCACTTCCTGGCTGGGCACGTCCAGTACCTGCTCCATCATGTTCACCTTGCGCCCTACCCCGTAGACGATGGGGATGAGGAAATGCAGGCCGGGGCCCATGGTGTGGGTGTAACGGCCGAAACGTTCGACCGTCCACTCGTAGCCCTGCGGCACCATGCGCACGGCCTTGAACAGGATCACGATGGCCACAAAGGCCAGTACCACGGTGAAGAACATGGTCGGGAACACAGGCTTTCCTTATCTGCAGACGTCCAGTCCGCAGCATACCCCGCCTGTGCCGCAGGTGGTCAGGCCGTGCGCGGGCCGAACATGAT
This sequence comes from Stenotrophomonas sp. C3(2023), assembly GCF_032911385.1. Taxonomy (NCBI): domain Bacteria; kingdom Pseudomonadati; phylum Pseudomonadota; class Gammaproteobacteria; order Lysobacterales; family Lysobacteraceae; genus Stenotrophomonas; species Stenotrophomonas sp. C3(2023). The sequence continues at coordinate 1,380,088 of NZ_JAWJLO010000001.1, read as the reverse complement.
CACCATCATCCCGGCCAGGCAAAGGCCTACGCCCATCAGGTCCCAGCGGCTGGGGCGGATGCCGTCGACCAGCCACAGCCACATCAGCGCCGAGCCGATGTAGACACCGCCGTAGGCGGCGTAGACACGACCGCTGGCCGTGGGGTGCAGGGTCAGCAGCCACGCAAACAACGCCAGACTGGCGGCGGCCGGCAGCAGCAACCACGCACTGCCGTCGCGGCGCAGCCACAGCCAGGGCAGGTAGCAGCCGACGATTTCGGCCAGCGCGGTCAGCAGGAACAAACCGAAGGTTTTCACCGCAGGCGGGCCTTGGCCTGCTGCCACAGCGCTTCCTGCGCCTCCAGGCCCAGCGTCTCCAGCGCCGTGCCCGCAGTGGCAGCCTGTGCTTCCATGTCGCGGAAGCGCTGCTCGAATTTTAGATTGGCGCCACGCAGCGCGGCACCCAGGTCCACCTGCGCGTGCCGGGCCAGGTTGGCGCAGACGAACAGCAGGTCTCCCAGCTCTTCCTGCAGCCGTGCCTTGTTGTCGGCCACCGCGCCGCGCTCGAACTCGGTGCGCAGCTCGGCCAGCTCTTCGGCCGCCTTGTCCAGCACCGGCAGCGGGCCGGGCCAGTCGAAGCCGACGCGCGCCGCGCGCGATTGCAGCTTCACCGCCCGCTGCCATTCGGGCAGGCCGGCGGAGATGCCGGCCAGTGCCGAGGTGTCCCGCTCGCCCTTGGCTGCGCGCTCGGCTTTCTTGATCGCATCCCAGTTGCGCATCACCCCGTCGGCGCCATCCACGTCGAGCTGGGCAAAGACATGCGGGTGGCGGCGGATCATCTTGTCACTGATCGCGCGCGCCACATCGGCGAACGCGAACGCACCCTGCTCTTCAGCCATGCGCGCATGAAACACCACCTGCAGCAGCAGGTCGCCCAGCTCATCGCACAGGTCATCGAGGTCGCCGCGGTCGATGGCATCGGCCACCTCGTAGGCTTCCTCGATGGTGTAGGGCGCGATGGTGGAGAAATCCTGCTGCAGGTCCCACGGGCAGCCGCTGCCGGGCGTGCGCAGCTGCGCCATGATCGCCAGCAGGCGCCCGAGCTGCGCGCTCGCGTCTTCCCTCTCCGTGCCGGTGCACTCGTCGATCACGCCGGTTCCTCGTCGGTTGCGGCCGGTGGCAACCAGTCACGCCACGGCAGGTGGGTATCGCCCAGGGCGATGAAATCTTCGTTCAACAGGGTGGGCCGCCGGTTATAGCGGAACGGCTTGCCGCTGGCCGCCGAGAGCACCGCGCCGCCGGCAGCGTGCAGCACGCACTGGCCGGCCGCGGTGTCCCATTCGGACGTCGGCCCCAGTCGGGGATAGACATCCAGATCGCCCTCGGCAATCCGGCAGAACTTCAGTGACGAGCCCTGCGCCACGGTTTCAATCGGCCCCATGCGCTCCAGCAGCGCGGTAGTGCGCGCCGAGCGGTGCGAGCGGCTGGCGGCCACCCGCAGCGGCGCCGCCGCCGGTGCCCGCGTGCGCAGCACGGTGTCATGCAGCCCCTGCCGCCGGTAGGCCTGCTCACCGCGCATGGCGTGCCAGACCAGGCCGGTCACCGGCGCCAGCACCACGCCGAAGGTCGGTGCGCCCTGGTAGATCAGCGCGATGTTCACACTGAACTCGCCGTTGCGCTTGATGAACTCACGGGTGCCGTCGAGCGGATCGACCAGCCAATAGGCGCCCCAATGACGCCGCGTTTCCCAGTCGGCATGCTCGGACTCCTCCGAGAGGATCGGCAGGTCCGGGGTCAACTGCGCAAGACCGCGCGCGATGCACGCATGCGCGGCCAGGTCGGCCGCGGTGACCGGGCTGTCGTCGTCCTTGATCGTGACGTCAAAACCGCTGGCGTAGACCTGCATGATGGCCGCCGCCGCTTCGTGGGCGATGGCGATCACCGTTTCCCGCAGGTCGGTGGTCAGGCGAGCGTGAGTCATCGTGCGTGTGTCCGCAGGAGGCTCACGCACCACCTTCCAGCCACTGGCGCGCGATGAACAGCGCGGCCAACGAACGCCCTTCGGAGAAATCCTCGCGCAGCATCAGCCTGTCCAGTTCGGCGATCTTCCACGGCACCACTTCCAGCTCTTCGGGCTCATCGCCGACCAGCTTCTCCGGGTACAGGTCGCGCGCCACCACCAGCCACGACTGATGGCTCATGTAGGTGGGGGCCAGGGTCATGGCGCGCAGCACATCCAGTCGGCGCGCGCCGTAGCCAGCCTCTTCCTTGAGTTCGCGGTCGGCAGCCTGCACCGGGCTTTCGCCTGCGTCGATGCGCCCCTTGACCAGCCCCAACTCATAACGGTGCACGCCAGCGGCGTACTCGCGCACCAGCAGCACCGTCTCGGCGTCGAGCATCGGTACCACCACCACCGCGCCATGGCCGCGGCTGACCAGACGCTCGAAGCGGCGCTGCGCGCCATTGGAGAACTCCAGGTCCAGGTGTTGGCGCTGGAACGGGCCGTTCTCCTCGTCCTCGATGCGATGGATGATCGGCAGCGGGCGCGTCACGCGGCAACTCCCGTCAGGACCGATAGAATGATCACAGGCAGCATCTTGTTCATGAACGGGAAATGCTAGCAGAGACGGCTGCGGTTGGGCTGCACCGGCACGCGCGCCGCTGTCCATACTGCAGCGTCTTCAACAAGGGCAGGCGCTGCCCGATGATTTCTGAACCTGTTGCCGGTCACTGCGCCGGCCCGCACCCTGAGGCTCCGCATGCGCATCACCCGCTGCCCCATCGACGTTCCGCTGCAACCCGGCCAGACCCTGCTGCTGCCCGAAGAGGCGGCCAATCACCTCGCCCGCGTGCTGCGCCTGCGCGAAGGCGATGCCTGCGTGTTGTTCAACGGCGACGGTCACGACTACCACGCCACCCTGCTGTCGGCGGGCAAGCGGGAGGTGAGCGTGCGCATCGAACGTGCCGAAGCGCTGCAAAACGAGTCGCCGCTGCCGATCCTGCTGCTGCAGGGCATCGCCCGTGGCGAGAAGATGGACCTGATCCTGCAGAAGGCCACCGAACTGGGCGTGGCGCAGATCCTGCCGGTCAACGCCGAACGTACCGAGGTGAAGCTGGATGCGGCGCGGGCGGAAAAACGCGTCGCGCACTGGAACAACGTGGTGCAGTCGGCCTGCGGCCAATCCGGGCGTGCGCGCATTCCTGCCGTGCACGCACCGCAGTCGCTGGCAGCGGCAAGCGCAGCGTTGCCTGCGGACACCCTGCGCCTGACGCTGGACCCGCAGGGGCAGCACCGTTTGTCCACCCTGCAGCCCGCCCCGGCCGGTGGCATCGTGATTGCCATCGGGCCGGAGGGCGGCTGGTCCCCCCGCGACCGCGACCAGCTCGCCGCGGCCGGCTTTCAGGGGCTGCAGTTGGGCCCGCGCGTGCTGCGCACCGAAACGGCCGGCCTGGCCGCCATTGCCGCCCTGCAGGCACGCCTGGGCGACCTCGGCTGAACCCGCATCGGGCTGGGCGCTGCCGGGCACCTCATCATCGCGCACCCATGTAGTGCCGGGCTCTGCCCGGCACCTCACGCCTTCGCTGGACCTCGGCAGCGGTGCAGAGCCCCGCTCTACACGCCACCCGACACCTTGGACGCGGAAACAAAAACCCCGGCAGGCGGGCGGCCAGCCGGGGTTCTGGTGACAGGGCCAGTCAAGCCATCAGCACTGTCACGCGATCATTGACTCTCGCAGACCGCGCTCATCACCGCAGCATTGCGCGTACCGGGGTTCACCGGCACCGGCGCCAGCGGCGTCATCTCCCCGCCCAGATACACATTGTCCGCACTGATCTCATTGCTCTTCAGATGCGCCACCGTGTGCTGGCGGCAGTCATAGCGCGACTGCACGTCCATGTAGCGGGTATGGGGGTGAACCTTCAGATCATCCGGAATACGGTCGAGCGTGGTGCGGATCCACACGGTCACCGTGTCGCCATTGCGCTGCGGGCGCTGCTGACGGTCAATATAGGTTTCGGCCTCACCGTCGGTTCCCAGGTAATACCAGCGCGCATTGGACTTGCCGCCGGTCGCTTCGCCCGCAGCAGGCTTGTCTGCTGCGTTTGCGGCCAGTGCGGCCAGTGCCAGGGTCGCCCCGAGCAGGGCCCCGGCGTATTTCTTCCCAACGTTCCTCATGGATGTACAGCTCCATTTCTTGCAATAGACAGAATCAGAATTATGCCGCAGTGCAGCGTTCGGTTTCGCGCAACGCATGAACACGAGTACTGCTTCGTTGTGGCACATCAGCGCGCTGTGAAACCACGACCGTTATTGCGCTGCGCGTGACAAGGCAACCACCGACTCGGCCTGCACCTGCGCCAGCGCACCCACCAGCGCACGCAGGTCGCGCCGGGTCAAGCCCTCCAGTTCCTGTCGACAGCCGATCAGATCGACCACCGCACTGCGCGCCGCCACCAGATCGGCGCTCTGTTCGCGCAAGGGCCACTGCGATTCGCCCACGAGGGCAAGCAGCATCGCCAGATCGTCGCGGCCGACCGCCGTGATGGCTTCGGCGGGCGCCAGCAGTTCGGCCAGCGCACGCAGCGCCGAGGCGACCTGTGCGCACCGGTCCAGCGCGCGATGCAGGTCGGGATCAGTCAGAGGAGAAACCGCAGAACGGGAAGAGACAGGCGCTGCATGCATGTGCATTCCTCGAAGGCAGCCGAAGGGGCCACCCTGGAAGCCAAGGCGGACGGGTGTCTTGCTGCTTCGGGCCGCTAAACCCGGTTACCGATACGTCGGCAACGGCGGCAACGCTACGTAAAACCCTCCACCAGCGTCAAAACCGAACGCCGTACTCGCCGTTGAAGCCCACAACCATGATCAGGCGCGGCTTTGCTGGCTGGAACAGTCTTGTCATTTACGACACTGATGATAGCGCGTACGAGCCCGGGAACTGGACCGGGCGCTGGAGCGTGACGACCAACGGTCGTCACCTACCCCTGTCGAAGCCGCCCGTGCCCGATGCCACGCGCGACGCGCCCGGCTTCGGCAGGTGACGACCCCTGGTCGTCACAGCGTTGCCCCGTGCGCACAGCTGTACGGCACCGCTGCGCCCGCCTGTCAGACAGCGCTTGAGAAAAACCCCGGCAAGCGCGCGGCTGGCCGGGGTTCTCTGTCTTTGTTCGCTCTGCCCGCAGGCGATCAGAACGGAATATCGTCGTCAGCAAAATCGTCCATCGGCGGCGCGGACTGTTGCTGCTGCGGCTGCTGGCGCTGCTGGCCGTAGCCGCCGCCCTGGTTGCCGCCCTGGTTGTAGCCGCCGCCCTGGCCGCCACCACGCTGCTGGCCGCCGCCACCGCCGTACTCCTGGCGCGGGGCCGACTGGCGCTGCGGACGATCGCCGCCGTAGTTGCCACCACCACCGCCGCCGCCTTCACCACGACCGCCCAGCATCTGCATTTCATCGGCGATGATGTCGGTGGAGTACTTCTCCACGCCGTCCTGGCCGGTGTACTTGTCGTAGCGGATGCTGCCTTCGACGTAGACCGAGCTGCCCTTGCGCAGGTACTCGCCGGCGATCTCGCCGAGCTTGCCGAAGAACACCACGCGGTGCCATTCGGTGCGCTCCTGCTGGTTGCCATCCTTGTCCTTGCGGACGCTGGTGGTGGCCAGGCTGATGCGGGTGATCGCCATGCCGCCCTGGGTGTACTTCACGTCCGGGTCGTTGCCGAGGTTGCCGACCAGGATGACTTTGTTGATGCCGCGCGCCATAGGTGTGTTCGTCCGTTGTCCAAGGGCAGTCCCGGCCATACTACAGCGGCGTGGTGACCGCTGGAGGCCCGGCTGCCCCGCTGATGGGGGAATGCCAGAACGGGTCAGTCTAGCATTGCACGCCCCGGCCCGAGCGCCGTCCAGCGCCACGCGTGCTGCGGCCGACGCGGCAGGCGAGCCAGACGGCAGAACGACCTGTCCCGCTGCATGTCCAGGTGGCCGCCGACGCCACCCCGGTCACTGACCCGCGCCCGGCGGCTGAGGTGTTCCGGCGCATCGGGCAGTGCCGTGTGGGTCATCGCTGCCCGCCGACACGGCCGGCCCCACCGACGGCCATGGCATCATGCGCACACTGCACCGCGCGCGTTCCGCTCCATGACCATCAAAGGCAAGGCCACTTCGCTGGATATCGCTCACCTGGCCGGGGTCTCCCAGCCCACGGTGTCGCGCGCCCTGCGTGGCAGCCCGATGGTCAACCCGGAAACACGCGCGCGCATTCTGCGCATTGCCCGCGAGCTGAACTACAAGGTCGACAAGAGTGCCTCCAGCCTGCGCCTGCGCAATGCCGGCACGCTGGCGCTGCTGCTGTTCGAGGACCCGACCCCGGACGACTCGCTGATCAACCCGTTCTTCCATTCGATGCTGGGCTCGATCACCCGCGCGTGCGCCCTGCATGGGCGCGACCTGCTGGTGTCCTTCCAGCAGCTGTCCACCGACTGGCATACCGATTACGAAGATGCCAACAAGGCCGACGGGCTCATCCTGCTCGGCTACGGTGATTACCACCTGGCGCTGGCACGCCTGCAGCGGCTGGTGGAACAAGGCACGCATTTCGTGCGCTGGGGCGCCTCGCTGCCCGACCAGCCCGGCGTCTCGATCGGCAGTGACAACTTCCAGGGCGGTGCGGACATCACCACCCACCTGCTTGCGCAGGGCTGCCGCCGCATCGCCTTCCTCGGGCATGCCTCCAGCCACTATCCCGAGTTCCAGGAACGCTACCGCGGCCATGTGCACGCACTGGCCGAACACGGCCTGGCGGCCGAGCCGTCGCTGCAGGTCGATGCCATCACCACCGAGGATTCAGGCCACGCGGCGTGCGAGGCGCTGTTGGCCAGCGGCGCACGCTTTGATGCCATCTGCGCGGCCAGCGACCTGATCGCCATCGGGGCGCTGCGTGCCCTGCGCGCCGCCGCGCGCGAGCGCACCGGTCTGCGCGTGCCGCAGGACATCGCGGTGACCGGCTTTGATGACATTCCGCTGGCCGCTTCGGTTTCCCCTGCACTGACCACCGTGCAGCAGGACACCAAGCAGGCCGGTCAGCTGCTGGTGGAAACCCTGCTGGCGCAGATCAGCGGCGAGCCGGTCGAAGGGCGCAGCATCGCGGTGAAGGTGGTGGTGCGGGAGTCTTCGTTACGTACCGGCTGAGCCGGCGTGGCCAGATGCACTCGGCCGCACCGCCCACGCCCCTGCCCGCTTCAGGCGCTGCGCGACAGCTCCCGCGCCAGATAGGGCGCCGTGCGGCTGTCCTTGGCAGCGGCCACCTGCTGCGGCGTGCCGCTGGCCACGATGGTGCCGCCCGCGCCGCCCGCACCCGGGCCGACATCGATCACCCAATCGGCCTGCGCCACCGCGCGCATGTCGTGCTCGATCATCACCACCGTATTGCCTGCCTCCACCAGCCGCTGCAGCTGCACCAGCAGCCGGTCGGCATCGGAGGCGTGCAGGCCGGTGGTCGGCTCATCGAGCACGTACAGGCTGCGGCCGCGCTGGCTGCGCTGCAGTTCGGTGGCCAGCTTGATGCGCTGCGCCTCGCCGCCTGACAGCTCGGTGGCCGGCTGGCCCAGGCGCAGATAGCCCAGACCGATCTCCTGCAGCAGCTGCAGCGGGCGCGCGATGGGCTCCTGCGCGTCGAAGAAGGCGCTGGCCTCGTCCACCGTCATCTGCAGCACCTCGGCAATGTTGCGCCCCTGCCACTGCACCTTCAGGGTGGCCTCGTTGTAGCGCGCGCCATGGCAGGCAGGGCACGGCGCGTAAACGCTGGGCATGAACAGCAGCTCCACGCTGACAAAGCCCTCGCCCTCGCAGGTGTCGCAGCGGCCCTTGGCCACGTTGAACGAGAAGCGGCCTGCATCGAAGCGGCGGCGGCGTGCCGCCGGGGTGGCGGCAAACAGCTTGCGCACATGGTCGAACAGACCGGTATAGGTGGCCAGGTTGGAACGCGGCGTGCGTCCGATGGGTTTCTGGTCGACCTGTACCACCCGCTGGATAGCCTCCACCTCACCGGCCAGCCGCCCCTGCGTCAGCTCGACCATCGCAGGACCCTCGGCCTGCGCGCCCTCGTTGGCCTCCTCCACCGGCTCATGCCCCAGGTGCAGCAGCATCAGTTCGGGCAATGCCTGCGCCATCAGGCTGGATTTGCCAGAACCGGAGATGCCGGTCACGGCGGTCAGCAGCCCCAGCGGCACCTGGACGTCGACCCCACGCAGGTTGTGGCGATGAATGCCGCGCAGTTCCAGCCAGCGCGTCGCACTGCGCTGGCGGCTGGCCGGTGCGGGCACCTGGTCGAACAGATAGGCGGCCGTGCGTGACTCCGGCACGCTGCGCAGACCTTCCGGCCTGCCGCTGAAGAGCACGCGGCCGCCGTGCTGGCCGGCGTCGGGCCCCACGTCCACCAACCACTGCGCACGGCGCATCAGCTCCAGGTCGTGCTCGACCACAAACACCGAGTTGCCACCGTCGCGCAGCCGCTCCAGCGCGTCGTACAACGCCTGGCTGTCAGCCGGGTGCAGCCCGGCCGAGGGCTCGTCGAGCACATACAGCACGCCGAACAGCAACGAGCTCAGCTGGGTGGCCAGCCGCAGTCGCTGCAGCTCGCCAGCAGAGAGTGTGGGCGTGGCACGGTCCAATGAAAGATAGCCCAGCCCCAGACCACGCAGCTGTTCGATGCGCGCCATTACGCCACTGGCCAGGCGCTGCGCGGCAACGCGTTTTTCTTCTGAAAGGGCCGAGGTGAGCCGCACATCCGGCGCACCGGCGTGGGTCGGGCGGCCACTGGCCGCGCGCCTGGCCCGGTCATCGCCGGTAGCGCGTTTTCTGCCTTTCGCGCCGCTGTGGTGCGCGCTGAAATCACCACGCGCGATGGGCTCCAGCAGCGCGGCCAGCTGATCGAGCGGCAAGCGCAGGAACTGCCCTATGTCGATGCCGGCAAACGTTACCGACAGCGCCTCGGGCTTGAGGCGTTTGCCATGGCAGGTCGGGCACAGCTGGCCCTGCATGTAGCGCGCCACGCGCTTGCGCATCAGCGCGCTCTGGGTGTTGGCGAAGGTGTGCAGCACATAACGGCGCGCGCCGGTGTAGGTGCCCATGTAGCTGGGTTCGAGCTTGCGCTTGAGCGCGGCGCGGGTTTCGGCAGGGGTGAAGCCTGCATAGACCGGCACGCTGGGCGACTCCTCGGTGAACAGAATCCAGTCACGGTCCTTCTTTGGCAGCTTTTCCCAGGGAATGTCGATGTCGTAGCCCAGCGTGACCAGGATGTCGCGCAGGTTCTGGCCATGCCACGCCGGCGGCCAGGAGGCGATGGCACGCTCGCGGATGCTCAGCGAGGGATCGGGCACCATCAGCGCCTCGGTGACCTCGTATACATGGCCCAGCCCGTGGCAGGTGCCGCACGCCCCTTGCGGGGTGTTGGGCGAAAAGTCCTCGGCGTAGAGCATCGGCTGTCCCGCCGGATAGGCCCCTGCGCGCGAGTACATCATCCGCACCAGGCTGGAGAGCGTGGTGACACTGCCCACCGAGGAACGCGCATTGCTGGCACCGCGCTGCTGCTGCAGCGCCACCGCCGGCGGCAGGCCATCGATGGCATCCACGTCGGGTACGCCGGCCTGGTCGATCAGCCGTCGCGCGTAGGGCGCCACCGACTCGAAGTAGCGCCGCTGCGCCTCGGCGTAGATCGTGCCAAAGGCCAGCGATGACTTGCCCGAACCGGACACGCCGGAGAACACCACCAGCGCATTGCGCGGAATGGAGACATCGACGTTTTTCAGGTTGTGCTCGCGCGCGCCGCGCACTTCAACGCAGCCAAGGGCTGCGGCAGCACATGAGGCTTCACCAAAGGACGGGTTGGACATGCGTGCGCTCCTGCCGGCTGCAAGCGGCACGCCTGGAGGGTGCCCGGCCGTGCAGTGTGGCCGCTGCCGGGTGAAATGCGTGAGGACATTCAATCGGCCCGCGGCTGCCGGGTGACTTCCGGCATGCGCCAGCAGTCCCTGCTGCGATCATCGTAGCGGCTCATGAACGCCAGGGGATGGCAGATGGGTCGTAAAGCGTTGTGGGCGATGATACTTCTGCTTTCTCCGATGATGGCGCTGGCCGCCAGGCCGCAGGTGATGGCCTGCCCCGACGACCCATCGCCGCTGCTGCGCGGCGCGCACTGCGCGACGGTGGAGGTGCCGCTGCGCCATGCCGAAGCGGACGGCGAGGCAATCACGTTGTTCGTGCGGCGCATTCCGGCCGACACCGCCGTCGCCCACCGCGGCGAAGTCTGGCTGCTCTCCGGCGGTCCGGGTGAGGCCGGCGCATCGCTGTACCCTTCCATCCCGACCTACCAGAAGGCGTTTCCCGGTTACGACCTGGTGATCCCCGACCACCGTGGTACGGGCCGGTCAACGCGGATCTGCCCGGCCGAGGAAGCCCCTCAGAGCCCGGAGGGCACCGGCCTGGCCGGGAGCGAGTGGAGCTCGTGCATCGGCTCGATGTACGCAAATCTGCCGCGCACCTCGGCCTTCTCCATTACCGAGGCCGCGCACGATCTGGGCGTACTGATGGCCGGCGCGCACGAACGCGGACAGGTGCTGCTGTACGGCGTGTCCTACGGCACCCAGCTTGCCCTGCGTGCGCTGCAGGTCAACGAGTTGGCGGTGGACGGTCTGATCCTCGATGGTCTGGTACCGCCGGAAGCCACCGACATCTGGGACCTGAGCCGACGCACGGCGCTGGTCGATGACGTTGGCCGCCAGAGTCTGGATGCCGCCAGCCTGTCCCGTTACCGGACGCTGCTTACGGTCAAGGATGCAGCGTGGCAGAAGGACGTGCCCGGCGGTGACCTGCGGCGCTTCTTCGCCGCACTGCTCAGTTTTCCCGCACTGCGCGAGCGCATGCCGCAGATCATAGCGGGCCTGGGCGACGGCGATACCACCGCCTTGACCGCTACCGTCGGCGATTGGCACGCGGCACTGGCGGCACTGGGCCAGAGCGGCGACAACCAGCCCGCGCTGCCCTTGGTGATGCTGGTTTCAGCCTCGGAGAACAACGCGCGGCCAGCGCTGACCCAGGCCATGGTCGATGAGGAAGCCCGGGACGCGCTGTTCGTCAGCCCGATTCCCGGCCTGCTGGTCGGCGGCACCGTTCCGCGCTATCCGCGCGATGCCTGGTTCGGCAAAAGCCCTCAGCGCCTGCCGCGCACGCTGGTCGTGCACGGTACGCTGGACCCGAACACCGGCTACGCCAGTGCCCGGCAACATGCAGCGATCCTGGCCCGGGCGGGGAGTGTGCAGTTCCATACCGTCGAGCGCGGTGCGCACCTGCTTCCGCTGGTGGCACCGCACTGCTTCAGCACGTCCGTGCAGGCATTCGTCGTCGGCGGCACCGCACCGCAGCGCTGTGTCGAGCCCGTTTCAGAGTGACATGCCCTCGGCCGAAGGCACCGCTGCCTGGCGCGACGCCGCAAGGTAGCGGCAGTACTTGCCGATGAAGATGCCGGTCAACAGGCCCGAGGACAGCAGGTAGGCGGCGCTGAAGCCGCCGCTGCCAGCCAGTGCGGGCGATACGGCGAAGGCCACTTCGAAACCGTACTTGACCAGGAAGGTGACCAGCAGCAGGGGCAGCTGGCTGTAATCGGCGCTGCGCCAGAGCGCACCGGTGGACGGATTGATCCGCAGCGTGGCGCGGCGCAGCAGCGCCCAGCCCAGCCCCATGCCGACGGCGATGCCGGCCAGCCATTCGCCCCACGCAGTTGGCGCCGCGCCGTAGCGGGTGCTGAGCGACCAGATGCCCCACACGGTGAACAGCGCCGGCACGATGAGCAGCTTGCCGAGCGCGGTTTCGCCGGGTTTCATCGCGGCGATGCCGCGGGTGATCAGGAAGACAAGAAGCACCCAGACCCAGATCGGGGTCTGCGCAAGCAGTTGCGAAAGCATGAGCGGGAATCCTTGTGCGCGGGAGGCCGGTCAGTCATTGCCGGTCCGTGCTGATGATTCTGGCGATATGACGCCTTGCGACAAGTGACACGTGTCAGCTTGTGCAGGTGCAGACTCAGATGCCCAAACTGGCGCACGTTGCCGGGCAGAGCCCGGCACTACGCTCAGCCGGCGAAGTCACGCAGTATCTCGCCGACGCCACCGGGGGAAATCTCAAAACCCAGCGAGGTACCGGGATTGACCACCACGCCGTACCCGGCCGGCACCCGGTGCAGCACGTCGATCATCTGCCAGCGCAGCTGGTGCGGCGCCTGCTGGGCGTGGATGCCCACGCGCGCCGGGTCGGTGAAGACGGCCACGTGCAGTGTGCCCTGCTTGTCGAACAGCAACGGATCAAAGCCAGTGCCGTCGGGCGTGACCAGGCTGCCGGTGAGCAGCACGACTTCGGAGGCGACGAAGGCCTGCATGAAGGCCTTGATCGGCAGTTCGCCTGCCATGGCCTTGCCCAGCAGGATTTCCAGCGGGGATTGCGGCGGCAGTTCGTTCATCAGGCAGGTCCAGGCAGGGTGTGGCGGCCCATTCTACCTGCGCAGGGTGATCCCATGACCGGGCCGGTGGCGGGACCGGTGACGACCCACGAACGTCACCGGCCAGCCCGGCTACAGCAGGCGCTCAGCGGCCCAGGCGGACGTCGCGGGCGCGCTGGTCCTGCATGGCCGCATCCAGTACGCGCTGCAATGCAGGCTGCTTCACCGGCGCATCGAGCACGAATACCTTCACGCCGTGCGCCGGCACCTCCGTCTCCAGCTGGTTGCGCACCTGCTGACTGCCGCCATCAAGCGCGTCCTGCCAGCGGCCGGCCTGCAGATAACGCTGCACGCGCATCCGGGCCGGCGCATCCCCCTTGTTCAACAGCACCAGCGCGGTCTGCTGGATATCACCGTGCTGCAGAACGCGCAGAAACACGGCCTGGTCGCCCTGCAGGCGTTCATTGACCTGCAGGCCGCGCTGCAGCGCAGGGGTGCGCTGGCGCAGCGTGGCAATGCGCTTGAGCGGGCCGAAGATCGGGCTGGTCGGGGCAGCGTCCACGCGCTGCTGGCCGAAGTAGGCGCGGTTGCCGGCATGCTCGGCGCGCCCGCGCATGAAGCCGGTCTCCGAGCCGTAGTAGAGCACCGGAATGCCGCGTGCGGTGAACAGCCAGTTGTGCGCGTCGATGAAGCCGGCATCGCTGGCCTGCAGGCGCGGCATGTCGTGGTTGTCGTAGAAGCTCATCAGCTCGTATGGATTGGCATAGGGCCCGCCCTGCAGGTGCAGCGGTTCGCCCAGCGTTTCAAAGCCCTTGCCGGCCGTGCCGAACACCTGTTCCAGCGCGCCGCGCAGCGGGAAATCGAGCACGCTGACGTTGGCATTGGCCGGCCAGGTATGTTCAGCGATGGTGCCCGCGTCGTAGTCGAAGGCCTCGCCGAACATGAACATGCCCGGATGCTCAGCGCGCATGCGGCGCACGAACTCATGCCACCAGCGGTGCGGCATCCAGCCGATGGTGTCGATGCGCAGCGCATCCACGCCCTGCCCGGCCCACTGCAGGTACGCCCCGACCAGGTACTCCATCACGGCCGGATTGTCCTGGTTGAAGTCGCCCAGCTCGGCCAGGTTGCCGTCGAAGATCGAGCCGTCCTTGCCATCCACCGGGCCCACGTTGTTGTAGAACGCGTGCAGCGGGTTGTGCTGGGGGTCAAGCTGCTGCGGTGGCAGGTTCTGGTGGTCGGCCAGCAGACGGCCCTGCGCATCGAACACCTGGCCAAACTGCGGCTGCGCCTGCGGCATGGTCCACGCCGGCGAGCCATGGTTGCCCACGATATCCAGCACCACCTTCAAACCGGCTGCATGCAGGCCAGCGGTGAGATCGGCGAACTGCAGGTCCTCGCTGGGCAGGTGCTCGTCCACCTTGTAGAAATTGACGCCCCAGTAGCCGTGGTAGCCGGTCTTGCCGCGGTCGGTCAGCGTGCTGGTGCAGCTGATCGGGCGGCTGCCGGTGAACGCCTGGTCGGGGTTGTCGACGATCGGCGTGATCCACACCGCGCCGAAGCCGAGCGCGCGCATGTAGGCAGCGTTGTCGAGCACGCCGCGGAAGTCGCCGCCGAGGTAGCCGATGTTGCCGTCCACCTTGTCCGGGCATGGCACCGGGATATCGAAGGTGGGGTGCGCGCCGCCCTGGTCACGATGGTCATTGCGCGTGTCGCCGTTGACGAAACGATCGGTGACCACGAAATACACCGCATCGCTGGCGAACGGCTCGCGCGTGCCGATGTACTCGGCGCGCTCGGCGGCCAGCGCGGGCGTTGCCAGCAACGCGAGGGAGACACTCACAGCCAGGCACGCACGCATCACACCACCTCCGGTCGGGTCGGAACCCGCAGCACGCACAGCCCGGCCAGCAGCAGGCTGCAGCCGCCCAGCACCAGCACGTGCATCGGCTGGCCGCCCAGCCAGACGCGCAGGGCAAAGCCGAGCGCGCTGGCGGCCACCAGCTGCGGGATCACGATGAAGAAATTGAAGATGCCCATGTACACGCCCATCTTGCGTGCAGGCACGCTGTCGGAAAGCAGCGCATAGGGCAGTGACAGGATCGAGGCCCAGGCGAAGCCCACGCCCAGCATCGACAGCAGCAGCCAGCGTGGATCGTCGATGAACATCATCGAGATCAAACCCGCGCCGCCCAGCCACAGGTTGACCAGATGGCTCCAGCGCAGGCCAATGGCGCGCACCAGCAACGGAATGAGCAGGGCGGCCAGCGCGGCGAATCCGTTGTAGGCGCCAAACAGCACGCCGGCCCAGTTGGCGCCCTCGTTGTAGGCGGCCGATTGTGGATCGCTGGAACCAAAATGCGTGCCGGCTACCGCTGCGGTGGTGTAGATCCACATCGCGAACAACGCGAACCACGAGAAGAACTGCACCCATGCCAGCCGCCGCATGGTCAGTGGCATGCGCCGCAGGTCGCCCACGATGCTGGCCAGCATGTGGGTGGCGGGCAGCACGCGTGCCAAGCCGAGCAGCAGGCCGTAGGCCGTGCACAGACCGGCCAGCACGTACAGCATTCTGTCACCCTGCCGCCACGCGATCAGCGCGGCCAGCAGCAGGCCGCCGATCACCCACGTCAGGGCGGCCATGCGCGCGGGCAGCGAAGCGATCTGCTCGGTCGTGTGGCCGGCGGCCGGTTCTGCATCGTCAAAGCTGGCAAGCTGCTGCGGCGAGTACTCGCGCGTGCTCAACACCGTCCAGGTAATGGCGGCCAGCAGCACGACCGCGCCGAAATAGAACGCGTATCGCACGGTGTCCGGCACCTGCCCGGCGGCGGCGGTGTTGGCCACCCCAAAGTGGGCGAGCAGATACGGCAGCAGGCTGGCGATGATGGCGCCCACCCCGATGAAGAAGCTCTGCATCGCATAGCCGGTGGGCCGCTGGCGGGGGGCCAGCTGGTCACCGACGAAGGCGCGGAATGGCTCCATCGAGACGTTGATCGAAGCATCGAGCACCCATAGGGTGCCCGCCGCGATCCACAACGTGGGCGAGTTGGGCATCACCAGCAGGGCCAGCGTGGTCAGCACCGCGCCGATCATGAAAAACGGACGGCGCCGGCCCCAGCGCGTCCAGGTGCGGTCGGACAGATAGCCCACGATCGGCTGCACCAGCAACCCGGTCAGCGGCGCGGCGATCCACAGCCCCGGCACGTCCTCCATCGTCGCGCCCAGGGTCTCGAAGATCCGGCTGGCATTGGCGTTCTGCAGGGCAAAGCCGAACTGGATGCCCATGAAGCCGAAGCACATGTTCCATATCTGCCAGAACGACAGCTGCGGCTTGGCAGCGCGCTGCATCGGTACAGTGCTCATTGAACCTCCTGCGCGGCGGCTACCGGTGCCAGCAGCAGTGCGTGCACCTGGGCCTGGTTGTAGACACCGTCCGCCCCCCCCTTGCCGCCGGTGTACTGGGCAAAGTGGGTCAAGGCGCTCATGTTGAAACCGGGCCGCAGTTCGATCTCACAGCGCCCGGCGGGCAAGGCGAACTCGACAGCCGTGGAAAGCTGGGCGGCCACGCTGTGCGGCATGGTTACCATGTGCGCGACCACTGGCCTGCCTGCGCAGCTCACCTGCAGCTGTTTCACCGCCGCAGTGATGCCGGTGTTGATCGGCCCGACCGGGTTCTCGTACTCCAGGCGCACGCGCACGCGCATGGGGGCCGATGCCACGTACTGCCAACGCTGACTGCCGGCCATGCGCTGCAGCGGACCCACGCAGTGCGTTGGGCTGTGCAGGGATTCAAGTGCGCCTTCGCGGCGGGTCAGGCTGAGGCAGTGCTGCATCCCGTCGTCGGCAACACGCACCGTACCGCCCTGCGCCTGCAGCGCGCGGCCGTCCTGCCACAGCACGTGGTCCTCGGGCACCGTGACCTGCCAGGCACCGTCCACGCGCAGGGGCTGCGGCGCCTGCGGCGTGCGCGGTGCACGCGCCTGGGCCAGCGCAGCAGCCGGCCGCGCCAGCGGCGAGTCCGACATTGGCGCGGCAACCAGCTGTACGGTGGTCTGGCGGCCGTTTCGGGTTACCGACCCGGCTACCAGCAGCTCACCCTCAAGTGTGGACGGACGCAACAGCACGTAGCGCGCGCCACCCTCCTCCTCCAGCGTGATGCTGTCAGCAGCACCAAACAGCTCCTCTACCAGTGCCACCGGCAGCTTGGGCTGCAGCGAACCGTCGGCCTGCAGACCGAAGATGCCTTCGCGCACCATCGCCAGATAGCCCGCCACCGACCACAGCTGGCGTCTGGAATTGACCACCGGCCCGCTGAGCGTGCCCTCATCGACATGCACCGCCTGGGTGGCCAGCTCGTAGTTCTCCATGTTGGAGCCGGCCAGCGCGGCGCCGCGCATCAGCGAACGCACTTCAGCGGCGATACGCGGGGCGTCATCGAGTTTCCGCGCAGCGCGCAGCGCGTAGGCGCTGACGAACGGCCAGATCGCACGGTTGTGGTAGATCGGCTGCTGCGCCTCCTGCGGCCAGACCACCGGACTGCCCGCCTCGCCGACCGGATAGGCAGCCAAGGCGCGGCGCGCACGCGGCTCGGGCAGCACGCCGGCCAGCACGCCCAGCGACAGGCCCAGCAGGTCGTACTTGGCGTAAGGCACCGGATGCGCAGCTTCGCCGATGTAACTCATGTACTGGCCGGCGTCCTCGCGCCAGAAGGCAGCATCGATGCGGGTGGCCAGGGCGTCGGCCCAGCTCTCATAGCGGGCCGCGCCAGCGTCACCGCGCGCGCGGGCCTGGGCGGCAGCCAGGCGCAGCGCCTGGTAGTGCAGCACGTTGGTGGACAGTGCGTAGGACTCGCCGATGAAGCGCACATCCTCCCGGGTCCACTCGGGATAGGTCTGCTCGCGCCAGTCCAGGAACGAGGTCTCACCGCGGTACAGGCCCATGTCCGCGTCGAACACGTTGCGTCGGTCCTGTTCCAGCGTGCCCTGCAGTGCCTGCCAGGTCTGCGCGGCGAAGGCATGGTCGTCGAGCAGGTGGGCCGCCGCCAGGAACCACACCACACGATCGGTGCTGATCGGCCAGCTGCCACCGGAGCCGGTGTCCTGGGCAACAAACACCCCCGGGCTGCCATCGCGCGCGGTGGAGAGCTTGAACTGCAGGGCCTGGCGCACGCGCTGCGGGTCCAGACCAGCCAGCGCCAGGTCGGCGGCAAAGCTCAGGTCACGGGTCCACACATACGGCCAGCGCGCGCCGGTGTCATAGCAGTCACAAGGCACCGGCTGACCGTGATTGAACGCAGGATCGACGATGGCGGTCACCTGCCCTTGCCGCATCTCCTGCTGGGCCAGCGCGAACAATGCATCGAACAGCACGCTGGCGGTCTGCGTGCGGCGTGACTGTGCGGCGATACGTACATCGCCCTGGGCACTGTGCAGCACAAAGCCCCCTTCGGCGGTGGGGCGGGCCGACGCGGTGCGGGCCTTGAAATCAGGTTCGGCCGCCTTCGCAGGCGCCAACAGAGCGGTCGCGATGGCGGCCGACAGGCAGATGATCTTCAGCATCGAAGCGGCGGACCGGCTCGCGCCCGTACGCCTCCCTCCCTCTATGCACGTTTGCAGGACTCCGCCGGTGCGGCTGACGGGGCGCGGCGGCTCCCTCAAGCCACCTTGCCCGACATGGTAGACGGCGCAGGCCACCGCACCGGCAACTGCATACGTATTCATCGCCAGGGCGGCCCCCGGGCCGGATCGCTCGGCTATGGTCGGCCCATCGCATCACCCTGGGAGGGGACCATGGCATCTGTGTGTTTTCCACGGCGGGCCGGCGTATGGGCCTTGTTGGCGCTGCTCGCCAGCTGGCCCTCGCTGCTGCTTGCCGCCGCGCCGCAGCAGGCGACGGTGAGTTCGCCTTCGGGTGTGCTCAGCGTGCGGGTGCAGGTGGAAGGCGGCACCGCGCGCTACCGCGTGCAGCGGCTGGGACAGACCGTGGTGGACGATTCGAAACTCGGCTTTGAACTGCGCGATGGCCGGCTGGACCGCGACTTCCAGCTGCTTGGGCAGCAGACGCGCACGGTAGACGAAGCCTGGGAGCAGCCCTGGGGTGAGCGTCGGCACAGCCGCAATCATTTCAACGAGCTGACCGTCCAGCTGGTGCAGGCCACGGGCGGCAGGCGCCGGCTCGATGTGGTCGTGCGCGCCTACGACGATGGCATCGGGCTGCGCTACGTGTTTCCGGCCCAACCCGGCATGGACGAAGCGATCATCGACGAGGAACTGACCGAGTTCGCCATCGCGCCCGACTCCACCGCCTGGTGGATTCCAGCCGGCGAGGCCATCCACTACGAATACCTTTACCAGCGCACGCCGCTGGCCGAAGTGCCACAGGTGCATACCCCCATCACCCTGCGCAGCACCGATGGCCTGCACATCGCGCTGCATGAGGCCGCGCTGGTGGACTACGCCGGCATGTGGCTGCGGCGGGTGGAGGGGCAGCGCCTGCGCGCCCAGCTGTCGCCCTCGTCGCTGGGCTGGAAGGTGCGCCGCAGCCTGCCGTTTGCCACGCCGTGGCGCACCGTGCAGATCGCCGACCGCGCCGGTGACCTGGTCGAGTCGGACCTGATTCTCAACCTCAACGAACCCAACGCACTGGGGGATGTGAGCTGGGTGCGGCCGGGCAAGTATCTCGGCGTGTGGTGGTCGATGCATCTGGACCAGGAGAGCTGGGCGACCGGCCCGCGCCATGCCGCCACCACTGCCAAAACCCGCAGGGTCATCGACTTTGCCGCCGCGCACGGGTTTGCCGGTGTGCTGGTGGAGGGCTGGAATCCCGGCTGGGACGGCAACTGGGTCGGCCACGGGTACGACTTCGATTTCACCCGGCCGACCGCTGATTTCGACATCGAGGCGTTGGCCCGCCATGCTGCGGGCAAGGGCGTGCGGCTGGTCGGTCACCACGAGACCGGCTGTGCGGTGGAGCATTATGAAGACCAGCTCGCCGCTGCGCTGGATCTGTACCAGCGGCTGGGCATTGACCAGTTCAAGACCGGCTATGTCTGCGATGATGGTCAGGTCGACCGCCGCAACCCGGCCGGCGGCCCACTGCTGCGCGAGTGGCACGACGGCCAGTTCATGGCCCGCCACCATCTGAAGGTGGTGC
Source organism: Stenotrophomonas sp. C3(2023) (assembly GCF_032911385.1). Classification (NCBI taxonomy): domain Bacteria; kingdom Pseudomonadati; phylum Pseudomonadota; class Gammaproteobacteria; order Lysobacterales; family Lysobacteraceae; genus Stenotrophomonas; species Stenotrophomonas sp. C3(2023). The sequence continues at coordinate 1,360,481 of NZ_JAWJLO010000001.1, read as the reverse complement.
GCGAAGCCGCGCGTCGCCAGCTCTCGGTGAACCCGCACGAGCCGATCAAGGACACCGGGCTGCGCCGCACCTATCCCAACTGGATCAGCCGCGAAGGCGCGCGTGGCATGGAGTACAACGCCTGGGGCCAGCCGCCCAATCCGCCCGAGCACGAGGTGAACCTGGTGTTCACCCGCATGCTGTCCGGGCCGATGGACTATACCCCCGGCATCCTCAGCCTCAAGGGCCGCCACGGCCAGCCCATTCCCAGCACCCTGGCGCGCCAGTTGGCGCTGTATGTGGTGCTGTACAGCCCGATCCAGATGGCGGCCGACCTGCCCGAGCACTACATGGCCCATCGCGAGGCGTTCGGCTTCATCGAGGATGTGGCGGTGGACTGGGAGCAGAGCCACGTGCTCAACGGCGAGATCGGCGACTACGTGACCTTCGCGCGCCGCGATCGCAACAGCCGTGACTGGTATCTGGGCAGCATCACCGATGAGAACGGACGGGTGCTGCCGGTGTCGCTGGGCTTCCTTGAACCGGGTGTGCGTTACCGCGCGGAGATCTACCGCGATGGCCCCGGCGCACACTACCAGGACAACCCGTTTGCGTTCGTGCGCGAAACGCGGGAGGTGACCTCGGCAGATGCGCTGACGCTGCAGTTGGCACCCGGCGGTGGCCAGGCCATCCGTTTTGTCGCCCTGCCCTGATCCTTCCGCAGATTGGAAACGATTCCAGCGCCTGTAACGCCATTGAATACGTATGCAGGACCGTTTGCACCGATGACGCGCTGCCTACCATAGCCACGCAGTCAGCGGCCACCGCGCCGCGACCCGCATCACCGCGATGCGGACCACAATCAGACCGGCAACATTGCCTGGGAGGGGATATGTTGAACCACAAGCGCAGCGCGCTGAGTCTTGCGCTGGCCGTTGCGATGTCGCCTGTGCTGGCCTCGGCCCAGACGGCCAGCACCCGCACCGATGAGGACGCCGCCAAGGCCCGTGCCACTGAACTGGACACCGTCCAGGTCACCGGCATCCGACGTGGCATCGAGAGCGCCATCTCGGTCAAGCGCGACGCCACCTCCATCGTCGAAGCCGTTTCGGCCGAGGACATCGGCAAGCTGCCGGACGTGAGCATCGCCGAGTCGATTGCCCGTCTTCCGGGTCTTGCCGCCCAGCGTGTTGCCGGTCGCGCCCAGGTCATCAGTGTGCGCGGCCTGTCCCCGGACTTCGCCACCACGCTGCTCAATGGCCGCGAGATGGTCAGCACCGGTGACAACCGCAGCGTCGAGTTCGACCAGTACCCGTCTGAACTGATCAGTGGCGTCACCGTCTACAAGACCCCGGATGCCGGACTCGTCGGCCAGGGCCTGTCGGGCACGCTGGACATGCAGACCGTGCGCCCGCTGAGTTTTTCCGATCGCGTGATCTCGCTCAGCGGTCGCTATCAGAAAAACTCGCTGGGCAAAGCAGCCGGTGAGGATGCCTACGGCAACCGCATCAACTTCAGCTACGTCGACAAATTCGCCGACGGCACCCTGGGCCTGGCGATTGGCTACGCCCATTCGGACATGTCCAAGCAGGAAAACCAGGTGGGTCTGTACGAGCCCTGGCAGCAGCTGGGCGACAACTGGCGCCCGGGTGTAGCCGCTGGCACCTACTACTCCGACGGCATCAAAGCCCTGCGCCGCACCGGCAATGCCAAGCGCGACGGTGTGATGGCCACCCTGCAGTTCCGGCCCAACAACGCCTGGACCAGCACGCTGGACACCTTCTACACCAAGGCCAAGGAATACGATACCGCCAACCAGCTGGAAATCCATCTGGGCGGCTTCAACGGCGGTTACGATCCGCTGTACCTGACCGACGTGGTGGTCAATCCCAATGGCAGCATCGTCAGCGGCGTGGCGCATAACGTCTATCCGCTGGTACGCGGCATGTACAACCACCGCGAGGACAGCATCAAGGCGTTTGGCTGGAACAACGAGTTCACCGTTGGTGAGGTCAAGCTGGTGGCCGATGTCAGCTGGTCCAAGGCCGAGCGCGACGAGACCAATCTGGAGAGCAACCTGCAGCGCCTGCCGGCGCCGCAGCTGGACTCGGTCGCCTTCAACTTCGGCGGCAAGTTCCCCACCTTCACCCCCGGGCGGGACTATTCCGACCCGAGCCAGCTGTTCCTGGCCAACACCATCTACGGTTCGGGCTACGGCAAGACCCCACACGTGGACGACGAACTGAAGGCATTCAAGCTGGCCGCCACCCTGCCGGCACCGGAAGGTCTGACCTGGTTCTCCGATGTGGACCTGGGCGTCAACCGCGCCGACCGCAGCAAGAACAAGCGCCAGGCCGAGGGCAACATCAACCTCGGCGCACAGGGCATCAGCAGCATCGCCGATGACCTGCAGTACGCGCCGGTCAACCTCGGATTCGCCGGCCTCGGCTCGATTCCCGCCTGGAACGTGCCCGCCGCGGTCGCCCGGTACATGGTGTTCAATCCCACCTATACCGAGAGCTATCTGATTCCCAAACAGTGGACGGTGGACGAGAAGATCACCACCAGTTGGCTGCGTTTCAACATCAACACCGAGATCGGCTCGGTGCCGGTACGCGGCAACATCGGCATCCAGGCCCAGCACGTGGACCAGTCCTCGCGCTCCAACTACTGGGACGGTGGCCAGCCGGTGGGCAGCCAGGTCATTCCGATCGAGCTCGGCAAGAGCTACATCGACATCCTGCCCAGCCTCAACCTGGCCTTCGAACTGCCCGCCGAGAACACCGTGCGTTTCGCCATGGCCCGTCAGGTGGCGCGCCCGCGCGTGGACGAACTGCGCGCCTCGATGGAGTTCGGCGTGGACACCGGCACCGGCATTCCGGGCGCCAGCGGCGGCAATCCGAACCTGGACCCATGGAAGGCCAACGCCATCGACCTGTCGTGGGAAAAGTACTTCGGCAACAAGGCCTATGTGTCGGCGGCCCTGTTCTACAAGGACCTCAAGACCTACATCTACACCGAAAAGCGCGACGGCTATGATTTCACCCAGCAGGTGGACGCCTGGCTGGAAGCCAACGCGATCAGCCTGCCGCCGGGTGTCGTGGTGGACAAGACCGGCACCTACACCGCGCCGTTCAACGGCAAGGGCGGCGTGCTGCGCGGTGCGGAACTGACCGCCTCGTTGCCGCTGGACCTGTTCACCGACGCACTGCGCGGGTTCGGCGTGGTGGCCAGCGCCGGCTTCAACGACAGCGACATCTCCATCCCGCCGGATCCGGCCACCACTTCCAGCGTGGGCACCGGCCCGATCATGCTGCCGGGCCTGTCAAAGCGCGTGTACAACTTCACGGTGTACTACGAGAACAGTGGCTTTGAAGTGCGCCTCAACCAGCGCAAGCGGTCGGACTTCATCGGCGAGATCGGCAACTTCAATGGCGCCCGCACCCTGCGTTACGTCAAGGGTGAGGACGTGCTGGATGCGCAGATCGGGTACAGCTTTGGCGACAGCACCCCGATGGCCGGTCTGAGCCTGTTCCTGCAGGGCAGCAACCTCACCAACTCCAAGTACGAGACCTATGCCGGCAGCAAGGATCGTCCGCTGGAGACGGTGGAATGGGGCCGCAGCTTCCAGATCGGCGTGAACTACAAGTTCTGACCAACCCCTGCCACGTGCCGGCGTTGCCCGGCACGTGGAAGCCCAGCGGGGCAGAGCCCCGCTCTACGCTGCACCGGACGGCTTCGTGGACCGTAGTGCCGGGCTCTGCCCGGCACCTCGCGCTGTGCTGCATCACCCCAGCGGGGCAGAGCCCCGCTCTTCGCTGCACCGGACGGCTTCGTGGCCCGTAGTGCCGGGCTCTGCCCGGCACCTCGCGCCGTGCTGCATCACCCCAGCGGGGCAGAGCCCCGCTCTTCGCTGCACCGGACGGCTTCGTGGCCCGTAGTGCCGGGCTCTGCCCGGCGCCGGGCAGAGCCCGGCTCTACGTGGGGCGCGACCGGGTCGGGCAGCCGGGCAGAGCCCGGCTCTACGTGGGTGCGCGACCGGGTACGGCAGCCGGGCAGAGCCCGGCTCTACGTGGGGCGCGACCGGGTCGGGCAGCCGGGCAGAGCCCGGCTCTACGTGGGTGCGCGACCGGGTCGGGCAGCCGGGCAGGGCCCGGCGCCATCCGGCAACGCCGGATTACTTCACGCGGGCCGAGTACTCGCCCGAGCGGGTGTCGACCTTGATGATTTCGTCCTGGTTGACGAACAGCGGCACGCGCACCACCGCGCCGGTTTCCAGCGTGGCCGGCTTGCCGCCGCCGCCGGAGGTGTCACCGCGCACGCCCGGGTCGGTCTCGGTGATCTTCAGCTCGACGAAGTTCGGCGGCTGCACGAAGATCGGCTCGCCGTTCCACAGGGTCACCACGCAGGACTCTTCGCCCTTGAGCCACTTCTCGGCGCCGCCCATGCCGGCCTTGGTGGCCTGGACCTGCTCGAAGGATTCAGGGTCCATGAAGTGCCAGTACTCGCCATCGGCGTACATGAAGTTCATGTCGGTGTCGACCACGTCGGCGGCTTCCAGCGAGTCGGTCGACTTCATGGTCACTTCCTGGGTACGACCATCCTTGATCAGGCGGTACTTCACGCGGGTGAAGGCCTGGCCCTTGCCCGGCTTGACGTACTCGGTATCGATGATGACGGCCGGTTGGTTGTTGACCAGGATCTTCATCCCGTTCTTGACGTCGTTCATGCCGTAGCTGGCCATGGGTAAACTCCTGATTGGCAAAAGCGCCGCGGGTGCGGCGAGCCGGTAGAATGGAAAACCCCACCGAACACCGGTGGGGCACTGTTTTTCTGTCCCACATGATAACCGCAGGCCCCGTCTCCATGCAGCCTTCCGCCCTTCCCCGGCCCGATGTCGCGCCGCGCCCTGCGCGCTGGCAGCAGCTCTGGCGCGAGTCGATCCGCGATCCGCAGGCTCTGCTGCAGCACCTGCAGCTGGACCCGGCCGCGCTGGGCGTTTCGGACCAGGCGCTGCAGCAGTTTGCCCTGCGCGTTCCGGAAGGCTTCGTGGCCCGCATGCGCCGGGGCGACCCCAGCGACCCCCTGCTGCGCCAGGTACTCCCGGTGAACGAGGAAATGCGCCAGGTGGCGGGCTTCAGTTTCGACGCGGTCGGCGACGGGCTGGCCCGCAAGGCCACCGGGGTGATCCAGAAATACCGGGGTCGCGCGCTGCTGGTGGCTACCGGCAGCTGCGCCATCAACTGCAGATACTGTTTCCGTCGCCACTTCGACTATGGCAGCGAGAATGCCGCCAAGGGCGCCTGGCAGGAGGCCGTGGCGGCCATTGCCGCCGATCCGGACATCGACGAGGTCATCCTCTCGGGAGGCGATCCCCTCTCGCTCGCCACCCACAAGCTGGTCGAGCTGACCGATGCGCTGCGCCGGATTCCGCACGTGCGCCGCCTGCGCATCCACACCCGGCTGCCGATCGTGCTGCCCGAACGCGTGGACGGAGAACTGCTCACCTGGCTGCGCAGCCTGCCCTGGCCGCTGGCCATCGTGGTGCATGCCAACCATGCCAACGAGTTTGACGCCAACGTGGACGCCGCCGTGGCCGCCCTGCGCGGCACCGGTGCGCAGCTGCTCAACCAGGCCGTGCTGCTGCGTGGCGTCAACGACAGTGTGCAGGCGCTGCAGGACCTGAGCGAACGCAGCTTCGCCGCCGGCGTGCTGCCTTACTACCTGCACCAGCTCGACCGGGTCGAAGGCGTGGCACATTTCGAGGTTGATGACGAGCAGGCCCGCGCGCTGGTGGCCGGCCTTACCGCCCGGCTGTCCGGCTACCTTGTGCCCAAGCTGGTGCGCGAACTGCCCGGCGACCCGAGCAAGCGCGCCCTCTGAACCGGGCCCAGGTTCCTGACTCAGGTCCCTGCTTCGATCAGCTGGACCACCGCCGTGGCGGTGACCGGGCGGCTCAACCAGTAGCCCTGCCCCAGGTCGCAACCGCGCTGGCACAGCAGGTCGAACTGGGCCTCCTGCTCGATGCCCTCGGCAACCACGGTAATGCCCAGTGCATGTGCCATCGCGATGATGGCCGTGGTCAGGGCCAGATCGTCCGGGTCGCGCTGCATGTCGGCCACGAAACTCTTGTCGATCTTCACCCCGTCCACGGGCACCTGGCGCAGGTGGCTCAGGCCCGAGAAACCGGTGCCGAAGTCGTCCAGCCAGACCTTGACCCCAGCGCGGTGCAGTTTGTCCAGCAGCTGCGCGGCGACCATCTCATCGCCGATCACGGCGGTCTCGGTCAGCTCCAGATGCAGGCGCGAGGCCGGCAGCCCGGACTCGTGCAGGCAGCTGGCTACCAGTTCAGGCAGCTCACCGCCGCGCAGCTGACGCGGCGAGACATTGACCGAGACGAACATTTCGTCGCCGGCCGCACCGGCAGGCCACTGCGCGGCCTCCATGCAGGCCGCACGCAGCACCTTCGGTCCAATCTGCTCGATCAGCCCGCTCTGCTCGGCCACCTCGATGAAGACCGAGGGCGGGATGGTGCCCAGCGTGGGATGCTGCCAGCGCAGCAGCACCTCCACACCGACCATGCGTCGGTCGCGCGTGCGGAAAATCGGCTGATAGGCCAGCCGCAGCTCGCCGCGCTCCCATGCGCCGCGCAGCTCCTGCTCCATGTGCACACGCCGCTCGACCGCGTGGTCCATGGCGCGGCTGTAGTAGCGGTAACAGTGTTTGCCGGCCACCTTGGCCTGGTACATGGCGATGTCGCCGTTCTTCAGTAGCGAGGTGGCATCGGCCGCATCATCGGGGAACAGGGTCACGCCGATCGAAGCGCCGAGGAACAGCTCGCGGTCCTGGACCCGCAGCGGCCGGCCCAGCGCCTCCACCAGCTGCTCGGCCAGCAGCCGCGCCTGCGCGGCCACATCGCCCTCTCCGACCAGGATGACGAACTCGTCGCCGCCAAAGCGTGCCAGCAGGGCGTCGTCGCCGCCGGCCTGCCGCACCGCCTCGCTGATGCGCTGGGCGAACTGCAGCAGGGCCTCATCGCCCGCTTCATGGCCGAGGGTGTCATTGACCCGCTTGAAGTCGTCCATGTCGGCAAACAGCAGCGCCAGGCGGTGGCCGGAGGCGCGCGCGGCCATCAGCCGGTGATCCAGTGCCTCGCGGAACGCCAGGCGATTGGTCAGCCCGGTGAGCGCATCGGTATAGGCCATCTGCCGGACTTCCCGGTCGTGCCGGGCGATGGACTCACGCATCCGCGCGAACGCCCTGACCAGTTCGCCGACCTCATCGTGGCGCAGACTCTCGCGTACCGGCGCCTGGTAATCACCGGCCTCGATGCGGCGCGCAGCCGCTGCCAGTTCGCGCACCGGCGTCACCAGGGTGCGCTGCACGAAGATCACCACCGCGATCCCGATGGCCACCAGCAGGCCCAGCATCAACCACATCCAGCCCAGGTGACGACTGCCGACCTGCTCCAGCCGCTCGGCCAGGCCAGCGTTGGCCCGGCGCTCGAGGGCCTGCACTTCCCCCAGCGACATGCCCACCCGCACGCCGCCCAGGCGCTGGTTGCCGACCTGCACCGGCATGCTGGCTTCCAGCACCTGCGGTGACTGCTGCAGCTGCAGCCCCTTGGCCGTCACCGCCTGGGCCGCCAGCGGGTCGGTCATGGGCCGCCCGAACGCCGGCACGGTCACCGAGCCATCGTGCAGCAGATTGCCGCGCGCATCGAACACCAGCACGTAGCTCACTACCCGCTGCCGCGATGCATTGCGCACCAGCGTGCCGATCTGCTCCAGATCGTTGTAGTACATCGGGTTGGCCAGGCTGTCGGACAGTTCGCGCGCCAGGCCCTCGCCGCGACTGCGCAGACTGCGTTCGAACAGCTCGTGGATCACATCGCCGCTGAGCTCTCTCACTTCGCGCTGCATGGCGCCCTGGCGCGCCAGCAGCACCGCCAGGATCGCCAGCACCACCAGCATCGCCCCACCCATGGCGAGCACGAAGCGCGCCTGCATCCCCGAACCCGGCAGTTTCATTCCACTTCCATCCGCACGCGGACCAGGCCGCGTTCCAGTTCATCCAGCCGCTGCTGCATCCGGCCATCGACGCGATGGAAGCCGGACGTCCCGAAAAACCGTTTCAATGCCGGTCCCGCCTGCGGGTCGGCCGCAGCCTCCAGCAGCACCTGCTGCAGGCGCTCACGCACGCGACGGTCCAGGTCGGCGCGTACCACCTCCACCGCCCGCGGGTAGGGATCGGTGCGCAGGATCACCCGCAGGTCCGGCTTGAACATCGGCGGCACCCGGGCCGGGTCGTCCCAGTCGACGCTGCTGACCGCTCCGGCGTCGACCACGCCCTTGTGCACGAAAGTAGCAATGTTCAGTTCGCTGCGCGCGAACACGTAGCCCACCCCGTCGCGCGGCGGCGTGTCCTCGGCCGCCTGCAGGATCTGCGGGCGCAGGCCCTGCTGCAGCAGGGTCATCACCGGTACCAGGTAAGCGCTGGTGGAGCCCACACTCTGCAGGGCCACGGTGTGTCCGCGCAGGTCGGACAACTGGGCGACCGCGCCGTCCCGGCGCGCGAAGAACACCGTATGGTAATCACGTACGCCGCTGCGCTCGGTCAGCAGCAGCGGACGGGCACCGGCGCGCTGGCCCAGCGCAACCGCAGTACCGGCCGTTTCTGTGACCCAGTCGACACGCCCGCGGCGCAGGTAACTGGCCATCTGCTGGGTATCGCGCGCCATCAGCACCCTTCCTTCACGGATACCGACGTCGTGCATGCGCTCGACCACGTAGTCCAGCAGCGGCTGCAACTGCTGGTAATGCGACTGCGGGTCGTTGCTGATGCGGCCCAGCACCAGCACGCTCTGCGCAGGCGGCGGCGTCGCCCCCGACGACGCTGGCAGGCCTGCCAGCAGCAGACACGCCAGGCCAAGCAGTCCCCACTGCGTTCCGCGCCAACCCATCACGACTGCCCCCTGGTGATGGCCCCAGCGTACCTGAAAAAACGTGAACTGCGTCAGGTTGTTTTCTGCAGGCGCAGCGTGCCCAGGGTCGATGCCCGCCCCCTCCGGGCGCTGGCCGGTTTACCTGGCCAGCTTCGCCATGCGCTGGGCATCGGCCAGGATGCCGCGCAGCAGGCGCACTTCCTGCTCGCTCGGCTCGGCGCGCAGGAACAGACGCCGCAGCTTGCGCATCGCCGAATCAGGTGCGCGCCCTTTGTGGAAGTCGATTTCGTCCAGGGTCTGGCCCAGCTGACCGAAGAAACTCTCCATCTGCTCGTGACTGGCCGGCTGCTCGCGGGCACCGCCATCGGCGCTCGGCAAAGCGGGCACGGGCGTGGCCTGCAGCAGGCGCATGCGCACCTCGTAGGCCAGCACCTGCACGGCCGCGGCCAGGTTCAACGAGCTGAAGGCCGGGTCGGAGGGAATATGCACGGCCGCGTGGCACAGCTGAAGTTCCTCGTTGGTCAGGCCGGTGCGTTCGCGGCCGAACACCAGCGCCACTTCGGCGCCCTCGCCCGCCTTGTCGGCCAGGCGGGCAGCGGCGACCGCCGGCAGCAGCTCCTCCAGCTGCACCCGGCGCGCGCGCGCGGTACAGCCAAGCACCAGGGTGCAGTCGGCCACGGCCTCGGCCAGCGTGGCCACCACCGGCGCATCGCCCAGCACGTCCTCGGCCCCGGCCGAGCGGCGGAACGCCTCTTCATCCAGCGGCTTTTCCGGCGCCACCAGCACCAAGCGGGCCAGGCCCATGGTCTTCAGCGCACGCGCGGCAGCGCCCATGTTGCCGGGATGCTGGGTCCCGACCAGGACGAAACGGATGCGGACAGCGGCAGTTTGATCGGACATGAACACAAATTAGTCGAGCAGGACGGCCTGCAATGGTAAACTGCGCGACCGGCCAATGCGCCGGACCCGCTCTTTTCCCCCGCCAGCCCTTCATTCTGCCTTTACGGGAGCTCACGCCATGCAGAAACCCGCCGTCACCGTCATGGTCAAGGCCGCCCGCCTCGCCGGCAACGTCCTGTTGCGCAACATCAACAAGCTCGAGGCGCTCAACGTCGTGCAGAAGGGCCGGATGGACTACGCCAGCGAAGTCGATGCGGATGCGGAAAAGGTGATCGTCAAGGAACTCAAGCGCGCCTACCCCGACTACGGCATCTTCGGCGAGGAAGGCGGGCTGCAGGGCGGCCATCGCCAGATGTGGGTCATCGACCCGCTCGACGGCACCAGCAACTACCTGCGCGGCTTCCCGCACTACTGCGTGTCCATCGCGCTGGTTGAAAACGGTGAGCCGACCGATGCCGTGATCTTCGACCCGCTGCGCAACGAGCTGTTCACCGCCAGCCGCGGTGGCGGCGCAGTGCTCAATGACCGCCGCATCCGCGTGGCCGACCGCAAGGACCTGGAAGGCACGATGATCCATACCGGCTTTGCGCCGCGCGAGCGCAGCCGCGCCAGTGCGCAGCTGAAGGCGGTCGACGCACTGCTCGTGCACGCCGAGGATGTGCGCCGCACAGGCTCGGCGGCACTTGACCTGGCCTATGTGGCCTGCGGCCGCGCCGATGCCTACTTCGAGGCCGGCGTGAAGGCGTGGGACATCGCCGCCGGTGTACTGCTGGTACGCGAGGCCGGTGGCAAGGTCAGCGACTTCAAGGGCGGCACGCTGGCGCGCATGGACAACCGTGGCCCGGAGACCCAGCAGGTGGTGGCAGGCAACATCAAGGTGGCCGAGTCGCTGCAGAAGGTGCTGGTCAATACCGCATACGCCGCAGAGTTCGACGCCAGGTTCTGACGTAGTGCCGGGCTCTGCCCGGCAGCTCCCGGCCGAAACACGGTGCCGCGCCGCTGGGCGTGACGACCAACGGTCGTCACCTACCAAGGCCGCATCCGCGTGGGACCCGGCAGGTAGTGCCGGGCTCTGCCCGGCAGCTCATTTACCGCCAGGCACGCCCGGCAACCCGCAACACCGCAGAGCCCCGGCTCCGCGCTGTTCTGCGCTTCAGCGTTCGCCGATGTCCCACGCGCGCCTGCTTCCCCACACAAAAAGAACACCCGGCGCGAGGCCGGGTGCGTGGGTCACATGCAGCAGGCGCAACGCTTATACGGCGGTCGAGGCACGCAGCGCGGCGATACGCTCTTCCAGCGGCGGGTGGCTCATGAACAGCTTGCGGGCGGTGGAGCCAGCGATGCCGAAGGCAGCGACCTGGGTCGGCAGGGTGCTCTGACCATGGTTGAGCTTCAGGCGCTCCAGGGCGGCAATCATCTTCTGACGGCCGGCAAGCTGGGCGCCGCCGGCGTCCGCGCGGTACTCGCGATGACGCGAGAACCACATCGTGATCATGGTGGCGAAGATGCCGAACACCATTTCCAGGACCAGCACGATGCCGAAGTAAGCAAGGCCGCGCCCACCTTCGCGGTTGCCGGAGATCGCGCTGTCGATGAACCCACCGACCACCCGTGCCAGCACGATCACGAAGGTGTTCACCACGCCCTGCAGCAGGGCCATGGTCACCATGTCCCCGTTGGCCACGTGCGCGATTTCATGGCCGAGCACAGCCTCGGCTTCGTCCTCGCTCATGTTGTGCAGCAGCCCGGTCGATACCGCCACCAGTGCGTTGTTGCGGTTGGCGCCGGTGGCGAAGGCGTTGATTTCCGGGCCGTCATAGACCGCCACTTCGGGCATGCCGATGCCGGCCGCGCGGGCCTGGCGCTCCACCGTCTGCAACAGCCAGCGTTCGGTATCGTTGCGCGGCGTGGTGATGACCACCGCCCCGGTGCTGCGCTTGGCCATCCACTTGGACAGCAGCAGCGAGATCAGTGAGCCACCAAACCCAAACAGGCCGGCCATCACCAGCAGGCCGCTCATTCTGGACGGGTCGACACCGATCAGTGACATCACAACGCTGGCCAGTACCAGGACGGCGAGGTTGGTCAACATGAACAAGGCGATGCGACTGAACATGGGAAGTGAAAGCTCTGAGTTGGCGTTGATCCCGAATGTGCGGTGACTTCAGCTTGAATTCAAGCGCCAAGCTGACCGAGGATTCAGCCAGCATGAACAGCCCCCCCTCGCTCCCGCCTTTGCCCTACGCCGCCGGCGGCAACGGGCGCTTTGCCCCCTCACCCACCGGTGCCCTGCACGCCGGCTCGCTGCTGGCCGCGTTTGGCAGTTGGCTGTTCGCGCGCCATCGCGGCGCCGGCTGGCAGGTGCGGGTCGAAGATGTCGACCCGCCGCGCACCGTGGCCGGTGCGGCGCAGGCACAGCTGGCCACCCTGCTGCGCTTTGGACTGAGCGCGGACGGTGCGATTCTGCAGCAGAGCCACCGCGATGCGGTGTACCAGCAGGCGCTCGACCGTCTGCTCGCGCAGGGACACGCCTTTGTCTGCCATTGCAGCCGCAGCGATCTGGCGGCCACCGGCGGTCTGCATCATCGTTGCGTGGCCAGCGCGCCGCGCCCCGACCCTGCGGTGCGGCTGCGCGTGCCACCCGGCAGCGTCGTACGCTTCAATGACCGGATACGGGGACCGCAGGTGCAGGACGTGCATGCCGAGGTCGGCGATGTGGTGCTGCGCCGCGCCGATGGCTGCTGGGCCTATCAACTCGCCGTGGTGGTGGACGATCATGCGCAGGGCGTGGACGAGGTCGTACGCGGCGCGGATCTGTTGGGTTCCACCGCACGGCAGATCCTGTTGCAGCGCGCGCTCGGGCTGCCCACGCCGACCTATGCCCACCTGCCGCTGCTGCTGGACGCGCAGGGCCGCAAGCTGTCCAAGTCGCTGGCCAGCGCGCCGGTCGCGCACTGGCCGGTCATGCCCACATTGGGCGCGCTGTGGCAGCTGCTGGGGCAGCCTGCGCAGGCCTTGCCGCCGGACAAGGACGTGGGCACGGCACTGCGGGCGGCGGCAGCCGCGTTCGTGCCGAGCCGGGTGCCGGTGCACGATCTGGCCTACGAAGGCAGCGCATTGCAGGCCATGTTGTTGCAGAATCCCCCTTCCCCCACCTGATCTTCGGAACTGCAGCATGACTTCACGCGTCGCATTGGTAACCGGTGGCACCGGCGGAATCGGCAGTGCGATCTGCCTGCGCCTGGCCGAGCAGGGACACAAGGTCGCCACCAACTTCCGCGATGAAGCCAAGGCGCGGGCGTGGCAGCAGGCGATGGCTGCGCGCGGCCACCGCATCGCCCTGTTCCCCGGCGATGTCTCCGACCCGGGCAGCTCCGAAGCGCTGGTGCAGGCGGTTGAAGCCGAGCTTGGCCCGGTGGAGATCCTGGTCAACAACGCCGGCATCACCCGCGATACCACCTTCCACCGCATGCGTGCCGAGCAATGGCACGAGGTGATCAACACCAATCTGAACTCGGTGTTCAACGTCACCCGCCCGGTCATCGAAGGCATGCGCCGGCGCGGATGGGGCCGGGTCATCCAGATCAGCTCGATCAACGGCCTGAAGGGCCAGTACGGCCAGGCCAACTACGCAGCAGCCAAGGCTGGCATGCACGGGTTCACCATTTCGCTGGCACGCGAAAATGCAGGCTTTGGTATCACCGTCAACACCATCTCGCCCGGCTACGTGGCCACCGACATGGTGATGGCGGTACCGGAGGAAGTGCGCGCCAAGATCATCGCCGACATCCCCACCGGACGGCTGGGCAAGCCGGAGGAGATCGCCTATGGCGTGTCCTTCCTGGTGGCCGATGAGGCCGCGTGGATCACCGGCAGCAACCTGGACATCAACGGCGGCCATCACATGGGCTGGTAACGACCCGGCCGCGCATGCTGCGCAGCATGAAGACCCATGCTGCGCAGCATTGTGCGCCGAAAAATGCCAGGTAAGACAAGGCTGTAACGGTTGCAACTGCTGCTGCACTGCGCCATGCTGCACGCCTGACTTGACGAGTGATTGCTGCATGGCTGCGACCCGCATCATCAAGAAGTATCCCAACCGCCGGCTCTACGACACCGAGATTTCCAGCTACATCACCATCGAGGATGTGCGCCAGCTGATCCTGGACGGCGAGGAGTTCGAGGTCCGCGACGCCAAGAGTGGCGATGATCTCACCCGCTCGGTCCTGCTGCAGATCATCGCCGACCAGGAACAGGATGGCGAACCGATGCTCTCCACCCAGCTGCTGAGCCAGCTGATCCGTTTCTACGGCGATTCGCTGCAGGGCTTCATGGGCAACTACCTGGAGCGCAGCATGCAGGTCTTCCTCGACCAGCAGCAGCAGTTCCGCCAGCAGATGGGCAACCTGCTGGGTCAGACCCCGTGGGCAATGATGAACCAGCTGACCGAGCGCAACCTCGAGCTGTGGCAGGAGTTCCAGCGCAGCATGGGGGCCGGCTTCGGTCCGCGTCCGGGGGGTACGAGCACCGGGACCGGCGGCCCGAAGGGCGGCGACGCCGCTGGCACCCCGCCCAAGGGGCGCGGACGCTGAGGCCTCTGCGGCGCAGTACCGCCGCACCGCTGACTGCCGCTCAATGAAAAAGGCGCGCTCATGGCGCGCCTTTTCCGTGGTTGCGCCGACCGGCCCTCAGCGCAGCCGCTCGACCTTGTAGCCCTTGCCGCGCAGCTTCTCGACAACGCCGTCGCTGCCCAGCAGATGCAGGGTGCCGACCACCACCAGACTGCTGCCCTGCCCTGCCTGCAGATGGCGTTCCAGCTTGGGCACCCACGCATCGTTGCGATCGCTGTTGATGCGCTTGTACAGCGCCGGGTACTTCTGCCGCATCGAAGCGGCCATCTCATTCCACAGCACCGCGTCATCGCCGCGACGCCACGCATCGTGCAGCTGACGCACTTCGGCATCGCCCTTGTCGGCCTGCTCCAGCGCCTCCACCAGCATCTGCCGCTGCTCGTCGGCACTCATGCCCGCCAGTACCGCAACCTGGGTCTGGATGTCCTCAAGCCCACCGACCTGCTTGCCAGCCTGCTGCGCCCGCTGCATGAAATGCTGGTCCAGGCCGAGCTTGGGGTCCAGGCCGAGCTTGGTCATCTGACCGATGCTGATGCTCAGGCCAACGAACCATGCCTGCATACCCTGCAGTTGCGCCAGCGGCAGGTTGTTGGCGGTCGCATAGGCCTGCAGTCGTGTCCAGGTCGGCTCATCCAGCTCATCACGCAGCTGGCGGCCGTCGGTCCGTACGGCGGCCTGCACCAGCGTGCTGGCCATCTGCGGCGATGCCATGTCGGCCGGTGACAGCTCGAACAGCACGCGCTGGGAGGCGGCAAACGCCTGGTCGGTCACCTTGGCCAGCGGATAGTCCTCGGCCCGCAGCAGGTGAAACGAGCCCAGCAGGTAAAGGGCGGCATCCCCCTTGCCGGTGACTTTCCACAGCAGGGGCACCGGTGCTGCTGGCGTGGCCGAGGGCGCGGGTGCGGCTGCTGGCGCGCGCGCCGGCGCTGCCTGCACGCCGAGCGCAGTGACAGCCAGCAGCAACGGGGCCAGCAGGCAGCGGGTCATTCGATGCATCACGGTGCTTCTCCTTCAGCAAGGTGGTAGGTACGTTCGCCCGCCTGCACCGCCAGGTCCAGCCGGTTTTCCGGTGGTGCCAGGGGGCAGGTCGCGTAGGGGGTGAACGCGCAGGGCGGGTTGTAGGCGTGATTGAAGTCCAGCACCACCTCACCACGCGCGTCCGGCGCGGCGGTGTCCAGGTACCGGCCAGGCGGATAGCTGCCATGACCGCTGGTGCGGTCGGCGAAGATCAGAAACAGCGGCTGCCCCGGTTCGGCAACCGCTTCGAGCCGGTACAGGCGGCCATCGCGCTCGAACTCCACGCGCCCGGCATTGGGCATGGCGGTGGTCAGGCCGGTGATGTCCACGATGGGCAGCGTGCGGCCGGGAGGATGGGCGCGGAAACGGGCCTTGACCTGCCACTGCGGCCCACCGGGCCAGTAGTCGATGCCCTTGAACCCGCGTCGCGACGGCGCGTCTGCATGCTTGACGCGCAGCGCATGGCGCTCACCGCGATGAATGAGGCTGAGCTCGCCTTTCCCATCATCGAACTGCAGCTTCACGGGTGTCGGGTCGCTGTCACTGGCAAACGCGATGGGCCCGCGCAGGGCTCTGCCGGCCACCTGCACGCCGGCCCCGCGTTCGGGGGTGAACACCCAGCCTGCACCCTGTCGGCTGACCAGTCCCAGCCTGGCCGGCCCGACCGCCAGGCGGATACCGCTGCCGGGCCCGCGCCCGATGTAATGTGCCTTGTGTTCCAGCCAGTGCAGGCCGACCAGGCTGGTCCAGCCATCGGCTGCGGTCAGCGCTGCATGTCGCTCAGCGCGCCACTGCTGTTGCGCCTGCTCGAACGCCGGGTCGGGCGCGGTCGGCGCAGGCGGAGGCGGGGCTGATGGCGTGCAACCGGCCACCGCCAGCAGAACCAGGACACAGAGCCACCGCACTTCCGCGCGCCAGAAGAACAGGCCCATGCCTAGCGTCCGCGCAGGAACCAGCGGTCGATCTCCGCCAGCGAGAAGCGGGCCCATGTCGGCCGGCCGTGGTTGCACTGTCCTGAGCGTTCGGTGATCTCCATGTCACGCAGCAGCGCGTTCATTTCGGTCACCGTCAGGCGACGGTTCGCGCGCACCGCGCCATGGCAGGCCATGGTCGAGAGCAGCTCGTCCCGGGCGCTGGCGATGCGGCGACTCTGCCCGTGTTCGCGCAGGTCGGTGAGCACGTCGCGCAGCAGGCCTTCGGGCTCGGCGTTGGCCAGCAGCGCCGGGATGCTGCGTACATGCAGCGACCCGGGGCCGGCGCGGGTGATCTCAAAGCCGAGCGCCACCAGGGTGTCTGCTTCACGCTCGGCAGTGTCGGCATCGCGCTCGCCCACGGCCAGGGTGATCGGCACCAGCAGCGGTTGTGCATGCAGGCCGATGCCATCGTGTGCGGTCTTCAGGCGCTCGTAGCCGATCCGCTCGTGTGCGGCGTGCATGTCCACCACGATCAGCCCTTCGGCATTCTCGGCAAGGATGTAGATGCCGTGCAGCTGGGCGATCGCATAGCCCAGCGGCGGCACACCGGCTTCGGTGCTGGTCTCCGGCAGGCCCTGCGCGCCCGGCAGCGGCGGCAATGCCGTGCTGCGCTCGCCGCCACCGGCGCTGGCGTACAGCGCCGCGTAGGCCGACGGCGCGTCCGCTACCTGCAGCCCCAGCGGCGACTGCTGCGGACGCCAGCTGCCGTAACCTGCACCGCCCGCACCACCGCTGCCGGCCGCTGGCAGGGTGCCACGCGCCAGTCCGTAGCCCGGCGCAGGCAGGGTCGCCGCGTCCGCAGGCAGTGCACCGCCGTGGACGGCGCTGATCTCCTGCGCGCTGGCGCCGGCACGCGTGTCGGCCAGTGCATCCTTCAAGGTGCGGTAGACAAAATCATGGATGAGCCGCGCGTCACGGAACCGCACCTCGTGCTTGGCTGGATGCACATTGACATCCACCCGCGTCGGATCGAGTTCGAGGAACAGCACGTAGGCCGGCTGGCGACCGTGGAAGAGCACATCGCCGTAGGCCATCTTCACCGCGTGAGCGACACTGCGGTCGCGGACCGAGCGGCCATTGACGTAGAGGTATTGCTGGTCGGCACTGGCGCGGGAGTAATGCGGCTGCGCGATCCAGCCGTGCAGGCGCAGCCCGGCCCCGCTGTGGTCCACGCGCACCGCCTGGCGGGCGAAATCCTCGCCCAGCGTCTGGCCGATGCGTTCGTCCGAGTACAGATCGCCCGGCTTGTAGCGCCGCGAGGCCTTGCCGTTGTGCGAGACGCGCAGCTCGACATCGGGACGGGCCAGCGCCAACGAGCGCAGCCATTCCTCGATGTGGCCCAGCTCGGTGCGCTCGGCGCGCAGGAACTTGCGCCGTGCCGGCACGTTGTAGAACAGCTCGCGCACTTCCACCGTGGTCCCCTGCGCATGCGCGCGCGGGGTCACCTCCCCCACCTTGCCGCCTTCGATCTGCAGCGCCGAACCGTGCGCGTCGTCGGCGCGCCGCGAGGCCAGCGTGAAACGGCTGACCGAGGCGATCGACGGCAGCGCTTCGCCCCGGAATCCCAGCGTCGCCACCGCTTCAAGGTCGTCCAGGCTGGCGATCTTGCTGGTGGCATGGCGCGAAACCGCCAGCGGCAACTGCTCCGGCGCGATGCCGATGCCGTTGTCGCGGATGCGGATCAGGCGGACCCCGCCCTCTTCCAGATCGATGTCCACGCGCGTTGCGCCTGCATCGATCGCATTTTCGACCAGTTCCTTGACCACCGACGCCGGGCGCTCGACCACTTCACCGGCAGCAATCTGGTTGATCAGGATCTCCGGCAGCGGCCGGATCAGGGCACTCATCGACGCCTCCGCAGACTCAACGGGGCGACAGGGGCAGCGGCAGCACGGGGGGCGACAACATTCATCCCCCGATGATAACGGGGTCATCGCCGGGTGACGAATCGGGTGACGGCCCGGGGCAGTTGCGCCGTGGCGCGGCGCTTACTTGCTGCCGCCTGCCACGGTGCTGGCCGCATCCATCTCGGCCTGGGCGCGGGCGGCGTACAGAGTGCCCGGCGGTGGCTGGCGGGTAAAGAAGACGTCGACTCCATCGAGCACGGCCGCAGCGATCTTGCGCTGGTAAGCCGGATCCATCAGCCGGCGTTCTTCGTCCGGATTGGAGATGAAGGCCGTTTCCACCAGCATCGCTGGCATGTCCGAGGTGCGCAGCACCGCGAAATTCGCGCGCTCGATGTTCGGCTTGTGGTTGTTGCCGATGCGCTTGAGGCCACCGAGCACATGCGTGGCCGCATCTTCGGAGGCCTTCATGTAACCGCTCTGCGCCAGGTCCAGCAGCACATTGGCGAGGGTCCCCTCGGCCTGCTGCAGGCGCACGCCGCCGATCAGGTCGGCCGCGTTTTCCTTGTCCGCCAGCCAGCGCGCACGCTGCGAGGAGGCGCCCTTGGTCGACAGCACATAGACGGAGGAGCCACGCGCAGCGCGGTTTTCAGCCGCGTCGGCATGGATCGAGATGAAGATGTCGGCCTTGGCCGCACGTGCACGCTGGGCGCGCATCGGCAGCGGAATGAAGACGTCGCTGTCACGCGTCAGGTAGGCACGCAGGCCCTGGGTGGCGTTGACCTGGCGGGCGAGCTCACGCGCAACGGCCAAGGTGATGTCCTTCTCACGCTTGCCGGTGGGTCCGATCGCACCGGGATCCTGCCCACCATGCCCGGCGTCGATGGCCACCACCAGCGGGCGCATGCCCGGCTGCATGCGCACCCGGGAGGCTTCGCTCGGCATGGTCGGGCGCGGCGCGGGCGCCGCCGCTTCGGTACGCGCAGCGACCGCCGGCGCAGGCGCCGGGGTGGGCATTGAGGCAGGTGGCGGGGCCTGCTGAGGCATGCTCTGCCCGGCCAGAATCGCCGCCGGCGTCGGCGCGCTGCCGGCCCCTGCCGAGGCGCCAGCGGGCGTGCTGCTCACCACAGGCGGATTGGCGGGCGGAACACTGGTCGGTCCGGAGGCCGGCGCGGTGCTGGCGCGCTGGGCCTGCGCGGTAAGCAGCGCCGTCGCGCGCGCGGCATCACTGCGCACCTGCGCCGGCGATGGGACGGGTACTGCTGCCGCAGCGGTAGACACCGGCGCCATAGCGGCCGGCGTGCTCGCCGCGGTGGCCGGCCCGTCGCCTGGCCACTCGATCACCAGCCGCGACTCGGCGCCCTGCTGCTGCATCTGCGGTCGGAACGGGGCGACGTTGTCGGCCAGTTCGAACACCACGCGGAACGTACCGGGCACCGGCTGCCCGGTGCGCACGGCGGTGACCACACCAGCGGCGGCCGGCAGCTTGAGGCTGCGCGCGGCGGTTGAATCAGGGAAGTCGACGACCAGACGATTCGGCGCGGACAACGACAGGGTCTTGTAGCCCCCCGCGCCGGACAGTGCGATCTCCGCACGCGTGCCGGTGGCGCCGGTGCCCAGATTGACCTGGCGGATCTCGCCCGCCCAGGCGCTCAGACTCGCCAGGGCGAGCCCGACGGCGGAGCAGACGGCAAGGGTGCGATGAGCCAGTGACATGGTCAGGATTCAATCACCGCGCTGAACGAAATGCAACCCGTTTTTCCTTAATAATCCGTGACTTTGCGACGCAAGTTGCGGTCAGCTGGCAGAAAGAGCGCGCAAGTCATCCACGGCGGCCAGCTGCTTCACCCAGGCTTCACCGCTATCGCTCAGCGCGATGAGACGCGCACTGCGTCCTTCACCGTCGATCGCCAGCTCCACTCTCAGGTCGGTCGGTGGCAGCACACCCTGCCCGCGTTCGGGCCACTCCACCAGCCAGAGGCTGGCACTGCCTTCATCCAGCCCGAGAAAGTCCAGCTCGCCTGCGCCGCCGATGCGGTACAGGTCCAGATGCCACGCCTCGCTGCCATCGGCCAGTGGATAGCGCTCGATGAGCGTGTAGGTCGGGCTGCGCACGGCGCCCTGCACTCCCAGCGCACGCAGCAGCGCGCGTGCGGTGGTGGACTTGCCGGCCCCCAGGTCGCCCTGCAGTTCCACCAGCGCCTGCGCTGGGCGCGTGCGTGCCAGCAGCTGGCCCAGCAGGTCGGTGTGGTCGGGCGTGGGCAGATACAGTTCAAGCATGGTGCAGGTCCGGGTTGCAGCGCCGGCGCAGAGGCGCCAGCAGATCGGTGGGAAGCAGGCCGCGCGCACCGCCGTGGGCGGCGTCATCGCCGGCCAGGCCATGCAGCAGGGCGCCGCAGGCCGCGGCGTCAAACGCCTCCAGGTGCTGCGCACGCAGCGCGGCAATGATGCCCGTCAGCAGGTCACCCATGCCACCGACCGCCATGCCGGGGTTGCCCGCGTCGATCACCGCGCATGTGCGGCCGGGTCCGGCTACTACGCTGCCGGCGCCCTTGAGCACCACCACGGCGTTGTAACGCTCGGCCAGCGCTGCGGCGGCGCCGAAGCGATCACCCTGCACCTGCGCGGTGCTGCAGCCGAGCAGGCGTGCAGCCTCGCCCGGGTGCGGCGTCAGAATCGCCCCGGGCAGCGGCAGTGGCGCAGCGGCGAGCAGGTTCAAGGCATCGGCATCGACGACCAGCGGCAGACCGCTGTCGCGGGCCTGCTGCCACAGGGTATGGGCCCACGCGTCCTGGCCCAGTCCCGGTCCGATGGCCAGCACGGTGGCCCGGGCCAGCAACGGCTGCAGAGAGGGTGCATCGTCCAGCGCATGCACCATCGCCTCAGGCACGCGCACCAGCGCCGCCGTCACGTGCGCCGCGCGGGTGGCCAGACTGGTCAGCCCTGCCCCGCTGCGCAGCGTGGCCTCGGCGGCCAGCAGGACGGCGCCGCCGCTGCCATGGTTGCCGCCCACGCACAGCACGTGGCCCGAATCGCCTTTGTGTGCGTTGCGGCGGCGGGCCGGCAGGTGCGCAGCGAGACGTTCGGCCTGCCAATGGCGGGCCGCTGCCTGTACGCCCTGCCACGCTGCTGCCGGCAGCTCAAGCGGTGCAAGGTCCAGCACGCCGCCGTGTTCCAGCGCTGCGCCGGTATGCAGCCCCCGATGGCGCACGATGAACTGCAGCGTGCGCTGCGCGCGCACGGCCGCCCCGGCAATCGAGCCACGATCGGCATCCACGCCGCTGGGAACATCCAGCGCCAGCACCGGTGCCGGGTGCACATTGATCGCCTCGATCAGGCGCTGCGCCGCAGGGCGCGGCGCCTGTTGCAGGCCCAGCCCAAGCAGCGCGTCGACCACCAGATCAGCACCGGGCAGGTCATGCGCGCGCTGCTGCACACTGCCGCCTGCGGCAAGCAGTTCTTCCGCAGCACGCTGCGCAAGTGACGTGGCCGGTGTCCAGCCGGGCGCGCCCAGCACGGTGACCTGGCGGCCGGCGCGCAGCGCATGGCTGGCCAGCACCAGCCCGTCGCCCCCGTTGTTGCCGCTCCCCACCACCACGCATATCCGCTGCGCACGCGGCCAGTACTGCAGCAGGTAGCGCCAGGCCGCGAGGCCGGCAGCGCTCATCAGCCGCCAGCCGTCGTCACCGTGGAGGGCCGAGGTCTGGGCGTCGAGCGTGCGCGCGGCGGCGGAATCAAAAAGATCGGAGAGCTCAGGCATGCGGGGATTCTATACTTGGCAGGATGTCCGACGATCACACCTTGCCGCCCGCCATCGCTGCCGACCCTGCCGAGGCCGTGCAGCGCATCCGCGCACTGGCGCGCGCCCACGGCTTTCAGCGCTGCGGCATTGCCGGCATTGAACTGGGCGAGGACGAAGCCCATCTGGCCGACTGGCTCGGCAAGGGGCTGTACGGCACGATGGACTGGATGGCCCGGCATGGCACGCTGCGCGCGCGCCCGGCCGAGCTGCTGCCCGGTACCGTGCGGGTGATTTCGGTTGGCATGGATTACAGCCACAAGGACGATACCGAAGCGTGGGCCACCCTGGCCGATCCCGGCCGCGCCTACGTCGCCCGCTACGCGCTGGGCCGCGACTACCACAAGCTGATGCGCAACCGGCTGCAGAAACTGGCGTCGCGCATCAGCAGCGAAGTCGCGCCGCTGGGTTACCGCGTATTCGTCGATTCGGCGCCGGTACTCGAACGTGCGCTGGGCCGCAACGCCGGCCTTGGCTGGATCGGCAAGCACACCTGCCTGATCGACCGCCACGGTGGCTCCTGGTTCTTCCTCGGCGAGATCTACATCGACCTGCCGCTGCCCGTGGACGCCCCGGCGACCGCCCACTGCGGGACCTGCACCCGCTGCATCGACATCTGCCCGACCCAGGCCATCATCGCGCCGCAGCGGCTGGATGCGCGCCGTTGCATCTCCTACCTGACGATCGAGCACGAGGGCAGCATTCCCGAACCGATGCGGCCGCTGATCGGCAACCGCATCTATGGCTGCGACGACTGCCAGCTGATCTGTCCCTGGAACAAGTTCGCCAAGCGCACCGATGAAGCCGATTTCCGTGCCCGCAACGAGCTGGACACCGCGCGGCTGGACCAGCTGTTTGCCTGGGACGAAGACGAGTTCATGCGGCGTACCGAAGGCAGCCCGATCCGTCGCAGCGGCCATGAGCGCTGGCTGCGCAACATCGCCGTGGCGCTGGGCAACGCTCAAAGCAGCGAGGCCACGCTGACGGCCCTGCACAGCCGCAGCGACCATGCCTCCCCGGTGGTGCGCGAGCACGTGCAGTGGGCATTGGCGCAGCACGCGTCAGGGTGAACGATCAACGGCAACGTGCGATGCTGCACGTCTGTTTCCGCCTTGCCGCACTGCCTGCCCATGTCCCTGCCCGCCCCCGACATCCTGACGCCGAGCCAGCTCAACACACTGGCCCGTGATCTGCTGGAAAGCAGTTTCCCGGCGATCTGGGTCGAAGCGGAGCTGGGCAGTGTGGCGCGCCCCGCTTCGGGACACCTGTATTTCACCCTCAAGGATGCACGGGCGCAGCTGCGCGCGGCGATGTTCCGCATGAAGGCGCAGGCGCTGCGCTTCGTGCCGCGCGAAGGCATGCGCGTGCTGGTGCGCGGCCGGGTCACCCTGTACGACGCCCGTGGCGAGTACCAGATGGTCCTCGAACACATGGAGGAGGCCGGCGAAGGCGCGCTGCGCCGCGCGTTCGAGGAGCTCAGGGCACGGCTGCAGGCCGAAGGTCTGTTCGACGAAACCCGCAAACGCGCCTTGCCCGCCCATGTGCAGCGGCTGGCGGTGATCACCTCGCCGACCGGCGCCGCCGTGCGCGACGTGTTGAGCGTGCTGGCACGTCGCTTCCCGCTGTTGGAAGTGGAGCTGTTGCCCACCCTGGTACAGGGCGCAAGCGCCGCTGCGCAGATCACCCGCCTGCTGCAGGCCGCCGATGCGAGCGGACGCTATGACGTGATCCTGCTGACGCGTGGCGGTGGCTCGCTGGAGGACCTGTGGGCCTTCAACGACGAAGCGCTGGCGCGGGCGATCGCCGCAAGCCTGACGCCCGTGGTTTCGGCGGTCGGCCATGAGACCGACTTCAGCCTCAGCGATTTCGCCGCCGATCTTCGTGCACCCACGCCATCGGTCGCCGCCGAACTGCTGGTTCCCGACCAGCAGGACCTTGTGCGGCGCCTGCGTCGTGACGCCGCGCGTCTGGTGCAGCTGCAGCGGCACGCGCTCGGCCAGGCAATGCAGCAGGCCGACCGCCTGCTGCTGCGCCTGAACGCACTCAGCCCGCAGGCGCGGCTGCAGGCCCTGCGCCAGCGGCACGCCGAGCTGGGCCGCCGCCTGCACGCCGCCAGCCAGCAGCAACAACAGCACCGCCAGGCACGCCTGCGGCACGCGGCCGCTGTGCTGCGCGGGCATCACCCGCAGCGCCAGCTCGACGCGCTGGGCCAGCGGCTGCAGGCCGTCGGCAACCGACCGCTGGCGGCCGTGCAGCGCCAGCTGCAACGCGAGCAGCTGCGCCTGCGTGGCCTGGCCCGCTCGATGGAGGCGGTCAGCCCGTTGGCCACGGTGGCCCGCGGCTACAGCATCGTGACCCGGCAGGATGACGGTGTGCTGGTGCGCAGTGTCGGCGATGTCAAACCCGGTGACGCCCTGCAGGCGCAGGTGAGCGACGGCGTGATCGATCTGCTGGCCCGCTGAGCGGGCCGGCGGGCGCTGACGCCCGCGACCATGCCACGCGTCAGCGCGCGCTTTCGCAGAAGCGCTGGCGGTACTCCATGGCCTTGGGGATCAGGGCCTGCAGGTTCTGGATACGGGTGCCGGGGTTGGGATGGGTGGAGGCGAACTCCGGCTGCGAACGGCCACCACTGGCCTGCCCCATGCGTTCCCACAGCGGCACCGCCTCGCGCGGGTCAAAGCACGCCGCAGCGGCCAGCATCAGCCCGACCTCGTCGGCCTGGGTCTCATGGGTGCGCGCGTAAGGCAGCAGGTAGCCATAGCCCATGGCCGCCATCACCATCTGCTGCTGCTGCGGGTCCATGCCACTGGCGGCGCCGGCCATCTGCCCGATCTGGGTCAGTTTCTGCTGCGCCATGCGCTGGGCGCCATGCCGCAGCAAGGCGTGGGTGATTTCATGGCCCATCACCACGGCCATCGCATCGCGCGAGCGCGCCACCGGGATCAGCCCGGTGTACACCGCCATCTTGCCGCCCGGCAGGCAGAACGCATTGGCCTGCTCGGACTCGATCACATTGACTTCCCAGTCGAAATCGCGCGAGAAATGCTGTGCCTGCTGCCCGTGCTCCTGCGCGAGGGCGGTTTCCACCACGTCGACCTTGGCGATCAGCCGCTGGGCGATGTCGCGCACATCGCGCGCAACCGGCGTGCTGGGATCCACCGGCCGCTCCTGCGCAAGAATCTGCTGGTAGGCCTGCAGGCCCAGCGCCTTTTCCTGGCTGGCATCGAGCCCGCTGTCGATGAGCACCGACTCGCCGGTATAGGGGTCCACCGAGCGGTTGGAAAACCAGTACCAGGCCCCGTAGCCGATGAACAGCAGCAGGATGCCCCAGCGCACGTTGCCGAACAGGCCACGACGACGCGGCTGCGGCGAACGGGAATAGCGGTCGTTGGCCATCGCATCGTCCTCAGAGCCCGCCAACGGCGGCGGGCAGCGCGCTCATCCTAGCTCAGATTCCGCGCACCAGACGGAAGCCGATGCGTGCGCTGGTGGTGTCCGAATCCTGCGACTGCCGCCAGGCCGCGCGGGTCTGCTCCGGCGAGTTGGCCCAGTTGCCGCCGCGGATCACCCGTGCCCGGCAGCCCGGATTGAACCAGGCGGCCCCATCGGCCGGCGCCCGACGGTAGCTGGCGTGCCAGCAGTCTGCCACCCATTCGCTGAGATTGCCGGCCATGTCATACAGGCCCCACGGGTTCGGCTTGAAGCTGCGCACCGGCGCCGCGCCCCAGTAGCCGTCGCCATAGCCCACAAAAGCATTGGCCCAGTGCCTGCCCGAGGGCGAGACATCGTCGCCGCCGGTGAAATTGCCGGTGTCCGCGGGTGGCACCCCCTCATTGCCCCATGGGTAGCGGCCCGAGCGACCGGCACGCAGCGCGTATTCGAATTCGGCTTCGCTGGGCAGGCGATAGGCAAAGCCGGTCTGATCGGACAGCCAGGCTGCGTACCCTTCGGCATCGCGCACGCTTACGTGCATCACCGGCTGGTTGGCCAACGCCGCGCCGCCGTCGTAATCCGAGCGCCAGTCCACGCCACTGCGACGGATGAAGTTGCCGCTGCGCTCGTCGTAGACCACCGAGTGGCCGCGGCGGGTAGCGCGCGGACGCGCGTTGGTTGCTTTGACGAAGCGCGCGAAGTCGGCCACGGTCACCTCGGTCGCCGCCATCGCAAAGCCGCGCTCGAAGCGTACGTAATGGGCAGGCCGTTCGGCATCGCTGGCGCCCGGCTCGGTCAGCCCGGCACCCATCTGGAACCCGCCATGAGGTACCACCACCATTGCCGGCCCGAGCCCGCCGTCGCGCAGCGGGTCGCTGAACACCTGCCCGGGGCGGAAGCTGCCGTAGTAGGTCGCCAGGTCGATACGTTCGCGCAGCAACGCCACAGCCTCATCGCCCGGCAGCGCGATGCGCATCGCCTCGGCCAGTTTTTCCCGCGCCGGCTTGAGGCCCTGTGGCGTAGCCAGGTCGGCCAACCCCTGGTCGCGCAGACGCGCCAGTATCTGCCTGCGGATCACCTCGATCCGCTCGAACGCATCGGCGATGGTCGGCGAGGCACTGCGCACGTTGCTGGCCTCGGCCAGCCAGACCCCGGCGGCCGCAAAATCAGCGGCGCGGGCCGCCTCCTCGGCGCGCGCGATCAGGCCGCTCTCGGCAGCGGCAAGGCCCTGTCGCGCGCGCACGTCGTCCGGCTCCAGCGCCAGCGCCTCGCGGAAGTTCTGCAGCGCGCCGTCGCCGTTTTCGCCGATGCGCCCGGCGCGCAGATCATCCTCGCCGGCCCGGTTGAACGCCACCACCCGCTGGCGGCGCTCGACATCGGCCTGCAGGGCGCGCACCTGTTCTTCCTGCGGCGCCAGGGTGAGCAGTACCAGTGCGATCTGCGCGGCCTCGGCCAACGCCTGCCGCTGTTGCAGCGGGCGCTGCAGCAGTGCACGTGCCTGCAGCAGCAGGGTCTGCCGGGCGCGTTGCAGCCCCCGACGTGCCGCCTGGTCATCCGGGTCAAGCGCCTGCAGCGCCAGCCAGATCGGAATGGCGTCCTCGGCGCTGGCATACAAGCGTCCCTCGCGCTGGGCGAGCTCGGCCTGCCGCCGGGCCTGGCGGCGCTGCTGCGGGTCGATCACCACCGCAGGTGGCGTCCAGCGCTGTACCGTCTCAGCCTCGCCGTCACCGGCGATGGTGACCGTACCGGTTGCCTCGGCGTCGGACGCGCCGGCCGCAGCCGCAGCGGGAGGCCGCGCGGCCACGGCCTTCGCCGGCGGCTCGGTGTCACAGCCAGC
Source organism: Stenotrophomonas sp. C3(2023) (assembly GCF_032911385.1). Taxonomy (NCBI): domain Bacteria; kingdom Pseudomonadati; phylum Pseudomonadota; class Gammaproteobacteria; order Lysobacterales; family Lysobacteraceae; genus Stenotrophomonas; species Stenotrophomonas sp. C3(2023). The sequence continues at coordinate 1,333,124 of NZ_JAWJLO010000001.1, read as the reverse complement.
CACGCCCAGCGCGCACAGCAGGGGCAGCAGCAGGAACGGGCGCGGCAGTGGCAAAACGGACTCCTTCAACACAGGTGCTGGCCGACGTTAGGCTATTCTCCCCTGCTTGAGCAATCACGAGCAGCAGACCGAACCCACGTGGCTATCTGGATCAACACCCCCGCAGCGCTGGACGTTTACTACCAGCAGGGCCCGACGCGTGTCGGCCTGGACACCGAATTCATCCGCGAGCGGACCTTCTGGCCACAGCTCGCGCTGGTACAGATGGCGGTCGGCGAAGACATCCTTCTGATCGACCCGCTGGCGCCAGGCATGGCCGAGGCGCTGTGTCCGTGGCTGACCGACGAACGCATCGTCAAGGTGATGCACAGCGCCAGCGAGGATCTGGTGGCGTTCAAGCACACCTGCGGCGTGATGCCGCGCCCTTTGTTCGATACCCAGATCGGCGCGGCACTGGCCGGCATCGGGGCCGGCATGGGCTACCAGAAGCTGGTGCAGGAGATCACGGGCGTGGCCCTGGCCAAGGGCGAAACCCGCTCGGACTGGATGCGCCGCCCGCTTTCCGAGGCGCAGCTGCGCTATGCCGCCGACGATGTGGAGCACCTGTTCGCGCTGCACGATGCGATCGGCGCGAAACTGGAGGCGCTCGGTCGCACGCAGTGGCTGCATGATGACGGCGAGCGCCTGCTCGGCGCCGTGGCCAATGATGACGACCGCTGGCCGCACCTGTCCATGCGTTCGGCCCAGTTTCTCGACGCCCCGGCCCAGCACCGGCTGCTGCGCCTGCTGCGCTGGCGCGATGGTCAGGCCCGCAGCAGCGATCGCCCGCGCAGCTGGATACTGGACAACGAACTGGCCGCCACGCTGGCGCGCGTTCCCCCTGCGGACGAGGTTGCACTGGGCAAACTGTTCGAGCAGTTCCCGAAGGCTCCGCGCAAGCTGGCTGGCGCGGTGTGGCAGGCGCTGGTGACGCCGCTTGAGGATGAAGGACAGGCACCGCTCGCGCTGCCGGCCAGCGACAGCAACAAGCAGGCGCTGAAGAAGCTTCAGGATGCGGTAGCCCAGCGCAGCCGGGAGCTGGAGCTGGCCGACGGCGTGCTGGCCTCGCGCAGGCATCTGGAAAGCTATCTGGAAAGCGGCCAGTGGCCGGCCGCGCTCGCCGGTTGGCGTCAGCAGGAGCTGGAAGCACGGCTGCAGCCCCTGCTGCCGACGCGTTGATCACACGATCGGCCCGCAGCAGCGGTGGCGCCGGGCCAGGCCCGGCGTGCGCAGCGCGGAACGGGTGGGCGACGACCAACGGTCGTCCCCCGGACCTTCGGCCGATACCCGCTGCTGCGGGTGCCGGGTGCCAGCCGTTACCAGTTCACGTTGAGCGAGACGCCCACGGTGCGCGGTTCGTTGTACACCGCGGCCATGTAGTTCTCGATCGCACCCTTGAGGTTCTTCTCATTGGTGATGTTGCGCGCGAACAGCGCCACTTCATATGCGCCGTAGTTGCCCGAGTAACCCACGCGCAGGCCGCCTTCGAAATCCCCCTTGGAGTTGAACTCGGCGCTGTCATACAGCACGAAGCTGGTGTAGCCCTGCTTGTTCCAGTCTGTGGAGACGAACAGGGTGTTCGCATCGCTGAGCGGGATGTCATAGCGCGCGGCCAGGTTGAGGTTGTATCGGGGCGCGTTCGGCAGCGGGTTGCCGTTGATCCGGGCAAAGGTATTGGCACCGACCTTGATGGTCGGATCGTTCACCGTGCACACCACCACGCCGTTCAACGCGCAGACCTGGGCGTAGACCCGGTCGTCCTTGATCTCGCTGTGCAGCAGGCTCACACCGGCGCTCAAGGTGAGGTTGGGGATCGGCCGCAGCTCCATGTCCGCCTCCAGCCCGTAGGCGCGCGCCTTGTCGGCGTTGAACAGCACGCCGTTGCCGTCAGAGTCGTTGCCGTTGAGCTGGATGTCATTGACCGTGTAGGTGAACGCGGTGGCGTTCAGGCGCAGGCGGTTGTCCCACAGGCTGCTCTTCACGCCTGCTTCCCAGGACAGGATGGTTTCCGAATCGGCGGTGGTGAAGTCGGCGTTGAACACCGCCGAGCGTCCCTGGATGGTCGGGCCGCGGAAGCCGCGGGCGACCTTGGCATAGACGCCGACCTGGCTGTTGATCTGGTACATCGCGCTGACGTCCCAGCTCGGCGTGGTGTCACTCAGGGTGACGTCGGTGCGGCCGCGGTAGGTCACCACACCAGCGGCGGTATCGGCGGTCTTGAGCAGCCGCGTGCGCTTCTCATCGCGGGTCTGGCGCAAGCCTGCGGTGAGGCTGAGCTTGTCGGTGAGCTGGTAGCTGAGCTGGCCAAAGCCAGCCCAGGACGTGTTGGTGTTGCGCAGGCGGACCCAGTTGTTCGGGTTGCGCGCCGCGCCCTGCAGGAACCAGGCGCGCTGGTAGAAATCGGTGACGTCGCGGCTGTCAAAGTAGAAGGCACCCACCTGCCATTTCAGACGGTCATCGCCGGTGCTGGCCAGGCGCACTTCCTGCGTCCACTGGTCGAGATCACGCACCTGGCCCATCGACTGCCCGTAGCCGTTGGCCACGCCATTGACCGGGTAGTTCGCCGCCGCGCCGCCGTCGGTATCGCCGCGGCTGTAGCCGCTGGTGGTTTCGTAGGCGGTGATCGAGGTCAGCTCAATGGCGCCGAAATCGTAGGTCGCCTTCAGCGAGCCACCGTAGGTTTCATACGCCTGCGGGTTGTCGTTGGCCTCGTCATAGGCCACCTGGTCACGCGAGCCCGTCGGGCGGTTGGAGCCCTTGCGCAGCGCCTGGCGCAGGAACAGGGTCGAGGTCCCTTCGTAGTCGCGCGCATGTGCCGATGCCAGCAGCGAGAACTGCTCGGTGGGGGTGAGCAGCAGCTGGGCACGCACATTGCGGTCGTTGAAGCCGCCCATCGCATTCCGGCGCGGGGTGCGCGTGCCGTCGGCGCTGGGGCCGCCGTAGGTGTTGTCGACGTAGTCGTCGCGGTGCTGGTACAGCGCCGACACACGGAAGGCAGCGATGTCGTTGATCGGACCGCCGATGCCACCATCGATGGCCACGCTGTTGTGAGTGCCGTAGCTGGCGTTGACCCGGCCACCCGGGTCCTGGCTCGGCTTGATGCTGTCGAACTTGACGATGCCGGCGGTGGTGTTGCGGCCGAACAGCGTACCCTGCGGGCCGCGCAGCACTTCGATCTGGTCCACGTCGTAGACCGGGTTCGACTTGAGCACCACATGCTCGAGCACCACGTCGTCCTGGATGATCGACACTGGCTGCGAAGCGCCGAGGTAGAAGTCGATGTTGCCCAGCCCACGGATGTAGAACCGCGGGAAGATACGACCGGTGGTGGTTTCTGCGTAGAAACCCGGCACCTTGCCGGACAGCGCCAGCAGCGTGTCGTCACCGCCAGCGGTGTATTCGCGCATGCGCTCGCCCTGCACCACCCCGACCGATACCGGCACCTCCTGCAGGTTCTGTTCGCGCCGCTCGGCGGTCACGGTGATGGCATCCAGCGCCGTGGCGCTGGGAGCGGAAGCGGCCTGCTGGGCAAGTGCCGGCAGCGAAAGGGTGGCGGCCAGGCCAGCACAGGCCAGCGCCAGGGGATGACGACGGAACGATCGGGTACGGAAGGACATGCAGGAGCTCGCGGTGCGTCCGTGCGGCCTGCGCGGGCCGGGCGGCGGGAAGAAGTCGAAGGCGCCGCCGCACCTTAGGGCGTTGATGTGTCAGTTTGGTGGCACAGCGTCACGTTTTGACGCATTTACCACCTTGGACGTGGCCAGCGCGGGGGCCCTGCCCCGCGCTGCCGTCATCTCAACGCGGCCTGTGCCGGCCCTGCAGCCGGCCTGTTCTCAGGCCAGCGCAGGGGCGCTGGCAGGCAGCCGGAAACGCTTGGCTGCCGTCTGCAGGGCATGTGCCTGCGCATCCATCGCCCGCGCCGACGCACTGGCTTCCTCGACCAGCGCCGCATTCTGCTGGGTCACCCCGTCCATCTGCACGATGCCCTGGTTGACCAGCTCGATACCGGCCGACTGCTCCTGGCAGGCACTGGCGATCTGCTCGATGAGTCCGCCGAGTTCGCTGATGGCGCCCACCACCTGCTGCATCGTGCGGCCGGCCACCTCGGCCTGGCGCCCCCCCGCGCTGACCTTCTCCACCGAATCGCTGATCAGACCCTTGATCTGGCCGGCGGCTTCGGCCGAACGCTGCGCCAGCGCGCGCACCTCGCTTGCCACCACCGCGAAGCCTCGACCCTGCTCGCCTGCGCGCGCCGCTTCGACCGCGGCATTGAGCGCCAGCAGGTTGGTCTGGAATGCGATGCCGTCGATGACCCCGATGATCTGCGCGATCTGCTGCGAGGAGGCTTCGATCTGCCCCATGGTCTGCACCACGTCGGCCACTGCCCGGCCACCGTCGCCGGCCACGGCGGCCGCGTCGGCCGCCAGCTGGTCGGCACGCCGGGCGTGCGCCGCGTTCTCGCGCACGGCCGAGGTCATCTCCTCCATCGAGGCGGCCGACTCTTCCAGGTTGGCCGCCTGCTGCTCGGTGCGGCGGGAAAGGTCCTCGTTGCCGGCGGCCAGCTCGGCCGCTGCATCGCTCACCGCACCAGCCGACTGCTGGATGCCGCCGATGATGTGGGTCAGCGCGCTCACCGTGGCATTGGCATCGTCGCGCATGGTAGCGAACACGCCCTGGAACTGGCCCTCGATGCGATGGCGCAGGTCGCCCTTGGCAAGGTTTCGCAGCAGATCCGAGAGCGCGGCCAGGTTGTGATCGGCGGTGATCATCAGCTGGTTCAGCCCTTCGATCATCCGACGGAAATCATGGTGGAATGCCTGCGCGTCGCCGCGCACGCTGAAGTCCCCGGCAGCAGCGGCATCCACCATCTGCTGGATCTGTCCGTTGATGGCCAGCAGGCGCCCGCGCACACCGTTGACTGCGGCGGTGATGCGCGCCTTTTCGCCCGGCAGGGCCGCCATCTGCTGTGACAGGTCCCCCTCGGCGTAGCGCTGGACCAGATCGACCATCGCGAACTTGGTCTCGATATGGGCGCGCACCAGCTCGTTGGTGCCCTCCACCATCGTGCGGAAGCGGCCTTCGAACTGGGCCGGGTCGATGCGGAAGCTGATGGTGCCTTCGGCGTGGCGCTGGCTCATCTCATCCTGTGCGGCGATGATCTGCCGCAGCTTGCCCTGCATCTGCTGCATGCTGCGCATCAGCTGGCCGACTTCATCGTTGCGACCCACCACGATCTCACCGTCCAGGCGGCCGGCCGCCACATCGCGGGCGACCTGACCGGCCTGCGCCAGTGGACGGGTGAGCAGACGACGCATTGCCAGCAGAACCACCGCGATGATGAGCACGAGCGCCACCAGGCTGACGGCGGCGATGCGCACCAGGCTGGCCTGCAGGACGTCATCGAGCACCGAGACCGGCTCCATGCCCAGCACCAGCCAGCCCCACGGTGCATAGGGCTGTGCGGAGACGAAATAGGCCTTGCTGCTGCCGTCGGCGGCGCGCAGGCGCAGCTGTACCGGCTGCTGCGAACCTGCCACCAGCTGCTGCAACCGCGGCAGGTCGTCGGCCTCGACGCGCGATTCGATTTTCTCGCCCTCGGCGACGGGCGCGGCCACGATGCGGCCGCTGTCGGCACCGGGACGCACATCGACAACACTGAAGTAGCCCTCGCGGCCGAGCGTGGCCGTGCGCAGCCGCTCCTGCAGCGCAGCGAGCCCCTGCGCATACTGCTGGCCGATGAAGGCGATGCCCACCACCTCGCCAGCCGCATTCTTCAGCGGCGCGTAATGGGTCATGTAGTCCTCACCGAACAGCTTGGCCGGGCCGGTATACGCCTGCCCCGCCGCGAGCCGGGCGTAGGGCGTGCCGGCCGGGTCCAGCGCCGTGCCCAGGACGCGCTCGCCCTCGGGGTTGCGCAGCGAGGTGGCGACCCGGACGAAGTCCGCACCGTCGCGCACGAACAGCGTTGCCACACCGCCGGTGGCTTCGGCAAAACGGTCTACCGCCTGCATGTCCAGATTCAGGACGTGCTCGCCCATGCGCAGGGTGGGCACGCTGCGTTGACCGATCTGTACCGGCGAAGCGGGGTCCACGCCAGCGGTACCTGATGGCAGCATGGCGTTGAACAACCCGGCCATGTGGGCCGTGCTTTCGCCCAGGCTGCGATCATAAAGCTGCACCGAATCGCGCATCAGCCCGGTACTGGTCTGCAGGCCAGCTTCCACGCGTTGCTGGTAGCTGCTGGCAGTCTGCCGGTAGACAAGGACCGCCAGCAGCAGCAGCGCCACCGCAGCAACGCCGCTGATCAGTGCGGCAAGCCGGAAGCCGATGGAAGGGGAACGGGAAAGCACGGTGGCGACATCGCTCGTCATCGTTGCAGCTACTCACATCATGGAAGGGGTGCGAATAACGTTATCGGCACCAAAGTGGTACGGCTTTACCTGCCCGTAGGGGTCCCCTTACAGCGCCAAAAATGTCGTAACCCACTGATATGACTGGCATCTTGCGTGAAGACGCCCTCACAAAGCGGAACTGATGTTCAGAGTATTCCCGACAGCCCATCCGGGCTCTCGCAGCGGGCTTGGCAAGGATTCAGCGCGTGGTCTACACTTCAAATCACCGTGGGGCCATAGCTCAGCTGGGAGAGCGCGTCGTTCGCAATGACGAGGTCAGGAGTTCGATCCTCCTTGGCTCCACCACTTATCACGCAGAAAGCCCCGGGACCCTGTCCCGGGGCTTTTTGTTTTTGCATGTCCGGGCGGTGCCGGCCAGAGGCCGGCAATCTGTATCAGCGCGGCGTCTGCCCGCGCGGCGGGCGGCGGTTGTGCGTGTCGTCGATCTGCTGGTCGGTCTGGCCCGGGCGCTGCTTGGCCACATCGTCCTGCTTGCGGTCCTGCTGGCTTTCCTGCACGCCCTGACGGTCGTGCTCTTCATTCTTGGTGGCGTCGTTCATCGTGCGTCTCCTGGATGAGCGCCTCACGCTAGCGACGCACGCGTCAGCATCTGATCAGCACGATGTGACGCGCTTGCATGGACTGGCGAGCGGCGACCACAATCAGTCCCCACCTCGACACGGATGTCCGGTATGCAAGTACTATTACCAGACCCAGATCCACGCGGGCGCGGCGCGCCAGCTGCGTTTTTCTCCGTAGCGCAGGCCCGTCCCGCGCGTCCAGCGCGCGGCGCTCACGGCGCATACGGACGCAGCACCGCGTCGTCCATGCGGTAGGCCGAGCCGGCCAAGGCCCCTTCCATGCGATCAGCGCGCAGGTGGCCATCGAGGTAGAACGGCGAGTACATGTCCGGCATGGGGATCGGTTCGGCCAGCTGCACCAGCACGATCTGGTTCGGTGGTGGCGGTGGCACATGGATGCAGGCGCCGTAGGAGGGCACGAACAGAAACCCGCGCAGTCGTCCATCGCCGGTCGTGTCCAGTGGCACGACATAACCGGGCAGGCGCACCGGCCGGTCCAGCACTCCCGCTACCGTGTGGAAGGTGCCGTACTGCGGCATCTGCTGGCGGCCCCGATGCTCGATCTCCGGTCCATCGCCACGTTGCAGCGCGGCCAGCTCCTCCGGCGGCAGCATGTCCAGCCAATCCAGTTCGGTCATCGATGCAGGCGCCGCAGCGCTGCCGCCGCGGGCATCGCCCGCCGGCGTGATCTCGTGTGCATCACGCGGTCCGGTACAGGCGCATGTCGTGGCAAGCAGCAGAAGCAGCAGCAGGTGTGGAGCGCGCATCATGTCTGCGGTGAGAGTCCGTCGGCCAGCGTGCGCCGGTAGGCCAACGCCGCAGGCAGCAGCGCGGCTGACGCACTGAGCAGCAGCACGCCCACCACCCAGGCCAGCTCGCGCGCGTCGGGCCAGATGCGGGTGATGGACAGACCGAACTCGGCCAGCGCCCACCCGCGACCCAGTGCACTGGCTGTGACCAGCGCCACCAGCGCCAGGACGCAGCCCAGCGCGCTGGTGATCAGCGCTTCGAGCACCAGCAGCCCGGCGACATGGACAGGACGGGCACCGGCAGCGCGCAGGATCGCCATTTCCCGCCGCCGCGCCTGCAGCGTGGAAACCAGCAACGCCACCAGCGAGACCAGGCCCAGCACCACGACCATCGCGCTGACCAGCCGCAGCGCGCGCTCGGTCGTACCCAGCGATTGCCACAACTGCTGCAGCGTTACCCCTGGCATGATCGCCAGCAGCGCCTCGTCCGGAAACATATTGATGTGCCGCTGCACAGCGAAGGTCGCGATGCGGCTGTCCAGGCCGAGCATGACGGCGGTGATGCTCTGCGGAACGTGATCGCGCAGGTTCAGCTGCATCGCGTCGCGCCGCTGGCGACGCAGGTGCACGCCCGACTGCCAGTCTACGTGGATGGCCTCGATGGCAGGCAGCGACACCAGTACCGAGCTGTCTACCGGTGTGCCGGTGCGCTGCAGAATGCCGCTGACGCGGAACGGCGTGTCGTCATGCGTGTGCAGGCTCACCGCACCCGTGCCATGGGCGAGCACGATGCGATCACCCAGCTGCAGGCCGAGCGCGCGGGCGACCTCGGCGCCGATGGTGGCATCGAACAGCTCGTCGAATGGGCTGCCCTCGGCAAACGCCAAGGCAAGTCCGTCGCCGTACCGATAGTGTGCGAAGTAGGCAGGGGTGGTGCCGACCACACGGTAGCCCCGGAAGGAGTCACCCAATGACAGTGGCACGGTCCATTTCACCTGCGGCAGTGCCGCCAAGGCCTCATAGGACGACCAGGAGATGTTGTTGGTGGGGTCACCGACATGGAACACCGAATACAGCAGCAGGTTCACCGGCCCCGAGCGCGCGCCCACGATCAGATCGGTACCCGATACCGTGCTTGCAAATCCTTCGTGCGCCTGCACGCGTACGCGTTCCACGCCCAGCAGCAGGGTCACACTGAGGCTGATCACCATCACCGCCAGCGCGACACAGAGCGTACGGCTGCGCAGACTGGCCCAGGCCAACTCAAGCATGCGTGCACTCCCGGAGGGCCGTTGCGTCCAGTACCACAACGCGGTCGAACAAGGCATCCAGCTGCGGATCGTGGCTGACGACCACCGCCGTGGTGTGGTTCTGGCGGCATTGCGCGAACATCAGCGTCAACAGGGCCGATGCCGCTTCGGGGTCCAGCGCGGACGTCGGCTCGTCGGCCAGCAGCAGCGAAGGCGACCCGATCAGCGCGCGGGCTGCGGCCACGCGCTGTTGCTGTCCCACACTCAGCTGCCCGGCCCTGTGCGCAGCAAGTCCGGGCGCCAGGCCCAGCGCACCAAGCAGCCGGCGCACCTCGTCGTCAACCGTAGTGGTCAGGCGCGCGCGGCGTGCGGACGAGAACGCCACGCCCAGCGCAATGTTGTCGCGCACGCTCAGGTACGGCAGCAGGTTGAACTGCTGGAACAGCACCCCGAGATGCTCGGCGCGGAAGCGGTCACGCTGCGTCGCGCTCAGTCGTTCCAGTGCGTGGCCGACGATGCTTATGTGGCCCTGCCATGGCAGGGCGATGCCCGCCATCAGGCCGAGCAGGGTGCTCTTGCCGCTGCCACTGGCGCCGCGCACCAGCACGCGTTCCCCTGCGCCGATGCGCAGCTGCGGCACCGCCAGCACGGTCTGGGTGCCATGGCCGGCCTTCAGGCCTGTGATGTCGATCGCTGGCGCGGCACTCATGGCGCGAGTTCGACACGCACGTTGGCAGCGTCCAGTACGGCGCGGCCCTGCGCGGCGGGCGTGACGGTGTTGACCACCACCTTTTGGAGACCGGGGAACCGGCGCGGAAGGATGATATCCAGCGCGCGAAGGGCAGTGACCGAGGTGCAGCGATAGCGCACCGACGCCTTGAAACCCGCGGGCAGGTGGTCGTGGTGGGGTGCCTGGTCGACCTCACCTGCGTGCGGGCTCACAGTGGCAAAGCCGTCGGCGCGCGCCGAAGCGTCAACGATGCGGCAGCCTGCGGCCGGAGGCAGGCGTATCCAGTCTGCGCCCTGCAGGATGCGCTGGGCGCGGACAAGCGCCGCCCGCTCCTGTGCCGTTGCCGGTGCGCGTTCGAAATCGAGGATGCCGATGCCGGGAGCGTCCAGCGCGATTTCCAAGGTCGCCCCCTCCAGCGCCAGATCCACGACGGCCTGGCCGTGCACATGCGCCGCGTGATGCCGCGGCGCGTGGGCCAGGCCGGTGGTGGAAAACAGAAGCAATGGCAGAAAAACGGCAGAGCGCATCGTCGGCACCTCATGTAATGTTATACTGTAACACATGAAATCGAGCAAACGTTCTTCATCGATGCCGGCGCCAGTGCGTTGCGTGCGGCCGTCAACGCGCTGGCATCGGCATCTGGACCTGACCGGCGTGGGGCTATCGCTTGCGTGCGCGCTGCATTGCGCTGCCCTGCCCCTGCTGCTCGCGTTCGTGCCTGCGGCGATGATGGCGCTGCGCTCGTTCCAGCATCCGGCGCACGGAGCGATGACGCTGCTGCTGGTGCTGTCACGGTGGGAATGGGCGTTCGCCCTGATGGCCTCGACGATCGCGCTGTCCAGCACCTTGATCGGCGCACGTCGGCACCATCAGCGTCTGCCGATGTTCATGGCCGAGTGCGGCGCTGTACTGTTGCTGGCCGCCTCACTGATCGAACCGCTGAAGGAGTCGTTGACCGGACATGCGGTGGCCACCTGCGTGGGCGGCGCGCTGCTGGCCGCTGCGCATTGGCGCAACCGTCGGCTGCTGCAGGCCGGGCGTGGACAGGCGCACAGTTGAACCCACCGACGCGACCGGAAAAACAAAACAAAAAAAAGGGCCTGCATCGCTGCAGACCCTTTGAAACGAGTGGTGGCCGAGGACGGAATCGAACCGCCGACACGGGGATTTTCAATCCCCTGCTCTACCAACTGAGCTACTCGGCCACTTGTTTCGTTGCAGCGCTGTCGCTGCCGAGGACGCGAATATTACGGATGTCCTCACGGTTCGGCAAGCCTTTTTCAAAAAAAAATTCACATTCGTTGCTGCGCGACGTCGATCACCCGGCAAGGGCTTGATGGAAGACCAACGCGCGCGTGCGGTTCACGCGTTCGCGCACGCGCGGCGCTTAGGCTGGCGCCCGGTCCCCTCCTGAAGGAAATCGTCATGAAGCTTCGTCTGTTTTCGGCACTGGCGGTGGCCGGCCTGCTGGCGTCGGTACCGCCGGCCAGCGCGGCCGAGCCGGTACGCGCTGTGGCCGATCTGGACTTCAGCCGCTATGCCGGCACCTGGCACGAGATCGCCCACCTGCCGGTGTCGTTCCAGAAAAAATGCCTGGGCGACATCACCGCCACCTACGCACTGCGCGACGAGGGCAAGGTCAGCGTGGTCAACCGCTGTCGTACAGCCGACGGCACCATTGAAGCCGAGGGCGTAGCGCGCCCGGTGGCCGGTGCGCCTGGCAAGCTGGAAGTGCGCTTTGCGCCTGCGTGGCTTTCCTGGCTGCCGATGGTGTGGGCCGATTACTGGGTGATCGCGCTGGACCCGGAGTACCAATGGGCCGTGGTCGGCGAACCCGACCGGCGCTACCTGTGGATCCTCTCGCGCGCGCCGACCATGTCCGCCTCGCAGCTGGAGACGCTCAAGGGCCGTGCCGAGGCAATGGGCTATGAGCTCTCGGCATTGCAGGTGATGGCGCCGGTCAACTAGGCCGCGCGACAGCGCGCTGAACGCAGCGCGCCGCTCGCCCACGATCACGGTGCGCCCGCAAGCGGGCAACGGCTACCCTTGGCGGTGGATCGAGGCTGCCCTCGACATGACCATACGCCGTAGTATCCTCTAGCCCTGCCTTGCCAGAAAGGACCAGCACCGATGTCCACGCGTTTCCGTCTCGCCCTGGTTTCCCTGTCCCTGCTTGCCTTGGCCGCCTGCAACAGCGGCAACGTAAAGCGCGTGTCCGAGCCGGCCAGCAGCCTGCAGCAACTGGCGGTCGGCGCAGACGGGAGCTGGACGGTCTCGCTGCGGCTGCAGAACTACAGTTCGATGCCGATGCGCTTTGACGACGTTGCGCTGCGGCTGGACGTGAACGACGTGCAGGCCGGCACGCTGGCTCTGCAGCCGGGTCTGTCCATTGGCGGCGTTTCGGCCGACGTGGTGCAGGCCACCTTGAAGCCCAGCGCCGAGGCGCGCCTGGTGGTTGCTGATGCGCTGGCCAGCAACCGGACGCTGGCCTACACGCTGGAAGGCACGGTGAGCGCAACACCGGAAGACAAGAAGCAGCGGAGCTTCCAGATCAAGAACCGCAGCACGCTCAACCAGGCCCCCGGCCTGCCCGGCGTGCTGCGCTGAGCCGGTCGATGCGACCGGCGCCCTGTGCGGCCCTGCGCCGCTTTCCCACCCCAGAACGAGATGTGACCGATGAGCCGCTACGCCGCACCGCTGTCCGACCTTCGTTTCGCCCTGCATGACGTGCTGCAGGTCGAAGCCCTGTTCGCCCGCCTTGGCTTTGCCGATGCCACCGCCGATGTGGTCGACGCGGTGCTGGAAGAAGCCGGTCGTTTCAGTGGCAGCGTGCTGGCGCCGCTCAACAGCGTGGGCGATGAAATCGGCTGCGTGCTGGATGCCATGCGCGGCGAAGTCACCACCCCGCCCGGCTTCAAGCAGGCCTACGACCAGTTCGTGGAGGGGGGCTGGACCGGCCTGACCGCCGCCCCGGAACTGGGTGGCCAGGGCCTGCCGCACACGCTGGGGGTTCCACTCAACGAGATGATCAACGCGGCCAACCTGGCCTGGGGCAACTTCCCGTTGCTGTCGCACGGCGCCATCGAAGCGCTCAAGCAGCACGGGCAGCCGTGGCAGCACGAGGCGTTTCTCAAGCCGCTGATTGAAGGGCGCTGGACCGGCACCATGTGCCTGACCGAGCCGCACTGCGGCACCGACCTTGGCCTGCTCAAGACCCGCGCCGAACCCAATGCCGACGGCAGCCATGCCATCACCGGCACCAAGATCTTCATCACCGCCGGCGAGCACGACCTCACCGACAACATCGTTCACCTGGTGCTGGCCAAACTGCCCGATGCTCCGGCAGGTGCCAAGGGCATCTCCCTGTTCGTCACGCCCAAGTTCAAGGTCGACCGCGAAGGCAACGTGGGCGAGCGCAACGCGCTGCGCGTAGGCTCCATCGAGCACAAGATGGGCATCAAGGGCTCGGTAACCTGCGTGATGAACTTTGACGGCGCCCAAGGCTACCTGGTCGGCGAACCGCACAAGGGCCTGCAGGCGATGTTTACCATGATGAACACTGCACGCCTGGGCGTGGGCCTGCAGGGCATCGGCCTGTCCGAGCGGGCGTACCAGAACGCGCTGGCCTATGCGCGCGAGCGCCTGCAGTCGCGCTCGCTCAGTGGCGTCAAGGCACCGGACAAGCCGGCCGACCCGATCCTGGTGCACCCGGATGTGCGGCGCATGCTGCTGACGATCAAATCGCTGGTCGAAGGCAGCCGCTTGCTGGCGCTGCACGCAGCCACCCTGATCGACGTGGCACACCGCGCCAAGGATGCCGACGAGCGCGAACGGGCCGACACGCTGGTGAGCTTCCTGACCCCGATCTCCAAGGCCTGCCAGACCGAATGGGGCATCGAGAACACCTACAACGCGCTGCAGTGCTTCGGTGGCCACGGCTACATCCGCGAGCATGGCATGGAGCAGCTGGCACGCGACGCGCGCATCACCACCCTGTACGAAGGCACCACCGGCATCCAGGCGCTGGACCTGATCGGGCGTAAAACCGCCGCCAGCGCAGGCGCCGGACTGAAGCTGATGCTGGCGCAGATCGAGGCGTTTGCACAGGAACACGAAGGCAATGCCGCGCTGGCAGAGTTCATCGCCCCACTTCGGGAAAAGGCCGCCCAGTGGGCGGCACTGACCCAGGACGTGCTGGGGCGCGCGGCCGGCAATCCGGACGAACTCGGTGCCGCCAGCCACGACTATCTGTTCTATTCCGGCTATGTGGTGCTGGCCTACTGGTGGGCCCGCAGCGTGGCCGCCGCCGATGCCAGCAGCCACAGCGACGCGTTCAAGCAGGGCAAGCGCGAAACCGCACGCTTCTACTTCGCGCGCGTACTGCCGCGCACACTGGCGCACGCTGCCGCGATCCAGGCCGGTGCCGCGTCGCTGATGGACATGGACGACGCCCGCTTCGGCGCAGCGTAAGCCGTGGAGCCGGGCACAGCCCGGCTGCCGCAGTGTGGGGCCGGGCACGACCCGGCCCTACCCAAATCGTCATCAAACCGGTATAAGCTGTTTTCCCGATGGAGACAGACACTACACGCTTGGGTCTGATCGATACCGGGGCTCCGATCTGTGCTCCGGACGCCAGCCCATCGCCGGTTGTTACCCAACTACATCGCCCCGGCACGGTACGCCTGCTGTCTCTCGATGCGCACGGGCGCGTTCTGGACTGGATCACCTGGCAGGATGCGGCGTGCCTGTACGCACGCGAAGCGGTGGCCTGGACGCTCGGCGATCCCTGCCTGCACATCCACGGGGGCACCAACCGGCTCAGCGGCCTGCGCAGCGGACTGGATGTACATCCGATCATCGCTGCGCGCGGCCATGCCCGCTCGCGGGCACCGGACCCCACTCCCAACCTGACCAATACGGCGCTGTTCGCGCGCGACGGCAACCTGTGCCTGTACTGCGGGCAGCATTTCGGCCGCCCCTCGCTGACCCGCGACCATGTCCTGCCGATCTCCAAAGGCGGGTTGGACCTGTGGGAGAACGTGGTCAGCGCCTGCTTCCAGTGCAATTCGCGCAAGAGCAACCGGACCCCGCAACAGGCCGGGATGCCCTTGCTGGCCGTGCCTTACCGGCCCAGCTGGATCGAACACCTGATCCTGTCCAACCGCAACATCCTTGCCGACCAGATGAGCTTCCTGAAGGCGCAGCTGCCAAAACGCTCCCGGCTTTCGCGCTGATTCTGCGGCCTGTTCCGTCACCATCTGCTCACATGTGCAGGCGTTTGCTTGCTACACCCCGCTTTGGGCGCGAAAATGCCGTGTCAGCACACGTACGAAGATGATGATCGACTCGACCCGCTATCCCCGCCTTGCGCGCATCCAGACGCCGGATGACCTGCGCACGTTCGACGAATCCGAACTCCGCGCGGTCGCCGATGAACTGCGCGCCTACCTGATCGAATCGGTGGGGCGCAGTGGCGGCCATTTCGCGGCGGGGCTGGGTGTGATCGAGCTCACCGTCGCCCTGCACTACCTCTACCAGACGCCGGTGGACCAACTGGTGTGGGACGTCGGTCACCAGACCTACCCGCACAAGATCCTTACGGGTCGTCGTGACCAGATCCATACCGTCAAACAGAAAGATGGCGTGGCGCCGTTCCCCAAGCGCGAGGAAAGCGCGTTCGATACATTTGGGGTAGGCCATTCCTCGACCTCGATCTCCGCCGCGCTGGGCATGGCCATCGCGCGCCAGCGCGAGGGTGACGAGCGTCGCGTGGTGGCGGTCATCGGCGACGGCGCGATGACCGCCGGCATGGCCTTTGAAGCGCTGATGCACGCCGGCGGCATGGACGACCCCGAGCCGAACCTGCTGGTGATCCTCAACGACAACAACATGTCCATTTCCGAGGCGGTCGGTGGACTGACCAAGGTGCTCGGCCGCGCAACCGGCAGCCGCACGCTCAATGCCCTGCGCGAGGGCGGCAAGAAAATCCTCGGCGACAAGAAGAACAACCCGGCCCGCTTCGTCAAACGCTGGGAAGAACACTGGAAGGGCATGTTCGTGCCTTCGACCATGTTCGAGGAAATGGGCTTCCACTACACCGGCCCGATCGACGGCCACGACATGCCGGCCCTGTTGTCCACGCTCAAGACGCTGCGCGGCCTGAAGGGCCCGAAGCTGCTGCACGTTCTCACCACCAAGGGCAAGGGCTACGAGCCTGCCGAAGGGGACCAGATTGGTTACCACGCGGTCGGCCCGTTCGACCCGGACAAGGGCCTGGTCGCCAAGGCCGGCGCGAAAAAACCCACCTACACCGATGTGTTCAGCGACTGGCTGTGCGACGCCGCCGCGGCCGAGCCAAAGCTGTTCGCCATTACGCCGGCCATGCGTGAAGGCTCGGGGCTGGTGCGCTTCAGTCGCGAGTATCCGCAGCGCTACTTCGATGTCGCCATTGCCGAACAGCACGCGGTCACGCTGGCCGCCGGCATGGCAACGCAGGGCGCCAAGCCGGTGGTGGCGATCTACTCCACCTTCCTGCAGCGCGCCTATGACCAGTTGATCCATGATGTGGCGATCCAGAACCTGGACGTGCTGTTTGCCATCGACCGTGCCGGTGTGGTCGGTCCGGACGGTGCGACCCATGCCGGCAATCTGGATCTGAGCTACCTGCGCTGCGTGCCGAACATGGTGGTGATGGCACCGGCCGACGAAGCCGAATGCCGCCAGATGCTCAGCACAGGCCTGGCCCATGCGGGCCCGGCGGCGGTGCGCTACCCGCGCGGCAGTGGCACCGGCGTGGACGCCGGAACCGACCTGGCACAGCTGCCGATCGGCAAGGCGCAGCTGCGCGTTGAAGGCCGCACGCTGGCGATCCTGGCATTTGGCAGCACCGTGCCGGCGGCTGAGCAGGTCGGCCGTGAGCTCGGGCTGAGCGTGGTCAACATGCGCTTCATCAAACCGCTGGATCGCGCCTTGCTGCTGGAGCTGGCTGCACGCCACGATGGCTTCGTTACCGTTGAAGACAATGTCGTGGCGGGCGGCGCCGGTTCGGGCGTTGCCGAGCTGCTCAATGCCGAGGACGTACTCAAGCCCGTCCTGCACCTTGGCCTGCCGGACAGCTACCAGCACCACGCCAGCCGTGAGGACCTGCTGAGCGAGGCCGGCATCGATGCAGCCGGTATCCGCGCGGCCATCCTCAAGCGCTGGCCGAAGCTGGAACCCAAGGCCCTGATCGCCTGACAGCTTGCCGGGCAGAGCCCGGCACTACCCGGCCAGGTCGCGCCGGAACCGCGCTGCGCGCTTGCGGCGGTAGAGCCGGGCTCTGCCCGGCTGCGCTCTGGTCAGGTCGCGCTGAAACCGCGCCGCGCTGGCGCGCGGTGAGCCGACCGTGGGGTCGGCTCTACCCGTGGCTCGATAACCCGCCGCGCTGGCAACGGGTCAGTTGATCTGGAACTGGGCGCGGCAGCCATTGCTGACCCACACGCCTCGACGGTCCCAGCCCCAGCTTCGACCCTGCACACACGCCGAACTGGATAGCTGTCGCACCAGCCTTACAGAACGGCGCACGTCGGCATCGCAGCGCCGTTGACGATGCTTGTCCGAATTGCAGGTGATCAGCTGACCACGAAGGTCGCCCCGGCCATTTCCATTGCCATGGCCCCATCCGCCATGGCCCCAGCCGCCGCCGGGGCGGCCGCGGCTCTGGGCGACGAACTCGGCGCGGCAGCCACGGCTTACCCAGACACCATTGCGGGTCGGCCCCCAGCTCTCGCCGCGGACACAAGGCGAGCCAGAAAGCTGACGGATCAGCTGCGGCTGCCCGTTGAGCGGGCACTCGCGGCTGCGGTTGCGGATCGATTCGCAGCGCACTATGCCCTGACCTTGTTGATGACCACGATCGTGGCCGCCATACGGCTGCGCTTGTGCCATCCCGGCCGCCGCCAGTCCGCCCACCAATGGCAGACCGAGCAGGCCAACGTGGCGCAGGAAGCGGGACAAGGGGGACTGGTTGTGACGCATGCGAGGCTCCAGAGGGGGTGCGTGGCCAGAGCATCGAACATCCCCGATGCCGCGCACAGCCCTCTCTCTGTCGCGTACGGCCTGCGGTTCAACTACCACGCCCGTTACTGAACGAGTTCAGGTCGTGGCGTCCTCAGCTGCCATGTCCTCCCGCAGCCACATGGGCGTCGCCTACCACGACCCATACATCGGCGGTCTCGCCAGTGCGCAGGTGGTGCTCCCGGGCAAGTGCCTGGGCGAAGTCAAAGGCGGTGGCACCGTTTCGAAAACGCACGCCTGCGGCGTGTTGCGGCGTCTGCACATTCCAGCAGCGCGGCTCCCTCTGCACCTGGATCAACATGCGCCGTGCTCTCCATGAGGGGAGGTTGTGGCGCCATCACCGGCCGTTGCCCCTTCCAAGAGCGGCCGGTGACGGCGCCAGGGCGAGCCTTCCGGCCCGCCGTGCAACAAAGTAGTCCACGGTGCGATCAAGCTCCATAAGGGTTTTCTGATTCTGATGTCTGTTTTCGACGGGGGTTGGCTAACCCACGCGCAGCGCGTCAACCCGGGCCGAGGCTACCGCCACCTGGACGAGACAGGCCTGGCCCGTACGCGCATGGTGGCGATGGGCCAGTTCGGCCGCAGTATCGAAGGCCTGGGCACCGCTGGCGAACCCGGCAACGGGGTCCTGGCCAGGCTGGCGAAGATGCCAAAGTCGATCTACGAGTTCGATGGTGAGAAGCATGGGCGGCCCCCGGGTTCATTGGAATGACCCCATGGTCGCCAGCGACCGCCCTGTGCGGCATAGGACGCATCTGAAACCGAAACAAGCCACGACCGCCACGATGCGTCGTGTTCAGCTACCGGCCTCACATCGCTAAGCCGTTCAGGCCGGAGTTTCTGTGACTCTTGTCACGCGGCCAAAACAATTTCACACTACGTACACCAACAGGGGGCCCCTTCCACATGCGCACCTTTCTGATGCAGCGTCCATCGCTGATCAAGTTCTACTTTGTTGCCAGCTACGTGATCCTTCTCGAAGAGCTGCTTCGGGCCGGTCTGTTCTCCTGACCCGGACATGAGCTGCTGGACCCCTGGCGTGGCGACGCGGACAATGATCGCCCCTGCCTGCCCTGCGTGCGCTCATGTCGGATCTGTCGCCCTTGCCTGAACTCGCCCGCGGCCGCTACCGGCATTTCAAAGGCGGCCTCTATGAGGTGATCGACATCGTGCGCAGCAGCGAGACGCTGCAGCCGCAGGTGCTCTATCGGGCGCTCTACGGTGAGCAGGGTCTGTGGGTGCGACCGTATGCGATGTTCGTCGAAACCGTTCAAGGCCCCAACGGCCCGCAGCCACGTTTTGCGCCCTTGGCCGACTGATAGACTGGGCCGCCGGACGCTGCTGTACCTCGATGAATCCCTACGCCCTGCTTGCTGCCGCCATTGCTCTGGAAGTGGTGGCCACCTCGCTGCTCAAAGCCTCCGACGGCATGACACGCTGGCTGCCTGCCACCGGCGCGCTGGTCGGCTACGGCATCTGCTTCTATCTGCTGGCCATCGTGATGCGCAACATCCCGACGGGCATTGCCTACGCCATCTGGTCCGGGGTCGGCATCGTGCTGATTTCGCTGATCGGCCTGGCGGTGTTCAAACAGAAACTTGATACTCCGGCCATCCTCGGCATCGCGCTGATCTGCGCCGGCGTGCTGGTGATCAACCTGTTCTCGAAGGCATCAGCCCATTGAGGTAGTGACGGGCCATGCCCGTCACGCCTTCCCGTCATGCCGTCGCTGCAGCCAACAAAAAAGGTCCGCACTGCACGGTGCGAACCTTTCTGTTGAACCGCAATGGTCGGGACGGCCGGATTCGAACCGACGACCCTCTGCCCCCCAGGCAGATGCGCTACCAGGCTGCGCTACGCCCCGACGTCTATTGCGATGTTACCGCTGTAGCAGCGAGCAGTGAAGTATAGCGGATTGAAACGGAAATTGCTTCAGCGGCGAAGCAATTGCAGCACTTCTTCCAACTCCATGCGCACCTGCTTGATGATCTGGTTGCTCAGCGCCGATTCCTCACGGGCATCGGGGCCGTCCAGTCGTTGCCGCGCGCCACCGATGGTATAGCCCTGTTCGTACAGCAGGCTGCGGATCTGCCGCACCATCAGCACGTCGTGGCGCTGATAGTAACGACGGTTGCCACGCCGCTTGGCGGGTTCAAGGCTGGGAAACTCGGTTTCCCAGTAGCGCAGCACGTGCGGTTTGACGTCGCACAGCTCGCTTACCTCACCGATGGTGAAGTAACGCTTGGCCGGAATCGGCGGAAGTTCTCGGTTACTGCCCGGATCCAGCATACGCTTCCACCCTTTCCTTGAGCTTCTGGCCTGGACGGAAGGTCACAACCGTACGGGCGGAAATCGGAATTTCCTCGCCGGTTTTCGGGTTGCGACCCGGGCGCTGGTTTTTGCGCCGCAGGTCGAAATTGCCGAAGCCGGACAGCTTCACCTGGCGTCCCTGCTCCAGGGCATCACGCAGCACGTCGAAGAATGCGTCGACGAACTCCTTGGCCTCGCGCTTGTTCAGACCGACTTCGTCGAACAGTTTTTCAGCCATTTCCGCCTTGGTCAGTGCCATTGCCTGCTTACCCCTGAATGCTTCCCGCTCAGCCGCGGATCCGCGCGTGATGCTCACGCTCGATGGCGGCGACCACCTCGGTCACCACCGCGTCCACGTCGCGGTCCGTCAGAGTGCGTGACTTGTCCTGCAAAATCAAGCCCATAGCGAGACTCTTGAAGCCCGGCTCGACGCCGTGGCCGATGTAGCGGTCGAACAGGTTCAGCTCACGCAGCAGTGGGCCGGCGGCGGCGCGAACGGTCTCAGCCAGCGCCGCCCAGTTCACGCCCTCCGGCGCCAGCACGGCCAGGTCGCGGCGTACGGCAGGGAAACGCGAGAGCTCGCCCGCACGTGGCAGCGCGCGTGCGGCCAGCGGTGCCAGGTCCAGCTCCATGGCATAGACGTCAACGTCGATATCCATCGCCTTGGCCAGGCGCGGGTGGATCTGTCCGATCCAGCCCAGGCACACATCGTCACGGTAGACCTCGGCCGAGCGCGCCGGGTGGCCATAGGCGCGCTGCGAGGGCCGGAAGCTCAGCTGTGCACCGGTGGCGGCAGCCAGTGCCTCCAGGTCGCCCTTGAGGTCGTGGAAATCGACCTTGCGGCTGGCCACGCCCCACTGCTCGGCGTCAGCGTCACCGCAGACCGCTGCCGCCACGCGCTGGGTTTCCAGCGGCGCAGGCGCGCCCTCGCCCGCTTGCGCGGCGAACACGCGCCCCAGCTCGAACAGGCGCACGCGACCGGCCTGGCGGGCCACGTTGCGACCCAGCGTGGCGACCAGACCCGGCAGCAGCGCCGGGCGCATCACCGCCAGCTCGGCCGAGAGCGGGTTGGCCAGCGCGACGAGCTGCTCGTTCAACTGCCACGAGGCCAGCAGCCCGGCATCGACGAAGGCGTAGTTGATGGTTTCCTGCAGCTCGCGGGCCAGCAGCTGGCGGCGCACGCTCAGCTCGTCCAGCCGGGTCTCGCTGGGCATGGCCACGCGCGCGGCGCCACCTGGCAGGGTGGTGGGAATCTGCTCGTACCCGTGGATGCGCGCCAGCTCTTCGATCAGGTCTTCTTCGATGGCGATGTCGAAACGGCGGCTCGGTGCGGTGACCTGCCAGCCTTCGCCCGTCGCTTCCACGCCCATGCCCAGCGCGCGCAGGATGCGCTCGACTTCGGCGTCCTCGATCTGGATGCCGAGCACACGGCGGATGCGCGCGCGACGCAGGGTGATGGTCGCTGCCTCTGGCAGGTCATCACTGCGCACCGCTTCGGTGACCGGCGCCGGGGTGCCCCCGGCCAGCTGCAGCACCAGCGCGGTAGCGTACTCGATGGCCTGACGCGGCAGCGACGGGTCCACGCCACGCTCGAAGCGGTGTCCCGCATCGGTGTGCAGCCCGAGCTTGCGCCCGCGACCCATGATCGCAGCCGGGGCGAAGTGCGCTGCTTCCAGGAACACCGCTGTGGTGGCATCGGTCACACGCGTATCGAAGCCCCCCATCATGCCGGCCAGGCCGACCGGACGGTCGGCGTCGGTGATGACCAGGAAGCTGTCATCCAGTGCCGCATCGCGACCGTCAAGCAGTTTCAGCTGTTCACCGGCACGCGAACGACGCACCGCGATCGGGCCCTGCAGCGTATCCAGGTCGTAGGCATGCATCGGCTGGCCAAGCTCGAGCATCACGTACTGGGTGATGTCCACCAGCAGCGAGACCGGACGCACGCCACTGCGGCGCAGGCGCTCGGCCATCCACAGCGGGGTGCTGGCAGCAGCGTTCACGCCCTCGATCACCCGGCCCAGGTAACGCGGCGCGTCCGCGCCTGCATCGAGCGCGATGGCCAGCTCGCGCGAACCCACGGCCGCGACCGGCGCCGCTTCGAACGCCTGCACCTCGCTGCGGGTGGCAGCGGCCACATCGAAGGCGATGCCGCGCACGCTGAAGCAGTCGGCACGGTTGGGGGTCAACTTGATTTCGATGCTGGCGTCGGGCAGCCCGAGATACTCCACCAGCGGCTGGCCTATCGGCGCATCGGCGGGCAGCTCGAACAGGCCGGAGGCATCGCTGTCCAGACCCAGCTCCCTGGCCGAGCACAGCATGCCGTTGGACTCCACGCCGCGCAGCCTGGCCGGGCTGATCTTCAGCTCGCCGATCTGCGCGCCCACCATGGCCAGCGGTGCCACCAGGCCCGGGCGTGCGTTCGGTGCGCCGCAGACGATCTGCAGCAGCCTGCCCTGCCCGGCATCCACCCGGCACACCTGCAGACGGTCGGCCTCGGGGTGGCGCTCAGCTTCGACGATGCGCGCCACCACCACCTGGTCCAGGCCACCACCGAGAGCGGTGACCTCTTCCACTTCCAGGCCGATCGCGGTCAGCACGGCGCTGAGTTCGTCGCTGCTGGCAGTGGTCGGGACGTGGCTGCGCAGCCAGTTTTCGGAGAACTTCATGATCTTTCCATCCTGGTGAGCCCGGCGCACGCGCCTGGGCCGTGTTTGATGCGTTGCAGTGCGCGCTCCGGCAAGCCGGGCGCCGCGGGGGTCACGCGAACTGCTTCAGGAAGCGCACGTCGTTGTCGAAGAACGCGCGCAGGTCGTTGACGCCATAGCGCAGCATCGCAAAGCGCTCCACGCCAAGGCCGAAGGCAAAGCCCGTGTAGCGCTCCGGATCGATACCTACCGCACGCAGCACATTCGGATGGACCATGCCGCAGCCGAGCACCTCCAGCCAACGGGTACTGCCGTCGGGCTGCTGCCAGGCGATGTCCACTTCCGCGCCGGGCTCGACGAAGGGGAAGTAGCTGGGGCGGAAGCGCATCTCGAAATCACGCTCGAAGAACGCGCGGACGAACTCGGACAGCGTGCCCTTCAGGTCGGCGAAGGTGGAGTGCTCGTCCACCAGCAGGCCTTCGACCTGGTGGAACATCGGCGAGTGGGTCTGGTCACTGTCACTGCGGTAGACCTTGCCGGCGGCGATCATGCGCAGCGGCGGCGCGTGTTCTCCCATGTAGCGCACCTGCACCCCGGAGGTATGCGTGCGCAGCAGGCGGCCATCACCGAAGTAGAAGGTGTCATGCATGGCGCGCGCCGGGTGGTGCGGCGGGAAGTTCAGCGCCTCGAAGTTGTGCCAGTCATCTTCGATCTCCGGTCCTTCGGAGAGCTCATAGCCGAGACGGCCGAAGATTTCGGTGATGCGTTCCAGCGTACGGGTGACCGGGTGCAGGCCGCCACGGCCGCCGCGACGGCCCGGCAGGGTCACGTCGATCGCTTCAGCCGCCAGGCGCGCGTCAAGCGCAGCGTCTTCCAGCACGGCCTTGCGTTGCGCCAGCGCCGCGCCCAGCGCATCACGTGACAGGTTGATTGCCTCACCGGCGGCCTTGCGCTCGGCCGGGGGCAGCGAGCCCAGCTGCTTCAGCAGCAGGGTGATGCTGCCGCTCTTGCCCAGCAGCGCCACACGCAGCTGCTCCAGCGCGTCGGGGCTCTGCACGGCGGCCACGTCAGCCAGCGCCTGGGTGGTCAGGGATTGGATGTCACTCATGGGTAGCCGGAACTCCAGTCGGTTTGCCATCGCGGATGCGAAGGGCCGACCCCCGTCGCCACCGCTGACCGACCGCCGCCAGGGCCGCGTCCGGTACAAAAAAGAATGGGGAAGGACTTGCGCCCTTCCCCATGCATTGCCTGTTCCATGGGCCGCTGCGCGTGAACGGCAACGGCCTGGGGAAGGACTTAAGCCGCCAGCGCGCCCTTGGCCTTTTCGGCCAGCGCGGCAAAGCCGGCTGCATCGTGCACGGCGATATCAGCCAGCACCTTGCGGTCCAGGGTGATGCCGGCCTTCAGCAGACCGTTCATGAAACGGCTGTAGCTCAGGCCGTTGATGCGGGCAGCCGCGTTGATGCGGGTGATCCACAGCGAACGGAAGTTGCGCTTCTTCTGCTTACGGCCGATGTAGGCGTACTGCTGCGCCTTGATGACCGCCTGCTTGGCAACGCGGAAGACCTTGCGACGGGCGTTGTAATAGCCCTTGGCGAGATCCAGGATTTTCTTGTGGCGGCGACGCGCCTGTACGCCACGCTTAACTCGTGCCATTGTTCAGATCCTCAGAGGTAGGGAAGCATGCGGTCCAGACGGCCGGCGTCTTCTGCGCGGACGTGGTTCGTCTGACGCAGGTTACGCTTCCGCTTGGTCGCCTTCTTGGTGAGGATGTGGCTACGGTTTGCATGGCCGCACTTGTACTTGCCCGAGGCGGTCTTGCGGAAACGCTTGGCCGCTGCCCGGTTGGTCTTGATCTTGGGCATTTCAATGTCCTTGATGGGATATGACCCTGGTTTCTGACTGATCTGGCGGCGGTCGAAACCGCACTTTCCGTCCTGCCATGATCGGCGTACGACCCGTCCTGGGTGGGTCGAGCCGGCAATCATACAGGGGAAAAGTGGCTGTTGCCAGTCCTTGGCAACGTGAACGCCCCGGTGACGCGACCGCCCCCGATCGTCCCTCTGCAGCGCGCCGCGGCGCTGCGGCAGGAGCACGGCCATGGGCCATCCATGCCCCGCCCTGCCGGGCACGCCCCGGTCATGCCGCCGGCAGCGGACCAGTGGGCGGGTCCTGCAGTCCGGTCGCACTCCTGGAGCTCCAATCCCTGCAGCATCGACATCGGCGCCTGCCGGCGCCGACCTGCAAGGAGATCCTGCATGCGTACACGAGCACTCACGATCAGGCCATTGGCCCTCATGCTCGGCCTGTCGCTGGGCAGCATGGCCAGCGCGGTGGCCGCAGCCGATGCAGCAGCCGATCTGGCCGTCCGCTGGGCCGATGCCGTATCGGGCGCCCAGCTGGCCAGCAACTGGGCCGAACTGGAACAGATCACCCTGGCACATGGCGGCGACCGCAGCGCGGGCTCTGCTGGTTACGACGCCAGTGCCCGCTACGTCGAAGCACGGCTGCGGGCGATGGGCGTCACTGTGAGACGCGAGCCCTTCACCTACAACGGCAGGGCCAGCTTCAACCTCATCGCGGAGATCGCCGGCCGCGCCGGTGCCGACGCACCGGTGGTGATGGTCGGCTCCCATCTGGACAGCGTACCGGGCTCACCCGGCGCCGACGACAACGGCTCGGGCAGCAGCGCCGTGCTTGAAATCGCCCGTGTGGCCATGCTCGACCGCGCCGCTTCCACCCTCCACCTGGTCTGGTGGGGCGCCGAGGAAAGTGGCCTGAACGGGTCGATCCACCACGCCACCCAGCTGGCCATGGACGCCGAGCGGCGCCAGCGGCTGCGCGTCTACCTCAATGCCGACATGGTCGGATCCCCCAATTACATCTTCGGCATCTACGACCCCGACCACGCCAGCAGCAGCGACCGGCCCGCGCAGGAGCGCCTGATCCGGCAGGCACTACGCGACGGCCTGGGCCACACCGGCAGCCCCAGCGTCTCGATCTCGCCCTATCTCGGCTCTGACCATCTGCCCTTTGCGGCCTGCGGCATCGCCACCGGAGGCCTGGCCTCGATCCCCGGGATCCGCAACAAGACCACTGAAGAGCAGGCACTGTTCGGAGGTGAGGCGGGCAAGCGACACTCGCCCAACTATCACCGGCCCGCTGATCGGGTCGACGCCGGCAGCGCCACTGCCCAGCTGACGCTGACGCGCGCCCTGGCCTATGCGCTGGGCCATCTGGCAGAGCAGCCACCGGAAGCCACCCCGGCGACGCGCTGCAATCTTCGCAAGGCCCGCCAGCAATGGCAGCAGGCGCGCGCCGTGCTGCACTGAAACACAAAGAGCCGGGCAATGCCCGGCTCTTCCCGCCGCGGCGAAGCGCTGCTTCACCGTGGCACGCTTCAGCAGGCAGACGCCCGGCCGAGGCTTATTTCTTCTTCGGCGCGATCATCATCACCATCTGACGGCCTTCAAGGCGCGGACGGGATTCGATCACGATGTCTTCGCCAAGGTCGGCCTCGATACGCGACGCCATTTCACGACCCAGTTCCTGATGGCTCATTTCACGGCCACGGAAGCGGATGTTGACCTTGATCTTGTCGCCCTCTTCGAGGAAGCCGCGCATCTTGCGCAGCTTGATCTGGTAGTCGCCCTCGTCGGTGACCGGACGGAACTTCACTTCCTTGATCTCGACCTGCTTGCTCTTCTTCTTGGCCTCGCTGGCCTTTTTCTGCGCTTCGAACTTGAACTTGCCGAAGTCCATGATCTTGCAGACCGGCGGGTCGGCCTGCGGCTGGATCTCGACCAGGTCCAGGCCTTCATCTTCGGCCATGGACAGCGCTTCGTCGCGCGACAACACGCCGATCATTTCTCCGTCACTGCCGATCACGCGTACGCGCGGCACTCGGATTTCCTGATTACGACGGTTCTGTTTGTTGTCAGGGGTACTGATATTGCAATCTCCCAAGGGTATCGAATCGCCCCGCTCGCCACGGCGCGCGGGGCGGACCTGTAGTTACGCTGCGTTCCCGGCCTGCAGCAGGTCGATGAAGGCCTCGACGCTCATGCTGCCCAGGTCTTCGCCAGAACGCGTACGCACGGCCACCAGGTTGTTTTCCTTCTCTCGGTCGCCAATGACCAGCAGGTAAGGGACCCGTTGCAGCGTGTGCTCGCGAATCTTATAGCCGATCTTCTCGTTACGCAAATCCGCGTTCACGCGGAAGCCTTGATCCGCAAGGGTTTTACGAACGTGGCTGACATAGTCTGCCTGCGCATCGGTGATGTTGGCGACAACAACCTGAACGGGCGCCAGCCACGCCGGGAACTGGCCGGCATGGTGCTCGATGAGGATGCCGATGAACCGCTCCATCGAGCCGACAATGGCCCGGTGCAGCATGACCGGATGCTTCTTCTGGCTGTTCTCGTCAACGTATTCGGCACCAAGACGGCCCGGCATCATGAAGTCGACCTGCATGGTGCCCAGCTGCCAGGTGCGGCCGATGGCATCCTTCAGGTGGTACTCGATCTTCGGGCCGTAGAAGGCGCCTTCGCCCGGCAGCTCCTGCCACTCCACGCCGCAGCTGGACAGCGCCGAGCGCAGTGCACCTTCGGCCTTGTCCCAGGTCGCATCGTCGCCCAGCCGCGATTCCGGGCGCAGCGCGATCTTGATCTGGATGTCGTCAAAACCGAAGTGCTGGTAGACCGCCAGCGCCTGCTGATGGAACGCGGTCACCTCGGCCTCGATCTGCGCCTCGGTGCAGAAGACGTGGCCATCGTCTTGGGTGAATCCGCGCACGCGCAGGATGCCGTGCAGCGCGCCGGACGGCTCGTTGCGATGGCACGACCCGAACTCACCGTAGCGGATCGGCAGATCGCGGTAGCTGTGCAGGCCCTGGTTGAACACCTGGACATGGCCCGGGCAGTTCATCGGCTTGACGGCGTAGGTGCGCTTTTCCGACTCGGTGAAGAACATGTTGTCCTGGTAGTTGTCCCAATGGCCGGACTTCTTCCACAGGCTTACATCCAGAATCTGCGGGCAGCGCACTTCGCCGTAGCCGCTGTCGCGATACACCTTGCGCATGTACTGCTCGACCACCTGCCAGAGCGACCAGCCCTTGGGATGCCAGAACACCAGGCCGGGAGCTTCTTCCTGCAGGTGGAACAGATCCTGCTGCTTGCCGATACGGCGGTGATCGCGCATCTCGGCTTCTTCGATGCGCTTGATGTAGGCCTCAAGCTGCTTCTTGTCGGCCCATGCAGTGCCGTAGATGCGCTGCAGCTGTTCATTCTGTGCGTCGCCGCGCCAGTACGCGCCTGAAATACGGGTCAGCTTGAACGCCTTCAGGAAACGCGTATTGGGCACGTGCGGGCCACGGCACATGTCCACGTATTCCTGGTGGTAGTACATGCCCATGGCCTGGATGTCGTCGGACATGTCCTCGATCAGGCGCAGCTTGTAGTCCTCGCCGCGGGCCTTGAAGATCTCCACCACTTCGGCGCGCGGGGTCATCTTCTTGACCACATCGTAGTCCTGGGCGATCAGCTCGCCCATGCGCTTTTCGATCGCCGCCATGTCCTCCGGGGTGAACGGGCGCTCGGAGTAGATGTCGTAGTAGAAGCCTTCGGCGATGACCGGGCCGATGACCATCTTCACGTCCGGGTACAGCTGCTTGACCGCGTGGCCGACCAGGTGCGCGCTGGAATGGCGGATGATCTCCACACCCTCCTCGTCCTTGGCGGTGATGATGCGCAGGCTGGCATCGTGATCGATGATGTCGCAGGCATCGACCAGCACACCATCGACCGAACCGGCGATGGTGGCCTTGGCCAGGCCGGCGCCGATGGACTGGGCCACGTCCATGACACTGACGGGATGTTCGAACTCGCGGCGGCTGCCGTCGGGAAGCGTAATGGTGATCATTGGGGAGGCTTCATGCAGGGCCCGCGCGGGCGGGCTGGAAATGCGGGAACGGGGCAGGCCCGGATGAAAAAAAGCGCCACGCAGGCGCCTGGAGACAGGGCCGTCGGCAGCAGCTCAGCAGGGGGCGGCAGTAGTGCTCATGTCGCACGCTCGGCCGGCGCAGGGCGCGGGCCACCTTGTTCCAGAACGGTGATGTGATGATCTTAAACCACCGCGCGACAAAGCCCAAGCGGCGGCACCGGCGGCGCAGCCCGTCGCTGCACTGGTGGTTGTAAACGCCACTCATTACCATATACAGGCTGAGCCCGCAGGATGCACCCATTGCTCTGCCCTTCCCTTTCCGGTTCCCGTCCGTTCATGCCTGCCGTCAGCGTACCCGCCATCGCCCTCTCCTCGCTTGGCTTCCACGGCCTGGCCCTGCTGTGCGCGGCGCTTTCCGCGCTGGCTTTCTACGCCGCCTCCCCGCACTGCCGCTGGCGCCGGCTGCGTCGTGCGGGGCGGACGGGCCGTCAGCTGGGCCTGCTGACCGCGGCGGTGTCGCTTTGGCTGTGGATGGCCGATCTGGGGGTCGGTGCCGGTCTGGTGACCATGCTGTGCGCCTGGATGGCGATGGCCATGCTCCTGCCGGCGCTGGCCGCCTGGCATCGCCCGGCCCGGGACGCACGTTGATGTGGGGCCGCGCCGCCGCAGCCCTGCTGCCCGGACTGCTGCTGGCCGCCGCGCTGACCGGCCTGCTGGCCTGGCTGCCCCCGGGCCCGTGGCCACAGATGCTGGTGGTCAGCCTGATCAGCTTTGTTCCGCTGTGGATGCTGGCCGCGCTCTGGGCCTTCAGCTTCCGCACAACGCTGCGCGCCTGGCTCACGCTGGGCGGTGCTGCCGCCGTTGCCTTTGCCCTGCTTGGGCTGCTGCGCCTGAGCGGCGCGGTGCACTGAGAACCCACCCATGAAGTTCAGTTCCCGGACCCTGCGCACGTATACCACCCTGCACAGCTGGGTCGGCCTGATTGCCGGATTTGCGCTGTTCGTGGCGTTCTATGCCGGTGCGCTGACCGTGTTTCACCACGACATTCCCCTGTGGCAGACACCGCAGGCCATCGAGCAGCCCGCCGCGACGCTGGCCGATGCGCAGCGCCTGCTTGATGGGGTGCTTGAGCGCCACACCGCGGCCCGTCAGCACATGGGCATGACCTTTCCTGGCGGCGACCACCCCCAGCCCATCGCCTACTGGCAGGATGCGCAGGGCACTTGGCAGTACGCTTGGCTCGATCACTACGACGGCAGCGTCACCCCACCCCAGGCCGGGCTGGCCGAACTGGTCAACAGCCTGCACTACAGCCTCGGGCTGCCCGTTGCCGGTATCTACCTGATGGGCGTGGTCAGCCTGCTCTACGGCCTTGCCCTGCTAAGCGGGCTGGTGATCCACCTGCCACGTCTGGCAGGCGATCTGTTCGCGCTGCGTCCCGGACGCAACCTCAAGCAGATGTGGCAGGACGCGCACAACGTGGTCGGCGTGCTGAGCCTGCCGTTCCATCTGCTGTTTGCGGTCACCGGCACCCTGCTGTGCCTGTTGTTCCTGCAGATGGCCGTACTGAATCCACTGATCTACGACGGCAAGCTGATGCAGGCCGTGCCGGCCGCGATGGATACCGCGCCGGTGCGCGCGCCCGCCGGCGCACCGGGCAGCCACGTGCGCCTGGCCGAACTGCACGCGCTGGCCCTGCAGGCAGCCGAGCAGCAGGGCGTGCAAGGCTTCACCCCCACCTACCTGAAGCTGGCCAACGCGGGCGACCGCAACGCCACGCTGGAGATCACCGGTGAGTCCGAGGGCACCCTGGGCCCGGCCGGCGCGGTGGCGCTGGACGTGGCCAGCGGTGCGGTGCTGGCTACCCAGCTCCCCGGCCAGCGCGATGCCAACCATGCCACGCTGAGCGCCGCGTATGCGCTGCACTTTGGCGAGTTCGGCAATGCCGCCGTGCCCTGGCTGTACTTCGTGCTGGGACTGGGCGGGGCGTTCCTGTTCTATTCCGGCAACCTGTTGTGGATCGAGTCGCGGCGCAAGCGGCGGCAGGCCGAACAGGGTCGCGCACCGCGCAACATGGCCCGGGCAACGGTGGGCATCTGTATCGGCCTGTGCGTGGCGATCTCGGCGGCCTTTGTAAGCGCGCAGGTGCTGGAACAGCTCGCCCCGCAGGCGGTGGACAGCGGCATCCGCTGGGTGTGCTTCGGCACCTGGGCGCTGTGCGCTGGCTGGGCGGCACTGCGTTACCCGGCCCAGGCCGCGCGTGAACTGCTGTGGGCCGCCGCCGTGGTGACCGCCCTGGTGCCGCTCAGCCACGGCCTGCTGACCGGCTGGTGGTGGTGGGCCAGTGCCGGTCATGGCCACTGGCCCCTGTTCTGGGTAGATACCGTCGCGCTGGCCATGGCGGTGGGCTTTGCCGCGCTCGCGCGGGCCACCTCCCGGCGTGCGCGGCACGGGGACCGGAACAGCGTATGGTCACTCCCTCCGGCATGAGCGGCCGCCGCATCCGGCAGAGACTCAACCGCCGTCAATCCAGTCCAGCAGATGCGGCGCAATCGTTGGACCTACCCGCCTGAGCATTTCCAGCGTCAAGCCGCGGGCACGCCTCTCGATGAGTTGAAAGCCCAGCACGTAGCACCCGGCAGCCGCGCTGGCACTGGCACGACCACGCCCGAGCACACGAATGGACGAAAGCTGATGCATCGCGAAAGCGGAGTCGACCCGGATGTCGAAGTTGTTCTCGCGCCCAGCCACTTTGTACCGGCGCCCACGACTGGTTGCCAGCTCCAGCGACACAAGGCCCTGGATGGTTCTGTAACGGGTCGTTGCCGCTGTGATCGATTCACCGGCATCAAGCTGGAGCGGCGCATTGCGCTCAGCGAGCTGGCCTGTGATCAGCACCTGGCCGTCGCTGTACTCCATGCGGACGCCATCAAGAAAGCCCACCTCGATGTTGGGGACCCGCCTACGCGTGACCTCGATCGAACGCAAGGGCGCCTGCGGCGGCGTCCAGTCAGGAAAGCGATCCCGCGCTGCACCGGTACCATCCCATCGCCCTATCAGGCCCGTGTAAAGCTCGCGGTCGACACTCAGGGTCACGCGGTCGGGATGCAGCGTCGCATCGAATGCATACCAGGTATCGCGCAGGTCGAGTACTGCAAGTTGCAGCTGCGAACGGCGCTCGAGCAGTTGCGAAAGCGGCGTGTTGCTCGCAGCGCCCTCACCTGGCCTGGCGCGGACGGCGTCATAGATGGACTGTGTTTCGCGGTCGACGTAGGCGGTGTAATCGGCAATCGCGCTCTTCTGCTGAGCGACGAGCTGTGCGAGGTACTCGCCACCGATCCCCAGTTCCCGGGCGCCGAGAATCACGTCGCGCAACAGTGCCAGGTGCAGACTCGCGGCAACAGCGAACAATGGCAACAACGCTGCACGCTGGCCTTCCAGCTGGAATCGCGGCAAGACCTGCACAAACAGGCTGTTGGCGGCAATGCTCTGGCTGAGCATCACAGCCGGATTCTGCGACGCTACCGCGCTGCGGTAAAGCATGGCTACGTTGCTCAAGCCCAGCAGATCTGCCTTGACCAGCTCGAATACCGTTCGGGAAACTACCGCATCAGTGTACCGCTGCCAGCGTTGCTCAGCGCTCAAGCCGGCGCCGGGTATGAACAACGCGCCGAGGTAGGACAGAAATCCACCGACGACCGGAACCAGATTGAGGCTGGCCAGAACGGCGTCCCGGATGTACTGCCAGCCTTCCTCACCAGCCTGAAGGGGCGCATCCACCGGATATACCGGACCGCCGGTCACCGTGGCAGGCAGCCGCGCCCATGAGGGCGACAGTAGAAGGCCACTGCCAGCCAGTCCGGCAAGTGCGAGCAGACGCCTGCGTCCGGGATCGTGCGGCAGGCAGAAGGGGCAAAGCGACGACGAGGGTCCAGTTCCCAGCAGCATGAGGTGCTCCTCTCGGGTCAGGGGGGCTCTCACCCCCGCTCCGCACAGGCCGACATCGGCCCGGCTGCTGGCATTAGCCCCCGCCTATCTCATATCGATCAAGCCATGACTCCATCAATGGGTGGTGCGTGACGTCCGCATTCGCTAACCCATCGTTCCTCGAGCGCTGGCGCGTCTTCGGCGCGCCCGGAAGAGGCACCACCTCCCGTGCCTCCTGCGCGCATACGCCACGGACACCCTGCAAAGAAAAAGCGGGCCCAAGGCCCGCTTTTTCTGTCCAGCAATGACGGCGTCGCGATTACTCGGCGACGGCGCCCTCGCCTTCTTCCACAGCCTTCATCGACAGGCGGATACGGCCCTGCTTATCCACTTCCAGCACCTTGACCTTGACCACATCGCCTTCCTTCAGCTTGTCGCCCACCTTCTCCACACGCTCGCTGGAAATCTGCGAGACGTGCACCAGGCCGTCCTTGCCCGGCAGGATGGTGACGAAGGCGCCGAAGTCCATGATCTTGGCGACCTTGCCTTCGTAGATGCGGCCCGGCTCGACGTCCGAGGTGATCTGCTCGATGCGGGCCTTTGCAGCCTGCGCAGCAATGGCGTTGACCGATGCGATGACGATGGTGCCGTCATCCTGGATGTCGATCTGGGTGCCGGTTTCCTTGGTGATGGCCTGGATGGTCGAGCCACCCTTGCCGATCACTTCGCGGATCTTGTCCGGATGGATCTTGATGGTCAGCAGACGCGGCGCGTAGTCGGACAGCTCTTCACGCGGGGCGGTCAGGCCGTGGGCCATTTCACCCAGGATGTGCAGACGGCCAGCCTTGGCCTGCTGCAGGGCCTGCTTCATGATCTCTTCGGTGATGCCTTCGATCTTGATGTCCATCTGCAGGGCGGAAATGCCCTCGGCAGTACCGGCCACCTTGAAGTCCATGTCACCCAGGTGATCTTCGTCACCCAGGATGTCGGACAGCACCACGAAACGCTCGCCTTCCTTCACCAGGCCCATGGCGATACCTGCCACCGGCGCCTTGACCGGCACGCCGGCGTCCATCAGAGCCAGCGACGAACCGCAGACCGACGCCATCGACGACGAGCCGTTGGACTCAGTGATTTCCGACACGACACGGATCGTGTACGGGAAGGCTTCCAGGCTCGGCATCACGGCGAGCACGCCGCGCTTGGCCAGACGGCCGTGGCCGATCTCGCGACGCTTCGGGCCCATCATGCGGCCGCACTCACCCACCGAATACGGGGGGAAGTTGTAATGGAACAGGAAGTTTTCCTTGTACTCGCCCGAGGCGGCATCGATGACCTGGCCATCACGGGCGGTGCCCAGGGTGATGGTCACGATGGCCTGCGTTTCACCGCGGGTGAACAGCGAGGAACCGTGGGTACGCGGCAGCACGCCGGTCTTCACGGCGATCGGGCGGACGGTGTCCAGCGCACGGCCGTCGATACGGACCTTGGTGTCCAGCACCGAATTGCGCATGGTGCTGTATTCCAACTCGCCGAATTCCTTCGACAGCTCGGCGGTGTTCCAGCCTTCGGACTCGGCACGGCCGGCCAGCGATTCCAGCACGTCCTTCTTGATCGCGCTGATGGCGTCACGACGCTCCAGCTTGTCACGCACCTGGAAGGCTTCGCCCAGGCGTGCGCCCACGGCTTCCTTCAGGGCGCCGATCAGCGCTTCGTTCTTGGCCGGAGCGGTCCAGGTCGACGGCTTGGTGCCGGCTTCGGTGGTCAGCTCGTTGATGGCCTGGATGACCTTCTGCATCTCGCGGTGACCGAAGGTCACAGCGCCCAGCATCACGTCTTCGGACAGCAGCGCGGCTTCGGATTCGACCATCAGCACGGCGTTGGCGGTACCGGCCACGACCAGCTCCAGCTCCGAGTCCTTCAGCTCGGTCACGGTCGGGTTGAGGATGTACTCACCGTTGCGGTAACCCACCTTGGCAGCGGCGATCGGGCCCATGAACGGGGTGCCGGCCAGCGACAGCGCGGCCGAGGCACCGATCAGGGCCGGGATGTCACCGTCGATGTCCGGGTTGAGCGACATGACCGTGGCGATGATCTGCACTTCGTTCTTGTAGTCTTCCGGGAACAGCGGACGGATCGGACGGTCGATCAGACGCGAAATCAGGGTTTCCTTCTCGGTCGCACGGCCTTCGCGCTTGAAGAAGCCGCCCGGGATACGGCCACCGGCGTAGAACTTCTCCTGATAATCAACGGTCAGCGGGAAGAAGTCCTGGCCCTCACGCGCGCTCCTGGCGGCGACGGCGGAGACCAGCAGCACGGTGTCATCGAACTTGACGATGACGGCGCCGCCGGCCTGGCGTGCGATTTCGCCGGTTTCAAGCGTGACGGTGTGTTTGCCGTACTGGAAGGTTTTGGTGATTTTTGCCACGGAGGGTGTCCTTGGGGATGCTGTCTGCGAATGGACCGTTGGCGACCCATGCCGCCAGCGGATGACCGGGCTGTCCGGTCCGAGAAGGTAATGCGGTACTACAAAACAAAACCGCGGCGCATCGCTGCGCCGCGGGGGAGTCTTTGCTTAGCGACGCAGGCCAAGCTTTTCAATCAGGGCCTTGTAACGCTCGACGTCCTTCTTCTTCAGGTAGTCGAGCAGGCTGCGGCGGCGGTTGACCATCTGCAGCAGACCACGGCGGCTGTGGTGGTCCTTCTTGTGGGTCTTGAAGTGGCCGGTCAGCAGTTCGATGCGGGCGGTCAGCAGAGCGACCTGGACTTCCGGCGAACCGGTGTCGGCGGCGCTGCGCTTGTTATCTTCAATAACCTTCTGGGTGTCGATCGACATTTCTTTTTCTCTTGTGATGCGGGGCCGGCAGGAACGTAGCGATGACGCACCGCCTGACTCGCCGTTGGCTGTGAGGCCTGCAAAGACGCAGACCGCCTGTTGAAGGCCGCAAAATTGTAACGGTCGCGGCCGCTGCGGACAAGGACCGGGCCTGAACCGGCCCCGGCCCGGTTACAGATTGAAGCGGCGCTGGGGCGCCAGCAGGCCGGTGTCGTCCACCTGGCCGAGGCCGCGCACCTGCCCGTCGGCATCGAACACGGCCACCTGCCCGGGCGGCCAGCCCGCATCGCGAAGGCGCTGACCCATGCAGAACCGGCTGGCCTGCTCCGCCTCAAGGTGCACGGCGGGGTAGCCGGACAGGCCACTGGCCAAGGGCAGCAGCAGGGCCTCCATGGCCGCTTCATCACCTGCGTCGGAAAGTGCCCGCAGCTGCTCCAGGGTCACCATCGCCGGCGTGGTGAACGGTTCCACCCACAGCCGGCGCAGCGCACTGATATGGGCGCCGCAGCCCAGCGCCTCACCCAGATCGCGGGCCAGGCTGCGGATGTAGGTGCCCGAGCCGCAGGTGACGCGCAGCCGCAGGCGATCGGCCTGCTGTTCAAGCACCTCGATGGAGTGCACGTGGACGTCGCGCTCGGGCGCCTCGATGGCATCACCGCGGCGGGCTTTTACATAGAGCGGCTCGCCGCCCTGCTTGAGCGCCGAATAAATCGGGGCGCGCTGGCGGATGTGACCGGTCAGCGGCGCCAGCGCCTCGTTCAGCATTGTCGCGCTGAAGGCGGGCACAGGGCGCTGGAGCAGCACCTGGCCCTCAGCGTCGTCGGTGTCGGTAGTGGTGCCGAGCACGATCCCGGCGTCGTACGCCTTGGCCGAGCCCAGCAGCAGCCCGGCGATCTTGGTCGCCTCACCGAAGCACAGCGGCAGCAGGCCGGTCGCCAGCGGGTCGAGGCTGCCGGTGTGGCCGCCCTTCTCGGCGCGGAACAGGCGGCGCGCCACCTGCAGGGCGGCGTTGGAGCTCAGGCCGCCGGGTTTATCCAGCAGCAGGATGCCGTCAAGGCGACGGAACTGAATTCGGGTCATGACAGAGTTGTGTAGAGCCGAGCCATGCTCGGCTTCCGCAGCGATGCGCGGGAGCAAAAGCAGCCGAGCATGGCCCGGCTACAGCGACCTTATTCTTCGTCGGCTTCGCGACGCTTCTCCGCGGCCACCGTGTCCGGCAGGTCGCGCAGGATGTTATCGATGTGCTCGCCGCGGTCCACCGAATCGTCGTAGTGGAAGTGCAGTTCGGGCACGTGACGCAGTTTCATCGCCCGGGCCAGGTCCATGCGCAGCCGGTAGCCCAGCTCCTTCAGGCCGGCCACGGCTTCGGCCGAACGCTCGGGCATCAGCGCGGTCACAAAGACCTTGGCATGGGCCATGTCGCGGGTGATTTCCACGTCGGACACGCTCACCGAGGGCAACCCGTGCTCACGCACGGCGTTGTGCACCAGGGTACCGAGTTCACGGCGCAGCTGGGCGGAGACACGGTCGGTTCGATGGAAAGTCTTGGGCACGCGGTCTGGCTCTCGTGTTGAATGCGGGGCGGCCCGACCATGGTCGGGCCCCACCCGGGGATGGACCGGCCGATGAAGGCCGGTCCGTCTGCAGCATTACAGGGTGCGCGGCACTTCGATACGCTCGAAGCACTCGATCTGGTCACCCGGCTTGACGTCGTTGTAGGCCTTCACCGCGATACCGCACTCGGTACCGTTGCGGACTTCCTCGACGTTCTCCTTGAAGCGGCGCAGCGATTCCAGCTCGCCCTCGAAGATCACCACGCTGTCGCGCAGCACGCGGATCGGCTTGTTGCGCTTGACCACGCCCTCGATGACCATCGAGCCGGCCACGGCACCCAGCTTGGAGCTGCGGAACACATCGCGGACTTCGGCGATACCGATGATCTCTTCGCGGATCTCCACACCCAGCAGACCGGACGCCACCTGCTTCACCTGATCGATCACGTCATAGATGATCGAGAAGTAACGCAGGTCGATACCGTTGGATTCAATGATGCGACGGGCCGAGGCATCCGCACGCACGTTGAAGCCGATCACGGTGGCCTTGGAGGCAGCCGCCGAGTTGGCATCCGACTCGGTGATGCCGCCCACGCCGGAGTGGATCACGTTGATGCGGATGTCCTCGTTGGACAGCGCGACCAGTGCCTGGCTCAGCGCCTGCACCGAACCCTGCACGTCGGCCTTGATCACCAGGTTCAGCACCTGCTGACCATCACCCTTGCCCAGCTGGGCCATGATGTCTTCCATGCGGCTGCCGGCGGTGGCGACCAGACGCGACTCGCGACGCTTGGTCTCACGCTGCTGGGCCACTTCCTTGGCCAGGCGCTCGTCCTCGACCACGACGAAGTCGTCGCCGGCTTCGGGCACACCGGACAGGCCGAGCACCTGGACCGGAATGGACGGACCGGCGAACTCCGGCTGGTTGCCGGTTTCGTCGAACAGCGCACGCACACGGCCGTACTGCACGCCGCACACCAGGTAGTCGCCCTTCTTCAGGCGGCCCTGCTGCACGAGCACGGTGGCAACCGGGCCACGGCCCTTGTCCAGCGAGGATTCGATGACCACACCGGCGGCGCGGCCGTCGTCCACGGCCTTCAGTTCGAGCAGTTCGGCCTGGATCGACACGGCATCCAGCAGGTCGTCCACACCCAGACCGGTCTTGGCCGAGATCTCCACCATCTGGGTGTCGCCGCCGAAATCTTCGGAGACCACCTGTTCGGTGAGCAGCTCGTTCTTGACCCGCATCGGGTCGGCACTGGCCTTGTCGATCTTGTTGATCGCCACGATCAGCGGCACACCCGCCGAGCGGGCGTGCTGGATGGCTTCCTTGGTCTGCGGCATGACACCGTCGTCAGCGGCCACGACCAGCACCACGATGTCGGTCAGCTTGGCACCGCGGGCACGCATCGAGGTGAACGCGGCGTGGCCCGGGGTATCCAGGAAGCTGATGACGCCCTTGGGCGTTTCGACGTGGTAGGCGCCGATGTGCTGGGTGATGCCGCCGGCTTCGCCGGTGGCCACCTTGGTACGGCGGATGTAGTCCAGCAGCGAGGTCTTGCCGTGATCGACATGACCCATGATGGTCACCACCGGCGGACGCTGGACGGCTTCGCCCTGGTCGCCTGCGGTGGACGCCAGCAGCGCGTCCTCGATGTCGTCATTGTTGGCGCGCACCACGGTGTGGCCGAGTTCTTCGGTGACCAGCGCGGCCGTGTCATGGTCGATGGACTGGGTGATGGTGGCCATCACGCCCATCTTGAACAGCGCCTTGACCACCTCGCCGCCCTTCAGCGCCAGCTTCTGCGCCAGGTCGGCCACGGTGATCGTGTCGCCGATCGCCACTTCACGCACCACCGGTGCGGTGGGACGCTCGAAACCGTGCGGACCGCTGTTGGCGGCACCGCGCGACATGTCGCGACGGCCACCGGCCTGGTTGCGGCCACCCGGACGGCCCCGGTTGTTGCTGTTGCTGTTGCCACGACGCGCACGGTCGGCAGCCGACAGATGCATCTGGCCGGCAAAACGATCGCCCGGGCCACGCTCGCTGCGCGGCGCAGCACGGTTGCTGCGGTCGTCGTTGCGCGGCGGCGGCGGCGGCGGGTTGCGCGGCGTAGCCGAGTTCGGCACGGTCACACGCGACGGGCGCGAGGCGGTCTCGTCGATCGGCGCGCGCACCTTCGGCTTGCTTGCCTCCAGCGCCTCGGCGGCCTTTGCAGCGGCAGCAGCCTCTTCGGCCGCCTTCTTCTCGGCTTCGGCACGTTCCTTGGCCGCGACTTCTTCTTCGCGGGCACGAACAATGGCCTCGTCGCGCAGACGGTCCTTTTCAGCCAGGGCGGCCTGCTCGTCAAGATTGCGCTGGCGGGATTCCTCCAGCTTGCGCAGGATGTCGGCGCGCTCCTCATCCGGGGTCATGCGCGAGGCCGCCTTGTCGTAGGTGCGCTTCTGGCGCACTTCCACGTTCACGGTGGTCTTGCTGCGACCCGCATTCACCGTCACTTCCTGGTGCTTGCGGCGGTTCAGGGTGATCTTCTTGGAAGCGGCTTCGGCTTCCTCGACGGCCTGCTCGGGCTTGCCATGGGCACGGCGAAGGAAGCCAAGGAGCTTGACCTTCTCGGTGCTGGTCACGACCTGGTCGGGACCGCTGAACTTCATGCCGGCACCGGCAAGCTGTTCCAGCAGTTTATCGACAGGCGTGTTGACCAGTTCAGCAAGCTTGCGGATGGTGGTTTGCTGCGACATTCGGATCCTATGATCTTGAGGGCGCCTCCCCGCAGTTGGAGGAGACGCGGATTCTACGCCCTGAGCGGCTCAGGGCCCTGTTCATTGCCGGCTCATTGGCCGCGTTCCAGACGGGCGATCTCTTCGGCACGCGCGGCCAGGATCAGCGCCGCGGCGCGCTCCTGGTCCAGCCCTTCGATGCCGAACTCCACCACTTCGTCCGCGGCCAGGTCCGACAGGTCCTCACCGGTACGCACGCCATGGCCGGCCAGGGCGTAGGCAGTTGCCTCGTCCATGCCTTCCAGGGCCAGCAGGTCGTCGGACGGCTGACCGTCTTCCAGACCTTCTTCCACCGCCAGCGCCTCATTGAGCAGGGCGTCGCGGGCACGAGCGCGCAGTTCCTCGACGATATCCTCGTCGAAGCCTTCCACGGCCAGCAGTTCGCCAACCGGGACATACGCGATTTCTTCGACCGTGTTGAAGCCTTCGCTGACCAGGATGCCAGCGATTTCTTCGTCCACTTCCAGCTTGTCCATGAACAGCTGGCGGGCGCCAGCCTGTTCAGCTTCGGACTTCGCCGTGACCTGGTCCTGGGTCATCACATTCAGCTGCCAACCGGTCAGACGGCTGGCCAGACGCACGTTCTGGCCCCCCTTGCCGATCGCCTGGGCCAGGCGCTCTTCGGCCACGGCCAGGTCCATCGAATGCTTGTCTTCATCGACGATGATCGACTGCACCTCGGCCGGCGCCATCGCATTGATGACGAAGTTGGCCGGGTTGTCGTTCCACAGCACGATGTCCACGCGCTCGCCATTGAGCTCGTTGGACACGGCCTGCACGCGCGAACCGCGCATGCCGATGCAGGCACCGATCGGATCGGTACGCGCGTCGTGGGCCAGCACGGCGATCTTGGCGCGGTCGCCCGGGTCACGGGCACAGGCCTTGATCTCGACCAGACCCTGGCCGACTTCCGGCACCTCGAGCTTGAACAGCTCGATCATGAACTCCGGCGCGGCGCGGCTGATGA
This sequence comes from Stenotrophomonas sp. C3(2023), assembly GCF_032911385.1. Lineage (NCBI taxonomy): Bacteria > Pseudomonadati > Pseudomonadota > Gammaproteobacteria > Lysobacterales > Lysobacteraceae > Stenotrophomonas > Stenotrophomonas sp. C3(2023). Next base: position 1,292,366 of record NZ_JAWJLO010000001.1, on the reverse strand, counting down.
ACAGCTGCGGGCCACGCGGTTCCGAACGCACTTCGGCCAGGTAGCCACGCACGCGGTCACCGGCACGCAGCACGTCGCGCGGAATGCCCTTGTCCTTCGGAATGAAGCCCTCGGCATTGCCGCCCAGATCCACATAGATGTTGCCGCGCTCGGCACGCTTGACCACGCCGGTGATCAGCTCGCCCACGCGGTCCTTCCAGGCATCGACCACCTGCTGCCGCTCGGCTTCGCGCACGCGCTGCACGATGACCTGCTTGGCTGCCTGTGCCGCGATGCGGCCGAAATCCGGGTTCTCGATCTGCTCTTCGATGAAATCACCGACTTCCGAGCCTTCGGCTTCGTCGACGGCGTCCATCAGACGGATTTGGCGATCCGGCGACTCCATCACCACGTCGTCGGCCACGACTTCCCAACGGCGGAAGGTTTCGTAGCTGCCGTCCTTCTGGTCGATGGCCACGCGGGCCAGCACTTCCTGGTCCGGGTAACGCTTCTTCGCCGCCGAAGCCAACGCGGCCTCGATCGCTTCGAAGATCACTTCGCGCGGCACGCCCTTCTCGTTGGCGACTGCGTCAACTACCAGCAAAAGTTCCTTGCTCATTGGCTCACTCCGCGCGCGGCTTCTTTGCCGCCGGCTCGTTTGATGGGTTCTTGTCAGTCTTGGGACGCTTCGGTGCTGGGCCGGTCGGCTTGCTCGGGGCCAGCCCCAGCGCCACCCAGTCCGGCATGATGCGTGCCTTGTCGATGTTGTCGGCCGACACCACCACCGGGGCGTTGTCGACGGTGAAACTGATCGTGCCCTGCTCCGCATCGACCGCATCGATGCGGCCCTGCAGGCGGCGACGGTTGTCCTGCGGCAGCTTCAGCGTGACCTTGGCCTTCTGACCAAGATGCTGACCGAACTGCGCCAGGGTGAACAGCGGACGGTCCACACCCGGGGACGACACTTCCAGCGTGTAGTTGCCGCTGATCGGGTCTTCCACGTCGAGCTGGGCCGAAACCTCGCGGCTGACGCGCTCACAGTCCTCGACGTTGATCACACGCTCGTCCTGCTCGGCGATCAGCACATCGATGTACAGGCGCAGGGTCGCGCCACCGGGCGCCGGCAGATATTCCACGCCCAGCAGCTCCAGACCCAGCGCATCGACGGTGGGGCCGAGCAGATTCGCGATTTCAGTTGCCTTGTCGCTCACAGCCTGCCTTGATTCTGTAGAGCCGGGTGCCTCCCGGCTGGAAAATAGAGGGACGGGTTGCTGCCCGCCCCGCTCCGGAAACAACAAAGGGCCCGCTGGGCCCCTTGTCCGGTTGAATCCGGTCACTGGATTCCGGCCGCAGGGCGCGCTGACGCGGTCCCCTGCGAAGCCCAGCTTCTGCTTGAAGCCGGTGGCGGGATGACGGCGCCACAAGGCCAACCATCAGATACACCGCCAGCCCCTTGATGATAGCGCTTGCACCGTGCTGGTGCAAGGCTGGCAACCGGTCGCAGGTGTGATGCAACAGCGACGTCCGACACCTCCCGCGCAAAGATCGAAGCGATCAGGCCGGCGAGCAGCAACGGCCGAACGAAAAAGGCGACCCTGTCTCCAGGATCGCCTTGATCGCGCTGCGCTCAACCAACAACATTGAGGCGATATGGTAGCGGGGGCAGGATTTGAACCTGCGACCTTCGGGTTATGAGCCCGACGAGCTGCCAGACTGCTCCACCCCGCAGCAGAAGCGGAATCATAAAGGAAGTTCACAGAAACTGCAAGCTTTCTTCATGGACACCCGGACCGGTTGGCGCCGGCAGGATGTGGTAGCGGGGGCAGGATTTGAACCTGCGACCTTCGGGTTATGAGCCCGACGAGCTGCCAGACTGCTCCACCCCGCACCGGAAGTGTTTGAGATGCTGCCCCGCTTTTCGGACCGGGCTACCGCAACGAAGTTCTGGCTGAACCGCTGCAGTGACAACTCAGGCTGCGCATATTACACGAATCGCGCAGGTTTGTGTCATTTTTTATGAAAGATGCGCAAAAGCCTGCTGGCACCAGACCATGATCGGGTTCAGGCCCAGCGGCAGGAACAGCAGCGCCAGCGAATTCACGCCCAGCACCACGCCCAGCACACGGTCGTTGTTGCGCGGCATCGGCTCGCCCACCGGCTCGTCGAAGTACATGACCTTGATGACGCGCAGGTAGTAGAAGCAGCCCACCACAGCCGCCAGCACACCCAGAATGGCCAGCCACAGCAGGCCGCCCTGCACTGCCGCGCCCAGCACGGTCAGCTTGGTCCAGAAGCCCAGGAACGGCGGGATGCCGGCCAACGACGCCATGATGCACAGCACCAGCGCCGCCATCCATGGGTTGCGCGAGCTCAGGCCCTTGAAGTCATTGATGTTCTCGGCTTCAAAGCCGGCGCGCGACAGCGCGATGATCGCGCCGAACGAGGCCGCCGACATCACCGCATAGGCCAGCGCGTAGAACATCGCGGCGCTGTAGCCTTCGGTACCGCCGCCGGCAACGCCCATCAGCAGGAAGCCGATGTGCGAAACGGTGGAGTAGGCCAGCATGCGCTTGAGGTTGGTCTGCGCAATCGCCATCAGATTGCCGACCACCAGCGACAGCGCGGCAAGACCGGCCAGCAGCAGCTGCAGCTGGTCCGACAACGGGCCCACACCCATTTCCAGCAAGCGGTAGGCCATGCCGAAGGCGGCCAGCTTGGGCGCCGAGCTGATGAACAGCGCGATCGGGGCGGGCGCGCCCTGGTACACGTCGGGCAGCCACATGTGGAACGGCGCTGCGCCAAGCTTGAAGGCCACGCCGGCGATCATGAACACCGCGCCAGTGACCAGCAGCATGTTTTCCTGCGAGTTCGGGATCGCTTCGCGGATGGCATCCAGGTGCAGGCTGCCGGTGGCGCCATAGATCAGCGACATGCCGTACAGCAGCAGGCCCGAGGCCAGCGAACCGAGCACGATGTACTTCATCGCCGCTTCGGAGGCCATGCCGCTGTCGCGGTTGCTGGCCACCAGCGCGTAGGAGCACAGCGCAAGCAGTTCCAGACCGAGGTAGACCATCAGCAGGCTGCCGGCCGAGACCAGGATCATCATGCCGACCGTGGCAAACAGCACCAGCACCGGAATCTCGCCCTGGAACAGCCGGCGCTCGCGCATGTAGCTCCAGCCGTAGACCAGGCTGAGGCCGCTGAGCAGCACGATCACGGTCTTCATCACGTCGGCCGCGGTGTCGCGGACGAACATGCCGTGGAAGACCTCTCCCTGCCCGCCGGTCCCGGTGGCCAGCATGACCAGCACGACCGCCAGCGCGGCGACCGAGAACAGGTGGGTGATGATCTTGTTCTTCTCGCTGACGAACAGGTCAAGAATCATCAGGGCGAAGGCGCTGGCAACCAGCACCAGCTCGGGAGCGAGCGGCGGCAGGTCGGCGGCGGTCAATGGCAACAGCGGCGAGGTGGTCATTATCAAATCCTGGAATCAGTTCGCTGGTCGGCCCGATCAGAGCAGCTTGCTGGAGGCGATCTGCATCGCCAGCTTGGCGATGGACGGCTCCATCAGATCGGTGAGCGGCTTGGGGTACAGGCCCAGGGCCAGCGTGCCCAGAGCGAACACACCCAGCACCAGCCATTCACGGCCATTGATGTCCTTCAGCTCGGCGACGTGGGCATTGGCCACCTCGCCGAAGAAGATGCGCTTGTACAGCCACAGCGAGTAGGCCGCCGCGGTGATCAGGGTGGTGGCGGCAGCCAGGGCGATCCACGGATTGCGCTGGAACGCAGCCAGGATGACCATGAACTCGCCCACGAAACCGGACGTACCCGGCAGGCCGGCGTTGGCCATGAAGAACAGCATCGAGAAGGTGGCGAACCACGGCATGACGTTGACCACGCCGCCGTAGTCGGCGATGCGGCGGCTGTGCATGCGCTCATACAGCACGCCCACGCAGGAGAACATCGCGCCGGAGACGAAGCCGTGCGAGATCATCTGCACCATCGCACCCTGCAGGCCCAGGCGGGCCGCATCGGTGTTGCCGGCCTCACGGACCAGCCACAGCGCGATGAAGGTACCGAGGGTCACAAAGCCCATGTGCGCGACCGACGAATAGGCGATCAGCTTCTTCATGTCCGACTGCACCAACGCCACCAGACCGACGTAGATCACCGCGATCAGCGACAGCGCGATGACCAGCCACGCCCATTCGTGCGAGGCATCGGGCACGATCGGCAGGTTGAAGCGCAGGAAGCCGTAACCACCGATCTTCAGCGCGATGGCAGCCAGGATCACCGAACCGGCGGTCGGTGCTTCCACGTGCGCATCGGGCAGCCAGGTGTGCACCGGGAACATCGGCACCTTGACCGCGAAGGCGATCAGGAAGGCGAAGAAGATCCAGGTCTGTTCCTTCGCGCTCAGCGGCAGCGCGTACAGGTCGGCGAGCTGGAAGCTGCCGCCCTTCATGTACAGATAGACCAGCGCCACCAGCATCAGCACCGAGCCGAGGAAGGTGTACAGGAAGAACTTCAGTGCAGCGTAGATGCGACGCGGACCACCCCAGACACCGATGATCAGGAACATCGGGATCAGCATCGCCTCGAAGAACACGTAGAACAGCATCGCATCGGTCGCAGCGAAAATGCCGACCGTGATGCCCTCCAGGATCAGGAAGGCGGCCACGTACTGGTTGACGCGCTTGTCGATCGCGCTCCAGGCGCCGATCAGGGCCAGCACGCCGACCAGGGTGGTCAACAGGATCAGCGCGATGGCGATGCCGTCGACGCCGAGGTTGTAGCCCACCTTGTAGGCCGGGATCCACGCATGCGTTTCGACGAACTGCAGGGCGTCCACTGCCGGGTCGTAACCGGACAGCAGGGCCAGGCTGGCGACGAAGGTCAGCACGGCAACACCCAGCGACGCCCAGCGGGCGGTCTGCGCGTCACGGATCGCAAGGATCAGGGCACCACCGATGATCGGCAGCCAGATGAGAACACTGAGGAGAGGCCAGTTGGTCACGTCTTCTTATTCCGTACAGGTCATCAACGCATGTAATGCATCAGCGCGCCCAGCAGGGCAATCAGGCCGATGATCATCGCGAAGGCGTAGTGATAGAGGAAACCGGATTGGGTACGGCGCAGCACATGCGCTGCAACATCAGCACCCTTCGCGGTGAGATTGACCAGACCGTCAACAATGTTGCTGTCGAACCAGGACGACACCTTGCCGAGCTTGACGCTGCCACCGGCAAAGCCGTTGATCCAGAGCTTGTCGAAGCCGTACTTGTTCTCCAGCACCGACACCAGCGGGGCAAAGGTCCTGCGCGCCTTGCCCGACAGATCCGGCTTCCACAGATAGAACAGAACGGCCAGCAGGAAGCCTGCCAGGGTCAGGAAGAACGGCGGCATCATCATGCCGTGCAGCGCGAACGCGACCGGACCGTGGAACTCCTCGCCCAGGATGGCGATGGTGTTCTTGGCCGGATCGTAGAACTCCACGATGCCGGTAAAGAAGTTCATCGCCTGTCCCTTGATGGCCTCCGGGGCGTGGTGACCGGCCCAGTCGGTTCCGAACAGCATCGGACCGATGCTGAAGAAACCGATGGCAATGGACGGAATCGACAGCAGGATCAGCGGCAGCGTCACCACCCACGGCGTCTCGTGCGGCTCATGGGCCCCGTGGCCGTGATGACCATGGTCATCGTGGGCGTCGTGGTGTGCGTCAGCAGCGTGGTGGTCATCGTGACCGTGCGCATCACCATGGTCATCATGGTGGGCATCACGGAAACGCTCCTTGCCGTGGAAGGTCATGAACAGCAGACGGAAGCTGTAGAAGCTGGTCACGATCACGCCGCCCAGCACAGCCCAGTAGCCGTAGGTGGCGACCCAGCTGCCCGAATGGTGCGCATGCAATTCGGCGGCCTCGATGATCGAATCCTTCGAGTAGAAGCCGGAGAAGAACGGCGTGCCGACCAGCGCCAGGGTGCCGATCCACATGGTGATGAAGGTGATCGGCATGTACCTGCGCAGGCCGCCCATCTTCCGCATGTCCTGCTCGTGATGCATGGCGATGATGACCGAGCCCGCGCCGAGGAACAGCAGCGCCTTGAAGAAGGCGTGCGTCATCAGGTGGAACACGGCGGCCGAGTAGGCCGACACGCCCAGCGCTACGGTCATGTAACCCAGCTGCGACAGCGTGGAGTACGCAACGACGCGCTTGATGTCGTTCTGCACGATGCCGATGAGGCCGGTGAAGAACGCCGTGGTCGCGCCGATGAACAGCACGAAGTCCAGCGCGGTCTGTGACAGCTCGAACAGCGGCGACATGCGGGTGACCATGAAGATACCGGCGGTCACCATCGTCGCGGCATGGATCAGTGCCGAGATCGGGGTCGGGCCTTCCATCGAATCCGGCAGCCACACGTGCAGCGGCACCTGGGCGGATTTACCCATTGCACCGATGAACAGGCAGATGCAGATCACGGTCGCACTGCTCCAGATGACCGGCGCGCTGAGCACCTGCATCTCCTGGCCGAACAGCGAGATGGAGCCGCTCCAGACCTGGATGGCGATGTTGCCCAGTTCCGGGTCCATGATCTTGGCGAACACGGTGGCGTAATCCAGGGTACCGAACACCCACAGCACGCCGCCGATGCCGAGCAGGAAGCCGAAGTCACCGACACGGTTGACCAGGAAGGCCTTCATGTTGGCGAAGATGGCGCTCGGACGCTTGAACCAGAAGCCGATCAGCAGGTACGACACCAGGCCCACCGCTTCCCAGCCGAAGAACAGCTGCAGGAAGTTGTTGCTCATCACCAGGGTGAGCATCGAGAAGGTGAACAGCGAGATGTAGCTGAAGAAGCGCTGGTAGCCGGGATCCTCGGCCATGTAGCCGATGGTGTAGATGTGCACCAGCAGCGACACGAAGGTCACCACCACCATCATCATCGCCGTCAGACGGTCGACCATGAAGCCGACGTGCGCCGAGTACTGGCCGACGTCGAAGAAGGTGTACAGATTCTCGTTGAACGGCTGCGCGCCGCCCCAGAGCAGCTGGTACAGCGTGAACATCGACAGCGCGCAGCTGACGGCCACGCCCAGGATGGTGACGGTCTGCGCGCCGAGGCGCCCGACCTGGCGACCGAACAGGCCGGCGATGATGCTGCCGAACAGTGGTGCGAGCACCACTGCGATCAACAGACTCTTGGAGAGAGTGATTTCCATCTGTGGATCAGCCCTTCAACGAATCGACTTCGCCGACATTGATCGTGCGGCGGGTACGGAACAGTGTCACCAGGATTGCCAGGCCGATGGCGGCCTCGGCGGCGGCCACGGTGAGGATGAAGAACACGAACAGCTGACCGGCCGTGTCCCCCATTTCCCGCGAAAACGCGACGAAATTGATGTTCACCGAGAGCAGCATCAGCTCGATGGACATCAGCAGCACGATGATGTTCTTCCGGTTGAGGAAGATGCCGGCCAGGCTGATGCAGAACAGCAAGGCCCCCAGTGCCAGCATGTGGCCAAGAGTAATCACGGCTGAGCCTCCTCGCCGACGACCGGCTTGTTGTTGCTGTGCACGACCGGCACTTCGGTGGCCATCTTGGCCATCTTGAGGCGGTCACCGGCCTTGACGCGGACCTGGTCGCCGATGTTCTGGGTCTTGATGCCCTCGCGACGACGCAGGGTGAGCATCACCGCTGCCACCACGGCCACGGTCAGGATCACCGCGGCGAACTCGAACGGCAGCAGGTATTCGGTGAACAGGCTGCGCGCCAGCCAGGTGATGTTGGAGGTGTCGGCGGCCAGCGCAGCGGCGTTGTCGGCCGGGAACGGGTTGACTGCCCTGCCCTTCACGCCCAGCAGGGTCACGATCTGCAGCAACATCACCACCGCGACCACCAGCCCGACCGGCAGGTAACGCACCCAGCCTTCGCGCAGGTTGTCGGTGTCGATGTCCAGCATCATCACCACAAACAGGAACAGCACCATCACCGCGCCTACGTATACCAGCACCAGTGCGACACCGAGGAACTCAGCGCCGACCAGCAGCCAGATGCAGGCCACCGAGAAGAAGGTCAGCACCAGGAACAGCACCGAGTGCACAGGGTTGCGCGCACTGATCACCGCCACGGCGGAGATGCCGGCGGCAATTGCGAAAACCCAGAAAGCGATATTTACCCAATCCATCTCTCGACCTCAGCGGTATGCGGCATCGGCGGCGCGACGTTCGGCGATCTCGGTTTCAAGCCGATCACCGAGGGCCAGCAGCTGCGGCTTGGTAACGATGTTCTCGCCACGGTTCTCGAAGTGGTACTCGAGGATGTGGGTTTCGACGATCGAGTCCACCGGGCAGCTTTCCTCGCAGAAGCCGCAGAAGATGCACTTGAACAGGTCGATGTCGTAACGGGTGGTCCGGCGGGTGCCGTCCTCGCGCTTGGCCGAGTCGATGGTGATCGCCAGTGCCGGGCAGACGGCCTCGCACAGCTTGCAGGCGATGCAGCGCTCTTCACCGTTGGGATAACGGCGCAGGGCGTGCAGACCACGGAAGCGCGGCGACTGCGGGAACTTCTCCATCGGGTACATCAGTGTGTACTTCGGCTTGAAGGTGTACTTCAGGGTCAGCCACATGCCGCCCAGCAGTTCGAGCAGCAGCAGGCTCTTGAAGTAATGGATAACTTTGTTCATCACTCAGACGCCCTTTTGAATCACGCCGTAGAACACCATCAAGGCGGTAACCGCGATCCAGAAAATGGTCAGCGGAATGAAGACCTTCCAGCCCAGGCGCATGATCTGGTCATAGCGGAAGCGCGGGAAGCTGGCACGGAACCAGATGTAGGCGCTGGCGAAGAAGAACACCTTCAGGAACAGCCAGGGCGCGCCGCCCTTCCAGATCCAGTCGACCAGCGGCGACACGTCGCCCGGGTTGACCCAGCCCTGGATCGGGCTCAGCCAGCCACCCAGGAAGAAGATCGAGATCAGGAAGCTGATCAGGATCATGTTGGCGTACTCGGCCAGGAAGAACAGCGCGAACGCACCGCCCGAGTATTCCACCATGTGACCGGCCACGATTTCCGACTCGCCTTCGACCACGTCGAACGGCGCGCGGTTGGTTTCGGCCACGCCGGAGACCCAGTACACGACGAACAGCGGGAACAGCGGCAGCAGGAACCAGTCGAGGAAACCGGAACTGCCGGCCTGCGCCATCACGATGCTGCTCAGGTTAAGGCTGCCGGCAGCGATCATCACACCGACCAGCGCGAAGCCCATCGCGATTTCGTAGCTGATCATCTGCGCCGAGGCGCGCATGGCGCCCAGGAAGGCGTACTTGGAGTTCGACGCCCAGCCGGCCAGAATCACACCGTAAATGCCCATCGAGGTCATCGCCAGCAGGTACAGCAGGCCCGCGTTGGCGTTGGACAGCACGATCTGCGAGTCGAACGGCACCACCGACCAGGCGGCGAAGGCCGGGGCCAGGGTGATCAGCGGCGCCAGCAGGTAGATCACCTTGTTGGCACTGCTGGGCTGGACGACTTCCTTGAACAGCAGCTTGAAGACGTCGGCGAAGGCCTGGAAGATGCCCATGCCCACGTACATCGGCCCGTGACGCACGTGCATCCAGGCGATCAGCTTGCGCTCCCAGACCACGTAGAAGGCCACGGCGATGATCACCGGCAAGGCGATCACCAGGATCTTCAGGATGATCCAGATCAGCGCGCCGATCTCACCAAGGCCGAGCAGCCACTGGTGCAGCGGATCGACCGCGTTCAACAGCAATTCGTTCATGCAGCCACCACCGATACGCGTGCAGCACCCAGCGGTGCGGTTGCACCGTGGCCCGATTCAATCCAGACCGAACCCGCAGCGACGCGGGCGTCGACGACCACCGGCAGGGTGGCACGACCGGCGTCGGTGCCGACCTTGGCCATCTGGCCGTCCTGCAGCTGCAGGCGGGCGGCGTCTTCCGTGTTCAGCACGATGCGCGGCGCGGTGTTCAGCGGATGCGCCTGCAGCGCCGGCGCGCGGCGGACCACCGCGTCGGTGCGGTAGATCGCTGCGGTGCTGGCCACTTCCAGGCCCTCGCCCGCCGTTGCAGGCTGGGCCGAGCTCGAGACCGCCACGCTGACCGGTGCCAGGCTGGCACGCAGGCCGGCCAGGTCGGTGAACTCGAAACCGGCCACGGCGAGCTCGCCGCCCAGGGCACGCAGCACACGCCAGCCCTCGCGGGCTTCACCCGGCAGCTTGCCGCCGGCACGCGCCGACTGCTCGCGACCATCAAGGTTGGTCAGGGTGGCGTCCACTTCGGGCAGCGCGCCGATCGGCAGGATCACATCGGCGACGTCACGGGTCGAGGCGCAGGCAAACTGGCTGAAGGCCACCACCTGGGCGCCGGCCAGCGCCTTGCGCGCAGCGGGGGCATCGGCGAAGTCCAGACCCGGCTCCAGGCCGTAGACCACATAGGCCTGGCGCGGCTGCGCCAGCATCGCGGCCACGTCCTTGCCGCTGGGCAGCACGCCGGCGCGGCCGAGGCCGATGGCGTTGGCGCCCTGCGGAATACGGCACAGCTTCGCACCGGTGGCGGCGGCGAACTCGCGTGCTGCCGCACGGATGGCGGCCGCCTGCGGGTGGTTCTCGGCGATGCCACCCACGATCAGCACGGTGTTGGCACCGCCCTGCACGGCGGCACGCAGCTCGGTGCTGGCCAGCGCATCGACGAACTTCGACGGGGCAACGATCTGCTTGCCGGCGATGCTGAAGGCGAAATCGAAATCGACCGGGTTGACGACGTGGATCTTCGCCCCGTTCTGGGTCTGCGCCTTGCGCAGGCGGGCATGCAGCAGCGGCAGCTCGTGGCGGATGTTGCTGCCGAGCACGACGATCTGGCTGGCACCCTCGATCTCGGCCAGCGGCAGGCCGAACACTTCGGCGGTCGCGGCGTCGGAGAAATCGCGGTTGTTGATGCGGTGGTCGATGTTGCCGGTGCCCAGACCCTTGGCCAGACGGGCCAGCAGCGCGCCTTCCTCGTTCGAGGTCGACGGGTGCACCAGCATGCCCAGGGCATCGCCCTGGTTGGCCTTGAGGATGTCCACGGCTGCCGCCAGACCCTCGGCCCAGCTCACTTCCTTCCACTCGCCATTGACCTTGCGCAGCGGCTTGACCGCACGGTCCTCGCTGTACAGGCCCTGGTGCGAGTAGCGGTCACGGTCGGACAGCCAGCATTCGTTGACCAGTTCGTTGTCGCGCGGCACCGAACGCAGCACTTCGCCACGGCGCACGTGCAGGAACAGGTTCGACCCCATCGCATCGTGGTAACCCAGCGACTCGCGCGCGGTCAGTTCCCAGGGACGCGCACGGAACTGGAACACCTTGTTGGTCAGCGCGCCGACCGGGCAGACGTCGACCACGTTGCCGGAGAGCTCGGTGGTCAGCGGCTTGCCGTCGTAGGTGCCGATCTGCAGGTTCTCGCCACGGTACATGCCGCCCAGCTCATAGGTGCCGGCAACATCAGCGGTGAAGCGCACGCAGCGGGTGCACTGGATGCAGCGGGTCATCTCGGTGGCCACCAGCGGCCCCATGTCCTCATCCACCACCACGCGCTTGCGCTCGTTGAAGCGGCTGACCGAACGGCCGTAGCCGAGCGAGACGTCCTGCAGTTCGCACTCGCCGCCCTGGTCGCAGACCGGGCAGTCCAGCGGATGGTTGATGAGCAGGAACTCCATCACCGAACGCTGGAACTTCAGCGCCTTCTCGCTGCGGGTGGCGACCTTCATGCCGTCCATCACCGGGGTGGCGCAGGCGGGCGCCGGCTTGGGCGACTTTTCCACGTCGACCAGGCACATGCGGCAGTTGGCCGCGATCGGCAGCTTCTCGTGGTAGCAGAAACGCGGGATCGGGATGCCGGCCTTGTCAGCGGCCTGGATGATCATCGACCCCTTGGGCACCACCAGCGCCTGGCCGTCGATCTCGACGGTGACGTGGTCCGGCGGTACGTTGGGATTTACCGGTTGCGCGCTCATGCGGCAGCAGCCTCCACCTTCTTGCCGTCAACCATCGAATGACCGTTGACGATGTAGTACTCGAACTCGTCCCAGAACTGGCGCAGGAAACCCTGGATGGGCCATGCCGCCGCTTCACCGAACGCACAGATGGTGTGGCCTTCGATCTGGCCGGCAACCGTCTTCAGCTGGTGCAGGTCTTCCATCGTCGCCTTGCCGGCCACGATGCGGTCCAGCACGCGGTGCATCCAGCCGGTGCCTTCACGGCACGGGGTGCACTGGCCACAGGATTCCTTGTGGAAGAACTGGCTGATGCGACGGGCGAACTTGACGCAGCAGACGCTGTCGTCGATCACCACGATCGCGCCCGAGCCCAGGCCGGAACCCAGCGCACGGATGGTGTCGTAGTCCATCGGCAGGCGCTTGAGCTCGGCCGCGGTCAGCACCGGCATCGAGACGCCACCGGGAATCGCGCCCTTGAGGGTACGACCCGGCTTGAGGCCACCGGCCATTTCCAGCAGGTCGTCGAAGGTGGTGCCCAGCGGCACCTCGAAGTTGCCACCCTTCTGCACGCAGCCGGATACCGAGAAGCACTTCGGACCACCGTTGTTGGTCAGGCTCAGGCCCTTGAACCACTCCGGACCGTTGCGGATGATCGCCGGCACCGAACCGTAGGTCTCGGTGTTGTTGATCGTGCTCGGCTTGCCGTACAGGCCGAAATTGGCCGGGAACGGCGGCTTGTACCGCGGCTGGCCCTTCTTGCCTTCCAGCGATTCCATCAGCGCGGTTTCTTCGCCGCAGATGTAGGCGCCGGCGCCAAGCGCGCCGTAGATGTCGATGTCCACGCCGCTGCCCAGCACGTTCTTGCCGAGCCACCCGTTGGCATAGGCATCGGCCAGCGCCTGCTCGAAGTGCTCGAACGGCTCGTGGTGGAACTCGCCACGCAGGTAGTTGTAGCCCACGGTCGAGCCGGTGGCGTAGCAGGCAATGGCCATGCCCTCCACCACCGAATGCGGGTTGTAGCGCAGGATGTCGCGGTCCTTGCAGGTGCCCGGCTCCGATTCATCCGAATTGCAGAGGATGTACTTCTGCATGTCACCCTTGGGCATGAAGGACCACTTCAGGCCGGTCGGGAAGCCTGCACCGCCACGGCCACGCAGGCCCGAGGCCTTGACCATTTCGATGACCTGCTCCGGCGTGATCTTCTCTTCGAGGATCCTGCGCAGCGCGGCATAGCCACCGGTCTTGAGGTAGCTTTCGTACGACCACGGGGTGTCGTAATGCAGGGTGGTATAGACCACCTGGTGCGGCTGCGGCGCGGGACCGACCGGACCCTTGGATTCGTGGTGATGTGCCATGCCCTTACTCCAGCCCGTCCAGCAGCGCGTCGACCTTTTCCAGCGTCAGGTGCTCATGGTAATGACCGTTGATGACCATCATCGGCGCGCCCGCGCAGCCGGCCAGGCACTCTTCCTCGACCTTGAGGTAGACGCGGCCGTCAGCGGTGGACTGGCCATGCTTGATGCCCAGCTTCTTCTCGCAGTGGCGCACGATGTCGTCGGCACCATTGAGCCAGCAGCTGATGTTGGTGCAGATGGCCACGTTGTTGCGGCCTACCTTCTCGGTCTCGAACATCGAGTAGAAGCTGGCCACCTCGTAGGCCCACACCGGCGGCAGGTCCAGGTATTTGGCCACACCGGCGATCAGCTCGTCGGTCAGCCAGCCCTGGTTCTGCTCCTGTGCGGCGTGCAGGCCCTGCAGCACCGCCGAACGCTTGCGGTCCGGCGGGAACTTGGACAGCCAGTGATCGATGTGAGCACGGGTCTTGTCGCTCAGCACCACCATCGGGTCGACGTCGCGCGCCGCCTCGAAATTACCTGTCGCCTTCATCGGCCGACCTCAGCGAAATGCATAACGTGAATCTCCAGAACCTGCGGCGCCGGCTTGCGCCGGCTGCCTTCAGGACGTGCGGGCAGGAAGACCGGCATTACCGGTCGACCTCACCGAACACAAGGTCATAGGTACCGATCATCGCCACCACGTCGGCCAGCATGTGGCCGCGGACGAACTCGTCCAGCGACGACAGGTGGGCGAAGCCCGGCGCGCGCAGGTGCACGCGGAACGGCTTGTTGGCGCCATCGGACATCAGGTAGCAGCCGAACTCGCCCTTGGGCGCTTCGACGGCCGAGTAGGTTTCACCGGCCGGTACGCAGTAGCCTTCACTGAACAGCTTGAAGTGATGGATCAGCGCTTCCATGTCGTCCTTCATGTCCTCGCGCCGGGGCGGAGCGACCTTGAAGTTCTTGACGATCACCGGGCCCGGGTTGGCCTTCAGCCACGCCACGCACTGCTTGATGATGCGGTTGGACTCGCGCATCTCGGCCACGCGGCACAGGTAACGGTCGTAGCAGTCACCCTCGGTGCCCAGCGGGATGTCGAAGTCGACCTTGTCATACGCGGCGTAGGGACGCTTCTTGCGCAGATCCCAGGCGATCCCCGAGCCACGCAGCATCGGGCCGGTCAGGCCCCACGCCTTGGCCTGCTCCGGGCTGACCACGCCCACGCCGACCGTACGCTGCTTCCAGATACGGTTGTCGGTCAGCAGCGTCTCGTATTCGTCGACACGGCCCGGGAACTCGTTGGTGAAGTTCTCCAGGAAGTCCAGCAGCGAGCCTTCGCGCGCGGCATTGAGCTGCTTGAGGGCCTTGCCCTTATGCCAGCGCGATTCCTTGTACTTCGGCATCTGGTCCGGCAGGTCGCGGTAGACGCCGCCCGGACGGTAGTACGCCGCGTGCATGCGCGCGCCGGAGACCGCTTCATAGCAGTCCATCAGCTCTTCGCGCTCGCGGAAGGCGTACAGCATCACCGCCATCGCACCCAGGTCGAGCGCGCCGGTGCCGATGTTCATCAGGTGGTTGAGGATGCGGGTGATCTCATCGAACATCGTGCGGATGTACTGCGCACGGATCGGCGCCTCGATCCCCATCAGGTCTTCGATGGCACGCACGTAGGCATGCTCGTTGCACATCATCGACACGTAGTCGAGGCGGTCCATGTAACCGATCGACTGGTTGAACGGCTTGGACTCGGCCAGCTTTTCGGTGCCACGGTGCAGCAGACCGACGTGCGGATCGGCGCGCATGATGGTCTCGCCGTCCATCTCCAGGATCAGACGCAGCACACCGTGGGCCGAGGGATGCTGCGGCCCGAAGTTCATGGTGTAGTTGCGGATTTCCTGGCGCTGCTCTGCCGTGTTGCTGGCAAACGCTTCGCCAGCCTGATGTACGTGACTCACTTCACTGCCTCCTGCGCGCGTTCGCCTGCAGCGGTCTGCAGACGGGCGTCATCACGGATCACGCGGGGCACGCCGACGCGCGGCTCCACCGAGGTCACCGGCTCATAGACCACGCGCTTCTTTTCTTCGTCGTACCGCACTTCCACATTGCCGATCAGCGGGAAATCCTTGCGGAACGGATGGCCGACGAAACCGTAGTCGGTCAGGATGCGGCGCAGGTCCGGGTGACCTTCGAAGATCACGCCGAACAGGTCGAACGCCTCGCGCTCGAACCAGTTCATACCCGGCCACACGCTGGTCAGCGAAGCGACGACCGGCAGCGACTCGTCCGGTGCGAAGCAGCGCATATGCATCATCAGGTTGTGCTCGAGCGAGCGCAGCTGCGCGACCACCGCAAAGCGACGGCTCGGCATCGCCTGCGGCCGCGCGCCACCGGCGCTTTCCTCGCTGGGGAATTCACCCCAGGCGAAGCGACCCAGGCCCTTGCCTTCGACGCCGCGGCTGAAACCCTGCGAGGAGACGTCGGAGGTGTCCCACTCGTCGGAGCCGTAGCCAAGGTAGTCGACGCCGCACAGGTCCACGGCCATCTCGAACGCGAATTCGTCACGCAGCGCCAGTGCGGTGGCGTGCCACTGGGCAACAGGCACCTCCAGCGTCACTTCGCCGCGGGGTTCGACCACGATGACAGTCGCGTCAGCGAAACGCGCGGAAAGTCGGTCGATGAAGGATGCTTGCTCTGCCATGGGGCTTGGCGCGCTCTCGTCAGGTAGAAGGGTCAGCGGGCGATGGTCTGTGTACGCCAGATCTTCTTCTGCAGCTGCAGGATCCCGTACACCAGCGCCTCGGCGGTCGGCGGGCAGCCGGGGACATAGACGTCCACCGGCACCACGCGGTCACAACCGCGGACGACCGAATACGAATAGTGGTAATAGCCGCCGCCGTTGGCGCAGCTGCCCATCGAGATGACCCACTTCGGGTCCGGCATCTGGTCATAGACCTTGCGCAGCGCCGGGGCCATCTTGTTGACCAGGGTGCCGGCCACGATCATCACGTCGGACTGACGCGGCGACGGACGGAACACGATGCCGTAGCGGTCAAGGTCCAGACGCGCCGCACCGGCATGCATCATTTCCACCGCGCAGCAGGCCAGACCGAAGGTCATCGGCCACAGCGAGCCGGTACGCGCCCAGTTGAGCAATGCATCGACGCTGGTGGTGACGTAGCCCTTTTCCAGCAGCGGGTTGTCGCCAGCCGGACGCAGGATGTCATCAACCCGCCCTTCCGGGGTCGGATTGTTCATCAGGCCGTCGAGAGTCTGAATCACTCCCATTCCAGCGCTCCCTTCTTCCAGACGTAAATGAAACCGAGGAACAGCATGCCGACGAACAGGCCCATGGTGACGAGCGAACGGGCGCCCAGCTCCATGAAGACCTGGGTCCACGGCACGATGAAGATGATTTCCAGATCGAAGACGATGAACTGGATCGCGATCAGGTAGTAGCGCACGTCGAACTTCATGCGCGCGTCTTCGAAGGCCTCGAAGCCGCACTCATAGGGCGACAGCTTTTCCAGATCGGGGCGGCGGGGGCCGAGGAATCGTCCGACCAGCATCAGCGCAACGCCGATACCGGTGGCAACGATCAGAAACAGCAGGGACGGCAAATATTCGGCCAGCACAGCGATTCTCTCTTGCCTCTGCCGCGGTGCCTGCAGGCACGTTGGCATGGGGGAGTGGACGGGAGACCGGCCTGGCGCCGAGCGCGCCAGGCTGTACCCGCTTTACTAACAAATGGTGCCCAAGAGGGGACTCGAACCCCTACGACCTAAGTCGCTACCACCTCAAGGTAGTGCGTCTACCAATTCCGCCACCTGGGCAAACGATCACATCAGCCAATCAGCTTAATGCGCCGCGTATTGTAACCGGCTTCAGTGTTTCTGGAAGCCTCTTTGCGTATTTTATTTAACGTTTTCTGCAGATTCCGCCTCAGCCGGCACAGTGGCGGCCGGAACGGCCTGCTCTGCGGGGGCCGGAGCCGTCGACGGGGCGGCCTGCGGCACGCTCGGCACCGTGTTGACCGGAGCGGCCGGCGCGGTTTCGGCGGGCGCGATCATCAGACCCAGGTCCTGCCCGCCCGAGGGGCGCGCCCCATGACCGGCGTACCAGGCCATGAACAGGCTGATACCGAAGAACACCACGGCCAGCCACTTGGTCGATTTGGACATGAAGTTCGATGCGCCGCGCGCACCGAACACCGTGCCCGAGGCACCGGCACCAAAGCCCGAACCAGCTGCCGCGCCGGAACCACGCTGCATCAGGATCAGCGCAATCATGGCCACTGCGACCAGCACGTAAACGACATTGAGAATCAACATCAGCATCTGGAACCCGCCCTCGGACTATACTTCTTGATCAGTTTGCGGCCGCCGCTTCGGCGATGGCCAGAAAATCGGCGGCCACCAACGAGGCACCGCCCACCAGCCCTCCATCGACATCGGGCTGTGCGAACAGCTCACCGGCGTTGTCAGGCTTCACGCTGCCACCGTACAGGATCGGCAGCGAATCAGCGATTCTAGCATCGACCTTGGCTACTTCGCCACGGATGAAGGCATGCACCTGCTGCGCCTGCTCCTTGCTGGCGGTGCGCCCGGTGCCGATCGCCCAGACCGGCTCGTAGGCCACCACGGCGTTGGCAAAGCCTGCCGCGCCAACCCGCTCCAGCACCGGGGCCAGCTGGCTGGCGATGACCTGCTCGGTCTGCCCGGCTTCGCGCTGCTCCAGGGTCTCGCCCACGCAGAGCACCGGCACCAGCCCGGCGTTGAGGGCGGCGGCGAACTTGGCCGCGACCAGCGCACTGCTCTCGTGATGGTACTGGCGCCGCTCGGAGTGGCCGACCAGGCCGTAACGCGCACCGACCTCATGCAGCATCGCTGCCGACACCTCACCGGTGTAGGCGCCCTTCTCGTTGCAGCTGACGTCCTGCGAGCCGAAGGCCAGCCCCGTATCGCTGAAGTCCTCCACCAGCTCGCCGAGGTAGGGCAGCGGCGGCAGGATGACCAGCTCGACGCCCTGCCCCGGCGCCCCGTTGGCGATATCGGTGACCAGGGAAACGGCGAACTCGCGGCTGCCGTGCAGCTTCCAGTTACCGGCGACGATCTTGCGGCGCATGGGCAGGACTCCATTTGAAATCAGCCGCCCATGATACCGGAACGAGAAAAAACCCGTTTCGCCGTAATCGTTTACATGGTGTTACAGGGGTTGGTCGGCCAACGGCGCAGCCCCTCGTGGCTACCAACGTCAACTGCTGCTCTTTGGATGGGCCGGACGGGTGGGACGTGTGGGGTACTTCCTTGGCCACTACGGGCACCGGCAGCGCACGCGCGACCCGGGCGATGGCATCGAGCAGCCCCCGCCAGTCGCGGTCACCGC
>NZ_JAWJLO010000001.1:954161-1273569 GCF_032911385.1 Stenotrophomonas sp. C3(2023) | reverse complement strand
CCGACAACGGGCTTGTCGCCTGGCAGCGCGTGGCCGGCTACTGGCGCGAGAGCGGCACACTCAACGCACTGGGCGCCCTGCCCGGGATGGCGCTCGCCGAGGCACGCATGGATGCAGTTTTTGCCGCTCCCCGCAAACCCATCCCGGCCCGCCAAACGCAGAACAGCGCAGAGCCGGCGCTCTACGCTGTTGCTGTTGCGGGTGCCGGGCAGAGCCCGGCACTACGCGGGGCGCGGGGCAGCAGCCCCGCATACCAGAATCCCCTTACTTCAGCTTGATCTCGCGCAGGCGCTGCTCGAGGAAACCGTGCGCGGTGATCGGCTCCGGGTAGCGGCTCGGATTCTCTTCGCTGACGCACGAGGGCAGCACGTCGATCAGATAGTCGGGGTTCGGGTGCAGGAAGAACGGCACCGAGTAGCGCGGCTGGCGTGCCAGCTCGCCCGGGGGGTTGACCACGCGGTGAATGGTCGACGGATACACGTGGTTGGTCAGACGCTGCAGCATGTCGCCGATGTTGACCACGATGGTGTCCTCATCGGAGGTGAACGGCACCCACTCGCCCTCGTGCGACTGCACCTCCAGGCCGGCCGCGCTTGCGCCCACCAGCAGGGTGATGAAGTTGATGTCGCCATGGGCACCGGCGCGGACGTTGGGAATATCGTCGGTGGTGATCGGCGGATAGTGGATCGGGCGCAGGATCGAGTTGCCGAAGTTGGTCTTGTCGGCGAAGAAGTCCTCTGCCAGGCCGATGTGCAGCGCCAGCGCCGACAGCACGCGCGAACCCAGGTTGTCCAGCGCCTGGTACAGTGCATAGCCGCGCTCACGGAAACCTTCCACCTCGCTCGGCCACAGGTTCGGCTGCATCACCTCGCGGTACTTCGAGTCGTCGGCGATCTCACGGCCGATGTGCCAGAACTCTTTCAGGTCGAAGTGCTTTGAGCCCTTTGCCGTCTCCACGCCGAACGGGGTGTAGCCGCGCGCGCCACCGCTGCCGGCGACGTGGTACTTGCGCTTGACCTCGTCCGGCAAGGCGAAGAACGCCTTGAACACATCGTAGGCCGCGTCGATGTCAGCCTGGGCGATGCCGTGATTGCGGATGCCCGCGAACCCCCACTGCCGATACGCAGCGCCAAGCTCGGCGACGAAGGCGTCGCGGTCGCTGTCAAAGCGGGTGATGTCGAGGGTGGGAATCTGGCTCACAACGGTACCTGGCTCAAGTCGGATGGATAGGGCGGGCCGCATGCGTCCCGGTTCAACATTGTGACAGATCGCCGACCCGCTTCCAGCCTTCGGGCCGTTACAAACCGATACAATGCGCCGCCCTGCCGGGACTGCCGCCTGGCGCCCTGCCCCTCTTCGCCCCTCGTAGCCGTCCCGAATGGAATCCGTTTCCGCCCTGTCGCCCATCACTGCATCGGGCCGTTGGCCGCGCCTGGCGTGGCTCACTGTTTTCACTTTTTTAAATGCGCTGGTGGCCATCGCCATCACCTCAGGCAACATCCCGTGGCACGACAACCCCGGCGGCCGGCTTGGTCTGGGCTGGCTGTCGCTGGCACTGCCAGGCCACTTCCTGTTCTTCGGGGCACTGGTCAGCCTGCTGCCGGCGCTGCTGGCACTGCTCTGCCGCAGCCAGCGACCGCTGACGGCTGCCGCCGTCGCCACGCAGGGCCTGTGGCTGTGTCTGCTGCTGGTGGATGCCAAGGTATTCGCGTTGTATCGGTTCCACATCAACGCCATGGTGTTGAACATGGTGTTTGGTGGCGCGCTGCAGGACCAGGTAAGCCTGTCCACCGGGAACTGGCTGCTGGCGGGGGCGGTGCTGCTGGCCGTGTTTGGTGCGCAGGCACTGCTGGCATGGGCGTGCTGGCGGCTGCTGCCGCGGCGTCACGCGCGGCGCTGGACCCTGCTGGCCTGGGCCGCCGCTGCCCTGCTGATGGTCACCGGGCAACTGGCCACTGCGTACTACGACGCACGCGGCGAGCGCGCCGTGATCACCCAGTGGGGCTATCTGCCGTGGTCACAGCCGATCACGGCCAAACGCCTGATGCGCAGGCTGGGTGTCGCCGTGCGGCAGACCGCCGTCCTGCCCGATGAACGCAACAGCCAGCTGAGCTATCCGACCGCTCCCCTGCGCTGCCAGAGTCACCAGCGACCCAATATTCTGATGGTGGTGATGGAGTCGCTGCGCGCCGACGCGCTCGACCCCGTCATCATGCCTCATGCTTGGGGCCTGGGAGAGCGCTCGCAACGCTTCACGCAGCACTACAGCACCGGCAACGCCACCCGGTTTGGTCTGTTCGGCCTGCTCTACGGCCTGCCCGGTGGCTACTGGACGGCCATGCTGGCCGAGCAACGCGGCTCGGTGCTGTTCGACGTGCTGCAACAGCAAGGCTACGCGCTGTACATCCACGGTAGTGCGCCGCTGTACAGCCCAGAGTTTGACCGCACAGCATTCTCGGCCGTGCGCGGCCTGCTGCAGACCGCCCCGGCGGCACTGCCGGTGGCCGCGCGAGACCAGCAGGTGGTCGAGCGACTCGCGACGGAGATCCGCCAGAGCCCGACAGGCACTCCATGGTTTGGTTTCGCTTTTCTTGATTCAACGCATGCGCCGTATCACCTGCCGCCGGGGTATCCGGCACTGGCGACGCCGATGGCCGAGCACATCGACTTCCTCGGTCTGGACCGCGACCACGACGGCACCGCAGAACGCAACCGTTACCGCACCGCCGTGCACTACGCGGACGGCCTGCTGGGCCAGCTGCTCGATACGCTGCGGCAGCAGGGCCTGGACGAGAACACCATCGTGCTGGTCACCGGCGATCATGGCGAGGAGTTCAACGACCTCGGGCTGGGGTACTGGGGACACAACGGAAACTTCGCCGATGCGCAGTTGAAAGTGCCGTTTGTGCTGCGCTGGCCGGGTCAGTCTGCGGGTGAGCAACAACGCACCAGTTCCCACCAGGACTGGGTGCCGACGCTGATGCGCCATGCGCTGGGTTGCGAAAACCCGCTGGAGGAATTCAGCACCGGGCAGGATTTGCTGGCACCGGCAGCGGATGGTACGCGCGCGTTGGCGGTGGACAGCTGGTCGCAGCGCGGCATCCGTGCCGGCGGCGACACTTACGTATTCGACCGTTTCGGCAACAGCACCGCGCTGGGGCCGAACTATCTGCCGCTGCCGCAGCAGGAGGTCGATCCGGTCGTGCTGCGCGGGTACTGGAACGAGCTGACCCGCTTCCGCCGATAGGCTCGGCATTCTGCGATCTGACCGAAGAGCCGCCGGGCAGGCTCGGGCTTTGGTAGGTGACGACCGTTGGTCGTCACGCTTCAGCGGCGTAGCCGTGCGGGTGGCGAGGCGTCCCGTGCCGAAGCAACGGCGTGACGACCAACGGTCGTCACCTACCGGGGCGGCGGCGATCTGACAGAGGAGCCGCCGGGCAGAGCCCGGCGCTACGACCGCGCAGGCGCGGCCGTTGGTCGTCACGCTTCAGCGGCGCAGCCGTGCTGGTGGCGAGGCCTCCCGTGCCGGAGCAACGGCGTGACGACCAACGGTCGTCACCTACCGGGGTGGCGGCGATCTTACAGAGGAGCCGCCGGGCAGAGCCCGGCGCTACGACGGCGCAGGCGCGGCCGTTGGTCGTCACGTTTCAGCGGCGTAGCCGTGCTGGTGGCGAGGCGAGGCAACGGCGTGACGACCAACGGTCGTCACCTACCGGGGTGGCGGCGATCTTACAGAGGAGCCGCCGGGCAGAGCCCGGCGCTACGACGGCGCAGGCGCGGCCGTTGGTCGTCACGCTTCAGCGGCGCAGCCGTGCTGGTGGCGAGGCCTCCCGTGCCGGAGCAAGGGCGTGACGACCAACGGTCGTCACCTACCGGGGCGGCGGCGATCTGACAGAGGAGCCGCCGGGCAGAGCCCGGCGCTACGACGGCGCAGACGTGCTGGTGGCGAGGCGGAGCAACGGCGTGACGACCAACGGTCGTCACCTGCCGGGGTGGCGGCGATCTGACAGGAGCCGCCGGGCAGAGCCCGGCGCTACGCTACGCCGGCGGCGACCTTTACGGCGGTCGACAGCTGGTCCAGCGTGCTCTGCATCAGCGCGGCCTCGTCGGCCTCCACCGTCACCCGCACCACCGGCTCGGTACCGGAGGGCCGCAGGAACGCGCGACCGTGGCCCGCCACGGCCTGCTGGGCCGACGCCAGCGCCTGCTGCACGCCTTCAGACTGAACGATGGCCTTGGCCGAGACATCGCCCAACCGCACATTGATGGTCTGCTGCGGCACCTTGTGCAGCGACTGCAACGCCTGGCGCAGGGTCTGTGCGTTGCGGCGCAGCTCCACCAGCACCTGCAGCGCACTGACGATGCCATCGCCGGTCGTGGCCCGGTCCAGGCACAGCAGATGGCCGGAGGTCTCACCGCCCAGCGTGCCGCCCCCTTCCACCAGCGCCTGATGCACGTAGCGGTCGCCGACGTTGCTGCGCACGAACGGAATCTGCAGCTCGGCCAACCGCTTTTCCAGACCATAGTTGGTCATCAGCGTGCCCACCACCGGCCCCTGCAGACGGCCGGTACGCTGCCAGCTGCTGGCCAGCACATACAGCAGGTCATCGCCATCGACCGGGTTGCCCTGGTCATCGGCCATCAGCACACGGTCGCCGTCGCCATCAAAGGCAATGCCCAGCTGTGCGCCGCTCTCCTGCACCTTGGCAGCCAGGTTGCCGATATGCGTCGACCCGACGCCATCGTTGATGTTGACGCCGTCCGGCGCCGCACCGATCACCACCACATCGGCGCCAAGCTCGCGGAACAGCAGCGGGGCGACGTGATAGGTGGCGCCGTGCGCGCAGTCAAGCACCAGGCGCACGCCACGCAGATCGAAGTCGCGCGGGACGCTGGACTTGCAGAACTCGATGTAGCGGCCCAATGCCTCGCGCGCACGCATGGCCTTGCCCAGGCGTTCGGAGTCGACCGTCACCAGCGCGTCGTCCAGCGCCGCTTCCAGTGCGAGTTCGGTCTGGTCATCGAGCTTTTCACCCTGTGCGGAGAAAAACTTGATGCCGTTGTCGTAATGCGGATTGTGCGAGGCGCTGATCACCACACCCGCGTCCACACCCAGCGACCGGGTCAGGAAAGCCACCGCAGGGGTCGGCATGGGGCCGAGCAACTGCACATCGGCGCCTGCGGCGACCAGACCGGCCTCCAGCGCGGCTTCGAACATATACCCGGAGATGCGGGTGTCCTTTCCGATCACCACCACTGGCCGACGCCCGGCACTGCCCAGCTGCGCGACCAGCACGCGACCGAGCGCATTGCCCAGGCGAAGCACGAAATCGGCCGAGATCGGGCTTACGCCGACGCGGCCACGGATGCCATCGGTCCCGAAATACTTGCGGCTGGCCATGTCAGCCCTCCGTGTGTGCAGTCTGGTTGCCCAACAGGGCCAGAAGCTCGGCCAGACGGTCGCGCATCTGACGACGGTCGCAGATCTGATCGATGGCGCCATGCTCGAGCAGGAACTCCGAGCGCTGGAAGCCTTCAGGCAGCTTCTCGCGCACGGTCTGTTCGATCACGCGCGGGCCGGCGAAGCCGATCAGCGCCTGCGGCTCGGCGATGTTGATGTCGCCCAGCATCGCAAAGGAGGCCGACACGCCACCGGTGGTCGGGTGGGTCAGCACCGAGATGTACGGCAGCCCTGCGGCGCGCAGCTTGCCCAGCGCGGCCGAGGTCTTGGC
Organism: Stenotrophomonas sp. C3(2023); assembly: GCF_032911385.1. NCBI lineage: Bacteria > Pseudomonadati > Pseudomonadota > Gammaproteobacteria > Lysobacterales > Lysobacteraceae > Stenotrophomonas > Stenotrophomonas sp. C3(2023). The sequence continues at coordinate 1,267,837 of NZ_JAWJLO010000001.1, read as the reverse complement.
CATCTGCATCAGCGAGAACAGACCCTCCTGCATGCGCGCGCCGCCACTGGCGGAGAAACACACATAGGGCGCGCCCAGCTCCAGGGCGGTTTCGGCTGCCAGTGCGAAGCGCTCACCCACCACCGAGCCCATCGAGCCGCCCATGAAGGCAAAGTCGAACGAGCCGGCGACCAGCGGGCGGCCTTTGAGCGTGCCGCGCATGGCGATCAGTGCGTCGTACTCGCCTGTGTTCTTCTGCGCGACCTTGATCCGTTCGGCATAGCGCTTCTGGTCCCGGAACTTGAGCAGGTCGGTCGGCCCCAGGCGTGCTGCGATCTCGGTGGTGCTGTCAGCGTCGAACAGCGCCGCCAGGCGCGCGCGCGCGCGGATCGCCATATGGTGGTTGCACTTGGGGCAGACCTCCAGATTCTCTTCCAGTTCCGGGCGATACAGCGCGCTGCCGCAGTTCGTGCATTTTTCCCAGAGACCTTCGGGAACGCTGCGCTTCTTGCTGGGTGTGTTGTCGGTGCGGATGCCCGACGGCATCAACTTGCTGAGCCAACTCATGCGGGATGACACTTCCGTTCAGGGCGGCCCGGGGGCCGCAAAGGGGGACAGTCTAGCTCAGCCCCCCAGCCCCCGTGCACCCCGTCCGGCGCCATGCCGTGTCAGCTAAAACCATTCTGCTACGTACGTTTAGCCCATGGCAGGCCAGTCGTCGGCTGGCCTGGCCTCATCCATCCAGTGCCACGCGCAGCGGCGCCAGGAACGCGCGCGCACGGGCGCAGGCTTCGTCCACCGAGCCGGCGTCGGCCAGTGTCGCCACCAGCGCACTGCCGACCACGACCCCATCGGCCTGGCGCGCCATGGCCGCAGCACTGGCTGCATCCTTGATGCCAAAGCCCGCCACCACCGGTACCGTGGCCCGGGCACGCAGCGCCTGCAGCCGGGCGCTGGCGGCATCACTGTCCAGCCGCTCGGAGGCGCCGGTGACCCCGGCGAAACTGACGTAGTAGAGATAGCCGCGCGCCAGCGACAGCAGGCGCTCGGCGCGCGCGTCGCTGGTGGTCGGCGAGGCAAGCAGGACCAGCGCCAAGCCAGCGGCATCGAAGATTTCCAACGCCTGATCGGCTTCTTCCGGCGGCAGGTCGACCAGCAGGATGCCGTCGACGCCGGCGGCCACGGCGGCCTCGGCGAACGCCGCGTAGCCGTGGATTTCCACCGGGTTGAGGTAGCCCATCAGCACCACCGGCGTCTGTGCATCGGTCTGGCGGAACGCGGCCACGGTCTGCAGCACATAGCGCAGGCCAGCGCCTCGTCCCAGCGCGCGCTCGGAGCTGCGCTGGATGGTCGGCCCATCGGCCATCGGGTCGGAAAACGGCACGCCAAGCTCGATGACGTCGGCGCCGGCGGCCACCAGGGCGTGCATCACCGGCACGCTTGCCTCCAGCGAAGGATCGCCGGCGGTGACGAACGGAATGAGGGCCTTGCGACCGTTGGCACGCAGGCGCTGGAAGCAGGCATCAAGACGGGAAACGGACATCAGGCACATCCTTCAATGAGTTCGACAGCTTCACCGGCGTCACGCTGCGGCGCCGGACGCACCTGCGGCGGCACCGCGGCACCGGCCGCGCGCGCAGTACGGATCAAAGCACCAGACCTTCGCGCGCGGCGATGGTGTGTACGTCCTTGTCCCCTCGGCCGGAGAGATTGCACAGCACCAGCTGGTCACGCGGGCGCTCGCGCGCCAGCTTGATCGCCTGGGCCAGCGCGTGGCTCGACTCCAGCGCCGGCAGGATGCCCTCGGCGTGCGCGAGCAGGTGGAAGGCCTCCAGCGCTTCCTCGTCGGTGATGCCGAGATAGTGCGCCCGACCGCTGTCGGCCAGGAATGCGTGCTCCGGGCCGACGCCGGGATAGTCCAGACCGGCCGAGACCGAATGGGTCTCGATGATCTGTCCATCGTCGTCGCACAGCACATAGGTGCGGTTGCCGTGCAGCACGCCGGGACGGCCGGCGGCGATGGAAGCGGCGTGACGGCCGGTGGAGATGCCATCACCGGCCGCTTCGGCACCGAAGATCTCGACCTGGCGGTCATTGAGGAAGGCATGGAACAGGCCGATGGCATTGCTGCCACCGCCGACGCAGGCGGTGATCGCATCGGGCAGACGGCCGTACTCGGCCAGCATCTGTTCGCGCGCTTCGCGGCCGACGATGGCGTTGAAGTCGCGCACCATCCGCGGATACGGGTCCGGGCCGGCGACGGTGCCGATGATGTAGAACGTGTCCTGCACATTGGTGACCCAATCGCGCATGGCCTCGTTGAGCGCGTCCTTCAGCGTGGCCGAGCCGCTGGTGACCGGTACCACGGTGGCCCCGAGCAGCTTCATCCGGTAGACGTTGATCTTCTGCCGTTCGATGTCCGTGGCGCCCATGTACACCACACATTCCAGGCCCAGGCGCGCGGCCACGGTGGCACTGGCCACGCCGTGCTGACCGGCGCCGGTCTCGGCGATGATGCGCTTCTTGCCCATCCGCGCGGCCAGCAGGGCCTGGCCGATGGTGTTGTTGATCTTGTGCGCACCGGTGTGATTGAGGTCTTCGCGCTTGAGCAGGATCTGCGCGCCACCGACCTGGTCACTCAGCCGTTGGGCGTGATAGATCGGGCTCGGCCGACCGACGTAGTGTGCCAGGTCGCGGTCGTAGGCAAGCTGGAAGGCCGGGTCCTGGCGCGCCTGATCGTAGGCCTGCGCCAGTTCCTGCAGCGGCCCGACCAGCGTCTCGGCAACGAAGCTGCCACCGTACGGGCCAAAATGGCCCCGGGCATCGGGAAAGGCGTGGAAGTCGGCGATCGGGGAGACAGTCATGCAGGCAGCCGGTGAGTTCAGACAGCCGCCACTCTAGCGCGCGAACAGGGGTCGTAAAATCGATATTATCTGGTCATCACCGTTAGAAAAACTCACATGTCAGACCCTGCCCTGCCCCCGTTGAACGCCTTGAGGGCCTTCGAGGCCACCGCCCGGCTTGGCGGTGTCGGCAAGGCGGCGCAGGCACTGCATGTCACCCACGGCGCGGTAAGCCGGCAGCTGCGGGTGCTGGAGGACCACCTCGGTGTGCCCGTCTTCGAGCGCGCCGGGCGCGGCCTGCGGCTCACGCCGGCCGGCCGCCAGCTGCAGCAGGCCTGCGCCGACGCCTTCACTACCCTGCGCAGCTGCGTACAGCGCCTGCAGCCGCCACGCGCCCGCACCGCGCTGGTACTGGGATGCAGCGCCAGCGTACTGGCGCGCTGGATGATTCCGCGCCTGCCCGCCGTGCAGCAGGCCCTGCCCGGTGCCGCGTTGCACTGGTCGCCCAGCGACGGCAGCTTCACCGACGCGCAGGCCGAACTGGACGCCGTCCTGCTGTTGGAAGATGCGCCGTGGCCCTCTGGCTGGGAGGTGCGGGTTCTGGCCGAGGAGCGTGTCGGCGTGGTGATTTCACCGCAGCATCCGGCGGTTGCGGGGATGCGCGGCGCCCCGCCCTCGGCGCTGCTGGCACAGCCGGTGCTGCACACCACCTCGCGCCCGCAGGCGTGGCCGGCATGGGCACGCACGCAGGGGCTGGACCCGGCGCAGCTGCGCCAGGGTCGTGGATTTGAGCACCTGTACTTTCTGTTGGAAGCCGCGGTGGCCGGGCTGGGCCCCGCCATCGCGCCGGAGCCACTGGTCGCCGAGGACATCGCCGCCGGTCGCTTGGTTGCGCCGTGGGGCTTTGCTGCCACAGGCGGCCACTGGGTACTTGCCCGGGCAGCGGGACGTTCCGATGCCCGGGTCGATGCCCTCGGCGACTGGCTGGCTGCCACGCTTCAGGAGCGCCGCTGACGCCGATCAGTGGGGCGGTGCCGCGCTTACTCGAGTGCCGCGCAGTCGGCGCGCCGGACTTCCTCGACGAACTTGCGCATGCTGTAGCCGTCCTTGATGCCCGGCTCGCTCTCGATGCCGCTGGACACGTCCACGCCCCACGGCAGCGTGGCGAGCGTGGCGTCGTAGATGTTGTCCGGGGTCAGGCCACCGGCCAGCAGAAACGGGCGGTGCAGCCCGGCCGGAATGCGGCTCCAGTCGAATGCCACGCCCGTGCCACCGCCGCCACCCGGCGCGTGGCTGTCGAACAGGAAGCCGGCCGCGCTGGGATAGCGGACCTGCAGGCTGCGGCCGGTCACCTCCTCGCGCCCGCCCATGGCGATCGCCTTCAGATAGGGCATGTTGAAGCTGCGGCAGAAGCCTTCATCCTCATCGCCGTGGAACTGCAGCAGGGTCGGTCGCACCGTACGCAGCACCTCGCGCACTTCTTCGCGGGTGTTGTCACGGAACAGGGCCACCACATCGACCATCGGTGCGATCGCCTGCCGCATCGCCCGCGCCTCGGCTGGCGCCACACGGCGCTTGCTCTCGCGCGCGAAGATGAACCCCACCGCATCCACGCCGAGTTCGCCGGCCAGGCGCACGTCGCCGGCGCGGGTCATGCCACAGAACTTGATGCGGGTGCGGTAGTAGGATCGGCTCATAGGGTGACCTCGGCGGGCAGCTGCCAGTTGTCGGGATACAACGGCCCCAGGAACACCAGCCCCTGCGGGGGCGCGGTAGGACCGGCGACGTTGCGGTCTTTGCCGGCCAGCAGTTCGCCCATCCAGTCCACCGGACGCTCACCGCTGCCGACCATGATCAGCGACCCCACGATATTGCGGACCATGTGATGAAGGAATGCATTGGCCTGCACCGTGACCTCGACCACCTCACCGTAGCGCATGACCTGCAGCGACTGCATTTCCCGGCGTGCATGCAGCGCTTCGCATTGAATGCTGCGGAAGGCGCTGAAGTCGTTCTCGCCCAGCAGTGCCTGCCCGGCCAGATGCATGCGCTGCGCATCCAGCGCCCGCCGCTCCCAGCTCAGGGTCTGACGATACAGCGCCGGACGTACCTGGCGGTTGAGCAACCGATAGCAGTAGCGCCGCGCACGCGCGGAAAAACGCGCATGGAAGTCATCGGCCACCGGCAGTGCCCAGCGCACCGCGATCGAGCGCGGCAGGCGCGCGGTGGTGCCCAGCATCCACCCACGTGCATCCCGCTGCACGTCGGTGTCGAAGTGCACCACCTGGCACTGACCATGCACACCGGCGTCGGTGCGCCCGGCGCAGGTCACCTTGACCGGACTGTCGGCCACCGAGGACAAGGCCTGCTCCAGGCTGGCCTGGACGCTGGGTCCGCCCTCCCCCAGGTTCTGCCATCCCTTGTACTCGCTGCCGTCGTACTCGACGCCAAGCGCATAACGCATCTGCTACCTCGGTTCACTGGGTAGGCGCGGCCGCAGTGCGGCGCGCCGGAATGGGGGCCGGCTCAGTCCAGGCGTGCCAGCAGCTCGCGTGCCTGGGCCTGCAGCTGCGGATCGTCGCTGAGGGTCACTTCCTGCAGCAGCGTCCGCGCGGTCTGCGCATCGCCCAGATCCAGATAGGCAATGGCCAGTTCCAGACGGTCGTGGCCCGCGCTGCGGACGTCTTCAGCGCCCTGCCAGGGCGGCAACACCGGCTCGATGTCACCCGCCTCGGCGTCGGCAGGTGCAACCGTGTCGACGACCAGCGGTGAGGTCAGCTCACCGCTCGGGTACGCCTCATGGCTCTCTTCAGCCGCCGTGGCATTGACGTGGGGATAGTCGAAGACGCCACGGAAGTCCGGGTGCTGTTCGGCGTGGCGCGCGTAGGCCGGCACCGGATCGGTCTGTCCGCTCGGGTCGGCCGCGGTCAGCGCGGCCGCCTCGGGCCACACCTGGGTGGCCGACAGTGTCTCCGGGGTGGCGTGCGCCACCACGAGCGCTGCAGCAGGCGGCGACAGCGGCGTGACGTCGGCCTCGGCAGGCTCGCCACTTTCCGCCGCAACCGCAGCCTGGTCGGGCGCGTCATCAATGGCGACGTCGAACGTCCCGTTTTCGCCACCGGCATCGGCCACCGGCGCGTCGTCCTGCGGCACCGGTTCAAGCCACGGTGCACGTTCGGCCATGACATCCAGCCCGGCGCCCGCTGCGACCCCCGCTTCCATCGCGCTGCCATCGCCCTGCTCGCGCACCTGCGGCGGCAGCGGCGAGGGCTTGCGCCTGCTCGCCAGCCACCAGCCAAGTGCGGCCAGCAGCAGCACCGGCAGCCCCAGCCAATACCACGGACCACCGGCCGCGGACGCAGCCGCAGGCGCCTGAGCGAGCCGGGCCTGCGCGGCCGCCAGCTCGGTATCTTTCAGGCTGACCAGCGCCTGTTGCTGCTGCTGCAGCTTTTCCAGTTCAGCCACGCGCTGCTTGAGCTCATCGATCTCGGCCTCGCGGGTCGCGACGTCTTCGCGCGCCTGGCGCAGTTGTTCATTGGCGAGCATGTCACCCTCGTTGCCATCACCGGTACCGGTGGTTGACCCTGCGCGCGCGGTGTCAGACGCTGCAGCAGGTGCGATTTCAAGCCGCGCGTCGGCAGCGCCCGATGCGGCTGCGGTAGCGACGGCAGGGGCTGCGGCAGCGGTGGTTGCCGCCGGCTGGGGAATGGTCCGCGCCTGCCGCCACTGCGCGACGTGCTCGCGCACCATTGCAGCCGCTTCAGCGCGGTCGATGCCGGCAAGGGTCCCGGCATCGGGTACGCGCAGTACCGCACCCTGCCGCAGCAGATTGACGTTGCCGCGGATGAAGGCTTCCGGGTTGGCGCGCAGCAGCGCGATCATCGCCTGATCGCGGCCGACCTGCTGGCCGCGTGACAGGTCCTGGGCGATCTGCGACAGCGTCTGCCCGGCCTGCACGGTGATACGGCCGTTGCCGTCCAGCGCGGGCGTGGCGACCGTCGGTTCGGCAGGCCGCGCCGGGGCCGCGCGTGCGACGTTCGCGGCTGCAGCCGCTGCCGACGACGCAGGCGCTGCGGAACCCGCGGCAGGCGCGCGCACGATCGCGTCGGGCAGTGCGGCCGCAGGGGCAACGATGTCCGGTCCGGTAACGGCCACGGCACTGTCCGGGCGATCGACGAGTGCCGAATACTCGCGCACCAGGCGTCCCTGGCCCCAGTCGGCCTCCACCAGGAAGCTGAGCGAGGCGCTGTCCACCGGCGCCTGCGAGGTCACCTGTACGACCGCGCGCCCCTGGGCGTTGCGTACCAGCTCGAACTGCAGCTCACGCACCAGCCCGGACGGCGCCTGCAGGCCGATGCGCTCGAAGGTGGCCGCCGACGCGAGTCCTACGCGCAGGTTCTGCAGTTCGCCGGGATCGGCGGTGATCACCGGAATTTCGGCCAGCAGCGGCTGACCCGGGCGCGACAGCACCCGGATGTCGCCCAGCCCCAGTGCCAGTGCCGAACTGCTGGCCAAGGCCAGCAGCGCAGCAGTGATATAGGTAAGCGGGCGCATTGCGCCGGAGCCCGGTCTGTTCATGGCGGCCAATATAACGGCTCCCCTGCTGGAAGTGGGCTCGCAGGGAAGGCCGCAACGGCCTCGCCCTGCCCTGCAGCGCTCATGCAGACTGCGCGGCGACCAGCTCGGCCAGCTGCACGGCGTTGAGTGCGGCACCCTTGCGGATGTTGTCCGAGACGATCCACAGGTTCAGCCCGCGCGGGTGCGAGATGTCTTCACGGATGCGGCCCACATACACCGCATCGGTGCCCGAGGCATGGGTGACCGGGGTCGGATAGCCACCGGCCTCGCGGCGGTCGACCACCTCCACGCCAGGCGACTGCGCCAGCAGCTCGCGTGCCGCTTCGGCACTGACCTTCTCGCGCGTCTCGATGGCCACGGCCTCGGAATGGCCGTAGAACACCGGCACGCGCACGGCGGTCGGATTGACCTGGATGCTGTCGTCGCCAAGGATCTTGCGCGTTTCCCAGACCAGCTTCATTTCCTCCTTGGTGAATCCGTTGTCGAGGAAATCGTCGATGTGCGGAATCAGGTTGAAGGCGATCTGCACAGGGAAGCGCTGCGGGTCGATGTCCTGGAAGCTCAGCAGCTGGCCGGTCTGCTTGCCCAGCTCTTCCAGGGCCGACCTGCCGCCACCGGACACGGACTGGTAGGTGGCCACGTTGATGCGCTCGATGCCGTAACGACGGTGCAGCGGCGCCAGCGCGACCAGCATCTGCATGGTCGAGCAGTTCGGATTGGCAATGATGCCGCGCGGCCGGTTGGCCACCTGTTCCGGGTTGACCTCGGCCACCACCAGCGGCACGTCGTCGTCGTAGCGGAACGCCGACGAGTTGTCGATCACCACCGCACCGGCAGCGGCGAACTTCGGCCCGTATTCCTTGGACACGCTGCCGCCAGCCGAGAACAGGGCGATGTCCACACCGCTGGGATCGAACTGTGCCAGGTCCTGCACGCTGACCTTTTCACCGTTGTATTCCAGCTCGCCGCCGGCCGAGCGCTCGGACGCCAGCAGGCTCAAGGTACCGACCGGAAAACCGCGCTCGGCCAGGATGGACAGCATGGTCTCGCCGACCGCGCCGGTAGCGCCGACGACGGCGACATGGAAGGAACGTGGTGCATTGCTCATGGGGGTAACTCTCGATAAGGGGATGAAGAACTCGGTCACGCATGGCGGCTGGGTTCGGGGAACCTCCTCGGGCGCACGCGCGGGAGGTTCCCTATCGTTTTTTGTCGTTGCCAGCAGCGCGCGCCACGCGTGCGGCCAGCGCCGCTTCGGCGTTGATCGGGCTCGGCATGGAGGCGGCACTGCCCTGCTGACCAAGGCCGGCCAGCAGATTATCGACCGCCAGCTGCACCATCGCCCTGCGCGTGGCAAGCGAGGCGCTGCCGATGTGCGGGGTCAGCACCACGTTGCGCAGCGCCAGCAGCTCCGGCCGCACCTGCGGCTCGCCCTCGTAGACGTCCAGTGCGGCAGCGGCCAACCGGCCACGGCCCAGCGCATCGGCCAGGGCCAACTCGTCGACGATGCCACCGCGGGCGATGTTGACCAGCGTCGCGGTCGGCTTCATCTTCGCCAGCGCCGCTGCATCGATGATGTGGTGCGAGGCCGGGGTGTAAGGCAGCACCAGCACCAGATGATCACTGCGGGCCAGCAGCGTATCGAAGTCCACGTACTGCGCCCCGAGCTCGGCTTCGGTGCTGGCCGGCAGCGGCGACCGGTTGTGGTACAGGACCTTCATGCCAAAACCCAGCGCGCCCCGGCGGGCGATGCCCTGGCCGATGCGGCCCATGCCGAGAATGCCCAGCGTGCTGCCATGCAGGTCCGCCCCGAGCATGGTCTGGAACGACCACTGGCTCCAGTTGCCTTCGCGCAGCCAGCGCTCGGATTCGGTGATCCGGCGGGCGGCGGCCATCAGCAGGGCAAAGCCAAGATCGGCGGTGGTTTCGGTCAGCACGTCAGGCGTATTGCTGGCCAGGATGCCGGCCGCACTGAGCGCGGCCACGTCCAGGTTGTTGTAGCCCACGCCGACATTGGCGATCACCTGCAGCCGCGATGCGTCCGCCAGCTGCGCCGCACCAATGCGCTCGTTGAGGGTGACGATCGCGGCGTCCACATCGGCCAGCTGCGCGGCCAGCTGCTGCGGCGTCCAGACGGTGACCTCGGTGGTCTCACGCAGATCCACACGAGCGCGCAGCGGCGCGATGACGTCCTCGATCAGCGGCTGGCTGACCCAGACGGTCGGGCGTGGCTCAGCCATCGGCCTGCCCCGGAATGCGCGGGGTGATGGTGCCGACGTCACCACACTGGGCACGGTGGCGCAGCGCCTGGTCCATCAGCACCAGCGCCACCATCGCCTCGGCGATCGGCGTTGCACGGATGCCGACGCAGGGATCATGGCGTCCCGTGGTCACCACCTCGATCACCTTGCCCTCGGTGTCCAGCGAGGTACCGGGCAGGCGCAGGCTGGAGGTGGGCTTGAGCACGATCGAGGCGGTGACCGGCTGCCCGGTGGAGATGCCACCGAGGATGCCGCCGGCATGGTTGCTGGTAAACCCCTGCGGAGTCAGCAGGTCGCGGTGTTCAGTACCCTTCTGCGCGGCGCTGGCAAAACCGTCGCCGATTTCCACGCCCTTGACCGCGTTGATGCTCATCAAGGCGGCGGCCAGTTCGCCATCGAGCTTGCCGTAGATCGGCTCCCCCCAGCCAGGCGGCACATTGTCGGCCACCACATCCACACGCGCACCGACCGAGTCACCGGACTTGCGCAGTGCATCCATGTACGTTTCCAGCTCCGGCACCTGCGGCGCGTGCGGCCAGAAAAACGGATTGTCCTCGACCGCGCTCCAGTCGAAGCCGGCCGGAGTGATGCTGCCGAGCTGGGAGAGATGGCCGCGCACGGTCACCCCGAAACGCTCGGCAAGCCACTTCTTGGCGACCACGCCGGCAGCCACGCGCATCGTGGTCTCGCGCGCTGAAGAGCGCCCGCCGCCGCGCGGATCGCGGATACCGTACTTGTGCCAGTAGCTGTAGTCGGCATGGCCCGGGCGGAACTGCTGGCCGATGCTGGCGTAATCCCTGCTGCGCTGGTCGGTGTTGCGGATCAGCAGCGCGATCGGCGTGCCGGTGGTCAGGCCCTCGTAGACCCCCGACAGTATTTCCACCTGGTCCTCTTCGCGGCGCGCAGACGTATGCCGGCTGCGGCCGGTGGCGCGACGCTGCAGGTCGTGTTCGAACTCGGCTGCCTCCAGCGCCAGCCCGGGCGGGCAGCCGTCGATCACGCAGCCGATGGCCGGCCCGTGCGATTCGCCAAAGGTAGTGACCGAAAACAGCTTGCCGAAGGTGTTACTGGACATGGAAAACCGGGGCAGTGATGGGAGCAGAGCAGGCAGCTGGCGGCAGGTGCCGCAGAAGCCGCGTGGTGACCAGCAGCGGCATCATGGCAGCCGGACCAGCGCGACCCGGCGCCGCGGCGATGCCTTGGCCGAACTATCGGGCATTGGCCAGTTCGGTGATGCGGGCGGCGTGCCTGACCAGCTCGCTGCAGCGCACGCCGAAAATGCCCATCTGACCGACCTTGAACTCGATCCACTCAAAATCCACTTCCGGCAGCAGTCTGTACAGGTGCTGCTCGGAGTCACCCACTTCGCAGATCAGCAGGCCATCGTCGCTCAGGTGCTTCGGCGCATCGCGCATGATCTTCAGCACCAGGTCCAGGCCATCATGACCAGCGCGCAGCGCCATGTCCGGCTCGTGCGCGTACTCACGCGGCAGCGCGTCGGTCTCGTCGTTGGTCACATACGGCGGATTGGTGACGATCAGCTCATAACGGCGCCCCTCAAGCCCGTTGAACAGGTCGGACTTGAGCAGGGTCACGTTGTGCGCCAGCAGGCGCTCCTTGTTTTCCTCGGCCAGCGACAGCGCGTCGTCGCTCAGGTCCACACCGTCCACCTCCCAGTTCGGGAAGTAATGCCCCATCGCGATGGCGATGCAGCCCGAGCCGGTGCACATGTCCAGCGCGCGGTGCACCTCCACCTCGCCCAGCCACGGCTGGAAGCCGCATTCGATCAGCTCGGCGATCGGCGAGCGCGGCACCAGGGCACGCGCGTCGCTTTTGAAGCTCAGACCGGCAAACCAGGCCTCGCCGGTGAGGTAGGCGGCCGGCACGCGCTCATCGATACGGCGCTGGAACAGGTTCAGCACCTGCAGCTTTTCCTCGTGCAGCACGCGCGCCTGGCCATAGGCCGGGCCGAGGTCATGCGGCAGGTGCAGGGTGTGCAGCACCAGCTGGGTTGCTTCGTCCAGTGCGTTGTCGTAGCTGTGCCCGAAGGTAAGACCAGCAGCATTGAAACGGCTGGTGCCGTAGCGGATCAGGTCGATGATCGTATGGAGTTCGGCGGCCGTTTCGGCGGTCATGGCGGTGTGCGGGGTAGATTGGCCCACGATTATAGGCGTTGGCGCCGCCAGCGGCATCCGTTGCAGGGGAAACGACCGCCGCACACCCGTTATGATGGCCGCACCTTCCCTTGGCCCACGGCGCAGGTTCCCATGTTCAATCGCAACGCCGGCATCATTCTGCTGATCGCCCTGGCTGCCGGCCTGGGCCTGCTGCTGGCGCAGAAGGTCTTCGCCCCCAAACCGCCTGCAGGCCAGCCGGTCACCGAGAGCATCACCTTCTACCCGCAGCCGCGCGCCCTGCCCGAGTTCAACCTCGCCCAGTCCGACGGCACCCGGCTGGTGCCGGGTGAACTCAACGGGCACTGGACCCTGGTGTTCCTCGGTTTCACCTTCTGCCCGGATGTGTGCCCCACCACGCTGGCCGAGCTGGCCGGTGCGCAGAAGCAGTGGGAGGCACTGCCCGAGACGCTGCGCCCACGCGTGCTGTTCATCTCGGTGGATCCCGAACGCGACAGCAGCACCCGCCTGGGCGAATACGTGCATGCCTTCCACAAGGACACGCTGGCCGCTACCGGCGATGTGCCCTCGCTGGAGCGCTTCGCCACCGGCCTGGGCTTTGTGTTCCAGAAGATCCCCGGCAAGGATTTCGCGCAGAATCCGGAGGACTACAGCGTTGAGCACTCCGCCAACCTGGCCGTGCTCGACCCCCAGGGCCGGCTTGCCGGCGTGATCCGCCCCCCCTTCAATGCGCAGGCCATTGCCCGCGACCTGCAGATGCTGACCGAGAAATCCGCCCCATGAGCCTGACCACCACTCTGACCTACGCGTTGCCGCACCGCCTGCTGTCCTCGATGGCGCGCAGCCTGGCGTACTCGGATAATCCACGTGTTGCCGCCTGGCTGATCGACACGGTGACCGCCCGCTTCGGGGTCAACCTGGAGGAGGCTGCCAATCCGGATCCGCGCAGCTACGCTACGTTCAATCAGTTCTTCACCCGCGCGCTGAAGCCCGGCGCGCGCGTGGCCGACGCCGACCCGCGCACCCTGGTGATGCCGGCCGACGGCCGCATCAGCCAGCTCGGCCCGATCCAGGCCGGCCGCATCTTCCAGGCCAAGGGCCAGTCGTTCACCGCCGCTGAGCTGCTGGGCAGCCACGAGGATGCCAAATCGTTCAATGATGGTCTGTTTGCGACGGTGTATCTCTCGCCCAAGGACTACCACCGGGTGCACATGCCCTGGACCGGCACCCTGCGCGAGACCGTGCATGTGCCCGGACGCCTTTTCAGCGTCGGCCCAGCCGCTGTCAGCGGTGTCCCGCGCCTGTTTGCCCGCAACGAACGGCTGGTGTGCCACTTCGATACCGACTTCGGCCCGATGGTGAGCGTGATGGTCGGCGCCCTGCTGGTGTCCGGCGTGGAAACGGTCTGGGGCGGCGAGGAGATTCCGGCCTACGGCGACACCATCACCCGCAAGGATTACCGCGGCAAGGGCATCAGGCTGGAGCGCTTCGCCGAGATGGCGCGCTTCAACTACGGCTCCACCGTGATCATCCTGCTGCCGCCCGGTGTTGCCGAGTTCGCCGCCCATCTTGGCGCCGAGCATCCGGTCCAGCTCGGCCAGGCGCTGGCCAGGCTGCGCCAGGCACCCTGAGCAACAGCGTGACGACCAACGGTGCGCCGATCATCCTGACCGGCGCCCTTCGGGCCGGCGCAGGCGCCGTCAGCAACGGCCCTGCCGTTGCTTGCGTCACCTACCATGTAGTGCCGGGCTCTGCCCGGCAACGGTTCAATGGCGGGTGGCAGGCTCCAGGATCGGCCCCACATCCATCCCGTCGTAATCCTCGACCCCCATCTCCACCGCCAGCGCCTCCAGCGCCAGGTTGCGCTGCCCCAGCGCTGCTTCGTCGAGTACCTCGATCTTCTCCACATGCAGCACGTGGAAGGCCTCTCCTTCATCGGGCTCCTGCATGTACAGGTTCACGAACCGATAGCCCTCGCTCTCCAGCCGCGCCTGCAGCCCGCGCAGCGGTGCCTCGGCGGCATCGGTGAAAAAGAACCCCCACACCAGCGGCCCCTGCAGGTCCCAATCGGTGTTTTCGCGGATGTTGGCGAACATCGCCTGGATGTCTTCAGGTGTCATCGCAGTGCTCCGTCAACGCCCGCAGCCCTGCAGCTTGAGCACCTGGCCCTGCCGCAGCGCATAAGCCGGTGCGCGCAGGCCGTTGGCTCGTGCCAGCGCCGGCACCTGGCACTGGTAACGCGCAGCGATGGCGCCCAGCGTGTCGCCGCGGCCCACGGTATGGGTGCGCGGCGCAGCCGGCGTTGGCGCAGCGACCGGCGCGGCCGGTGCAGCCATCGCCGGCGCGACGGGCGTGCCACTGGCCAGCGGCACCACGCCCCCCACCGCCACGTTGCCGGTATAGGTGGCCGCACTCGGCCGTACGATGGCCGCATTGAGGTCGGCGGTGATCAAGGTCCGCGCCAGGTCTGCGCGCGGACCACTGATGCAGTAACGGCTGTACAGGCCGGCCATGCGCGTGGTCGCGTTGATCAGCGTGCCGGCCGGAATCCAGCCGTCGGCTTCATAGCGCGGATTGAGATTGCGCAGCGCCCGCATGTAGCCATCGCGTGTTCCCGCGCTGCCCATGCAGATGGTCAGCTCGTAGATGGTGGTCGAGCGCGCCAGCCGGATCGTGGTCGGCTGCGCGTGGACCTTCGGAAACTCCACGCCGTACTGCTGCGGGTGCAGGAAGATCCATGCCGCCGCAATGACCATCGGCACGTAGTCCTTGGTCTCGGCGGGGAACTGGTTGTAGACCCGGTCAACCCAGAAGCTCTGCCCGGGGTTTTCGCGGAACACACGCAGCGCGCGCCCTTCGCCCCCGTTGTAGCCGGCCAGCGACAGCTCGACGTTGTCGTTGAGCTGGCGCATGCGCTCGTTGATGTAGGTGGCGCTGGCCTCGGCCGCGCTGCGCGCATCGAAGCGGGTATCAAAGCCGGTGCCGTCCGGGCCCAGCCCGAAGCGGCGGCCGGTGGCCGGCATGAACTGCATCAACCCGGCCGCACCGGCGCGCGACGAGGCATGCACGCGCCCATTGGATTCCTTGGCCATGATGCCGAACAGCAGTGCTTCGGGCAGACCACGGCGCTCCCACTCCGGCCACATCACCGCGCGCAGATTCTGGTAGTTCTCGTAGCTGGTCAGCAGCGCCGGGCGCATGTCGGTCAGCCAGCGGCGGATGCCGGCCTGCACCGCCGGGTTGTATTCGACCATGTTGTCGAAGGCGTGCCGCTTGTCATTGAGCAGCGCGGCGGCACGTGCGGCCTCGGGTACGTCAGCGGCCAGCGGACCCACGTGATCCGGGTCGGCTTCCAGCGGTGTGCCAGCGTCCTCGGCGGCGTTTTCGTCAACGGTATCGCTCTGCTCCTTGAGCAGGCGCTTGTAGCTGGCCAGCAGCGTGTTCATCTGGCAGCCCTTCTGCGCCACGCACGCGTTGAGCACATCCTCCATGTCCTCCAGTGCTGCATCGGACTCGGCCGTGCCCTTGGGGTCGGCGTTGGCCAACAGCACGCGCGCGTCGTTGTAACGCTTTTCCGCAGCATCCATGCGCTGCTGCAGGGCCTCGGCCCGGGCCTTGTCACGCGCGGAGACACGCTGGGCGTGGGCATCGGGAACCAGGGCCATCGCCCCGGCCAGGGCAAGAGCCGGCCAGAAACGGACGAACGGGACAGGAGCGGGCATTTTTGGCACTGTGGTGCGGAACAGACCGGCAGAGTAGCGGTGCCGCCAAGGCCACGGCAACCCGCGCACCGCAATCGCTGCAGCGGCGTTAACATGCATCGCATTCATTAACCCTGGGGCGCTCATGGATCCGATCCTGCTCGGCAAAGGCATCACCGACGACATCGCGGTAACCCTGCTGCCACGACTGGGCAACCGGCATGGCCTGGTGGCCGGCGCGACCGGCACCGGCAAGACCGTGACCTTGATGACGCTGGCTGAAGGCTTCTCGCGTATCGGGGTGCCCGTGTTCCTGGCCGACGTGAAGGGCGACGTTTCCGGCCTGGCCGCGCCAGCCAACGGCAGCGATGCGCTGCTGCAACGTGCCGCCCAGATCGGCGTTGCCGACTACGCTGCCGCAGCCAGCCCGACCGTGTTCTGGGACCTGTACGGCAAGCTTGGCCATCCGGTACGCACCACCGTCAGCGAGATGGGCCCCACCCTGCTCTCGCGCATCCTGGAGCTGAGCGACACCCAGGCCGGCGTACTGGACATCGTGTTCAAGCTGGCTGACGACCGCGGCCTGCTGCTGCTGGACATGGACGATCTGCGCGCGCTGCTCGGACTGGTGGCCGAAGAGCGCAAGGACATTTCCACCGAGTACGGGCTGGTCAGCGCGCAGTCGGTGGCCGCGATCCAGCGTGCCCTGCTGCGGCTGTCGCAGGACGGCGGCGAGCAGTTCTTCGGCGAACCGGCGCTGGAACTGGCCGACCTCATGCGGGTCAACCACGATGGCCGCGGCGTCATCGGCATCCTGGCCGCCGACCAGCTGGTACTCAAGCCACGGCTGTACTCCACCTTCCTGCTGTGGCTGCTCTCCGAGCTGTTTGAAACCCTGCCCGAAGTGGGTGATCTGGAAAAACCCAGGCTGGTCTTCATCTTCGACGAGGCCCATCTGCTGTTCAACGATGCTCCGGCCGCACTCGTGCAGCGCATCGAGCAGGTGGTGCGGCTGATCCGCTCCAAGGGCGTCGGCGTGTATTTCTGTTCCCAGTTCCCCGACGACGTGCCGGCCAACATCCTGGGCCAACTGGGCAACCGCGTGCAGCACGCGCTGCGCGCGTTCACCCCGCGCGACCAGAAAGCGGTGAAGATCGCCGCCGAGACCTTCGTGCCCAACCCCAAGCTGGACGTCGCCGGTGTATTGGCCCAGCTCGGCACCGGCGAGGCACTGGTGTCCACACTGCAGGACAAGGGGATCCCGATGCCGGTGCAGCAGACCCTGATTGCCCCGCCCCGCTGCCGCATGGGTCCGTTGACCGACAGCGAACGCAGCCAGGTGCGCGCCGCAAGCCCGGTCGGCAGCCGTTACGACACGGCGATCAACCGCGAATCGGCCGCCGAACTGCTGGCCCAGCGTGCACAGAAGAGCGCGCAGGCGGCCGAGGCGCCCAAGGCTCGCAGTCGCGAACAGGATGATGCCCAGCAAGGTGGTTTCGGGCAAAGCATCAAGGATGCGATCTTTGGCACACGCCGCCGGCAGGGCATGATTGAAACCATGGCCAAGCAGACCACCCGCACCGTTGGCACGAAACTGGGCAACCAGATCGTGCGTGGCATTCTGGGCGGCCTGTTCGGCGGCAAGCGCTGAGCGCGGCCGGTCGGCGCGTGGAGCGCGGCCCGGCCACCGTGCTCAACGTTCAGTGCCACCTGTACCCTCCGCATTCTGGATCACCTGGACCATGTCACGTTGGCGCCCACCTGCAGAAAAAAGCACCGCCTTGATCACCGCCGCCGGCCACGCCCGGCTCAAAGCCGAACTGGACGAGCTGTGGCGGCTGCGTCGGCCCGAGGTGGTCAAAGCCTTGGCGGCTGCGGCGGCCGAGGGTGACCGCTCGGAAAACGCCGAGTACACCTATCGCAAGAAGCAACTGGGTGAGATCGACCGTCGCGTGCGCTACCTGAGCAAGCGGCTGGAAGCGCTGCGCGTGGTGGACGGTCAACCGGCGGACCCGCAGGCCGTGTTCTTCGGTGCCTGCATCGAGCTGGAGAACGTGGAGACTGGCCAGATCAGCTGCTACCGCATTGTCGGGCCGGATGAAACCGACGCCGGCAAAGGCTGGATCAGCATCGACTCACCGTTGGCGCGCGCCCTGCTGAAAAAGCGCGTTGATGACGAGGTGAGCGTGGAACTGCCCGCCGGGCCGCACACCTACGCCATCATCGATGTGGCATACACCACCGCGCCGCCCACGTAGAGACGGGCTCTGCCCGGCTGCTCTTCGGCCAGACCGCGACGACCCGGCCGCGCCTGCGCGCGGTGAGCCGACCATGGGTCGGCTCTACCGCTGGTCGGCAACGATATCGGGTAGAGCCGACCCCACGGTCGGCGGCTCTTCGGCCAGACCGCGGTGGAGCCGCGCTGCGCGCTCGCCGGGCAGAGCCCGGCGCTACCGGGAATCGAGCACCATCGGCGGCTTGCCTACAACGGCGGCGGATAGCAGCGGCCCTCGCGCAGGGGCCGGTAATAGCGCTCATCGTCCATGGGCACGGCTGTGGCTGCATCGCTCCAGCCGGGTATGCCCAGCAGCGGCAGCGGGCGCAGCTGCAGCGGATCGCTCAGAACCGCCCCTGCGTTGATCGCCGTAGCGACCTGCCCCAGCACATCGGCGCCCTTGCCACCCCGTACCACCAGACACTTGCCGACCAGTCGATGCCCGGGAACCAGGGCCTGTTCCATCAGCGCATGGCCGAACACTGCGGCAACGGACACCGCGCCGTCCTGCCATCCGCCCTCATCGAACACGGTGCGCCACGCGTGCTGATCCCATGCGGCCAGGATTCGTTCGTCCTGCACGCATACCACCACCCCACTTTCATCAAACTGCGTCAGCGCGGCCTGCGCACGGTTGCGCGCGCCTTTCCCATGCGTGTCGATGTGCAGGCACTGGCGCGTATTGAGCGCACGCTTGATATGGGGGTAACGGGCCCAGACAAGGGCATTGAACAGGTCGTGCCAGTTCCGGGCGCGGGTCGCCAGGCGCCCGGCGGCAATGCGCTGCTCGTAGTGCAGGCCGTCGGCCAGCAGCGCCGCATCCTGCTCCACCAGCCGCAATGCAGGAAGCTGCAGGCGTGCATCCAGTGCGGCCACGTCCAGCCAGCACGGGCCGTGCAGCAGGTCCTCGAAGCCGGCCAGGCCGGCAAACAGCGGATGCGCGAACACGCGCGCATCCACAGCGTCACGCAGCGGCGCCACGAAGCGGCGATGCGCGCCGCCCGACACTGCCGCCGCGGTCACAGCACCTTGAGATCGAACGCCGGACGACCAGCAGGCGGCAGCGCGTCGCCAAACAGATCGTGCTCGTCGCTGTCGGTGATCTCCACATCGACGAACTCACCGACACGCAGCTTGACCTGGTCGGCGTTCTGGATGTGCACCAGCCCGTCGATTTCCGGCGCGTCGGCCTTGGAACGCGCGACAGCGATATCGCCCTCGATGGCATCGACCAGGCACTGCTGCACACTGCCGATGCGCATTTCCAGGCGCGCGGCCGAGATCTGCGCCTGCTTTTCCATGAAACGGGCCAGGCGCTCCTGCTTGACCTCCTCCGGCACCGGGTCCGGCAGCGCGTTGGCGGTGGCCCCTTCCACCGGCGAATAGGCAAATGCGCCCACGCGGTCCAGCTGCGCCTCGTCCAGGAACGCGAGCAGCTCCTCGAACTCGGCCTCGGTCTCGCCGGGGAAGCCGACGATGAAGGTTGAACGCAGGGTGATCTCCGGCGCGATGCGGCGCCAGTTGTGCACACGCTCCAGGGTTTTTTCGACCGCGCCCGGGCGCTTCATCAGGCGCAGGATACGCGGGCTGGCGTGCTGGAACGGGATGTCCAGGTACGGCAGGATGCGGTTCTCGGCCATCAGCGGCACCACATCGTCCACGTGCGGATACGGGTAGACGTAGTGCATGCGCACCCACGCGTCGAGCTCGGACAGCCCCTCGCACAGCGACTTCATGCGGGTCTGGTAGGCCTTGTCGCGCCACATCCGCTCGGCGTACTTGACGTCCACGCCGTAGGCCGAGGTGTCCTGCGAGACCACCAGCAGTTCCTTGACGCCACCGCGCACCAGCCGCTCGGCTTCGCGCAGCACTTCATCGACCGGGCGCGAGGCCAGCTTGCCGCGCATCGAGGGGATGATGCAGAAGCTGCAGGCATGATTGCAGCCCTCGGATATCTTCAGGTACGCGTAGTGACGGGGGGTCAGCTTCACGCCGTAGTCGGGCACCAGGTCCACGAACGGGTTATGCCGCGGCGGAATCGCCGCGTGCACTGCCTCCATCACGCTCTGGTAGTCCTGCGGGCCGGAGACGGCCAGCACGTCCGGGTACGCCTCACGGATCTGCTCCGGGCGCTTGCCCAGGCATCCGGTCACGATCACCTTGCCGTTTTCGTTCATTGCTTCGCCGATGGCATCCAGCGACTCGGTCACTGCCGAGTCGATGAAGCCACAGGTATTGACCACGACCACATCGGCCGCGTCGTAGGTGGGCACGATGTCGTAACCCTCGACCCGCAACTGGGTGAGGATGCGTTCGGAATCGACCAGGGCCTTGGGGCAGCCAAGGCTGACGAAGCCGACTTTGGGGTTCAGCTGGGACATGGAATAGCGGGACTCTGGGGGCCTGGGCCACTGCCGGCAGGGCAGCGGAACCTGGGGGCCGGGGCCGGAAAGGGCGCCAGTATACCGGGCTTGGCGCCCCGGCCCTGAACTGC
The DNA here is from genome assembly GCF_032911385.1 of Stenotrophomonas sp. C3(2023). Taxonomy (NCBI): domain Bacteria; kingdom Pseudomonadati; phylum Pseudomonadota; class Gammaproteobacteria; order Lysobacterales; family Lysobacteraceae; genus Stenotrophomonas; species Stenotrophomonas sp. C3(2023). The sequence continues at coordinate 1,247,571 of NZ_JAWJLO010000001.1, read as the reverse complement.
CGGGGGCATGCCCGCTGCGCAGACATGGCGCTAACCCGCCCACACCGGATAATCCATACCCTCCCCTTTCCAGCGCAGGACCACCGCAATGACTCAATGGATCACCCTGGACACCCATTACGGCCCGGCACGGGCCTGGCATGTGCAGCCGGAAGGCAAACCACGCGGCGGGCTGGTGATCATCCAGGAGATTTTCGGCGTCAACCCGCATATGCGGCGTGTCGCAGAAGGCTTTGCTCAGCAGGGCTACGAAGTGCTGGCGCCTTCTTTCTTCGACCTGATCGACGGCACCGACGCCGACACCGACGCGCTGGCCTACGACCAGGACGGCGTGCAGCAGGGCCTGGCCAAGGTCAACGAGCTGGGCGAGGAACGCGCGCTGGCCCTGGTACGGGCAGCAGCCACGCGGCTGGCGCCTGCCGGCAAGGTGGGCACGGTGGGGTACTGCTGGGGCGGCTCGATCGCCCTGCTCTCGGCGCTGCGGCTGGGCCTGCCCTCGGCCAGCTACTACGGTGCGCGCAACGTCAAGTTCCTCGATGAAGCACCCAAGGCGCCGGTCATCTTCCACTTCGGTGATCGCGACAGCAGCATTCCGCCCGAGGCCATCGCCGCCCATCGAGAAAAACTGCCGCAGATGGCAGTGCATGTCTACCCGGCCGACCACGGCTTCAACCGTGACGTCGGACACGCGTATGATCCAGACAGCGCCGCACTGGCGCTGGACCGCACCCTGGACTTCTTCAAGGAGCATCTTGGATGAGCGATTTCGAACTGGACTCCCGCCTGGCCCACGACAGCGTGCTGATCGTCGACGGTCCACTGTCACAGATCCGGCTGATGAACGATGAGCGCTTTCCTTGGCTGGTGCTGGTGCCGCGCGTGGCCGGCATCACCGAATGGATCGAGCTCGATGGCGAGCAGCAGGACAAGCTGCGCACCGAGCTCAACCGCGCGTCCAAGGCGCTCAAGGGCACCGATGGCGTGGAGAAGATCAACATCGGGGCGCTGGGCAACGTGGTGCCGCAGCTGCACTTCCATGTGGTCGGCCGCCACGCCGGCGACCCGGCCTGGCCGGGTCCGGTCTGGGGCAGCGGCCAGGCGCATCGCCACAGCGATGAGGTGCTGGCCGAACGTGTCGGGTACTGGAAGGAACGTTTAGGATACCCGTCCCTGAGCTGAGTCACGACCGAACCCGATGCGCTCCAATCTCGTTGCCGCCGTCATCCTGATCCTGCTGGGCCTGTTCCTGCTGGCCAGCAATCTGGGCTGGACCAATGTCAGCCTGGGCCGGCTGATCATCACCTGGTGGCCGGCCGCACTGGTGGCCGTGGGCATCGGCATGCTGTTCGGGCGAGGCAAGTAAGACGCGCAGCGCGCCCGGTCGGCAGGTGACGACCGTTGACCTGCACCGGTAGGTGACGACCTACGGTCGTCACCTACCGGCGCACTGACGGGCATGGCCCGTCACTACCGCCGGGTCAGGTGCGCGGCAGGGTGACGCCGGTCTGGCCCTGGTATTTGCCACCGCGGTCGCGGTAGGAGGTCTCGCAGACTTCGTCGGACTGGAAGAACAGCATCTGCGCGACGCCTTCGTTGGCGTAGATGCGTGCCGGCAGCGGCGTGGTGTTGCTGAACTCCAGGGTCACATGCCCTTCCCACTCCGGCTCCAGCGGGGTCACGTTGACGATGATGCCGCAGCGCGCGTAGGTGCTCTTGCCCAGGCAGACCACCAGCGTGTCACGCGGAATGCGGAAGTACTCCACGGTGCGCGCCAAGGCGAAGCTGTTGGGCGGAATGATGCACTCGTCGCCGACGATGTCGACAAAGCTGCCACTGTCGAAATGCTTCGGATCGACAATGGTGGAGTTGATGTTGGTGAACACCTTGAACTCGCGCGAGCAGCGCACGTCGTACCCATAGCTGGAGGTGCCATAGCTGACGATGCGCTCGCCGTTGGCATGCTTGACCTGGCCAGCCTCGAACGGCTCGATCATGCCGTGCTGTTCGGCCATCTGACGGATCCAACGGTCACTCTTGATGCTCATGCTTGGTCCTGGGGACGAGGGGGCCGCGGAAGTCTAGCAGGGCCGGCGCGGTGCACGCGCCGCCGCTTACAGCAACGAAGACAGGATCGGGATCGCCGCACGCGGTCGCTGCGCCAGTTCCTCGAGCAGGCGCGTGGCAGCGCCACGGTAGGCCAGTGCCGGCGTCGAATCGGGCTGCGCGGCGGTGATCGGCGTGCCGCTGTCGCCCTGCTCGCGGATATCGATCTGCAGCGGCAGCGAGCCCAGCAGCGGCACACCGTACTGCGCGGCCATGCGCTGCCCGCCGCCCTCGCCGAACAGGTGCTCGACGTGGCCGCAGCTGCTGCAGGTGTGCACCGCCATGTTCTCGACCACGCCCAGCACCGGCACATCGACCTTGCCGAACATCTGCAGCGCCTTGCGCGCATCCAGGGTGGCGATGTCCTGCGGCGTGGTCACGATCAGCGCGCCGGCCAGCGGGATCTTCTGCACCAGGGTCAGCTGGATGTCGCCGGTGCCCGGCGGCAGATCGATCAGCAGCACGTCCAGGTCGTCCCACAACGTGTCCTCGAACAGCTGGGTCAGCGCTGCGGTCGCGCGCGGCGCACGCATGATCACCGGCGTGTCCTCATCGACCAGATAGCCGATGGACATGGTGTCCACCCCGAAGGCGCGCATTGGCTCGATCGACTTGTTGTCCGGGCTTTCCGGTCGACCAGACAGGCCCAGCATGGCCGGTACGCTCGGGCCGTGGATGTCGGCGTCCAGCACGCCCACACGCATGCCGAGCTGCTGGAGTGCGACCGCCAGGTTGACCGACGTCGTGCTTTTGCCGACGCCGCCCTTGCCCGAGGCCACCGCCACCACGTTGCGGATGCGCGGGTGCAGGCCGAGGCCGTTCTGCGCCTTGCTGGCATGGGGGCGACGCGCGGGGTTGTTCACTGCAGGCTCCGGTAACGGGGGGTGGACATGACCGCACATGATAGCAGTGGCCTCCCCCTGCTCCGCCCGCGCACGCACCTGATCCGTCCAGGCAGAGCGACAATCCGCGCAAAAGTTAGTTGCCAATGAAACCTGAATGCAGATGGAACTGCGCCGAGATTTTGACTGCGCATGGTGACGGCTATGGCACGTCCGCGCACATCCTTTGATTTCAAGAGCTTAAGCACTTTGCCCAGTCCTTACGGGGACTTTTCCTAATCAGTCATTGTGACGAGCAAATGAACGCTTGACAGGTGAAGTTAAGCCTGTGTTAACGTCGAGGCCATCGGTGATGTGATGCCGATCACGACAGGGGCAACACCCCAACACATGGAGCGGCTCAACGGCCGCATTCAGTACCAGATTCATTAGGGGATTCACGAAATGACCAATCGCAAGCCGCTCAGCCGTAACCCGCTGAGCCTGGCGCTGACCAGCGCACTGCTGTTCTCCGCCGCCCTCCCGGCCTTCGCCCAGGACGCCAGCGCTACGGAAGACACCGCCCAGGCCAAGGCCAAGGCCACCGACCTGAGCACCGTCACCGTTACCGGTTCGCGCATTGGTCGCGACGTGTTCAACTCGGTGTCGCCGGTCCAGGTGATCACCCGTGAGGAAACCACCCTGGCCGGCTTCCAGTCGACTGCGGGCATCCTGCAGGGCACGGCGGTCACCGCCGGTGCCGCACAGATCAACAACGCCTACGGCGGCTACGTCACCAACGGCGGTCCGGGCGCCAATACCGTCGGCCTGCGTGGCCTCGGCCCGACCCGTACCCTGGTGCTGATGAACGGTCGTCGCATCGCCCCGGCCGGTGCCCGCGGTTCGGTCGGCGCAGCTGACCTGAACGTGCTGCCGAACGTCATCGTTGACCGCATCGAAGTGCTGAAGGACGGCGCCTCGTCGGTCTACGGCTCCGACGCCGTGGCCGGCGTGATCAATCTGATCACCCGCAACAAGATCGACGGTGTCGAGCTTGAAGCCCGCCACACCGCCACCGACGGCGGCGGCGGCGAAGAGCGCCGCTATTCGATCGTCTTCGGTCAGACCGGCGACCGCGGTCACTTCTCCGGTTCGTACGAGTACTACAACCGTGACGAGCTGACCCTCGGCGACCGCGACTGGTCCAGCTGCAACACCGACTACCGTCGTCGCGCTGGCGGGGCAGGCAACTGGGGTGACGCTGACTTCGTCGATCCGCTGACCGGCAAGCCGAAGTGCTACCCGATCACCGGTACCGGTTCCAACGGTGTGACCATCAACACCATCGGCACAAACCTGCTGCCCGGCATCCCCGCCGCAGGTGCCAACGGCACCACCTTCGACCGCTGGCGTCCGAACTCCTCGGTCAGCACCGGTCTGGTCGGTTTTGAAGGCGTGGGCCGGCTCTCGCAGCTTAACAACAACATCCGCGATACCTTCGATCCGCGTACGCTGAACCGCTCGATGATCTCCGGTGCCGAGACCCACACCCTGTTCCTGCAGGGCGGCCTCGACCTCAATGCCATGGGCAACGCCGAAGCCTACTTCGAGTTCCTCGGCAGCCGCCGTGAGTCGGAGCAGACCGGCTACCGCCAGCTGTCGCTGGACTACCTGCGCGGCAGCCCGCTGATCCCGGCCAACCTGCAGTCCTCCAACTTCGGCGGCGGCGTCGGCGTACGTGCCTTCATCGGTTACGGCAACGACAAGAGCAGCCAGACCGTTGACTTCTTCAAGGGAACCGCAGGTGTTCGTGGCGAGCTGGGCGCGAACTGGAACTACGACGCGTTCATCAGCCACTCGCGTTCGGATGCTGACTACACCATGCAGTCGTTCCTGACCGACCGCCTGAGCCAGAGCCTGCGCGTGGTCTCCGACGGTGCCGGCGGCTTCCGCTGCACCGACCCGAGCAACGGCTGCGTGGCCGCTCCGGCCCTGACCAGTGCGGTCATCGCCGGCCAGCTGCCCCAGGCCTGGAAGGACTTCGTGTTCGTGCCGGTGGTCGGTAACACGCTGTTCACCGAAACCACCGCCAACTTCACCGTTGACGGCCCGCTGTTCTCGCTGCCGTACGGCGATGTGCGCGGCGCCTTCGGTGCCGAATGGCGTCGTGCCAAGATCGATGACACCCCGTCGATCCACTCGATCAACAACAACCTGTACAACCTGACTTCGTCCACCCCGACCCGCGGTACCGATGCGGTGCGCGAAGTGTTCGGCGAAATCGAAGTGCCGGTGCTGTCGGGTGTGGTCGGTGCGGAAGAGCTGACCCTGAACGCCTCGGCCCGCTGGACCGACTACAACTCGTACGGCTCGGATGAGACCTACAAGCTGGGCGGTCTGTGGACCCCGGTGCAGGGCGTGTCGCTGCGTGTTTCCTACGGCACCTCCTACCGCGCGCCGCAGCTGTTCGAACAGTTCCTGGGTGCCACCAGTGGCTTCCTGAGCAACCAGAACGACCCCTGCAACAACTGGGGCAACGATCCGGGCACCCCGCTGGCTACCAACTGTGCTGCTGAGGGTTTGTCGCCTGACTACTATGCCACCCAGTCGGTTTCAGTGATCAACGGCGGTGGCGCTGCCGCTGGCCTGAAGGCGGAAACCTCGAAGAACTTCACTGCCGGCATCGTCCTGCAGCCGGAGATGCCGGGCTGGTTCGGTGACCTGTCCTTCGCTGCCGATTACTTCTCCATTGAAGTGGAAAACGGTGTGTCGCGCGCCGGTGGTGCCAACATCCTGGACCTCTGCTACAACAGCCCGTCGTTCCGTGCCGGCGGTGGCTTCTGCCGCCTGGTGGATGCACGCAACCCGGTCAACAACCAGCTGACCGTGTATGACAGCTACGTCAACCTGGCCATCGACAAGGTTCGCGGGTATGACTTCACCGTTCGTTACACCCGCGACATCGGCCCGGGTACCCTGCGCGCGAACGCCCAGGTCACCCACTTCACCGAACAGTCGAGCAAGCTGTTCTCCGATGACCCGCTGGTTGACTACAACGGCAACCTGAACACCCCCGAGTACTCCGGTACCCTGGATGTGACCTACAGCTGGAACAAGTGGCGCTTCCGTTACGGCCTGGAGTGGGTCGATGCGATGCAGAGCTACGACTACTACGGCCTGGACCCGGCCACCTCGGTGTACAAGTTCCACGTGCCGAGCTACTTCACCCACGCGCTGTCGACCGAATACTCGGCTGACAAGTGGACGGTGACTGCCGGCGTGCGCAACCTGCGCAACGAAACCCCGCCGATGATCTCGTCGGGTGCTTACAACCGCGTCGGCAATGCCCCGCTGTACAGTGGCTATGACTACGTCGGTCGCACCTACTTCATGAACGTGGGTTACAAGTTCTGATAGTGCGCTGAAGCCGCCGCCCTTACGGGCGGCGGCTTTTTTATGCCCGCTCTGCAACATCAAAGGACTCCACGATGCACAAGGCACCTGTCTTCAGCGCTCTCGCACTCGCTCTCACGCTGGTCGCCCCGGCCCCCGCGCCGGCCGCTCCCACCGTACCGACCATCGAGCAGCTGGCAGCTTTTCCGCAGATATCCAGCCTCTCGGTTTCGCCCGATGGCAAGCACATCGCCGGCCTGCAGGCCAATGGCGAAGAGCGTGTCATCCTGGTCTGGAACACCGACGCGCTGGACAAGGCCCCGACCGTGATCGGCGCGGGCCGCATGAAGTTCCAGAGCGTGAGCTTCATCAAGAACGGCCTGCTGGCCGTCACCCTGTGGCAGCCGTTCGACCTGCGCACGGACCGGGTCACCAAGACGTTTGTCAGCAAGTTCTTCATCACTGACATTGAAGGCAAGCAGTGGAAGGAACCGATCACCCCGCCGCGCGCCACCAGCCAGTCGCAGGAACTGGAACAGGCGCTGGCCAATTCGACCGTGCTGGACGCCCTGCCCAATGACCCCGACCACATCCTGGTCATCAACGGCGCTGGTGCCAATGCCGGTGACGTGTACCGGGTCAACGTGCGCACCTTCTCCACCCAGCGCATCCAGAAAACCGAAGAGCGCGTGGCCGGCTACATCACCGACCTCAACAGCGAGCTGCGCGCGCGCCTGCGCCAGGACGTGGATGGGACCGGCGCCTACATCGCCACGGAGTTCCGCAATCCGTCCACCAATGCGTGGGAGGAGCACTTCCGCTCCTACGTCAAGGACCGCGACATCAACCAGGTGGTCGGCTTTGCCGACGATTCCAACATCGCCTTCATTCAAAGCAACGTCGGCCGCGACAAGAGTGTGATCTTCGAGTACGACATCGCCGCGCGCCAGCAGAAGGAAGTGCTCTACGAGCACAAGTTCTTCAATGCCGACCAGGTGGTGCTCAACCGCTACCGCAATGTGGAAGGCGTGCCCTACGGTGCGGTGCTCGGCATCGGTTACGCCGGCCCGCGCGGCAACGAAATCGAATGGACCGACCCGACGTTCAAGGGGCTGGAACAGGGCGTGCGTCAGGCACTTGGCATCCAGGCCAGCCCGCTGAAACTGGTCGATCCGGCCAACGGGCAGAGCGCCACGATCGAGTACGACAACGGCCGTGCGATGCGCGTGGTGGACTACAGCGCCGACCTCAAGACCTTCATCCTGGTCACCTCCGGGCCGGCCAACCCGCCGGAGTATCATCTGCTGCACAACGGGCAGCTGACCCTGCTGGCCAAGACCTACCCGCAGCTCGACCCGGCCGCGCTGGGTGATACCCGGCTGGTCTACTACAAGGCCCGCGACGGTCTGGACATTCCGGCCTTCCTGACCACGCCCAATACCGAACTCTGCGGTGCCGGACCCTGGAAAGCCGTGGTGCATCCGCATGGGGGTCCCTGGGCGCGCGACGGCATGGACTTCGATGGCTCCATGTGGGTACCGATGATGGCCTCGCGCTGCATGGCCGTACTGCGTCCGCAGTTCCGCGGATCGGCGGACTGGAGCCGCCGTCTGTGGATGGCCGGCGATGCCCAATGGGGTCAGAAGATGCAGGACGACAAGGACGATGGCGCCAGGTGGATGATCGAGCAGAAGATCGCCCAGCCCGGCCACATCGCCATGTTCGGCTACTCCTACGGCGGCTACTCGGCCTTCGCCGCGTCGGTGCGCCCCAATGGGCTGTACAAGTGCGCCATCGCCGGTGCCGGCGTGTCGGACATCAAGCGGATCTGGTCGCGCTTCTACACCAACCCGTTCTTCCGGCAGGCACAGGCACCGACCGTGGCCGGCCTCAACCCGCTGGACAAGGCCGGTGAGATCCAGATCCCGCTGATGGTCTACCACGGCGACCGCGACCGCACGGTGCCGATCGAGCAGTCCGAATGGTTCGTGGCCAAGGCCAGGTCGTCCGGCCAGCCGGTGGAGTACCACGCCATCGCCGATTACGCGCATGGTCCGGCGTGGACGCGCGCGATCATGGGTGACCAGCTGCGCATCATCGATGACTACCTGACCAAGGGCTGCGGCGGCGGCGGCCTGTAGGTCCCTCGCCCTGCAGGGAAGGCCCCTCCGGGGCCTTCCCTGTTCAGCCCGGCCCGCCTTGCCGAGGCTGGCGGCCGCTCGCCCCTTGCGCCCCCGCATGACCTTCGACACCCTTGCAGGTCGGCCGGGCGGCGTATCGTTCGGCCACGGCCCCTGCATGGGACCTTCATAGACAGCACGGCCCGGAGGCCAACCCAGTGACTCGTACACCCAAGATCATCGCGCTGACCCTGGCCGTTTCGGCCGCCCTGGTCGGCTGCGGCAAGAACGACGGCCCGGACAAGGAAGGCACCGCCTCGGCGCCGGCGGCCGCAACGGCCACCACCTACACGCTGGACCAGGCCAAGCTGCCGGCCTACAACGCCTTCCAGCCCAGCGACCTGGACAACGCGATCGATGCGTGCACCGCCTTCGGCGACCACGTCAACAGCAAATGGCTGGCCGCCAACGAGATTCCGGGCGACCGCACCAGCTGGGGCGCCTTCACCATTCTCGACGAGCGTTCGGTGGCCGTGCAGCATCAGCTTGCCGAGCAGGTCGCCAAGGTCGAAAAGCCCGACCACATCGAAAAGATCGTCGGCGACCTGTGGGCCACCGGCATGGACGAAGCGAAGATCAACGCCCAGGGCATCGAGCCGCTGAAGGCCGACCTGGCGGCCATTGATGCCCTGCAGGACGGCCCCGCCGTGGCAGCCTATCTGCGCAGCAGCGCGGCCAAGGGCGGCAACGTGCTGTTCGGCTTCGGCGCCGAGGCCGACTTCCAGGATTCGGTCAACAACATCGCCTACGCCAGCCAAGGCGGCCTGGGCCTGCCGGACACCACCTTCTATACCGACCCGACCAAGGCCGACAAGCTGCAGGCCTACCAGGCGCACGTGGCCAAGGTGCTGGAACTGTCCGGCATCGCCGCCGCCGATGCGGCCAAGCAGGCCCAGGACGTGGTCGCGTTCGAGACCCGTCTGGCCAAGGCCTCCAAGTCCAGCGTCGAGCTCTCGCGCGACGTCTCGCTGTACTACCACCCGGTCACCCTGGCAGAAGCCGATGCACTGACCCCGAACTTCAGCTGGACCGAGTTCTTCAAGTCGCAGAACGTGGCCGCCCCGGCCAGGTTCTCGCTGGCCATCCCCAGCTTCCACCAGGAAGTGAGCAAGGCACTGGGTGACACCGACCCGTCGGTCTGGCGCGCCTACCTGCGCTTCCACACCGTCGATGGTGCCTCGCCGTACCTGAGCGATGCCTTCTCGCAGGAAAGCTACGAGTTCTACGGCAAGACCCTCAACGGTCAGAAGGAACAGAAGCCGCGCTGGAAGCGCGTGCTGGGCACGATTGAAAGCGATGCCGGCGAAGCCTTCGGCCAGCTGTACGTGAAGGTGGCCTTCTCGCCCGAAGCCAAGGCCAAGATGGAAGTGCTGGTGCGCAACCTGGCCGACGCGCTGAAGGAACGCATCCAGAACCTGACCTGGATGAGCGATGAGACCAAGGCCAAGGCCATCGCCAAGTGGGAGACCTTCACCCCGAAGATCGGCTACCCCGACAAGTGGCGTGACTGGTCGGGCCTGCAGACCCAGCGCGACAGCTACCTGGGCAACGTGCGCGCGGCGAACGAGTTCAACTACCGCTACAACCTGTCGCAGATCGGCAAGCCGGTGGACAAGACGCAGTGGGGCATGACCCCGCAGACGGTCAACGCCTACTACAACCCGCTGCAGAACGAGATCGTGTTCCCGGCCGCCATCCTGCAGCCGCCGTTCTTCGATCCCAATGCCGACGACGCGCTCAACTACGGCGGCATCGGTGCGGTGATCGGCCATGAAATGACCCATGGCTACGATGACCAGGGCAGCCGCTTCGGACCGACCGGCAACTTCGAGAACTGGTGGACCGAGAGCGACTCGAAGAACTTCGCCGGCCTGACCGGCAAGCTGGTCAAGCAGTTCGACCAGTACACGGTGGACGGCCAGCATGTGAACGGTCACCTGACGCTGGGCGAGAACATCGCCGACCTGGGTGGCCTGGCCACCGCCTACGATGCCCTGCAGAAGGCCAGCGAAGGCAAGGACGATCCAAAGATCGACGGGTTCACCCGCGACCAGCGCTTCTTCTTCAACTGGGCCACCGTGTGGCGTACCAAGTACACCCCGGAAAACGCCAAGGTCCGTCTGGCCACCGACCCGCACGCACCGGCGCAGTTCCGCGCCATGGGCGCGCCGTCGAACCTGCCGACCTTCGCTGCCGCGTTCCAGTGCAAGCCGGGTACGCCGATGGCGCGTACCGGTGATGCACAGGTCGTGATCTGGTAAGCCTGCACAGCGCGCGTTACCTGCAGAGGCCCGGGATTTTCCCGGGCCTTTGTTTTTCCGGGCACGTAGAGCAGCCGAGCAGCGGCGCAGCCATCGCGACCTGGCCGGGTAGAGCCGACCCCACGGTCGGCTCTCGCGCGCAGCGCGGGGGTCATCGCGAGCTGCACGGAGAGCAGCCAATGGCCCCACCCACCCGCCCACCACCTGCGCCATACGACGCTAACAGCACCCTCAAGTTGCTATAGTGCCGCAGCCCTCAATCCCTGCTGGATCTGTATTCCATGCCCACTTTCCGTCCGCTTGCCATCGCCCTGGGCATCAGCCTGCTCACCCTGGCCGCCGCCCCCGACGCCCATGCCGCGAAGAAACGCGCCGCCGCGCGCGCGCCTGCCGTCAGTGCACAGTGCAGCGACTTCTACGACGCCGCCAACGCTGACTGGCTGAAGGCCAATCCGGTGCCGCAGACCGGCGCCACCACCGCGCTGGGGCAGATGGTCGAGCGCAGTCGCCTGCAGCAGCGCGAGCTGCTCGACGCCGCCATGGCCAACCCGCAGGGCAACGTGCAGAAGCTGCTGGGTGATTTCTGGGCCAGCGGTCTGGACGAGGCCGCCGTCGACGCCGATGGCTCCAATCCGATTGCTCCGCTGCTTTCGCGCATTGACGCGATCAAGCGCGCCAAGGATGTGCCGGCTTCGATCGCCGCGCTGCATCAGGTCGGTATTCCGGTCGCCTTCAACTTCGGCCCGGACGTGGACCTGAAGGCACTGGACCGCCACATCGGTTACTTCATGCAGGGTGGCATGGGCCTGCCGGATCCGGCGTTCTACACCCGCACCGATGCCGACACCGTCGCGCTGATGGGCCGCTACCGCGATTACGTCAAGCAGATCCTGACCCTGACCGGCACGCCGGCCAACCGCGTCGATGCCGATGCGCAGGCGGTGATCGCCGTGGAAACCGAGCTGGCCCGCAACGCGCATTCGCTGGCCGGCATCAACAACCCTTTCAACAACTACGCGCCGATCTCCACCCGCGAACTCAACAGCCGCTACCGCAATCTGCAGCTGGATGCCTTCCTGAAGGCGCAGGGTGTCAATGACGATCTGGTGTCGATGTCCGACCCCGCCCTGTTCCAGACCCTGGACGGCATGATCGGCCGCGTCAAGCCGGAGCAGTGGAAGGCATACCTGCGCTGGCGTGTGGGCGATTCGATGGCGCCGTACCTGTCCAAGGCCTACCGCGAAGCCGAGTTCGAGTTCCGCGGCCGCGTGCTGCGTGGCCAGACCCTGCCCGCCCCGCGCTGGGAGCAGGTGCTCGATGCGATCAACGTGGCGGCCGGCCCGATGCTGGGCCGCGAGTACGTGGCACGCCATCTTTCGGCCGAGGACCGCCGTCAGGCAGCCTGGATCATCGACAAGCTGCGCGAAACGCAGATTGACGCGGTCAAGCGCAGCACGTGGTTGAGCGAAGAAGCCCGGACCGAAGCCCAGGCCAAGCTGGCGGCGCTGAAGATCGAGATCGGCGCCCCGCTGCGCGACCTCGATTACACGGTGCAGCCGATGGGCCGCGGCAGCTTCGGCAGCAACATCCTGATCGCCTCGACCTGGCGTCACCGCGAGGAGATGAAGCGCATCGGCAAGGGCAACGCCGACCGTCGCTGGGACGTGCTGCCGCAGCAGCCGTCGGTGGCCTACGATCTGGCGCAGAACCGGCTCATCGTGACCGCCGCTGCATTGCAGGGTCCCATCTTCAATGCGCAGGCCAATGCCGCCGACAAGTTCGGCAGCTTCGGCGCACTGGTGGGTCATGAGCTCACCCGTGCCATCGATGCCAAGGGTGCGCTGGTCGATGCGCGGGGTGAACTGCGCAGCTGGTGGACCCCGGCCGACAAGACCGCCTGGACCCTGCTGGGCAGCCGCGTGGCCGCCCAGTACGGCGCATATGACTATCCGGCCACCAAGGACACCAAGGTCAACGGCACGCTGACCCAGGAAGAAAACCTGGCCGACATCGCCGGTCTGGAGCTGGCCTGGGAGGCGTACCGCGCTGTCGAGCCGGAGGCCAAGCCGGCCGAGCAGCAGGGCTTCTTCAAGGCATGGGCCAGCCTGTGGCCGCAGCAGGTCGCCCCCAACGCGGCCCTGCAGCGTGCGGCCTCGGACGTGCGTGCACCGGGCAAGTGGCGCACCAACGGTGCGCTGGCCAACCTGCCGGCGTTCTCGGCGGCCTACAGCTGCAAGCCGGGCCAGCCGATGCAGCGCACCGAAGCCGAGCAGATCCGCGTCTGGCGCTGAGCCGGCATGCCGACCCTGATCGGCAACGGCTTTGAAAACGCGGCGTGCCGACCGGAGTCGGCACGGCTTTGAAAACGCTGCGTGCCGACCGGAGTCGGCACGCCGCTGCGGTGACGATCAGAAGTCGTACGACGCGCTCAGGCGCACCGAACGTGGCGCACTGAAGTAGGTGCCGATGCCGTAGGTGTTGGACACCGTGTACGGCCCACTCTGGTACTCGGCTTCGGACTGCAGTACACGCCGCTGGTTGAACACGTTGAACACATCCACCGCCAGCCCCAGCCGGTGCGCGGCAAAGGCAGGCCGGTACATCGCGCCCAGATCCAGCCGCGCGGTCCATGGCTGCCGCCCCGCATCACCCGGGCGTGACGGCTGCCCATTGCAGAAGTGGTACGACGAACCGTAGCCCAGCGGGTCGCTCTCGTCGCTGCCGTAGTAGCCCAGGCAGCTTCTTGGCATCCCGGACATCACCCGCAGCGTCGCCGACGCCATCCACTCCGGGGTGATCTGCCAGGCGCCGTAGGCCTTGAGCTGGTGCCGCCGGTCATTGGCCAGGTAGCCACCGGCGTATTCCATCAGCGACACCGCGTCCCAGTCCTGCGTCTTGGAAACATCGCTCTGCCCGATGTCCGACTTCACCTGGCCTTCGGTGTTACCGAAGCTGCGCGACCACGTGTAGTCAAGCCGCCCGTACCACCGCGCCTGCATCGGATGCTCGACGAACAGGTCCACACCCACATAGTCGCGCTTGGCCTTCCTGCCCGCAAAGCCCCAGTCGGATGCGCTCATCCGCACCGGCGTATAGCCCGAACCATCGCTGTGCCTGAGCTGGAACGTGTTGGTGCGCCCGGGATTGAAGATCACGCATCCGGGGATGTCCACAGCGGAGGGATCAACACCGCTGGCCTGCAGCTTCTCGACAAACCGCGCGGCATCGCAGGTGTCGTCGATGGCGCTCTGCAGGCGGCGCAGGGTCAGCTTGGCGCCCGCGTTCCACTGCGTGCCCAGGGTCTTCTCGAAGCCGAGGATCAGCTCGTCCTGGAACTGCGAGGCCAGGTCGCTGGGGGCCACCGAGCGCGGGTCCGGCGTCTGACCGTACTCGTTGTTGCTCGACACCGGGCCGGGGCCCAGCGCGCCCAGACCGGTGGGCACCCCATTGGCATCGATGCCGGTGTAGGTGAAGTATTCGCGCGTGAACGTGGAGGCCGATGCACCGCGGATGGCCACGCTGTTGGGCAGCGCCAGGTAATAGCGGCCCAGGTTGGCGAACAGCTTCAGCGAGGCGTCGCCGTGCACATCCCAGCTCGCGCCGAGCCGCGGCGCCCACTGGTTGCCACTCTCCACATAGGCCACCGCAGCGCTGTTGTAGTTGGTGAAGCGGTCGTTGCGCAGACCCAGGGTCAGCAGCCAGTCGGGGCTGACCTGCCAGCGGTCCTCGAGGTAGTAAGCCTTCTGGCTGACGGACATGCTGGTAGTGGTGGAGAAGATGTACTTCTGCACGAAGTAGCCCTGCCCGCCCGGCGGCGCGATGCCGAACGCCGCGTTCGGCGACTGGTCCGGGGCGATGCGTGAATAGATCCATGCATGGCCGGGACCGCTCATCGCCTGTCCTTCGTTGTGTGCCTGGTAGACCATGTTGTCGATGCCGGCGGTCAGCTCGTGGTCGCCCAACCGGTACTGCAGGTCCACACGCAGGCCGCGGGTGATGCTGCCGGCATCGGGCGCCTTGCTTGACGAGGCCGGCTGATCATTGCGGATGGGCGTGCCGCCGGTGATCGCCGGGTCCTGGTTGCCGGCGCCACTGAGGTAGGGATTGAGCGAGTCACGCGGGTTGTAGCGCAGATTGCGCTCGCGGCTGCGCCCCCAGACGGCACTCAGGCTGAGGTCATCGCTGAGGTAACCGTGGTAACCGAGAATGTCGAAGCTGTTCTTGAGTTTGGTGGTGTCGGCAAAGGTGCCGGTGCGCCCGCCCTCGGCCAGCGTTTCATAGTCGAATGCGCGGTAGTATCCCCCCTGGCGGTCGGTGTTCTGCAGACGCGTGTACTCCAGGGTGTGGTCGTCGGTGATGTTCCAGTCGACCTTGGCGTAGACCTTGGGCAGGGTGATCGAATAATGGTTGCGCACCTGCTGCGCGCTTTCCGCTGTGGCGGTGGACACCCCCTCGATCCGCTCCTGTTCGGCCGCCAGATGCACGAACAGGCGGTCTTCGACCAGTGGCCCGCTCACATAGGCGCTCTGCGTGGTGCGGGTTGCCTTGTCGTCGTCACGGTAGCGGTACAACGTGCCCGGCAGGTCGGCATCGGTGTACTCATGACCCGGCGGCAGCGTGCCGGCGGGGTAGCGTACGTTGCGTGGCGTCCAGGCCAGCGCCGCGGGCGACCAGGTTGCCTGCGCGCCGAAATGCCAGGTATTGGTGCCGCGCTTGCCGAGCTGGTTGATCACACCGCCCGTGGAGCGCCCATAGCGGGCACTGTACCCGCCGGTGAAGGTCTCCTGCTGGTCGATCGCCCCGTACGGCAGACCGACGCCGCCGAGATTGCTCAGCGGGTTGCTGGCGTTGAATCCATTGAGGTAGTACGCGTTCTCGGTCACGCTGGCGCCACCGAAAGACACCACGCTGCGCGAGCCGTTTGCAAACTCACCGCTGCCGGCCACCACACCCGGCGCCAGCAGCGCGATGGACTCGGCACTACGACCCAGCGGCAGCGTATCGAGCTGTTCAGAGGTGATGACCGAGCGCGATACCGTGTTGGTCACATCGATCCTGGGCACGTTGGCGGCGGTGACCGTGACCGTGCCGAGCGTGGTGGCATCGGCACTGCTGCGGCTGCTGAACGAAACCTCGGTGCCTGCGCCCACGCGCAGCTGCACGTTGTCGCGTCGCTCGGTCACCACGCCATCGCGCTGCAGTGAAATGGTGTAGCGGCCCACCGGCAGCGCGCCGAGCAGATAGCGCCCCTTCTCGTCCACCGCCGTGGACCGGCGCAGGCCGGTATCGCTTTCCACGACCACCAGGGTGCCCGGTGCCACGGGGGCAGTGCCGTACAGCGAGCCGGTGGTGCTCTGCGCGGCGGCGGCACCGATCATGGAAACCAGAACAGCGGTCAAAGCGGAACGCTTCAGGCCCGTGGCCTGCACGCGATGGGTCATGGGGACTACCTCTCAGGAGTGGTCGGGGGTGTGGCGCTCCGTTGCTGCCCAGGCAGCACCGTGCGTCACGACCGGGAGGTTAAGCACCCCTCCCGGCGAGCGACAAAACCGACACTCACAGGTAACCCTTTGATCAAAATACCTTTATTGAACGCATCCCAAACACGTCATGTAACCCAGGGCAGAAGCGTGCCGACGCTGACGGGCCCGGCACGCCGCCGTCGCGGTAATTCGTGCACGTGGCGACACGCCCGTCAGTCAGGCGCATCGAGCACCGCCACGTGCGACACGAATGAATATTCCCTGACACATTGCTGCCGCCTTGACTGATACCGCTAGACCCCGCGCAGGTGGTTGGGACGCTTGCGCGGGCCGCGTGGGCCGCCGCGTCCGAACGGCGGCTGCCCACGCCAGTACCGGATCAGCAGCCATCCGAACAGCATGCCGCCAAGGTGGGCGAAGTGGGCAACGCCCGGCTGCCAGCCCGTGGCACCCAGCACCAGCTCACCAACGCCGAACAGGATCACGAAGGTACGCGCCTTCATCGGGATGGGCGGGAACAGCAGCATCACGCGCTGGTTGGGAAACAGCATGCCGTAGGCCAGCAGCAGGCCGAACACACCGCCGGACGCGCCCAGCACCGTGGCCGGGTTCTGCAGCAGCGAACCGACCAGCAGCTGGCACAGGCCGGCGCCGACCACGCAGACCAGGTAGTAGGTGAGAAAACGCTTCTCACCCCAGGTCTGCTCCAGCGCGGCGCCGAACATGAAGACCGCCAGCATGTTGAAGAACAGATGGCCGAAGCTGCCGTGCAGGAAGCCGTAGGTGAGCAGCTGCCAGATCTGGAACCCGCCGCCGACGGAGACCATGCCAAAATCATCCTGCAGCGGCTGCAGCATGAACGGTGCGAAGAAACGGTCGCCGAGCAGGAACGGCTGCTGCAGCAGGAACAGCACGGCGTTGATGATCAACAGCGCTTTGGTGACGGGGGGCAGTCGGGGGAACATGGGCGCATCCTTTGGATCAGCCACCATCATATAGCGTCCGCCCGTCAGCACCGGGTCGGTGCGCGCGTGCGTTCAACCCGGCCTGCGACCGCCGCCTGGCAATGTCGGACCCCACACGGCCGCATCCAATGCCTGCATGGGGTCGGCCCGCACGCGGCGTACCCGTCCGTTCTCGACCACCACCCCTTCGCTGCGCAGCCGCTGGCACTGCGCATGCCATCCCGCCGATCCTTCCGGCATGGCAATCCGCCCGTCGGCGCGCAGCACCCGATGCCAAGGCAGGTCCGGGTCGTCGTTGCGCCCCAGCACCTGCGCCGTCATGCGGGCGCGTCCGGGCAGCCCGGCATGCAGGGCCACCTCGCCATAGCCCATGACCTGCCCGGCCGGAATGGCCCGGATCACCCCCAGGATGGCCTGGCGCGCCTGTTCGCTGTTCAGCGCCGCAGCCGGGTCACCAGCAGCACGCCGATCAGTACCAGAACGGTGCCGGCGACCTGCGCCGGTCCCATGGGTTCGTCCAGCAGCCATAGACTCATCACGATGGTGGAGACCGGCCCGAGCATACCGACCTGGGCGGCCAGCGACGAGCCGATGCGCTTGACTGCCAGCATGATGGCCAGCACCGGCAGCACCGTGCACACCAGCGCATTGACCAGCGACAGCCAGTGCACCGGGGCCGGCGCCTGCCACAGCAGCGGCAACGGATGGGTCAGGGAAAAATGCAGCAGGACCAGCACACACGCCACGCAGCTGGCCTGCGCGGTCAGGCGCACCGCTCCCACCCGCGCGACCACTCGCCCGCTGCCATACAGATACAGCGCATAACTGAGCGCACTGCCGAGCACCAGCGCACTGCCCAGCACGATCCGCCCGCCCTCGCGCTGCAGATCGTGGCCGAAGGCCAGCAGCACGCCAAGGTAGCTCAGGCCCAGCGCCGCCACCTGCCAGCGCCCGGGCCGCTGGCGCGCCAGCAGCACGTTGATCAGCAGCACCAGGGTCGGGTTGAGATAGAGAATCAGCCGTTCCAGGGTCACGCTGATGTACTGCAGGCCCTGGAAATCCAGCCAGCTGGACAGGTAGTAGCCGGTGAAGCCCAGCCATGCCACGCGCGCGCGGTCATGCCAGGACAAGCGGGTGGCGCGGCGCGAGGACCACCATGCCAGCAGCAGGAACAGCGGCATCGCCATGGCCATGCGCAGGGCCAGCAACGTGGTGGCATCCACGCCGTGGCGCAGCCCGAGCTTGACGATGATGGCTTTGCCCGAGGCGGCCACCGCACCGACCGCCGCCAGGCCGACACCGCCCAGTGCAAGCCGTGAGGAGGCGGTGGCCGGGCGCGGGGATGCAGACGTGGACATGGGCGACGACAGGCAGGCCGCGCAGGGCGGCCTTCAACAGGGGGCAGGCTGCCATTGTCGCACGCGCGTGCGGCGCCGCACCTAGCGCATCAGCACCACTTCCTCGGCCGAGGTCGGATGGATGGCCACGGTCGCATCAAACTGCGCCTTGGTGGCGCCCATTTTCACCGCGACGGCAAACCCCTGCAGAATCTCGTCGGCGGCCTCGCCCAGCAGATGCACACCGACCACGCGCTCGTCCGGGCCGGCACACACCAGCTTGAACAGGCTGCGCTGGTTGCTGCCGGCCAGTACCTGCAGCATCGGGCGGAAGCTGCTGCGATAGACGCTTACCTGCTCGTGGCATTGCCGCGCCTGTTCTTCGCTCAGGCCGACATAGCCCAGTGGCGGATGCGAGAACACCACGCTGGGGACCGTGTCGTACTCCATCTTCGCCGCGGGCTGCCCACCAAACAGCCGGTCCATCAGGCGACGCGCCGCTGCGATCGCCACCGGGGTCAGGCCGACCTTGCCGGCGACGTCGCCCACCGCGTACACGTTGGGGACGGACGTGGTCTGCCATGCATCCACCACGACCTCGCCGCGCTCGCCGACCTCCACGCCCAATGCTTCCAGGCCAAGGTCGGCGGAGTTGCCGCGACGGCCGGTGGCGAAGAACAGCGCATCGAACACGCTGTCGGTCGGGCCGTCATGGCCATAGGCGCGCACGCGCTGGCCGTCGCCATCACGCTTCAGCTCGCGCAGGCGGTAACCAAAGTGGATACGTACACCCTGCTGGATCAGGTTCTGCGCGAGCTGATCGGCCAGCTCACCGTCGAACCGGTCCAGCAGACGCTGACCGCGTACCAGCAGGCTTACCCGGCTGCCCAGCGACTGCAGCAGACCCGCCAGCTCGACCGCGATGTAGCCGCCGCCAACGATGGCGACCTCTTCCGGCGCGTGGCGCAGAGCGAAGAAATCATCGGAGACCAGACCCAGCTCGGCACCGGGAATGTCCGGCCGCTGCGGGTGGGCGCCGGTGGCGAGCAGGATGTGTTCGCCGCTGATCCGCACGCCGTCGCTGCACTCGACGGTATGCGCGTCCAGCAGGCGGCCGCGTCGCGGCACACGCACCACGCCGTGTTCGTCCAGGCGCGTGCGGTAGATGCGGTGGATGTTCTCCACGTAGGCCTGGCGGCGTACCACCAGTTCCTGCCAGGACACCTTCGCCCGCGCCGCCACCTCGAAGCCCATTGCATGGGCCAGTTCAACGCGTGTAGCCAGATCAGAGGCCAGCCACATCGCCTTCTTCGGCACACAACCGACATTGACGCAGGTCCCGCCCAGTTCGCCCGGCTCGAGCATGGCCACGCGGCGCCCGTACTGCGTTGCGCGCAGGGCCGCGGCCAGTCCGCCGGAGCCACCGCCCAGCACGATCAGGTCGTAATCATGATTGTTGCCCGTTGCCATGGTGCACCCGTACGTTCATCAGTGCACAGCATGCCATGCTGGCTGCGCTGCGGCAGGTGAGCACGCGGTGGCCGACGCTGCCGCCCCTGATCAGCGGCGCAGTGGCGGCAGCGCCAGGTAGGTAAGTCCCCGCCAGAGCCACTCGACCGGGCCGAAGCGGAAGCGGGCCAGCCACAGATGACTCAGCACCACCTGGCCTGCAAACAGCAGCACCGCAAAGGGCAGCTGCCACAGCCGCGGCATCTGCTCGAAGAAACCAAGGCCATAGCCGTAGAACAGGCCCGTGCATACCAGCGACTGCAGCAGATAGTTGCTCAGCGCCATGCGCCCGGGCGCAGCGAGCCACGCCAATGCGCTGCGCGCGCGCACGATCCAGGCCAGATACCCCAGGCACATCAGCAGGCTGGCCAGCGCTCCCAGTGCATAGGCCACTCCGGTGGCCGGCAGGAACTGGCCCGGGGCCATGTACGGGACCCACAGCGCACTACCGGCCATCATCACCACTCCTGCAGGCAGCGCCCCCCAACGCAGGGCGCGGTACAGTCCGGCAAAGCGCTCCGGCTGGGCCAGTGCACCGCTGCGCGCAAACCAGCTGCCGAGCAGGAACATGCCGAAAATTTCCGGGCCGGTGATCAGCATGCCGCCGGGCAGCCGCTGCAGGTCGGCCCAGCGCTGCGCGCATGCCTGCAACCAGCTGCCGTGCCCGAACGCCTGCCGTTGTGCTTCGATGGCCTGCTGCGCAGCAGCCATGCTCGCGGTGCTGTCCAACACACCGGGATGCCCTGCTGCAAGCATCACCAGCAGCGAAAACAGCACGCTCAGGCCGATCGCCACGCCGTACACCAGTACCGCCGCCACCGGCAGCGCGCTGAGCGGAAACCGGCGGAAGGCCAGCAGCAGAAACGAGAGCAGCGCATAGGGCAGCAGGATGTCGCCGGACCACACCAGCAACGCGTGCGCCAGCCCGATCACCAGCAGGCCCAGGCTGCGGCGCAGGTACAGGGGCACGAAGGCGCGCCCGGCGCGCTCGGCGCGTTCGCTCATCACCGCAAAGCCGGCGCCGAACAGCAGCGAGAAAAGCAGGAAGAACTTGCCCTGCACCAACACATACACCAGCGCGTCAGCGGCGTAATCCAGACCCTGCCAGCGCGGGTCGATGCCGGTGAAGGACAGGTCCAGCGGGCCGGTGTAGGCCTCGATGTTCATCAGCAGGATGCCCAGCAGGGCCGCGCCGCGCAGCACGTCCATCACGGTGATGCGGTCGCTGGCTGCCAGCGGCAGCAGGGAGGTGGAAGCGAAGGTCACGGGGTTTCCAGCGACAGGGGCGGTCATTATCCACCAGCGGACGATGGCTGCCAGCGGCCATGGTCCTTGCGGCGGGCTTTTGGCGGACGAACGACTCGTCGGCTGCCGGGCGGGCAAGGCGTGCGGGGGTGTGGGAGCCCGGGATGGGCGGACACAAGCCCCCATGGATGGGTTCACGGCGTCCCCCGCACGCCTTGCCCGCCCGGCCGCCGACGGTTTCATGGACGGCCGGATGCGTTTCAGGAAAACAGACGTTCAAAAGCAAAGGCGAGACGGCGGGCAAAAAAACGGCCCGCCGAAGCGGGCCGTTTCTGCATTCACTCAGTGCTGGTGACCGCCGTCACCGTGCACGTGACCGTGGTCGATCTCTTCCTGCTTGGCTTCGCGCACTTCGATGATTTCCACGTCGAAGTGCAGGTCCTTGCCGGCCATCGGGTGGTTCAGGTCGACGTCGACCACGCTCATGCCGACCTTCTGCACGGTCACCGCACGCGGGCCGAAATTGGTCTGCAGCACGACCTGCTGGCCCGGTGCCAGCTTGGTGTTGCCGAAGTGCTTCTTCGGCACGCGCTGGCTCAGGCCGTCGCGGCGCTCGCCGTAAGCATCGGCCGAAGCCACGTCCACGCTGAAGGTGGCGCCGGCTTCCTTGTCCATCATCGCGTTCTCAAGGCCGGGGATGATGTTGCCGTGGCCGATCAGGATGGCCAGCGGCTCGCCACGGTCCTTGGAGGATTCGATCGGCTCCTGGCCGGCTTCGGCGACGGTGTAGTGGAAACGGACAACGCGGTCTTTTTCGATCTTCATGCGCAACTCTGTCTGGGTCTGCACGCGTGCAGGGGGTTGGGGCGGGTTGTCGCCCGGCGGGGACACAGCCATGATGTCGGCCTTCCCAAGGTGGCGCATTATCCGGAGATCATGCCCCTCACGCCAGTTTCCCTGATGCTTCCCCGTGCGGCCAGCCCTGTGCTGGCCGTCCTGATGGTCTGCGTGGTCAGCGCCTGTGGTGGTGGCAGGACCACCCGGGCAGCGCCGCCGGTGGCGCCCCCCGCAGCAGCAGCTACGCACTGGCCTGCGGTCAGTCCGGCCAATCCGCAGGCCGCCAACTCCGTGCTGATGCGGGCCATCAGCCTGGTTGGCACACCCTATCGATTCGGTGGCAATACGCCGGACTCGGGCTTCGACTGCAGCGGCCTGGTGACCTATGTGTATCAGGAGATGCTCGACCTGCGCCTGCCACGGACCTCGCGCGAGCTTGCTGCGGTGCAGGGCCCGAGGATCGACCCGCAGCGGCTGGCCACCGGCGACCTGGTGTTTTTCGGCAGCCGCGGCAATGTCACCCATGTTGGCATCTACGTGGGTGAAGGCCGCTTCGTTCATGCCCCCAGTACCGGCGGTACCGTCAGGCTCGACTCACTCGGTGGCCCCTACTGGAAAGACCACTACACCGGGGCCAAACGCGTCCTCCACTAAGCTGAATTGGCGAAATATCAAAAACCGTGACGCGCATCACGCTGCGATAAACGAATATTTAACGGAATTTGTACCAACCGTGCGCTTTTGGCGTGCATCATGGCCCATCGCTTTTTGACCTGTGACCGCCGCGTGACGACCGACGAATCGATGCATGAAGGCCAGACTGCCTCACCCCAGCGACGCAAGCGTACTTCGCGACCGCTTCTGCTCTCTCTTGCACTAAGCTTTGCCAGCACCTCGGTCTGGGCCCAGAACGCACCGGCCACCGCGTCCGGTGACGTTGTCGCCAGCACTGCCGCCACCGTTGCAGCGCCTGCCGCCGCCGCACCGCGCAGCCGCGCCGATGCCGCCGCCAGCGCCACCTTGGCCGCCCTGCTTCCGCACCTGGCCGCCAGCGACACCATTCCGCTGATGGACCGTTCGGCCATGGTGGCCGGTGATCTGAGCCGCCTGCTCGCCAATTACGATGCCAGCACCCAAGGCACGGTCACCCTGACCGAGGCCGACAACGGCAAGGTCCAGTCGCTGCTGCGACGCGCGATGACCCTGCTCGGCACCCCCTATCGCTGGGGCGGCAGCACGCCGGACAGCGGGTTCGATTGCAGTGGTCTGGTCGGCTATGTGTTCCGCACCGCCTTGGGCATTGAACTGCCGCGCGTGTCGCGCGAAATGGCCAGCGACCGCAGCAACGAGCTGATCCAGGATCGCAACTCGCTCGCTGCGGGTGATCTGGTGTTCTTCGGTCGCAAGGGCCGCGTCGATCACGTTGGCATCTATGTCGGCGAGGGCCGCTTCCTGCATGCGCCGAGCACTGGCAAGGACGTCCGTGTGGACACCCTGCTGACCGGATATTGGGGCAACAAGTTCATGCAGGCCCGCCGCGTCGACCTGTAAGTGCGTCGATCAGGATCACGAGAAAACCGCTGCCCTGCAGCGGTTTTTTTTGGCGGCGCCCTGGTAGGTGACGACCGTTGGTCGTCACGCTTCTGATGACCGATTGCCGGGCAGAGCCCGGCACTACCTCTGCGGGTCGGGGTCGTCCACGCCGACATTGCCGGTCGCGCTGTCATACACCTGCTGGTCCAGCAGGCCGGTTTCCTTGGCCACCAGCACCGGCACCAGCATCTGGCCGGTGACGTTGGTCATCGTGCGCATCATGTCCAGCACGCGGTCGATCGCGTACAGGTACCCGATGGTCTCCAGCGGCAGGTTGGCCGCACTCAGCACCACGGTGGCCATGATCACGGCTGTGCCCGGCACGCCAGCGGTGCCGAAGCTGCCCAGCACCGAGGCGATCAGCACCACCACGTACTGCTCGGGGCTCATCGGTACGCCGCTGTACTGCGAAATGAACACCGCGCACAACGCCGGGTAGATGGCGCCGCAGCCGTCCATCTTGATGCTCGCGCCGAGCGGCACGGCGAACGAGCCGTAATCCTTGTTGACGCCCAGGTTGTGGGTGATCGAACGCAGCGCCACCGGCATCGCGGCAAAGCTTGAGGAGCTGACGAAGGCCACCTGCATGCCCGGGGCGGCACCGCGGAAGAATTTGAGTGGGTTGAGGCCGTGGGAGAGCAGCAACGCGCTGTAGACCACCACGATGTGCAGCGCGCAGGCCACGTACAGGGCAAGTACGAAATTGCCCAGCGGCAGCAGCTTCTCGAACCCGTAACTGCCGACCAGTCCGGCAATCAGGCCGAAGGTACCGATCGGGGTGACTTCCAGCACGAAGCGGGTCACCTGGATCATGATCTCGCTCATCTGGCCCACCAGCTGCCGTGCCTGGGTGACCTTCTCACCGAGCTTGACGATGGCAAAGCCGACCAGTCCGGCAAAGAAGATCACCGGCAGGATCGAACCACGGCCCGCCGCCAGCACGGTCTCGCCCGCCTCGTTGACCCGGGTGCCGATGCCCGACAGCGCATAGAACACATTCGACGGCACGACATCGAGCAGCACCTGGACCACGCTGGGCACTTCGCGCGGCACGTAATCGTGGGCCATGCTCAGCTGCAGGCCGCCGCTGCCGGGCTGCATCACCGTGCCGACGCCCAGACCGACGCAGACCGCCAGCGCCGCAGTGACCACGAACCACAGGAAGGTGCGGCCACTGAGGGCGGCCACCGACTTCTGTCCGTGCAGCGAGGAGATGGCATTGATGACCGCGAAGAACACCAGCGGCACCGCGATCATCTTGATCAGGGTGACGTAGAGGTCGCCGAGCGGCCCGAACCACGTTTCCGCGGCAGGGCCCAGCAGCCAGCCGGCCAGGGCACCAAGTACGAAGCCACCGACCACGCGTTGCCAGAACGGGATGCGCAGCCAGGCAGAGACCAGCTTCATAGGGGATCCAACATGTGATACAGGGGGAGGACCGCACGATATCCGATGCGGCAGCCGCCGACGAGATGTGCAGGGAAAATCAGCGTGTCATCGGCGTGCATTGCAGGGGCAGGCATAATGAATGCCCGTTTTGCTTTGTGAGCTGCCCGCGTCCATGAGCCGTTCCGTGTCCCTGTTGTCCGCCTGCGCAGCAACCCTGCTGCTGGGCGCCTGCGCCAGTACCTCCCCTGCCCCCGCTCCGGTCGGGCTTAATGTCAACGTCGACCCGGTGACTCACCCGGAGGGTGAGACGCCCCAGTGGTGGTACCGCAGCGGCGCGGCCACCGCGGCCGCGCACGGGGCGATGTCCGGCAAGGCCAGGAACGTCATCCTGTTCCTCGGCGATGGCATGAGCCTGACCACCGTGGCCGCTGCCCGCATCTTCGAGGGCCAGCGCAATGGCAACCCGGGTGAAGAGAACCTGCTGTCCTGGGAACGCTTCCCGGCCACTGCGTTCAGCAAGACCTACAACGTCGACTCGCAGACGCCGGACTCGGCCGGGACCATGACCGCCATCACGACCGGCGTGAAGACTCACATGGGCGCCATCGGTGTCAGCGCCGGCAGTCGCCACGACTGCGCCGACAGCCTGGACAAGGGGCTGCTGACCTGGCTGCAGCTGGCTGACAGTGCCGGCATGGCCACCGGCATCGTGTCCACCGCGCGCCTGACCCATGCCACGCCGGCGGCTACGTACGCGCATTCGCCGGAGCGCAACTGGGAAAACGACACCGATGTGCCCGAGGAAGCGAAGGCGGCCGGCTGCAAGGACATCGCCCAGCAGCTGCTGAGCACCGCCCGCTTCGGGCGCGGCCCTCAGGTGGCGCTGGGCGGCGGCCGGGGCGAGTTCACCCCGGTCGACGAGCGCGATCCCGAGTATGACGACAAGGTCGGCCAGCGCCTGGACGGGCGCAACCTGGTCACCGAGTGGAAGCAGGCACATCCGCAGGGTGCCTACGTGTGGAACGCCGAACAGCTGCGTCAGGCGGCCAACGCACCGCAGATCCTGGGTCTGTTCGAGCCGGACCACATGCAGTACGAGCACGATCGCAGCCAGGACCGTGGCGGTGAGCCCAGCCTGGCCGAGCTGACCCGTGCGGCCATCGCCAACCTGTCCCGCGATGGCAACGGCTACGTGCTGATGGTGGAAGGCGCGCGCATCGATCACGCCAACCACAGCGGCAACGCCTACCGTGCATTGAGCGATACGGTGGCACTGTCCGATGCCGTGCGCGCAGCGGCTGAGGCGACCTCGGCCGAGGACACGCTGATCATCGTCACCGCCGACCACTCGCATACGCTGAACTTTGTCGGCTATCCGGCCCGCGGCAACCCCATCCTGGGCAAGGTCAAGGACAAGGGCGGCGAAGACGGGACCGGCAAGCTGGACCTGGCGCTGGACGGTCTGGGCCAGCCTTACACCACGCTGAGCTATGCCAACGGCCCCGGCTACACCGGCGCCAGCAACCAGCAGGCCGAAGGTCCCAAGCGTTACCCGCACAACCCGAGCAGCTTCGAGCCGCGCCACGGTCGCCCCCAGCTGAGCGAGGTGGACACCGAGCATCCGGACTACATGCAGGAAGCACTGGTGCCGGCCAAGAGCGAATCGCACGGTGGCGAAGATGTCGGCATCTGGGCACGTGGCCCGGGCAGCAGCGCCATCCGCGGCACGCTGGAACAGAACACCATCTACCACATGATCGTGCAGGCCACCCCGCGCCTGCGCGAGCGCCTGTGCCAGGCCGGCGGCTGCGACGCGCAGGGCGTGCCGGTGGAGCTGCCCGCACCGAAGGCGTTCGAGCGCAGCGCGAAGTAACACCTGCGCCCGGTTGACCGACAGTGGCCGCCCTGCGCGGCCACTGTCGTATCGGCTGTTTGCAGCGATACTGGGGCACTTTTCGTCGCGTGGTAACCGCACTGTGTCCTCACTCCCTCATCCGGTCCTGCCCGATGCGCCGCTGCTGGTGGGTTACAGCGGCGGACTGGACTCGACGGTCCTGCTGCACTGGCTGTGGCAGGCGGCCCAGGCCAGCGGCACGCGCCTGCGCGCGGTGCATGTGCATCATGGCCTGCAGCCGGCGGCAGACGACTGGGCCCTGCACTGCCAGCAGCAGTGCCATCAGCGTGGCATCACGCTGGCGGTGCACCGGGTGACGGTGGACCGCCAGGCAGGGCTCGGCCTCGAAGGCGCGGCACGACAGGCACGGCGCGCGGCATTCGCCGCCGAGCTGCGCGCGGGCGAACAGCTGGTGCTGGCCCAGCACCGCGATGACCAGGCCGAGACCTTCCTGCTGCACGCCTTGCGTGGCTCGGGCATCGATGGACTGGCAGCGATGCAGGAACACACCCTGCTGGGCGCCAGCCCACTGTGGCGGCCCCTGCTGCCGCTGGACCGCGCGCAGATCCTCGCCTACGCGGTGCAGCACCAGCTGCAGTGGATCGAAGACCCCAGCAATGCGTGCGATGAGGCGGACCGCAACTTCCTGCGCCTGCAGGTGCTGCCGCTGCTGCGCCAGCGTTGGCCGCACGCAGCCGCGGCGCTGGCCGGCAGCGCCGCGCACTGCGCGCAGACCCGACAACTGCTGGATGCAGAGGACGCCGAGCTGCTGGAGCACCTGGAGGTTGCCCCGCGCGTGCTGTCGGCAGCGCTGCTGCGCCAGCTGCCGCCTTCGCGCGCAGCGCGCGTGCTGCGCCGCTGGGTACGTCAGCACGGGGCTGCGGCGCTGCCGGCACGCGCGCTGGACCAGTTGCAGCACGATCTGCAGCACACCCCGGTCGACCGCGGCTGGCAGGCGCGCTGGGAGGACCAGTCGGTGCGCCAGTGGCGGGACCACCTCTACCTGTTGCCCGCCGCCTTGCCGCAGCTGCCCGCGCACTGGCAGGCGCCGTGGGACGGCCGCGCGCCGCTGGTTCTGCCCGACGGCGGGCAGCTCGCCCTGATCGGCGCGCACGCGCTGCCCGAGCCGGTGCAGGTGCGCGCACGCCGCGGTGGTGAGCGGATCACCCTGCGCGGCCGCGCGCACTCGCACGCGCTGAAGGACTGCCTGCAGCGCGAGCATCTGGCGCCTTGGCGGCGCGCGCAGTTGCCGTTGTTGTTTGCCGGGCAGACCCTGCTTGCCGCTGCCGACGTGCTGCTGGCCGCGCCGCTCCAGGACTGGCTGGAGCAGCAGGGCGCGCGCCTGCAGTGGCGGCCGGGCGGCTGGTGAATTGACCCCTGCGCGTTGCCCGTCCACACTTGCCACATGGCTAAAAAAACCCCTGAAAACGCCTCGCCTGTTGCCCAGTTCGAGCACTCCCTCGAATCGTTGGAGCAGCTGGTCGAGCAGATGGAAACCGGTGAGCTGAGCCTGGAAGCCTCGCTGAGCGCCTACGAGCGCGGCGTCGGTCTGTACCGGCAGTGCCAGCAGGCGCTGCAGCAGGCCGAGCTGCGGGTGAAGCTGCTCACCGATCCGGCACAACCGGAAACGGCCGAGCCTTTCGATCCGCCCCGCCATGACGGCTGAGGTGCGCTTCGCCGACTGGCGCGCACGTATCGAGGCGCGGCTGGACGCGGCGCTGCCGTCGTCGGCACAGGCGCCGCAGGGACTGCATCAGGCCATGCGTTATGCAGTGCTCGGCGGCGGCAAGCGCATGCGGCCGCTGCTGGTGATGGCCGCAGGCGAGGTGTTCGGTGCGAGCGCCGACGATCTCGATGCCCCGGCGATGGCGGTGGAGCTGATTCACGCCTACTCGCTGGTGCACGATGATCTTCCGGCGATGGACGATGATGCGCTGCGCCGTGGCAAGCCGACCACGCATGTGGCGTTTGACGAAGCCACTGCGATCCTCGCTGGCGACGCGCTGCAGGCACGTGCCTTCAGCCTGTTGGCTGATGCGCCGGTGGCCGCGACGCTGCGCGTGGGCTGCCTGCAGGCGCTGGCGCAGGCGGCCGGCGCGGCGGGCATGTGCGGTGGCCAGGCACTGGATATCGATGCCACCGGCAAGCTGCAGTCGATGGACGAGCTCACGCGCATGCATGCACTGAAAACCGGCGCGCTGATCCGCGCGGCGGTGCGCATGGGCGCCTTGTGTGGCCATGCGCAGGAAGACGACCTGCAACGGTTGGACCGGTTTGCCGATGCGCTGGGCCTGGCGTTCCAGGTGCGCGATGACATCCTCGACGTGGAAGCCAGCTCCGAGCAGCTTGGCAAGACCGCTGGCAAGGACCAGGCACAGGACAAGTCGACCTTCCCGGCCCTGCTGGGTCTGGACGGCGCCAAGGCGGAACTGTCCGGACTGGTGCAGGTGATGGAGCAGGCGCTGGCCGGCTACGGCGAGGAGGCAGACAGCCTGCGGGCGCTGGGACGGCTGGCCGTCGAGCGCGATCACTAGCTCTGGCCGACGGCCGGGCGGGCCAGCGCCGCGGGGTCTGCGCGACGGTTGGGCAGGTTGGTCTTGCGGGGGACGCCGTGAACCCATCCCTGGGGGCTTGTGTCCGCCCATCCAGGGCTCCCACACCCCCGCAAGACCAACCCGCCCCACCTCGGAGACTGTACGGGCGGGCCAGCGCTGACGGCAGAACATCTTCACCACTGATCTTGAAGGGGGCAACTGCTGCTGGCAGGTGACGACCGTTGGTCGTCACGCTGTCGCTGTTGCTCTTTTCCCTTGCAATAGAAAACGCCCGGCCAGGCCGGGCGTTTCTGCGTCGCGCGAGCGCGCCGGATTACTTGATCAGGCGCAGTGCGAACGGGTAGCGGTAGGCTTCGCCGTTGTTGGACTTCACCGCCGCAACGATGGCGAACACCAGGCCGAACAGGCCCACCAGCGGAGCCAGCAGGGCACCGATGATGACAACGGACAGCACCACGCAGATCAGCATGGCGATGCCGATGGTGATCTGGAAGTTCAACGCTTCCTTGGCCTGGTCGGTAACGAAGGACTTGTTCGGGTCGTCCTTGCTGATCAGCCAGATCACCAGCGCACCAATGGCCCAGGTGAAGATACCCAGCAGATGGGCGGCCAGCGCCATGGTGCGCTGGTCACTGGGGACGGTGCTGCCCGGGGTGACCGGCGGGGTGGCGTTGTCGAACTCGCTCATCGTGAAGCTCCTTGTCGTTATCTGGGGGACGATGCTGGCCTGCTCCCCGCAGACCATCGCAACCCGCCTAGATTACGCCATAAGCGTCATCAATCGTCGCCAGCGACCGTCATTTTTCCGATCAGGATCGAACCCACCTGCACGTGCGAGCGCGGGTCGACGTCCGCGCCAACGGCCTCGATGGCGTTGAACATCTCGCGCAGGTTGCCGGCGATGGTGATGCCATCGACCGGATGCTGGATCTCGCCATTCTCCACCCGGAACCCACCGGCCCCGCGCGAGTAGTCGCCGGTCACGCCGTTGACGCCCTGCCCCATCAGTTCGGTGACCAGCAGGCCCTGGCCCATCTGCCGGGCGATGCCGTGCAGGTCCAGCCCCGGCGCGCTTGCCGCCACCTGCAGGTTGTGCACGCCGCCGGCGTTGCCGGTGCTCTGCAGGCCGAGCTTGCGCGCCGAATAGGCACCGAGCAGGTACCGTTGCAGCACGCCATCACGGATCAGCGCCGACTCACGCGTGGCCACGCCATCACCATCGAAGGCAGCCGAGCGCAGGCCGCGGCGCAGATGCGGGCGCTCGTCGATCTGCATCCACTGCGGGAACAGCTGCTGGCCGACGCTGTCGAGCAGGAAGCTGGACTGGCGGTACAGCGCGCCACCGGAGACCGCTGACAACAGATGTCCGATCAGACTGCGCGCCACTTCCGGGGCAAACAGGACCGGCATGCTGGCCGTGGCCAGTGAACGCGGCTGCAGGCGCGCCACCGTGCGCTCGGCCGCGCGCCGGCCGATGCTGGCTACATCCTGCAGGTCGTCGCGTGCCAGTGCGCTGCTGTACCAGCCATCGCGCTGCATGCCATCGCCCTGGCCGGCGATCAATGCACAGCCAATCGAATGATGGGTGCCGCGTTCGCGGCCGACAAACCCGTGTGAGTTCGCGTACACCGATACGCTCTGCGCGGTGGAGGCCGAGGCGCCGTCGGAGTTGCTGATGCGGCTGTCGCTGTCCCGCCCCGCCGCTTCGCAGGCCAGCGCCAGGTCGATGGCCTGCTCGGCCTGCAGCGCCCACGGGTGCCATCCATCAAAGTCCGGGAACGCGGTCGCCATCAGTTCGGCATCGGCCAGACCGGCGGCCGCATCGTCCTCGGTGTGGCGGGCAATCGCACAGGCCTGCTCCACCGTGGCAGCCAGGCTGGCCGGGTGCAGGTCGGCGGTACTGGCGCTGCCCTTGCGCTTGCCGAAGTAGACCGTCACCGCGATACCACGGTCACGCGTGGACTCGACGGTTTCCACCTGGCCCATGCGCACGTTGACGTCCAGCCCGCGGTCTTCGCTGCAGGCCACCTCGGCCTGGCTGGCGCCAAGCCGGCGTGCCGTGTCCAGCAGCTGGCGGGCAATACCTTCAAGGCGGTCCAGCTGGGCCCGGCTGTCCTCAACGGCCACTTCAGGGGCGATCACGTTCAATGCTTTATCCTGTACAGGTTGGGCCCGGCATGACGCCGGGCGACGATATCTTGAAGTAGGAACAGACGATGCGCGGACGCGACGAAGAAACCGGTGAATTCCTTGACAAGAGCCGCAAGCAGAAGCGCGGCGAAGCCCTGGAAGTGCTGGCCCTTGGCGAGAAACTGGTGTCGCTGACCCCGGCACAGCTGGCGCGCCTGCCGATTCCGGAAGACCTGCTGCCGCACATCGCCGAGTGCAAGCGCATCACCGCGCACATCGCGCACAAGCGCCAGCTCGCCTTCCTGGCCAAGCACATGCGCCGGGAAGACGAAGCTACGCTGGAGGCGATCCGCGATGCGCTGGATGCCAACAGCGATACCTCGCGGCGTGAGGTGGCGATGCTGCACCGGGCCGAGGACTGGCGCGAG
Organism: Stenotrophomonas sp. C3(2023); assembly: GCF_032911385.1. Lineage (NCBI taxonomy): Bacteria > Pseudomonadati > Pseudomonadota > Gammaproteobacteria > Lysobacterales > Lysobacteraceae > Stenotrophomonas > Stenotrophomonas sp. C3(2023). The sequence goes on along the minus strand of NZ_JAWJLO010000001.1, from coordinate 1,215,448 downwards.
CGTCTGCTTGAGCAGGGTGATACCGCGCTGGCCGCGCTGCTGGACGAATACCCGCAGGCCGACCGCCAGCAGCTGCGTACGCTGGTCCGCAACGCACAGGCCGAGAAGGCGAAGAACAAACCGCCGCGTGCCTACCGCGAGATCTTCCAGGTGCTGCGCACGCTGATGCTGCCCGCCGCGCTGGGGCTGATCAGCGCTGCCCACGAGGCCAGCGACCTCGACGGGGAAAGCGAACAGGACTGAGGTCCGGTGCGCGGCGGCCGCCGGGCCGCCGCTGGCATGCGGCGCAATCACCCGCACGTTCAGGCCTGCGTGCCGCCGATGGTCAGTCCGTCGATCAGCAGCGAGGGCTGACCCACGCCCACCGGCACGCTCTGCCCGTCCTTGCCGCAGATACCCACGCCCGCATCCAGTGCGAGGTCGTTGCCGATCATGCGCACCTTCTGCATGGTTTCCGGCCCGTTGCCGATCAGCGTGGCGCCCTTCACCGGCGCGGTGATGCGACCGTTTTCGATCAGGTAGGCCTCGGTCGCCGAGAACACGTACTTGCCGCTGGTGATGTCGACCTGCCCGCCGCCGAAGTTGACCGCGTAGAGCCCCTTTTTCACCGAGCGGATCATTTCTTCCGGGTCGTGCTGCCCAGCGCGCATGTAGGTGTTGGTCATGCGCGGCATGGTCAGGTGCGCGAAGGACTCGCGGCGACCGTTGCCGGTCGGCGTCATGCCCATCAGCCGCGCGTTGAGGCTGTCCTGCATGTAGCCCACCAGAATGCCGTCCTCGATCAGCGTCGTGCACTGGGTGGGCTGCCCTTCGTCGTCGATGTTCAGCGAACCGCGCAGCCCCTCCAGCGTGCCGTCATCGACGATGGTCACGCCGGGCGCGGCTACCCGCTGGCCGAGGCGGCCCGCGTAGACGCTGGTGCCCTTCCGGTTGAAATCGCCTTCCAGCCCGTGGCCCACCGCTTCGTGCAGCAGCACGCCCGGCCAGCCAGGTCCCAGTACCACCGGCATCACGCCGGCCGGTGCCGACACCGCTTCAAGGTTCACCAGCGCCTGGCGCAGGGCTTCGCGGGCGAAGGCTTCGGGGCGCCCGCTGGCGAACAGCTCGGCGTAGTCGTAACGGCCGCCGCCGCCGGCGTATCCGGACTCACGGCGGCCACCCTGCTCGACGATGACCTGCACGTTGAGCCGCACCAGCGGCCGGATGTCGGCTGCCAGCACACCGTCGCTGCGCGCGATCAGCACCGTATCCACGCCACCGGACAGACCCACCATGACCTGCTTGACGCGGGGGTCTGCCGCGCGCAGGAAGGCGTCCAGGCGCTTGAGCACCTCGACCTTGGCCTCGTTGCCAAGGCTGTCGACCGGATCAACGGCCGGGTACAGCGCGCGGCCGTGACCCCGCACCAGCGACTTTCCGGCCAGTGCGCCGCCCTCGCGGGAGATCGCCCGCGCCGACTGCGCCGCTGCGGTAAGCGCGTCGCGCTGGATGTCATCGGAATAGGCAAACCCGGTCTTCTCTCCGGCCATGGCGCGTACGCCCACACCCTGCTCGATCGAGTGGGCGCCATCCTTGACGATGCCGTCCTCCACGCTCCAGCTTTCGCGGCGGGCGTGCTGGAAATACAGGTCGCCAAAGTCGATGCCCGGGCCAAGCAGATGGCCGAAGGTCTGTTCCAGGGTTCCCGCATCGAGCCCTGCGGGCTGCAGCAGGCGGTGGTGGGCAAGCGTCAGTGCGTTGTCGGTCATTGTCCTGATCTTGGGGCGAGGCGCGGCCATGCAAGGTGCGCCGGATGAACGGAAAACAGCGGGCGGCCTCGGCCGTGGCCGTCTAGCGGGCCGGTGCAGACTTGCGCGGCGCCGATGGCTGGCGCTCGGCCACCTCGACCTTGGGCTCTTTCCAGGGGCCGGTGACGTGGTAGGTCTTGGCACCGATCTCGCCGAGCGGCTTGGCCAGCACCGCGTTGGTCGCCGCGCCCAGCGCAGCACCCACCGGACCACCGGCCACCGCGCCTACGACGGTCAGCAGGTTGCCTGAGCGTGGGTTGACGTCGATGATCTGGTCGAACTGCTGCGCGCGCAGGTCGGTGCGACCACGAATGCGGATGTCCGCCGCCGGGCCTTCGATGGTGATGCCGTCGGTGGTGGCCGAGCCCTGTCCAAACTGCACACTGCCAGCGACCTGGTTGAAGGCCAGGCCCTTGGAGAAGAAATCGCGGAAGTCGAACATCAGCCGCCGCGGCAGCTGGGCCACGCTCAGCAGGCCGAGCACGCGCCCGGCACCGGGCTCGAGTTCGAGCAGCTGGCCATTGCGTGCCTGCAGCTGCAGCTGCCCCTGCAGATCGCCCAGCTGGAAATCGGAGGGACCGCCCGGCCAGCCCGCCTGCAGGTCGATCCGGCCCTGACCACCGCGCAGCTGGCCAGGCTGGTCCAGATCGGCCAGCAACGCGCCCAGGTCCTCGCTGCGTACCTGCGCGGTCACCTCGGTACGTGCGGCCGCGCCCTTCCCCAGCCAGCGCCCATGCACGTCGATGGCCTGGTGCGGTGAGCGGAACGTCAGCTGGTCCACGCTCAGCCCGCCCGCTACCGGATGGGTACGCAGCACCGCCTGGCCGAGCTTGATGTTGCCGAACTGCAGATCCGCCACGTCCAACGACAGCGGCGGCACCGCGGCCGGATCGGTATCCTCGGCGGTCGCTTCCACGCGTGCAACGGTCGGCGCGGCGTCGGGCAGCTGGATCAGGGCGCCGTCGGCCGGCACCTTGACCTTGGCCGGCAGCGAACGCCAGTACACCCGCTTCAAACTGCCGCTGATGGTGCCGCCACTGGCGTTGGGTACCTGCAGCTGCCCTTCCAGCGACGGCCCCTGCAGGTTCACCTGCAGCTGCTGCGGACCGGGTCGCAGGTTCAGGCGTGTGTTCTCGAACACGCCACCGGCCAGCAGCAGCTGGGCCACCTGCACGTCCACCGAGCGCAGCGGCATGTCATCGCCATCGCTGTCGCCGCCCCGCGCCAGGCTGATCCATTCCAGTGCATCCAGCGAACCGCTGCGGCCATTGATGGCCAGTCCACTGGCCGGCGGCTCGCGGTCCACGCGCGAGCGGCCCAGCGTGACCTGTACGCCGGTCTGGTTGCCCTGACTGCGCGCGGCGAGCGCCAGCCGCTCGCCGAAGGCCACATCGATGCGCCCGGCGCCCATCGGCAGAGGCGCATCAACCGAGGTCGCCAGCGCCTCCCCGGCCGGCTTGTCCAGCGGCGCGGGCAGGTCAAGCCGGGTGCCGACCAGGTCCGAATGCAGGTGCAGTTGCGCGGCCGGTGCCGTCGCCGCGGCGGTCACTGTCGTGCCGACCGGCACCTTGGGCAGGGTGACGCCGATGTTCCAGCGCGAGCTGCCGTTGATATAGGGCTTGAGCCATGCCAGCTCCGGCGCGCGGTCGAGCAGCAGCCCGGCATCCATGGTGGCCTGCAGCTGCGACTCGAAAGCGTGCTGCGGGTCGCGCACGTAGCTGCCAGCGCGCAGGTCCAGCAGACCTGGCTGGCCGAGATGGCGCACGGCCAGCTGCTCGGCCGCAAAGCCGCCACTGCCATACCGGGCCGAACCACGCACCTCATCAAACGCCAGTGCGTAGCGGTTCTCGACCAGCCTGGCACCGGAGAGTTCCACTGTGCCCTGCAGATGACCCGGCTGATCGTGATGCAGCGGCTGCAGCAGGTCGAAGGTCACCGCTGCCGGTCCGCTGGCCACCAGGTTGTCCAGCGTGTCAGCGTACTCCTCGTGCAACGGACTGCGTTTGAGCATGGCCAGCAGCGTCGCTGCGTCACTGTTGCTGCGCGCGCGCACATACAGCGGCGCATGGGCGAAGTTGTCGATGCCGGCCTGCAGCCCTTCCACCGCCACGCCGGCCAGCTGGCCGCGTCCGCGCAGCTGGAAACCGGGCCCGACGAAGTCGATGTCCGCATCGACCTGGTCCATCACCGGCCAGTCGTTCTGGAAGCGGATGCTGCCGCCATCAATATGGCCACTGGCCTGGAAGATGCCGTCGTGATTGTCGAACGGCCAATCCTCCAGATCACCGGTGACCAGCCCGATGCCGCCGCGGACATGGCCGTCCACCAGTGCCATGTCCAGCCAGTCGGTGGCGGCCTGGCTCATCTTTGAATGAATCCAGAACCGCTTGGCAGCGGTCATCGGCACATCATCAAGCCGGGCCGCCAGCTGCAGCCACGGGGCGCTGCCATTGCCCTGGAACCACATGCCGCCGCGCACGTCAGCGGCGTAGTCGGTGCCCTGCACGCGCAGTGCTGGTGTGCCGATGCGCCAGCCACCGGCCTCGTCGCGCCAGCCCACCACCTGGCCGGCCAGATGCACGTCGTGACGCACGCCAAAGCCCGCCGGCCAGTTGAACTGCAGCTCACGCTGGGCGTCCATGTCCAGGATGAAACCCTGCGCGTCACCCTCGAAGCGCCCGGCCACGCCCTGCAGTCCGGGGCCGCCGTCGACGCTGGCAAACGAAAGCTGCGCCAGCTCGCCACGTGCACGCAGTGCCCCATCGCGCTCGCCGTAGAGCTCCAACCGCTTGACCTGCAGCTGCGGCCGCGCGCGGAACAACCAGTCGCGTGTGCCGGCTGCGATACGGTCGCTCAACGCCAGCACGCGCAACGCGGCACCGGCCTCGACGTTGTCCCCCAACAGGGCCAGATGCTGGCCGCCGCCGAGCAGCAGTCCATCGAGCACCTGCTCCCTGCCGTCCATCGCGATGCGCAGACGCGGCGCTTCGGCGCGCCAGCCCCCGCGACTGTAGCGCCAGCGTGCCCGGACCTGCACCCGCTGCAGCTCCACCGCAGGGGAGGCATCATGCGGGAGCGGCGCTCCAGTCAGCCGCAGCGCACGCAGATCCGAATCGGTGGTCACCATCACCGGGCGGAAATCACGCAGATCCACCCAGGCACTGAGTTCACCCTGACCCTGCTGCAGGCGCAACCCGCCCGCCGCAAGCAGGGCCGACCACGGCGCCAGGTCGACCGGGTCCGCACCCAGCCAGGCCTGCCCATCTCCCTTGCGACGGTCGACGTCGAGCACCGCGGCCAGTGGTGGAGCAGCCTCGTCGGCCCAGGCCCGCACACCGACCCGCAGGCGGTCGCCGTTGACGCGCAGACGCAGATCGATGCGCGGCACGCGCGCGTCCAGCCCCAGCGCCGGCGCCAGTACATGCAGCTTGCCGCGCTCCACCTGCAGCTCGCCGAGGCGGCGCAGGGCATCGAGCGGATCGCCGGACTGCGCATCGGGCAGCCCACGCACGCGCCAGCGGCCATCGTCATCACGTTGCAGGGTCAGATCCAGGCCGCGCAGGCGCAGCTCGGTCAACGAGCGACCCGGCAGCAGGCCGGCATACATGGCCACCTGCACCTGCGCCTGGCCGATATGGAGCCCGTCGCCGGGGCCGATGCGCAGGCCCTCCAGCTGCAGCAGCGGACCACGGCGGGTCCACTCGGTCGTGAGGTGTTCAAACCGGACCGGCTGGCCGGCACGGCTGCTCAGCCAGTCGGCCACCTGCTGCGGATGGCGCTCGGCCAACGGCAGCAGCTGGCTGAGGGTGCCCACCAGCAGCGCCACGACGACAAGGGCCACGGCGACGGTACAGGCAGCAAGACGGCGGATCCTTCGCAGTCGCAGGCGCGGCGGCGCGTTCATCGACCGTCGCGACGCGCCACAGCGCGCTTACAGCAGGACCACATCGAACTGCTCCTGCAGGTACTGCTCGTCGGCCTGGAAACGGATGCTCTTGCCCAGAAACTCTTCCAGTTCAGCGACCGCGGTGGACTCGTCGTCGGTGATGCGCGCCACCACCTTGGGCGAGGCGATCACCAGCAGGCGTGCGGCATCGAACTGGCGCACCGCACGGGTGATCTCGCGGAAAATCTCGTAGGTCACGGTTTCGGCGGTCTTGATCGAACCGCGGCCGCTGCATTCCGGGCACGGCTCGGAGAGCTGGCGCTCCAGGCTTTCCACGGTGCGCTTGCGGGTCATCTCCACCAGCCCCAGCGGCGAGAACTCGTACACGGTGGTCTTGGCGTGGTCGCGGGCCAGCGCCTTTTCCAGCGTGCGCAGCACCTGGCGGCGGTGTTCCGGATCATCCATGTCGATGAAGTCGATGATGATGATGCCGCCCAGATTGCGCAGGCGCAGCTGCCGCGCCACTGCCTGGGCCGCCTCCAGATTGGTCCGGAACACGGTTTCTTCGAGGTTGCGCTGGCCGACGAACGAGCCGGTGTTGACGTCGATGGTGGTCATCGCCTCGGTCTGGTCGATCACCAGATAGCCGCCGGATTTCAGCGGCACCTGTTTGTCCAGCGCGCGCCCGATCTCATCCTCGACCCCGAACATGTCGAAGATCGGGCGGTCACCGCCGTACAGCTCCAGCTTCTCGGCCAGCACCGGCATGTACTTGGCCACGAACGCCTGCAGCTGGGCGAAGGTTTCCTTCGAGTCCACCTTCACCTTGTCCACGTCCTTGCGGATCAGGTCGCGCACCGAACGCAGCGGCAGGCTCAGGTCCTCGTAGATCACCGAGCACGAGGGAGCTTCGCGCCCCCGGCGCTCGACCACGTTCCAGACCCGCGACAGGTAGGCCACGTCTTCGGCGATGGCTTCGGCCGGCTGGCCTTCGGCATTGGTGCGCACGATGTAGCCGTAGCCGCCATGCTGGGCCGACAGCTCGGAGACCAGCGCCTTCAGACGGGCGCGCTCGGCTTCGTCCTCGATGCGCGCCGACACCCCGACCACCTTGGACTGCGGCAGCAGCACCATGTAGCGCGACGGAATGCTGATCTGGGTGGTCAGGCGGGCGCCCTTGCTGCCGATCGGATCCTTGACCACCTGCACCACGATGTCCTGGCCATCGCGCAGCAGTTCGACGATCGGAACCGACGAAAGCGGCAAGGAGGTGTTCTCGGTATCGCCATTGGCGACCGGAGCCGGGCGTACCACGTCGTTGGCGTGCAGGAACGCGGCCCGCTCCAGGCCGACGTCGACAAAGGCGGCCTGCATGCCGGGCATCACGCGCTGCACCTTGCCCTTGTAGATGTTGCCCACTACCCCACGGCGCCAGCCACGTTCGATGTGCAGTTCCTGCAGCATGCCGTTCTCGATCACCGCGACGCGGGTTTCGCGGGGCGTCACATTGACCAGGATTTCCTCAGACATCAGCAGCGGCCTCGGTGGCGGAAACGGTGGAGAACGGGAGGCCGACCTGCGCCAGCAGCGCATCGGTGTGGTGCAGGGGCAGGCCCATGACCGCCGAATGGCTGCCGGCCAGATGGGTGATGAAGCGCTCGGCGCCGCCCTGGATCGCGTAGGCGCCGGCCTTGTCCATCGGCTCGCCGCTGGCAACGTAGGCGGCGATGGTCGCCGCATCCACCGTGGCAAACGTTACCTCCGACACCACCAGCGTGTGATGCAGCGCATGCTCGCCTGCCAGCACCACGGCGGTCAGCACCTCGTGGGTGCGTCCGGACAGTGCGTGCAGCATGGCGCAGGCGTCAGCCGCGTCGGCCGGTTTGCCGAACACGCGATCGCCCAGCACCACCTCGGTGTCCGAGCCCAGCACCCAGGCCGCCTGTGCGCCACCGGCGGTCTGCGCCAACCCCGCACGCGCCTTGTCGGTGGCAACGCGCAGCACGTAATCACGTGGCGACTCGCCCTCCGCGCGTACTTCGGGCACTTCCAGCGCGAGCGTCTGGAAGGGGCGGCCAAGGCGGGCGAGCAGCTGTGAACGACGGGGGGAGCGGGAGGCAAGATAGAGCATCTGACAAGCATAACCTGCGCGGCAGGCCTGAATCGTCGGCAACCGGGGCCGAAGCCCCGGCAACCCCACTGCGGCTCACAACGCGTTCATTCCCCTGCCAGCACCCTCGCTGCACACCAAGGAGATCTCCATGCGTCGCCTGTCCATTTCGCCTCTGCTGCTTGCCCTGTCGCTCGCCCTGGGAACCTCGATGACCGCACATGCCGCCACGCCCGCCTACGCTGCCGCGCCTGCCGATGGCACGCTGCTCAACGTCTCGGCCAGCGCCGAGGCCAGCCGCGTTCCCGACATCGCCTCGCTCTCGGCCGGGGTGGTCACCCAGGCCGCCGACGGCAAGAGCGCCATGGCACAGAACGCCCAGCAGATGAGCCAGGTGCTGGCCGCCATCAAGGCCGCCGGCATCGCCGAGCGCGATGTGCAGACCAGTGGCGTCAATCTCAGTCCGCAGTACCGCTACGCGGACAACGAGGCGCCGAAGATCACCGGGTACCAGGCCAGCAACACCGTCAGCCTCAAGGTGCGCGACATCGCCAACCTCGGCAAGGTGCTTGACGCGCTGGCAGCGCAGGGCTCGAACCAGATCAACGGTCCGACGTTCCAGATCGACGAGCCGGGCCCGGTCGAGGACGAGGCCCGTCTGGCCGCACTGAAGAAGGCCCAGGATCGTGCCGAGACGTATGCCCGCTCGCTGGGCCTGAAGGTGCGCCGCATCGTCAGCATCTCCGAGAGCAGTGGTGGCATCCGACCGGTGATGATGGCCCGCATGGCCGCCGCGCCGATGGCAGCCGACATGTCCACGCCGGTGGCCGCGGGAGAAACCACGGTGTCGGTCAACCTGGACGTGGTCTTCGAACTGGGCCGCTGATCCCTCATGCTTCGGCAGGTGACGACCCTTGGGTCGTCACCCTGATGCATCACGATCGTGCACGACCCGGGGGCTGCCGTGCCCCGGTTAAGCAATTTTTCACTGTTACGTCACTCGCTGGAAACCTAGATTGGCGCCGTTGCGGGAGGGGGACCGCAGCGTCCAGGCCGCAAGGCCACCCTGCCAGGAGAGTGCCGTGAACCATGTTCGTCCGCGCATCATCCGTTGCCGCCATGGCTCGCGCCTGGCTGCCTCCATCAACCAGGCTCTCACCGGCGGCGCCCTGCTGCTGGCAGGCGGTCTGGCCGCCCCAGCGCTGGCCCAGGAGCGGGCTACCAACCTCGACCGCATCACCGTCACCGGCTCCAACATCCCGCGTACCGATACCGAAACCCCTTCGCCCGTCCAGGTGATCAGTCGCCAGGAGCTGGACCGCACGGGCAAGACCACCGTGGCCGAGTATCTGCAGACCCTCACTTCCGATGGCTCCGGCTCGGTGCCCAAGACCTTCGGCAATGGTTTTGCCGGCGGTGGCGCGGGCATCTCGCTGCGCGGGCTGGGCGCAGGCTCCACCCTGGTGCTGCTCAACGGCCGACGCATGGCCACCTACGGGCTGGCCGACGACGGGCAGAAAGTCTTCACCGACCTGAGCACCATTCCGCTTGATGCGGTGGAACGGGTGGAAGTGCTCAAGGACGGCGCCTCCTCGATCTACGGCTCCGACGCCATCGCCGGCGTGGTCAACATCATCCTGCGCAAGGACTTCACCGGGGCGATCCTGCGCGCATCGTACGGTCTGTCCGGCGACAGTGACGGCGATGCCCGCAAGGCCACGCTGACCGCCGGTACCGGGAGCCTGGCCGAAGACGGTTGGAACGCCTTCTTCAGCCTGGACGTGGGCAAGACCGACGGCATCCGGGTCAGCGACCGGCGCAACCGCAAGTGGATCGGCACCGGCGACCTGCGTCCATGGGGCTACAGCGCTGGCGGCAGCCAGTTCCTCGGCGGGGCCATCACCGGCGGCGGTGCCGGCGGCGGCGTGTCACCCACCGGCAGCCTGTTCGACCCGGCCACCGGCCTGCTGGTCTCGCTGCCTGGCTGCGCCGCGTTCTCCAACGTGACCCCGCAGGACCCGGGTGGCGGCTGTCTGTGGGATGTCGGCCAGTTCCGCGACCTCAGCCCGGAAGAGAAGTACGCCAACGTCTTCAGCCGCGCCACCTTCGCCATCGGCGACAGCGCCGAGGCCTACGTCGAAATGGGCTACTCGAAGAAGGATACGGTCTTCAGCAATACGCCCTCCAGCGTCTCCGGTACCTGGGGCTACCCGGGTGGACCGGTCAACGCCAACAGTGGGCCCGGCGCCACCGTGCTGCATGCCAGCCATCCCGACAACCCCTATGGCGTGCCGGTGCGCGTGCGCTACTCGGCGTGGGACGTGGGCCCGCGGGTAACCCGAAACAGCAACGAGTTCACCCGCTTCCTGGCCGGCGTCAAAGGTACCTGGGGCGACTGGGACTACGACACCGCCTATCTGCATTCGTCGACGAACCTGGTCAGCAAGCGCACCGGCTTCCTGCGTTACAGCGCCGTGCAGTGCGTGCTCGGTGATCCAGCCTGCGCGGCAGGTACCTGGAACATCGGCCAGGGCTCGGCGGCCAATCCGCAGAGTCTGTATGACTACATCTCACCGATCATCCAGGCCAACGCCAAGAGCAGTCTGGACATCTTCGACTTCAAGGTGAACCGTTCGCTGATGGACATGGCCGGCGGGCCGCTCGGCCTGGCGCTGGGCACCGAATGGCGGCGTACCAGCAACACGCTCACACCGCAGACCTATACCGACGTCGGCGACATCATCGGGCTGGGCTATTCGGCTTACGACGGCACACAGAACGTCTACGCGGCCTTCGCCGAACTGAGCGCGCCAGTGATGGAGCAGCTGGAGCTCAACGCGGCGGTGCGCTATGACAAATATGAAAGCGGCGACGATGCGGTCAAGCCGAAGGCCGGCTTCAAGTGGACGCCTGCCCCCTGGTTCGCCCTGCGCGGCACCTATGCAGAAGGCTTCCGCGCGCCGAACCCCGCTGAGAATGGCGATGGCGGCCTGGCCGCGTTCTCCAGCGCGCGCGACCCGGTGCGTTGTCCGGAAGGCAGCCCCGCACCGGGTGGCACGCAGGACGACTGTGGCCTGCAACCGGTGGCGATCATCACCACACCCAACCCGGCTCTGGAACCTGAAGAGTCCAAGAGCTATACGTTGGGCATCGTGCTGCAGCCCACCCGCACCACCTCGATCACCATCGACGCATGGCGGATCAAGCGGATCAACGAGATCGCGCAGGGCGCTACGGCCGATGCCATTGCCGCAGGCAACGTACTGCGCGACACCGACCTGCTCAACGGGGTTCCCGGCACCGGCTCGATCCTGGCCGTCAACACCGGGTACGTGAATGCCAACTCGTCCAAGGTGGAGGGCATCGACACCGACATCCGCCAGGACATTCCGCTCGGGACCGCCGGTGACCTGCGGCTGGACTTGCAGTGGAGCCACATCAACAAGTTCGAGCGCACCGAGGGTGACACCACCCACGAATACGCCGGTACCCATGGCAACTGCGATGTGACCAACTGCATCGGCACGCCGAAGGACCGCATCAATTTCGGTGCGACCTGGACCTATGAAGCCTGGTCGCTGAGCGGCATCGTCAATTACATCAGCAGCATGGACAACCTGGCCGAGACCGGGGGCACCAAGGAGGACGACTGCCTGAACTTCTATGCCGATGGCCGCCCTGCCCCCGGCGACTGTTCGGTGGCCTCGTTCACCACGTTCGATCTGTCGGCCAACTGGAAGGCCAACGAGCATCTGGAAGTGTTCGGCTCGGTAGCCAATGTGTTCGACCGCATCGCGCCGCTCGACCCGGCCACCTATGGCGGCGTGAACTACAACCCGCTGCATTTCAGCGGCGCCATCGGCCGTTACTTCACGCTGGGGGCGAAATACACGTTCAACTGAGTTCTTCCAGGTGACACGCAGCAAAAAAAAAATCCGCATCGACCGATGCGGATTTTTTTCTGTGCCACTTGAATGGCGCCCGAAGTTGGACTCGAACCAACGACCCCCTGATTAACAGTCAAGTGCTCTAACCGGCTGAGCTATTCGGGCGGGGCAGACCGCAAGTATAGCGACTCTTCACGCGCGATGGTAGGGGTGATTGGCCAGCATCGCCGCAGCGCGATACAGCTGTTCGGCCACCACCAGCCGCACCAGCATGTGTGGCAGGGTCAGGGGACCGATCGACCACTTCTCGTCCGCCAACGCGGAGACCTCCGGCGAATGGCCTTCCGGTCCGCCGATGAGGAAGGCCATGTCGCGGCCTTGCCCGCGCCAGTGCTCCAGTCGCTGTGCAAGCTGCTCGGAGCTGAGCTGACGACCGGGGACATCCAGCGCCACCACGTAAGCATTTTTCGGCAGTGCCGCGATCACCCGACGTCCTTCATCCTCGGTGGCGCGGCGCGCGTCACGCCCTTTGCCACGCAGGCCCGGCTCGATCTCCACCAGCTCGAACGGCAACCAGTGCGAAAGCCGCTTCTGATACTCGGCAAATCCCTGCGCCACCCAGGACGGGGCACGTTCGCCGGTGGCGATCAATCGGGCTTTCATCAGCATTCCTCCAAACAGCAACGGCGCCATCGGCGCCGTTGCAGCACGACCACGTGTGCGGCGGTCAGACCGCTTCGTCTTCGGCCTCGGCCGGCGGCTGGTCGCCCACCGTCCACAGGCGTTCCAGCGCATAGAACTCGCGTACGCGCGGCAGCATGACGTGGACGATGATGTCGCCCAGGTCGACCAGCACCCACTCGGCTTCGCGTTCGCCTTCCACACCCAGCGGCATGACGTCGATCTTTTTGGCAAAGCGCACCACTTCATCGGCGATGGACTTCACATGGCGGGTCGAGGTGCCCGACACCACCACCAGGTAGTCGGCCACGCTGGACCTGCCGCGCACGTCGATCTCGACCAGATCCTTGGCCTTGAGGTCTTCGGTCGCCTGACGGACGCTGGCCAGCAGCTCCGGCACGGACGGCGGCGGGCTCGGCAGATCGACCTTGATGGTCTGGGGTTGGGTCTGGTTGCTCAAAAGCGGCTCGATTCGATGAACGTGGCGGCAATTATACGGCGGTCAGGCCTCGGCGGTATTCCCCTACCTTCACATCTGTTGTTTCCGGGGCTGACTGCCCACCCGCACCCGATTCCGCCGTAGGCGACAGGTTGCGAGGCTGTCGTTGCAGGCATCCCTGCCGCATCACCGGGAGCACGCATGAACGCCTCAGGGTTCATCAAGGTCCTGCTCATTGCCGGTTGCCTGGCTTTGGCCAGCGCGGCCAGCGGCATGCCCACGCCGCCGCGGCCGCAGACGATGACCGCAGGCGCTGCTCACAGCGTCGACGGCTACACGTGCGCCAGCCGCAGCCCCTCGAGCACGCTGCACACGCCGCTCGAGGTGCCTTCCGGTTCGCGGAAGCCGGTGCTGCGGGCACTGCGCGCCCACATCGAACGCACCGGCGAGGTTCCCCAGCAGATACGCTGCCGCTACACCGGCAGTCATGGCGGCAACCGGGCAGTCGACACGCTCCATTGAACCACGCGCACGTAGAGCGGGGCTCTGCCCCGCTGCTCCGCGCGAAAGCCCAGCCACGTAGAGCGGGGCTCTGCCCCGCTGCTCCACGAAGGCCCAGCCGGGCAGAGCCCGGCTCTACACGCGCCGCGCGTCGGCGCGGCGGGGTCAGGAGGCGGCGCCGTACAGCCCGTGGGCCTGCACGTATGCCGCCACCTTCGGCGGCACCAGCTCGCGCCAGGCGCCGTCGCTACGGATTGCTTCGCGTACCTGGCTGGCCGATTCGCTGCGCAGCGGATGATGCAGCCGGAGGACACGGCCGGCAGGCTCGGCGAACAGCCGCTGCGGATCGTCGGTGAACCTGCCGGCCAACGCCGCGCCCAGTTCCCCATCCGCTGCGTCCTGCAGGCGGCTGCCAGGACGCTCGGCCACGATGAAATGGGTCAGCGGCAGCAGCGCCTGCCAGCGGTGCCATCGGGGCAGCCCCAACAGACTGTCGGCGCCGATCAGCCAGGCCAGCGGCCGCGCCGGGCCCAGTTCGGCACGCAGCCCGGCCAGCGTATCCACGGTGTAGGACGGCACGCCCGGTGTGGCCGCCGCTCGCACCAGTTCGCGCCGGTCCAGCAACAGACCCGGCTCGTTGCCGATGGCCAGCTCCAGCATCGCGCAGCGTTGCTCAGCGCTTGCTCCGGGCGCCTGCCGGTGCGGCGGATCGGCCGCAGGCAACAGCCGGACAGCGACCTGCAGCTGATCGCGGGCGGCGCGGGCAATGGCCAGATGGCCGTCATGCACGGGATCGAACGTTCCGCCGTAATACACGCGCAGCGTCATGGCTCAGGCGCGCGCCAGCAGACGCACGGCCCGCGGCTCGGCCACCACGACCAGCAGCCGCTCCAGCGCCAGCCAGGCGTCGCCATCGGCGCGCCCCTTGGCGATACGGTCGACCAGCCCGGCCTCGGCGACAAAGCGCTCCCAGCGCTTGCTCTCGGGATGGCGTTGCAGCGCGCGCTTGTACGGCGCCTGACGTGATTCCCAGATGCCACGCGACTTCATTTCGGCCGCCAGATTGCCTCCACGCGCCTGCGCGCGGGCAAGCCCGGCGCCGGCCAGCAGTTCGCGGATGACCATCGGCATCAGTGCGGCAACGGCCTCACCCTCGCCGCGCAGGCCACCGAGCATGCGCAGCACCGCCGGTGCCTGGCCGGAGAAGGCGGCTTCGAGCAGACGGAACACGTCGTAGCGGGCGGCATCGGCCACCAGCGATTCCAACCGCTCCACATTCACCGGCTGGCCAGGCTCGACCAGCAGGGCGAGCTTGTCGATTTCCTGAGCGGCGGCCAGCAGGTTGCCTTCCACGCGCTCGGCAAGGCGCTGCACTGCCTGCGGCTCGACCCGCAGGCCCTTGGCGCGCAGCCGCCGCTCGATCCAGTCGGGCAGCTCGTGCGGCTTGATCGCCCAGGCCACCGAGAGTACGCCGACGCGGTTGACCGCCTCGGCCCACTTGCCCTGATGGGACTTGCTCCATTCATTGGCGGTGATCAGCAGCACCACGTCCGGTGGCGGATTGGCACAGAAATCGCTGATGACCTCTGCCCCTTCCTTGCCCGGCTTGCCACTGGGCAGACGCACCTCGATCAGGCGCCGCGCGCTGAACAGACTGGGCGCATTGAAGCCCTGCTGCAGCGTGCGCCAGTCGAAGTCACGGCCATCGGCATCGAACACCTCGCGCTCGCCGATCCCTTCGGCGCGCGCGCGGGCGCGCACCGCATCGGCTGCCTCCAGCACCCGCAGCGTTTCCGGACCGGCGATCAGGTACACCGGCGCGAGCGGTTGACTGCCCGACGCACTGGCCAACTGCTCCGGGCGTTGTTCCATCAGCGCCTGCTCATTCCCGCACCGGCGCGGGGGCCGGCGTGTCGGTGGTCGTGGCCGGAACACCCTTGGTCAGGTCGTTGCCCTTGGCCAGCTCGGCACGCACCACGCTGTCGATGCGGCGGATGATCGAGGCCGACATCTCGCGGCGCAGTTCGTCAGCCAGGATTTCACGCTCGGTGGTGGTACCGGTGGCATCGGTCGGCGGCGACACGTAGTCGCGAGCCAGTTCGATCACCTGCTGCGGCACCAGCTCGCTGCCGTCTTCGCGGGTGAACTTGAAGATCACCGCGTAGCGCAGGCTGTATTCCTGGGCGCGGCCCTGGGCATCGATGGCGATGGGCAGGTCGCCCCAACGCTCGGACACCACCTGCAGGCGCGCGGCCGGTGTGGTGGCGTCGGCATCGGCGATCACCGCACCCGAGCCTGCCAGACTGCGGCGCAGCAGCTTGGCCAGTTCGCTGTACGGCGCGGTGGAAACCACCTGCACCGCCGATGTATCGGCCGGCAACATCAACTTGTTGCGCAGATGGAAGCCGCAACCGGTCAGACCGAGGGCGAGGGCGAAGGCAAGCAGGTATCGGGTCATGGGCACAGTCTGGAGGAGCCGGGCAGTAGCGGCAACAGGCAGGCATCGTGCCCGAAGCCGCGTGAACGAGGGTTGAGACCGGCGCCCGACGGCGGACAGGGTCTGCCCTGCCCGCCCCGGGTGTCGGGCACGGTCAGCCGACGACGATGTTCACGATCTTGCCGGGCACGATGATGATCTTGCGCACGGTCAGGCCATCCATGAACTTCGCCGCGTTCGGTTCGGCCAGTGCCAGCGCTTCAATCTGCTCGCGCGCGGCATCGGCGGCCACCTCGATGGTGCCACGCAGTTTGCCGTTGACCTGCACCGCCAGGGTGACCGCATCACGCACCAGCGCGGCCGGGTCGGCCTCGGGGAAGCGCTGGTCTTCCAGCAGGGTCTCGCCCAGGCCCAGCACCTGCCACAGAGCATGGCTGGCGTGCGGGGTGATCGGGTTGAGCAGCAGCACGATCGACTGCAGGGCTTCCTGACGGACCGCACGTCCCTGCGCACTGGCATCGTCGAACCTGGCCAGCGCGTTCATCAGCTCCATCACCGCGGCGATGGCGGTGTTGAAGCTGTGGCGGCGACCGTAGTCGTCGCCGACCTTGTCGATGGTCTCGTGGGTTTTGCGGCGCAGTGCCTTCTGCCCGGCATCCAGCGCCGCCACGTCCAGCGCCGGTGCGGCGCCGTCAGCAGCATGCCGGTGCACCTGGGTCCACAGGCGGCGCAGGAAACGGGCCATGCCGTCCACGCCGGCTTCGTTCCATTCCAGCGACTGTTCCGGCGGTGCAGCGAACATCGAGAACAGACGCACGGTGTCGGCACCGTACTTGGCCACCATGGCCTGCGGGTCCACGCCGTTGTTTTTCGACTTGGACATCTTCTCGGTGCCACCGACCACCACCGGCTGGCCGTCGGCGATCAGGGTGGCGCCGGTGATGCGGCCGCGCTCGTCGCGCTGCACTTCCACGTCGGCCGGGTTGATCCAGTCCTTGGACCCGTCCGGATTGGGACGGTAGTAGGTTTCGGCGATCACCATGCCCTGGCACAGCAGGTTCTGCGCCGGTTCGTTGCTGTCCACCATGCGCGCGTCGCGCAGCAGCTTGTGGTAGAAGCGGAAATACATCAGGTGCAGGATCGCATGCTCGATGCCGCCGATGTACTGGTCGACCGGCAGCCAGTAGTTGCCGCGCTTGTCCACCGCATCGCGGGCACCCGGCGAGGTGTAGCGGGCGTAATACCAGCTCGACTCCATGAAGGTGTCGAAGGTATCGGTCTCGCGCTCGGCCGCGCCGCCGCACTCGGGGCACGTCGTCCTGCGCCACTCCGGATCGGTCTTGATCGGCGAACCGGTGCCGGAGAACGCCACGTCCTCCGGCAGCACCACCGGCAGCTGCTCTTCCGGCACCGGCACGGCACCGCACTTGTCGCAGTAGATCACCGGAATCGGGCAGCCCCAGTAGCGCTGGCGGCTCACGCCCCAGTCGCGCAGGCGGTAGTTGACCCGGCGCTGGCCCTGCGCCTTGCGCTCGAAGCGCTCGGCCAGGGCTTCAAACGCCCCCTGGAAATCCAGCCCATCAAACTCGGCCGAGTTCACCAGCTCGGTCTGCCGGCTCTTGTCGCTGTACCAGTCCTGCCAGCGGGTCCCATCCCAGCTGCGCTCGTCGTCGTTGCGCGGGTCCTTCAGCGCGATGACCTGGCGGATCGGCAGCGCATACTTGTTGGCGAACTCGTTGTCGCGCTGGTCGTGACCCGGCACCGCCATCACCGCGCCGGTGCCGTAGCCCATCAGCACGAAGTTGGCCACCCACACCGGCACCTGCTCGCCGGTCACCGGGTGCACGGCGCGCAGGCCGGTATCCATGCCACGCTTTTCCTGGGTTTCCAGTTCAGCCTCGGAGACACCGCCCTGCTTCAGCTCGGCCAGCAGCGCGGCCAGCGCCGGGTTGCCCGTGGCGGCGTGCTGGGCCAGCGGGTGCTCGCCAGCGATGGAAACAAAGGTCACCCCCATCACCGTATCCGGGCGGGTGGTGAACACGCGCAGCGGATCGAGTGCGCTGCCATCGACATCGCGCACGTCGAACTGGATTTCCAGCCCCTCCGAGCGCCCGATCCAGTTACGCTGCATGGTCTTGACCGACTCCGGCCAGCCCGGCAGCTCGTCCAGGCCGTCCAGCAGCTCCTGGGCATAGTCGGTGATGCGCAGGAACCACTGCGGAATCTCGCGCTTTTCCACCAGCGCGCCCGAACGCCAGCCGCGGCCATCGATGACCTGCTCGTTGGCCAGCACGGTCTGGTCGATCGGGTCCCAGTTCACCACCGAGTTGCGGCGGTAGGCCAGGCCCTTGCGCATCAGCCGGGTGAACATGCGCTGCTCGTGAACGTAGTAGTCCGGGCGGCAGGTAGCGAACTCGCGCGACCAGTCGATGGCGTAGCCCAGCGACTTGAGCTGGCTGCGCATGTGGTCGATGTTCTTGTAGGTCCACGCCGCCGGCGCGGTCCTGTTCTTGATCGCCGCGTTCTCGGCCGGCAGGCCGAAGGCATCCCAGCCCATCGGCTGCAGCACGTTGTGGCCGGTCATCCGCTTGTAGCGGCTGATCACATCGCCAATGGTGTAGTTGCGCACATGGCCCATGTGCAGCGCACCGGACGGATACGGCAGCATCGACAGGCAGTAGTACTTGGGCTTGTCCGAGGTCTCGTTGACCTCGAAGGCACCGGTGGTGTCCCAGTACTGCTGGGCGGCATTTTCAACCTGCTGCGGGTCGTAGGCGATGGGGTCGGCGCTGGTCATGGAACACGCGTATGCGGCGGCAAAGCTGGATAGGGTACCTCAGTGTGTCGCCGGCCTCCATCGGCCCCGCCCCGCCCCGCCCCGCCCCCACCCCATCGGGCGGGCCCGGTCCAGCTCAAGGCCAGCGCCGCACCAGCTGTGGCGCCACGGCCAGCCACAGCAGCCACGCCCCGAACACCACGCGTTGGGCCAGCGGCTGGGCGACCAGCCCCTGCAGGCCGAATCCCGCCACCGCCGCCAGCACGGCGCATCCTGCCGACAGCAGCGCCAGCCCGCCGGCCTGCCGACGTACACCGGCAGCCAGCAGCAGCGCGCCGGCCACAAAACCCAGCACCCAGACCATCCAGGCGCTGGCATGCAGCTGGCTGGCCAGACCGTCGAGGTCCTCGACCTGAAGGGGCAGCAGCCCCATGCCGGCGAAGGCCAGCGCAGCCACCACCAGCATCTGCGCCCCTAGCCGCCCGCTCCAGGCGGCCGTTCGTGGCAGCCGCGCCCGCAGGTGCAGGGCCCACATCGCCGCCAGCAGGCCCGGCAGAATCCAGGCCAGCAGATTGAACGCCAACGCGTGCGGCATCCCCCCTGCGCCGAGCAGCGCCACGGGATGGCGGCCCTGCAGGTAGCCGGGAAGCGCCGCGCCGAAGCCGACAACCGACACCACGAACAACACGGCGGCCAGCGGACCGGGCAGACGAAAGACAGCAGATGCGCGCATGGACCACTCCGGCAGAGAAGGCCCCCATTGTCGACGATCCCTGGCGCGAGTTGACGCACGACATGTGCCGGATCGGCGGACGGTTGATATCGACACGGCACACCCCCATCAAATCGGACAACTGCCGCAGACCGGGATTTCCATGAGCGAGACCGCGCACGTTTTTGACGCCACCACCGAGACCTTCGAAGCCGAGGTCCTGCAGAAGTCACTGCAGGTGCCGGTGCTGGTGGACTTCTGGGCGACCTGGTGCGGCCCCTGCAAAACCCTGGGGCCGATGCTGGAGAAGCTCGCCAACGAGTACAACGGTGCCTTCCAGCTGGCCAAGGTCGACGTGGACAAGGAGCAGCAGATTGCTGCCGCCTTCCAGATCCGTTCGGTGCCGACCGTTTATCTGGTCAAGGACGGCCAGCTGGTAGACGGTTTTCCCGGCGCGCTGCCCGAGGGGCAGCTGCGCGAGTTCCTGACCCAGCACGGCATCACCCCGGCCGAGGCCAGCACCGAAGCCGAAGGCGTCGAGCCGGCACCGTTGAGCCCACAGGAAAAGGTGGACGTGCTGCGCGCCCAGATCGTGGCCGAGCCGGACAAGGACGAGCTCAAGCTGGACCTGGCCGTCGCCCTGTTGCAGGTGGGCCAGGTCGATGAGGCACGCGGCCTGATCGACGGCCTGCCGGCCAACCTCTCCACCGATGACCGCGCGGTGCGCGTGCGGGCCCGGCTGGAGTTTGCCGCCGCGCTGAAGGAGGCGCCGGCCGCCGAGGTGCTGCAGGCGCGCATTGCCGCCGATGGGGGCGACCTGCAGGCGCGCCATCTGCGCGGTGTCCAGCTGCTGCTGGCAGGCGAGGACGAACCGGCGCTGGAGCAGTTCCTGGAAATGCTGCGACTGGACCGCACCTACGAGAACGGACTGCCGCGCAAGGCGCTCATCGACGCGTTCAACGTCATCAGCGACGAAGACCTGGTCAGCCGCTATCGTCGGCGCATGGCCGCCCTGCTCTTCTAGGCGCTGAGCCCGCTGCTGATCCGCGCAGGAGCAGCAGCGGCCATCCCGGCCTCGTCACTGACGCAATGGAAACCGGAACCGGTGGCACGCGCGGCCTGTCACCGGCGCTTGGCCAGCGCGCTGCGCCGGATGCAGGTCCATCGAAGCTGCGCACGCACGGTCGGCGACGGCCAGCCAGCTGGGCGCGGGTTGAGCGCCGCTTGACGCCAACAGCTCTTGCCGCAGGGCATGTGCAGCGGGAACGTGGAGCTCCGTGGCAGCCTGCTGCCGTCGAGGGAGCGCACCGGACATGCACGCCGTTTCCATGGCCACCCTGCTCGGCCTGCTCACCGCCGCGCCTGCCCCCAGCGAGCGCGCACCGCTGCAGGTGCCGGCCATCGACAGTGGCGCGCTGGTGGCGCGTCAACAGCTGCACTACCGCACGATGTACCCGGCCAAGCCGTTCCCGCGCGCCACGCTGTACTACTACGCCAATGGTGTCTACCGCATCACCTCGGCCGGCGAGGACCATCTGGGACTGTATGTGATGCGTGGGAACTTCGACGATCCCACCTACACGGTGCATTACATCTCCGTCCCCTCGCCGGACTGGGGCGGGCGCCCCGCCTATCACACGCTGACCTTCATCGATGACGGCCAGCGCGCCGGCACCTTCATCCAGGACGCCATTGCCGACGAAGGCAAGGCACTGGACCGGCAGGACGGCCGTTTTCTCACCCTGCTGCCGGCAGCCACCCCGCCGCCGTGATAACTACGCGCGGCGCAACCGCACCAGCAGGCTGGCCGCCGCCGCACCGGTGGCCAGGGCGGCCACGCCCTGCCAGCCCCAGCGTGCCAGTGCCAGCGTGCCGAGCGCACCACCGCTGGCCATGCCGATGAAAACACCGGTGAACAGCAGCGCATTGAGCCGGCTGCGTGCAGCAGGCAGCAGCCCGTAGACCAGGGTCTGGTGCGCGACCAGCGCCGACTGGAAGCCGAAATCAAACAGCAGCGCACTGATGGCCAGCAGCGCGAGCAGCGCAGCGGCTGACAGCCCGCCCCCGAGCAGCAGCAGCGCAAAGCCGACCAGCGCCACGCCGATGGCCAGCCGCGCCACGACCGTGCTGCCGAGCCGGTCGGCGAAGCGCCCGGCCAGCGGCGCGGCAAGCGCACCGGCCGCACCGGCGATACCGAACGCCCCGGCGACCGCACTGCCCAGGCCCAGCTGCTGCTGCAGCATCAGTGCCAGGGTGGACCAGAACGCACTGAAGCCCACTGCCAGCAGCGACTGGCTCAGCACGGCACGGCGCAGCGAGGGCTGCTCGCGCCACAGCCGCCACAGCGAGCCAAGCAGGGCCGGATACCGCAATGTGGTGGTGGCCGCGAAGCGCGGCAGCGCCCGTGCCAGCACCACGCCCATCAGCGCGACCGCGATGGCCGCCAGCACGTACAGGGTGCGCCAGCCCCATGCCTGCGCGACTACGCCACTGACCACGCGCGAGAGCAGGATGCCCAGCAGCAGGCCGGTCATCACCTTGCCCACCACCTGCCCGCGCCGGGCCTCCGGCGCCAGTGCGGCGGCGGCCGGCACGATGTCCTGCGCCAGCGTCGCCGCCAGCCCGATCAACAGGCTGGTCAGCAACAGGCCCGGCAGCTGCCCGGCCAGCGCCGCACCACCCAGCGCGAGCGCCAGCAGCGCGGACTTGCACAGGATCAAGCTGCGCCGGTCGAACCGGTCACCTAACGGCGCCAGCAGCAGGATGCCCAGTGCATAGCCAAGCTGGGTCACCGTGGGTACCAACCCGGCGCCGCCCCCTTGGGCGTGCAGGTCGCTGGCGATCAATCCCAGCATCGGCTGGCTGTAATAGAGCGAGGCGACCGAGAAGCCGGCACCGGCGGCCATTGCCAGCACCAGCGCGGAGGACGGGGAAGCGTCGCTGTCAGTCAGGGAAGCAGCATGTGTGGAAGAAGCGGACATCGGCGTGGACCAGAGCGGAGAGGTGGCCAAGGTTGCGCCCATTCGACCCTCGTCTGTAGTAGCCTCCAAGGCATACCTCGCATACGCCATGCGCATGACCGACAGCCCCGTATCTGCTGACCGCCTCGAACTGCTGCGCACCTTCCTGCGTATCGTGGACAGTGGCAGTCTGTCGGCGGCCGCCGCGCAGCTGGGCACCACCCAGCCCACCGTGAGCCGACGTCTGCAGGCGCTGGAACGCCAGTTCGGGCTGCGGCTGCTGCAGCGCTCCACACACGGGCTGCAGCTGACCGATGACGGACGGCGTTGCCAGCAGATGGCACAGCGCGTGGTGGACGAGTGGGATGAACTGCAGGCCGCACTGCAGGGCGAGCCGCAGGTTCTGCGCGGCCGGTTGCGGGTGATGGTGCCCCACGCGTTTGGCCAGGCCCAGCTGCTGCCCTCGATGCTGACCTTTCTGGCCAGCCACCCGCAGCTGAGCATCGAATGGATACTCGACGACCAGCGTACCGACTTCATTGCCGGCGGCATCGACTGCGCCGTATGGGTGGGACCGGTGGACGAACCGCGCGTGGTCGCCCTGCCGCTGGCCGAGGTTCCCCGCATCGTCGTGGCAGCGCCTTCGCTGCTTGCCGGTGGGAAGGTGGACACGCCCGAAGCACTGCAGGCCCTGCCCTGGGTGTCGTTGACCACGTTCTACCGCGACAGCATCGTGCTGCGTGACCCGCACGGCCATGCGCGGCAGATCGACATCCGGCCGCGCCTGCTCAGCGACAATCTGTTCGTCGTGCAGCAGGCCGTACGCGCCGGGCTCGGCGTGGCGGTGGTGTCGGCCTGGATTGTTGCCGAAGACATGGCCAGCGGCGACCTGGTGCAGCTGCTGCCCGCCTGGCAGGCGCCGCCGCTGCCGGTGCATGTCGTCTTCCCCGGCACCCGCCACCAGCCACCGCGCCTGCGCGCGTTCATCGAGGCGATGAAGCAGGCGTTGCCCGGAGTGCATGGCATGCAGGTTCGGGGGCTCGGAGACGCCGCACTCAGGGATCAGGTTGTGTTAACGTCAGATTCACAAACTTAACGGCGAGCCGAACGACAAATGTTCTGGAGGCGCCTTCACACGGACGTGAGTCATGACACCTGCCAACGCAGTTCGGGCCCTTTCGCCCTTCGCAATCGTAGTCGTCGCAGCGGGTGCCTCGCTTGCGATGTCCTCCGCCTACGCGGACACGCTCTCTGACGAAGGCGCCATCTTTGCTTGGGATGACCTGGGTGCCCGACTCAAGGCCAGCCAGGAAGTGAGTGCATTGGGACCGGACCTGATGGGAGATCGGATAAGTCTTTCCAACGGGGCACTTTCATTTGTCGTGACTGACGTCAGTCTTCCGGGTAACAGCGCGATTCCCGTTGAGTTGATACGGCGCTTGGAAATCAAGGACCGCAAAGGTGTTGCCATGGACGGAATGCTGGCCGACTGGCAGATCGAGGCCCCAAACATCAGTGGAGTTTTCGCGCCGGACTGGGTCGGAACGGGAAGCCATCCCGGCGGTCGCTGCACGGCCGCCACCCTACCGGTGGTGCACGTTCCGTACAAGCACGACGATTTCTGGGAAGGGCTTACGTTGAACATACCCGACGGCGGCGAAGTTCTTCGCCGCAACCCGGCCAGTCCTGCCCCGACCGACGGAAACGTCTACCCTTGGAATACTGCCAGCCAGATACAGATCGGGTGCTTGACCAGCATAAAGAACGGAACCGGCGATGGCTTTTTCGCCCGCACCCCGGATGGTCTCACCTATTACTTCGATTGGATGGCGCGCAATGACGAAAAGAAGATACGACCAGCGCCGCTATACACGACATCAAATCCACATCCCACTGTCTCCACGCTCGATCGAAAGCGCAACGCACTCTACGCAACACGCGTCGAAGATCGCTTCGGCAACCGTGTGGAGTACACCTACACGAATGCCTGGAACGAGCCGGCTAGACTCACACGCATAGCTGGCACAGACGGCCGCCTGCTGACCATTGCCTACGCGGGCCAATATATCTCGACCGTCGACGCAGGTTCGCGCAGATGGACCTACACCGTCGATCCTGCCAGCAAGTCGCTGAGGGGCGTCACACTCCCTGACGGAAGCAGATGGGAATTGCAGCTGGCTGAATTCGCTCAGGCCTTCATAGAGTCACCCGTTCCCCAGTACAGCTCGCTTCCACCACATCCTTATGACATCCCAAGCGGGCAGGTGATCCTGCCGGACGACGTCTTCCGCTCATGCGCCGAGACATTCAGCGGCCCGGCGATCGGCAGCCTGAGCAGCCCTGTCGATCACTTGACCGGAACCATCATCCATCCCTCTGGGGCGGTCGGTGTCTTTAAAATTGACCTGCAGGAACATGGCCGCAGTCACGTCCCGCTGTCCTGCAAGAACGTAACGACCGTGGGCTCTACTCCGCCGTATTGGGGCTACGGCAACGATCCCAGCGATGATATTCCTCTGTTCCCCATCTCCGCGTTCACGTTCACCCTTCGCAGCAAGACGCTGAGCGGCCCCGGAATGCCATCGGCGAACTGGACGTACAGCTACGCTCCCAACATCAGCTATTACAGATACCCGGGCACTACCGAAGAGTACCCTGTATGCCCGTATGGCTCGTTCACCGAATGCGCGGCCCCGCCATGCACTTCCGACGCGTGCGCACGAAGCAGCATCACTACCGTAAACGAGCCTGACGGCAGATGGCGCCGATTCTTCCATGGCAATACCTATCGTTACAACGAGGGCAAGCTGTTGCGCGAGGAAATCGGCAGCGGCACGTCGATTGCACGCGCTGTTACCTACACGTACGACCTGACGCAGACCGATGGCAGTTACATGGCCGCATTTGGAAGTAGTCTGCGTCTGAATGGTGACGGCTTCCAGAGCGAGTACCACCGCCCCCTCCGCACCAGGACCATTACGCAGGAGGGAGTCGATTTCGTCCGGGAGAATGTTTCTTTCGATGCATTTGCGAGGCCCATCCTCGAGAAGCGGTACAACTCACTCGGATACACGCGCTCGGAAGCCGTGTCCTATTTCGACAACACCAGCAGGTGGGTGCTGGGGCAGCTGGCGCGGCGCACATGCACGGCGCCCGCTGACTGCGCCGGCCAGATCATGGTCGAGGTGGAGTACGAACATGATCGCGCACTACCCACTCGGACCTGGCGATTCAACGCGCTAGACCAGTATATCGATCACCACGCCGACGGAACCATTTCCCGGATCGCAGACGGCCGCACCTCGGCGTCTTTCTCGACAGCCAGCCAGCTGAACGACTGGAAATTCGGCCATCCACAGCAAATCGTCAATCCGGATGGCACCCTCCAGCGATCAGTAGTGGACGGCAACGGTTGGATCACCAGTAAAACCGACGAGAATGGTTTCACGACCCGGTTCGGGTACGATGCAATGGGCCGCGTCAATCAGGTTATTCATCCGGCCGGAGATAGTGTTGCCTGGGCGCCGACGACCATCGAGTTCCGCGCCCTAACAGCTGCCGATGGTCGTCCTCCCGGCATCGCGCCAGGGCAGTGGCGGCGCATGGCGTCAGAGGGGGCACGTCGTGAAATCACGTACTTCGACGCCATGTGGCGTCCCGTTCTGACGCACGAGTACGACGATGCGAACATGGTGGGAACGCTTCGCACCACGTTGAAAGACTATGACGCCTCCGGTCGGCTGGTGTTCCAGTCCTATCCGAGTCAGGACCTGATACCGGACGCACTCGGCATCTGGACCACTTATGACGTACTGGATCGCGCGCGCATACAACGAAGCGACTCGGAGCTGGGTCCGCTGACCACCGTCACTGATTACCTGCCGGGCATACAGACGCGCGTGGTGGATCCGCGTGGAATCATCACCCTGACCAGCTTCGACGCCTACGATGAGCCTCGCTACGATCTGCCTGTCAGCATGGATATGGCCGAAGGCATCCACACAGAGATCGACAGGGACGTGTACGGCAAACCGGTAAGCATCAGCCGAGGAGGAGCCCAATGATTCTGCGGATCATGGCCCTGCTGGCGCTGCTCGCCGTGTCTTCGAGCGTATACGGGCAACGTCAGCGCGGCGCATCCATCAAGCTGACATCCGTGACCAGCACTGACCTTGTCGCCCCAGCGAATGTCGCGCTGAAGATCGAACTGCTGGATGACATTGTCAACGGCGTTCATGAGTCCGTCGAACTGAACTCCCTTGCTGTTTATCGCAACGGTGAACTGCAGGCGTTTGAGGCGAACTGGGATCAGCCCTCCCCGCAAAGCTTTTCTGCCTCTGACGTCCCTGCAGGCGTCTACGATTACCGCGTGAATGGTACCGGCGTGTCTTATGACGCGATGGGCAATGAGAGTTACCGCGAACTGGTTTCAGCGACAATCCGTGTTGTGGTCAGCGCGGCGACCGGACATCTACAGGCTCTACCTCCGCAGTGCGCGATTGCATGGGGAGCGAGTTCCTGCACAACAACGCTATCGTGGAGTTCGAACGCAGCGGGCGCCTACCTCGTACAGGCAGATGCGGCAGGCAGCGGTGGAACGGTGATCGCGCACGGCGCGTCAGGAAGTGTGACTGCCGCCGTGACGGCGGCGGGATCGCGCTTCTCGCTTGTTGCAGGGCCTCAGGTCCTGGCGAACATCAATGTCACTGGAATACCGACCCAGAACGCCGCGCCACACGCGTCCATCACGGCGCCCGCGGCCAACTCGACGTGGATGGCCGGCACTGTGGTCGCTCTGCAGGCTGCCGCCTCCGATGCCGACGACGGCGTCGCCCAGGTGAGGTTCTACGTTGATGAAGTGCTCGTAGGCCAGCGTAACGCTCCGCCTTGGGATCTGGGTTGGGCCGCAAGTCCTGGCCATCATACGGTACGAGCGGTGGCCGTCGACACGCGGGGGGCGGAAGCGAGTTCTGCTGGCATTCCATTCGCTGTGGCTGCCCCGCCCGTGGTCACCCTCACCTCTCCCGTGGATGGTGGTGTGCGAGCCGCGCCGGGCACCTTCGCACTCAGTGCGATGACTTCCCAGCCCATGGGCGTTGTGACAAGGGTGGACTATCTGGCGAACGGCAACGTCGTTGCTACATCGCACACTGCACCGTTTGCTGCCACGGCAACCGATCTGGCTGCAGGCAGCTATGTCTTCCAGGCTCGTGCAACCGACAACCATGGTTTTACCGGCACAAGCGCAGGTGCGACGGTAACAGTGATCGCCTCCACAGGCGGCACTGGTGGTCCCGGAGGCCAAACGCTGACCCGCCACTATGTCTACGACGCCAATCAGCGATTGTGCAAGGTCGTCGAGCCTGAAACCGGCGCCACTGTCATGAGCTATGACGGTGCCGGCAATCTTATCTGGACGGCAGCTGGCCTGAACCTGCCTGACACCACCCAGTGCAACCGTGACGTCGCCGAAGCGAGTGGTCGCGTAGTGACCCGCAGCTACGACCTGCGTGGCAGGCCACTGACCCTCCGGTTCCCGAACGGTGAGGGGAACGTGGACTACGTCTACACTCCCGATGGGCTGCTGCGGTCGGCCACCGCCTTCAACGAGGGTGGCCAGGCACCTGTGCTGACCCAACTCCAGTACAACACACGTCGCCAGTTGACTTCGGAGCGGATATCACAACCGGGGTGGTATGAGTGGCCAATCACATACGCTTATGATGCCTTGGGAAATCTGGCGAGCGAGACGTCGGCCAGCGGTCTTGTCCTTGATTACGCGCCCAATGCACTTGGACAACCAACCCGGGTGGGCAACTTCGCCTCGGGCGTCCTGTACGCCGCAGACGGGACAGTGAAGCAATTCACCTATGGCAACGGCATTACCTACACAGCACAGAAGAACACGCGTCAGCTCATCAGTCGCAGCACTGATGCCGGTGTTCTGGATTACGACACCCGATATGATGCCAATGGCAATGTATCGGACATCTACGATCTTCAGCAGGGACCACACTACAACCGTCACATGACCTATGACGGCAGGGACCGGCTCATATCGGCTGGCGCCAACTACTTTGGCGGCGACTTCTGGCATCGATTCACCTATGACGCGCTGGATAACATGCGCAGCTGGCGGCTGCCCGGCGTCAAAGATCACCAGTACTGGTATGACGCAAGGAACCAGCTGACGAACATTCGTGACGCGGGTGGCGGCACAGTGGTCGGGATGGCCTACGATCCACAGGGCAACCTGACGACGAAGAACGGCCAGCATTATCAGTTTGATTTCGGCAACCGCCTGCGGACCGTGCGTGATCTGCAGATGTATCGATACGACGCGTTTGGGCGACGGGCCCTATCGCACGATCCGGCCAAAGGGAACATCCTGTATCAGTACGCACAGGATGGACGGATTGTTTACGATGTGAACGAAAGAAAAGGCGCGAGCACCGACCACATCTACCTCGGCACCCGCCTGCTCGCGCGCAGACAGTTCAGCGCACACAACGGGGCAATGTCTTACAGTTACATCCACGTGGATGCCCTGGGAAGCCCTGTTGCGGTCACTGATGCGGCAGGCCAGGTCGTCGAGCGCACGCATTACGAACCTTATGGAAATCCGATGAGCTCCGTGTCCGATGCGCCTGGATATACCGGCCACGTAATGGATGCGGAGACCGGGCTCAGCTACATGCAGCAGCGCTATATGGATCCGCAACTGGGCGTGTTCCTGTCGGTAGATCCAGTAACGGCTTACGAAAGCCCTATCGGTATGTTCAACCGCTACAGATACGCATCAGGGAACCCTTATCGATATACGGATCCTGATGGCCGCTGTGATACATCTTTCTGCGAGTTCTGGGGGGGAATTGGGCGCGCAGTTGCCGATACCGGCTACAGTATTATCCGGAATACTGGCCCTAGCGTGTACGGCACCGTAGACATGTCCCGGACGCGGCAGCTAAATGATGGGCCGTTCTTTGGTGCGCCGGCGAGCCAAGTTGGACAAGGCGGCTACAAATTCGGCTCTGCATTGATCGTCGCGCAGGGTGCAAGAGGATTTGGCCAATCTGCAGGCGTGCTTGCTGCCAAATCAGGGACGGCGGCGGAAATGGCGTCAGTTACATCAGTAACAATCCAAACCAATCCTCGAAATTTGATCCCTACTCAGACTAAGGCTGAGATATCTGGCTCTCAAGTAAGACGCTTGGCATCCGACATGAGGCGAAACGGCTACGATCAGTCGAAACCTGTGGATGCGATTCGCAACGAGAGGGGGCGTTTGGAGATTCAAGATGGGCATCACAGAACCGCGGCCGCCAAACAGGCCGGAATTGTGAAAATTCCGGTGACGGTATGGGATCAGGGAATGAAATGAATACAAAGTATCGCGCCACATTTGTTGTTCCACTGGGAGCACAACGGATGCTTGGCGATGTGGGATGGGAGTTCTTTTCCCGGAACCGGATTGCGCAAGAGATTGTCGACAATCTAATCACTGAACTGGCTTTGGTCGAGTCCAACACGAGCCTTGGAATGCAGGAGTTCATTGGGGAATATGCGAAAGCAACTGTGCTTCGTGATGAGCAAGGCCAGGCCGAAACTATTTACCTGCGGGCCTATGGAGATCGTGATATTCATAGTGAGCTGTTGCGCGCACTGTCCCTGCTACGAGACGGGGGGGCAGTAGAGGTATTCTCTCCGTCTCGTTGATGTGATTGCCCTCCCCTGTCGCCTCGCCGCAAGCGCAGTCCAGACATTCCAGGAGCTCTCCGGGGGACAGAACCAGACCGCCCCGTGACATAGCACACTCCCCGCCACTTCCTTACGCATCCGCACGGATACACTGCAGACCCACCCCCTCGTCACGGACTGCGATGAAGGCCAACCTGTTCCGCCATGGCATCAACCTGTGGCCGCCGTTCCTGCTGGCCGGCATCCACGTCACCTCGATCAGCGCCGATTACCGCCAGATCGAAGTGGAGTTGCGCATGCGCCCATGGAACCGCAACTACGTCGGTACGCACTTTGGTGGCAGCCTGTTCGCGATGACCGACCCGTTCTGGATGCTGGGTCTGCTGCACACCCTGGGCCGCGATTACTACGTGTGGGACCGCGCGGCGGCCATCGAGTTTCTCAAGCCCGGCCGCGGTACGGTGCGCACCCGCTTTGACATCACCGATGTGCTGCTGGAGGAACTTCGCAGCGAGGCCGCCGAAGGCGCCAAGGTGCTGCGCTGGTTCACCAACGACGTGGTTGACCAGCAGGGCGACGTCGTGGCGCAGGTGCGCAAGCAGGTCTACGTGCGGCTCAAGCCCGCCGCACGCTGAAACGGCTACCGGGACGGCGCCTGCACCGGCACCCGCAGCCACTGTCCCGCTTCGTCCACGCTGACACGGTGGCGACGCGGCACCTGTAGATGGCGGCCGTCGTCAGTCAGCGTCACCGGCCGCCCCGGTGCCGCAAGTCCTGGCGGCAGATGCTCCAACGCCTGGGCCGCCGACACGGGCTGCTGGCGCAGCCAGCGCTGGACCGCCAACAGACGCAGCATGGCTGCCGCGTCCTGCCCGCGGTCGGCCTGTGCGGCCATCGCCGGGGCGGCGATATCCGCAACGGCGCAGCCGATCCGGTTGGCCAGGCAGGCAACGCTGCCATCGGCCTGCGCCGGCACGGGTATGTCATCGACATGGAATGCAGCGTTGGCCGGGTCGCACGCATGCGCGTAATACGGCGCCATGCGCAGGCGGGTCCGTTCCGTATCCAGCACCAGCCAGGCCCAAGGGGGCGACGCTGCGGACTGGGCCATCACCCCGGTGGCCAATGCGAACTCGCCCTGCATCGGCCGGCACAGGCTCACCTCCTGCGCGGTCAGCAACGGCAGCGCCGCGTCGCAGGCGGCTGGCATGGCAAGGTCCGCCGGCAGCTCGACCAGTACATCGGCCAGCACGCGTGCATTGAGTTCGACCAGCATGCTGCCGAGCATGCCGATCGCCAGGTTGTCCCCGCGGGTCATCAGCGCGCGGCCACTGGCGATGCCGCTGCACAGGCCGGCAATCGCCTGGGCGCTGTCGCCGTGCACATGCGCCAGTGCCCAGGCGCCGAGCGGGTCGGTCAGCGCCGCCAGTGCCGGCATCGGCGGGAACGGATTGTCGGCCATTGGTGCGAAGGGCGAGCTGAAATCCTCAGCGGCTGCCAACGCCGCGATCCGCGCATGCAGGGCCGCGTGGCCGGCGTGCGCCGCAGCGACGGTCCGGGGATCAGCGCGCACCTTGGCCAGACATCCCTCGCCACGCTCACCACAGCGTCGGGCGGACAACCTCACCTCGCGATACGCCGTTGCGTCGACGGCATCGGGTGCCACCACCGGCACACCGGCTGACCAGCGTTGCACATCGTCGGCCAGCCGCTGCTGTCGGGCGCGCTCGTCCGGCCCATCGAAGCGCAGCAGCCACAGCTGCGCAAATCCATCATGCCCGCCACCCGCCTCACGCACCTGCAGCCACCGCAAGGCGTCGCGCTCAACCTGGGGCACCGGCCACAGGCGCGCCGCGCCCCACACGGCCATGACCCCCAGCGCCAGCAACAGCACCGCCCACGCCATTCCCTTGATCAGCTTCTTCAACACAGCGTTGGACTCCTGTCCGTTCCGGCATGACGGGCCAGCGTAAACGCTGGCACTACGCCGCTACAATGCGCGCATGTCCCTGCACACCCCCACCCTCGTTCCGCGCCCTTCGCTGCAGCGTCTGTTCATCACCGGCCTGCTCACCCTGCTGCCGATCTGGCTGACCTGGGTGGTGGTGAAGTTTGTCTTCGTGCTGCTGTCGGGCATCTCCACGCCGCTGGTGGAGCCGCTGTCCAAGCAGATCGCCACCTCGTTCCCACATTATCTGGGCTGGGTCCAGGCCGAGTGGATCCAGGCCACCATCGCGCTGCTCGCCACGCTGCTGGTGATTCTTGCTGTGGGCGTGCTCAGCCGCCGCGTGGTGGGCCAACGCCTGCTGCGCTGGGTCGGGGCGGTGATCAAGCGCATTCCGCTGGCCAGCGTGATCTACGACAGCGCCAAGAAGCTGCTCGATATCCTGCAGACGCAGCCGGGCAGCACGCAGCGCGTGGTGCTGATCGACTTCCCGCACCGCGACATGAAATCGGTCGGTCTGGTCACCCGGGTGATCCGCGAACACGGCACCGGCCGTGAGCTGGCTGCCGTGTACGTGCCGACCACGCCCAACCCGACCAGCGGCTATCTGGAAATCGTGCCGGTGGAACTGCTGACACCGACCGACTGGACCGTGGACCAGGCGATGAGCTTCATCATCTCCGGCGGTGCGGTGGCACCGGACACCGTGCCGTTCACCCGCGCGGGCGAACGCAGCGCGTCGCGCGACGAAACCACAGCTGACTGACGGCAGCGCAGACAAAGCTGGCTGCGCGTACGGTGCTGGCCGTACGCGTCCGGATCGTGCAAGCTCCACGGTCTGTGTTCCACGGAAGTGACCGATGCTCCAACCCGTTCGCGCCCTGGCGCTGGCCATTGCCGCCGTGATGGTGTTCAGCGCTGTGCCGCCGGCCCACGCCGCCAAGAAGAAAACCACCCGCGCCACTGCCTCGCAATCGCGCCAGGCCGCTCCGCCGCGCGCGGCCAGCCGTCCTGCAGCGCGCCC
Source organism: Stenotrophomonas sp. C3(2023) (assembly GCF_032911385.1). Classification (NCBI taxonomy): domain Bacteria; kingdom Pseudomonadati; phylum Pseudomonadota; class Gammaproteobacteria; order Lysobacterales; family Lysobacteraceae; genus Stenotrophomonas; species Stenotrophomonas sp. C3(2023). The sequence continues at coordinate 1,182,605 of NZ_JAWJLO010000001.1, read as the reverse complement.
CGCAGCGCGGCCGGCTGCCCGTCCTGCCGCCGCCCCGTCGAGCAACCAGGCCGCACAGCTCGAGCGTCTGTATGCCGAGTACTGGGACGCGTCGATGCGGCTCAATCCGTTGCAGGCCACATTCCAGGGCGATACGCGCTACAACGACGCGCTGCCCAACATCCTGTCGCCGGCGTGGCGCCAGCAGTCGCATGACTTCACCGTGGAATGGCTGGGCAAGGTCGAGAAGATCGGCAGCCAGGGTCTGCAGGGCCAGGAGCTGCTCAGCTATGAGCTGTTCGTGCGCGATGCGCGCGCCTCGCTGGAGGCCGAGCGCCATCCGGCGTGGATGATGCCCATCAATCCGTATTACAACCTTGGCAGCATCATGGCCATCCTCGGCTCGGGCACCGGTGCCCAGCCGTTCAATACGGTGGCCGACTACCAGGCGTGGTCGCGCCGCTCGCTCGGCATCCCGCCGCTGTTCGAGCAGGCCATCGCCAACATGCGCCAAGGCATCGCTGCCGGCGTGGTGCAGCCGCGCGAGCTGATGGAGAAAGTGCTGCCGCAGCTGGACGCGGTGATCAAGCCCACCGCTGAGGAATCGATCTTCTGGGCCCCGATCCGCACGATGCCGGAAAGCATTTCCGCCGCAGACAAGGCGCAGCTGAGCGCCGAGTACAAGCGGATGATCGAGTACCGCATCATGCCCGCCTACCGCGCCCTGCGCGGCTTCATTGCCACCGAGTACCTGCCTGCCGCCCGCACGACGGCCGGAATGGGTGCGCTGCCCGATGGCCAGCAGTGGTACGCGCAGACGCTCGCCCAGGCCACGGCCACCACCCAGAGCCCGGCCCAGCTGCATGCCTGGGGCGAGCAGCAGGTGCAGCAGCTGCAGGGCCGCATCGACGCGGTGATGAAGGAGAACCGGCTGCGCGGCACGCAGGCCAAGCTGCTGCGCAGCATGCGCAGCGACCGCCAGTTCCAGTTCGCCAGCGAGGCCGCGCTGCTGACCCATTACCAGCAGCTGCAGCAACGCGTGGCCGCCGCCGCACCCTCGCTGCTCGATACCCAGCCCAAGGCCGCGCTGCAGATCCAGCCGGTGCCACCCGAGCGCGCTGCGGCCGCGGCGGCGGTGTTCTACCAGCCGGCGACCACGGGCCAGCCGGCCATCCTGTACGTCAACACCCGCGATCTGCCGCACCGCCCGCGCTGGAGTGCAGTCACGCAGTTCCTGCACGAAGCGGTGCCGGGACACCACGTGCAGCTCGGCCTGCAGCAGGAAATCGAGACACTGCCGCGCTTCCGCCGCCAGGCCGGCGACATGGCCTTCATTGAAGGCTGGGGCCTGTATGCGGAAACGCTGGGCGAGCCGATGGGCCTGTATGCCGACCCGTACGATCACATTGGTTACCTGCAGACTGCCCTGACCCGCGCCGCGCGCGTGGTGGCCGACACCGGCCTGCACGCACAGGGCTGGAGCCGCCGCCAGGCAACCGACTATCTGGTCAAAACCGCATCGCTGGCGCCGGCCGATGCCGACGCCGAAGTGGAGCGCATGATGGCCCAGCCGGGTCAGGCGCTGTCCAACGTACTGGGCATGACCCGCATCATCGAACTGCGTGACCGCGCGAAAGCCGCGCAGGGCAGCGCCTTCGATCTGCGCCGTTTCCACGCCGAGGTGCTCAAGGACGGCTCGCTGCCCTTGGACGTGCTCTCGCACAAGATCGACCGCTGGCTGCAGCAGCCCGCTGCAGCTGCAGCACCATGACCGGGACCGCGCCGCTGCTGGGCATCCACCATGTCGCGCTGATCTGCAGTGATTACGCCCGTTCGCGGGCGTTCTACACGCAGGTGCTGGGGTTGACCGTGCTTGCGGAAAACCACCGCCCGGCGCGCGATTCGTGGAAGCTCGACCTGGCCCTGCCCGACGGTGGCCAGCTGGAACTGTTCTCCTTTCCCGCACCGCCACCCCGGCCCAGCCGCCCCGAAGCACAGGGCCTGCGCCACCTGGCCTTCCGCGTGGCGGCACTGGAGCCGTGGCTGCAGCGCCTGGCCGCGCACGATGTGATCTGCGAACCAGTACGCATCGACGAGTACACCGGTCGCCGCTTTACCTTCTTCGCCGACCCCGACGGCCTGCCGCTGGAGCTGTACGAGGTCCCGCCCGCATCTGGCGAGTGACGACCGTTGGTCGTCACCCCGTAGCGCCGGGCTCTGCCCGGCGAGCGCGCAGCGCGGCTTCAGCGCGATCTGGCCGAAGCGCAGCCGGGCAGATCCCGGCTCTACGCGACGCCCCGGCATCCGGTAGGGGACGACCGTTGGTCGCGCTCTCCCATACCTGCCCGAATGGGTATACAGTCGCGCTGTACCGGATCCACCGGTCCTTGAGACATCCCTGGGAGGGGACCATGCGCAAGATGTTCAAGACCCTGCTGCTGGCACTGCCGCTGTGCGTGGCCGCGCTTTCGGCACAGGCCGCCGATTCGGCCGCCGGCCGCTGGAAAACCATCGATGACAAGACCGGCGCGGTGAAGTCGATCGTGGAGATCACCCAGGCTGCCGATGGCACCCTGCGCGGTCACGTTGCTCAGGTGCTGCAGTCCGACCGCGGCCCGAACCCGGTATGCGACAAGTGCGAAGGCGCCAACCGCAACAAGCCGGTGCAGGGCCTGACCATCCTGTGGAACCTCAAGCCGGACGGCGCCAACAAGTGGAAGGGCGGCACCATTCTTGACCCGGCCAACGGCAAGACCTACACCTCCAAGGCCGAACTGAAGGATGGCGGTCGCCGCCTGGACGTGTCCGGCTGCATCGCCTTCATCTGCCGTGCGCAGACCTGGCAGCGCGAGTAAGCCTCTCCGCGTCTGCGACCACCACTGACCCGGCCCCGGCCGGGTCAGTGCGTTTCAGCCGTGCGATAATCCCCGGTCCCCTCGGCTGCACCCCGCGACCATGACCCGTACCGCGCTCGTCACCACTGCCCTGCCCTACGCCAACGGCCCGCTCCATCTGGGCCATCTGGTCGGCTACATCCAGGCTGACATCTGGGTGCGCGCGCGGCGAATGAGCGGCGGGACCACCTGGTTCGTGTGCGCCGATGACACGCACGGCACGCCGATCATGCTGGCTGCTGAAAAGGCCGGGGTCACCCCGGAGACCTTCATCGCCAACGTGCAGGCCAGCCACGAGCGGGACTTCGCCGCCTTCGGTGTCGACTTCGATCATTACGATTCGACCAACTCGGCCGCCAACAAGGCCCTGACCGAGCAGTTCTACCTCACGCTGGAAGCGGCCGGGCACATCAGCCGGCGCTCGGTGGCGCAGTTCTACGACACCGCCAAGGGCATGTTCCTGCCCGACCGCTACATCAAGGGCATCTGCCCGAACTGCGGCAGCGCCGACCAGTACGGCGACAACTGCGAGGTCTGCGGTGCCACCTACAGCCCCACCGATCTGAAGGAACCGAAGTCGGTCATTTCCGGCGCCACGCCGGAAATCCGCGATTCAGAGCACTTCTTCTTCGAGGTCGGCCGCTTCGAGTCCTTCCTGCGTCAGTGGCTGGCCGGCGATGTGGCCCTGCCGGGCGTCAAGGCCAAGTTGATGGAGTGGCTGGACGCCGAGGGCGGCCTGCGCGCATGGGACATCTCGCGCGATGCACCGTATTTCGGCTTCCAGATTCCCGGCCACCCCGGCAAGTACTTCTATGTCTGGCTGGACGCGCCGATCGGCTACCTGTCCAGCTTCCAGACCCTGTGCGGCAGGCTCGGCGAGGACTTCGAGGCGCACCTGCGCGAAGGCACCAGCACCGAGCTGCACCATTTCATCGGCAAGGACATCGTCAACTTCCATGGTCTGTTCTGGCCGGCGGTGCTGCACGGCAGCGGCCATCGCGCGCCGACCCGGCTGCACGTCAATGGTTATCTCACCGTGGACGGCGCCAAGATGAGCAAGTCGCGCGGCACCTTCGTGATGGCCCGCACCTTCCTGGATGCCGGGCTGGAACCTGAAGCGCTGCGCTACTACTACGCGGCCAAGTCCGGTGGTGGCGTGGATGACCTGGACCTCAACATGGGCGACTTCGTGGCCCGTGTGAACGCCGACCTGGTCGGCAAGTTCGTCAACCTCGCCAGCCGTTGCGCCGGCTTCATCAGCAAGCGTTTCGACGGCATGCTGGCCTCCCAGCTGCCCGACCCAACGCAGTACCAGCGCTTTGTCGAGGCACTGGCACCGGTGCGCGAAACTTACGAGCGCAATGACCCGGCTGCGGCCATCCGCCTGACGATGACGCTGGCCGACGAGGCCAACCGTTACATCGACGAGGTCAAGCCGTGGGTGATCGCCAAGCAGGAAGGCGCCGATGCGCAGTTGCAGGCGGTGTGCACGCAGGGTCTGAACCTGTTCCGCGTGCTGGTCACCGCGCTCAAGCCGGTGCTGCCGGCCACCTCGGCGCAGGCCGAAGCGTTCCTGGCCGCACCGGTGGCCGACTGGACCGCGCTGGCGCAGCCGCTGCTGGGCCATCGCATCCACGACTACACCCCGCTGTTCACCCGTATCGACCCGAAGAAGATTGACACCATGATCGACGCCTCCAAGGACACCCTGCAGCCGGCCACCACTGCCGCCCCCGCCGCCAAGGTCGAAGCCGCCGCATCCGCCGCGCCCGCGCCGACCAAGGAGGCCGAGACGCCGGCGTACATCGGCATCGATGACTTCGCCAGGGTCGACCTGCGCATCGGCAAGGTGCTGGTCTGCGAGTTCGTGGAAGGCTCGGACAAGCTGCTGCGTTTTGAACTCGACGCCGGCGACCTGGGCAAGCGGCAGATCTTCTCCGGCATCCGCGCCAGCTACGGCGAGCCGGAAAAGCTGGTCGGCCGCAGCGTGGTATTCATCGCCAACCTGGCGCCGCGCAAGATGCGTTTTGGCCTCAGCGAAGGCATGATCCTCTCGGCCGGTTTCGACGGCGGCGCGCTGGCGCTGCTGGACGCCGACAGCAGCGCCCAGCCCGGCATGCCGGTGCGTTGAGGGCGCAGGGCGCGGCCCCGCCGCGCCCCGTCCAATGCGCAATGGAGAGCAGGATGGAACTGGCGCTGTTCGATTTTGACCACACGATCACCGCCTCTGACAGCTACGCCCGCTTCCTGCGCCGTGTGGCCACGCCCGAGCAGCTGGCCCGTGCGTGGTGGACGGTCGGTCCGTGGCTGCTGGCGTACCGCCTTCGCCTGCTCCCGGCCAAGCGCATCCGTGCGCGCGTTACCCGCCTGACCTTCCATGACCGCCATGCCGAGGACATCGCCACGCTGGCGGGCGGCTACGCGCGTGATGTGCTGCCGTCCCTGGTGCGTCCGCTGATGCTGGAGCAGATCCGCTGGCATCTGAGCAGGCAGCACACCGTGGTGGTGGTATCGGCCTCGCTGGACCTGTACCTGAAACCCTGGTGCGATGCGCTGGGCCTGCAGCTGATCTGCAACCGGCTGGAGAGTCGGGACGGTCGCCTGACCGGTCAGTACGACGGCGGCGACTGCGGGCCGCGCAAGGTGGAGCTGATCCGCCAGCGCTACGACCTGTCCCGCTTTGTCCGCATCCACGCCTACGGTGACAGCCGCGAGGACCGAGGCATGCTGGCGCTGGCCCACGACCGCTGGTACCGCGGCGTCCATCAATCCTGAGCACGCGTTGCCATCGCCCCGTATGAGCCTGATTCCCCCGCCGCTGGTTGAACGACTTGATCGCCTGCTGCCGCAGACCCAGTGCGGGCAGTGCGGTTTTGACGGCTGCCGCCCGTATGCCGAAGCGATGGCCCGCCGTGAGGCCGGGGTCGAGCGTTGCCCGCCCGGCGGCGACGCCGGCGCGCGCGCGCTCGCGCACGTGCTGCAGGTGCCAGCGCGACCCTATGATCGCAGCCGCGGCCAGCACAAACCGGCGCAGCGCGCGGTCGTGGTGGAACAGGACTGCATCGGCTGCACCAAGTGCATACAGGCCTGTCCGGTGGACGCCATCGTCGGCGGCGCCAAGTACATGCATACGGTCATTGCCGATCTCTGCACCGGCTGCGAGCTGTGCATTCCGCCCTGCCCGGTGGACTGCATCGACCTGGTTCCACTGTAGCGCCAGCCTCTGCCCGGCGAGCGCGCAGCGCGGCTTTACCGCAAGCCGTCCGCAGAGCAGCCGGGCAGCGCCGGTCAAGCGCGATCTGGCCGCGTCCGATCAGGGGACGGCGGCAGTGACGACGATCTCGACCTTCCACTCCGGATGGGCCAGCCTGGCCTCGAAGGTCGCGCGCGGTGGCGTTGCACCCTCCACCACCCACTCGTCCCACGCCTTGTTCATGCCGTCGAAATCGGCGATGTCAGCCAGATACACCTCCGCGCGCAGCACGTGCTGACGGTCGCTGGCCACCAGCGCCAACAGCTTGTCGATCTCGGCCAGCACCTGCCGGGTCTGCCCGGTGATGTCCTGGGTGGCGTCATCGGGAATCTGCCCGGCGAGGTAGGCGACCTTGTTATGCACGGTCATCTCGGACATGCGCGGACCAACATCGAAACGTTCCAGCATGGGCGTGGCTCCTGTGGGATGGACTGATCCTGCATTGTCGCCCAGCTGACCCTGCTTGTGCGCTGCTGCTCGCCGACGCCGTCCTGAACAGCGCACGCTGCCCACTGGAAAAAGCGCTCGCCGCGCCGCACGATAGCGCCGACGACGCCCGTTGACGCCGCCCCGCCCCTCCCCTTTCGAGCCCCCGGCGCCAATGACCGAGCCTGACCCTGCTTCCCCCGCTTCCGGCACACCGTGGTGGACGCGACTGCTCGCCGTGGCCTTTCCCTTGCTGGTGCTGGCACTGGCCCTGCACGGGCTGGCCAGCGCATTCGACGTGCACGGCTACCGCGCCATCGGTGAGGCATTCAAGCGGCTGGGCGGCGGCCAGATCGCACTGACCATGGTGCTGGGTCTGGCCAGTTATGCCTGCCTGATCGGCTTCGATGCCATCGGTCTGCGACGCAGCGGCATCACCGTGCATCCGGCCCGCATTGGCATCACGGCCTTCCTCGCCCACGCACTGGGACAGACGGTGGGCTTCGCCGCACTGACCGGCGGCGCGGTGCGCCTGCGTGGCTACCGCAGCGCTGGGCTGGATCTGGCCCAGGTCGGCCAGGTCGTGCTGATGAGCACCCTGGGCTTCGTGTTCGGTGCCTGGCTGCTGCTGGGTGCCGCGCTGTGCCTGGAGCCGGGTGCCGCCGCATTGGCCCTGCCGCTGCAGACCGGCACGCTGCGCCTGCTGGGGGTTGCCGCGCTGCTCGCCTACGCGGTCACGCTCGTGCTGGTGGGTTCGCGTGGACGCAGCCTGCGTGTCCTTGGCCATCCGCTGTGGCTGCCCGATCGCCGCACCATGCTCGGTGTCACCACACTGAGCGTGGTCGAACTGGTCCTGGCCAGCGCCGCCTTCTACGTGCTGCTGCCCGACAGCGCCCCGCCCGGACTGCCCGGCTTTGTCGGGCTGTATCTGGTGGCGGTGGTGGCCGGCCTCATCTCCACGGTGCCGGCAGGTCTGGGCGTGTTCGAGTGGAGCCTGCTCAAGCTGCTGCCACAGGTCGCCCCCGGCGCGGTGCTCGCTGCCGCGCTCATCTACCGCATCACGTACTACGTGCTGCCGCTGCTGCTGGCGACCCTGCTTGCCCTGGCCCCGGCGCTGCGCCGGCCACTGCGCGCCAGCGCCGGCGCCACGCGGATCGGCTGGACCGCCCTGCGTCCATGGCTGCCGCAGATCATCGCGCTGGCGGTGTTCTCGGTCGGAGCGGCGCTGGTGATCGACGGCACCCTGCCGATCGCTCACCGTCACCTGCATGGCACACCGCTGCCGCTGCTGGAAACCTCGCACCTGCTCGGAAGCCTGGCCGGTGTGGTGCTGCTGCTGATCGGCCAGGCACTGGCGCGGAGGAGCCACGCAGCGTGGATGCTGGCACTGGCGGCCTGCCTGGCCGCGCCGTTGGCGCTATGGCTGCGCAGTGGCCAGTGGCTGATCGGCGCCGCCGCCCTGCTCGCTGCTGCGGCGCTGTGGGCCGCCCGGCGTGAGTTCTACCGCCAAGGCGCGCTGCTTGATGAAGCCTGGTCGTGGCCGTGGCTGCGCAACCTCGGCCTGGTACTGGTGGCTACCACCTGGCTGCTGCTGTTCACCTACAGCCACGTCGAGTACCAGAACGAACTGTGGTGGCAGTTCGCGCTTTCGGGCAACGCACCGCGTGCGCTGCGTGCGCTGCTGGTGGTGGCCATGGTGGTGGTGGTGTCTGGTCTGGCACGTCTGCTGCACAGCACGCGCAGCCCGCTGCCCGCTGCCGACGAAGCGACGCTGCACGGGCTGGAGCCGGTGCTTGCCGCCGCGCAGGATACCCAAGCGTGCCTGGTCCTCACTGCCGACAAAGCCGTACTGCGTGATGCCCAGCAGCGCGGCTTCGTGATGATGCAGCGCTACGGCGGCTCGCTCATCGCCATGGGCGATCCGGTAGGCCCGCCGGACGTTGCCCGCGCGCTGATCTGGCAGTTCCGCGAGGAAGCCGACCGTCTCGGTCTGCGCCCGGTGTTCTACCAGGTGGGCGAAGCGTACTGGCAGAGCTATCTGGACATGGGGCTGGGTCTGGTCAAGCTCGGCGAGGAAGCCATCGTTGCGCTGCAGGACTTCGGCCTGGAGGGCCGCGAGCGTGCCGACCTGCGCCAGGCCTGGAACCGCGGCAAGCGCAGCGGCCTCTCCTTCCGGGTTGCCCCGGCGGCCGAGGTGCCTTCGCTGCTGCCACAGCTGCGGGCCATCTCCAACGCTTGGCTGGAAGACAAATCGGGGGACGAGAAGGGCTTCTCGCTGGGCAGCTTCGACCCGGTCTACCTGGCCCGTTTCCCGGTGGCACTGGTGGAAGCCGAAGGGCGCCTGGTCGCCTTCGCCAACCTGTGGCAGGCCCCTGCCGCAGGCGAGCTGTCGGTGGATCTGATGCGCCACCTCGACGATGCCCCCAAGGGCACGATGGACTTTCTGTTCATCGAGTTGTTCCTGTGGGGGCGCGAACAGGGTTACCAGCGCTTTTCGCTGGGCATGGCGCCCCTTTCCGGCCTGGCCCAGCATCGGCTGGCCGGGCGCTGGAACCGCTTTGCCGGCCTGGTCGCCCGGCATGGCGAGCGCTTCTACGGCTTCAGCGGGCTGCGGCGCTTCAAGTCCAAGTTCGCACCGCAGTGGCGGCCGCGTTACCTCGCCGCGCCGGGTGGTGTGCATCTGCCGGCGGCCCTGCTCGATGCCACCCGGCTCATCTCGCTGGACCCGCGCCAGCGGTCCCCGCGCATCCCGGCATAGCCCGGCCGCCGCGCATCACACACCTCTACGGCGTGTCCAGGATCAGCCCCGCCACGCGTTGGTAGTCGCCGCCGAAGTGATGGTCGCCGGGCAGCCGCAGCACCTGCACGTGGTCATCGCCTGGCAGGTCCGGACAGAGTGCGTCGGCGTCGGTAGCGCCATAGATGCACAGCACTTTGCCGGCAGGCAGGTGCGCGATCTGCGGCGCGATCGGTACGCCCGCCCCGCTGCTGCCCAGCCAGTTGGTCACATGGAACTCGAACTCGGCCTTGCGACCCACCGACAGCAGCGCGATGCGCTGTAACTGGCCGCGCAGCGCAGGATCGAGCGCGTTGATGCTGGCCGGCAACACATCGGCGCCCTGCGAAAACCCCACCAGCATGATCTGGTCGCGCTGCCACTGCTGACGATAGTGCGTCACGATGCGTTCGATGTCCGCTGCAACCCCCTGCGGTGTACGCGCCTTCCAGAAATAGCGCAGCGAGTCCACGCCCACTACCGCTACGCCGCGCCTGGCCAGCGCGGCCGCCACATCCTTGTCCAGGCCCGCCCAGCCGCCGTCGCCGGAGAAGAACACCGCCAGCTGCCGCCCGGGCACGGCAGCGGGCACTTCCACCACCGGCAGGCCCTGCAGCGCCGCCGGCGGCGGTGCAAGTGCGATGCCATGCTGGGCGCCCAGCACGCGTGCGGCCGCCACCAGTCCGGGCGCCGGATCGCTGCCGTTGGCCAGCGCGAAGCCTCGCCCCTGCCCCGCAGCAGCCAGCCACGTACTTGCTTCGGCCTGGTGGCCTGCATTCAACCACGGCACTGGCACTGCCACCGGCTGCAGCACACCCTGCGGATGGGCCGGGCCGCAGAGCCAGTCCGGCAGCGTCGCCGTGGTGCTGAAGCGCGTGGTCAGCAGCCCGGCCACCGTACCCGGCGCAGCCTGCGCTGACAGCGCATACGCCACCGCAGCCCCCTCGGCATCGCCACCGACCAGCGGCAGGCGATAGCCGTCAAGCTGCAGACGCGCCTGCAGCCAGCGTGAGAAGTTCTCCAGATCGCCTGCGCCGAAGGCGCAGCTGCCGGCGTGTTCGCGGCGCAGCGCAGCCGCCACCGCACCGATGTCCACGCGCGCTACCAGCGCCCCGTCAGCACGCAACGCCTGCGCCGGCGCACTGTGGCCGGCGCCGCGTTCAAACCAGACCACCACCCGTTGCACCGGCGTGTCCGGCTGCAGCACGGTCACCTGGTCAAAACGTCCATGGCTGACCACCCGGGAGGTGGCCATCGCCCGTGCGGCTCCCACCAGCGCCAGTGCCAGCAGCACCGACCGCATCACCTTGACGTTCGCTTTCACTGCCGCTTTCCCCCGATGGATGCGCACACGATACGCCGCCGCGCGGGTGCCGGTGCACGCACCAGGCGCGGGATTGCTGCAGGGTTCAGCGCGCTGGCGCGCGCCGCCGCCACAGCTCCACTGCCAGCCACAGCAACCAGCCGACGATCACCGCGATCACCAGCTTCTGCCCGGCACCACGGGGCGGAGCGCGCCACAGCACGTGCAGCCACAGCAGGACGAAGGCCAACCACGCCCAGACCCACAGCACCCGGCCGGTGCGCTGCCAGCCCGGCTCCCGCATCAGGTACCAGGCCTGCAGCAACATCGCCACGCTGGCACACACAAACGCGGTCAATGCCGCAACAGCATGCACCAGCGGGGCCAGCAGCGGCGCCAGCGTTGGCAGCCAGCTGTCACCCACCGCCACCCCCGCCAGGCCCAGCGCGGCCAGCACGAACAACAGCGGTGCGGCCGCGCTGCGGCGGGGGCCGGAGCTGTGCCGGTACAACGAAACGCCCAGTATCGCGATGGCCAGCGCTAACACGCAGTACGCACTGCGCAATCCCAGCCCCCACGGGCCGTGCAGGTACATGCTCAAGGTTGCCTGTACCCAGTCCAGGTCCTGCCGCACCACCTGCGTCCACAAAGCCGTCGCGCAGAACAGCAGCAGCGCGCCCAGCGCCGCCAGCGCCGCCCAGCGCGGCGGCGGTACCGGCAGGGTCACGGCGCTGCGTCCGGGTGGCGCGTGCGCCATTGCGCCAGCGCCTGCCGGTAGCGCTGCAGCTCTTCGGCGTAGAGGTCCAGTACGCACAGCGGACAGCCGCTGCCGCAGCACTCGTTGGGCCCGGGCTCTTCCGGCGGGACAGGACGTGGATCGGGATCAGCAGCGGACACGAACAGGCACCAGCGGTGAAAACCAGAGCGCAGTGTAGCGGGCCACTCTCAGCGGGACAGGCGCCGGCGCAGATTGGCGCGTGCCGGTGCATCGAGCCGCTCGTGGAAGAACGGGCTCAGGAAGATCCGTGGCTGCCGCAGCAGGGCCTGCAGAAAGCGTCGACGTCCGGCCCGGTAGAGCAGGCCCGGTGCCACGCCCGCATACTCTTCGGCCACGCCACGGTCGTAGGCATCGAACACCTCGGCCGGCGCGCCGAGAATGGCCATGTCCGCATCCAGGAACAACGCCGCCTCCGCGTCCACCTCGTCGCTGCCCAGCGCGCCGTGCTGCGCGGTCAGCAGGATCAGCCGGGTGACCCGCTCACGGTCAATGCCGGCATCCGGCAGATGCTGGTCGATGGCCTGCGCGGCCAGCTGCGCCGAGCGCGCCTCGTTGTCCTTGCGCCCGGCCTCGTACACCGCGTCGTGGTAGAGCGCAGCCAGGTAGATCTCGCGGGGGTGTTCCCAGCCCGGACCCTCGGCCACCTGCTGACAATGCTGGAGCACCGCCTGCACGTGGCCGAAGTGGTGGTAGGCGCGCGGTGGTGTGCTGTAGGCCTGCTGCAGGGCCTGCCATTGCGCGGGTGGAAGCGTGAGCGGTGCGAACTGCATGCGCGCAGCATCGCCCCGCCCGTGCCTGCGCGCAAGCTGGACAAACTTTCACCATGTCGCTGCAAGGCCGGCCGGCATTGGGCTTAGGCCGGTTATGCACAGCTTTGCCCATGCGTGGTCCACATCGGCTGTGGATGACGCGCAAGGCGTTGGCACTGCGCGCGGATCAGGCCTTTTTCAGGAAGCAGGTCTTGAGCACCAGGCCCTTGATCTTGTCCGAGTTGCCTTCGATGTGCTCGGCATCATCCTCCACCAGACGGATGTTGCGGATGACCGTACCCTGCTTGAGCGGAATCGACGAGCCCTTGACCTTCAGGTCCTTGATCACCGTCACCGTGTCGCCGGCCTGCAGCGTATTGCCGTTGCTGTCACGCACGACAAGCCCCGCACCCGCCGACTCTTCAGCGGTCCACTCGAAACCGCAGTCCGCGCAGATCATCAGCGCGCCGTCGGCGTAGGTATTCTCAAGCGTGCACTGCGGGCACGCGGGTACAGCGGACATCGTCACGACCTCAAGCAACTACGACAGCAGCCATTGTAACCGCCGCCCCGGCTGCCAGCTCTGATCAGGATCAATACCCGCGGCCGGACCAGGCGCGTGACGACCAACGGTCGTCACCTACCACCGTCACAACGGCGCTGCCCTCCGGCCAGATCAACGGTGGCCCTGCCGCGCTGCGCGCGGTGGGCCACGACGAGCAGGGTCTGTTCCGGTAAGTGACGACCAACGGTCGTCATCCACCCCGAAATGCAGCGCGCGGCGTCACCGACTGCCGCCGTGCCCCTTGCGGCCAGCCCGGAAACCCCGCAGAGTGCCCGGCCCTTCGACCATCTCGGGTTCTCCATGCGCCTTGGCATCGATTTCGGCACCAGCAACTCGGCCGCAGCCGTCGTCCGCAACGGCACCCTGGAACCCATCCTGTTCGGCCAGGCCCAGCAGTTCCGGACCAGCGTCTACTTTCCCGGCGTCATCCAGGACCCCGGTGACTTCCGTCCCGATCCCGGCCAGGAACACCAGCTGCAGCAGCTGATCGACAGTGCCGCCCGCGATGCCCGTGCGGCAGGACGTGAGCGCACGCCCGATGCCCTGCGCCGCGAGGCCCTGCGCGTGCTGCGTCGGCAGTGGATGGAAGAGCGCATGCGCGAACCGCGCAGCTCCAGCCAGCTGCTGCAGAACGCGGTCTATGGTGATGCCGCGCTGGATGCGTACTTCGAGGAGAACGAAGGCAATCTGGTGCAGAGCCCCAAATCGATGCTGGGCTACAACCTGCACCCGCGTGCCCGCCAGACCATCACCGGTATCGCCACCCATATCCTGGAGCACATCCGCCTTACTGCCAGCGCGCAGCTGGGCGAGCCGGTGCGCAAGGCCCTGCTGGGCCGCCCGGTGCAGTTCCGCAGTTCCATCGGCGAGGCCGGCAACGAACAGGCCCTGTCCATCCTTGGCGAGGCGGCACTGGCCGCCGGCTTCGATGACATTGCCTTTCTTGAGGAACCGGCCGCCGCCGCCATGCACTATCACGCCGGCAGCGCACAGCCGCACCAGGCGATCATCGTCGACATCGGAGGCGGCACCACCGATATCGCCCACGCCCAGGTCGGCGGCGATGCACCTCCACATATCCACCGTGCATGGGGTATCGCCCGTGGCGGTACCGACATCGACCTGGCGCTCAGCCTGGCCGGCTTCATGCCGCTGTTCGGCCGCGGCATCACCCGCGTGCCGACCCACCATTACGTGGAAGCGGCCACGGTGCAGGACATGACCCGGCAGCGGGACTTCCGCCAGCACAACTACGACCATGTCGACGCGCCGTGGGGGCCGCGTCTGCAGGCCCTGCAGGACACCGGCAACACCGCCCGGCTCTACCGTGAAGTGGAAGCAGCCAAGATCGCGTTGAGCGAGCAGGCCGAGCACACCGCAGCGCTGCCCTTCATCGAACGGTTGCTGCAGGCCCACTGCAGCGCTGCCGGTCTGGGCACGGCGGCCGAAGGGTACCTGAACCAACTGCGCTCGCTGCTCGAGCAGGTCCGTGACGAGACCGTCGGACGGGTCGATGCCGTCTTTCTCACCGGCGGCATGTCGCGTGCCGGCTACCTGCGCAGCGCCGTCGCCGAGGTCTTCCCGCAGGCGCACCAGGTGCACGGCGATGCCTCCTTCGGCGTGGTGCAGGGTCTGGCCTTGGCCGCGGCAGGCGCCCATTAACATATCCCGACGCGTTCTGCGTTAAACTCGTCCGGCTTGACAAATTGCCGCGTCACGCCACCACCGCAACGGTGGCTGCGCTGCGCGGCTGGCCGGCACTGCCGGCCTTACGGCCATGCTTCCTGGCTCTGCCATGGACCGCGCACGACCTCGAGCCGCCAACGAGACCGCCATTGGGCACCCTCAAGGCCCACGAAGCCGCACAACCTCGAAAAGACGCTGATCCCATCGACTGCCGCCGTTGTGAGGCGGTGTGTTGCCGGTTACCGGTCTGGCTGATGGACGGCGACGACCAGGTGCCCGGATGGATGATCGACGAGGATGGTCCAGGCGGGCGCCGGATGGCCCAGAACGACGAAGGCTGGTGCGTGGCCATCGACCCGTACCACCTGCGCTGCACGATCCACCCGCAGCGCCCCGCCATCTGCCGCCAGTTCGAGATGGGCGGCAACGACTGCCGCAGTGAACGGCAGCACTACCAGCGCCAGGCTTTGGACCTGGCGACCCCCACACCTTCCACTTGAAAGGAGCCACCATGCCCCGCAAGGCAAAGACCCCCGCGAAGGCCAGCAACAGCATCCGCAATGAGCGCAAGGGCGCGGCGACCACGTCGGTCAGCAGCAGCACCCTGGCGGCCGATCTGGCCGCATTCCGCAAAGCCGGCGGCAAGATCGAAGTCCTGGGCACCACCTGGGCCCTGAAGAAAGCCAGCTGAGTACGGCAGGTACCGCGGCGATGGGGAGTCGCCGCGGTCTGCATCGCGCCCTTAGTGATCGAGGCGGACCCGCACGTTGCCTGAGTGCGATTCCAGCCGGATGTCGCCATCTCCACTGCCCAGACGGGTTTCCAGCGCGCTGCCGACGCCATGCGGCGAGCGCACCGCCCTACCCGCATCGCTGCTGATCGCACCGCTGAAGCTGTTCACCGAAAGCTTGGCCGACACCTGTTTCGGCAAGCGCAGGCTGACCGGTGCGCTGACCGCCTGCACGGTGATGCTGCCGCCCGGCGCCAGGGCGCTGGCCGCCAGGTCGACGTTCCCTGAAACAGTTTCCACCGCCAGGCGCTGCACCTGTGCGGCATCAACCCCTACCCGGCCCGAGACCGAGGCCAGGGTGAGCTCGCCACCGACCCCGCCGCTGGCCTGTACCGCGCCACTGACCGTGCGCGCTTCCAGGCGCGGCGTGCGCAGCTGTGCATCGATGTCGCCGCTGACCGTCATGATCGCACTCTCTCCACTGCGTCCCGCCGCGCTGACCGCACCGCTGACCGTGTTGATCTGCAGCCGGCGCACGTCGACCGCCGACACGGTGACATCGGCGCTGACCGAGCCCAGCTGCACCTCCAACGCGCGACGTGGCACCCGAAGTTCCAGCCGCGCGTCGCCATTGATCTGCTGGCGGCGTGGATACTGCACCTCCCAGCGCACGCGGTTGGCGCTCTTCTCCTGCTTGAGGGTCAAGCCGTCACCGAGCATGCCGGTCAGCTGGACCTCGTTGCGGTCCCAGCCGCGCACGGTGATCGCGCCGGCTACATTGGTGAGCTCCACACGGCCGCCCGCGGCAAGGGTGTGGGTGTCGTTGACCGGGGTCGCGGCCCAGCAGAGCGTGGGCAACAGGCTGAAAGCCAACAGGGGAACAAGACGCATCGCACTCTCCTTCAGGACGGTTGACGGGAAGCGGCCTGCGCCGCCTGCCGGGTGAGTTCCAGCCGCAGCGCGTAGGTGCGCTGCAGCTGGTCGAGCAGGTACCGCGAGCCCGGGCTTTCGGCCAGTGCGGCGTTGATCTGTTGGGCACTGCGGTCCAGCTCGTTCAGTGCGGGCTGCCACTGCGGCGCCTGCGCCGACGGCAGCGTTTCCACGGCCTGCTTGTACTGCTCGGCCAGCACATGCGCCTGCACCTGCAACGCGGTGGGCGCGGCAGCGGACATCGGCGCCTGCTCCGGCACATCCCTCAGCCCGGGCAACACGCTGTACAGCGTCGCACTGGCGGCCAGCGCGGCGCCGAGCGGCAACGACCAGCGCCGCCACCGGCGGTGCCGTCGGACCGGCTGCGGAGCGAACACGGCGGCCTGCTGGGGTTGGCGCGGCGGCAGCCGGGCGGCGAGTTGCTGCCAGCTGTCAGCGGGCGGGCAGCGCTCGTCAGGCAGCGCGCGCAGGCGGGCCAGCAGGTCGTCATCAGGCGAGGTCATGGTGTCTCTCCCAGACGCGCACGCAGCAGGCAGCGCGCGCGGTGCAGGTGGGCCTTGGAGCTGCCCACCGCAATCTGCAGCTGTTCAGCGATTTCATGGTGTTTCCACCCTTCGATGTCATGCAGCACCAGCACCGCGCGGGCGCGCGGCGGCAGCGTGGTCAAGGCGCGTTCCAGGTCCCGTTCTGTCCCGGCACACGCGTCGAGCACCTGCAGTTCGCTGCGTTCAAGATCAAGTTCGTGCAGAGGCTCATGCCAATGCCCCTGCGGTCCACGCAGCTCCATCAGCACCGCATTGACCGCGAGACGGTGCAGCCAGGTGCCCACGCTGCTGTCGTGACGGAACCCCGGCAAGGCCTTCCATGCCTGCAGGAACGCCTCCTGCAGCGCATCTTCGGCGCGTGCCTGCTGGCCGCCAGCCAGCCGCCACACCACCGCGAACAGACGCGGCGAATGGCGTCGGTAAAGCTGCTCGTAGGCCGCCACGTCGCCTGCGGCCGCCGCCTGCACCAGCGTACGTTCATCGACAGGGGCGGGGCCGGGAGCCAAGGCAGGCAGCGAAGTGGTCAGCATGTTCCTTGGATGCAGGGCCGGGTGAAAAGGTTTAACGCCCTGCAGGGTCGTACCGCGCATCGCAGCCGGGTACCATCGGCAGCCCCCAGCACCAACGCGTGGATGAGCGCCGATGAAGAAGTACCTGCCGCCGTGGACCTATGACTGGCTGGACCAGGCCGAGATCATCGGCCTGGTGCTGCTGACCCTGCTGGCTGCGTGGCTGCTGCGGCTGCTTGCGCGCCGCATGATCCGCCGCTTCGGTGAACATTATTCGCTGCCGCCGGAAATGGCCATCGGCGCACGCCGGGTCAGTGCCTTCATCATCTACTTCAGCGCGCTGCTGGTCATCCTGCATATCCTGGGCACGTCCGGTGCAGTGCTGTGGACGGCGTTCACCAGTTTCGCCGCCGTGGGCGCCGTGGCGTTCTTCGCTGCATGGAGCGTACTGTCGAACATCTTCTGCACGCTGCTGATTTTCACCACCCGGCCGTTCCGGCTTCACGACTACATCGAAGTGCTGGAGAACGGTGAAAAGCCCGGTCTCAAGGGCCGCGTGATCGATGTCAATCTGATCTACACCACGCTGCAGGAAAGCGGAGAAGGCCACGAAGGCACCGTGCTGCAGCTGCCCAACAATCTGTTCTTCCAGCGCACCGTCCGCCGCTGGCGCGACGCCTCGCACGCTCCCGGCGGCATCCAGGGGGACGGCTGAGCCTGTTTCGGCCGATGTCGCCGTCTGCCACGGGCAGGTAGTGACGGGCCATGCCCGTCAAGTCAAGGACGCTCAGCGCAGCTGACTGTCCTTGCTGCCGCGGCGGTTGATGCTGCTGAGGCCCTGCTCCTGCTCATCCTGTGCCTGCTGGCAGGCCACGCACAGCCGCACCCCGGGCACCGCCCTGCGCCGCGCCTCCGGAATGGGCGCATCGCACTCTTCACAGCGCGTCAGCCCCGGGCCATGTTTCAGCTGGCGCCGCGCCCGCGCAACGGCATCATCGACGGTCGCATCGATCTGGTCCTGGACCGCCCCATCTCCCGCCCAACCCGTCGCCATGGCGTTCTCCCGAAAAGCATGGACCACCAGCTTACGCCGCCCACGCGCAGCCCCGGTGAACACCGCCCGCACGGCAGAACCCAGGCCATGCGGCCGCGATGGATTGCCCAGCGCACCAGCACAAGCGTGACGACCAACGGTCGTCACCTACCGTGCGGCGGCCCATACGCCGTCCAACGTGAGGCGCGGGGACGCAGCCCCCGCACGATGCACCCTTACCAGATCAGATCGTCCGGAATCTCAAACTGCGCGTAGTACGCATCATCCTCGGCATTGCCCGTAGACGGCATCGCACTCTGCCCCGCCTGCCCGTGATCGACCACGATCGCCTCCGGCATGCGCTCACGCACCTTTTCCGCCGCCGCCCTCGGCAGCACCGCATAGCCCTCGCCATCGGCCACCACCACCAGCACTCCGGCCGACAATGCCTTGCGCAGCATGTCCTTGATCAACAACGTGCGGATCACCGCCCCGTCGCTGAAGCGGTATTCGCTCTCACCCGAATGCGGCACCGCATGCGCCTTGATGATCTGCCGCGCCTGCGCCTTCAGTTCCGCCGCCCGCGCCTGCGCATTGCGCTCGGCCGACAACGCCCGGTCACGCTCGATCTTCTCCTGCCGCGCGCGCTCGGCCTCGCGCTGCACCTCGGCCGACGTCGACTCGGCCTTGCCCTGGCGCGCCTTGGCCTGCTCGCGCGCCGCCGCACTGGCCTGCGACTTCTTGGCCAGCCCGGCCTTGAGCAACTGTTCCTGCAATGCGTTGGGCTTTGCCATGGTCGCGCCTGGAGTGGTTTATCGTGGGGCCACCATGATACCGGAGCCCTGCACCGCGCATGTCCTCCCTGAAATACCTTGCTGGCTACCCCGAACCCCTGCTTGCCCAGGTACGCCAGCTGCTGGCCGAGGACCGGCTGGCCGCCCTGCTCGACACCCGCTATCCGGAGCCGCATGACGTCCGCAGCGACCGCCAGCTGTACGACTACACCCAGCAGCTCAAGGAGCGCTACCTGCGGCAGTCGGTCCCGCTGAACAAGGTCTGCTATGACAGCAGGCTGGAGGTGGTCAAGCACGCGCTGGGCACGCATACCGCGGTCTCGCGCGTGCACGGCAGCCGCCTGAAGGCCAGCCGCGAGATCCGGATCGCCAGCGTGTTCCGCCAGGCGCCGGCCGCGTTCCTGCGCATGATCGTGGTGCACGAGCTGGCGCATCTGAAGGAAGCGGACCACAACAAGGCCTTCTATCAGCTGTGCCGACATATGGAGCCGGACTACCTGCAGCTTGAGTTCGACACCCGCCTCTACCTGACTCAGCTTGCCCACCGCGGCAGCGCCGGTTAGCTGCCCGTCGCCGGGCGCAGTACACTGCGCGCCCCCTGACCGGCCTTCTCCCATGCCCACCGTTCGACTGGACAAACGCCTTGCCCAACAGCTGGACTGCCCGCGCGGCGAAGCGCGGCGCCTGATCGAGGGTGGCTGGGTCAGCCTGCACGGGCAGGTGCTCGAGCAGCCCCAGTACCAGGTTGAGCCCGACGTGGTGCTGCAGGTCAACGAACAGGCCAGCGACAGCCGTGCCGAACGGGTCAGCATGCTGCTGCACAAGCCCGCCGGCACCGCTGCCAGCGCGCTGTGCGCGCTGGTCACGCCCGCCTCGCGCAGCCCGCTCGATGCCAGCGGCACGCGGGAGCTGCAGCGTCACTTCCACGGCCTGCAGCTGGCCGCCTCGCTGCCCGCCGAAGACAGCGGCATCGTCGTGGTCAGTCAGGACACACGCACCCTGGCTCACCTGCAGCAGCAGGTGTCACGCATCGAACAGGAGTTCCTGGTCGAGGTGAGCGGTGAGCATTCGCTGTGGGACCTGGCCCGCGTCCAGCGCGGCCTGGTCGATGGCACGCGTCCGATCACCGGCTGCCGTATCAGCTGGCAGAACGAGGTGCGGCTGCGCTTTGCCGGCAAGGGGCTCACCCCGCGCATCCTGCGCGCTGCCTGCGTCGGCGCGTCGATGGACGTGGTCTCGGTGCGGCGGCTGCGCATCGGCCGGGTCGCGCTGGGACCGCTGGCGCCCGGGCACTGGCGCTACGTGGGCAGCGACGAGCGCTTCTGAGTCCGCTCCGGCGCGTCCTGCTGCGGCAAACACATCGCTGCGGTTAGCATCGCAGCATGAGCGAAAACAAACCCTGGTGGCGCCGTCTGGTGCGTGTCCTGATCATCGTGCTGGCGGCACTGGTGCTGCTGGTGCTGTCCGGCCTGCTGCTCGCCGACCACCTGACACCCAGCGCCAAGGGCCCAACCTCCTACGTGCTGCCGCCGCAGCCGTCGCAGACGCGCATCGATCGTGAAGTGACCCTGCTGCAGAAGGCCAACGCCGGTCGCTCCGGCGTCGCGTTCCTCTCCGAAGGGCTGGATGCCTTTGCCGCGCGCACCGTGTTGAGCGAGCGCGCCGAGCGCAGCCTGGACCTGCAGTACTACCTCTGGCACGACGACCTGATCGGCCACCTGATGGCGCGCAGCCTGTACGACGCCGCCGAACGGGGCGTGCGCGTGCGCATCCTGCTCGATGACATGAACGGTCACGACAAGGATGCGCTGATGCTGGCGCTCGATGCACACCCCAACATCGAGATCCGCCTGTACAACCCCTTCCGCAACCGCAGCGGCATCTGGCGCATCATCGAGATGGTGCAGCGGTTTTTCTCGGTCAACCACCGCATGCACAACAAGAGCTGGATCGCCGACGGACGCGCCGCCATTGTCGGTGGCCGCAACATCGGCGAGGAGTATTTCAGCGCGCGACCGGACGTGAACTTCCGCGACCTTGATCTGCTGGTGGTCGGCGGCGCGGTGGACGAGGCCAACCAGATCTTCGACGACTACTGGAACAGCCAGGCAGCCGTGCCGATCTCGGCGCTGGCCTTCTACACGCCCGCACAGCTGCGCCTGCTGGTGGAACATGCCGATAACCGCCGCCAGCTTGACGCCGCTGCGCCCTACCTGCGCGAAGTCGCCACCGCGCGCAAGCGCGCCGTGGCCAGTGCCGCCCCGCTGCACTGGAGCGCGGACGTGCACATCCTCTCCGATCCCCCGATGAAACATCGCCGCGATGACCAGCACAACTGGCTGGTGACCCATCTGGCCGGGATGATGACCGGCAGCCAGCACAAGGCACTGCTGATCTCGCCGTACTTCGTGCCCGGCGAACGCGGCGTTGAGGCCATGGCGGCCATGCACGAGCGCGGCGTACAGGTCGGGGTGGTCACCAATTCACTGGCTGCCAATGACGTGGTGGCCGTACACGGTGGCTACATGCATTACCGCGCCCCGCTGCTGCAGGCCGGCGTGCAGCTGTACGAGCTCAAGGCACACGGCTACGCCAGCAGCAGCGGCCTGTTCGGCAGCAGTGGCGCGAGCCTGCACACCAAGGCCTTCGTGATCGACGACCGGCACGGGTTCGTCGGCTCGTTCAACCTCGACCCGCGCTCGGCCTATCTGAATACGGAAATGGGGGTGGTCTTCGACGACCCACTACTGGCACGGAGACTGACCGACGAATACCTGCGCCTGGCCAGTCCGGAGCAGAGCTGGTGGCTGGCGTTGGATGCCGACGGCCAGGTGCGCTGGCTCGACCGCGGCCAGCCTCCGCAGTGGATCATGCGCGAGCCCGACAGCAGCCTGCGCCTGCGCGCCACAGCCCGGGTGATCAGCTGGTTGCCACTGGAATCGCAGCTGTAGTTCAGCCTTGGCTGGCGGCCGCTTCGTCAGCCAGGGTTTCCACGCTGCGGCCGTGCACGCGACGCCAGAGCGTGGACAACACGGCCGGCGGCGTGCCGGGCAGGCGCTCGAGCAGGGCCAGTGCCTGGCTCTGGCCGGTCACACCGTGGCGGCACAGCAGGCTGGCGGTGGCCAGACAGCACGCCACCCGCAGGCTCAGCGCCAGTCCGCACGTCGGTGCATTGTTGTCCAGGGCCTGATGCACCGGCAGCGGCAGCTCCCACGCCTGCGCCACGCGCTGGGCCACCGGCAGGGTCCACTGCGTCAGCGCGGTACCTGCGGTGCCGTGATGGATCGGCAGCGCGGCCTCGGCGGCACGCTGCAGCAGCTCTTTCATCACCAGCACGGCGCCCAGCCCCTGGGTCAGGCCCAACCATTGCGCCGCAAACGGATCACCGCTGCCGGTCAGCCGCGCGTGGTCCGAGGCGGCACGCGACGCGAGCAGGGCATGCTCCCAGACAATGCTGCTGAACTGCGGGAACACCTCGCACTGTAGCTGCATCACCGGCTGCACCAGCACCGCGCTGATGACCTGGCGCAGGCCGTCGTGGCCGACCAGGGTCACTGCGCGCTGCAGGCTGTCCACCGGCCGTTCCTGGACACGGAAGGCCGGGCTGTTGGCAATGCGCAGCAGGTTACCGGTCAGCACCGGGTCCTGGCCGATGATGGCGGCGGTGAGGCGCGCCGATGTCTCCGGATCGTTGACCGCCTGGATCAGCTGCGGCAGCAGCTGTGGCCGACGCGGCAGGTTGCGCGCGCCCCACTGGTGTGCCTGCAGCGCCTCAGCGGTCGCGGCAACCAGAGCTGTATTGCATGGCTCACCCCGGTCGGGCAGCGGCTGCAGGGCCAGCACGCAGAGCGCGGCCTGCAGATGCTGCTCGGCATTCAAGGCGGCCTGCTGCCTGGCCTCGTCCGGCGCGGCGGGCGCTGCGGCAGCCGGTGTCTCCACCCCGCGGTCCGCGCGCGGCCTCGGACGCCCGCCCCGCCACAGCCGGTGCCACCAGCGTCCGCGCGGCGCGGTCGTGCGGGTCATCGATGCGCCTCATGGGTTGCTGCTGCCTGCGTGACCATCCGGACCGCCCTGTGTGTTGAAGATCCATCGCCAGCGCAAGGCTGGCCCCAGCGAGCAGCATCGGCCGGATCTTCAGGTTCTTTAATCACCTGGCCGGCCGGTGGCGGGCAGTACGCGGGCGAATGCTCTAGAATGGCGCCACGCGACCCGTCTCCCACCCTGACGAAGTCGCTTTTTTTGTTTCTGCGCCCTTCCATTTGCTGGCCTGTCAGCCGCGGTCAGGCGGCGTTTGCGCCATCGGAGCCCACATGCTTTTTGAAACCCTCGCAACCACCGGTCACGAGCAGGTCGTGTTCTGCAACAACCCGGATGCCGGCCTGAGGGCGATCATCGCCATCCACAACACCACGCTGGGCCCGGCCCTGGGTGGCGTGCGCATGCGGCCCTATGCCAGCACCGACGAGGCGCTGGATGACGTGCTGCGGCTGAGCCGCACCATGACCTACAAGAACGCACTGGCCGGTCTGAACATCGGCGGCGGCAAGGCGGTGATCATCGGCGACCCGAAGGTGGACAAGACCGAGGTGCTGCTGCGCGCTTTCGGCCGCCACGTCGACGCGCTGGGCGGTCGTTACATCACCGCCGAAGACGTGGGCACCGATGTGAACGACATGGAGAACATCTACCTGGAGAGCCAGTACGTGACCGGCGTCCACCAGGTCCATGGCGGCTCCGGCGACCCCGCACCGTTCACCGCCTATGGAGCGCTGCAGGCCTTGATGGCGGCCATGCAGGCCAGGCTCGGCCATGAGGAAGTGGGCAAGGTCAGCATCGCCGTGCAGGGGCTTGGGCATATCGGCATGGAGCTGGTGAAGCTGCTGCGTGACCGCGGTGCCAAGCTGTACGTCACCGACCTGGACCCGGCGCTGGTGGAACGCGCGTCCAGCGAGTACGGCGCCGAGGCGGTCAAACCGGACCAGATCCACGAGGTCAACGCCGATGTGTTCGCACCGTGCGCGATGGAGTGCGCGCTGACCATGGACGTGCTGCCGCGGCTGAAGGCACGCATCATCTGCGGTACCGCCAACAACCAGCTGGCAAGTCTGGAGGTGGGTGACGAACTGCATGCGCGCGGCATCCTCTACGCGCCCGACTACGCGGTCAACGCCGGTGGCGTGATGAACGTCTCGCTGGAGATCGACGGCTACAACCGTGAGCGCGCCATGCGCCTGATCCGCAGCATCTACCACAACCTCGGGCGCATCTTTGAACTCTCGCGCAGCGAAAACATCGCCCCACAACGCGCCGCCGACCGCATTGCCGAGAAGCGGATCTGCGCGATCGGCAAGCTGAAGCTGCCACTGGGCCGCGCGACCCCGCGGCTGGGCGACCTGCGCGCGACCTGATCGCCGCGGTCCGTTTCTGCCTTGTGGGCAGGTGACGAGCCGTGGTCGTCACCTGCCAACGGTGGGACGGTTGGCCGTCACCCACCGGCACCGCTACCAGCTGTGGGTGTACTGCACGGCGGTCTGACGGGTCTGGTACGGGCTGCCGCCCAAGCGCTGGTCATGGCCCAGCGTCAGCCGGCCGTAGCGGCCGACAAGCGCTTCCACCGAAATGCCGAACACCGCTGCCGACAGTCGCTCCTGCGGCAGCGCGGCCCAGTCCTGCAGTGCCGTGAAGCTGGCCAGTTGACTGCCCTGCTGGGCCAGCTCCTGCTGCCACTGCGCATGGCCGCGCAGCGCCCAGCGCGCGCCCTGCCAATGCCCGCGCAGTCCAGCGGTCCCGACGCTGCGACTCACGGTGGAGGCCTGGCCGCGAAGACCAAAGCCCAGCCCCCCGCTTTCAGTAAACGCATCAGTATCCACGCGGGTATGCGAGAGCCCCAGATACGGCGTCAGCCCAGCATCCGCACGGCCCAGTCGCCAGCCGCCCTCCATGCTGGCCGTGGCGAACCGCCCGCCGTACCGCGCCGAGGTGCCCAGCATGCTGCTGCCCAGCAGCAGCTGCCGGTCCAGCTGGCGCTGGAACTGCCCGCTGCCGAGCTGCACCAGCCCGTACAGCGCACCGGCCTGCCAGCCTGCGTACAGCTGCGCCTGGGCCTGGCGCTCGCGCCCGTTGTCGCCGGCGCTGCCATCACTGCCCAGCGTGCGTGTCTGGCCGAAGGCCACGCCCACCACCGTGCCATCGGCCAGGCGCTGCTCCTGCCCGGCCAGCCATCCGTCGCTGCGGGTCAGGTCGCCACTGAAGCCGCCCTGCCCTGCTTCACCCAGGCGCATCTGCCATGCCCCACCGTGCTGCACGGCCTGTCCGAAGCGGGCCGCCACGCCACGCTGGGCCATGTCGATCGTATCGAGCACCTGCGCGGTGGCCAGGGCGTGTGCCCGTCCGGACAGGCTGTCCAGGCTGGTGCCCAGGCCCGCCACGCCCCCGCCCACCTGCTGCAGTGCGCCGGCCGCCGCGCCGAATGCCGATCCCTGCAGATCCGCGTCGGCATCCAGCACTTCAAAGGCGCGTTCGACGCGCTGCGCGCTGCCGAGCAGGCGGGCGCCATCGTTGGCCTGCAGCACGGCGGCGGTCACGCTCACCCGCTCCAGCTCCAGCCATGCGGCGTTGCTGTCGTAGCCGTAGCGCGACTGCAGCAGGGTGACGCCGTTGCCGGCGGTGGCCGGCGTGGCGAACGTGCCGACGATTCCCTTGCCGGCCGTCACCAATGCCTGGCGCTGGCCGTCGGCGGGCACGTAGCCGGGCAGACGGCCGTTGATGTGTACGCCACCGTCAAGCGTAGCGGTGCCGGTCACCTGCAGCGCGTTGCTGCCCAGCGCCAGCATCAGCTGGGCGCCGGCGCGCTGCACGTAGTCGCCCTCGATGGTGCCGGTGGTCGCGGCACTGAGCAGCACTACACTGCCGGCATTGTCCACGTTGCCGATCACCCGCGGCGTTCCCCCCATGAACTGCAGGGCGGCCAGGCTGGGGTCGCTGTTGGCGCCGATGCTCACGTTGGAACGGATCGAACCGCCATCGCGCAGGGCCAGGGTGCCGCGCTCGATGCGCGTTGCACCGGCATAGGTATTGGCGCCGGAGAGCCCCAGCGCGCCGGCACCGCGCTTGACCAGCCCGCCATCACCGCTGATCGCATTGCCCCAGACCGAATCCAGGCCGGTCTGGCCGACAGTGACCACCATGTCGCCCCAGTCGAACCGTCCGGGCCCCTGCACTGCTTTGCCCACGTTGAGCAGGCCATGGCCGAACACCGCATCGACACCCGGAGCGCCGATGTCCGTTGCGGTGCCCAGCAGGGTCTGGCGCACCTGGTCGTTGCTCAGGTAGGGGTACTTCTGCCAGACCAGCGCAGCGGCGCCGGACACCAGCGGGGCAGCAAACGAGGTGCCCGAGTTCCAGTAGTAGCTGCTGCCACCCTGCGGGTCGGGGTAGACCGCCGAGCCCGGTGCGGCCAGACAGTAGCTGGCAGCCACGCCACAGGCGTTGGCATAACTGGCCAGCACGGTCGACTGCACGGTATCGACCGCGGTCACCGCCAGCCAGCCGCGCTCCAGATCGGCGGCCGGCCGCGTGCCACCGGCACCCGGCTGGCTTGGCAGCGCCGCCATGCTGGAAGGATCGGCCTTGCTTTCATTGCCGGTTGCAAACACCACCAGCCCACCATTGCCTGCGATGAAGGGGCGGTACTCGGCGGCAATCGGCGCGGTCGCAGCCGTGTTGGTCCAGTACAGACCGCCCCATGAGTTGTTCATGATCTTCGCACCGGCGGCGATCAGATCCTGATGCACGCCGGCCAGTCCCAACGCACCGCTGACCTCGTTGCCTTTGCCCGACCCGTCGTCGACCGGCCGCGTGTCGGCGATGATGCGCGCCGAGACGATCCGCGCACCCGGCGCCACCCCGCCGGCCCAGCTGCCGACCGGCGCGCCGGCGGCAAGGCTGGCCACCGCGGTGCCATGTCCGACCACATCGTCCTGGGCCAGATTGTTGCGGGTCGGGTCGATATAGGCATGGTTGGCGACCACGCGTCCGGCCAGTGCCGGTGCGCTGCGGTTGACCCCGCTGTCGACCACGCCGATGCGTATGCCCTGTCCGTCCACTCCGGTGCCCACCGCGTTGATCGCGCGCAGATGCCCGTCGAAGCCAGGCTGGGTCGGCTCGACCCGTAACGGCGGTGGGGTCTGGGTGGGCGGCGGGGTGACCGGTGGCGGCGGCGGTGGTGTCACCGGCGCAGGGTCGCTGCGCACGTGGCCACCACCGCCGCCACCACCGCAGGCGCTCAGCGCCATTGCCAACGCGGCCGCCAACGCGGTCCTTGCCCGGTACTGATAGTTCATGATCGTCCTCGTCGATTGAACGTGACCTGCGGCTGCCGTGCCGCGCGCGCGCGGCAGGCCACGGCCTCCCTGGCCGAACCTCTATACTGGAGCCCCCCACGCAGTCTGCCGGGAAACGCGCCCGCTTCCAACGACCGCCGTCTCCTTCCTTGAACTTGCTCACGCAATAACGAGATTGCCATGCCCAACATTGTCATCGCTGCCGCCAAGCGCACCGCCATCGGCTCCTTCCTCGGCCAGTTCAACGGCGTCCCCACGCCGACGCTGGGCGCGGCCGCCATCGCCGCCGCCGTTGAGCAGTCGGGCCTGCCCGCCAGCGACGTGACCGAAGTGATCATGGGCTGCGTGCTGCCGGCCAATCTGGGCCAGGCACCGGCCCGCCAGGCCGCCATCGCTGCGGGCCTGCCGTTGTCGACCGGTGCGACCACCCTCAACAAGGTCTGCGGCTCGGGCATGAAAGCCATCATGCTCGGCCATGATCTGATCAAGGCCGGCTCGGCCAGCATCATCGTCGCCGGCGGCATGGAGTCGATGTCCAACGCGCCGCACCTGCTGCCGAACTCGCGCACCGGCAACCGCTATGGCAGTTTCCAGGCGGTGGACCACATGGCCTTCGATGGCCTCACCAATGCCTACGACGGCAAGGCCATGGGCGAGTTCGCCGAATGCGCGGTGGACAAGTACCAGTTCACCCGCGAAGAACAGGACGCCTATGCGATCGAGTCGGTCAAGCGCGCGCAGGCTGCGCAGGCCAACGGTGCTTTCGCCGATGAGATCGTTGCGGTCAAGGTGAGCACGCGCAAGGGCGAGCTGGAGTTCAGCGCCGACGAACAGCCCACCCGCGCTGACATCGGCAAGATCCCGACCCTGCGTCCGGCGTTCAAGAAGGACGGCAGCGTTACCGCTGCCAGTTCGTCGAGCATTTCCGATGGCGCAGCGGCCGTGGTGCTGCTTGCCGAGGACGACGCGCGCGCGCGCGGCATCACGCCGCTGGCGCGCATCGTGGGCCACAGCACGCATTCGCAGGAGCCGCAGTGGTTCACCACCGCACCGATCGGTGCGATCCACAGCCTGCTGGAGAAAACCGGCTGGACCCTGGACTCGGTCGATCTGTTCGAAGTGAACGAAGCGTTCGCTGTCGTGGCGATGGCCCCGATGCGCGAGCTGGGCATAAGCCACGACAAACTCAACGTGAATGGCGGCGCCTGCGCGCTGGGCCACCCGATCGGTGCTTCCGGTGCCCGGCTGGTGGTCACCTTGGTCAACGCGCTGCGCACCCGCGGCGGCACGCGGGGCATTGCCACCCTCTGCATTGGCGGCGGCGAAGCGACGGCGATTGCCATCGAATTGATTTAATTGGGATTAACACCGTGTTCGCAAAAATGAATACGGGATCGCTTGACAGTCGAAACTGGCTTGTCATCATGTTGTCGGCGCGCATTGGCGCGTTGCCTAATTCAACGACGAGGATTCACCTAATGAGCATCAACAAGCTGCTGGTTGCTATGTCCCTGGCCCTGGCCCTGGCTGCCTGCTCGAAGCAGGAAGCTGCCCAGGACGCCGCTGCTTCGGCCAACGAAGCCGCCACCGAAGCCCAGGCTGCTGCCGACCAGGCTGCCGCTGCTGGCGCCCAGACCGCTGACGCCGCTCAGCAGGCTGCTGACACCGCCGCCACCGCCGCTGACGCTTCGGCTGAAGCTGCTGGCCAGGCTGCCGGTGCTGCCACCGACGCTGCTGCTGACGCCGCTGCCGACGCTGCCAAGGCTGCCGAGAACACCGCCGAGCAGGCCAAGGACGCTGCTGAAGAAGCCAAGAAGTAATCACTTCTTTCTTCAGGCTGTTCTGAAAAAGCCGCTGGTTCGCCAGCGGCTTTTTCTTTGTCTGCATACCGCCCCTGCATCGCACCGGTCTGCCCGCTGCAGCTTCACCGGCCTTCGACGAAGGCGCCAATAGCCTGAGCGCCCTGTCCACCACTGTTGGGAGCGCGCCATGACTATCCGTTCGATCACTACATCCTTGCTGGCCACCTCGCTCCTGCTGGGCCTGGCTGCCTGCAAGGGCCCTGAAGCCCAACAGGCGCGCCAGGATGCGGCGCAGGCCGCCGACAGCGCCGGCGTTGCGGCCCGCGAAGCCGTGGACCAGGCCGCCGCGGCCACCCGCGAGGCGCGCGACGAAGCCGCGGTGGCGTCCCGACAGGCCGCTGCTGATACCCAGCATGCGCTGGACCGCGCTGCCGATGCCAGCGCAGCGGCCGCCCGTGATACGCGCGCCGCTGCACGTGATGCCGCGGCAGGCGCCAGCGACGCCACCGCCGATGCCGCGCAGAACGTCGCCAACAAGGCGCGCGAAGTGGCCGACGATGCCAAGCGCAACGCCGATGAGCACAATCACTGATCCCACGCTGGCCTGAGCCCGATCATCGCGGTGTCGGCGCAGGCCGGCATCGCGATGCACGCGCGTGTGCGCCGCCCTTCGTCATCCGTGCAACACCGCTGCATCACTTCAACCGCTGTGTATCGCGCGCGTTCAGGGTGATTCTCACGTCCTGCACGAGCGCTGCGCCAGAGTGCTGGCATGAGCACTTGCTATGATCTGGTGGTACTTCGTCCGGAAGGCCTTTACTGCCCCGCTGGCGACTTCCACATCGACCCGTGGCGACCGGTGCCGCGCGCGGTCATCACCCACGGCCACAGCGACCATATGCGCAACGGCATGGGTGAGTACCACTGCCTGCATGAGAGCGTGCCGATCCTGCGCTGGCGCCTTGGCGAGGTCGCCGTGCACAGCCATGATGCCGGCGCGCCCCTGCAGATGGGCAAGGTCCGCGTGTCGCTGCATCCGGCCGGCCATGTGCTTGGCTCGGCCCAGGTGCGGATCGATGATGGCCGGCAGGTCTGGGTCGCCTCGGGCGACTACAAGCGGCAGCCTGACCCCACCTGCGCGCCGTTCGAGGTAGTGCCCTGCGATACGTTCATCACCGAAGCCACCTTCGCCTCGCCGGTGTTCCGATGGCCGGACACCGCCAGTGTGGCGGCCGACATCATCCAGTGGCGCAACGAGTGCGCGGCACGCGGCGAAGCAGCGGTGCTGCTGTGCTACGCGCTGGGCAAAGCCCAGCGCGTGCTGGCCGAGCTGGGCCGGCTCGATGACCAGCCGGCATGGCTGCACGGCGCCATCGCCAACGGCGTAGCGGTCTACCGTGAAGCCGGCGTGCCGATGCTGGAAACGCACACGGTGGCCGAACAGGGGCGCCATCCCGACGCTGCAGGCCAGCTGATCCTGGCGCCCCCTTCGGCAGCGGGCACCACGTGGATGCGCCGCTTCGGACGGCACCAGTTGGGCTTCGCCTCCGGCTGGATGCAGCTGCGCGGCAACCGCCGTCGCCGCAATGTGGACCGTGGGTTTGTGGTATCCGATCACGCCGACTGGCCTGCGCTGCTGCAGACCATTGCCCAGACCGGTGCGCGTCGCATCATTGCCACCCATGGCAACACCGATGCCCTGATCCGCTACCTGCGCGAACGCGATGTGGCCGCCGAGGCATTCCGCACCGACTACGGTGATGAAGACGGGAGCGGCCAATGAAGCGCTTCGCCGACCTGTTCCAGCGGCTGGACCGCAGTACCGCCACCAATGACAAGCGCTCGGCACTGGTGAGCTATTTCGCGCAGGCACCTGCGCACGACGCCGCGTGGGCACTGTACCTGCTCAGCGGAGGCAAGGTCGGTGGTGCGCGGCAGCGTATCGCCAGCAGCGGCGAACTGCGGCTGTGGATCAGCGAGGCCTCCGGGCTGCCGGCCTGGCTGGTCGAAGACAGCTATGAGCAGGTGGGCGACCTCGCCGAGACACTGACCCTGCTGCTCGATGCACCGGCTCAACCGGCCGCCGAGCGCGGCCTGGCCGACTGGATCGAACACCACCTGCTGCCCGTGGCCAACCAGGACGTGGAGATCCGTCGTGCGGCCGTGCTGCAGGGCTGGCTGCAGCTGCCCGCCGAACAGCGGCTGGTCTTCAACAAACTGCTGACCGGCGCACTGCGTGTCGGCGTGTCGCAGCGCATCGTCCAGCTGGCGCTGGCCGAACTCTCCGGTCTGGACATCGCGCGCATCGCCCAGCGCATGCTGGGCAGCTGGGTACCCTCGCCCGGCCTGCTCGCCAGTCTGTTGTCGCACGAAGAACAGGCCTCTGACCGTGCCCAGCCCTATCCGTTCTACCTCGCCTCGCCACTGACCGCGCCGGCACAGGAACTGGGCGCCGTGCAGGACTGGCTGCTGGAATGGAAGTGGGACGGCATCCGCCTGCAGCTGCTGCGCCGGCGCGGCGAAACCGCTTTGTGGTCGCGCGGCGAGGAACGGCTGGATGGCCGCTTCCCCGAGATCGAGCAGGCTGCAGCTGCGCTGCCCGACGGCTGCGTACTTGACGGCGAGCTGCTTGCCTGGGACGCACCAGGCGACGGGCCGCGGGCGTTCTCCGCGCTGCAGACGCGCATCCAGCGCAAGCGTCCCGGCGCTACGGTACTGCGCGAGACTCCGGTACGGATGCTCGCCTACGACCTGCTCGAACGGGACGGCCATGACCTTCGCACACAGCCGCTGGAACAGCGCCGCGTCCAGCTTGCCGCCGTGCTGGACGCACTGGATGACCCACGCATCCAGCTCTCGCCAGCGGTGCAGGCCGATGACTGGGACAGCGCAGCCGCGCTGCGCGAACAGGCGCGGGCGCGCGGTGTCGAAGGCCTGATGCTCAAGCGGCTGGCCTCGCCCTACCAGGCCGGCCGCCGCCGTGGCGACTGGTGGAAATGGAAGATCGATCCGCTGACCATCGATGCGGTGCTGCTGTACGCACAGGCCGGTCACGGCCGACGCAGCACCCTGTATACCGACTACACCTTCGGCGTCTGGGACGGCGATACGCTGGTGCCGGTGGCCAAGGCGTACTCGGGACTGGACGACAAGGAGATCGCCCGGCTTGACCGGTGGATCCGTTCGCATACCCGCGAGCGCTTTGGACCCGTGCGCAGCGTGGTGGCCGAGCAGGTCTTCGAACTCGCCTTCGAAGGGGTGAACCTGAGCAAGCGGCACAAATCCGGCGTCGCGGTGCGCTTCCCTCGCATCCTGCGCTGGCGGCATGACAAGCCCGCCGCCGAGGCGGACGCGCTGGCCCAGCTGCAGGCGCTGGCGCGATGACGCCAGCGCAGGCCCGGGCACGGCTGACCGCGTGGTTCACCGCACAGGGATGGCGCCCGCTGCCGTTCCAGCGGGCGATGTGGCGACACTACCTGGAGGGGGAGTCGGGCCTGCTGCATACGCCCACCGGCAGCGGCAAGACGCTGGCGATGTACGGCGGACCGCTGCTGCAGGCGCTGCAGGCCGATGCGCCGCCGCCCCGTCGCGGCAGTGTGCGGCCGTTGCAGGTGCTGTGGGTGACGCCGTTGCGCGCATTGGCCAGCGACACCGCGCGCGCCCTGCAGGCACCCTTGCAGGCGCTGGGGCTGGACTGGACCGTCGGCCTGCGCAGCGGCGATGCCGGCAGCCGCGACAAGCGGTTGGCGCGGCAGGGCAAGCTGGACGTGCTGGTGACCACGCCCGAGTCGCTGTCACTGCTGATGAGCTACCCCGACACGCTTGAGCGCATGCGCCAGCTGCGCTGCGTGGTGGTCGACGAATGGCACGAACTGCTTGCCAGCAAGCGTGGCGTGCTGCTGCAGCTGGAGCTGGCACAGCTGCGCGCGGTGGCACCGCAGATGCAGCTGTGGGGGCTGTCGGCGACGCTGGGCAACCTGTCGCACGCGCGCGATGTCCTGCTGCCGCACCTGCCCGATGCCCCGATCGTGGAAGGTGCCCGGCAGCGCCCGGTGCGCGTGCGCAGCCTGCTGCCCGAGCAGGGCGAACGATTCCCGTGGGCAGGCCACCTCGGCCTGCAGCAGCTGCCGCGCGTACTGGAGGCGCTGCAGTCCGCACGCAGCAGCCTGTTGTTCACCAATACCCGCGCACAGGCCGAGCTGTGGCACCAGGCACTGGCCTCGGTGTGGCCCGAATCGGCCGACACCCTGGCCCTGCATCACGGCTCGCTGGACCCGGCACTGCGCCAGCAGGTCGAGGACGGGCTGCGGCAGGGCCGCCTGCGCTGCGTGGTGGCGACCTCAAGCCTGGAACTGGGTGTCGATTTCCCCGAGGTGGAGCAGGTGCTGCAGCTGGGCAGTCCGAAGGGCATCGCGCGGCTGCGGCAACGCGCCGGGCGCGCGCGGCACCGCCCCGGCGCGTCCGGCGAAGTGCTGTGCGTGCCCACCCACGCGCTGGAACTGGCCGAGTACGCCGCCGCCCGGCGTGCGCTGGCCGAAGGCGTGGTGGAGCAGCGGTTCGCGCCTCGGCTGTCGCAGGATGTGCTTGCCCAGCATTGCTGCAACCGCGCGCTTGCTGGTGGGTTCGATGCGGACCCGCTGTTTGCCGAGGTGCGCGGCACGCACGCCTTCGCTGAGCTCACCGATGCCCAGTGGCAGCAGGTGCTCGACTTCATCGTGCAGGGTGGCGCCGCGTTGGCGCACTATCCGGATTTCCACAAGGTGCAGCGCGATGAAGACGGCCGCTACCGCATGCACGACCGTCGACAGGCACTGCGCCACCGTCTGTCGATCGGCACCATCAGCAGCGATGGCAGCGTGCGCGTGCAGTTCATGCGCGGTGGCTCGCTGGGTGCCGTGGAGGAGCAGTTCGCCAGTCGGCTGCGTCGCGGTGACCGCTTCCAGTTCGCCGGGCGGCTGCTGGAGCTGGTGCAGGTGCGCGACATGACCGCCTATGTACGCATGGCGCGCGGCGCGTCCGGTGTCGTCCCCCGCTGGCAGGGCGGCCAGCTGCCGCTCTCGCATGCGCTGGGGCGCGAGCTTGAGGCCGTGCTGTCCGAGCCGGCACAGGTGCCGGAAACGCGCTGGCTTGCCCCCCTGCTGACGCTGCAGGCGCGCCTGTCGGCGCGGCCCTCCCCCGATCATCTGCTGATCGAGCAGGTACGCCGGCGCGAAGGGCAGTTTCTGTTCGTCTACCCCTTTGCGGGCCGGCATGTGCACGAGGCCCTGGCGGCCCTTCTGGCGCTGCGCTGCACGCGGCTGCAGCGCAACAGCATTGGCTACGCCGTCAACGACCTCGGGTTGGTGCTGGCGCCTGCCCAGACGGTGGAGCTCGACGCGGCGCAATGGCGCGCCCTGCTTTCCCCGGAGAACCTGCTCGAGGATCTGCGCGCGGCGGTCAACATCAGCGAGCTGGCGCGCCGACGCTTCCGCGGCATCGCGCGGGTTGCAGGTCTGCTGGTGCCGAGCCTGCCCGGCGGCATGCCACGGTCGCTGCGCCAGCTGCAGGCCTCTGCGGGCCTGCTGTACGACGTGCTGCGCGAGCATGATCCTGAGCACATGCTGCTGGCACTGGCCGAGCATGAGGTACTGCACGATGGTCTGGATATCGCCGGCCTTCAGTCCACGCTGCAGCGGCAGGCGCAGCGGACGCTGTCCCTGCACACCCCGTCAACCCTGGGTCCGCTGGCGTTTCCGCTCTGGGCCGAGCGCCTGCGTGGACAGTTCAGCAACGAAGACTGGAGCACGCGCGTGCAGCGCGCGGCGCAGCAGCTGGAGCGAAAGCATGCACGCTGATGTGCGGCACCGGTTGGGCGATGAAGAGGCCTTGCTGCTCGGCGACCGAGCCGTCTGGCTGCCGCAGCACCGTGCCCTGCTCATTGCCGACCTGCACCTGGGCAAGGGCGATGTATTCCGCCGCGCCGGCATCGCGCTGCCGCGCGGTGGCACTGCCGAGGACCTGCAGCGGCTGACGGCGTTGCTGAAGCGACACGCAGCCTGCCAGTTGTGGATTCTCGGCGACATGCTGCATGGGCCACTTCACGCCACGCCATGGCTGCAGCAATGGCAGCAGTGGCGGGCAGCGCTCGCAGATGTGGACATCCATGTGGTGCGTGGCAACCACGACCGCGCCCTGCAGGCCGAGGCATTGGACGTGCGGCTGCACGAGACGTCAGCGCTGCTCGGCAGCCTGGAGCTGCGTCATGAAGCGCCGGATACGGCGGACGGTTCCGGCGCGTCCCATGTCATCGCCGGTCACATCCATCCGCTGGTGCGGTTACCCGGCCTGCAGCGCCGCTGGCCGGTGTTCTGGCTGCGCGAGCACGCGACGATCCTGCCCGCCTTTTCCGCTTTCACCGCCGGAGTGCCCGTACGGCCGCTGCCGGGCGAACGCGTGGTGGCCTGCGTGGAAGGCCACGCGGTGGCATTGCCCGCGGCGTGAGCAGCGCGCTCAGGCCGGCTGCGTAAGGTAGCGCGGCATCAGGCGGAAGTTGGCACCGCGCGGGGTGATGGCCGGATCGGGCAGGCCGACCAGCGCCTGGCGCATCTGCTCGGCGCAGGCATGGATATGCGCATGCTGGTCGGCCGGCGCGTGGCTCAGCAGGCTGCCGACGTGGAACTGGAAGACCTCGTCCATCACATCCGGTTGATCGGCGTGCAGCATCTGCAGCAGACCCTTCAGTTTGTAGATTTCAAGTTCCAGTACTTCAGCGGTGAACACCATGACAGCTCCAGGCAAGGATCGTTGCCTGCAGCGCGGCAGGCGTGGGGGATGACGCCTGTTGTGACATGTCGCCGGTGAGCCGCCCGTCAAGCGCGATCAACAAAAGGTGAAGTCAGCGCAGAAAGCGTGACGACCAACGGTCGTCACCTACCCATCGTGCCCATGCAGCGATACACCCGCACGCAAAAAAAACCCCGCCGGGGGGCGGGGTCTTTCGACACCTGGCCGAATTACTCGACCGGCGTGATGTTCGAAGCCTGGGCGCCCTTCGGGCCCTGGGACACTTCATAGCTTACGCGCTGACCTTCCTGCAGGCTGCGGAAGCCCTTGGAATTGATGGCGGAGAAGTGCGCGAACACGTCGGCGCTGCCGTCCTCCGGCGAAATAAAGCCAAATCCCTTGGCGTCGTTGAACCACTTGACGGTACCGTTCGGCATGGTGATGCGAGACCTTATGCAATGAATGGGTGGTGTACGCTCAACCAGCGCACTGCCGGAGTATGCAAAGTTTGCCGCGGTGAGACAATCACCCGCGCGCCAATTCGCCGACCAGTTCCGGTAATCCGTTCGAAGCGGCCTGCACATTGGCCAGCACCTCGGCCATCGTGATTTCCTCACCGCCACCACAGCCGGCCGCCCAGTTGGCCACGATGGCCAGGCACGCGTAATCCAGCCCCAGCTCCCGCGCCAGCGCGGCTTCCGGCATGCCGGTCATGCCGACCAGATCACACCCGTCGCGACGCAGACGGGCGATTTCTGCAACCGTTTCCAGGCGTGGCCCCTGCGTGGCCGCGTAGCATCCACCATCATGCACGGCGACACCGGTCACCCTGGCGGCGGCGAGGATGGCGCTGCGCAGCATCGGTGTGTAGGGATGTCCAAAATCGACGTGCACCACGTCGCTGCCGTCTTCCTCGCAGATCGTCGACACCCGGCCCCAGGTGTAGTCGATGATCTGGTCCGGGCACGCCAGGACGCGCGGACCGAACGCGTCGGTGATGCCGCCTACGGTATTGAGGGCCAGCACGCGCTGGGCGCCGATCTGCTGCAGTGCAGCGAGGTTGGCGCGGTAGTTGATCCTGTGCGGTGGCAGCGAATGGCCCTCGCCGTGGCGCGCCAGGAAGGCTACGCGTTGGCCCAGCAGCGTGCCCACGCGGACCGGACCGGACGGACTGCCGAACCGGGTGCTGACCTCGTGGGTCTGCACGTCATCGAGCTTGGCCAGGTTGTAGACACCGGTGCCGCCAATGACGGCCAGGGCGATCTGCTGCATGCAACTACTCCAGAAAACACAGGGTGACGGCCACGCGCCTGCGCACCTGGCCGTGGCAACTCGGACACGCGGGCGTGGGTTACTCCTTCATCGCATAGATGGCCGGGACGCAGCGCAGCGTCTCGTTCACATCCATGCCGAAGCCGAACACGTAGCGGTCCGGCAGCTCGATGCCGGCATAGTCGGCCTGCACGTCCGGCAGTGCGCGCTCGTGCTTCTTGACGGTCAGCGCGGCGATGCGCACATCGGTGGCACCCTGCTCCAGACACCAGGTACGCACGCCCTGCAGGGTGTAGCCCTCGTCGAGGATGTCATCGACCAGCAGCACACGGCGGCCGAACAGCGCGGTGGCCGGCTTGTGCTTCCACACCAGGTCGCCGCCGGTGGTTTCACCGCGGTAGCGGGTGGCATGCAGGTAATCAAACTGCACGTCCTGGCCGCGCGCGCCCAACTCCAGCGCCAGCTGGCCGGCAAACGGCAGCGCACCGTGCATGATGGACAGGAACAGCGGCACCTCGCCCTTGTAATCGCGGGCGATGGCATCGGCGATGGCACCAATGGCCTTGTCGATGGTGGGGCGGTCGACCAGCAGGTCAGCCTGCGCCAGGGCCTGGGAAATGGTGAGGTTGGGCATCAGACGGTTCTTCCAAGGGGAGCAATAAGGTGGGAACGGGAATCGCCATGGCGGGCGTCGGCCAACAGGCCGTCCCAGCCAAGGCCGCCGCGGCCGATCAGGCCCAGCAGCGCGGCGGTATTGAAACTGCGCCCCTGCACGGCGTGCAGGGCGTCGTCGACCAGTTCAGGGTGACACACAAGCACCACATCGCAACCGGCGTCGAGATGGGCGTGCACACGTGCACCCACGCCACCGGCACTGTGCGAGGCTGCCATGCCGATGTCGTCGGAGAACACCACGCCACGGAAACCGAGCTCACCGCGCAGAATCTCCTTGATCCAGCGCGGGCTGTAGCCCGCTGGCTCAGGTGCGACCTGCGGGTAGATCACGTGGGCCATCATCACCGCATCGGCACCGGCCTGGATGCCCGCCACGAACGGCACCAGGTCCTGGCCACGCAGGTCCTCGAGCGGGCGCGGGTCCACGGCCACATCGACATGGGTGTCTTCGAGCACGGTACCGTGGCCCGGGAAATGCTTCAGGGTGGCACCCATGCCAGCGGCGTGCATGCCGCACACGTAGGCGGCGGTGAAGGCGGCCACGACCTGCGGGTCCTCGCTGAAAGCACGGTCGCCGATGGCGCGGTTGCCGCGCGCCAGATCGACCACCGGCGCAAAACTCAGATCCACGCCACTGGCCAGCACCTCGCTGGCCATCAGCCAGGCATGCTGCTCGGCCAGCGCGAGAGCCGCCTGCGGGTCCTGGGCGTGACGTGCGCCGATGTGCTGCAGCGGCGGCAGGTCGCTGTAGCCCTCGCGGAAGCGCTGTACGCGCCCGCCCTCCTGGTCCACACAGATCAGCTGCGGGCGCGGCGCGGCGGCGCGGATCGCCGCGCTCAGCTCGGTGACCTGCGCGCGTGAGGCGAAATTACGCTTGAACAGCACCACACCAGCCACGGCATCGTGCTGCAGCCACGCGCGCTCCTGGGCGGTCAGTTCGGTACCGGCAACGCCGATCAGCAGCATCAGGATTCTCCACGACGGGGCGCCATGGTGGCGCAGCGCCGCATTGTCGCAGAAGCGGCCCGCCAGCGCAGGGGGAGCGCGCCGGCAAGGTCGGGACGATCAGCGATCACAGCGGCCGTCATCGCACCCCGCGTCACCCGCAGCGGTCGATGCCGATGACCCAGCGCCCCGCTCGGCTGCGATGCGCTGCAGTACCTGCGCGATGGCCTCCGGCGACTGCGCGCCCTGGATCGCCCAGCGTCCATCGATGACGAGGGTCGGCACCGCGCTGATGCCCAGTGCCTGCGCCGCAGCGAGGCCCTGCTGGACCTCGGCCACGCCGGCATCGCTGGCCAGCAGGTCGCGCACCTGTGCCGCGTCCAGCCCGCCGGCCTGACCGGCGGCAATCAGCACGTCCGGATCGGCGAGGTTCTGCCCGTGTTCGAAGTGCGCACGGAACAAGGCTTCGCCGACGGCATCCTGCACGTTGTGCTGTCCGGCCAGCCACAGCAAGCGGTGCGCGTGCAGCGTCGTCACCCGCACCTGGCCGCGGTCGAAATCCATCGGCAGGCCCTCGGCTGTGGCGGTGGCCTGGGTCTGGGCAAGCAGCTGGGCCGTGCGCTCGGCGCCACCGAACTTGCGCGCGTATGCCTCACGCAGCGGCACCGGCGTGCTGTCGGCGTCGGGGTCGAGCTGGAACGGCTGCCAGCGCACCGTCATGGCAGGCGCCTGGGCGCCCAGCAGCTGCAATGCCTGGGCAAAGCGGTGCTTGCCGATCCAGCACCAGGGGCAGACCACATCGGAATAGATGTCGATGTTCATTCCACCACCATGGGGGCGGCGGCGCCGGGCACAAGCCGGGCGGCGCCTGCGCGCCGCTGCGGCGGTGGTCGGTCACCACTGTGAATAGGGCCTGCTGGCCAGCGCGACGTTGTAGTAGCGCGCGTCGTCGGTAACCTCCTCGCCCACCCACGGCGGCAGGGCCACCGTCTGGTCGGGGTGCTCGAGCTCGACCTCGGCCACCACCAGGCCGGCGTTGTCACCGAGAAACTCGTCCACTTCCCACAGCAGACCCTCGTGCTGTACCAGATGCCGGCGTTTGTCGATCAGCCCGCCCACGCACAGCGCCAGCAACGCCCGCGCGTCTTCCACGGGAATCGGGTACTCGAACTCCTGCCGGCTGCGCCCGAGGGTGCGCGATTTCAGGTTGAGCGCGGCGCCCTCGCCTTCGATGCGCACACGCACCGAGGCCTGCTGCGTGCCACGGTCGAGTGCGCCCATGTCATTGATGTAGCCCTGGGCCATCGGAATGACCGCATGCGCGGCGTCTCGCCAGCCATCGCCGGTCACCAGGAACTTGCGCTCGATTTCGATGGCCATGGGTCCGTCTCCGGTCAGCGGCGTTCAAACACGGCGATGCTTTCCACATGCGCGGTATGCGGGAACATGTCCATGGCGCCGGCACTGACCAGGGTGAAGCCCTGTTCGTTGACCAGATAGCCGGCATCACGGGCCAGTGAACCCGGATGGCAGCTGACATAGACGATGCGCTTGAACTTCTTCAGCGGCAGCTGCTGCAGCACGTCGATCGCGCCGGAGCGCGGCGGATCAAGCAGCAGCTTGTCGAAGCCCTCGCGCATCCAGCTGGCCTGGCGCTGGTCCTGGGTGAGATCGGCGGCATGGAAACTGGCGTTGGCAAGCTGGTTGCGCTCGGCGTTTTCGCGCGCGCGCGCCACCAGTCCGGCATCGCCTTCCACGCCCACCACCTCACGCACCCTGCGCGCCAGCGGCAGGGTGAAGTTGCCCAGGCCGCAGAACAGGTCCAGCACACGCTCGTCGGGGCCGGGCTGCAACAGCTCCAGCGCAAGGGCGATCATCTTCTCGTTGAGGTTGGCATTGACCTGGATGAAATCCAGCGGGCGGAATGCCAGTTCCACATCCCAGGGCGCCAACCGGAAAGACAGCGGCTTCTCCGCGGTGAGCGGATGCACCGTGTCCAGCCCACCGGGCTGCAGGTAGATGACAAAGCCGTACTGCTCGCCGAAGGCCTGCCAGGCGGCGCGGTCGGCGTCACTGAGCGGCTGCAGGTGACGCACGGTCAGAGCGATGGCCTGGTCGCCTGCGATGAACTCGATCTGCGGAATGTCACGCTTTCCGTCCAGCGTTTCCACAAACGCGGACAGGTCGGCCACACGACCGCCGATCTCCGGGATGACGGTGAGGCATTGGCTGAGGTCGGCGACAAAGCGCGGGTCCTGTTCGCGGAAACCGACCAAGGTCTTGTCCTTCTTTTCGACCCGGCGCACCGAGAAACGGCCCTTGCGACGATAGCCCCAGCTGTCGCCGACCAGCGGCGGCAGGACGGTCTGCGGCTGTACATGGCCGATGCGCTGCAGGTTGTCCATCAGCACCCGCTGCTTGGCGACGATCTGCTGGTCTTCGGCCAGGTGCTGCAGGACGCAGCCGGCGCAGACGCCGAAGTGGGGGCACCGCGGCTGGACGCGGTCGGGCGAGGGCTGCAGCACCTCCACGGTGCGCGCCTCGTCGAAATGCCGGCTGCGTGCGGTCTGCTCGGCCATCACCACCTCGCCGGGCAGCGCACCACTGACGAAGGTGACCTTGCCACCCTCGCCCTCACGGCGCGCTACGCCACGGCCGTCATGGCTGAGGTCGGAAATATCGGTCTGGAACGGAGTACGGTCGATGCGGGAACGGTGACGGGCCACGTGGCTGCAGGCTGCGGGCAAAAGGGTGCGTATTGTCGCAGATAGGAACACGGGCTGTCCGAATGGCGCATTTCGCCCTGTAAATACTCCGGTCGCGCGTTTACCATGCGCATGCTGACACGGAGGCAGCGCCCATTGCGGAGGAACAGGATGACCGAGCGCCCGCGCTTTCTGCTTGTCGAGGACGACCCGATCACCACCGGCTTTCTGAAAGCGGTGCTGGAAGGGTTGCCTGCCGACGTTGATACCGCAGAGACACTATCTTCTGCGCTGGTGGTCGCCTCGCGGCGCCGCCATGATCTGTGGCTGATTGACGCCAACCTGCCCGACGGCCACGGCAGCGACCTGCTGCAGCGGTTGCGGCGCATGCATGCCGATGTCCCTGCCCTCGCCCATACCGCCGACGGCAGCGCCGAGCTGCACGTGCAGCTGCGCCAGGCTGGCTTCAGCGACACCCTGGTCAAGCCGCTGGGGCGGGAGCTTCTGCTTAAAACCGTGCGCCGCGCCCTGGTGGGCAGCGCCGGCAGTGGCCG
Source organism: Stenotrophomonas sp. C3(2023) (assembly GCF_032911385.1). NCBI lineage: Bacteria > Pseudomonadati > Pseudomonadota > Gammaproteobacteria > Lysobacterales > Lysobacteraceae > Stenotrophomonas > Stenotrophomonas sp. C3(2023). Next base: position 1,140,598 of record NZ_JAWJLO010000001.1, on the reverse strand, counting down.
TTCCGGCGCCGTCGATGTGGCCGGAGGCGACGCCTTGGACTGGGACGAGATCACCGCACTTGCCGCGCTGAATGGGCAGCGCAGCCATCTGATCGCGCTGCGCGAGCTGTTCCTGGCCGAACTGCCGGGGGTGCGTGACGCCGTTGAGCAGGCCGTCGAACTGCACGATGAGCCGGCCCTGCGCAGCCAATTACACCGGCTTCAGGCCAGTTGCGGCTTCGTTGGCGCTGCGCGGCTGGCGCGCGCCGTGCGCACCCTGCACCAGGCACCCGCATCACAGCAGGCACAGGTCAATTTCCGCAACGCGGTAGCGGCCCTGCTGCATTGATGCCCGGTGACGGGCCCGGCCCGTCATGGCCACGTCGCTCAGCCGCGCCGGGCCAGGTCGTCCATCAGTTCCCAGCTCTTCAGCCCGCGGACGCCGAGGTGCTGGGCCAGTACGCTGCGCATCGCCAGCCGCAGGCTGGCCAGATCCTCAGTGGCCGGTTCCTGGTCGTTGGCCAGCGCCAGCAGTGCGGCACCGGTGGCGGTGCCGCGACGACCACGGCCATCGCGTTCGCTCAACAGCCGGCGTACCCCATCGTGGGCGTCCAGCTCATAGCGTGCCGCCGGATCAATCGGCTGGCCATCGCTGGCGGTTTCCAGGTCGAAGCCCACGCCCAGCGCGTCCAGCAGGTCGCGCTCGAAGCGGCGCAGGCTCCACGCCAGCGGCGCGCCCACCGCCATCCGCGCCCGGGTCTCGCCGTAGCTGCGGTAGAGTTCGGGTACCGGATCATGCCGCGGGGCCAGCCGCAGCACCAGTTCGTTGAGGTAGAAGCCGGCCAGCATGGCATGGCCGTGCAGTCGCGGCGCGGCATCCAGCGCCTCGGCCCCGCGCAGCTGGGCCAGCTCGCCTCGCTGCTGCGCGTCCAGCCGGATCCACTGGAGGGGCTGCAGCGCCGCACGCAGCACCTGCCCTTTGGCACTGCTGACGCCACGCGCCAGCACGCCGATGCGTCCGTGATTGAGGCTCAGCACTTCCACCAGCAGGCTGGTCTCGCGGTACGCCCGCGCGTGCAGCACGAATCCCGGTTCGGCCTCGATCTGCATGCCAGCCCGTCCGGGCGCTTACTCGTAGCCGAAGGCCTTCAGTGCGGCCTCGTCGTCCGACCAGCCCTCACGCACGCGCACCCAGGTTTCCAGAAACACCTTGGCGCCGAACAGTCGTTCCATCTGCAGGCGCGATTTGGCCCCGATCTCCTTCAGACGGGTGCCGCCCTTGCCGATGACGATGGCCTTCTGGCCCTCGCGCTCGACCCAGATGACCGCGCCGATGCGCAGCAGGTTGCCGTCCTCGGTGAAGCGCTCGATCTCCACCGTGGTGGCATACGGCAGCTCTTCGCCAAGCTGGCGCATCAGCTGCTCACGCACCAGTTCGCCGGCGAGGAAGCGCTGGCTGCGGTCGGTGATCTCGTCTTCGCCGAACATCGGCGGCGCAACCGGCAACAGGGCCAGTACGTCCTTGACCAGTGCATCCAGACCATTGCGCTTCTGCGCCGAGATCGGATGCACCGCGGCAAACGAGCGGCCTTCGGTGATCTGCTGCAGGAACGGCAGCAGCGCGGCCTTTTCCTTGAGCCGGTCGACCTTGTTGACCACCAGCACCACCGGAATGCCGGCGTCACTGAGCACGTTGAATGCCAGGCTGTCCTCTTCGTCCCAGCGGCCGGCTTCGATCACCAGCAGGCCGGCATCCACGCCTTCCAGCGAGCCGCGCGCGGCGCGGTTCATCACCCGGTTCATCGCCCGCTTCTGCACCTTGTGCAGGCCGGGCGTGTCGACCAGCACCAGCTGGCCTTCCGGATAGGTGGCGATGCCGAGCAGGCGGTGCCGGGTAGTCTGTGGCCGATTGGAGACGATGCTGACCTTGGCGCCTACCAGGGCGTTGGTCAGGGTCGACTTGCCAACGTTGGGCCGGCCGATGACGGCGACGCTGCCGCAATGATGGGTCGTTTCTTCGCTCACTTGGATTCCACCAGTTTCTCTAGCGCGGCCGCGGCCGCCTGTTGTTCAGCCAGCCGCCGCGAGGAGCCTTCGCCCTCGGTCGCCACGGCCGGATCGTTCAGGTTGCAGCGTACCTTGAAGATCTTGGCGTGGTCGTCACCCGACTCTGACACCAGCAGGTACTGCGGCAGGGCTTTCTGTCGTGCCTGCAGCCATTCCTGCAGGCGGGTCTTGGGGTCTTTCTGCGGCTTGCCGGTGGCCGGCAGCGCGTCCATCGAGGCGGCGAACCAGGGCATCACCACCGCCTGGCAGGCATGGAAGCCGGCGTCGAGGTAGATCGCCGCCACCACGGCCTCCAGCGCGTCGGCCAGGATCGAATCGCGGCGATGACCGCCGGATTTCATCTCGCCGGGCCCCAGGGTCAGCCGGTCGCCCAGCTGCAGCGCGCGCGCGATCACCGCCAGCGCCCCTTCCCGCACCAGTTCGGCACGGGCCCGGGTCAGCGCGCCTTCGTCGGCCTTCGGCCAGCGCCGATAGAGGGCCTCGGCCACCATCTGGTTGACGATGCTGTCACCGAGGAACTCAAGGCGCTCGTTGTTGGGCGTGCCGGCAGAACGATGCGTCAGGGCCTGCTTGAGCAGGTCCTGATCGGCGAAGTGATGACCGATCAGGTCACCGCGTTGAACAGTCTTATTCGACACCGCTGCGCGACAGGTCCTGGGTGGAATCGAAACGGCCGACGACGTCGAGGTTGCCGATCAGGGGACGACGGACCTCGTAGTTCACCCGCAGGGTCCAGCCATTGTCCTTGCGGTCAAACTTCACGTTGGACGGCTTCACGTTTTCCGAATAGTTGATGTACAGACGCTTGAAAAACAACGACTGGATGTTGGCCGGCTGCATGCTGCCGATGCCCGGCTCGTTGGCCAGGCTCTTCATCGCCGAGCGTACCGCGTAGTACTCCTGGTACATCGGGAACAGCTTCATGGCGATATACAGGGCAAAGCCCACCGCCATCAGCACCACCAGGAAGGAGGTGAGGGTCATGCCACGCTGTGCGTTCATCGTCGTCTTCATTGCGTTCTCCCCAGATACGCGTCAAAAGGTCACTTGATGCCCGAACCGATCCGCGACGGCTCGAAGCTGTCCTTGCAGAACCAGTTGGAGCAGTTGAGCCAGATCACGAACGCCTTGCCGCGCAGGTTCTGCTCGGGCAGAAGACCCCAGAAGCGGCCATCGTCGCTGTTGTCGCGGTTGTCGCCCATCACCAGGTACTGGCCGGCCGGCACGGTCCACTGCCCTTCGCCACGTGCGAAAGGCGTCTCCAGCACGGTGTGGGTGCGGCCGGGCAGTTCCTCCACAAGCAGGTTGGCGCCAGCGCCCTGCAGGGTGGAGCCCACCTGGTGACCGGCATAGATGCCCTTGTCCAGGTACTTCACCGGCTCGCCGTTGAGCACCACGCCATTGCCCTCGAAGGACACGCTGTCGCCCGGCACGCCGATGACCCGCTTGATGAAGTTCTCACCCTTGTTCGGATCGTTCTCGCTATGGCCCGGGAAGTGGAACACCACCACGTCGCCGCGCTTGGGCTCGCCCAGCGGCACGATCCTGGTATTGGTCAGCGGCAGGCGCAGGCCGTAGGCGAACTTGTTGACCAGGATGAAATCGCCGATGAGCAGGTTGGGCATCATCGAACTGGACGGAATCTTGTACGGCTCGGCGATGAAGCTGCGCACGACCAGTACGATCGCCAGCACCGGGAAGAAGGCACGCGAGTAGTCGATCGCCCACGGCTCGCTGTCCAGCAGGCTGGCGCGCGCGGCGCGGCGCTTGGCAAGGAACAGCTTGTCGGCCAGCAGAATCAGGCCGGAGACCAGGGTCAGGGCGACCAGCAGGAACTCAAACAGTTTCATTCAGGGTCCTTTGCGACATTGAACTACGGTGGCCCGCGGGGGCGGCCACCTGCCCTTGGCAGCCCGGCGCGAAACCGGGGCCGCCATGATGCCTCTTACTTGTTGTCCATCTGCAGCACGGCCAGGAAGGCTTCCTGCGGAATCTCGACGCGGCCGACCTGCTTCATCCGCTTCTTGCCTTCCTTCTGCTTTTCCAGCAGCTTCTTCTTGCGCGAGACGTCGCCACCATAGCACTTGGCCAGTACGTTCTTGCGCATCGCCTTGACCGTGGTGCGGGCGATGATCTGCGAGCCGACCGCGGCCTGGATGGCCACATCGAACTGCTGGCGCGGGATCAGGTCCTTCATCTTTTCACACAGTTCGCGTCCCCGGCGATCGGCATGACTGCGGTGAACGATCAACGACAACGCATCGACCTTGTCACCGTTGATCAGCACGTCCACGCGCACGAACGGGCCGGCATCGAAGCGCACGAAGTGGTAATCGAGCGAGGCGTAGCCACGGCTGACCGACTTCAGCTTGTCGAAGAAGTCCAGCACCACCTCGGCCATCGGCAGCTCGTAGCTGATCTGCACCTGGCTGCCCATGTAGTTGATGCCGAGCTGGCTGCCACGCTTTTCCTCGCACAGCTTGATGATGTTGCCGATGTACTCCTCGGGGGTGAGCACGTTGGCACGGATGATCGGCTCGCGGATCTCTTCGACATGGTTGACCGGCGGCAGCTTGGCCGGGTTGTCCATGTTGATCACCGCGCCATCGGTCTTGAGTACCTCGTAGACCACGGTCGGCGCGGTGCTGATCAGGTCCAGGTTGTACTCGCGCTCCAGGCGCTCCTGCACGATTTCCATGTGCAGCATGCCCAGGAAGCCGCAGCGGAAACCAAAGCCCATCGCTTCGGAGCTTTCCGGCTCGAAGCGCAGCGCGGCATCGTTCAGGCGCAGCTTGTCCAGCGCTTCGCGCAGGTCCGGGTAGTCCTCCGCATCCACCGGGAACAGGCCGGCGAACACGCGCGGCTGCATTTCCTGGAAGCCCGGCAGCGGCGTGGGTGCCGGGTCGCCGGCCAGGGTCAGGGTGTCGCCCACCGGCGCGCCATGCACGTCCTTGATGCTGGCGGTCACCCAGCCCACTTCACCGGCCTTCAGGGCAGGCAGCACCTTGCGCTTGGGGGTGAACACGCCGACGTTGTCGACCTGGTGGGTGCGGCCGGTGGACATCACCTGCAGCTTGTCGCCGGCCTTGATCTGGCCCTGCATCACGCGCACCAGCGAGACCACGCCAAGGTAGTTGTCGAACCACGAATCGATGATCAGCGCCTGCAGCTTCTCGGTGTCGCGCGGCTGCGGCGGCGGAATGCGGTGGACGATCGCTTCCAGCACGTCCTGCACGTTCAGGCCGGTCTTGGCGCTCACCGGCACGGCATCGGACGCATCGATGCCGATCACGGCCTCGATCTCGCTCTTGGCCCGGTCGATGTCCGCCGTCGGCAGGTCGATCTTGTTGATCACCGGCACCACTTCCAGGCCCTGCTCCACTGCGGTGTAGCAGTTGGCCACCGACTGCGCTTCCACACCCTGGGCGGCGTCGACCACCAGCAGCGCGCCTTCGCAGGCGGCCAGCGAACGGCTGACTTCATAGGAGAAGTCAACGTGGCCGGGAGTGTCGATGAAGTTCAGGTGGTAGGTCTGCCCATCCTTGGCCAGGTACGGCAGCGACACCGACTGGGCCTTGATGGTGATGCCACGCTCGCGCTCGATCGGGTTGGAGTCCAGCACCTGGGCCTCCATCTCACGGGCCTGCAGGCCACCACACAGCTGGATGATGCGGTCGGCCAGCGTGGACTTGCCGTGGTCAACGTGGGCGATGATGGAGAAGTTGCGGATGTTCCGCATCGGATCAGTGGACATATGAGGTGGCGGCGGCGCGCGGCGTCGTCAGGGTTAACTGACGATTATCGCATGCCGGGAGCCTGAACGGCGGATGCCAATCCGTCACAGACCGTCGCCGGGACCCCGGCGCACGCGTCATGCGATCTGCAGGCTTGCCGCCCCGCCGACTGAACCCCAGCCTCTACGCGGGCGTCGCCCTGCCGGCGACGCCCTTCCCTTCACACTTGAGGCATTCAACCGATGACCCTGCGCACGAAACTTGTGGTTCTGGCAGCGCTTTCAGCGTCCATCGCCACTGGCGGCGCGACTGCCCGCATTTTCAAGGTGTGCGACCTTCACGAGTGCTGCTTTGTCGACAGCGGTGGTAATGGGCACTGCGTGCCCAATTCGCTCCTGAGCTGAGGCCGGGGTAGCCCCGGCAGCGCTCGCCACCGGGGCCACCTGCTGCGCTTACTTGACTGAAATGGCCACGAAACGGCCAGCGCCTGCGCCCGGGGACTGCACGAGCAGAACGACCGCATCGCCCGAACGGGCGTCGGCAACCAGCCGGTTGAACTGAGCAGCGTCCCTGACCGGCGTACGCCCAACCTGGGTGACGAGCAGGCCCGCACGCAGACCTTCGTCCTGGGCCGCCGGAGAGGCCTCAACGATGCGCACGCCTCCGTCCTTCAACCCCAGCTGGCGGGCCGTTGCAGCGTCAAGGCTCTCAACCTTCAGACCAAGGCGATTGACGTTGCCGGTAGCGGTATCGGCGTTGCTGTCGCTTGAATCGCCCGCCGAAGCCGCGACAGTCTCAGAACCCACGGAGATATCGATGTTCTGCGCCTTGCCGCCACGGAGAATGCCAAGCGTCACCTTGGAGCCCGGCGCCATCATGCCAATCATCGGCGGCACCTGCGACGAATCGCCGATCGGCTTCCCATTCACCGTGCGGATCACGTCAAGCTGCTGCAATCCAGCGCGCGCGCTCGGGCTTCCCGGAACCACCTCGTTGACCAGCGCTCCTCTGGTATCCGGCAGACCCAGGCCGCGGGCCATCCCGGCGTCGATCGGCCGCGGATCCAACGCAACCCCGATCTGGCCGCGGACCACCTTGCCGGTCTTCTTGATCTGCTCGACCGCGCTCATCGCCAGGTCGACCGGAATGGCGAAGCTGATGCCCATGAAGCCGCCGGAGGCGGAGAAGATCTGCGAGTTGATGCCGACCACTTCGCCACGGGTGTTGAGCAGCGGACCGCCCGAGTTGCCCTGGTTGATCGCCACATCGGTCTGGATGAACGGTACGTAGCGCTGGTCCGGGCCGCCGGTGCTGCGGCCGACCGCACTGACCACGCCTGCGGTGACCGAATGGTCCAGGCCGAACGGCGAGCCGATCGCCACCACCCACTGGCCCGGCTTGAGCGTATTGGAGTCGCCGATGCGCACCGTCGGCAGGTTGCTGCCCTCGATCTTCAGCAGGGCCACGTCGTACTGCTGGTCACTGCCGACGACCTTGGCAGTGAACTCGCGGCGGTCGGCCAGCTTCACCTTCACCTCGCTGGCGTCCTCCACCACGTGGTGGTTGGTCAGCACGTAGCCGTCGCCGGAAATGATGAAGCCCGAGCCCATGCCCCGGCCTTTTATCGTGGGGCTGGAGTCGCTCCCGTCATCCGGCCCCATGCCCGGCGGCATGCCGAAGCCGGGGCCGAAGAAGCGGCGGAAGATCTCGGGAATGTCGTCCTGCCCGGCCGGACCGCGCATGCGGGCCTGACGATTGTTGCGGACGATGGTGGTTTCAATGTTGACCACGCCCGGACCGACCTGTTCGACCAGGTTGGTGAAATCAGGCAGGCCACTGACCAGCGGCTGCGCCGGTGCACGCGGCGCGGCGGCGGCGGCCTGCGGCGCGGGCGACGGCGACTGCGCGCAGGCGGCCAGCGGCAGGGTCATGGCAAGCGCCAGCGCGTGCAGGCGGGACGAGCGGATGACAGGCATCATCGGACAACAACCTCCGGTAGATCATCGGGCAAGGGGGACACACCCCGGCAGGCCGGGATGCTGTCGCGACAGCACCTCAATCCTGCGGGCGCGGGGCCGGCAGAATCTCCTGCTGACGCGGTTCAAACGGATAGAAGGCACCACCGGCACCAGGGGCGCTGGCGTTGAGCGCGCCGCCGGCTGCAGGGCCGATGCTCGAACGCGGCCAGGGCCGCGCCTGCAGAGCGCCGACGTCGCCGAAGGGCAACTCGCGGCGGGTGGAAGACGGCACGGTCGGGGTCAACGGCGCCTGGCCGGCGAGCGCACGCAGCGGCTCATCGTCACGCTGGGCGCTGCGTGCGGCCTGCTGGGTCCGCGTGGCACTGGCGCGCCGCACCGACTGCGCCTGCTGGGCGCGGGTGGCAGCGGCCACGGCCAGGGCCGGTGCGCCAGCGGCCAACACGTCACCGGCCTCGGTCACCGGCGTCGACGGCGTCGCGGGAAGGGACAGCTCGGCCTGGCTGGCGATCACCTGGACCGGCGTTTCGGCGCCCGGCACAGGTTCCTGCAGGCCCTGTCGGCCCATGAACAGCGCCACCGCCGCCACCGAGGCGGCCAGCGCGGCGCCGCCGCCCCAGCTGCGCCAGCCGCGGCGGGCGCCCTGCGCAGGCTGGGCCGAAGGCAGCGGCTCGGCGGCCACCGCGGCAGCAACCCGTGCGCTGAGATCGACCGGCGCCGGTGCACAGGCCTGGCCACGCAGCACATCGCCCAGCAGCTGCCAGCGTTCCTGGCAGGCGGCCAGCTCCGGGTCGTGCTGCAGGCGTCGCAGCAGAAAACGGGCCTGGTCCGAGCCGAGCTCGCCGTCGTACAACGCCGACAGCTGCTGACGGTGGTGGGCATCAAGCCGGGTGTCGGTGGTGACGACCTGGCTCTGCGGATCTGGAATCTCTTTCATACGCGGTTCTTCTCACGGGTAGCGCTGCCGATGTCCAGCAGCGGCCGAAGTTCAGTGTCGATCGCTTCGCGGGCACGGAAGATCCGCGAGCGCACGGTGCCGATCGGGCACCCCATCTTCTGCGCGATCTCCTCGTAACTCAGGCCTTCCACCTCGCGCAGGGTGATGGCCGAACGCAGCTCCTCGGGCAGGCTGGCTACCGCCCGCATGACCGTGCTTTCCAGCTCCTGGCGCATCAGCTCGCGCTCGGGCGTGTCGGTGTCGCGCAGACGCGTGCCGCTGTCGAACTGCTCGGCATCGCCGATCTCGATGTCGTCGGTGGGCGGGCGGCGGTTGTGGGCGGCGAGATGGTTTTTGGCAGTGTTCACGGCTATCCGGTGCAACCAGGTTGAGAACTGGGCATCACCACGGAAACTGCCCATCGCGCGGTAGGCGCGGATGAAGGTTTCCTGGGCGATGTCCTGACATTCACTCCAGTCGGCGATGTAGCGCCCGACCAGCGAGACGATCCGATGCTGGTGCCTGCGCACCAGAACGTCGAATGCCGCGCTTTCGCCGCGCTGCACGCGCCGGACCAGTTCCAGGTCCAGCTCCTGTGGTGTTTCAACCTCGGCCATGCGGGGCCGCACTCCTGTCAGCCCAACCGACGTCGGGCAATGAGACTGCCAATCCCGGGAAAAGTTCAGTACCGCGATGAACGGTACCGCACCAGCTTTTAACCATTGTTCGGCTAGCGTTGGGTCCAAGACGCTGGATCCGGCATCTGCACTTCCCCCGCTATTGGGATTTGACGTGGAGGAAACAACCTCTGGATCATAGCCCCCTTCACCATACACAACCGGATGGTACGTCCCATGCTTTCAGGCTTCGACGGGCTTCGCTTCTCGCACTGGCACCCTGACATCCGCGACGACGGCGTAGTGGTGTTGACCCTTGACCGCGCCGGCACCGCTGTCAATGCGATGTCGCAGGACGTGCTGTTGGAACTGGGCAGCCTGCTCGAGCGGATCGCGCTGGACCCGCCAAAGGCGGTGGTGCTGCAGTCCGGCAAGGCAGCGGGCTTCATTGCCGGCGCCGACCTGAAGGAGTTCCAGGAATTCGACCGCCGTGGCACGGTCAACGATGCCATCGCCCGCGGCCAGAGTGTCTACCAGCGTCTGGCCGAACTGCCCTGCCCGACCGTGGCGGCCATCCACGGCCACTGTCTTGGCGGTGGCACCGAGCTGGCGCTGGCCTGCCGCTACCGTGTGGCCTCAAACGACAGCAGTACCCGCATCGGGCTGCCCGAAACCCAGCTCGGCATTTTCCCCGGATGGGGCGGCAGCGCGCGCCTGCCTCAGCTGGTCGGCGCACCGGCGGCGATGGACATGATGCTGACCGGCCGCACGCTCTCGGCCTCGGCCGCACGCAGCATCGGCCTGGTGGACAAGGTCGTCGAGCCGGCGCTGCTGCTGGACAACGCGGTGCAGCTCGGCCTGCGCGGCACCACCCGCCCGTTCAAGCAACGCGCCACCGCCTGGGCGACCAACACCTGGTTGGCGCGCACCCTGCTCGCCCCGCAGATGGTCAAGCAGGTCGCGCGCAAGGCGCGCAAGGAACACTATCCGGCGCCCTATGCGCTGATCTCCACCTGGCAGCGCAGCGGCGGCAAGCCCGTGCAGGCGCGGCTGGATGCCGAGCGCCGCGCGGTGGTCAAGCTGGCCAGCACGCCGACCGCGCGCAATCTGATCCGCATTTTCTTCCTCACCGAGCGTCTGAAGGGCCTGGGCAGTGGCGAGCACGGCATCCAGCGCGTGCATGTGGTGGGCGCGGGCGTGATGGGCGGCGACATTGCGGCCTGGTCGGCGTTCAAGGGCTTCGAGGTCACGCTGCAGGACCGCGAACAGCGTTTCATCGACCCGGCACTGGAACGCGCGCAGGCGCTGTTCGCCAAAAAGGTGCGTGATGAAAGCAAGCGTCCTGCGGTTGCCGCGCGGCTGCGCGGCGACCTGGAGGGCAAGGGCGTGGCCGAGGCCGACCTGGTGATCGAGGCGATCATCGAAGATGCCGAGGCCAAGCGCGGCCTGTACCAGACGCTGGAGCCGCAGCTGAAGGCCGATGCGCTGCTGACCACCAACACCTCGTCGATTCCGCTGACCGAGCTGCGCGGTCACATCCGGCGCCCGGGCCAGTTTGCCGGTCTGCATTACTTCAACCCCGTGGCGCAGATGCCGCTGGTGGAGATCATCCACCACGATGGCATGGCGCCGGACACCGAGCGTCGCCTGGCGGCCTTCTGCAAGGCACTGGGCAAGTTCCCGGTGCCGGTGGCCGGCAGCCCCGGCTTCCTGGTCAACCGTGTGCTGTTCCCGTACATGCTCGAAGCGGCCACGGCCTATGCCGAAGGCATTCCGGGTCCGGTGATCGACAAGGCGGCGGTGAAGTTCGGCATGCCGATGGGGCCGATCGAGCTGCTCGACACGGTAGGCCTGGACGTGGCGGCAGGCGTGGGCCATGAGCTGGCCCCGTTCCTGGGCCTGCAGATTCCGGCTGCGCTGCAGACGGTGGAAGCGGGCAAGCGCGGCAAGAAGGATGGCCAAGGCATCTACGCCTGGGAAAACGGCCGCGCGAAGAAGTCTGAGGTGCCCAAGGACTACCAGGCCCCGGCCGACCTGGAAGACCGGCTGATCCTGCCGCTGCTCAACGAGGCGGTGGCGTGCCTGCACGAGGGCGTGGTGGCCGATGCGGACCTGCTCGATGCCGGTGTGATCTTCGGCACCGGCTTCGCCCCGTTCCGTGGCGGCCCGATCCAGCATATCCGCGCGGTGGGGGCCGACGCGCTGGTGGAGCGGCTGAAGGTGCTGCAGCAGCGGTACGGTGATCGTTTCACACCACGCCCGGGCTGGGATAGCGCCGTACTGCGCGAACCGGTGGTGTGAGGCAATGCGGGGGCTGCGCCCCCGCCCCCCCCCGTGACAGCAACAGCGTAAAGCGACAGCGTGGAGCGGCGGCTCTGCGCTGTTCTGCGTCTGGCGGGGCGGGGTGGGTTTGCGGGGGACGGCGTGAATCCCCCTCCGGGGTCCAGCCCAGCCGCTGGGCGGCTGGGCGTTCGGGCGCTTGCGAAGCAGTGCTTCGCAAGCAAAGCGCCCTCACCCATGGAGCCTTGTGTCCGCCCATCCAGGGCTCCCACACCCCCGCAAACCCACCCCGCCCCGCCCCCGTACGCCCCGATGGACGGATGGAACCGCGACTCTGCAACCAGCATTGGGCTTTGGGCTTTGGGCTTTGAATCTTGTTTTTTGTTTTTTGTTTTTGGTTTTGGTTCTGGTTTTGGAATTTGACTTTGGTAGGTGACGACCGTCGGTCGTCACGCTGTTGATTCTGGCTTGGGGGCCGGGCCTGGTCGGCCCTGCTTTTGATTTTTCTTTTTTTCTCATGCGGCTGGACCGCACGGAAACGATGCAAGGCCGGGCGGGTTGGGCTTGCGGGGGTGTGGGAGCCCTGGATGGGCGGACACAAGGCTACATGGATGTACTTGCGCCGTCCCCCGCGAGCCCAACCCTGAAGGCCGCTGCGGCTACATCAACGCCGCTGAAGGCCGCTGCGGCTACATCAACGCCGCTGAAGGCCGCTGCGGCTACATCAACGCCGCTGAAGGCCGCTGCGGCTACATCAAGGCCGCCGAAGGCCGCTGCGGCTATGTGCAGGCGGCAGGAACCGGCACGCGTGCGCTGCAGTAACGCCGCTACTGCGCTTTGCCAGCCGCCGCTGCCTGCAGCGGCGGCTGGCCTGGGCCTGCGGCGCGCGTTGCTCAACGCGTTGCTCGCCGCCCCGCGCGGAGATTTCGACTTCATCGAATGCACGCCGGAGAACTGGATCCATGTCGGCGGACTGGACGGCGAACGGCTGCGTCAGCTGACCGCGCACCACCCGCTGGTCTGCCATGGACTTTCGCTGTCGCTGGGCAGCACCGACCCGCTCGATGCCGTGCTGCTGCAGCATATCGGCCGTTTCATGCGCCGCCATGGCGCGGTACTGTACAGCGAGCACCTGAGTTTCTGCAGTGACCACGGTCAGTTGTACGACCTGCTGCCCATGCCTTTCACCGAGGAGGCCGTGCGGCATGTCGCAGCGAGGATCGGCCAGACCCAGGACATCCTCGGCCAGCGCATTGCGGTGGAGAACGTCTCCTACTATGTCACTGGCCTCAACGACATGACCGAACTGGAGTTCACCTGCGCCGTGCTTGAGGAAGCCGACTGCGATCTGCTGCTGGACGTCAACAACGTCCATGTCAACGCGCACAATCACGGGTATGACGCCCAGCAGTTCATCCATGCGCTGCCCGCAGAGCGGATCGCCTACATCCATGTCGCTGGCCATCAGGACATCCCCTCGGGCATGAAGATCGACAACCATGGCGACGCGGTATCCACGCCCGTCTGGGACCTGCTGGCGTCCAGCTACGCGCAGGCCGGCGTGCGCGCCACCGTGCTCGAGCGCGACTGCAACATCCCGCCCTACCTGGAGCTCCGCGAGGAGGTGCTCATGATCCGTCGACTCCAGGCGGAAGCCGCCAGGGTGCGTCATGACTGAGCGCCTTTCACTGAAAGCCACCCAGGCCGCATTTGCCAATCATCTGCGTGACGCACGCCACGCGCCGCCCCCGGGCATGGACCCTGCGCGTCTGCAGATGATGCGGCAGATGTTGCTGGACGATGTCGGCGGTACGCTGGGGGAGTGCTTTCCGCGCTGCCTTGCGCTGCTCGGCACGGTGCGTTGGGCACAGCTGATCCAGCGTTATCTGGCTGAGCACCGTTGCCGTACCCCCTTGTTCACCGAGGTGGCTGCCGAGTTCGTCAACTGGCTGCGCAGCGCTTCCGGGCTGGCGCATCCGGCGCTTGCCGAGCTCGCCCATCACGAATGGGTGCCGGTGGCGTTGGCCCATCTGGACCTCCCCGCCGTGCCGGTAACACTGCTGGAGAGCGAGGCCATGCCCGTGCGCTTCTCCCCGCTTGCCTGGCTGCTGCGCTATCACTGGCCGGTCCACGCCGCCCCGCTGCGTGGACCGGCTGACCCGCAGACGATGTACCACCTGCTTGCTTACCGCGACAGCGAAGGGCACGTCCAGGTTCTGCTGCTGGGTGCCGACGCGGCGTTGTTGTTCCAGGCCATTGTTGCGCAGCCAGGACAGAGCGTGGCCCAGTATCTGCAGCGTCTGGCCGAGGTCTCCGATGTCGGGCACCAGGCGCCACTGGCACTTGTCCGGGACGCCCTGGAGCGTGGCATCCTCACCCGCGCCGCGCCGCCACCGGTGCACTGAGTCGCGGCGCGGGCCGCAGCGAGGCGCGCGCGGACGCTCTGGTAGAATCGGGTGATGACCGATACCGCCGCGCCCCTTCCCCCATCGCCCGCCGCTCCGGCGCACCGCGTGATGTCCCAGCGTTTCCGTGGTTTCCTGCCGGTGGTGGTGGATGTGGAGACCGGCGGTTTCGACTGCCGGCGGCACGCCCTGCTTGAGATCGCCGCAGTGCCCATCGAGATGGACGACGCGGGTCGCCTGTACCCGGGCCAGACCGCCAGCGCCCATGTGGTGCCCGCGGAAGGTCTTGAGATCGACCCGAAGTCGTTGGAGGTGACCGGCATCGTGCTGGACCACCCGTTCCGCCTGGCCAAGGACGAGAAAGCAGCGCTGGACCATGTGTTCACTCCTGTGCGCGCCGCCATGAAAAAGTACGGTTGCCAGCGCGCGATCCTGGTCGGTCATAACGCCCACTTCGATCTCGGCTTCGTCAATGCCGCCGTGGCGCGCGTGGAGCACAAGCGCAACCCGTTCCACCCGTTCAGTGTGTTCGACACTGTGACCCTGGCCGGTATCGCCTACGGCCAGACCGTGCTGGCGCGTGCTGCCACCGCCGCCGGTCTGGAATGGGATGCCAACGAAGCCCACAGCGCGGTCTATGACACCGAGCAGACCGCCAAGCTGTTCTGCACCATCGCCAACGCCTGGCCGCGCTGAGGAACGCGTTACGACCAACGGTCGTCACCTACCCGAGTGAGCCGCGGTGTTCGTAGCGCCGGGCTCTGCCCGGCGAGCGCGCAGCGCGGCCGCTCGCATTAAGCGCGCCGCCGCGAAGGCTCCGCTGTCGGCAGGTGACGACCGTTGGTCGTCGCGCATGAGGGCGCGGCCGCGCCGTGATGCGGTGCGCATGGCAACAGCGTGACGACCAACGGTCGTCACCTACCGGGGCCGGGCGCGGTGTTCGTAGCGCCGGGCTCTGCCCGGCGAGCGCGCAGCGCGGCCGTTCGCATTGAGCGCGCCGCCGCGAAGGCTCCGCTGTCGGTAGGTGACGCCGTCAGCCGATGCTCGTGCGGTCGCGGCCGTCACTCTTGGCGCGGTACAGCGCGCGGTCGGCCCGCTGGTACAGCAGCTTGGGCGTACGGTCGTTCCGCTCCAGCTCCACCAGCCCTGCGCTGAAGGTCACCGTCAGGCCGGCGATGCCACCCCAGTCCTGATGGTCATGGAACAACCCGCGCAGGCGCGCGCAGACCTGGGCCGCCTCGGCCAGCCGGGTGTCGTTGAGCAGCAGAGCGAATTCCTCACCGCCGGTGCGCGCCGGCATGTCCGAGTCACGACACGCCGACGCCAGCAGCTGCGCGACCTCGACCAGCACGGCGTCACCGATGCTGTGCGAATGGCGGTCGTTGACGTCCTTGAAGTGGTCCACGTCCAGCACGACCAGACACAGCGGGTGGCCGCTGCGCTGCGAGCGGGCGAAATCACGCGCCAGTGCTTCGTCGAACGCGCGCCGGTTGGCAAGGCCGGTCAAGGCATCCTCGCGCGCCTGCCGCTCGAACGCTTCGGCCTGCACGGCCAGGCGTTCGGCCAGCGCGGTTTTCTCCGCATTGAGCGCCTGCAGATGCAGGGTCTGCGCCTGCAGATCGCGGGTCGCCTCATCCACCCGCTTGGCCAGGCGGATGTTGCTGCGCTTGTAGCGGTTGATCAGATAGCGGTACAACGCCACCAGCCCGGCCAGCAGCAACAGTACCACCGCCGCCCGCACGCTGCCCTTCTGCCACCACAGTGGCTTGATGGTGAAGGCCCAGACCGCCTCGCTGTCGCTCCAGTTGCCACCGGGGTGCGCCGCTGACACGTGCAGCACGTAATCGCCCGGAGGCAGCCCGATGAACTCCACGCTGCGCTGCTGGCCGCGCTCGACCCAACCGCTGTCCAGCCCGTCCAGCCGGGTGCGGTAGCGAATGCGCTCGGACATCAGGAAGCTGAGACCGACAAAGGTGACCGTCAGCCGGCTGCCGCCTTCCACCGCCGTGCGCGGCGCGCCCTCCCAGTGAATCGGCACGCCGTCCACCTGCACGCTTTCCACCACCGCCGGTGGCGCCAGCCGCTCGCGGAAGCGCTGCAGCCGCAGCGGATCGACCGTGCTCAATCCCCCGGCGGTCACCACCCAGAACGTCCCGTCCTGCCGCAGCAGCGCGGCCGGACCGGAACTGCCATTGGCCTGTGAATTGGCCATGCCGTCGATTTCGTTGTAGCGCTCCACGCTGATGCGCGCGGCACGCCCGTCAGCGACCTCGTTGAGCATGGCCATGTCGGTGCGCAGCACGCCGCGGTTGCTGCTGACCCAGACGTTGCCCAGCCGGTCCGGGACCAGCTGGAACACCGTGTCCACCGGCATGCCCTGCTCCAGCCCGACGCGGGCCAGCTGCCCGTCCTGGTAGCGGTACAGGCCCCGGTCGCTGCTGATCCACATCGCATCGCCGATCTGCTGGAAGCCGAACACACTGCGCCCCCCGCCGAGCACCGACAGGTCGATGTGCTCGACCTTGTCGCCACGGATCACCCAGATGCCTTCGATCGTGCCGATCCAGAGATTGCCCTGCGGGTCGTGCGCCAGCGCGGTGGTCAGCCCGCCGGGCAGGCCGTCCAGGGTCGGCACGCCGGGGCCACGCGCATCGATCCGCACCACGCCCTTCTGGGTGCCTGCCCAGACCACACCATCCGGGGCAATGCTGATGGCGCGGATGTTGCCGCCCGGCATGCCCTCGCGGGTGTCATAGGTGTGCAGCAGGCGGCCAGAGCGGTCCAGCTTGAGCACGCCATCGCCGAATGTGCCCACCCAGATGCTGCCGTCGCCGGCCTGGGCCAGGCTCAGTACCGAGGGCGCCTTGCCACCTCGGTTGTGCAGCGGCACAGGCTCGAACGCGCCGTTGCGCTCACGCCGGTCCAGACCACTGGCGCTGCCTACCCACAGGGTACGGTCACGGTCCTCGAGCACGGTGCGCACGTAGTCGCCGCTGAGTCCGTCGCGCTCGGTGTAGCTGCTGAACAGGGTTTCGCGCAGCCGGTACAGGCCGCCGTTGGCGCCTACCCAGATGCTGCCCTCGGCATCCTCGCGCAGACTCACCACCCGCCCACCGGGCAGGTTCAGGCCCGCCGGCAATCGTTCCAGTCCGTGCTGGGAGATGCGCAGCAGTCCCTGGTTTTCGGTGCCCAGCCAGAGATCGCCGTGCCGGTCCTGCAGCATCGCGGTCATGTGGATCTGACCCGGCAGCCGGTGTGCGAGCCGGGGTATACCGTCATCCATCCGGTACAGGCGCTCGCCGGCCACGATCCACAGTACGCCGTCGGGTGCGCGATACGGCCAGACCAGGCCGCGCCCAAGGCCCCAGGCCTCCGGGGCGCGCTTGAGCACGCCATCGGTATCGCGCAGCACCATGCCGTCCAGCGTGCCGACCCAGACCCGATCCTGCGCATCCACCGCCAGTTTGGTGAAACTCAGCGCCAAGGGCAGGCCGGGTGGCGGCGCCGAGTACGAAAACTCGCCATCCGGCCCCAGGTAACCGATCCCCTTGCCTTCATACAGCAGCCACAGCCGGCCATGGCTGTCCATCTGCATCGCGTTGACCAGCACCTGCGGGATTTCAGGCCGGCGGTCCCAGACATCCCAACGCCCGTCCAGCGTGCGGCGGCTGATGTTGCCCCGCGAATCGCTGATCCACAGCGCACCCTGACGGTCCACCAGCAGTGAACCGATGCCGTTGTCACGCAGCGGTGGCCGCGAGCTGCGGTCGAACACGGTGAAGTCCAGGCCGTTGTAGCGCACCAGCCCTTCCCAGGTGGCAAACCACAGGTGCCCTTCAGGTGTCTGCGCGATGTCACGCAGCGAGTTGTGCGGCAGGCCGTTGCGCGAGGTCCATACATCGATCGCGTAGTCCCGCAGCGGCGGCGCACCGCCATGCGCCGCGCACGCCAGCACCGGTGCCAGCAACAGCAGCAGGCCCAGCAGGCCGCGCCATGCCACGGTGATCCACTCCCCCCTGGAGCCGATCACCGGATGCGATCTCCGGGCGCGGCCGTACGCCACGCACCCAGTCGATCAGGGACGGATACCGAGTTGCTCATGGGACGGGTGCTGGGAAGATGTGCGCATCATAGGCAAAACCGTCGCCGTTTGCCTGTACGGCGGGGTCAGCTGCTGCCGCGTGCCGGGGCCAGCACCGGCGCCGCCCAGTGCACCACCGCTTCCAGGCCGCCGCCCTCCCGGTTGCGCAGAGTCAGGCGTGCCCCGTCCTTGCTGGCCAGCGCCCGGGCGATGGTCAGCCCGAGGCCGGCGCCGCCGGTCTGGCGCGACCGCGAAGTCTCCAGGCGCACGAAGGGATCGAACACCGTCTCCAGCGCTTCCGGTGCCAGGCCCGGGCCACGGTCGGCCACGATCACCCGCACGCCGTCCGCGCCGTGTTCGGCGCGCACCTGCGCGCTGTGTCCATACATCAACGCGTTGTCGAGCAGGTTGGCAAACAGCCTGCGCATGGCCAGCGGGCGCAGCATCATCACGACCCCGCAGCCGGTCTCGAAGCGGGCATCGGCGCCTGCCTCGCAGGCATCTTCCACCAGACTTTCAAGCAGCGAGTCCAGATCCAGCGCCGCGCGCTGCTCGGCGCTCTCGGCGCTGCGCGCCAGCTCCAGCCCTTCGCGGATCAGCGCCTGCATGGCCGCCAGGTCGGCCACCAGACGCTCGCGCAGCTGCTCGTCGGCCACATTCTCCAGCCGCAGGCGCAGCCGGGTGACCGGGGTCTGCAGATCGTGGGTGATGGCCGCCAGCATGTGCGTGCGTTCGGCCAGATGACGCTGCAGCTGCTGCTGCATGGCGTTGAACGCCTCGGCCGCGCGCCGGACCTCCAGCGGACCGGCCACCGCCATCGGCTCACGCCCCAGGTCGACGCCCAGAGACTGCGCAGCGGCTGCCAGCCGCTGCAGCGGCATGCTCGCGGTCCGCGCGACCACATAGGCGAGCACAGCGATGGCCAGCACCAGCAGGCTCAGAAACAGCGGGTCTACCGCCAGTGCGCCGTTATGGGCCACCGCCGGTGACTCCAGCGCCAGCGCCAGCGGCGTACCGTCACTGAGCTGCAGCCGGACGGCGCGGCAGCGCGGGGGAATATACGCCGGGTCGCGTACGCGCGGCTTGCGGCGCTCCCCCTGCGGTCGCGGCGGCAACAGGTCGTCCAGGCGTGGCAGGCAGGCGCCATAAGAGGTGAAGTTCACCTGCGCGCTGGCCACCGGGCCAAGCCGGGCAGCCAGGATCTCCTGCAGCGCCGGGTCGCTGCGGCCGATGCGGGCATCGTCAGCGAGCCGGCGCACCGCCGGACCACCGCCGGCCAGCAGCCGCTCGCGCAGTTCCACATTGCCATCGAGCAGGTTCACGTAACCCTGCAGGCGGTCGGCGATACGGTTCAGATTCTGTCGCTCGAACTCCTGGTGACGCTTGGTACCGGCCAGCAGCGTCGCCCCGACCGCTGCCACGCTCATGCCCAGCAGCAGGATGACGAACAGGCGCCCGACCATCGAGGAAAAGAAGCGGCGCAGACGCCTCATTCCAGAGCCACCGCCGTGGCCAGCACATAGCCTTCGTTGCGCACGGTCTTGATCAGCCCGTCGGGACCGCCATCATCGGCCAGCTTGTTGCGCAGCCGGCTGACCTGCAGGTCGATCGCGCGGTCCTGCGATTCGTAGCTGCGGCCGCTGCTCAAGGCCACCAGCTGCTCGCGCGAGAGCACCTTGTTGGCATGCCCCACAAACACCCGCAGCAGCCTGAACTCCGCACCTGAGAGCACCACCACGCGGCCATCCGGGTCGACCAGATGGCGGTGTTCAAGGTCGAACACCCAACGCGAAAACCGCGCGCGGCGGATCGCCAGCGGCTCCAGGTTGGCCGGCAGCGCCTCGGTGCGCCGCAGCACGTTGCGGATGCGTGCCAGCAGCTCGCGCGGCTCGAAGGGCTTGGCCAGGTAATCGTCGGCACCCATCTCCAACCCCAGCACGCGGTCGATCGGCTCGGCGCGCGCGGTGAGCATGATCACCGGTGTGGCCGAGCGCGCGCGAAGGTCGCGGCACAGGGTCAGGCCATCTTCGCGCGGCAGGTTGAGGTCGAGCACGATCAGGTCGACATGCTCACGTTCAAGCACCTGGCGCATGGCGGCGCCATCGGCTGCGGTGCTGACCTGGTAGCCGGCGCGGCCGAGCTGCTCGGCCAGCAGACTGCGGATGTCATTGTCGTCATCGACGATCAGCAGGCGATGCATCGGGTTCACGGTCTCCATGGCGGCCATCATCCCCTGTCGCCCGCTGAACCGCACGCGCCAGGTTGCGTTGCAGTGTATCTGCCGCCGCCTGCGACACACGGTGATACCGGGCTGGGCCTGTCATGTTACAGACAGACACACATCGAGGATTGAGCAAGCAGGCTGCGGCTTCGCACAATGGAACCTGACGCCGCCCCGCGGCCTGCCGAGTAGCCCCGTCCGTGAAGCTCCCCCTGCTGCCCAAGACCCGTCGCGGTCGCCTGCTGTTGTCCATCGCCGTGCTGCTGCTGATCGCCGTGGCGACCTGGTGGCTGCTGCTGCGCAAGGCCCCGGCGCCCGCGCTGGCCACCTCCCCGGTAAGCCGGGGCAGCATCGAGCAGACCGTGGAAGCTACCGGCACCATCGACGCCTTCAAGCGCGTCAGCGTGGGTGCGCAGGTGTCCGGCCAGGTCAAGTCGCTCAAGGTGCAGCTGGGTGACACGGTCAAGGAGGGCGACCTGATCGCCGAGATCGACGCCACCACCCAGGAAAATGAAGTACTCAACGCCGAAGCCACGCTGGAGCAGACCCGTGCACAGCGTGCCGTGCAGGCTGCCAGCCTGCGCCAGGCCGAACTGGTGTTCGCGCGGCAGAAGGAGATGCTGGCCGCCGAAGCGACCTCGCAGCAGGATTACGACAATGCCGAAGCCGCGCTGAAATCCGCGCGCGCGCAGATCCAGAGCCTGGACGCGCAGATCCGTGGCAGTGAGACCCGGCTGGGCACGGCGCGCGCCAACCTGGCCTATACCCGCATCACCGCGCCGATGGACGGCACCGTCGTGGCGGTGGTCACCGAGGAAGGTCGCACCGTCAACGCAAACCAGAGCGCGCCGACCATCGTGATCCTGGCCCGGCTCGATGTGGTGACGGTCAGTGCCGAGATCTCCGAGGCCGATGTGGTCAAGATCAAGCCCGGCATGCCGGTGTACTTCACCACGCTGGGCGATGCCGACCGACGCTACGAGGCCACACTGCGCCAGGTCAATCCGGCACCGGCCTCGATTGCCAATGAGAGTTCGTCCGGCTCCAGCTCGTCCAGTTCCAGCTCCAGCAGCGCGGTGTACTACAACGCGCTGTTCGACGTGGACAACCCGGACGGTACGCTGCGCATCGACATGACGGCCCAGGTCTCGGTACTGCTGCAGCAGGCCAGGGACGCCCTGCTGGTGCCCACCGTGGCGCTGGGGCCGAAAACCCGTGACGGCGAGCAGGTGGTACGCGTGGTCGACGCCAACGGCCAGCCGCAGCCGCGCAAGGTCAAGGTCGGCATCAACAACGGCGCCAACGCGCAGATCCTCTCCGGCCTGGCCGAGGGGGACCGCGTAGTGGTCGGCGAAGGCGGTGCTGCCGGCGGCGGCGCTGGCAACAGCGGCCGACCCGGCGGCGGCGGCATGCGCATGGGGCCGAGCATGGGAGGTCCGCGCCGATGAGCAGCACCCCCACCCTGCCGGGTGACGGTGGCGCACCGGCGCTGCTCCGGCTGCGTGATCTGCGTCGCGAGTTTCCCGCCGGTGAGGACACCATCGCCGTACTGCGCGACGTCAACCTGGACATCCGCGCCGGTGAGATGGTGGCCATCGTCGGCCAGTCCGGCTCGGGCAAGTCGACCCTGATGAACATCCTGGGCTGCCTGGACCGGCCCACCCGCGGCAGCTACCAGGTGGGCGGGCGCGAAACCGGGAAAATGGAAGCCGACGAACTGGCCGAGCTGCGTCGCGAGCATTTCGGCTTCATCTTCCAGCGCTACCACCTGCTAGGTGACCTGGATGCGCGCGGCAATGTCGAAGTGCCGGCCATCTACGCAGGCAACCCCGGCCAGCAGCGCAGTGCCCGCGCCGAACAGCTGCTGCAGCGGCTGGGGCTGGGCGACCGCATGGGGCACAAGCCCGGCCAGCTCTCCGGCGGCCAGCAGCAGCGCGTGTCGATCGCGCGCGCCCTGATGAACGGTGGCGAGGTGATCCTGGCCGACGAGCCCACCGGTGCACTGGATACGCGCTCGGGCGAAGAAGTGATGGGCATTCTCGGCGAGCTGCATGCCGAGGGTCATACCATCATCATCGTCACCCACGACATGAGCGTGGCCGAGCATGCCCAGCGCATCATCGAGATCCGCGACGGCGAGATCATCGCCGACCGTGCAAATCCGAGCGCGCCGCATTACCGAGCGCAGCGCGCTGCCAGCACGGCTGCGGGCAAGGGCAGCAGCTGGCGTGCCGCCCGTGACCGGTTCACTGAAGCCTTCCGCATGGCCCTGCTGGCGATGAACGCCCATCGCCTGCGCACCTTTCTGACCATGCTCGGCATCATCATCGGCATCGCCTCGGTGGTGTCGGTGGTCGCATTGGGCAACGGCTCGCAGCAGCAGATCCTGCAGAACATCAGTTCGCTGGGCACCAACACCATCGATGTCTACCCCGGACGCGGCTTCGGTGACATGCGCTCGGCGCGGGTGCAGACGCTCAAGGCCAGCGACGCTGACGCGCTGGCACAACAGAGCTACGTGGACAGTGCCACGCCCAACGTCTCCACCTCGGCGACGGCACGCTACCGCAACCTCTCGGCCACCGCGCAGATCAGTGGTGTCGGCGAGCAGTTCTTCCGGGTCAAAGGTGTCTCCCTGGTCAGCGGCAGCTTCTTCGACCGCGACGCGGTGCGCTCGCTGGCACAGGTGGCGGTGATCGATGAGAACACCGCCACCCAGTTCTTCCCCGGTGAGAATCCGGTGGGCCAGGTCATCCTGCTGGGCAAGGTGCCGGTGCGCGTGGTCGGCGTGGCCAAACGCCAGGGCTTTGGCTTTGGCGGCAGTACCAGCCTGAGCGTATGGGTGCCCTACACCACGGCAATGTCGCGCATGCTCGGGCAGAACTTCATTTCGGGCATCACCGTGCGTGTGGCCGACGACACGCCGATGGATGCGGCGCAGTCGGCGATCACCAACCTGCTGACCCTGCGCCATGGCACCGAGGATTTCTTCCTCAGCAACAGTGCCGAAATCCGCGAAACCATCGAACAGACCACGCGCACGATGACGCTGCTGATCGGCGCCATCGCCGCCATTGCGCTGTTGGTGGGCGGTATCGGCGTGATGAACATCATGCTGGTCTCGGTGACCGAGCGGACCCGTGAAATCGGTGTGCGCATGGCCGTGGGTGCCCGCCAGAGCGACATCCGCCAGCAGTTCCTGATCGAGGCCGTGTTGGTGTGCCTGCTCGGTGGCCTGATCGGCGTCGGCAGTGCGCTGGCGCTTGGCGGCTTAATTGCCCGCTTCTCCACCGATTTCCAGATGGTGTTCTCCACCGGTTCGATTGTCGCCGCGTTTGCGTGTTCGACCCTGATCGGCGTGGCGTTCGGCTTCCTGCCGGCCCGCAGCGCCGCACAGCTCGACCCGGTGGAGGCCCTGGCCCGCGAATGAGAATGAACATGTCTGATCACCCCCGCATGCCGCCCCGCCTGCTGCTGGCCAGCGCCCTGCTGGTCACCCTGGCCGGCTGTGCCAGCGTCGGCCGTTACCCGGTCGCCACCCCGACCGTTCCTGCGCAATGGGCCCGCGGCGATGCCGGCGGCAATGCAGTCGGCCAAACGCCGCGCAGCGGGCTGGACCAGCCCTCTGTCGACATCCGTAGCGACACCTGGTGGCAGGGCTTCGGCGACCCCCGCCTGGACCGGCTGGTCAGCCACGCGCTGCAGGTCAACAACAGCCTCGCCGTGGCCGGGCTGAACCTGCAGCGCGCGCAGCAGTCGGCCGGCCTGGCGCGTATCGCGCAATGGCCCGACCCCTCGCTGTCGGGGCTGTCGACGTCGCGCTCACGCCCCATCGATCAGTCGGCCGACTGGCAGCGCAACGGTGACTACAGCACCGGCGTGGGCCTGCAGTGGGAGATCGATCTGTGGGGCAAGCTGCGTACCCAGCGCGACATCGCCGGCTGGGAAGCGCAGGCCACCGCCGAAGACCTGCAGAACACCGCGCTGAGTCTGATCGGCCAGGTGGTCAACCAGTACTGGGCACTGGCCTACCTCAACCAGTCCATTGCGGCCGGCGAGGCCGACCTGGAGCAGGCCGAGCGCACCCTGCAGCTGGTACAGACCCGCTTCGATGTCGGCGCGGTGGCACGGCTGGAACTGCGCCAGGCGAATCAGCGCCTGCAGGCGCAGCGCTCGGCACAGAGCGCTCTGGAACAGCAGCGAGTGGAAGCGCGCAACGCGTTGACCGTGCTGCTCGATGGCCAGCCCTGGCCGCAGGCCGATGAGCCGCAGAGCCTGGCCGACGCCCGCAGCCCGGCCATCGCCGAGGGGCTGCCGGCCGACCTGCTGGCACGACGGCCCGACCTGCGCGCGGCCGAGCTGCGGCTGCGCAACAGCCTCAAGCGCATCCACGTCACCGCCACCCAGTACTACCCGACGCTGAGTCTCACCGGTGGCGTCAGCACCAGTGGGCCGAGCCTGGGCGATGTGCTGCGCAATCCGGTGGCCACGCTGGGCGCCGGCCTGGCCCTGCCCTTCCTCAACCTGCCACGGGCGCAGTTGAACGTGGACATGGCGGGCACCGACTACCAGATTGCCGCAACGCAGTTCCGCGACACGCTGTACGCCGCATTGTCGGAGGTCGACAACGCATTGTCCGCCCGCGAACAGCTGGCGCTGCAGGTTGCCGCATCGCAGGCCTCCTACGAGGAGGCGGTGGAAGTGGAACGGGCACAGGCAGTGCGTTACCGGGTCGGTGCGATCGACCTCACGACCTGGCTCGAAGCGCAGCAGACCCGCCGCTCGGCCGAACTGTCACTGGCACGCGTGCGGCAGAGCCAGCTGGCCAACGACGTGACGCTGTACAAGGCGCTCGGCGGCAGCGCGGGCTGAGCGGCACGGAGCGCAGTGCCAGCGCCGGGCTGGCACTGTGTAGCGGGCTTACCCGCGCTGGCGCACGGCCTCGAACAGGCTGACGCCGGCGGCAACCGAGACGTTGAGGCTCTCGATTTCACCAGGCATGGGAATCTTGACCAGCCTGTCGCAGTTTTCGCGGGTCAACCGGCGCAGGCCGTCCGCTTCGCCACCCAGCACCAGCGCCACGTTGCCCTTCAGGTCCACGTCGTAGAGCGAGCCGGTTGCTTCGCCGGCCAGGCCGTAGATCCACACGCCGAGCTTCTGCAGGTCCTTCAGGCAGCGCGACAGATTGGTGACCGACACCACCGGGATGCGGTCGGCCGCGCCGGCCGAGGTCTTGCGCACCGTGGCGTTGACCGTGGCCGACTTGTCCTTGGGGATCACCACGGCCGTGGCCCCGGCCGCAGCAGCCGAGCGCAGGCAGGCGCCGAGGTTGTGCGGGTCCTGGACCTCGTCCAGCACCAGCAGCAGGGCCTTGCCCTCGGCCGCTTCGACCAGCCCGGCCAGCTCATTCTCGCTGTAGGTGCGGGCAGCGGCATAACGCGCCGCCACGCCCTGATGGCGTACCGACCCGCCGACGCCATCGAGCGCCTGCGCGGTGACGCGACGGACGTCGATGCCCTTGCGACGGGCGTTTTCCTCGATCTCGGTCAGCCGCGGATTCTTCGCCCCGCCTTCGACCAGCACTTCGCGCACATTCTCGGCATCGTTCTCGATGGAGGAAGCGACGGCGTTGACGCCGACGATCCACTGGCTGTTCTTGCTCATGCGGGGCGGGACCGGGAAAGGGGGACGTTATGGTAGTGCATTGGAGCAGCCCACGTAGAGCAGGCGTGCCGACCAACGGTCGGCACCTACCGAAGCTGTTCGGCACCTGCCGGTTCAGTACGGCTTCTTGCCGCGCTTGGCCGGTTTGCCGCGTTCGGGCAGCGGCGGCAGACCATCGCCCTCTTCCTCACCCTTGTGCTCGACCAGCCGGAAGTCGATCTTGCGTTCTTCCATGCTGGCCTTCAGCACCAGGATGCGGACGCGGTCACCCAAGCGGTAGCTGCTGCCCCGGCGTTCGCCGGTCAGCGTCTTGCGGGTGGCGTCGAACTTGTAATAGTCCTGCGGCAGCTGGGTCACGTGCACCAGCCCCTGCACCTTGGACTGGTCCAGCTCGACGAACAGGCCAAAGCTGGTCACACCGCTGATGACGCCATCGAACTGGCCGCCCACGTGCTTTTCCATCCACGCGGCACGGTAACGCTCGTCGACCTCGCGCTCGGCTTCGTCAGCCCGGCGCTCGCGTTCGGAGCACTGCAGGGCCAGCGCGGCCATTTCGCGCGCGGTGTAGGTGAACTTGTCCAGCGGCTTGCCGCTCAGAGCATGCTTGATCGCTCGATGCACCAGCAGATCCGGGTAGCGGCGGATCGGCGAGGTGAAATGGGCGTAGGCCTCCAGCGCCAGGCCGAAGTGGCCCTGGTTGTCCGGACTGTAGATGGCCAGGCTCTGGCTGCGCAGCAGCACCGATTCGAGCAGCGTGGCGTCGGGGCGGTCACGGATCTTCTTCAACAGCTTGGTGTAATCCCCCGGACGTACTTTCGACCAGGCCGGCAGGCTCAGCTTGAACTCCTTGAGGAACTCCAGCAGGTCGGCGAACTTGGTCTCCGGCGGCTTTTCGTGGATGCGGTATGGCGCCGGGACGTGACGCGACAACAGGAACTTCGCCGCCTCCACGTTCGCCGCGATCATGCACTCCTCGATCAGCTTGTGGGCATCGTTGCGCAGCAGCATCCCGGCCTGCGTGACCTCGCCCCGGTTGTCGAGCACAAAGCGTACTTCGCTGCTCTCGAACTCGATCGCACCGCGCTTGGCACGCGCCTTGGCCAGCACCTTGTAGAGCTGATGCAGGCGCTGCACCTGCGGCAACAGCGGTCCAATGGCAGCCTTGGCGCCGGCATCGTCCTCACCCACGGCCTGCCACACCTGGGTGTAGGTCAGGCGCGCGTGCGAGTTCATCACCGCTTCGTAGAAGCGCGAGCTGCTGACCTGGCCGTCGCGGTCGATCTGCATGTCACAGACAAAGCACATGCGGTCGACCTTGGGCATCAGCGAGCAGATGCCGTTGGACAACGTCTCCGGCAGCATCGGCACGACGAAGCCGGGGAAATAGACCGAGGTCGCGCGCTTCTGCGCTTCCTCGTCCAGCGGCGTGCCCGGACGCACGTAGTTGGAAACATCGGCGATGGCCACCACCAGACGGAAGCCGTCGGCGTTGGGCTCGCAGTACACCGCGTCGTCGAAATCCTTGGCGTCCTCGCCATCGATGGTCACCAGCGGCGTGCTGCGCAGATCGACGCGGCCGCCGATCATCGCCGGCTCGACCACCAGCGGTACCGCTGCCGCCTCATCCAGGACCGGCTGCGGGAACTCGAACGGCAGCTCATGGCCGTGGATCGCGGTCTCCACCACCAGCGAAGCGGTGAGCTTGTCACCGAGCACGGCGATGATGCGACCGATCGGCGGGCGCCGGCTGTCCGGCGCCTGGGTCAGCTCGCACACCACCAGCTGGCCATCACGCGCGCCACCGGTATGGTCCGGCGGCACCTGGATGTTGCGCTGCACGCGCTTGTCGTCGGGCACCACATAGTTGATGCCCATCTCGATACTGAATCGGCCAATCAGGCGATTCATGCCGCGCTCGAGCACGCGCGCGATGCTGCCTTCGCGGCGACCACGGTGATCGATGCCGGTCACGTTGGCCAGCACCTTGTCGCCGTGCATCACCTTGCGCATTTCGTAGGGCGGCAGGAACAGATCGTCACCGCCCTCCACCGGCCGCAAAAAGCCGAAGCCTTCCGGGTTGGCAATCACCACGCCGGTCACAAGATTGAGCGCCTTGATCGGTGCAAAGCCCCCACGGCGGTTCTGTACCAGCTGGCCGTCGCGCACCATCGCACCGAGCCGGCGCGACAGCGCCTCGGCCCGGTCTTCGGCGGTAAGACCAAGGCGGGCGCCGAGTTCCTGGGCCGTCTGCGGGCCATCGCACCGCTCCAGCAGGGCCAGGATGGCCTCGCGGCTGGCGATGGGCTGTTCGTATTTCTCTGCCTCGCGGGCTGCGTAGGGATCGTCAATCACCTGACCGCTCGGCGGCAGTTTGCGGCGCGGGGCCGGGCCGGGCGCTGTATCCCCACGCGGCGGCTTGCCGCGCGAACCTGACGCACCGTCGGCCAGTTCGGGGAACCAGCCCGGCAATGGCTTGCCCGGCGATGTGCTGCGGGGCTTGCCCGCGTTGGCACCCTTGCCGGGTGCCGCAGTGCGGGAAGCATTCCCGCCCTTGCTTGGCTTTTTTGTTTTCATCGCCCTGCATGGTAGCCGTTCGAGGCGTGCAGAAACGGTCATCGTCGGCTACCTGTCCATCACCATGGGGCTGCGCTTCATGTGGTGTTGACAACCTTTAGCGGCATCGGCAGAATTGCCGGCTCTGGAAGCCCAGGTGGCGGAATTGGTAGACGCACTAGTTTCAGGTACTAGCGGGTAAAACCGTGGAGGTTCGAGTCCTCTCCTGGGCACCAACAGACAACCCTCGCGAACGCGGGGGTTTTTTGTTTTCCATCGCGGTGTGGCGCCGCAAGACGTGCAGTTTTTGTACGGTGTGCGATCCCGGCGAAAAGCAGTTGACACCTTTCGCGGCGATGGCCATAATCTCGCTCCTCGACGCCCAGGTGGCGGAATTGGTAGACGCACTAGCTTCAGGTGCTAGCGGGGGCAACTTCGTGGAGGTTCGAGTCCTCTCCTGGGCACCATGTCGAGAAAGAAAACAACCCGCGGAAGCGGGTTTTTTCTTGTCTGCGATCCGGCTTGATGAGGCGCGTGGTGTGCTGCAGGCATGACCGGCAGCGTCTGGTCGTGCGCTCAGAACAACGGGCGCACGATCAGCTCGATGCCGAGCACCAGCAGGAAACCGAGGAAGCACGCGCGGAACACCCTGGCGCTGATGCGCCGTCGGATCACCTGCCCCAGCCACATACCCGCCAGCGCCGGCACCACGGCCAATGCGCTCAGGCCCAGCTGCGGCAGGCTGTACGCGCCGTACAGCAGCAAGCCGGTGGTGAGCGCGATGGTCGACACGGTGAACGCCAGGCCGAGTGTCTGCACCAGCTCTTCGCGGTCCATGCCCAGCGACTGCAGGTACGGCACCGCTGGCATCACAAACACGCCGGTGGCGCCGGTCACCACGCCTGAAAGCCCGCCGACCAGCGGCGACAGCCAGCGCTCCCAGCGTGGCGGCACCCGCAGCACCGGAGCGAGCAGGGCGTACAGCGCGTACACCACCAGGGCCACACCCAGGGCGACCCGCGACCAGACCGGATCAACCCGTACCAGCAGACCGGCCGCCGCCACGGTGACCACCACCACCGCCAGCATCATCGGCCACATCCGCCGCAGCGTGTGCCTCAGTGAGGGGCCGGAGAGCAGTTGCCAGATATTGGTGACGAAAGTGGGAATGAACAGCATCGCCGCAGCGGCGGCCGGTGACAGCGCGCCGCCGAGCAGACCCATCGCCACGGTGGGCAGCCCCATGCCGGTCACCCCTTTGACCACGCCGGCCAGCATGAAGACCACCAGCACCAGCACGTAGAAAAACCAGGTCTCGTTCATCCGCCCATTGGAGCCCGGCGCGGGCCATCGCACAATGCGGCATTGCCCTGCCAGCCTTCGGCAATGCCGAAGGCTCCCCCGCCCTGCACGAGAAAGCGCCATGCGTACCGACCTTGTTGATCTGCGCCTGTTCCTGGCCGTGGTGGAAGCCGGCAGCATCACGGCCGGCGCTGCGCGTGCGCATCTGTCACTTGGCGCGGCCAGCGAGCGTCTGCGTGCGCTGGAGGACGAGGCAGGCGTGGCGCTGCTGCAGCGCCATGCGCGCGGCACCAGCAGCACCGAGGCCGGGGAAGCACTCGCCCACCACGCCCGACTGATGCTGCGTCAACACACGATGCTGCAGGGGGAACTGCGCGAGTTCGCCGACGGTGCGCGCGGCACCCTGCACCTGTATGCCAACACCGGCGCCTTGACCGGCTTCCTGCCAGGACGGCTGGCACCGTGGCTGGCGCAGCGGCCACGGCTGCGCGTGGACCTGAAGGAGCGCACCAGTGTGGAGATCGTGCGGGCGGTGCAGGGCGGCCAGGCCGAGGCCGGCATCATTTCCAATGCCGTCCAGACCGGCACCCTGCAGGTGCAGCCTGTGGACGATGATCCGCTGCTGCTGGTGGTCCCGGCAGGACATGCGCTGGCCAACCGCAGCGCGGTCGACTTCGCCACGATACTCGGGCAGACGTTCGTGGGCCTTGCCGATGGCAACGCCCTGCACGACCACGTGCAGGATCACGCGCGCGAACATGGCCGCGAACTGGCCACGCGCATACGCATGAAAAGTTTTGAAGGCGTGTGCGAGATGGTCGGGCACGGCATCGGCGTGGGCATCGTGCCGCGCTCGCTGGCCCGACGCTACCGGCGGCGCTTCAACCTGCAACTGGTGACACTGGAGGATGCGTGGGCACGGCGCCGGCTGTCGCTGTGTTTTGCGCGCTGGAATACGCTGTCGCGACCGATGCAGAGCCTGCTGCTGCACCTTGGCGGCAATGCCGTGAGTGGCACTGCAGAAAAAGTGTGAACAGGTGTTGACAGCGTCCCCGCCTTCGCCCACAATTCGTCTCCTGAGTCGCCCAGGTGGCGGAATTGGTAGACGCACTAGCTTCAGGTGCTAGCGGGGGCAACTTCGTGGAGGTTCGAGTCCTCTCCTGGGCACCATGACTCAGCAATGATCAAACCCGCGCAAGCGGGTTTTTTCATGTCTGCGATTCGCGTTGGAAGGCGTGACGACCAACGGTGCGCCGGTCGTCATGACCGGCGCCTGCCGTTGCCTGCGTCAATGGCCGCCGGCCGAGGCGGCACCTGCTCCCGCACCGAAGGGCGGCTTGGCCAGCCACAGGAAGCTGATGATGGCCAGGAAGGTCCAGCCGAGCAGGAAGAAGATGTCGTTGAACCCCATCTGCGAGGCCTGGTGGTTGATCATCGTGTTGAGCATGGCGGCACCGTGCTGCAGATCGCCCTGCCCCATCGCGGTGACCTGCTCCTGCATGCCCGGCTGATAGGCAGAGATATGCTCGGTCAGATCGGCATGATGCACCTGGGTGCGCCGCGCCCACAGCCAGGTCGTCAGCGATGCAGCGAAGCTGCCCCCCAGCGTGCGCAGGAAGGTCGCAAGACCAGAGCCGGCGGCGATCTCGCGGCCGTCCAGGTCCGAGAGCAGTATCTGCAGCACCGGCATGAAGAACAGCGCCACGCCGATGCCCATGATCAGCTGCACGCCGGCCACGTGCTGGAAGTCCACCTGCAGGTTGAATCCCGAGCGCAGGAAGCTGGTGAATGACAGGAACACGAAGGCGATGGTGGCCAGCATGCGCATGTCAAAGCGCGAGGCATACTTGCCCACAAACGGCGCCATGATCACCGGCAGCACGCCGATCGGCGCGGTCGCCAGCCCGGCCCAGATCGCGGTGTATCCCATGTCGCGCTGCAGCCACTGCGGAATGAGCAGAGCGACGCTGAAGAACGCAGCGTAGGCCACCACCATCGCCAGGGTACCGGCGCGGAAGTTGCGATGCCGGAACAGCTTCAGGTCGACGATCGGATCCTTGTCGGTCAGCTCCCAGATCAGGAACACGGTCAGGGTGACCACGGCCACGCAGGCCAGCACCACGATCCGGGTCGAGGCAAACCAGTCTTCGTCATTGCCCAGATCAAGCACCAGCTGCAGCGCGCCCACGCCGATCACCAGGGTGATCAGGCCGACATAGTCCATCTTCGGCTTTTCAGTCTGCTCCGGCCGTCCTTTCAACTGGTTGCCCACCACCAGCGCGGCGAACACGCCCAGCGGCACGTTAATCAGGAAGATCCATTCCCAGCTGTAGTTGTCGGTGATCCAGCCGCCGAGAATCGGCCCGCAGATGGGAGCGACCACGGTGATCATCGCCAGCAGCGCCAGCGCCTGTCCGCGTTTTTCGCGCGGGTAGATCGACACCAGCAGCGACTGCGTGATCGGGTACATCGGCCCGGCGACAAACCCCTGCAGCGCGCGTGCCACCACCAGCATGCCCATGCTCTGGGCCAGGCCGCACAGCAGCGAAGTGATCACAAAGGCCAGAGTGGCCCAGATGAACAGCTTGCGCTCGCCGAAGCGGCGGCTGAGCCAGCCGGTCAGCGGCAGCGCGATGGCGGTGCTGACCGCGAACGAGGTGATGACCCAGGTCGCCTGCTGCGAACTGGCGCCGAGATTGCCGGCAATGGTCGGCAGGGACACGTTGGCGATGGTGGTATCGAGCACCTGCATGAACGAGGCCATCGCCAGGCCCAGGGTGCACAGGGCAACGCTGGGCGGCAGGAACCCGCTGGGTGCTCCCGGCGCCGCGGGGGCGCCCGGTGCACCGGGCGCGGCTGGAGCTTGTGCGGACATGGCGACCTCAGCCCGCCTTGGCCTGCTGCGGCAGGTTGCCCTGGATGATCGTATGGATCATGTCGTCGGCATCGTGCAGCTGCTTGGCATAGACATCGGTATCGAACACGTTGCCCTTGGCGGCGGTACTGGGCAGCACCTCACCCTTCTGGTCGCGAAGGCTCACTTCGGCCTTCATCGACAGGCCGATGCGCAACGGATGCTCGGCCAGCTGCCTGGCATCGATGGCGATGCGCACCGGTACGCGCTGCACGATCTTGATCCAGTTGCCGCTGGCGTTCTGCGCCGGCAGCAGCGAAAACGCCGAACCGGTGCCCAGGCCCAGACTGGTGATGCGGCCCTTGTACTGCACATCGCCGCCGTACAGGTCCGACTTCAGCTCCACTTCCTGGCCCAGGCGCATGTGCCGCAGCTGGGTTTCCTTGAAGTTGGCTTCCACCCACATCTGTTCGGTCGGCACCACGGCCATCAACGCCGTGCCCGGCTGCACACGCTGGCCAACCTGCACCGAGCGGCGCGCCACGTAACCGGTCACCGGCGAAACGATGCCGGCCCGTGCATTGTTGAGGTAGGCCTGGCGCAGCTGGGCCGCAGCGGCCTGCACATCAGGCTGGGTGGCGATGACGGTGTCATCCACCAGCGCACTGCTGCGCGCCACGCTCTCACGGGAGCCAGCCACGGCAGCTTCGGCAGCAGCCAACTCGTCGCGGGCGTGCGCCAGTTCTTCGCTGGAGATTGCACCGGTGGCGGCCAGGTCCTTGCGGCGGGCGAAGTCGGCACGCACCCGCTTGAGGGTGATCTGGCGCGCGTTGAGCTCGGCCTGTGCGCCTTCGACGCTGCGGTACAGGCCGCGCACTTCACGCACCGTCTTTGCCAGATTGGCTTCGGCCTGCTGCAGGGCCACACCGGTATCGGCAGGATCCAGCTGCACCAGCAGCTGGCCGCGCTCGACGCGCATGCCGTCGTCGGCGGCGATGGCCACCACGGTACCCGGCACCAGCGGTGTGATCTGCACCTGGTTGCCCTGCACATAGGCATCGTCGGTCTCTTCGAACCAACGACCGAACATGAAGTACCACAGGGTCGCCGCAGCCAGCAGCAGCACGACGATGACAAGCAGTCCGCGCAGCAGTTTGCCACGACGGCTGGGGGCGGCCGACGGGGCCGCGGAATCGGAGGTCTGGCTCATGGGGTGTGTCTCAGGAATGCGAAGTTTCGGAATACGGGGTCAGCGGGGCCGCATCGGCGGCAGAAGGCATAAAGCCCCCGCCCAGCGCCTGGCTCAAGCGGATCGAGGCGAGTACCTGCTGCGACTGCAGCCCGACCAGCAGCTGCTGCGACTGCAGCAGCGTCGACTGCGCGGTAAGCACGTCCAGGTAGCCGCCGATGCCGGCGCGGTAGCGCTGGCCGGCCAGTTCGAAGGCGGCGTTGGCGGTGTCCACCACCTGCTGCTGTGACCGCGCCTGCGCCTGCAGTGCGCGCATGGCGCTGACCTGGTCGGCAACCTCACGCAATGCATCCACAACAGCCTGGTTGTAGCCGGCCACCGCAAGGTCGTACTGCGCGTCGGTGTTGTCCAGGTTCGCACGCAGACGGCCGCCGTCGAAGATCGGCAGGCTCAGCGCCGGACCCAGGTAGGCGAAACTTGAGCTGCTCTGCAGCAGGTCACCGATGTTCGGCGCGACCACCCCGGCCAGCGCGGTCAGATTCAGGCTTGGATAGAAGCGCGTGCGCGCAACCTTGATCTGTCGGGCGGCCGCTTCAACGCGCCAGCGTGCAGCCACCACGTCGGGGCGGCGACCGAGCAGCTCGCTGGGCAGCACGCCGGGCAGCGGCAGCGCCATCGGATCGAGCGCGCGCGGGCGCTGGATCGACAGGCCTCGGTCGGGCCCCTTGCCCAGCAGGGCTGCCAGTGCGGTGCGGGCCGCATCGATCTGCTGCTGCGCCGCCTGCTGCTGCTGCTGGGCGGCAGGCACACGGGCTTCGGCCTGACGCACCTGCAGGTCACTGTCGATGCCCGCGGCACGGCGCTGGGTGGTCAGCTGCAGCGCTTTGTGCGAACGCGCCAGTTCCTGCTCGGCCACGTCCATCAGTTCGAAGGCGTGGCTCAGTTCAACGTAGGTCTGGGCAATGCCGGCCGAGAGCTGCAGGCGCGCCGCCTGGGCATCGACTTCGGCAGCGTGTGCGCTGTCCACCGCCGCTTCCCACGCCGCGCGCTTGCCGCCCCACAGGTCGATGCCGTAACTGACGTTGAGTATGGCCTGGCTGCTGCCGGCGTAATGACCGCCGAGCTCGTCGCCGAGCATGGATTCAGGCAGGCGCAGGCCGGTGTAGCCGCCCGACGCGGACACGCTGGGCAGACGCTCGGCACGGGCGCTGCCTACCTGCGCGCGGGCCTGGCGCAGGCGCGCATCAGCCGCGTCCAGCCCGGGCGTGCCGGCCAGCGCTTCGGCAATCAGGCCATCAAGCTGCGCGTCACCCAGCGCGGTCCACCAGTCCTGGCGCGGGAAGCCGGAGGGCGCCAGCGCATGGCCAGCCAGCGTCTGCGCGCTGTGCAGGGTGTCGACATCGAGCACACGTGCCTGCGGCTGCAAGCCGCCGCTGCTGGCACAGGCGGCCAGCGCCACTGCCAGGGTGGAAATCAGCAGCGGGCGGACATTACGGAGAACGGGGGGAGAGTTGAAGGGCGTCATGGGGTCGTCAGGGAATCGCGGATTCGGATCATCAGGGCCATCAGCTGGGCACGCTCGCCGGGCTCCAGGTCACGCAGGGCATCGTCCATCACCTCGTCGCCACGCTGTTTGAGCCGCAGCCACAACGCACGCCCCTGCTCGGTCAGTACGATCTGCAGCGCACGCCGGTCCTGCGCATGCGGCTCGCGGCGCACGCAGCCGAGCGACTCCAGCTTGTCCAGCAACCGGGTCACCGCGCTGGGCACCTGGTCGATGGCCTGGGCCAGCTCGTTGGCCGTGCACGGGGCCATCGCCGAGAGGATCTTCAGGCCGATGTAGTGGCTGAAGCCGATACCCAGACCTTCTTCGGCCATGGACGCGTCCAGCTGGCGCACCAGGCCATCGCGCACCTGGCGCAGCAGCAGCCCGAAGCTGGGAGGAGTAGTTGAGGGACAGATCATGGCCGCCTATTCTCTTCCAAATAAAATATTTCTCAATGGAAATATTCCATCTGGCAGCGGATGCTGCGTTGCAAAAACCGTGCTGATGACGAAGGCGCACAGCTTAAGCGGCTACGGTAGTGGCCTGGTAGTACAATCAAGCCAATGAATGTTTCATTTGAGCCAGCCGAGGAAAACACGTCGCCAGCCGCCGCGGCTCGCCCTGCGGCAACCGCTGAGCCGCCTGCGGGGGCAGGGGTGGTTGTGGCTGATGACGCCAAGGCGTGGTTTGAACGCCTCGACGGGCTGCCCGTCTGCGGGTTCCGCGTTGACAGCCGTGCCGGACTCGAACACGAGGTGGACTGGCACGCGCATGCCCGCGCGCAGCTGATCTGCGTCGAAAGCGGGCTGCTGACCACCCGCACCCGCCATGGCACGTGGTCGCTGGCCTCGGGCTCGGCCGGATGGATGCCGCCGGGAGAGCCGCACACGGTGTTGATCGACGGCCCGCTGCGCGGCTGGGGTCTGTTGTTGACCCCCGACGCCTGCCACGACCTGGCCGATCAGCCCTGCGTGATCGGCATCTCCGATCTGCTCCAGGCCATCGCCCTGCGGGTCTGTTCCTGGCCGCGGGCCAGCGCGGCGACGCCGCGCCAGCAGCATCTGCTGGAGGTGTTGCTGGACGAAATCCGCGACGCGCCACGCCAACGCATGCACCTGCCGATGCCGCAGGACCGCCGCCTGCTGAAGATCGCCTCGCAGCTGCTGGCCAACCCGGCCGATGACCGCAGCCTCGCCGCGTGGGCAGCCTGGGCCGGCCTGTCCCCGCGCAGTCTGACCCGCCATTTCCGCGACGAGACCACGCTGAGCTTTGCCCAGTGGCGGCAGCAGGCACGGCTGGCCGAGGCACTGCGGCTGCTCAATGAAGGCCGGACCGTGGCCGACACCGCCCACGCCTTGGGCTTCAGCAGCGCCAGCGCCTTTGTCACGGTGTTCCGCCGCCACTTCGGTACCCCGCCCGGCCGCTACCTGGCCCACAACGGACCGCGTCAGGATCCACCGCGCGGCTTGGCATCCCCGGCTGCATCCGGATAATCACTCCATTGCGAGGGCGACGGCCGTCGCCGCCTCCGAACACAGGTAACAACCCCGCATGACCGATCTTGCCCGCCCCGCCTTCCACGGCTTCGAACAACTGCCCCTGCGCGAGTATGCCGAGCGTGCCTACCTGGACTACTCGATGTACGTGGTGCTGGACCGTGCCCTGCCCTTCATCGGCGACGGGCTGAAGCCGGTGCAGCGCCGCATCATCTACTCGATGAGCGAGCTCGGCCTGAACGCCGCGGCCAAGCCGAAGAAGTCGGCGCGCACCGTCGGTGACGTGATCGGTAAATACCATCCGCATGGCGACAGCGCCTGCTACGAGGCGCTGGTGCTGATGGCCCAGCCGTTCTCCTACCGCTATCCGCTGATCGAAGGCCAGGGCAACTTCGGCTCCACCGACGACCCGAAGTCGTTCGCGGCCATGCGTTACACCGAATCCAAACTGACCCCGATCGCTGAAGTCCTGCTGGGTGAGCTGGGCCAGGGCACCACCGACTGGGTGCCCAACTTCGACGGCACCCTGCAGGAGCCGACCTGGATGCCGGCCCGGCTGCCGCACCTGCTGCTCAACGGCACCACCGGCATCGCCGTGGGCATGGCCACCGATGTGCCGCCGCACAACCTCAACGAAATCGTCAGCGCGCTGCTGCATCTGCTGGATGATCCGGAGGCCAGCGTGCGCGATCTCTGCGAGCACGTGAAGGGCCCCGATTACCCGTCCAGCGCCGAAATCATCACCCCGGCCGCCGATCTGCTGGCGATGTACGAAACCGGTCACGGCAGCGTGCGCGCCCGCGCCACCTTCAAGAAAGACGGCAACAACGTGGTGGTCACCGCGCTGCCGTTCCAGGTATCGCCCTCGAAGGTCATCGAGCAGATCGCCGCGCAGATGCGCGCCAAGAAGCTGCCGTGGCTGGAGGACATCCGCGATGAGTCCGACCATGCCAACCCGGTGCGCGTGGTGCTGGTGCCGCGCTCCAGCCGCGTCGATGCCGACCAGCTGATGGGCCATCTGTTTGCCACCACCGACCTGGAGCGCAGCTACCGGGTCAACCTCAATGTGATCGGCATGGACGGGCGGCCGCAGGTGAAGAACCTGAAAATGCTGCTGTCCGAGTGGCTGCAGTTCCGCAGCAATACCGTCACCCGTCGCCTGCAGCATCGTCTGCAGAAGGTCGAGCGCCGCCTGCATCTGTTGGAAGGCCTGCTGACGGCGTTCCTCAACCTGGACGAAGTGATCCACATCATCCGTACCGAGGATGAGCCCAAGGCGGCGCTGATCGCGCGCTTTGCGCTGTCCGAGGAACAGGCCGACTACATCCTCGAGACCCGCCTGAAGCAGCTGGCGCGCCTGGAAGAGATGAAGATCCGCGGCGAGCAGGACGAGCTGGCCAAGGAACGCGAAAAGCTGCTGGCGACCCTGGACAGCAAGGCAAAGCTGAAGAAGCTG
Organism: Stenotrophomonas sp. C3(2023); assembly: GCF_032911385.1. Classification (NCBI taxonomy): domain Bacteria; kingdom Pseudomonadati; phylum Pseudomonadota; class Gammaproteobacteria; order Lysobacterales; family Lysobacteraceae; genus Stenotrophomonas; species Stenotrophomonas sp. C3(2023). The sequence continues at coordinate 1,102,241 of NZ_JAWJLO010000001.1, read as the reverse complement.
ATCAAGGATGAGCTGCAGGCCGACGCGAAGAAATTCGGCGATGCGCGCCGCTCGCCGCTGGTCCAGCGCCAGGCGGCGCAGGCCATCGACGAGACCGAGCTGGTGCCCAGCGAGCCGATGACCGTGGTGCTCTCGGCCAAGGGCTGGATCCGCGCGGCCAAGGGTCACGATGTGGATGCCGCCGGGCTGTCCTACCGCGAGGGCGACAGCCTGCTGGCCTCGGCCCGCGCGCGCAGCACCCAGCAGGTTGCCTTCCTGGACAGCGACGGCCGCGCGTATTCCACCGCGGTACATACCCTGCCCTCCGCACGCGGCAATGGCGAACCGCTGACCGGGCGCTTCTCGCCAGCCGCCGGCACCCGCTTCGTGACCCTGGCCAGCGCCGAACCCGCGCACCGGTTCGTGCTGGCCTCCACCCACGGCTACGGCTTTGTGACCCGCTTCGAGAACCTGATCGGCCGCAACAAGGCCGGCAAGGCGATGCTCAACCTGTCCTCCGGTGCCAGCGTGCTGCAGCCAGCGGCGGTGGCCAATGTCGAAACCGACCGCATCGTAGCGGTGACCAGCTCCGGCAACCTGCTGGCGATCGAAGCGCGTGAACTGCCGGAACTGGACAAGGGCAAGGGGAACAAGATCATCGAGATTCCCAAGGCCAAGCTGGCCACCGAACGTGTGGTGGCGGTGGTGGCGATCAGTCCGGGCCAGACCCTGCAGGTGCGCAGCGGCCAGCGCACGATGGGCCTGAAGTTCAGCGAGCTCGATACCTATCTGGGCGCACGCGCGACCCGGGGCCATCTGCTGCCGCGCGGCTGGCAGAAGGTTGAAGGTCTGTCGGTGGAGTAACGCCGGGCGCTGCCCGGCGCTACGAAAACCCTGCGGCCCCGGTAGGTGACGACCGTTGGTCGTCACGCTGCTGCCCCTGCGCTGCACGCTCGCCGGGCAGAGACAGGCGCTACGCACACCGTGCCCCGCCAGCACGGCACGGCTGCGCCGTTGGAGCGTGACGACCAACGGTCGTCACCTACCCTTGGATGATGACCACTGGCTGCGTGGCGGGCACAAAAAAGCCGGGGGACTCCCGGTTCTTCTGTGTCGGCTGGCGGGCGATGGAGCGCAGCGGGCTGGCAAAGGCGGGCTGGCGCGTCTCCGGTGCTGGCTGGCGACGTTGCATTGCACGGTGGCTGCCCGCTATTGCAGGCAGCCCTGGCTCAGTGCGCCGGGGCGCCGCTGCTGTCGATCTTGCTCAGCTGGTACAGCTCCAGCCCGATGCGCTTGATCAGACCCAGCTGCTGCTCCAGCCACCAGGCGTGGTCTTCTTCGGTGTCCTTCAGCTGGGCCAGCAGGATGTCGCGGCTGACGTAGTCGCCCTGGGCCTCGCACAGTTTCATGCCAGCGGCCAGGTTGTCGCGCACCGCGTATTCGGTCTCAAGGTCCTTGCTGAGCATCTCCTCGACCGTGCGGCCCGGCTCGAATGCATGTGCCCGCATGTCCGGGTCACCACCAAGGAACAGAATCCGGCGCAGCAGCGCATCGGCATGCTGGGTTTCTTCTTCCATCTCGTGATTCAGGCGCTCGTACAGGGCGAACAGCCCCTGGTCCTCGTAGCGGCGCGAATGGATGAAGTACTGGTCGCGCGCAGCAAGCTCACCGCGCAGCAGTTCCTTCAGGCATGCAATGACGTCCGGGTTGCCTTTCATCGGGCGGGCCTCTGTATGTGTGTCGATGGCGCACATGGTGCCCTATCCGCCGGCGCAGTGATCTAATCGGAATCAGTCGCAGTTGCGCCCTCACCTTGCCAACTGCAGCGCATAGAATCGGTCACTCTGCCCTCTGTTCAGGATGGAACCGATGCGTCGTTTGCTATGGCGGGTGTGCATGGTGATGTCCGCGCTGGCGCTGCTGCTGGCCGCCACCGTGTGGTGGCTGCTGCGTGGCAGCCTGCCCAGCCTCGACGGGGATCATGCACTGCCCGGACTCGGCGCGCCGGTGACGGTCAGCCGCGATGCCCGGGGCGTGGTGACGCTCGAGGGGGCAAGCCAGCGCGACGTGCTGGCCGCGCTGGGCTATGTGCACGCGCAGGAGCGCGGCTTTGAAATGGACCTGATGCGGCGCAGCGCCGCTGGCGAGCTGGCGGCGCTGTTCGGCCCGGGTGCCGTGCAACGTGACCAGCGCATGCGCGTGCATCGGCTGCGCGCGCGCGCCAGTGCCGAGCCGGTCAGCGATGCGCTGCGCGCCTATGTGGACGGCGTCAACCGCGGCATGGACGCGCTGGCCGTGCGGCCCTGGCCGTACCTGCTGCTGCGCCAGCGCCCCGCGCCCTGGCAGCCCAGCGACAGCCTGCTGACCGGCCTGGCCATGTATGCCGACCTGCAGGACCCGGACAACCAGCGGGAGCTGGCCATGAGCCGTCTTCGCGAGGTGATGCCGCCGGCCCTGTTCAAACTGCTCGCGCACAACGGCAGCAGTTGGGATGCGCCGCTGTTCGGCGGGCCGCGTGGCGACGCGGTGCTGCCGGCAGCCAGCGAAGTTGACCTGCGGGGCGCCGCCCCTGCCGGCACCGCACGTGCCGCGGAAGCGGAGGTGCACGGCAGCAACAACTTCGCCGTGGCCGGCGCGCTGACCGCCGACGGTCGCGCCATTCTCGCCGACGACATGCATCTGGGGTTGCGCGCGCCGGGTCTCTGGTTCCGCGTGCGGCTGCGCTATCCCGATCCGCAGGCGCCCGGCGGCCAGGTCGATGTGAGTGGATTTTCGCTGCCCGGCCTGCCCGCGGTGGTGGTGGGCAGCAATGGACACGTGGCCTGGGGCTTCACCAACAGCTACATCGACACGGCCGACTACCGGCGCGTCCCGCGCGACGCGCCGGTGCAGACGCACCGCGAAACCATCGAGGTGGCCGGCGCCGACCCGGTCATGCTGCAGGTGCGCGAAACCGACTGGGGACCCATCCTGCACACGCGCGCCGACGGCAGCCACGACGCACTGCGCTGGACCGCGCACCTGCCCGGTGCGATCAGTCTGGACCTGGCCGAGCTCGCGCGCGCTGCGGATGTCGATCAGGCGCTGCGCATCGCCGATCACGCGCGTCTGCCGGCGCAGAACCTGCTGCTGGCCGACAGCCAAGGACGCATCGCCTGGCGGCTGATCGGCGCGCGCCCGGATCGAAGCACAGGCTGCACGCCCGACGCGGCCGCGCAGGTCGCCGCCCGCTGCCCCGCCTGGGGTATCCGCAGCGACGCGGCGCCCGCTCTGGTGGACCCGGCCGATCACCGGCTCTGGACGGCCAATGGTCGCGTGCTGGGGGGTCCAGACCTCGCCGTGGCCGGTGACGGCGGGTATGACCTGGGCGCACGGGGCGCGCAGATCCGCGATGGACTGCGCGCCCGCGCACAGTTCAACGAGCACGACCTGTTGGCCATCCAGCTGGATGATCGCGCGCTGCTGCTGGGCCGCTGGCATACGCTGCTGCAACGGGTGCTGGCGGACGCGGATGCACCGGCGCTGGAAGCGCTGCGCAACGCGAGCGCGCACTGGGACGGGCGCGCGTCGGTGGATTCGGTCAGTTACCGCATCGTGCGCGGCTTCCGGGGCAGGGTCATCGACAGCGTGCAGGACGGCCTGCTGGCACCAGCACGCCAGACGCTCGGCGAGGACTGGGTCGCCCCGCGCCTGGGCCAGTTTGAAGGCGTACTGTGGCCGCTGGTCAGCGAACAGCCGGCGCACCTGCTGCCTGCGGGCTTCGCCAGCTGGGATGCCCTGCTGTTGGATGCAGCCACGCGGCTGCAGGCCGAGCTTGCCGCACAAGGGCCGTTGCACGAGCGTACCTGGGGCGAGCGCAACACGGCCGCGATCTGCCATCCCACGACGCTGGCCTTGCCCGCGCTGTTCGGACGCTGGCTGTGCATGCCGCGTCAGCCGCTGCCGGGAGACCGGGACATGCCGCGCGTGCAGGGCCCCGCGTTCGGCGCATCGCAGCGGATGGTGGTGGCACCGGGGCACGAGGCTGACGGCATCGTGCAGATGCCCGGTGGCCAGAGCGGCCATCCCTTCTCGCCCTATTGGGGCGCCGGCCACGACGACTGGGTCCAGGGGCGCCCCGCCCCGTTCCTGCCCGGCGCCGCCGAGCACACCCTGATCCTGCGCTGACCCCGCCGGCGGCCCTTGTCGGCGGTGACGCCCGTCGGTTTTGACGCTCAGGCGGGCAGCCCTGCACGGTAGTGCCGGGCTCTGCCCGGCAAGCACCAGGCGCGGTGCGCACAAGCTGTGACGACCAACGGTCGTCACCTACCGGCAGCGATCACCCCCTGGCGGCGCGTCGGCGTTCGATCAGGTCAAGCAGCGGGCCGGTCATGGCGGTGGTTACCAGCGCCATGATCACCAGTACGGCAAACAGCCGGTCGCCCAGCAGACCCAGCTCGTAACCCAGGTTCAGCACGATCAGCTCCATCAGCCCGCGGGTGTTCATCAGCGCACCCAGCCGCCAGGCCTCGTGCGCGGGCATGCCGGCGCTGCGTGCGGCACTGAAGGTGCCCAGCAGCTTGCCAGCCGTCGCGACCGCGGTCACCAGAAGACACAGCACGATGTCACTGCCCTGCAGCGCGTCGGCGCGCAGCCGCAACCCGGTCATCGCAAAAAACAGCGGCAGCAGCAGGGTCACCGTGAACGGCTCGACCCGGGCGATCACCACCTCGCGCAGGCGCGGGTTGGACGACACCGCCACGCCAGCGGCGAACGCGCCGAACAGCGCGTGGATGCCCAGCACTTCGGTCACCAGCGCACTGGCCAGGGCCAGCATCAATATACCCAGCAGCCAGCGCCCTTCCCGGCCTTCGGCAATCTGCTGGCGGGCAAACCACGGCCGTACCAGACCCAGCATCAGGCCGACGAATGCCACCACGCACAGCAGATCGAGGCTGGCCGGGCCCAAGCCCGCCGCCTGCGTGGCCGCCACGATCAAGGCCAGCAGGCACCACGCTGTCGCGTCGCCCAGGGCCGCGCAGGCGACGGCGGTCTGCCCCAGCGGGCTCTGGGTGATGCCGCGGTCGGCCAGAATGCGAAGCAGCACCGGAAACGCGGTGATGCTCATGGATATGCCGACAAACAGCGCGAATGCAGTAAAGCCGACGCCCTGCGGTCCATGTACAGGGAACAGCCACACCGCCAGCAGTACACCGAGCAGGAACGGCACGGCAATGCCGGCGTGGCTGACAGTGAAGGCGAAACGGCGGCGCCCCTGCAAAGCACCGAGGTCCAGCTCCGTACCGGCGACCAGCAGGAACATCAGCACGCCGAGCTGGCTCAACAGCCCCAGCGGCCCAAGCGATGCAGCTGGAAACAGGGCGCCATGGACGGCAGGCAACAGACTGCCCAGCACCAGTGGGCCCATCATCAGACCGGCCGCCATCTCGCCGATCACCGCCGGCTGGCCGAGACGCTTGAGCAGGGCGCCGGCGCCCTTGGCCACCAGCAGCAGCAGCAGCAGCTGCAGCAGAAAGTGCGCCAACGGCGAGGCCAGATGTGTGGCCCAGCTGTTACCGGAACTGGCCTGCATACGCTGTGCAAGGTTGGGCAGTGCCGGCCCTGCATGACGCGCCAGCAGCAGACCGATCAACAGGGGCACCGCCACCCAGCCCAGGTAGTGCCTGGCCCAACGCCAGCGCGACGCGCGCTCTTCGCCCTGTACGTCCATGAACTCTCCCCACGAAGAAGCTGCCGATGATACGGCCAGCTGCAGGAGAGCACGACCGTTGCCAGCGCTGTGGCCGACCACGGTCGCGCACGCCGCCAAGGACTCAGGCCAGCGCCTGCTCGTGGACGCCGGCCACGGCACGGCCAGAAGGATCGGCAGCCTGGGCGAAGCTGGCGTCCCAGGCGATCGCCGCCGGTGACGAACAGGCGATCGATTTGCCACCCGGCACCGTCTCGGCGGCCGCGCGGCCGGGGAAGAACTGCTCGAACAGGTGACGGTAGTAATACGCCTCCTTGGTCTGCGGCGGGTTGTGCGCGAAGCGCTTGTCCGCCGCAGCCAGCACACGGTCACTCACCTGCAGCTCGGCATGGGCCTTGAGCCCATCGATCCAGCCGTAGCCCACGCCGTCGCTGAACTGCTCCTTCTGCCGCCACAGGATGCTCTCGGGCAGATAGCCCTCGAACGCTTCGCGCAGCACGGCTTTTTCGATGCGGCGGCCGCCGGCAGCGTTGCCGACCATTTTGCAGGTCGCGTCCAGGCGCATCGCCACATCAAGAAACTCGCGGTCCAGGAACGGCACGCGCGGCTCCACGCCCCAGGCCATCATCGACTTGTTGGCGCGCAGGCAGTCGTAGTTGTGCAGCGTATCGAGCTTGCGCACCAGCTCCTCATGGAACTGCTGCGCGTCCGGTGCTTTGTGGAAGTAGAGGTAGCCGCCGAAGATCTCGTCACTTCCCTCCCCGGAAAGCACCATTTTCACGCCCATCGCCTTGATCCGCCGCGCCAGCAGAAACATCGGGGTGGAAGCGCGGATCGTGGTCACATCGTAGGTTTCGATGTGCCGGATGACATCGGGCAGCACATCCAGACCTTCGTCGAAGGTGTACTCGAAACCATGGTGCACCGTGCCCAGCGCTTCAGCGGCCACGGCTGCGGCCGCCAGGTCGGGCGAGCCCTTCAGGCCGATGGCGAACGAATGCAGACGCGGCCACCAGGCCTCGCTCTGCCCGCCGTCCTCGATGCGCCGGCGCGCGTGGCGTGCGGCCACCGCGGCCACCAGCGAGGAGTCCAATCCGCCAGAGAGCAGTACGCCATACGGCACATCGCTCATCAACTGGCGATGCACGGCACGCTCGAACGCCTCGCGCAGCGCGGCCAGGTCCACGGCCCTGCCGGCCACTTCAGCATGCTGGCGCCAGTCCTGCTGGTAATAGCGCACCAGCGTGTCGCTGGCACTATCGTAGTAGTGGCCCGGCGGGAACTGTGCGACATCGGCACAGCTGTCCACCAAGGCTTTCATTTCCGACGCAACCCGCAGCCGCCCCTGCGCATCATGACCCCAGTAAAGCGGCACCACCCCGATCGGGTCGCGCGCGATGAGCACGCGCCTGGTCACGCGGTCCCACAAAGCGAAAGCAAAGATGCCGTTGAGCTGCTCCAGCCACTGGGCCGGCTGGCCTTGGCGGTAAAGCGCGTTGATCACCTCGCAGTCCGAGCCGGTCTGGAAGGCATAGGACTCGGCCAGGCCGGCCTTGAGCTGCTGGTGGTTGTAGATCTCGCCATTGACCGCCAGCACCAGAGCGCCGTCGTCGGACAACAGTGGCTGCGAACCACCGGCCGGGTCGACGATGGCCAGCCGCTCGTGCACCAGCAGCGCGCCGTCATCCAGATGGACCCCGCTCCAGTCCGGGCCACGATGGCGCTGACGCTGCGAGGCCTCCACCGCCTGACGGCGCAGCGCGGGGAGATCGTCACCGGCCTGCAGGCCGAAGATGCCGTAGATCGAACACATGGGAAGCTCCTGTTGTGGGGGGGGGTGATGTCGAACGTGATGCGTCGGCGGTGGTTCGACCGGCAGACCAGAGAGGAGCAAGGGGCAGCGGGCACAAAAAAACCCGCATCGGCCGATGCGGGTTTTCTGGTATCCGGGTGGTGTTGTGTTTCTACCCGGGGCGCAGGCCCGCATCGACCGCGCACGCATTCGCGCGCAGGTTATTGCGGTTATTGGTGTTGACGGCGCTGGCCGGGATCGGGTGCATGCAGCGAACGTAACCGCTGCGAAGACCCAGCGCAACTGTTGCGTTGGCAACCGTCGCCACAGCGTCCACGGCGCGCAGGCAATGCCGTCATGCAGTACGCTGGGCCGCCCTTGTCCATGGCCAATGGAATGCCCGTTACCTCGCTCTTCCCGGCCCGGCGGGCCACGCTGCTGGTGCTCACCGCCCTGCTCTGCGCCTGCGCCAGCCAACCGCGCACGCCGCCCGGTCGCATGGCCGAGTTGCAGCAGCACGCTGCTGATGGTCGGTTCGACAGCGCCTGGCACGCTGCCGAGACCCTGCAGGGCTACAACGATCGACGCGCGCTGCACTGGTATGCGCGTGCCGCAGCGGTCCAGCCGTGGACGTTCCACAACGCGCGTGCCGAAGAACGCCTGGGCCAGATCTGGCTGCGCGGGCTCGTGGCCGATGCTTCACCGGGGCAGCCGCAGCCGGCGTCGGCCGTACGCCCTTCCTGGCGCAAGGCGGAGCACTGGCTGCTGGCGGCGGCCCGTCACGGCAACCCTTATGCGATGAGCACGCTGGCCCAGCAGTACCGTCTGCGCGGCAGACCCGCGCTTGCACTGCGCTGGGACATGCGCATGCAGGTCTATCAGCGCGTGCCCTCGCACAGCGGACCGAGCCGCGAGCAGCTTGCGCCGCGCGATGGCACCCTGCACCCGCTGGTCGCCGCGATCCAGCAGCAGGCAGTGCGCGGCGATGCTGACGCGCAGGTCGATCTGGGTACGCTGCATGAGCGCGGTTACGGCGTACCACGCGACGGCGCCCTGGCCCTGCAGTGGTATGAGCGCGCGGCCGCGCAGGGCGATGCCCATGGGCAGTATCTGGCCGGCCTGTTGCTTGGCCGCGGCCGTGCCGGTGTGGCCGCCGACCGCGAGCGTGCGGCGGCCTGGTTTGCCAAGGCAGCGCAGCAGCGCTTCTACCTGGCCGAGCCGGAGTACTGGGAAGCGGCGGTGAAGCCGCCGACGTTCAATTTTTCAGAATGACCATGGCCGGGTAGAGCGGGGCTCTGCCCCGCTGCGCACCCCGACAGCGGGGCAGAGCCCGGCCAGCGGGGCAGAGCCCCGCTCTACGTGCGGGATGGCACCACCAGCAGGCGCTCGATCAACCGTTGGTACAGTCCCGGCAACGCGTCCAGTTCGGCGACGCTGACGTTCTCGTCGACCTGGTGGATGCTGGCGTTGACCGGACCGATCTCGATGCACTGCGCGCCCAGCGGCGCGATGAACCGCGCGTCGGAGGTTCCGCCGCCAGTGCTTTCGTCCGGCAGGCGACCGATGTGGGCCGCCAGTACCTCGCGCGCGGCCGCGCGCAGCGGGCCTTCGGGTGTGTAGAACGGCTCGCCGCTGCGATGCCACTTCAACGTGTACTGCAGACCGTGTCGATCGAACAGCGCGGTCACCTCGGCTTCAAGCCGCGCCGCGTTCCAGTGCGGGTTGTAGCGGATGTTGAAATCCACCTCCATCACACCGGGAATCACGTTGTTGGCGCCGGTGCCGGCATGGAGGTTGGAGACCTGCAGGCTGGTCGGCGGGAAACTCTCATAGCCCTCGTCCCAGTGTCGTGCAACAAGCTCAGCCAGCGCCGGCGCGGCCTCGTGGATCGGATTGCGCGCCTTGTCCGGATAGGCCACATGCCCCTGCACCCCCTGCACCTGCAGCCTGGCCGAGAGACTGCCGCGACGACCAACACGCAGCAGATCGCCCAGCGTGGCCGTAGAGGAGGGCTCGCCGGTGATGCACCAGTCGATGTGCTGGCCCCGCTCGGCGAACAGACGCGCGACGTGGCGCACGCCGTCGATGGCATCGCCTTCCTCGTCACTGGTCAGCAGCAACGCCAGCGTGCCGGGGTGTTCCGGATGCGCCGCGACGAACTGCTCGGCGGCCAGCACGAAGGCCGCCACGCTGCCTTTCATGTCGGCCGCGCCGCGTCCGTACAGCACGCCATCGCGCACCTGCGGCTGGAACGGGTCACTGGCCCAGGCCTCGTGCGGCCCCGGCGGCACCACATCGGTGTGCCCCAGCAGTACCAGCACCGGTGCGCCGCTGCCGTGGGTGGCCCACAGGTTGTCGACCTCACCCAGCCGCAGGTGCTCGCACTGGAAGCCGGCCTGCTGCAGGCGAGCACTCAACAGCGTCTGGCAGCCGGCATCATCGGGGGTGACCGAGGGCCGTGCGATCAGTGCACAGGTCAGCTCAAGCACGGCGCTCATGCGCCGCCCACGCCGAAGCGGGCCTTGAAGCCGTTATCGGTGAAGCCCTGGCTGACCTTGCCGTCAGCGGTCACCACCAGCGGCCGCTTGATCAGCTGCGGGTACTCGCGCAGCAGCAGCTTCCATTCCGCATCGGAGGCCGCCGCCCTGCGGTGCTCCGGCAGCTGCCGCCAGGTGGTGGAGGACCGGTTGATCATCGCCGCAAGGCCGCCAAGCTGCCCGGCCCACGCCAGCAGGGTGTCAGGGCTGGGCGTGTTGTCGCGGTAATCGACGAAGGTGTACGGCACTGCGAAGCGATCAAGCCATCGGGTCGCCTTCTTGCAGGTGTCGCAGTTCTTCAAACCGTAGACGGTGGTGCTCATGGCCCTCGTTCGTGCAGGAAACAGGCGGCCAGAATCTCACAACAGGCGTTCGGACACGACCCGGAACGGGACCTGCGGCAGTCGCATCGCCAGCGGCGTCTGGTCCTGCACACCCAGCGCCTGCAACCGCGGACAGTACAGCGGGGCACTGACGCGCAGCGGCTGCAGCTGGTCCAGTGCAACCGGCAGCTCGATGCGCGTGCTGGCCCAGCGGCCATCCGCCGTGCAGGCCAGGGCCTGGTCCTGGCAGGTCAACAGGCGCAGCAACGCCGCCCGTCCGCCGAAGGCAGCCGCCCAGTCCTCATCGAGCCACCCGGCGGCGGCCTGCCACTGCACGTGCAGTGCCGGCGCGCTGCCCTGCCCTCCATCAATGCGGGTACAGCCATCACCGTTGCCGTGCACCGCATGCTCGAAGTGCAGTGCCAGATGCGGCTGCATGGCATCACTGCAGGCGCGCGCACCGGCAACATAGGCCAGCTGGTCCATCACATTGCGGTCGAACAACACCACCGTGGCGCCGCCCGCGTCATCATCGCGGCGCAGATACCAGCGCCAGTTGCTCTGCCGCGGGCTGGGCAGCAAGGCGCGCAATGGACCCGGCAGGGCCGGGCCGAAGTGGCGATGACGATAGCTGAGGATGGTGTAAGGCGTTCGCCCGTCCACACTGATGAAGTGATGGCCCGGCGGCGGTGCGGGCGCATGGCGCAGGTCGACCCACCAGCTGAGATAGATGACCTCGCAGGCGTCGCTGGTCAACGCTGGCATCGGCCAGCGCCGCGCCAGCGCGCGACGCAGCCGCGTCCATCCCGATGCGTGCAGCAGACGCGGCAACACCCGCCCGAACAAGGTATCGGACGGGTGCCGATAGTGTGCCGCCTGGTCCAGCGCCGGCACGGACGAACTCAGTCGGCCAGCCCGCGCAGCAGGTCGTTGACACTGGTCTTGCTGCGGGTACGGGCGTCGACCTGCTTGACGATGACCGCACAGTACAGCGAATGCGTGCCGTCCCTGGAAGGCAGCGAGCCTGAGACCACCACGCTGTAGGGCGGAATGTAGCCGTAGGTGATCTCGCCGGTGGCCCGGTTGTAGATGCGGGTGCTCTGGCTCAGGAACACGCCCATGCCGATCACGCTGTGGTGGCCGACGACGACACCCTCGACCACCTCCGAGCGGGCGCCGATGAAGCAATGGTCTTCGATGATCGTCGGGCTTGCCTGCAGCGGCTCGAGCACGCCGCCGATGCCGGCGCCGCCGGACAGGTGGCAGTGCTGGCCGATCTGCGCGCAGGAGCCTACCGTGGCCCAGGTGTCGACCATGGTGCCTTCACCGACGTAGGCGCCGATGTTGGTGAAGCTGGGCATCAATACCACGTCCTTGCCAAAGTAGGTGCCGCGCCGGGCGATCGCACCGGGCACCACGCGAACCCCGCTGCGGCGGAACCGGGCCTCGTCGTAGCCGGCAAAACGCGATTCGACCTTGTCCCAGAACGGCGCCGGGCGTGCGTCGACCACGGCCATGTCGTTGACCCGGAAGTACAGCAGCACTGCCTTCTTCAGCCATTCGTTGACCTTCCAGCCGCCGTGGCCGTCAGGCTCGGCAACACGGAACTCGCCGCTTTCCAGTCCATCGATGACCCGGTTGACCAGCGGCCGGGTCGAGCCCTCCAGCTCGTGCGGGGTAAGCGTGGCGCGGCGCTCGAACGCGCTTTCGATTCCGAACTTCAGTTCTTCCACACCCGGGGCCGGCGGCTTGCGCAGCGACTTGCGCGCAATGGTCTGCTCGCGCGCCTTCTCGGCCGGCACCGCCTTGCCCTTGGCCGCCTTGGCTGCCTTGGTCGGCCTGGCCGTCGCGGTTCGGCTCACCGCTGCCTTGCCGGCTGCGGTCCTGCCGGCGCCGGCCTTGGCCGTCGTCGGTTTCCTCGCAACGTCCTTGCCGGCCACGGCCTTCGCAGTGCGCTTGGGGGCCGCCTCGGTCTTCGGGGCAGCGCTCTTCTTGGTCGGCTTGGTGGCCATCAGCGGGTATCTCCGGTATTTCTTTCAGGGTCCAGGCAGGACAGCATCGCCTCCTGCAACTGCTGCCTGGCAGTGTCAGTCAGGGGCAGATCGTGCTCGTCCGTGATCACGAAGGTATCTTCGGCGCGCTCACCAAAGGTGGCGATGCGCGCATCATGCACGCGCAGGCGCTGGTTGCGCAGTACCTGTGCAACGTCGGCCAGCAGGCCGGGACGGTCAGGCGCTACAAGGTTGAAGCGGGTGCTCGGGCTGTCACCGGGCTGGTCGCGGAACTCCACACGCGGAACGAAGCGGAAATGCCGCAGCTGCCGCGGAATCGCGCGGCGCGATGGCCGCAGGCGCGCAAGGTCCCCCGACAGGGCCTCGCGCAGAGCCACTTCGAGCCGCAACGGGTCACCGTCAGCGAAGCTGTCGGCCGGGCTCACCTCGAAGGTGTCGAAGATGGTGTCTGCCGGGCCATCAAGCACGCGGGCGCGATGGATGCCATAGCCCTTGCGGTCCAGTGTCATCACGATCGCGGCAAACAGGCCATCGCGGTCCGGCGAGTGCACGAACACTTCCAGCGCCGGATCGTCCGGGCTGATCGTGCGCACCTTGACCAGGGTCTGGCCCTGCCGCACCGGCACCAGCGCTGCGGCCTGCCAGGCCAGCTGCTCGGGACGCAGGCGGATGAAGCTCTCATCCGGCATCACGGTGAACTGGCGATCAATGGTGGCATCGTCGTAGCCGCGTTCGCGCACCAGCGCACGCACGTTTTCGCGCGCTTCGGCCACGCGCTCGGCGGCCGGCAGCGGCGGCTCCAGCCCCTCGCGCAGCGCGCGGCGGGTGGCGAAATACAGGTCAGCCAGCAGCCGGTCCTTCCACGCGTTCCAGAGCTTGGGGCTGGTCCCGGCAATATCCGCACAGGTCAGCAGGTACAGGTAGTCGAGCCGGTCGCGGCTGCCCACCAGCGTCGCGAAGCGATGGATCACCTCCGGATCGGCGATGTCCTGCTTCTGCGCGGTGATCGACATGCGCAGGTGCTGCTCAACCAGCCAGGCGACCAGCCCGGTGTCGGCCTCGCTCAGCTCCATGGCCTGGCAGAAGGCACGCGCGTCAACAGCGCCGAGCTCGGAATGGTCGCCACCGCGCCCCTTGGCGATGTCGTGGAACAGCCCGGCCAGCAACAGCAGCTCGGGCTTGCGCAGGCGCGGCCATACCTCATGGGCGATGGAAAACCGCTCGTCGGCACGGCTGCTGGCGAACAGGCCGATGTTCCGCAGCACCATCAAGGTGTGCTGGTCCACGGTATAGACATGGAACAGGTCAAACTGCATCCGCCCGCTGACCTGCGCAAACGCCGGAATCCACTGCCCCAGCACGCCGAGCCGCGCCATGCGCGACAGCGTGTCCACCGGTCGCAGCCCCCGCAGCAGGGTCATGAACTGCTGCCGGGTCGCTGCATCGGCCTGTTCGAACGAGGGCAGCTGCAGCAGCGCCTCGGCCAGAGCGCGCGCGGTCAACGAATGCAGACCGCGCACCTGTGGATTGTTGGCCCAGCTGGCAAGCAGCGAAAACACCTGGCCGATATCGTCCTGCGGCCACTGCGGATCGTTGGCCGACAGATACCCCCGACGCAGCGAAAAGCCCACGGTCAGCGGTTCCGGTACGGCCTCGCCGTCAAATTGTTCCTCGAAGCGCTGCAGCAGACGGTCGCTGATCCGGCGCACCACCGAGGCGGCCCGGTAGAAGCCCTGCATCATTTTCTCGACGCCCAGACTTTCGGCATCGTCCTGGAAGCCGAGGCGTGCGGCCAGCGTCTTCTGGTAATCAAAGCGCAGCCGCTCCTCGGGTCGTCGTGCCACCAGATGCAGGCCATAGCGCAGCCGCGCCAGCACCGCGCGCTCGCGCTGCAGCGCCGCCGCTTCGTCCATGCCCAGATGTCCGAGCCCCACCAGGGCTTCAAGGTCGCGCACGCCGAACGCGCGCAACGCCATCCAGCCCAGGGTATTGAGATCGCGCAGACCGCCGGGACCGTCCTTGATGTCCGGTTCAAGATTGTCGGCCGTGTCACCAAAACGCTCGTGGCGGCTGCGCAGCTCCTCGAGTTTGGCCATGAAGAACGCGCGCGCCGGCCACAGCTGCCCATCGTCGACCGTCTGGCGCAGGCCGCGTCGGGCAGGCTCGGTGGCGGCGATCGGCCGGGCTTCGATCAGCGCGGTCAGCACGGTCTGGTCGCTGGCTGCTTCACGGCACTGCTGCAGCGAGCGCACGGCGTGGCTGGCTGGCAGTCCGCAGTCCCACAGCAGCGCGAACAACCGGGACAGACCAGGTTCGTTGGCGCGCTGGGCCGAGGGCTCGCCGATCACCAGCACGTCCACATCCGAGTGCGGAAACAGCTCTCCGCGGCCGTAGCCGCCCACCGCGAACAGTGCAAGCCCGCTGTCTGCCGGCAGACAACGCTGCCAGGCCAGCCGGATCAGGTGGTCGACCGCCCGCGCACGCAGCGCCAGCAGGCGCTCGATGTTGTCGTCCTGGTCGAAGCGGCGGTGCAGACGCGCATCGCCCTGCTGCAGGGCCTGCCGCGCGGCAGCGGCCCACTGCACATCATCACGTGCCGACGCGGCCGGCGTGTCCAGCAACGAACCCGCCGGCAGCATGCTCAGCTGACCTGCGATTCGCCGGGTGCCAGGGTCAGCACATCCACGCCGGTCTCGGTGACGGCGATCATGTGCTCCCACTGCGCGGACAGCTTGCGGTCCTTGGTCACCACGGTCCAGCCGTCGGGCAGCACCTTGTTGTAGCGGGTACCCTCGTTGATCATCGGCTCGATCGTGAAGGTCATGCCGGGCTGCAGCACCAGGCCTTGGCCTGGGCGACCGTAATGCACGACCTGCGGCTCATCGTGGTAGAACTTGCCGATGCCATGGCCGCAGTACTCGCGTACCACGCTGAAGCGCTCGGACTCGGCATAGCTCTGGATCGCGTAGCCGATGTCACCGAGCGTCGCGCCCGGGCGGACCGCACGGATGCCGCGCCACATGGCCTCATAGGTTGCGTCGATCAGGCGCTTGGCCATCACCGACGGGGTACCGGCGACGTACATGCGGCTGGTGTCGCCGTGCCAGCCGTCCTTGATCACAGTGACATCGATGTTGACGATGTCGCCGTCCTTGAGGACCTTGCCCTCGCTGGGAATGCCGTGGCAGATGACATTGTTGACCGAGGTGCACAGCGTCTTCGGGAAGCCACGGTAGCCGACGTTGGCCGGTACCGCCTTCTGGACGTTGACGATGTGGTCGTGGCAGATGCGGTCGAGCTCCTCGGTGGTGACACCGGGCTTGACGTAGGGCGTGATGATGTCCAGCACTTCGCTGGCCAGTCGCCCGGCCTCGCGCATCATCTCGATTTCCTGGGGGGTTTTAAGATTTACGCTCATGACCGCCATTATCGCCGATACGGCGCCGGACCGCGAACGGTGGGCTCTCTCCCGCAGCAGCGTTTCACGCGGTGCCAGCCGGTGAGCGCCAGCGAGCCGGAACAGACCTGGACTGAGCTGAATACGGGATGAAAAGTGTGCACCGAGTCACGGAATTGGCAGAAATGACGCCATCACCCCGGAAATCTCACGATCTACCAACAACCCCATTCTTATAACCGGGAAGGCAAAGACCTCCCCCCATGTCCGGCAGCACCCGCATCGTTACGTTCACTGTGGACCCCGTCCAAGGAGCATGCCCATGCCCGTCTACCGTACCGCCCTGCCCTGCCTGCTGCTGGCCGGCTTCGCCGCACCCGCACTGGCTGCTGATACCGTTCAGTTCAATGTCCGGCTGGTCATCACCAAGGCCTGCACCATCACGGCTGCCACGCCCACCGATGTGGACTTCGGCAGCGCACTGTCGACCTCGACCACCACGCTCAATGCCGCTGGTTCAATCACCGCGCAGTGCACAGCGGGTACGCCCTACAGCATCGCGCTGAATGCCGGCAGCAACGCAGCGACGGCCAACGACGTCACCACCCGCCGCATGCGCAATACCGATGCGACGGTTACCGCCAACAACTTCGTCGGCTATCAGCTGTTCCGCGATGCGGGCCGCACCCAGGTCTGGGGCGCCACCGCCGGATCCAACGTGCTGGCCAGCGCCGGCACGGGGCTCGCGCAGGCATTCCCGGTCTACGGCCAGGTGCTCGACCCAAGCTCGAACAACGCCGCCACCGGCAACTACCTGGATACCGTCACTGCCACCATCACCTATTGAGGCCCGCCATGCTCGAGAGTGCACGCGCGATGCGGCACGGGCTGGCGTGGAAGTGGCTGGTGACACTGCTCCTGGCTGCCGGGTTGATGGGCCGGGCGCAGGCGGCAAGCCTGCAGGTTGCGCCAACCCAGCTGCAGCTGGGTGCCCGCCAGAACGCTGAGGCCCTGTGGGTCAGCAACAGTGGCACTGCCCCGGTCCAGGTCCAGATCCGCGTCTACGAATGGACGCAGAACACGGGGCAGGACACGCTGTCGGCGACCACTGCGGTGATGGCCAGCCCGCCGATGCAGACGCTGGCCGCCGGGCAGCAGCAGCTGATCCGCATCGTCCGTACCGATTCCGCGCCGCCGGCCACGCAGCAGGCATATCGGGTCATCGTCGACGAACTGCCGCCGCCGGTCGGCGAGCGCGAGGGCATGCAGTTCGTGCTGCGGTATTCGATCCCGGTGTTCGTGCAGTCGCAGGAGGGTGCGCGGCAGCAGCCCCTGCTGCAGGCCCGCCAGGTCACCCTGGCCGACGGCCGGCCCGGCCTTGAGGTACACAACAGCGGCACCGGCCATGCCCAGCTGGCCGATCTGGCCGTGGGCACGATCGAGCGCCCGCAGATCATCCATGCGGGCCTTCTCGGGTATGTGCTGCCCGGCCAGACCATGCGCTGGCCACTGGACCTGCCCGCCGCGCGGCTGGCTGGCGCCACTTTCACGGCGAAGATCAATGGCCAGTCGGCACAGAGCCCGCTGCCTGCCGCGCCAGCGTCTCGCTGAGGCCTGCATGACGGCGCTGTTGAGCCTGTCACTGCTGCCGCACGCCGTGCATGCCGAGGAAGACGAAGCCGGCACGCTCACCGCGATGATGAGTGGCGATGCCGCTCTGCCGCCGCCCACGCCGCTGACGGCGCCGCAGACGCTGTATCTGGAGGTCACCCTCAACAGCACCCCGCGCGGCCTGCTGCCCTTCATCGACGCACAGGGCCGGCTGCAGGCCAGCCCGGCCACGCTGCGGCAGCTTGGCTTCGCCGCGCGCGGCGAGGCGCCGGTGTATCTGGACCAGATCAGCGGGGTGGTGGTGCGCTACGACGCCAACCTGCAGACCCTGACGCTGGAGGCCCCGCTGCAGCAGCTGGATCTGCCCACCACCGACCTGGGCCCCACGCCGGACACCTCGCCGGCCGCCAGCGTCGCCCCCGGGATGGTGTTCAACTACGACCTGTATGGCAGTCACAGCCAGGGCGCCAGCAATCTCACCCTGACCCAGCAGCTGCGCCTGTTCGGCGTCGGCCAGGGCGTGGTGGAGACCAGCAGCCTGCTGCGCACCTACCGCCAGCCCGGCCAGGGCGGTTGGCAAGGCGAAAGCGTGCGGCTCGACACGCGCTGGCGGCTGGACCTGCCCGAGGCTGCCGTGACCCTGACGGTGGGCGACTTCTACAGCGGTTTTGTCGACTGGAGCAGGCCGGTACGCATGGGCGGCATCCAGGTCGGGCGCAACTACGGCCTGCAGCCCTACCGCGTGCTCAGCCCCACGCCGCGTTTCCTGGGTGAAGCGGTCGTGCCGTCCACGGTGGAGCTTTATGTCGACGGCCTGCGCCAGTACAACGGGGAGGTTCCGGTCGGGCCTTTCCAGCTCGCCGCACAGCCGGGCATCAGCGGTACCGGCAATGCCCAGGTGGTGATCACCGATGCCTACGGCCGCATGCAGACGCTGGACTTCGCCTTCTACGGAACCCAGCAGCTGCTGGGTCGCGGACTGTCCGACTGGTCAGCCGGCGCGGGCCGCATGCGCCGCGACTACGGGGTGCATTCGTTCGCCTATGACAGTGCGGTCGTCGGCAGCGCGACCTGGCGACGCGGCGTCACCGATGGCTTCACCGCCGAAGCGCACGCCGAAGGCGGCGGCGGGGTCGGCAACATCGGGATCGGCGGAGGCTGGCTGCTGGGTACCGCCGGGGTGCTCACCGCCGCCTACGCCCATGGCCGTCAGGGCGGGCAGGCCGGCGGCCTGTACTCGCTGGGCTACAACTGGAACAGCCGCCTGTTCAACGTCAACCTGCTCAGCCGTCGCACGCATGGCCACTACCGCGACCTGGGTGCGCTGCAGGGCTCCCTGGCACCGTCGATCAGCGAGCAGGCCACCGTCGGGCTGAGCCTGGCCCGGGCCGGCTCGCTCAGCGTGAGCTACCTGCGGCTGCGTTATCCCGGCGGGGACGATGACCGCTACGCCAGCCTGTTCTGGTCGCGCAGCCTGGGCCAGCGCTGGTCGGCCTACCTGTCGCTCAACCAGAACCTGGGCGACAGCCGCGACCGCAATGCCTATCTGTCGTTCTCGGTTGACCTGGGCAACAACCGGCAGGGCAGCGTCTCCACGCAGTACAACGGCGGGCGCCCATTGACCACGGCCGATGTCTTCAAGCCCGTGCCCGGCGATGGCAGCCAGGGAGGCATGGGCTGGCGCCTGCAGGCCCGTGGCGGCGATGAGGGTGTCGGCGGGCTGGCCGAGCTGGGCTGGCTCAACCGCGTCGGGCGGTACTCGCTGGGCTACGCGCGCCAGGGCGGCTGGGACCAGGCCTACGCCAGTGCCAGCGGCAGCCTGGTCTGGATGGGCGGCCACGTGTTTGCGGCCCGTGAGATCAACGATGCCTTTGCCATCGTCTCAACCGGCGACATCGGTGGCATCCCCGTGCGGCTGGAAAACCGCCTGATCGGGTCCACCAACGCCGACGGCCTGCTGCTGATCAGCCCGCTGCTGTCGTGGCAGCGTAACCGCGTGTCGATCGACACCCTCGACCTGCCCGCCAACTACCGTGCTGACCGGGTCGATGCCTGGGTGACGCCACGCCAGGGCGCGGGCACCGGCGTGAGCTTCGGCCTGCGCCGCACCCGCGCGGTTGAACTGATCGTGCAGGACGCCGACGGCCAGCCGCTGCCACTGGGCACGCAGCTGCAGGCGGCCGACGGGCGCACTTTCCCGGTCGGTCATGAGGGCCGCGCCTACCTGGAAGACCTGGAGCAGCCGGCGTTGCTGCAGGCGACCACGCCTGAGGGCGTGCGCTGCCAGCTGCAGGTCGAGGTGCCCGCTGCCAATGCGCCACAGCCGAGCTTGCCGCAGGCGCGCTGCACGTCACCGGCGGGCATGCCATGAACCTGCGCGCACTGCTGTGGCTGCTGCTCTGCGCGGGCCTGCATGTCGGCACCGCGCGCGCGGACACCAACTGCACCGCCAGCGCGCCGACCGTGCTCGACTTCGGCACCATCACCAACGGTGCAGCGACCCCGGCGGACACGACGCTGGCGATCCGCGTGAGCTGCAGCACAGGTGCGCTGAGCCTGCTGGCCACTACGTCGATCCGCATGTGTCTGAGTCTGGGGACCGGCTCGGCCGGCACCACCCTGACCCCGTTCCGGCGGATGACGGTGGGCGGCGTGGCACCGGTCGGCACCGGTGACAGCCTGAACTACCAGCTGTACACCAACGCCGCGCGCAGCGTGGTCTGGGGCAGTACTGCGGCCGGCACACCCGGACCGGTCGTGCTGGACCTCAGTTACAGCGTCCCGCTTACCACCGGCACCGGCGCGGTGACTGCGACGGTCTACGCGCGCATCCCGGCCAACCAGGTGTTGTCAGCCGGCACGTTCTCCAGCAGCTTCAGCACCACGGCGGTGACACTGCAGTACGCCTACAACGAGGTGCTGGCCCTGAGCGCACCGACCCCGATCTCCTGCACCACCCCGGCGGGCGCCGGCGGCGCCACCGGCAACAAGACCTTCACCGGGCAGTTCCCGTTCACGGTGCAGGCCAGAGTGCTGCCCACCTGTACCGCCTACACCACCACCGACATGGATTTTGGCAGCGTAGCCGGCGCAGTGGCCGGCAACATCGACCGTACCTCGACCATCGGCCTGACCTGCATCAACCGCACTGCCTACAGTGTGGGGCTGGACAACGGCAGCCACGCCAGCGGCAGCAGCCGGCGCATGCGCCATGCCACCAGCACATCCAGCTTCATCGGCTATGAGCTGTACCGCGACAGCGGACGGACACTGCGCTGGGGCAATACGCTCAATGTGGACACGGTGCCGGGCACCGGCACGGGCAGCGCGCAGACCTTGACCGTATACGGCCGGGCGCTGCCCACCGGAACGACGCTGCCCAGCCAGGGCACCTACAGCGACGTGGTGACGGTCTCGATCACCTACTAGGATCACCTGCCGGGTCACGCGCCGCCGGCGGGGTTCAGAACGCCGGTCGCAGGCCGCTACCGGTAACGCCTCCTTCCATGCGTGCACCATGCGTTCCCCTTCCACACTGTTTGCCGCCGCCGTGCTGGCGGCATCCTCCGCTGCGATCGCCAGCCCGACCACGCCATTGCAGATCCGTCTGCGCATCCTGCCGGACTGCCGGACGAGCCCGGCCGCACCCGGCTGCCCGGCCCCGGCAGCCAACACCCTCACTTCGCCACCGCAGGTGCAGGGACTGAGTCCACCGGCCAGCGCAGGCGACGATGCACGTCGCCCGACCGCCACATGGTGATGCGGCGGCTCATCCTGCTGCTGGCCGGGCTGCTGCCAAGCCTGTCCACAGCCGCGTTGGAACTTGACCGGTACCGGATCGACATCGCGGCCCGTCCGGGACATGCCGCGCTCTGGCTGCACAACGCGGACGCACAGGGCTGGCAGGGACAGGCGCGCCTTTACCGCTGGCAACAGAGCGAGGACGGCGAGCAGCTGGTCGAAGCTACCGACATGGCCGTCAGCCCGGCGCGGCTGGACATCGCGTCCGGCCAGGGCCTGCGCCTGCGCGTGGTCCGGCTGGACACGTCGCCCCGCGAGGTCTTGCAGGCTTACCGGCTGGTGCTCAGCCCGAACCCGGGCAGCGCACTGTCATCGCCGCGCATTTCCCTGCCGGTCTTCGTGCTCACCGGAGACGGCCCCGCGCCGCCGCCACGGCTGTGGGTAAGTGCGAGTACCGAGGGCGACGCCGTAATGCTGCATAACGACGGCGATGGCCCGGCCCGGCTGGCCGAGTTGACCTTCATCGGCGCCGACGGCCAGGCCCACCTGATCTGGCCGGGACTGGCGGGCTACGTTCTGCCCCACCAGACCCGCCGCTGGGCCCTGCCTGCCCGGCTCGACCGCTACGTTGGCGGGCGTTTCCAGGCCCGGCTGCAGGACCAGGCGGCCACCCTTCTTCCGTACGCCGCCCCGCAGATTGCGGCGAGCACCGAAGGCGGGCTATAATCGCCGGGTTGACCTGTCGCCCAGTGCACAGGCAACACGTCAACACCGGACGTCACCGGTGAATCCACACCTGTCGTCCCGATCCGTGCCGGGGTGCTCCGCAAGGAGTTCGGCCACGGAGACGATGGGGAAGCCCAACCCCGGAACCCGATACGCGCGCACGCCGCCGTCCCGCACACTTTTCCGCGGGCGTCCCCCATAGGGACACGGTGCACGGGGGTTCCACATCAGGAGTTTCTGCAATGCCCCAGATCACCATGCGTCAGATGCTGGAAGCCGGCGTCCACTTCGGCCACCAGACCCGCTACTGGAACCCGAAGATGGCACCGTACATCTTCGGCGCCCGCGGCAAGATCCACATCATCAACCTGGAAAAGACCGTCCCGCTGTTCAACGATGCGATGAACTTCATCTCCTCGATTGCCCAGAAGCGCGGCACCGTCCTGTTCCTGGGCACCAAGCGCAGCGCGCGTGAGTCGATCCGCGAAGAAGCCGAGCGTTGCGGCATGCCGTTCATGAACCAGCGTTGGCTGGGCGGCACCCTGACCAACTTCCGTACCGTCAAGCAGTCGGTTGCCCGCCTGAAGGAACTGGAAGCCGGTGAAACCGACGGCACCTTCGAGAAGCTGGTCAAGCACGAAGTGCTGGGCCTGCGCCGTGAGCGCGCCAAGCTGGAAGCCTCGCTGGGCGGCATCAAGGACATGAACCGTCTGCCCGACGCGATCTTCGTCATCGACATTGGTCACGAAGACATCGCCATCAAGGAAGCCAAGAAGCTCGGCATTCCGGTGATCGCCGTGGTCGACACCAACTACAACCCGGAGCTGGTCGATTACGCCATCCCGGGCAACGACGACGCCATCCGCGCTGTGCAGCTGTACGCCCGCGCTGCTGCCGACGCCGTGCTGGAAGGCAAGGCTGCCGCACCGCACGCCGCTACCGTGCGCGAGGAAGAGTTCGCTGAAGCCGCCGAAGGCGAAGAGGCCAAGCCGGCCCGTCGCGCTCCGGCCAAGAAGGCTGCCGGCAAGAAGTCCGACGAAGCCCAGGCCTGATCCAGGCCCGGATGGGCGCCCTGCGCCCATCCGCCCTGCACTGCCTCGGCGCAGTAACAGGGCTCGCATACGGGCCGGCTGCCATGCCGGCCCAACCCCTTTCTTTCGTGAGGTAATTCCATGGAAATCACTGCTTCCCTGGTCAAGGAACTGCGCGAGCGCACCGGCGCCGGCATGATGGAGTGCAAGAAGGCACTGACCGAGGCCGGCGGCAACATCGACGCCGCTGCCGAGGCCCTGCGCAAGTCCGGCGCCGCCAAGGCCGACAAGAAGGCTGACCGCGTTGCTGCCGAAGGCCGTCTGGGCCTGGCCCAGGACGGTGGCAAGGCCGTGCTGGTCGAAGTCAACTCGGAAACCGACTTCGTCGCCAACGACGTCAACTTCAAGACCTTCGTCGACGCCGTCGCCGCTGCCGCCCTGGCATCGGGCGCCACCGACGTCGAAGCCGTGAAGGCTGCCAAGCTGGACGACGGCCGTACCGTTGAAGAAGCCCGCGCCACTGCCGTGCAGACCCTGGGTGAGAACATCCAGATCCGCCGCATGGTGAAGGTGGACACCACCGGCAACATCGGTTCCTACGTGCACACCAACGGCAAGGTCGGCGTGCTGGTGGACCTGATCGGCGGCGACGCCGACCTGGCCCGCGGCCTGGCCATGCACGTGGCTGCGCTGAAGCCGCCGCACAACAAGGCAGGCGACGTGCCGGCCGCGTTCGTGGAAAAGGAAAAGGAAATCGAGCTGGCCAAGATGTCCGAAAAGGACAAGTCCAAGCCGCAGGAAATCCTGGAAAAGATCATCGCCGGCAAGATCAACAAGATCGTCAGCGAAGTGACCCTGTACGGCCAGAGCTACGTGCTTGATGGCGACAAGACCGTCGAGCAGGTGGTCAAGGCCGCTGGTGCCGACGTGGCCGGCTTCCAGCTGCTGGTCGTCGGCGAAGGCATCGAAAAGGTGGTGGAAGACTACGCCGCTGAAGTCGCCAAGGCGATGCAGGTCTGATCGCAGCACCATCGCTGCAGCAGCACCCGAAGAGGCCGCGCATTGCGCGGCCTCTTTTTTTCATGTGCGCGCGCAGGCGCGTCATGGTTTCTTTTGCGTTATAGGTCATTCAGGCCGATACTTCGGAAAAGCATAGTGACGCCGTACGCAAGCGGCATAGCACGAAAACGTGACGTGCCGCACGAATACCCGCCCAATGAATGACCGACCCGACATGCCTCCCGAGCTGACAGCAGTCCTGGCGCTCTGCCGCAACCTCCCGTCACCGCCGGGCATTGCCCTGCGCGTGATCGAACTGGCGCAGGACCCGGAAGCCGACCTGACAACGGCCGCAGAGATCATCGGCATCGACATGGGGCTCAGCGCGCGGATGCTGCGCATCGCCAATTCGCCCCTGTACGCCAGTCGCCGCCGCATAGAAAACCTGGGCCAGGCACTGACCATGCTCGGGCTCAATGCCACCATCAGCCTGGCGCTGGGCTTCACCGTGACCGAGGGACTGGTGGCGCGCGAAGGTCAGCCGGAGCACGACCTTCGCGAGCGCGCGTGGCGGCGCAGCATCCTCAGTGCGCTGGCGGCCAACCAGCTCGGCCATGCTCGCGGCCTGCGCCGGCTGGAAGAGCTGATGCTGGCCGGCCTGATGCAGGACATCGGCATTCTCGCCCTGGCCCAGGTCCAGCCCGCCGTCTATCTACCGCTGCTGCGCCAGGCCACCGACAACGGGGGTCTGGTCGCGCTGGAACGCCAGCACCTGCAGTGCACCCACGCCGAGGTCGGTGCCTGGATGGCCGAGCACTGGGACCTGCCGCGCTACCTGCAGCAGGCCATCGGGCACAGCGAGGACCCCGCAGGTGACGGAGAGGATACGTTCCAGACCTGCGTACAGCTGTCCGGCGCTGTCGCCGACATCTGGCTGGACGCCGACACCGACGCGGCCCGCGAGCGCGCTCTGGAGCAGGTCAACAGCCGGCTCGGCCTGGACAGCGCGCGCTTTGACCAGGTGCTGGCGGCGATGCACGACGCCCTGCCCACCATCGCCAGCCTGTTCGAAACCACGCTGCTCTCACCGCAGCGTGTACAGGTGCTGGTCGAGCACGCCAGCGAACTGGCCACCCTGCGCAGCCTGCGTCAGGCGCAGGACGCCGAGAGTGCCAACCGCCGCGCGGAGGCATCCGAGGCGCGCGCCAACAAGCTGGCAGAACAGGCCCACCGCGATGCGCTCACCGGGGTACTCAACCGCCGCCAACTGGAAACCGTGCTCGAAGAAGAGTTCCGCCGTGCCGGCCGGCATGGCTGGCCACTATCGGTAGCCTTCATCGACCTGGATGATTTCAAGAAGATCAACGATGCGCACGGCCACCTGACCGGTGACGAAGTGCTGCGCGAATTCGCGGTGAAACTGCAGGGCGAGCTGCGCAACAGCGATACCGTGGCGCGCTTCGGCGGCGAGGAATTCGTCGCCCTGCTGCCCAACACCACCGAGCCGGTAGCGCTGGACGTCATCCGGCGGGTGCTGGCCAACATCGTCACCACCCCGATGGTCACCCTCGACAACGGCCCTCTGTTCGTCACCTTCTCGGCAGGCGTGGCGACCCAGGGCGGCTACGAACGCTTCGCCGATGTGCAGGACCTGCTGCGGGCGGCGGACGATGTGCTGTACCGCTCCAAGAATCTCGGACGCAACCGGGTCATCGCGCGTTCACCTGCTGACCAGCGCACGATCGTGGCCCGGGACCGGTCCAACGCGCCCGCCTGACGGCACCGCACAGCGGGCCGAGCCGCACTCCGTACTTGCTGCACTGCACGAAAAGCCTTTAGCGAAAGGGCGCTTGCCAGTAGAATCCCCACGCAACCCCGTACCCCAGAGG
This sequence comes from Stenotrophomonas sp. C3(2023), assembly GCF_032911385.1. Lineage (NCBI taxonomy): Bacteria > Pseudomonadati > Pseudomonadota > Gammaproteobacteria > Lysobacterales > Lysobacteraceae > Stenotrophomonas > Stenotrophomonas sp. C3(2023). Next base: position 1,076,515 of record NZ_JAWJLO010000001.1, on the reverse strand, counting down.
CTCACATGTCCAAGCTCGCCCATCGCCGCATCCTGTTGAAACTTTCCGGGGAGGCGCTGATGGGAGATGAGGACTACGGCATCGACCCGAAGATCATCAATCGCCTGGCCCGTGAGGTGATTGAAGCCCAGCAGGCCGGTGCGGAAGTCGCGCTGGTCATCGGCGGCGGCAACATCTTCCGCGGCGCAGGCCTCGCGGCAGGCGGCATGGACCGGGTGACCGGCGACCAGATGGGCATGCTGGCCACGGTCATCAATGCGCTGGCGATGCAGGACGCGCTGGAGAAGCTCGGCGCCAAAGCGCGGGTGATGAGCGCCATCAAGATCAATGACGTGTGCGAGGACTACATCCGCCGCCGCGCCATCCGCCATCTGGAAAAGGGTCGCCTGGTGATCTTCGCCGCCGGCGTGGGCAGCCCGTTCTTCACCACCGATTCCGGCGCCGCCCTGCGCGCCATCGAGATCGGCGCGGACCTGCTGCTGAAGGCCACCAAGGTCGACGGGGTCTACGACAAGGATCCGAACAAGTACAGCGACGCGGTGCGCTTTGACAGCCTGAGCTATGACGAAGTGATCCGCCGCGGTCTGGAAGTGATGGACACCGCCGCCTTCGCGCTGGCCCGCGACAGCGACCTGCCGATGCGGGTGTTCGACATGGGCCAGCCGGGCGAACTGCTGAAGATCCTGCACGGCGAAAACATCGGCACCCTGGTCAGCGGCCGCGACACGCACTGACCTGTCGCAAGGCCGCGCAGCGCGCGGCCCGCGCAACGGCAGGGTCTACCCTGCCGTACCTTCCGCTGCTGGCGCAACGCCAGCCGCACGGTGGGCCTACAGCGCCCCGGCCGGCCCCGTTATTCGCCTATAATCGCCCGATTCCAGTTGCAACCAGGACACCGGCGATGCTCAACGACATCAAGAACAACGCGCAGACGCGCATGGCCAAGAGCATCGATGCTCTGAAGCACACCCTCACCTCGATCCGCACTGGCCGCGCCTCGCCGGCCCTGCTGGACCGCGTGACCGTCAGCGCCTATGGCAATTCCAGCACCCCGCTGAACCAGGTCGCCTCGATCTCCAACGCCGACGCCCACTCGCTGCTGGTCACGCCCTTCGACAAGAGCATGATCAAGGAAATCGAGAAAGGGCTGTACAACCACGAGTTCACCCCGAACACGCTGGGCGCTGCGATCCGCATCAACATGCCGCCGCCGACCGAAGAGCGCCGCAAGGAACTGGTCAAGCAGGTGCAGAAGGAAGGCGAAGGCGCCAAGATCGCCATCCGCAACATCCGCCAGGACGCCAACAAGGAAGTGGCCAAGCTGATCAAGGACAAGGCGATCAGCGAAGACGAGAAGAAGCGTGGCGAGGACGACATCCAGAAGTTGACCGACAGCAGCATCAAGGAGGTCGACAAGGTGGTGGCGGACAAGGAAAAGGAACTGATGTCGGTCTGACCTCGATGTCGCAGGTTCCGCCCCCACTGCCTGGCCCGCTGCCGCGGCATGTTGCCATCATCATGGATGGCAACGGCCGTTGGGCACAGCTGCGCCGCCGCCCGCGGATGATTGGTCACCGCGCCGGCGCGCGCGCGGTCAACCGCACCATCGACCGCTGCCTTGAGCTTGGCATTCCGGCGCTGACCCTGTTCGCGTTTTCCAGTGAGAACTGGGGGCGCCCGGCCGAGGAGGTCGAGGCGCTGATGAAGCTGTTCCTGCATGCGCTGGAGCGCGAGGTGGACGAACTGCACCGCCGCGGCGTGCGCGTGCGCTTCGTCGGCCAGCGCGAGCGCTTCGGCCCCGCGCTGCTTGCGCGCATGCAGGCCGCCGAGCAGCGCACCCAGGGCAACGCGCTGATGACCCTGAGCATCGCCGCCAGTTACGGCGGGCGCCAGGACATCGCGCACGCCGCGCGGATGCTCGCCAGCGAAGTCGCCGCCGGCCGCCTGCAACCGGAGCAGATCGACGAGACGCTGCTTGGCCGCTACGTTGCACTGGCCGACCTGCCCGCGCCAGACCTTTTCATCCGCACCGGCGGCGATACCCGCATCAGCAACTTCCTGCTCTGGCAGCTGGCCTACACCGAGCTGTGGTTCACCGAAGTGCTGTGGCCGGATTTCGACGCTGCCCAGCTGCAGCGGGCGCTCGATGCCTACACCGGCCGTGAGCGCCGGTTCGGCCTGACCAGCGCCCAGATCGCCGCTCTGGCCACCGAGACCCCTACCCCATGACCAAGACCCGAGTTCTCGCCGCCCTGATCATGGCCCCCGCCGCGATCGCGGCGATCCTGCTGCTGCCTTCGCAGTGGCTTGCTGCTGCAGCAGCCGTCGTCCTGCTGATCGGACTGTGGGAGTGGCTCAAGCTCTCCGGCATTGAAGACACTCTCGCCCGCACCACCCTGCTGCTGCTCAACCTGGTGCCGATGGTGCTGATGGTCTGGGACCGCGACAGTTCGCTGTTCCTGTTCCAGATAGCCGCGCTGGTCGGTGTCGGCTGGTGGCTGCTTGCCCTGCTGTGGTTGAAGTTCAACCGCTTCGGCGCCGATCCGGACAGCCCGGTGCGCGTGCTGAAGCTGCTTGCCGGGACGCTGGCGGTGATCCCGGCATGGGCCGCGCTGGTGCTGATCCACGCCTCCAGCGAACAGGGACACCTGTGGCTGCTGACCAGCCTGGCCGTGGTGTGGGCCGCCGATTCGGGCGCGTATTTTGCCGGCCGGCATTTTGGTCGCCACAAGCTTGCACCGACCGTCAGCCCCAACAAGACCTGGGAGGGTCTGTTCGGCGGCCTTGTGGCCGGCCTGCTGGTGGCCTCCGCGTTCGGGCTGGGCCTGGGCGTCCCGTCGTGGCAGCTGGTCACCGTGGGCCAGCTGCCCTGGTTGCTGCTGGTCACCGTGGTGGTGGTGTTTGCCTCGGTCCTGGGCGACCTGTTCGAGAGCCTGCTCAAGCGCCATGCCGGCGCCAAGGATTCGGGCCATATCATTCCCGGCCACGGCGGCGTCCTGGACCGCGTCGACGGCGTGCTGGCCGCGCTGCCGGTATTTGTCATCGGCAAGGAAATCTGCGGGCTCTGACCATGGAAAGTGAAACCGCCGCACGCCGGATCGCCGTTTTCGGTGCCACCGGTTCGATCGGTGCTTCCGCACTGGACGTCATCGCCCGCCACCCTGCGCAGTTCCGCGCCAGCGTGCTGGCGGCCGGCACGCAGGTGACGGCACTGCTCGCGCTGTGCCAGCAGCACCGCCCGGACCACGCCGTCATCGCCGACCCGCAGCTGTACACGCAGCTGCGCGACGGCCTGCGCTCGGCCGGCCTGGCCACCCAGGCCCATGCCGGTGCGCAGGCACTGGACACCCTGGCTGCCAGCGATGCCTGTGACACCGTCATCGCCGCCATCGTCGGTGCTGCCGGTCTGTCCTCGACGCTGGCGGCCGCAGCGGCCGGCAAGCGCATCCTGTTGGCCAACAAGGAATCGCTGGTGCTGGCCGGGCGGCTGCTGACCCGCACCGCGGCGGCTGCCGGTGCCGAGATCATCCCCATCGACAGCGAGCACAGCGCGATTTTCCAGTGCCTGCGTTCGCGCGACGCCAGCCTGGATGGCGCCGGCGTGCGCCGGATCCTGCTTACCGCCTCCGGCGGCCCGTTCCGCGGCCGCGGCCGCGATGAGCTGGCGCAGGTGACCCCGGCGCAGGCCGTGGCCCACCCCAAGTGGTCGATGGGCCCGAAGATCTCGGTCGATTCGGCCACCTTGATGAACAAGGGTCTGGAGGTCATCGAGGCGCACCACCTGTTCGACGTGCCGGGCGACCGCATCGAAGTGCTGGTCCATCCGCAGAGCCTGGTCCACTCACTGGTCGAGTTCGTCGACGGCTCGACCCTGGCCCAGCTTGGTCTGCCGGACATGCGCACCACGCTCGCCGTGGGCCTGGCCTGGCCGCACCGGATCGAAGCCGGTGTCGGCGGGCTGGACCTGCTCAAGCAGGGCCGGCTCGATTTCGAGGCACCCGATCTTGCCGCATTCCCCTGCCTGGCCTTGGCCTGGCAGGCCATGGACGCCGGCGGCACCGCGCCGGCGATCCTCAATGCCGCCAACGAAGTAGCTGTTTCAGCCTTTCTTCAGGGAAAGATCGGTTTCCTGAGCATCCCGGCGCTGGTGGATAACGCGCTGTCAACACTCGCGGTCGACGCTGCCGATACACTGGGCGTTCTGCTCGAGGCCGATACCCGCGCCCGCCACCTGACCCAGACCGCCATCGAAGCCGCCTGAATGCCCTGTTCCCCGCTCACCCACCCGGACCTCCATGGCTGATTTCATCGGTTCGGTGTGGTGGATGATCGTCAGCCTCGGGCTGCTGGTCACCATCCATGAGTTCGGCCATTACTGGGTAGCCCGCCGCTGCGGGGTCAAGGTGCTGCGTTTCTCGGTGGGCTTCGGCAAGCCACTGTGGTCGCGCCGCGACCGCCACGGCACCGAGTTCGCCATTGCCGCCATTCCCCTGGGCGGCTACGTGAAGATGCTTGACGAGCGCGAGGTGCAGGTGCACCCGCACGAGCGCGGGCAGGCCTTCAACCACAAATCGGTCTGGCAGCGCATTGCCGTGGTCGCTGCCGGCCCGCTGGCCAACCTGCTGCTGTGCATGCTGCTGCTGTGGGCGATGCTGGTCATCGGCAAGCAGGACTATTCGGCCACACTCGGCCGGGTCACCGGCATGGCGCAGGTGGCCGGCCTGCACGGCGGTGACCGTGTGGTCGGCGTCGACGGGCGCCGCGTCGGCACCGCTGGCGAGGCGAGCATGGCGCTCACCGCAGCGGCGATGGACCGGCACGACCCCCAGCTTGAGGTGATCGACCCGCTTGACCAGGTGCGTCGCGTGACCCTGCCGCTGTCGCAGCTGCCCCAGGGATTCGATGAACGCCGCGTCGTGCTGCTGGCCGGCCTGAACTGGCAGTTCTGGCTGCAGCCGCCGCTGGTGGATTCCTTGGCCGATGACGGCGCCGCCAAGGGCGTGCTGCAACCGGGCGACCTGATCGTGGCCATCGACGGTGAGCGCGTCGATGGCGTGGACCAGGTCGTGCAGGCGGTGCAGGCGCTGGGCGCGCGCGGTGGCCCGGGCATGATCGAAGTGCTGCGCGGCGACGAGCGGCTGGCGCTGGAAGTGACCCCGCGTGAAGGCGTTGACGGTCGCGGCCAGCCCACCTGGCAGATCGGCGCCGGCTTCAACGCGCCACAGGCCCCGCCCTATGACATGGTGGTCAAGTACGGCCCGCTGGCCGCCGTTCCTGCCGCCATCGGCGAGACCGGACGCATGGCCAGCGATTCGCTGGGCATGATGCGCCGCATCGTTACCGGCAACGCCTCGTTGCAGAACGTGTCCGGCCCCGTCACTATCGCGCGGGTGGCCAATGTCTCGGCCAAACGCGGTGTTGATTGGTTCCTGCAGTTCCTGGCTCTGCTCTCGTTGAGCCTGTGCATCATCAACCTGCTGCCAATCCCCATCTTGGACGGCGGGCACCTGCTGTATTACCTTATTGAGTTGGTCAAGGGCAGCCCGCTGAGCGAGCGTGCCATGGCGGCAGGTCAGTACATCGGCCTGGCCGTGCTGGCGGGACTGATGGGGCTGGCGTTCTACAACGACATCCTCGGCCTGTTCCCGTGATGAACTTTTCCATTTTGTCGTCGTCTATTACGTCGACACCCCGCAACACGCAATCGACCTCAACCGGACGTGACATGACGCGACTCCCGAACCGCCGCCTGCTGGCCCTCGCCCTCGCCGCTGGACTCGGCGCCCCCGCCCTGGCGCAGGCAGCCGAGCCCTTCACTGTCAGCGACATCCGCGTGGACGGCCTGCAGCGCATCACCTCCGGCACCGTGTTCACCTACCTGCCGGTGGAACGTGGCCAGACCATGAGCGACGCCAAGGTCGGCGACACCATCCGCGCCCTGTACAAGACCGGTTTCTTCGAGGACGTGCAGCTGGACCGCCAGGGCGACATCCTGGTGGTCACGGTCAAGGAACGTCCGGCGATCAACAAGCTGACCGTCACCGGCAACAAGGACATCAAGAGCGACCAGCTGCTCAAGGGCCTGAGCGACATCGGCCTGAGCGAGGGTGGCACGTTCGACCGCCTGAGCCTGGACCGCGTGACCCAGGAACTGCGCCGCCAGTACAACGACCGCGGCAAGTACAACGTGGAAATCACCCCGACGGTGAGCCCGCTGGACCGCAACCGTGTGGACATCGCCATCGCCATCAAGGAAGGCAAGGCGGCCAAGATCCGTCACGTCAACCTGATCGGCACCGAGAAGTTCGCCGCCGAAGACATCATGGAGAACTGGGAGTCCAAGGAAAGCAACTGGGCGTCCTGGTACCGCCGTGACGACCAGTATTCGAAGGAAAAGCTCTCCGGCGACCTGGAAAAGCTCAACTCCTGGTACCTGGACCGCGGCTATGTGGATTTCAGCATCGACTCCACCCAGGTGTCGATCAGCCCGGACAAGCGCGATATGTTCCTCACCGCCGGCGTGACCGAGGGTGAGCAGTACAAGATCTCCGAGATCAAGGTGACCGGCGATACCGTGCTGCCGCAGGAAGATGTCGAGCGCATGGTGATCCAGAAGTCCGGCGACGTGTTCTCCCGCGCCCTGCTGGAGTTCAGCTCCAACGGCATCACCAATTCGCTGTCCAACATCGGTTACGCCTTCGCCAAGGTCAATCCGATCCCGACCAGCAACCGCGCCGACCGCACCGTGGCGGTGAACATGCAGGTCGTGCCGGGCCCGCGCGTGGCCGTGCGCCAGATCCTGTTCCGCGGCAACACCCGCACCTCCGACGAGGTGCTGCGCCGCGAAATGCGCCAGTTCGAGAACAGCTGGTACTCGCAGGCCGCCATCGACCGTTCCAAGATCCGCCTGCAGCGCCTGGGCTACTTCGAGTCGGTGGACGTGCAGACCGAGCCGGTGGCCGGCAGCAACGACCAGGTCGACGTGGTCTACAACGTCAAGGAAACCACCTCGGGCAGCTTCGTGTTCGGCCTGGGCTACTCGCAGTCCTACGGCATGACCACCTCGGTGCAGCTGTCGCAGAACAACTTCCTCGGGGGCGGCAACCGCGTGTCCGTGGAAGCTTCGCGCAGCAGCTACCTGCAGCGCTATGCGTTCTCCTACACCAACCCCTACTTCACCGACGACGGCGTCTCGCTGGGCTACAACCTGTCCTGGCGTGAGCTGGACTACTCCGACTACAACACCGCGCAGTACAACAGCACCAACGGTGCAGCGCAGGTGGTGTTCGGCGTGCCGATCACCGAGACCGACACGGTCTCGCTGATGGTGGGCATCGACAGCAACCAGATCACCACGTATGCCGGCGCGACGCCGGAAGCGATCATCGACTACATCAATGCGGTCGGTCGCAGGACGTTCCATTCGTGGCGCACCGAGCTGGGCTGGGCGCGTGATACGCGCAACGACTACTTCATGCCCACCGCCGGTACCTACCAGCGCGTCGGTCTGGAAACCACGCTGCCGGGCTCGACCGTCGAGTACTTCAAGGTCAACTACCAGATCTCCAAGTACTGGCCGATCATCCCGGCGCTGGTCATCAACACCCGCGCCGAGGTGGGCTACGGTGACAGCTATGGCAAGGACTTCCGCCGCGACCTGTGCTACACCCCGCCGAGCAACGAGAACCCGAACCCGACCCAGACCGTGAACTGCACGCCGGAATCGGCGGACTATCTCAAGACCGTGACCGGCTCGGGCCTGCCGTTCTTCGAGAACTTCTACGCCGGCGGCACCAACTCGGTGCGCGGCTTCGAAGACAACACCCTGGGTCCGCGTTCGGAGGCGACGTATTCCTACTCGCGCGGCCAGCCGCTGGGTGGCTCGCTGAAGACCGTCGGCTCGATCGAAGCCTACTTCCCGCGTCTGTTCGACAGCCCGTCGGCACGCGTGTCGGCCTTCGTCGACGTCGGCAACGTCTACAACGGCGTGGACAACTTCAAGGCCAACGACCTGCGCGTGTCCACCGGTGTGGCGCTGCTGTGGCGCGCCCCTGTGGGCCCGATCTCGATCAGCTACGCCTTCCCGCTGAAGAAGCAGCCGGGTGATGAGATCGAGCGCCTGCAATTCACCTTTGGTGGCCAGTTCTAAGCAGCACAGCTGCTTAGAACCTCCCAAGGTCTGCTGCGCAGACCTTGGGATCCACGATGCCTCCTATCCCCGCGCCTGTCGGCGCGCCCCCTTAACAGAAGGGGGCTCTGCTCCAGACGCACTTCGATACGCCGGGCTCCGCCCGGCGTTTTCGTTTCTGCTCCGCGTAGAGCGGGGCTCTGCCCCGCTGCGGTCTACGTGGCACGCCCAGCCGGGCAGAGCCCGGCTCTACATCACCGTTTCTGCTGCCAGCACGCGCAGAAACGGTGAAAGGCCGGGCGGGTGCGCGTTGCGGGGGCGTCGAGCGCCATGGATGGCGCGAAACGAGGCACGCAGGACGCAGTTTTTGCCGCCCCCCGCAACGCGCACCCGCCCGGCCTCCCCCGGCAATCCGCTTCTACCGTCAGCCGCAGAAATCCACCATGCATGACCGGATCGGCCCGGCACGGTAAACTCCCGCCGTGAATACTCCTACCTACTCCGCCCAGCATCTTGCCGAGCAGTTCGGCCTGCAGGTCCATGGCGACGCCTCTACCGTCATCGGTGGCGTGGCGACCCTGGCCCATGCCGGCGCCGGCCAGCTCACGTTCCTGGCCAATCCGCGCTATCGCGCGCAGCTGTCCGACAGCAAGGCAGCCATCGTGGTGCTGCGCGCCGAGGACGCCGATGCCGCACCCGGCACTGCGCTGATCGCCAAGGATCCCTACATCACCTTCGCGCGCATTGCCGCGCTGTTCGACAGCGCACCGCAGCGCCCGCCTGGCGTCCACCCCAGTGCAGTCATCGACCCACAGGCCGAGGTCGCCGCCAGTGCGCACATTGGCCCGTTCGTCACCATCGGCGCGCGCAGCGTCATCGGTGAGAACTGCATCATCGGCCCCGGCAGCGTCATCGGTGAGGACTGCAGCCTGGAGACCGGCTGCGAGCTGATCGCCCGGGTCACGCTGGTCACGCGGGTCAGGCTGGGCAAGCGCGTGCGCATCCATCCGGGCGCCGTGCTCGGCGCCGATGGCTTCGGTCTGGCGATGGATGCGGGCAAATGGGTCAAAGTGCCGCAGCTGGGTGGCGTGCGCATCGGCGACGACTGCGAGATCGGCGCCAATACCTGCGTCGACCGCGGCGCGCTGGAAGACACCGTGCTGGCCGAAGACGTGCGCCTGGACAACCTGGTGCAGGTCGCCCACAACGTACAGATCGGCGCGCACTCGGCCATCGCCGGCTGCACCGGCATCGCCGGCAGCGCGAAGATCGGCCGCTACTGCCTGCTCGGCGGCGCCGTCGGCGTCGTCGGCCACCTGGAAATCTGCGACAAGGTGGTCATCACCGGCAAGTCCGTGGTGCGCAATTCAATTACCGAACCGGGCGAGTATTCCTCCGGAACCCCATTGACCGACAACCGCACGTGGCGCAAGAACGCCGCGCGCTTCAAACAGCTCGATGCGCTGGCACGCCGCATCCTGTCTGTGAGCAAGGAGAAGGAATGAGCACCAACGAACAAATGCCGGACATCGAGAAGATCCGGTCCCTGATTCCGCACCGTTATCCGTTCCTGCTCGTGGACAAGGTCGTGTCCATCGACTACGACGCGCAGACGATCGTGGCGCACAAGAACGTGAGCATCAACGAGCCGTTCTTCCAGGGCCACTTCCCCGGCCAACCGATCATGCCCGGCGTGCTCATCATCGAAGCCATGGCCCAGGCCGGTGGCATCCTCACCCAGCTCACCCTGGGCCGTGATGCGCAGTCCAAGCTGTTCTTCATGGTCAAGGTCGACAAGGCCAAGTTCACCCGCAAGGTCGTGCCGGGCGATGTGCTGGAGATGCGCGTGCGCATCAAGCGCGTGATCCGCAACATGGCGGTCTACGAGTGCGAAGCGTTTGTTGACGGCGAGCCCGCCGCCTGTGCCGAGGTGCTGTGCGCCGGCACCCGCGAATGATCCTGAAAGGAGGCCTGCGATGACTGCCGCCACGGCGTTGATCCATCCCAGCGCGTTCATCGACCCCTCGGCGCGGCTGGCCGAGGACGTCCGTGTGGGCGCCTTCACCCTGATCGGCGCCGATGTCGAAATCGGCGCCGGTACCGAGATCGGGCCGCATTGCAGCATCCACGGCCCCACCCGCATCGGACGCAACAACCGCTTCATCGGTCATGTCGCGGTCGGTGGCGAGCCGCAGGACAAGAAGTACGGCGGTGAGCGCACCGAGCTGGTGATCGGCGACGACAACGTCTTCCGGGAGTTCGTCACGCTCAACCGCGGCACCGGCAACGGCGGCGGCGTGACCACCATCGGCAACGGCAACTGGATGCTGGCCTACACCCACGTGGCCCACGATTGTCACGTGGGCGACAACTGCGTGTTCTCCAACAACACGACCCTGGCCGGCCATGTCACCGTCGGCGACCATGTGATCATCAGCGGCTTCGCCGGTGCGCATCAGTTCTGCCGTATCGGCGCGCACGCCTTCCTCGGCATGGGCGCACTGACCAACGGCGATGTGCCGCCGTTCACCATGGTCGGCAGTGATTCGCTGGGTCGCCCGCGCGGCATCAACAGCGAAGGGCTCAAGCGCCGCGGCTTCGACGCCGAACGCATCGCCAGCATCAAGCGTGCCTACCGCACGCTGTACGTGGCCGGCCTGCCCTTGGCCGAAGCCAAGCTGCAGCTGGCCGAACAGGCCCGCACCAGCGAAGACGTCAAGGCCCTGCTTGACTTCATCGAGAGCGCTGAAAGGCCGCTGCTGCGATGAGCCTGCCGCACCCGCCTGCCAGCGCCGAGGTGATCGACCTGACAGGCATGCAGCGCGATGCGCTGCCCCAGCGTACCGACCCACGCGCCCTGCGCGTGGTGCTGGTGGCCGGTGAGGCCTCCGGCGACCTGCTCGGCGCCGGGCTGGTGCGCCGGCTGCGGGCACGCTTCCCCAATGCCGAGTTTGCCGGCATCGGCGGCGACGGCATGCGCGCGGCGGGCATGCAGACCTGGCACGACGCCAGCGAGCTGGCAGTGATGGGCCTGACCGAAGTGCTGCGCCACCTGCCGCGTCTGCTCAAGCTGCGTTCGGCGTTCCGCCAGCGGGCGCTGGCATGGAAGCCGGACGTGGTCATCGGCATCGATGCGCCGGATTTCAACCTGCCGGTGGAGCGCTGGTTCAAGCAACGCGGCATCCGCACGGTCCACTACGTGAGTCCCTCGGTGTGGGCCTGGCGCGAGAAACGCGCCGAGAAGATCGGCGCCAGTGCCGATCTGGTGCTCTGCCTGTTCCCGATGGAACCGCCGATCTACGCACGTCACGGCATCGATGCCCGCTTCGTCGGCCATCCGATGGCCGATGAGATCCCGCTGCAGGTGGACCGAGAGCAGGCCCGGGCCGAACTCGGGCTGCCGGCCAGCGCGCGCGTGCTGGCCGTGCTGCCGGGCAGCCGCCTGGGCGAGATCGGCCGCCTTGGTGAGCCGTTCTTCGAGGCTGCCTGGGAAGTATCCGAGCGCATCCCCGGCCTGCACGTGGTCGTTCCGGCCGCCAATGCCGCCTGTCGTGCGCTCATCGATGAGCAGCTGACCCGCTCGGCGCTGCCCAAGGCTCTGTCGCACGTGCTCGACGGGCAGGCCCGCACCGCGATGATTGCCGCTGATGTGGTGGTGCTCGCCTCCGGCACCGCCACGCTGGAAGCGATGCTGGTCAAGCGGCCGATGGTGGTCGGTTACCGCGTGGCAGAACTCACCTATCGCCTGGTCAAGGCGCTGGGCCTGATCAAGGTCGACCGCTTCGCGCTGCCCAACATCCTGGCCGGCAAGGATCTGGCTCCTGAACTGATGCAGCACGACTGCAACCCGGAAAAACTCGCCGCGGCGATCCAGCAATGGTTCGACCACCCGCAGAAGGCGGCCGACCTGCAGATGCACTATGAGCAGCTGCACACCCTGCTCCGTCGCGACGCCTCGGCGCGCGCGGCCGACGCGGTGGCCGACCTGTTGCAGGCGCCGGCGGCATGACCCGGCGCGCGGCCGCCGCTGCCAGTCTGGCCTTGTTCGCCGGCATGCCCGAACCGGTGGCGCCGCGGCGCATCGCCGGGGTCGACGAGGCCGGGCGCGGTCCGCTGGCAGGCCCGGTGGCGGTGGCAGCGGTGGTGTTCGATCCTGATCGGCCACGCCTGAACGGGCTGGACGATTCCAAGCAGCTCACCGCTGCGCGCCGCGAGCAGCTGTTCGACCGCATCGTGCAGCGTGCCCTGGCCTTCCAGGTGGTGATGGTGCATGTGGCCGACATCGACCGCCTCAACATCTACCAGGCCACCCTGCAGGGCATGCGCGAGGCCGTGGCCGCCGTCGCCCACGCCGCCGAGTTCGCCCGCATCGACGGCAACGTGGTGCCCAAGGGGCTGGCGCTGCCCGGGCAGGCCCTGATCGGCGGCGATGGCCTGGACCGGGCCATCATGGCCGCTTCGATCCTGGCCAAGGTCAGCCGCGACCGCTACATGGCCACACTGCACGCCGAGCACCCGCAGTACGGATTCGAACAGCACAAGGGCTATGGCACCCCGGCCCATCTTGCCGCCCTGCGCGAGCATGGCCCGTGCCCGGAACACCGGCGCAGCTTCGCGCCGGTGCGTGACTGCCTCGTGCCGGCCTGAGGCCGCCGGCATCTCCCGCCAGCGGCCGGCGCCAGCGCGGTTGCCGCCACGTCAAGTCCTTGTCGAGCCCTGCGCCCGTGGGTACCCTGACCGGGCACCCAAGCGCTTCCCGACCCCGGCGACGAACCTTCCGTCTGCACCCGGGGCCCGTGCGCTCCAATCTGGTACCGCATGTCCACTTCCCGCTTCGTCCATCTCCACGTCCACACCGAGTTCTCGCTGGCCGACTCGACCATCCGCGTGCCGGCCAAGCCGGACCAGGCGGACCCGAAAAAGGCCAAGCAGGCCAATCTGCTGTCGCGCTCGGTCGAGCTCGGTCTGCCGGCGCTGGCGGTGACCGACCTGAACAACCTGTTCGCGCTGGTGAAGTTCTACAAGGCCGCCGAGGGTGTGGGCATCAAGCCGATCGCCGGCGCGGACGTGATGATCGCCGAAGAGGGCCAGGACCCTTGGCGGATGACCCTGCTGTGCCGCGACCGCGACGGCTACCTCAGCCTCTCGCGGCTGCTGACCCGCGCGTGGATGGAGGGCCATCGCCCCGAGGGCGGCGTGGCGGTGCGGCCGGAATGGCTCAAGGCCGGCTGCGCCAATCTGTTCGCACTCAGTGGCCGTGACAGCCTGGCCGGTCGCCTGGCGGCGGCGGGCAAGCACGAGCTGGCCGAGCAGCAGCTGGCCGACTGGCAACGCGTGTTCGGCGATGGCCTGCACCTGGAGCTGACCCGCACCGGCCGTGACGGTGAAGAAGCCTTCAATCAGTTCGCGCTGATGGCCGCTGGCCAGCGCGGCCTGCCGGTGATCGCCAGCAACGACGTTCGCTTCCTGGCGCCCACCGATTTCAGTGCGCACGAGGCCCGCGTCTGCATCTCCTCCGGACGCGTACTTGATGACCCCAAGCGCCCGCGCGATTACAGCGACCAGCAGTACCTGAAGTCGGCCGAGGAAATGTGCGCGCTGTTCGCCGACATCCCCGATGCCATCGACAACACGCTGGCGCTGGCCGAGCGCTGCAACATCGAGATGCGGCTGGGCACCTACTTCCTGCCCGATTACCCGGTGCCGGACGAGGAGACGCTGGACAGCTGGATCCGCAGCGAGTCGCGCAAGGGCCTGGCCGCGCGGCTGGAGAAAAACCCGCTGGCGGCCGGGATGACCGCGCAGGACTACAGCGACCGCCTTGAGTTCGAGCTGGACACCATCATCAAGATGGGGTTCCCGGGCTACTTCCTGATCGTGGCCGACTTCATCCAGTGGGGCAAGGCGCAGGGCATTCCGATCGGGCCCGGCCGCGGCTCAGGTGCCGGTTCGCTGGTGGCCTGGGCACTGCAGATCACCGACCTGGACCCGCTGCCGTACAACCTGCTGTTCGAGCGCTTCCTCAATCCCGAACGCGTGTCGATGCCCGACTTCGACATCGACTTCTGCATGGACCGGCGCGATGAAGTCATCGATTACGTCGCACGCAAGTACGGCCGCGAGCGGGTCAGCCAGATCATCACCTACGGCACCATGGCGGCCAAGGCGGTGGTGCGCGATTCCGGGCGCGTGCTTGGTTTCCCGTACGGCCTGGTCGACGGCGTCTCCAAGCTGATCCCCAACATCCTGGGTATCTCGCTCAAGGACGCGATGGGCGAAGGCAAGGACAGCGAGATGGCCTCGCCCGAGCTGATCCAGCGCTACCAGAGCGAGGACGATGTCCGCGACCTGATCGACCTGGCCCGCCAGCTGGAGGATCTGACCCGCAACGCCGGCAAGCACGCCGGTGGCGTGGTGATCGCGCCCGAGCCGCTGAGCGAGTTCTGCCCGCTGTTTGCCGAACATGACGAGGGTGGCCGCGGCAGGAACCCGGTGACCCAGTTCGACAAGAACGACGTCGAAGAAGTAGGTCTGGTGAAGTTCGACTTCCTCGGCCTGCGCACGCTGACCATCATCGACTGGGCGGTCAAGGCGATCAACAGGCGCCACGAGCGCGCCGGCATCCCGCCGGTGGACATCACCCAGATCCCGCTCGACGATGCGCCGACCTACAAGGACATCTTCGCCTCGGGCAATACCGGTGCTGTGTTCCAGTTCGAATCCTCGGGCATGCGCCGGCTGCTCAAGGACGCCAAGCCGGACCGCTTCGAAGACCTGATCGCGCTGGTGTCGCTGTACCGCCCCGGCCCGATGGACCTGATTCCCTCCTTCGTCGACCGCAAGCATGGGCGCGAGGACGTGGAGTATCCCGATCCGCGCACCGAGCGCATCCTGCGCGACACCTACGGCATCATGGTGTACCAGGAGCAGGTGATGCAGATGGCGCAGATCGTCGGCGGCTACTCGCTGGGCGGCGCCGACCTGCTGCGCCGTGCGATGGGCAAGAAGGTGCCGGCCGAAATGGCCAAGCACCGTGAGATCTTCCGCGAAGGCGCGGCCAAGGGCGGCGTCGACGGCCCCAAGGCCGACGAGATCTTCGACCTGATGGAGAAGTTCGCCGGCTACGGTTTCAACAAGTCGCACGCCGCGGCCTACGCCCTGGTCAGCTACCAGACCGCCTGGCTCAAGCGCCATTACCCGGCCGAGTTCATGGCCGCAACGCTGTCCTCGGACATGGACAACACCGACAAGGTGGTCGGCTTCCTCGACGAGGTGCGCAACCTCGGCCTCACCGTGCTGCCGCCGAAGGTCAACCAGTCGGCCTATATGTTCGAGGCGGCCACGCCGGACACCATCCAGTACGGTCTTGGCGCGATCAAGGGCGTCGGCCAGGGTGCCTGTGAGGCCGTGGTCGACGAGCGTGCGAACAAGGGCGCCTACACCGACCTGCTGGATTTCTGCAGCCGCATCGGCTCGGCAAAGCTCAACCGGCGCACGCTGGAGGCGATGATCAACTGCGGGGCGCTGGACGAGCTGGGCCGCAACCGCGCCTCGCTGATGCTGCAACTGCCCGAAGTGATCAAGGCCACCGAGCAGATGGCACGCGAGCGTGCGTCAGGCCAGAACTCGCTGTTCGGCGGGCCCGACCCGGATGCGCCGGCGATCCAGATCGACCTGCCCGAGGCGGACGAATGGCCGCTGCTGCAGCGGCTGGCCGGCGAGCGCGACACCCTGGGCTTCTACCTCAGCGGCCACCCCTTCGACCCCTACCGCGACGATGTGCGCGACCTGGTCGGCAATGATCTGGGCGCGGTGGAGCGCATCTGGAGCGCCAACAGCGGCGGCGGCGGTGGCGAGAAGCGCTGGCGGCCGGAAGTGCAGACGGTGCTGGCCGGCCAGGTGGTCGGGGTGCGCCGCAAGGGTGAAACACAGATCTTCCTGCAGTTGGAGGATGGCCGCGGCCGGGTGGAGTGCAGCGCCTTCTCCGACACCATGGCCGAGTTCGGCCACCTGATGACCAAGGACCGCATCCTGGTGGTCAAAGGTGGCCTGCGCGAGGACGAGTTCAACGGCGGTTTCGCCCTGCGCATCCGCCAATGCTGGGACTTCGACGAGGTCTGCGCCAACTACGCCACCCGGCTCTCCCTGCGGTTGGACCTGCGCCGCCAGCGCCCTGTGTGGGCCCGCGTCAATGCCCTGCTCGACCAGCATCGCCCGGGCCGCACGCCGCTGCGCCTGGATCTGCTGCTGAACAGCGAACAGGGTGCCGTTGCCGGCATGCTCGACGTCTCCGGCGAGAGCGCCGTGCGCGTGGATTCGCGCCTGCTCCAAGCGCTGCGCAGCGATCCGGCCGTGCGCACGCTCAAGGTCCGCTACAGCCCACCCTGGGCCAGCTGACATCCTGTTCCGCCCGTTTCCCTGCTTCCCCCACGAGGTACCTGCACCACATGAAAGCACTGCTGCTGCCGCTGTTTGCCGCATTCACTCTTGCCGGCTGTACGTCCAAGGTCGATTTCGAGATCGACAACCCGACCGATACGGCGCTTACCCTGCGCATCGACGACAAGGACCTCAGCGTGCCTGCCAAAAGCAGCGCGCCGGTCAGTCTGGCCGCCGGTGAGCATCACCTGCACAGCGAAAAGCTCGGCGACGTCCGCTTCATCGTCTACACCGGCGGCAAGGGTGGCCTGATCAACCCGACCCTCGGTGAGTACGTGACCGTGCGCGAGATCTACGTGACCGACGCGGACAAGATGCAGAACTTCGGCCAGGTCGGCAGCGGCGCCGAACTGGGTGGCGTCACCTTCGAAGGCCCGTTCGAACAGACCCATGACCTGTTCATCGAAAAGAGCTGGGACTTCGGCGTACACCAGCCCTTCCCCGAACAGCAGATCGTGACCCACGTGAATTCCAGCGGTGGCAAGATCAGCACCAAGATCTTCACCGCGCGCGATTTCATTGCCTACGTGGAAGCCAGCATGGACGAACCCGGTGCCTACCTGAAGCAGCAGCCGGCGGGCTACGTCGCCCCCGATTTCACCCTGGAGCCGACGCCGGCCACGCTGCCGCCGCTGGACCCGGTGTTTGAAGCACACGCCGGCCCGCTGCGCGATGTCTACGCGCGCTACCTGAAGGCGGCCACGGCAGCCGAGCAGGAAGCCCTGCGCAAGGAAGCCTTCCAGGCCCAGGTGGCCTTCACCAAGGCAACCGCATCATTGGGCTCCGGCGTGTCGGTGGAGGCCAACCGTGCCTACAACGCGTTCGTCAGCACCCGGATGGAAACCATGGGCCGCAGCGCCCTGATCGTGCCCTGATCCAGTCCCCGTACGCTCCAGACAGGGGCGTACGGGGAAAATCGCTGTGTTGGGCTACACTTCCCCCCTTCTTTACACGACGGCTTCCGATGAATCCGAACTACCTCGACTTCGAGCAACCCATCGCCGACCTGGAAGCCAAGATCCAGGAACTGCGCAGTGCCAGTGCCGGCCCTGCGGTCAATGTCGAGGCGGAAGTGCATGCGCTGCAGGACAAGCTGCGCCTGCGTACCGCACAGATCTTCCGCAATCTCACCTCCTGGCAGGTGCTGCAGCTGGCCCGCCATCCGTCGCGTCCCTACACCCAGGACTACATCCGCATCATCTGCGATGAGTTCCAGGAACTGGCCGGCGACCGTGCGTTTGCCGACGACAAGGCCATCGTCGGCGGCCTGGCCCGCATCAATGGCCGCGCGGTGATGGTGATCGGCCACCAGAAGGGCCGCGACACCAAGGAGAAGATCAAGCGCAACTTCGGCATGCCCAAGCCGGAGGGCTACCGCAAGGCGCTGCGTCTGATGAAGATGGCCGAGCGGTTCGGCCTGCCGGTGCTGACCCTGATCGACACCGCTGGCGCCTGGCCGGGCATCGACGCCGAGTCGCGCGGCCAGTCAGAGGCCATCGCCCGCAACCTGATGGAGATGGCCGAGCTGAAGGTGCCGGTGATCTGCACGGTGATCGGTGAAGGTGGTTCCGGTGGTGCACTGGCGCTGGGCGTGGGTGACCGCACAGTGATGCTGGAGTACAGCGTGTACTCGACCATCAGCCCCGAAGGCTGCGCCTCGATCCTGTGGAAGGACGCCGGCAAGGCCAAGGACGCGGCCGAGCAGCTCGGCCTGACCGCCCCGCGCCTGAAGGATCTGGGCCTGGTGGACAAGGTGGTGCGCGAGCCGACCGGCGGCGCACACCGCAACCCGGTGCAGATGGCCAAGCGTCTGAAGGCGGTGCTGCTCAACGAGCTGGAAGCACTGGACAAGCTCGGTACCGACCAGCTGCTGGCCCAGCGCTACACGCGTCTGCGCAGCTACGGCGCCTACGACGCCGCCTGAGCCTTGCCCCGGCAGGTGACGACCGCTGGTCGTCACGCCGTTGCTTCCGCGTTGCTACGCTCTGGCAGGTGACGACCGCTGGTCGTCACGCCGTTGCTTCTGCGTTGCTACGCTCTGGCAGGTGACGACCGCTGGTCGTCACGCCGTTGCCGGGCCGTCGTCAGAACGGCTTGGCCAGCACCAGCCAGACAATCGGAATGAAGGCCAGCAGCGGAATCTCGTTGATCCAGCGCAGCGCACGCGAGGACGGCAACGCCCTGCCCCGGGCCATGCCCTTGAGCAGCCGGCCCATCCAGATGTAATAGCCCAGCAGCACCACCACCAGCCCCAGCTTGGCGTGCAGCCAGCCAGCCCCGCCGGGCGCCACCATGGTCGGGAAGTCGCCGATCACCCGGTAGCCCAGCCACAGCACCAGACCCAACACGAACGCCAGACCGAACATGGTGTGTCCGAACCGGTACAGGCGCATGCCCATCAGCTGCAGCCGCGCCTGCACGGCTGCCTCGCCAGCGGTCTCGGCCAGGTTCACCAGGATGCGCGGCAGGTAGAAAACCGTGGCCATCCACGCCACCACGAACACCAGGTGGAAGGTCTTGACCCAGAAATACGACTGCATGCGCTCGCTCCTGCGGCTGGCATTGGAAGACCTTCATTCTCACCGATCCGGCCGGCGCGCGCACCGCAACCGCCCGTCACCGGCCCCCATCGCTTAGCATGGCCGCTGTTTTCAGTACTGCATTCCCCGCATGGACAAGATCTACGACGCCGCCTACTTCCAACGCTGGTACCGCCGCGCCGACATCGGCGGAGCCGCGCGGCTGGCGCGCAAGGTCGCCCTCGCGGTGGCCAGTGCCGAGTACTACCTGGAGCGCCCTGTGCGCAGCGTGCTCGACATCGGCTGCGGCGAAGGCGCCTGGCGTGCCCCCCTGCTGAAGCTGCGGCCGAAGCTGCAGTATCTCGGCTTTGACAGCAGCCAATACGCGGTGCGCCGCTATGGCCGTACCCGCAACCTGCATCTGGCCGCCTTTGGTGATTTCGCCTGGCTGCGGCCGTGCGCGCCGGTGGACCTGCTGGTGTGCTCGGATGTCATGCACTACGTGCCCGATCGCGAGCTGCGCGCGGGGCTGGCCGGCCTGGCCGAGATGACCGGCGGCGTGGCGTTCCTGGAGACCTTTGCCGCCGAGGATGCGTTCGAGGGCGATCACGAGGGGTTCCAGTCCCGCCCGGCGCGCTGGTACCGCCGCGAGCTGGCGCGGCATGGCCTGCGCAGCGTGGGCTCGCACCTGTGGCTGGGCCCGGCGCTGGCCGACCAGACCTCGAACCTGGAGCAGGCCGGCCGCTGAGCTGTGATGCCACTTAACCTACGCCCCGTGGGGATGGGTTATGCTGCGCGGCAACATATGACCATACATATTGGCTCATCATGCTCTATCAACTGCACGAATTGACCCGCAACCTGCTCGCCCCCTGGGTGCATCAGGCGCAGGCCAACGCCCGCTTCTTCAATACGCCCGGCCACTGGTGGTCGCAGATGCCGGGGGCTGACCAGCTGGCGGCGGTCAACGAGTTGTTCCACCGCATCGGCAAGGATTACGAAAAGCCGGAGTGGGGCATCAACGAAATCGACGTCGACGGCGAGCGCGTGCCGATCGTGGTGCATGAGGAAGTGAGCAAGCCGTTCTGCAAGCTGCTGCGCTTCAAGCGCCACAGCAACGAAGCCGACCAGCTGCACACCATGCTCAACCAGCCGTTCGTGCTGGTCGTTGCACCATTGTCGGGCCACCACGCAACCCTGCTGCGCGATACCGTGCGCACGCTGCTGCGCGATCATCGTGTCTACGTCACCGACTGGGTGGACGCGCGCATGGTGCCCATCGGCGAGGGCGAGTTCGGCCTGGACGACTACATCGGTTACATCCAGGAGTTCATCCGCCACCTCGGCGTCGAGCGCCTGCACGTGGTCAGCGTGTGCCAGCCGACCGTGCCGGTACTGGCCGCAGTGTCCCTGATGGCCAGCCGTGGCGAGCCCACGCCGCGCTCGCTGGTGATGATGGGTGGCCCGATCGATGCGCGCTGCAGCCCCACTGCGGTGAACAACCTGGCCACGCAGAATCCGCTGTCCTGGTTCGAACACAACGTCATCCACACCGTCCCGGCCGGTTACCCGGGCGCAGGACGCCGGGTCTATCCGGGCTTCCTGCAGCACGCCGGCTTCCTGTCGATGAACCCCAGCCGCCACTTCAGTTCGCACTGGGATTTCTATACCGACCTGGTCAAGGGCGACCTGGAAGACGCCGACGCGCACCGCCGTTTCTACGACGAGTACAACGCCGTGCTGGACATGCCGGCGCGGTACTACCTGGACACGATCTCGGTGGTGTTCCAGGACTTCCTGCTGCCGCGTGGCGAGTGGGTGGTCAACGGCGAGAAGGTGGACCCGTCGGCGATCCGCGACACCGCGCTGCTCAGCATCGAGGGCGAGCTGGACGATATTGCCGGACGGGGCCAGACCGAAGCGGCGCAGGCCCTGTGCACCGGTATCGCGCCTGGGCGCCGCGAGCATTTCATCGTCGAGGGCGCTGGCCACTACGGCATCTTCAGTGGGCGACGCTGGCGCGAGGTGGTGTACCCCAAGGTGCGCGACTTCTTCGCCGCCCATGCCGAAGCGCCCGCGGCCAGGCTCAAACGCAAGAGCAACGTCACGCCGCTGCGCCGCAAGGCCTGAACGGAGCTGTGGATCAAGCGGGGCCATGCCCCGCTCGTCCGTCATGCGCAGCACGGCATCGTTGCCATGCCGCGGGTACTTACAGCCGCACCAGCAGGTGCTTGGCGATGCCACCGTGCAGCCGGCCCACGGCGCGCGCCAGGTGCAGCGTGGCGAACAGCATCAGCCCCCCGATCACCGCAAACAGCGGGGTGAACCACACCGGGATGAACTGCTCGCCGTTGATGAACACGCCCGGGTACAGCCCACCCTGGGTGACAAGCGCGGCAACCGGAGCCCAGACCAGCACCAGCGAGATCGACAGCAGGCTGACGGCGATGGTGAAGTACACGATGCCCAGCGGCAGCATCAGCAGGAAGTAAAGCATGGTCAGCCAGGTGCGGCCGTCGGTGAACATGTCGCCGATGCGCTGCATCCAGCCGCGGCTGCGGTCGGCATACAGCGGTCGCCGCGGCATGCGCTCACCGAGCAGCACTTCCACCAGCCGCCCTTCCAGCAGCGACAGGCCACGGATCGAGCCAAAGAACAGCACCGCCACCGGGATGCCGATGATCAGGATCATCAGGCTCACCGACAGCGACAGGCCGGTGACCACCCAGGTAAAGAAGAAAATACCGGTGGCCAGCGACAGCAGCATGTAGAACAGGGCGCCATAGGTGTGCGGGTCCAGCGCCACGCCGAAGAAACGCGCGAGCGCCGAGCGCTGCACCGGCAGTGCGTCGCCCGCCATGGCCGCTGTCGCCGGCGCACCCACGGGGGAGATGGTCGGCGCGGCGCTTGCCGCAGCCGTTGGGCGGCCAGCACTCGATCGGGTCACCGCACTGGGCGTGCGCAGCGCCCGGCTCACGGTGACTTCGGTTTCGCGGTAGATGTCGGCCACTTCTTCCGGGGCACCGTAGCTGCCAGCCACGTCGGCCAGCACCTCGGCTTCGCTGCGGCCCGGGTGCGCGGCCAGCTCCGAGCGCAGGTACTCCTCAGCGTCATACAGGGCGTCCTGCACCATGGCCGGGTCGGCATCATGCAGGGCCGCGCGCAGTTGTGCGAGGTACTCGCCGATTGTGATGGGCAGGCCAGCAGCGGGCGGATTCAAGGCATTCATTGTGGTATCCCCTCCAACACGGAATCGACGGAATCTCGAGTGGCCTGCCAGGCCTGGCGCCACTGCGTCAGAACCTCCCGACCACGGTTGTTGATGCGGTAGTAGCGACGCGGCGGACCGCTGCTGGAGGGCTCGATGTGGCTCTCCAGCAGGCCGGCTGCTTCCAGGTTGCGCAGCACCGGGTACAGGGCGCTCTGCTTGCCGCTGAGCACGCCCTGCCCTGTCCGCTCCAGTTCCTTGGCGATCAGATAGCCGTACAGCGGCTCACCGGCCTGGGCCAGCACCGCCAGCAAGGCCAGCGAGACCGTGCCGGCACTGAGCTCTTTCTGGAACTTCTTCAGGTGGACATCGTCATCGACCACGGCCGCACTCCGCTACGTTGAAGTGAACAGTAGTGCGAACTCCGCTATAGCGGATGTGTCGTTAGTCACCCTGTCGGCCGGCGTAGCGCACCGCTGCGCGTTCACGCAGAATCAGCAACCACTCCATTCCGGCGCCGCCATGCCCAGCCAACGCCTTGCCCTGACCGCCCTGGCCCTCGCCTGCCTGCTGCCTGCTACCGCGGAAGCGGCCAAGCCCTACCGCAGTGTGCAGCAGATACTGGCCGCCTCTGCCGACGGCGACTGGCGCACGCCGGACCCTGCCAACCTGCTTTACATGGACCTGCCGGCAGGCCGGGTGATCATCGAACTGGCGCCGCAGTTCGCCCCGCGCCATGTCGCCAACATCCAGACCCTGGCCGCCGAGCACTTCTGGGACAGCACCAGCATCTACCGGGTACAGGACAACTTCGTGGTCCAGTTCGGTGACCCTGAGGCCGACGATGCGCAGCGCGCCAAGCCGCTGGGCTCGGCCGAGCGCGCACTGCCGGCCGAGTTCGAGCGCAGCAGCAAGGGGTTGGCCATCACCGCCCTGCCTGATCACGACGGTTGGGCACCGCGTACCGGCTTTGTCGATGGCTTTGCCGTCGGCGAAGACCCAAAGGCAGGCAAGGCCTGGTTGGCCCACTGTTACGGTACGCTCGGCGCCGGACGCAACAACGCTGAGGACAGCAGCATCGGCGCCGAGCTGTATGTGGTGACGGGGCAGTCGCCACGCCAGCTGGACCGCAACATCACCGTGGTCGGCCGCGTGCTGCAGGGCATGGAGCTGCTCAGCGCGCTGCCACGCGGTCCAGCGCCGATGGGCTTTTATGCCGACCCGTCCCAGCGCACGCCGATCACCTCGATCCGTCGCGCCAGCGAGGTCCCTGTGGCCGAGCGCACCGCGATCCAGGTGCTGCGCACCGACAGCCGCACCTTCGCCGACACGGTCGAAGCGCGGCGCAACCGGGTCGATGATTTCTACAAACGCCCGGCCGGGCATATCGACCTGTGCAATATTCCGGTGCCGGTGCGCTGAGCCGCCCTACCGTCGCGCAGCGGGGCAGAGCTCCGCTGTGTGATGGATGCAGCGGGGCAGAGCCCCGCTCTACGCAGCTTTCTGGCTTACCGCCACGCTGCCCAGGATCAGCGCGCCCGCCACCAGCATCTGCAGCGTCAACGGCTCATCCAGGAAAAACCACGCAAAGGCCGCACCGAACAGCGGCACCAGATAGGTCACCGTGGACGCACGCGCCGGACCGATCCGTCCGATCAGGCGGTAGAACATCAGGAAAGCCAGGCCGGTGCAGACCACTCCCAGCGCCACGGCGCAGGCCCATGCGTTGACCGGTACCGGTGCCGTGGGCCAATGCACCAGCGCCAGTGGCAGCATCCACAACGACGCACACCCCAGGGTCGCGGCCGCAGCGGCGGCCGACGGCAGGCCGGTCATGTGCCGCTTGACCAGATTGACGCCCAGGCCGTAGAGCAGGGACGCCAATGCACCGGCCAGCACCGCGGTGCCGATACTGAAGCCGGTCAGCTTGGCTGTCGCCAGTACGACGACCCCGGCAAAGCCGACCAGCAGCGCACCCGCACGGCGCAGGCCGATCTTCTCGCCAAAGAACAGGAACGCGATGAGCGCAGCAAACAGCACCGTCATCGCGTTGCAGATCGCGCCGATGGCCGCAGGTGCACGCGCCGCGGCCCACGCGAACAGCAGGAAGGGTACAGCCGAGTTGACCAGCCCGATCGGTGCCAGCCACAGCCAGCGCCGCGCCGGAAACTGCGCGCGTGCCACCCACAGGAACGGCAACAGGACCAGCGCACCCAGCACCAGCCGTACTTCCACCAGCGCATAGGGGCCGAACGATGGAACCGCTACACGCATGAACAGAAACGAACATCCCCAGATGGCACCGAGCAGGGTGAGCTCGATCGGTGTGCGCCAGTCACGCATCGTCCCGGTCGGCAGCGTGCTCATGCCCACGTTCTCACCCCTGCTGCCTGACCCGTCCGCATCGTCACTTTCCTCCACCGGTCAACAAGCATCGCCTGTACGCGCCACCGCGACAAGCACTGGCATGCCTGCCATCACTCCGTCTTTGCCTGCCGCTGGCTAGGCTGCAATGCACGTCAACGAGGATTCCCCCATGGCCATGCTGCGACTGCGAATCACTGGAAGCGAAGACGATGCCCGTGCCATCAGCGACCTGCTGCTGAGCCTGGAAGGCATCGAACACGTCGAGGAAACCGACGACCTGATGCCGCACATGGATGACGACGACTCCAGTTCGGCCGGCCTGTCCGACGACATCGGTCCGGGCACGCACGAACTGGAAGTGGAAGTCGGCAACAACCATACCGCGCAGAAAGTGCGCGATGCCGTGCAGGAACTGGCGCTGGAGCTGGACGTGTTCGTCGAATACGAGACCGACGAGGGTTGAGCCGGTCCGGTGCCGTGGCTGACCACGGCACTGGCTTGTCCCCGTTTCGGCGGTCAGCCGCGCTGGCGCCGACGTCGGCGCCACAGCCGCAGGCCGATCCAGCCTGCCAAGCCACCGACCACCAGCACCGGTACAAGCGCGGCAACGGCACGGATCACGAAGGCCACCGAAGCGGCAAAGACCGCACCTGACTCCCGCAGGGCATCACCGATTTCACTGCGCCCTTTTTCACCTGCCGGCGTCTGCAACTGCACGCTGAGCAGCTGCGTGTCGATCCGGCGACGCTGCTGCGCCGCCTGCTGATCGGCCTGCTGCATCTGGGCTTCGAGTTCGGCCAGACGCTGCGAGATGGACAGCAGGTCGGCGACAGCAAGGTCGCGACGCTGCTGATACCCCATCAGTGTGGCGTGCTCGTTCTTCAACCGCTGCTGGGCCAGCCGGGTGTCATTGACCTGCGGGGCAAGGTCTTCGGCCTGGGTGCTGCGCGCTGCCACCCGCCCGTTGTCCCCGGCCAATGCCACCAGCGGCTCTACCGCTGCCGGTGCCAGCCGCATCCGGATGCTGGCAGAGGGGTACTGGCCGCCCTCCTGACCCATCTGCAGCACCGCACAGTCACCAAAGCGGGCCTGCTGACAGGCCTGCGCCAGGGCCTGCAAGCGCGATGTGATGTCAGCGCCCGGCAACTGCACGCGCACGTCGTGCTCATAGGCCAGATAGGTCCCTTCCGGCGCCGCCACTGCTTCGGCCGCAGCGCCCGCACCGGAAGCCGCCTCGTGACCGCCCGGCGCAGCACAGCCGGCCAGCATGCACACCATCAGCGCCAGCAGCCAGCCGTTTTGCGCCGCAAAAAACCCACGTCCGTGTAGCCGCATGCCATCCTTCTCCGGTGTTGCCCTGGCGGGCGGGCTGCCCATGGTAATCCTTTGGCAGGGGGACTTTGCCACGGCGAGCGCCTATGCTCGCCCTTTGCCCCAGTAACAGGAATGCGGATGCGCCCTCACCTTCTCAGCCTTGCCCTGCTTGCCGCGCTTGCCGGCTGCCAGCCTGCCGACACGACGAGCAATGCGCCGGCGGCCACCGGCCAGGCCGGTGAGGCCACCGCCGATGCCGCCTTTGCCGAGCTGTCCAAGCGTGCACTGGACACCTGGATGCAGCATTCGCCGGTGAGCGCCACGCAGATCGGTGACCACCGCTATGACGGCCAGATCGACGACCTCAGCGCCGAGGGCCAGCAGGCCACACTGGCCGCTTACACGGCGCTGCTGGCCGACCTGGACAAACTTGAGGTCGCCCGGCTGGGCCGCGAGAACCAGGTCGATGCGGCGATCCTGCGCAACCAGCTGCAGTCGGAAATCTGGAACGCCGAGGTGCTCAAGTCGGCGCAGTGGGACCCGCAGATGTACAACGGCCTGGCCGGCAGTGCGATCTACGGGCTGATGGCGCGTGAGTTCGCGCCGCTGCCCGAGCGCCTGAAGTCGGCCACCGAGCGCATGGAAAAGATTCCGGCGATCTTCGCCCAGGCCCGCGCCAACCTCGACCCGGCCCGCGTACCGAAGATCCATGCCGAGACCGTGGCCAAGCAGAACCGCGGCATCCTGAGCATCGTCGATACCTTCATCACCCCGCATGTCGGCGAGCTGCCGCAGGCCGATCAGCAGCGCCTGCAGGCAGCCATCGAGGGCCTGAAGAAGGCGGTGGAGGAACAGCAGGCATGGCTGGACGGGACCTTGGTGCCCAACGCCAAGGGCGAGTTCCGCATCGGCGCGCAGCTGTACGACCAGAAGCTGAAGTTCGCGCTGAACTCCTCGCTGTCGCGGCAGGAGATCGGCGAGCGCGCGCGTGCCGAGCTGACCCGCGTGCGAAAGGACATGTATGGCATCGCCCAGACCGTGCTCAAGGACAAGCCGGGCGCACCTGCGATGCCGGCCGAGCCGACCGATGCACAGCAGCAGACCGCCATCGAAGCCGCGCTTGAGCTGGCCTACGCCGACAAGCCGGCCCGCGACAAGGTCGTGGACGATGCGAAGGCCGCGCTGGACCAGTCCACCGCCTTCGTC
Source organism: Stenotrophomonas sp. C3(2023) (assembly GCF_032911385.1). Classification (NCBI taxonomy): domain Bacteria; kingdom Pseudomonadati; phylum Pseudomonadota; class Gammaproteobacteria; order Lysobacterales; family Lysobacteraceae; genus Stenotrophomonas; species Stenotrophomonas sp. C3(2023). Next base: position 1,049,334 of record NZ_JAWJLO010000001.1, on the reverse strand, counting down.
CGCGACCATGACCTGATGACCCTGCCGGACGCGCCGGTGGACATCATCCTGATGCCTGAATTCCAGCGTGGCGTCGCGGTTGCGTATTGCGACTCGCCCGGTCCGCTGGACAAGAACCTGAAGACCTTCTACGCGGTGTCGCCGATCCCGGACGACTGGAATGACCAGCAGGTCGACTCGTTCCTGCGTGAGTACAACTCGCGCATGATCCACCTGCTCAGCATCCACGAAGGCACGCCGGGGCATTACCTGGAAGGCTGGCACTCGGCCAAGTTCCCCTCCACCCTGCGCGCTGTGCTGCGCTCGGGTCTGTTCGCCGAAGGCTGGGCGGTCTACACCGAGCGCATGATGCAGGAGCAGGGTTATCTGGACAACGACCCGCTGTTCCATCTGGTGCAGCTGAAGTTCTATCTGCGCACCATCTCCAACGCGATTCTCGACCAGGGTGTGCACGTGGACAACTGGAGCCGCGAGCAGGCCATGCACCTGATGACCCACGACGCCTTCCAGCAGGAGAGCGAAGCGGCGGGCAAGTGGGTGCGCGCCCAGCTGACCTCCGCGCAGCTGCCGACCTACTTCGTCGGCGCGCAGGAACACTTCGACACCCGCAAGGCCGTACAGGAAAAGCAGGGCGCGAACTTCAACCTGAAGGCCTACCACGACCAGATGCTGTCCTACGGCGCACCGCCGGTGCGTTTCGCCCGCCAGCTGATGCTCGACCAGCCGATCGAGTAACCACACTGCCGCAGCGGCCCGGGCAACCGGGCCGTTGCCGTTACAGCGCCAGCGCGATCTGAGCGGACAGCAGCCGACCGTGGGGTCGGCTCTACCGGTGTTCCGCCTGTAGCCGAAGCACGTCAGCCAGCGGAGACGAAGCCGCCGGTCTGGCGCGCCCACAACCGCGCATACAGCCCCCCGGCGGCGATCAGCTCGGCATGGCTGCCGGTCTCCACGATCCGGCCCTGGTCCATCACCACCAGCCGGTCCATGCGCGCGATCGTCGACAGGCGATGGGCGATGGCGATCACCGTCTTGCCTTCCATCAGCTCATCCAGGCTGTCCTGGATCGCGGCTTCCACTTCCGAGTCCAACGCCGAGGTGGCTTCGTCCAGCACCAGGATCGGCGCATCCTTGAGCAGCACGCGTGCGATGGCAATGCGCTGGCGCTGGCCGCCGGACAGTTTCACCCCGCGCTCGCCGACATGCGCGTCATAGCCGCGACGCCCCTGACCGTCGACCAGACTGTCGATGAAGCTCTCCCCGCGGGCCTTGGCAACGGCTGCCTGCAGCTGCGCGTCGGTGGCGTCAGGTCGGCCATACAGCAGGTTGTCGCGGATCGAGCGATGCAGCAGCGAGGTGTCCTGGGTGACCACGCCGATCTGCTGGCGCAGGCTCTGCTGGGTGACCCCGGCGATGTCCTGCCCGTCCACCCGGATGCGACCGCTCTCCAGGTCGTACAGGCGCAGCAGCACGTTGACCAGGGTCGACTTGCCGGCGCCGGACGGGCCCACCAGGCCGATCTTCTCACCCGGCCGTACCACCAGGTCGAGTCCGGCGATCACCCCACCCCGCTTGCCGTAATGGAAGTGGATGTCCTCGAAGGTGATGCCGCCAGCGTGGACCTGCAGCGCCACGGCATCTTCGCGGTCCTGCACGGTCAACGGCTGGGAAATGGTGGTGATGCCATCCTGCACCGTGCCGATATCCTCGAAGATGCCGTTGATCGTCCACATGATCCAGCCGGACATGTTGTGGATGCGGATCACCAGACCGGTCGCCAGCGTGATCGCGCCCACACTGATGTTGCCCGCGTTCCACAGCCACAGCGACAGACCGCAGGTGCTGGCGATCAGCAGCCCGTTCACGATGGAAATGGTCAGGTCCATGCTGGTGGTGATGCGGGTCTGCCGCCGATGCTTGACCGCAAGCTCCTCGATGGCCTCGGCCACGTAGGCCTGCTCGCGCCCGCCCTGCGCGAACAGCTTGAGCGTGGGGATGTTGGTGTAGCCATCGACAATGCGCCCCATCGCCTTGGAGCGGGCCTCCGAAGCGACCCAGGCGCGCTCCTTGGCCCGTGGTACGAAGTACACCATGATCACCGCATAGGCCAGCATCCACACCAGCAGGGGCACCATCAGGCGCCAGTCGGCCTGCGCGAACAGCACCAGTGCGGTGCCGGTATAGACCAGGATGTACCAGAGCGAATCCACCATCTGCACGGCTGACTCACGCAGGGAGGTGCCGGTCTGCATCACCCGGTTGGCCATGCTGCCGGCGAAATCGTTCTGGAAGAAACCCAGGCTCTGCCGCACGACATAGTTGTGCATCAGCCAGCGCGAGCGGTTGCTCAGCCCAGGCACGATGGCCTGGTTGACCAGCAGATTGTGCACCGCTACCAGCAGCGGCCGGGCCAGCACGCAGATGGCCAGCATGTACAGCAGTTCACCGGCGTGGCGCTGGAAGAAACCGGCGCCGGGCTGCTCGGCCACCATGTCGACGATGCGGCCGAGGAAGTCGAACATCGCCACTTCCACCAGCGCCAGCAGCAGGCCGGCCACCAGCGTGGCCAGCAGCACCGGCCAGACCGGTCGCAGGTAGTGCAGGTAGAAACGGGTGACGCTGCGCGGCGGCATGCGTGGATCCAACGGTGGAAACACCGGGATCAGGGATTCAAACCATCGGAACATCGCACGGTCTCACGGCATGTATCAGCTCATTGTCCCATGCCGCCGGTGCAGACGCTGTGGTGCCGGGTATCGCCCGGCACCGTCGCTCAGCGCTGGGGCACGAACAGCAGATCCTGGAAGTCGAAGCTGAAATCGGTCAGGTCGGAGATCGCCTGCATCCGCACATCGCGCACCTTGCCATCCGGATCGAGGCTGAAGTTCACGAAGGCGTCGGCATTGAGCGAGCGGTCGTCCCAGCGCACGATGAAGGTATCGTGCTGCCAGTGTTCAAGGCGCCCGCGCAGCTGTGCGGTGCGGGCGAACTGCAGGCGCAGCTGCCTGCCGTCCACGCTGACCTGCATGTCGCCATACCAGCGATCACGGTAGTTGCCGGCATAGCCGGCCAGCGGCAGCGACGGACGCGACCGTGCATCGCGCTCGGCCACATGACGGGCCCAGCCTTCGTCGGCGCGCTGTTCTGCCTTGGCCACGGCCTTGGCATAGGCGTCCACCCAGTCGTGCGGCGCCGCGCCCAGATAGGCGTCAAGCACGCTCAGGGTGATCGCGTTGAACGCCGCGCCCACCTCCTGGTTGGTCAGCACCACCACACCCAGATTCTGTTCGGGCACCAGGGTCAGCCGCGAGACCATGCCCGGCCAGCCGCCGGTATGCCAGACCAGCTTCTGCCCCCGGAAATCGCTCAGGCTCCAGCCCTCGCCGTAGCCGGCGAAATTGGGCCGCGCCGGGCGCAGCTCCGGCACGCTCGGCTCGGCCACCGTCTGCGGGGTCAGTACCTGCCACATCTGCCGCTGCGCGTCCGGACTGAACAACGACGTGCCATCGGCCAGCAGCCCATTCGCCAACTGCACCTGCATCCAGCGTGCCATGTCATGTGCGCTGGAATAGATGCCGCCGGCGCCGGCGTTGTTGGACCAGGTCAGCGGTGCAACCGAGCGCAGTTCCTTGAAATCATAGCGCGCGTGACCCACGGCGGCTTTGTCGCCGGGCTGGAGGTGGTCGGCGTTGTAGCGCGTGCCCTCCATGCCCACCTTGTCGAAGATGCGTACCTGCAGGAACTGCTGGTAGCTCATGCCGGAGACCTGCTCGATCACCTGCTGGGCGACCGCGTAGAGAATGTTGTCGTAGGCGTAGCGCTCGCGGAAGCCGCCCTTGAGCGGCACCTGGCCCAGCCGCTGGACCACCTCGGCGTTGCTGTAGGTGGTGGTTGGCCAGAACAGCAGGTCCCCCGCGCCCAGACTCAGACCGCTGCGGTGCGAGAGCAGGTCACGGATCGTCATCTGTGAGGTGACGTAGGGATCGGACATCCGGAACGACGGCAGGTGATCGATCACCTTGTCGTCCATCTTCAGCCTGCCATCCTCGGCAAGCAGCTGCAGCGAGGTGGCAGTGAAGGCCTTCGTGTTGGACGCGATGGCAAACAGCGTGTCGGCGTCCACCGGTTCGGACCTTCCCAGCTCACGTACACCCCATCCTCTTGCCAGCACCACCTGCCCGTCCTTGACCACGGCCACCGCGATGCCGGGTACGTCGAACTGGCGGCGAACCGCTTCCACGGTGCGGTCCAGCTGCTCCAGCGGCGCAGCGTTGGACGGCGGCGCCGCCTCCACGGTCAGTGCGCAGGCCATCAGCATCGCGCCTCCAATCCAGGTCTTCATCAAACAGGTCTCCAGCGGGAAAGAGGCAGCGCGTTGCCCACTGCCGGGTGATTGCCGATGGTAACCACTCCACTGTGTCGCCGCCCCTGCCGGTAGTGACGGCACTACCCGAACCCGGGCGCGCCGCGCACAATAGCGCCGATGAGCACCCCCGATACCCGCAAAGCGCTGTTGCAGATCCACTTCTGTGTCCTGCTGTGGGGGATCACCGCCATCCTCGGCAAACTGATCACCCTGCCCGCGCTGCCATTGGTGTGGTGGCGCATGCTGCTGGTCGTGGCAATGCTGGCGCTGCTGCCACGGGTCTGGCGCGGGCTGCGCGCCCTGCCGCCTGCGGTGATCGCCGGCTACGCGGGCATCGGTGTGCTGGTGGCGCTGCACTGGTTGACCTTCTACGGTGCGGTCAAGCTGGCCAATGCCTCGGTGGCGGCGACCTGCATTGCGCTGGCGCCGGTGTTCACCTCGATCATCGAGCCTTGGGTGGCCAAGCGGCCGTTCCAGCTGCGCGAGCTGGCCTTCGGGCTGGCGGTGCTGCCCGGGGTTGCGCTGGTGGTCGGTGGCGTACCCGACGGCATGCGCATCGGCGTACTGGTCGGTGCCATGTCGGCGCTGCTGGTGGCGGTGTTCGGCTCGCTCAACAAGCGCATGGTCAGTCACGCTGATCCGCTGACCGTGACCGCGCTTGAACTCGGTGCCGGTACGCTGGCGCTGACCCTGCTGGCACCGGCACTGCCGCTGCTGCTGCCCGCGCTGGCCAGCCCGCTATGGGTGCTGCCCGACCTGCACGACGGCCTGCTGCTGCTCCTGCTTGCAGGGGCCTGCACCCTGCTGCCCTTTGCACTGGCGCTGGTGGCGCTGCGCCACCTCAGCGCCTACACCGTGCAGCTGGTCACCAATCTGGAGCCGGTATACGCCGTGCTGCTGGCCATCGTGCTGCTCGGCGAACAGCACGAAGTCAGCGCCCGTTTCTATCTCGGCGTAGCCATCATCATCGGCGCCGTGTTCCTGCACCCGCTGCTGCACCGGCGCCGCCCGGCAGCGTTGCCCGCGGCGGGCGGTTGATCGCCTGCCTGGCAGGTGACCGCCCGCCGCAGCACGCGCTGCCCTGGTAGGTGACGACCAACGGTCGTCACCTACCTCTCAATCGACCGCCCGCTCCACGCGATTGCGGCCGCTGGCCTTGGCCCGGTACAGCGCGGCGTCGGCACGCTGCAGCGTCTGGTCGATGCTGTGGCCTGCATGGTGCATCGCCACCCCGGCGCTGACCGTGACCGGGAAACCCAGCGCCAATGACTCCACCGCCCGCCGCAGCAACTCGCACTGCAGTTCAGCTGCGCGGACGTCGGTATCAGGCATCAGCACCAGAAACTCTTCCCCGCCATACCGCGCGGCCAGGCCGCGCCCAGCAGAATGCGTGCGCAGCACCGCGCCCAGCTCAGCCAACACGCGGTCGCCGGTGGCATGTCCGTGCACGTCGTTGATGCGTTTGAAATGGTCGATATCCAGCAGGGCCACGCTGGTCGGGCGCGACTGGCCTTCGGCATCGCCTACCGCCGCCTCCAGCGCCGCCGCCATCGCCCGCCGGTTCGGCAGGCCGGTCAGGGCGTCGGTGCGGCTCTGCTCGGTGAGGTCGGCGTTCTGGGCCAGCAGCACCTCGTGGTACTCGGTCAGCAGGCGCTGGTAGTCATCGCGCTCGAGCATGTGCTGCTGGATGTCCAGCGCAAACCGGCGCAGTTCCATGACCACCATGACCTGCCGCGAAAGAGCAACCAGGGCTTCGGTCTGCGCCGGCTGCAGATGCTGCGGGCGCGGGTCGAACACGCACAGCGTACCCAGCGCCATGCCGTCGCTGCTCAGCAGCGGCGCGCCCGCATAGAAACGGATATGCGGCTCGCCCACGACCACCGGGTTGTCATGGAAGCGCTGATCCTGCCGTGCATCCTCGACCACCATTACTTCCTGCGGCTGCAGGATGGCGTGGCCGCACATCGACTCGCTGCGCGGGAGCTCGGCGGCCTCGACGCCATGCATCGCCTTGAACCACTGGCGCTCGACATCCACCAGGGTGACCGCTGCCATCGAGGTCCCACAGACCGCCTTGGCAATGGTCACCAGGTCGTCGAAGGAGCGCTCCTTCTGCGAGTCGAGAATCCGGTAACGGTACAGCGCCTGCAGGCGCTGGGCCTCGTTGGCGGGGTTTTCGGGACGGATCATCCAGCGGCGTTTCCTGCAGTCAGTGAGGTCGGCAGCGGCGAACAGGCGCGACGCTGCCCTGGCCTCTGACGTTACCAGTTCTGCTGGTTCGGGAGCAGTCCGCGCAGTTCCTGTTCAGTCAGGTTGCGCCACTGGCCAGGCTTGAGCGCGCCAATCTTGATGTTGTCGATGCGCACGCGGCGCAGCTGGGTGACGCGGAACCCGAACGCGGCCGCCATCAGGCGGATCTGCCGGTTCAAGCCCTGCTGCAGGGTGATGCGGAAGCCGAACTTTGCCAGCTTCGAGGTGCGGCACGGCAGGGTCATCTGGTCGTGGATGCGCACGCCGCGCGCCATGCCGCGCAGGAACTCATCGGTGACCGGCTTGTTGACCGCAACCAGATACTCCTTCTGGTGACCATTCTCGGCACGCAGGATCTGGTTGACGATGTCGCCATTGCTGGTCATCAGGATCAGACCTTCGGAATCCTTGTCCAGCCGGCCTATCGGGAAGATGCGCTGTTCATGACCGACGAAGTCGACGATGTTGCCCTTGACCGCGCTCTCGGTGGTGCAGGTCACCCCCACCGGTTTGTTAAGCACGATGTACACATGGCGGCGCGCGCCGGGCCGGGCGGCCTGGCGCGCGCGCAGCGGCTGGCCGTCGACCAGCACCTGGTCTTCTTCGCCGACAACGGCACCGGTGCCGGCCGGCGTGCCATTGACGGTGACGCGGCGTTCGCCGATCAGACGATCGGCCTCACGGCGGGAACAGAAGCCGGTCTCGGCGATGTATTTGTTGAGTCGGGTGGTCATGCCGCCATTATCCGGCATCGGCCGGCTGAGCGGCAGTCGCCCGCGGCGGAATCGCCTCCAGCTGCTCGCCGTCCATTACCCGGTCGCGACCGGCGCGCTTGGCCGCGTACATCGCGTGATCGGCCCGGCGCAGCAGTGCGGCCAGGTCATCGCTGCCCGGTCGCCACTGTGCCAAGCCGATACTGGCGGTGATGACCAGACCTTCAACCTGCAGGCCTGCCGCCGCTTCGGAAACGCGTTGGCGCACCCGCTCCAGGCGTAGTGCAGCCTGCTGCCGCGAGCAGCCCGGCAACAGCAGCAGAAACTCCTCGCCGCCCATGCGGAATACATCCTCCCGCCCGCGCATGCAGCTGCGCAGGGCTTCGGCCACGGCGATCAGCACGGCATCGCCGATGTCGTGACCGTGGCGATCATTGATGTCCTTGAACAGGTCGATGTCCAGAAAACCCACCACCAGCGGCCGTCCATCGCCAGCGGACTGCAGGCGGCTGGCCAGCTGACGCAGGCCGGCGCGGCGGTTGCCCAGCCCGGTCAGCACATCGGTGTCGGCCAGCTGGCGCAGCTCATCACGCTGGGCGCGCAGCTGGCCAAGCCGCTGGTTAAGCGCGTAGGCGGCCATCATCAGCAGCCAGGTCACCGAAACCTGCAGCAGCTCGACACGGTAGGCAAGCAGCCAGCGTGCAGCCAGCAGATCGGCCACGATCATCAGCAGGAACGGCAGCAGCGCCAGCAGGCCGACGCTGGCCCAACGATCACCGCGGCTCCAGGCCCACAGGCCCGTGCCGAGGCACACGCCACAGCCCACCATGTACACCGCTTCCAGCACGTCGGCCGCCCAGCCCAGCGCCCCCCAGCCCATCGATGGCACCACCAGCAGCGGTGCCAGCAGCGCCACGGCCAGGCCACGCAGCACCCGCCGCGAGGCCGGCCAGAGCCGCAGCCCGCCGTTGAGCCACCACAGTACCGGCACGAACAGCGTCATCACCACAGCGGTCAGTCCTACCACCCACGGGGCGGTGGCCCACGCCACCGGCAGCCACGGCTCGGGATAACCGCTCAGACCACTGAGCACTGACTGCCACAGCACGAAGGCCGTGCACACGCCGACGTAGCCCAGGAACGCGCGATCACGCGCACTCAGATAGCCCATCAGCGCGGACAGGGCCAGCGCCAACGCCACGGCGATGCACGCTGCGCGGATCAGCAGGCGCGCGGTGTCGTTCTGCTGGACCGGGCTGGGCGCGCCCATCAGCAGCGTCGGCCCCCAGCGCTTCTTGAGCGGCTCAGGCCAGGAGACGCGCAGCGGATCGTGACTTCCCGCCGGCGGCACGATGACGATGCCGATTCCCGCGCGGAAGCGCGAGTCGCGGGTCCGCGCATCGCTCATGGTGCCGCAGATATCCCGGTCGGCGTAGGAAAGCTCGACCTCCCCGGCCAGCACGTTGAACACGTCCAGCGCCTGCGGCTGACCGGACCAGCCCGCTGTTGGTGCCGGGATCACCAGCGTCTGCCGGCGCTCGCCCAGCTGGGCCGGGTTGCACGCACGGTGCGGTGTAGGTTCGTCGGTGGCCTGGCCCAGCAGCAGGTAGTCGTCCACCGGCTGCGGCGCGGCACTGACGATGCAGGGGGCCATCAGCAGCCAGCCCAACACCAGCAGCACGGCCAGTGCGGTTCCGCTTGCGCGTCTGATTGTCCAGCGTTGCACTGCCCACCCGCCCCTTGCTGCGCACACGCGGATCGCGCGACGTCCATTGTCTGCGCAGATTATCGCAGTCCTGCGACGGCGGTGCTGCTCGACTTCAGGAGGGTGCCTCAGCCGCGCCATCGCGGCTCGACGCCGGTCGGCGGCGCCTGCCGTTCTGGGCCCGGCCCTGCGTCCATCAGCTCCTCAAGCGGCTGCGGCCATGCAATGGCATGGCCCTGAAGCCCCTGCACACCCATGTCCGCCAGCGCGCGCGCCGCCGCTTCGGTTTCCACCCACTCGGCCACGACCTGCAGGTCCAGCTCTCGGCCCAGTGCGGCGATCGCACGCACGGTGGCCCGGCTGACCGGGTTGGTCTCCATATCACGCACGAACGCACCGTCGATCTTCAGCAGATCGGCTGAAAGCTCGCGCAGGTAGCCGAATGAAGACAGCCCCGAGCCGAAGTCATCCAGCGCGATGCGGCACCCGCGTGCCTTCACGGCGTCGATGAAGCGACGCGCCTGCGGCAGGTTGTGGATCACCGCGGTCTCGGTGATCTCCAGGCACAGGCGACCGGCCATGCTGCGGTTACGTTCCAGCAGATCGCTGACAAAGGCCAGGAACGCCGGCTCGGTGATCGACTGGGCCGAGACGTTGACGTTGCACAGGCCGAGCTGCTTCACGTGCGCAGGGCACTGCTGCAGATGCCGGAACAGCAGCGAAAGCACCGAGCGGTCCAGCGCCATGCCCATGCCATAGCGCTCCACTGCGGCGATGAACTCAGCCGGCCCATGAACCGTTCCGTCGGTGTCGCGCAGCCGCACCAGCACCTCGTAATGCAGGTAGCCGGGCATGCGTGGGTGCTCGATGCGCTGGGCGAACAGCACCAGACGGTCCTCGGCGATGGCCAGGCTCACACGGCGCAGACGGGCGGCATCCTGACGCCGCTCGGCCACCGCCATGCGGTTCTCGTTGAAACAGTGCACGCGGTTGCGGCCGCCCTGTTTGGCTGCGTAGCAGGCGCTGTCGGCCGCACTCAGCACCCAGTTCACGTCCGGCGCATCTGCGCTGAACTCCAGTACGCCGACGCTGCAGCTCACCGTTGGCACCTCCGGAGAGAGCGCCAGGCTGATCTGGCCCAGCGTGTCCATCACCCGCTGTGCTACCCGGCGCGCCTCGTCCTGTGTCGTCCCGGCCAGGAACAGCGCGAACTCGTCGGCCCCCAGCCGCCCCACCCAGTCGCTCTCGCGCACCGCCGCTTTGAGGTGCCCGGCGAAAACACGCAGAATCTCGTCACCGGCCGCGTGCCCGGCGCTGTCGTTGACCAGTTTGAAATGATCCAGGTTGAAGTGGCACAGCGCATGCAGTCCGCCCTCGCCCCGCAGCTGCGACAGCGCGCGCTCCAGCCGCTGTTCGATCTCATGCCGGTTGGCCAGGCCGGTAAGCGGATCGTGACTGGCCTGGTGGGCCACCTCGCGCGCCAGAGCATGGGTCTGGCTGACGTCCTCGACGATGGCGAACACGGAATGGCCGCGCCGGCCATGAGGCACGATCGTACCGCTCCAGCGTCCCCAGATCAGGCCGCCATCGCTGCGCCGGAAGCGCAGTTCGCTCGGCCGCAGCTGCCGCGGCCAGTCAATGCTGCCGTCCTGGTTCAAGACCATCTCGCCCTCCACCAGCAGCTGCGCGAGATTGGACGCCAGCAGCGCGCTGTGCGGCATATGCAGGATGTCGGCCAGTGCCTGGTTGGCCTCCAGCACCTGTCCATGCGGGTCAAGTTTGAGCATCCCCACATGGGCCTGGTGGAACGCCGCGCGGAACCGGCTTTCCTGCTCGAAGTGGACGATGCGCACCCGCCGTGCCAGCAGGATCGCCACCAGCGTGATCGCCAGTACCGAAAGCACGCTGGCCGCCAGCGTGAGCAGGCGCACCAGCCCGGCCATGTCCAGCAAGGCCGCCGAAAAGGCCGCGGCGTTTGCCTGCAGTTCGCTGTCCAGTGCCTGCAGGCGCAACCGGTAGCCACGGCGGTCGGCCTCGTCCAGCACCCCTGTCATGGCCATTGCCTGCTCCAGGTCATCGGCCATCGCCTGCAGCTCCAGCAGGCCGGCATCGCTTTGCTGCCAGACCCTGCTGGACGCACGGAACACCGGAAGATCGCGTCCATGGCGATAGGAAAGGATCAGACGGTTGATATCGCCGCGGTCATTGCCGCCCTGGAGGAACCCGGTCCGCGCGGCGGCCGTGTCGGGCGGGTCCTGTTCGAGCGCGAGCCGGGCGTGCATGTCGCCCAGCGGTATGGCCAGCGCACTGCGGGCTTCGGCAAGGTCGACCTCGCGGCCATCGTCCACATACCGTTCCAGCGCCGCGACGGCGCGCTGCTGCCCGCGCGACCAGTGGCTCTGCCCCACGATCCATGCGGTGGAGGTCGCCTGGATTTCCTGCACCACGATCGAGACACCCACCAGCGCCAACGCGATGGCGGTAAGCAGGGCCAGACGCCGGTTCAAACCGCGCGCTTTGGGCACGTATTGCAACGACGCGGTATCGCTGGTTTCCATCATGGATCCCCCCGAATCCGATCAGTCGACCGGTGCTGGCCTGTTGTCGCATCAGACAGCGTAGGGGGGGATTTGTCAGCGCCGCGCGAAGAAATGCCGCCGCGGTGAAAACGCGAAACGCCAGCCCCGAAAGGACTGGCGTTCGCTGCAGCTGACTGCCGCCGGACAGCGCCGGCGCTGCGCTTAGAAGCTGCGCGGGCCGCGCGGCTTGAACCCATCGCGGCGTGGCGGACGGCTGTCGCGGTCACCGCCCGGGCCTCCCGGCCCACGGCGCGGACCGCCCGGACCACCCGGACCGCCCTTGCCGAAGCGCGGCTTGAACGGACGCGCGGCCTGGCTCAGGTCCTCACCCGGCTCGACCCGACGCATCTGCAGCTGCTGGCCGGATACCCACACCTTCTTCAGGTGCGAAAGCACGTCCTGCGGCATGTCCACCGGCAGGTCCAGTACCGAGAAGTCCTCGTGGATGTCGATGCGCCCGATGAAGCGGCTCTCCAGACCTGCCTCGTTGGCGATGGCGCCGACGATGTTGGCCGGCTTCACGCCGTGGGTGTGGCCCACTTCGATACGGAAGGTTTCCATGCCCTGGTCCGGGGCACCACGCGGTGGCACTTCGCGCCGCGGACGCTCCTGGTAACCCTCACCTTCAGCACGCGGGCCGCGCTCGAAACGCGGACCCCGCTCAGGTCGCTCGGTACGCTCGAAGCGCTCGCGTGGGGCACGCTCCTCACGCGGAGCACGCACCGGCGGCTGCAGCAGGAAGGGAGTATCGCCCTGCAGCATCCTGGCCAACGCAGCGGCAATATCCAGTGCCGGCACGTTTTTCTCTGTCTCGAAGCGCTCCAGCAGCTGGCGGTAGAAGTCCAGACCGCCGGCTTCCAGCGTTTCGGTGATGCGCGAAGTGAATTTGCTGATCCGCGTGTCATTCACTGCTTCGACTGTCGGCAGCTGCATTTCTTCGATCGGCTGGCGCGTGGCACGCTCGATCTGGCGCAACATACCCTTCTCGCGCGGCGTGGCGAACAGGATCGCCTCGCCGCTGCGGCCGGCGCGGCCGGTACGGCCGATGCGGTGCACGTAGCTTTCGGTGTCATACGGGATGTCGTAGTTCAGCACGTGGCTGATGCGCTCCACGTCCAGACCACGGGCGGCCACGTCGGTGGCCACCAGGATGTCCAGCTTGCCTTCCTTCAGCATGGCGATGGTCCGCTCACGCTGGGCCTGCTGCATGTCGCCGTTGATCGCTGCGGCCGCCAGACCACGCGCCTGCAGCTTGCCGGCCAGCTCCTCGGTGCCAGCCTTGGTCCGCGCGAAGATGATCATCGCATCGAACGGCTCCACTTCCAGGATGCGGGTCAGCGCATCGAGCTTGTGCATGCCGCTCACCCACCAGTAACGCTGGCGGATGTTGGCCGAGGTAGTGGTCTTGGCCGCGATGGTGACTTCCACCGGGTCCTGCAGATAGGTCTGGGCGATGCGACGGATCTGCGGCGGCATGGTCGCCGAGAACAGCGCAACCTGGCGCTGCTCGGGCAGCTTCTTCAGCACCGCTTCGACATCGTCGATGAAGCCCATGCGCAGCATCTCATCGGCTTCGTCGAGCACCAGCGTTTTCAGCTCGGACAGGTCCAGGGTGCTGCGGTCCAGATGGTCGATGACGCGGCCGGGCGTACCCACGACGATATGCACGCCACGGCGCAGGGCCGACAACTGCTGCCCGTAGGGCTGGCCGCCGTAGACCGGCAGCACGCGGAAGCCCGGGATCTTCGAGGAATACGACTGGAACGCTTCGGCGACCTGGATGGCCAGCTCACGCGTCGGCGCCAGGATCAGCGCCTGGGGCTTGCTTTGCTGCAGGTCGATGTTGGACAGTACCGGCAAGGCGAAGGCAGCGGTCTTGCCGGTGCCGGTCTGGGCCTGGCCCAGCACGTCGCGCCCTTCCAGCATCGCCGGAATGGTGGCGGCCTGGATCGGGGACGGGGTTTCGTAGCCGATGGCGGTGACGGCGTGCATGACAGGCTCGGACAGGCCAAGCTGCGCGAACTGCAGCTGCGCCGGGGTTTCTTGAGACATTGGGGAACTCCACAGGCACTGCCACGAGCATGGCAGGCGATGAAAAAAAGGAATGCGCGCTTTGGGCGCCCTTCTATCGCGTGCCCTGAGCGCTGCTCGATCAAAGCGGAATCATAACCCATTCTGCCTGAACGCCCCATACAGGTTGTCGCCCCCTCCCCGTGCGGCGCGTGCTGGCGCACAATGAGCGCCCTTTGCAGATGGCGCCCTGTTTCCATGCAGATCCTGGAATTCGACCTCGACGGCGATTATGTCGAACTCAAACAACTGCTCAAGCTGGCCGACCTGGTGACCAGCGGTGGTGAAGCCAAGACGGTGATCAGTGACGGGCTCGTGCTGGTCGACGGTGAAGTGGAGCTGCGCAAGGCCTGCAAGATCCGCGCAGGCCAGGTGGTGGAGTTCAACGAGAGCCAGATCCGCGTCCTTGCCTCGCCCTGAGCCTCAGGCCACGCGCTGGGTCAGGTGACGGGCAATGGCCTGGCGGAACGGCCCAACCCCCTGCGCCAGCCGCAGCCCCGCCGCGCGCAGCAGCCGCGTCGGCGGGCGGTCATCGGTGTAGAGGCTGGCAATGGCGTTGGTAGCTTCGTACAGCGGCCGTGAGGCCAGCCGGTGGCCGCGCTGGTAACGCGCAAGCAGCGCCGCATCACCGATGTCGCCACCGCGCGCCTGCTGCTGTGCCAGCAGGCCGGCCAGGCGATGCTGGCTGGCCAGACCCAGATTGAAGCCGTGCGCGGTCACCGGGTGCATGCCCACGGCGGCATCCCCGATCAAGGCAGCGCGCGTGCCGGCAAAACGCAGCGCATACACGCCGACCAGAGGATAGGCCTGCGGGGTGGCCACCGGCTGCATGCGTCCAAGGCGATGTTCGAACATCGCGCTGATGGTCTGACCGAAGCCAACCGCATCCTGCGCCAGCAATGCCTCGATCTGCTGCGGCGGCATGGTGATCACCGCCGATGCCTGGCCATCGTTGAGCGGCAGCAAGGCCATCGTCCGTCCGTAGCCGAACCATTCCCACGCGGTGTGGTGGTGGTCGCGCTCCACATCCATCCGGCACACCAGCATCGACCTGCCGAAATCCCGCATGTGCGCGCCGATGCCCAGCAGACGGCGGGTCGCCGAGAAGCGGCTGTCCGCCGCCACCAGCAGCCGGGCCTGCAGCACGCTGCCATCATCCAACTGCAGGCGGTGGCCCTGATCGTCGCTGTCCAGCGACTGGAGTCTGCGCCCATCCAGCACTTCCAGGCCCGGCTGACCCTGCACGACGTCCCATGCAGCACGGCGTATCAGGTGGTTGGGCACCAGCCAGCCCAGCGGCTGACCGTCATGCTGGGTGCTGGCAAAGGTCAGCGCGAACGAGGCCCGTCCGTCAAGCACGCGCGCGTCGCGCAGTGCGGCGATCTCCGCCGCCGGAAGCCGCTCCCAGATGCCCAGTGTCTGCAGTATCTGGCGCGACGCGTGGGTCAGGGCGATTTCGCGGCCGTCGAAGGCCGCCTCGGCAAGGGCCTGCCGCGGCTGCTGCTCGATGATGCCCACACTGAGGCCACTGGCCGCCAGCGAGCGGGCGAAACACAACCCGGCCGGACCGGCGCCGACCACTCCCACATCCACACTTCGCATGACTGGACTCCCGAACGATTGCGGCCCAGCATGATGCCGGGCCGCCGGTCTGTCCTTGATCCGGATCAGCCGCCCCGGTCGCGGACTACAGCAGCGCGGCCAGCAGCATGCCCACGCCGACCATCGACACCAGCCACACCAGGCTGCGCACATACGGGACGCCCAGCGCGTACAGCGGCAGGTAAATCACGCGCGCCCAGAAATACAGCTGGACGGCCAGCGCCGTACTGCTGTCCAGCCGTCCGGCCACCACCACCGCCAGCGCCGCGGCGGCGAAGATCGGGAATGTCTCGAAGAAGTTCGACTGCGCCCGCTGCAGTCGCCCGGCCAATGGGCCGAGCGGCTTGGCCGGGGCATCGCGGGCCGAGGCATTCCACCTGGTGCCGCGCTCGCGCGTCACCGCAAAGGAAGCGACAAAAAGGTGCACGATCCCCAGCACCATCGCCCACGCCAGGAACTGCAGTTCGACGGCCATCAGCGTGCCGCCGTGGCGCCGGGCGCGCGCAGGCTGTAACCGGCCACGCGCCAGACATTGTCTTCATCCAGCCGGAAGCTCACCAGCTCGCGGACGGGCTGGACGTTGTTGGCAAACCGGGTGGGATAGGTGACGCTGGCATACAACCCTTCCGGCACTGCCCCGCCCTTGCCGTGGCGTACGTAGGTGACGCTCGGTTCGCCGCGTGACTGCAGCGCACCCAGGCGATCGCGGTCGGCTTTCAGCTGGCTGACAAAGGCCTCGCGGGTGACCGCATTGCGCGCCACGACCGAGGCGCCGCTCCAGATCTCCGCGCTGCGCTGGGCGTCGACCATGTCGACCACGCGGCGGGCAGCGGCAGCCACCTCGGCGTTCTGCCGGGCCACCTGGGCCTTCTGCGCCTCGCTCAGCACCGGGGCTGCAGGAGCGGCTGGAGCTGCAGGCGCGGCGGGGGCAGCCGGCGCCGGTGCTGGCGCCTGCGCGAGTGCGGCGAAAGGAAGCAGCAGTGACAGCACAACGACCTGACGTTTCATGGCGACCCTCGGTCTGCGGAATGTGCGGGCAGTCTATGCCAGCGGCAGGTGAGGGCGCCGGCAATTCAGCGCTGACCCTCCCCCTCGGCCAGCGCCTGGTCCGCATCGGCCGAGGATATCCCGGCGCGCGGCTGGTCAGTCGCGGCAGGCGCGGCGGCGGCTGACTCGCCGGGCGCAGGCGGCAGCGTCGCCACGTCGAACTCGGACAGCGGGCTCTGCTGCGGGCACTGTGCGTCAGGGAAACCGAAACGCTCCTTCAGCGCCTGACCACAGCTGCTCACCGCCTCCAGTTCGGCGCCATCGCGCTTGCACTGCTGGTCGAAGGCCACAAGGAAGGCATCCTTGCGTCGGACGAAATCGTCGCCGCAGTTGCGCATCTGGGTAATCCGCTCCAGGTCGTCCTGCACCGCATTGGTGCCGTCCAGCCCGAACTGGCGCAGCTCCTCGGCACTGAGCAGACGCAGGCTGCGGTTGGGTACGGTCATCATCAGGTCGGCCACGCCCACCGCCACGCCGTTGCGCTGCAGGTAGTCCTTGACGTTGTCGTAGACCTCCTGCAGCTCGCGGTTGAGCTCGGCGCGCGAGGTGGCCTTGGAGCTGATGCGCATCATCCGGTGGATGCCGACTTTCCCCGACACCAACCGGTTATCACCGGCGGCAAGCACGAACACGCAGGCGCTGTGGCAGACCGAGCCCTCGCGTACCCAGATGGTCCAGCCCGAGTCGCCGATGCTGTCGCCGGCCACGATGGCCGACTCGACCTGGCCACCGCTGGAGTCCAGGTCAAGAATGCGCTTGTGGATCTTCAACTGGTCGGCGACAACGGCCAGGCGCCAGACCAGCTCGGCAAAACCCGGATTGATCTTGCCGCTGTAGCGCACCCGCAACAGGCCGCGCTCCACGCAGGGCGCAAGCGCCTGCTCGATGTCGGCGCGTTCAAGGCCAGCCAATGCCGTGCCGTCGCCCTGCCCATCGGCGTAGTCGGTGCCACAGCTGATCCGCGCCTGCCCGTTGTCCAGTGCCGCCGCCGGCCAGGGCCGATCGGCGAGGCTGGCCGGCGGCGGCAAGGGTGCCGGCGCGTCGGCCACGTTGATCGATACCATGTGGTCGCCGTCGCCCGCCGGGGCGCGCGCGGCGGCCTCGTTGCCGGTGGCATTGCCGGTGTTTTCCAGCTGACCACAGCCAGCCAGCGCAAGGCACAACGGGAGCAACCACCGCGAGGAGACCATGGAACCGCCGGACGTTTTCCGTGAAGTGATGGACAGTCTAGGCGCTGGCTGGCCACGCGCGGCAACGTCGCCTGAATCCAGCCCTGCGCGTGTCGACCCACGGTCGTTGCCCAGCTGCGGCAGCGCCAGCCCCGATGATGCGGCAATGATCGTCGTCGCGCTTTCCCGCTGCCCGCCAGTGATGTCGGAAAATGGCCAGCCAAGCCGCGCCGACGCCCCTAGACTGGTCGCCATGGACTCCTCGCTTTTCCAGGACACCGCCACCTGCGAGCGCGCCCGCCTGGCCCGCGATGCGCGCTTTGACGGCCTGTTCTACACAGCGGTGCGTACCACCGGCATCTATTGCCGGCCGGTCTGCCCGGCGCCGCCGCCGAAACCGGCCAACGTGCAGTACTACCCGAGTGCCGCAGCGGCCAGCGCGGCCGGCTACCGCCCCTGCCTGCGCTGCCGTCCCGAACGTTCTCCAGCGGCGCAGCAGCAGGCGGGCGATGCGGTACTGGGGCGCGCGCTGGCCCTGCTCAATGCCGGGTTCCTGCAGGACCACCCTGTCGGTGCGCTGGCCGCCCGCGTCGATCTTGGCGCACGCCAGCTGCAGCGCCTGTTCGTGGCCCGGCTCGGTGCCGGGCCGCTGCAGCTGCATACCACCCGCCGCCTGCTGTTGGCGCGGCAGCTGCTCAGCGAGACCCATCTGAGCGTCACCGATGTCGCGCTGGCATCGGGTTTCAACAGCATCCGGCGCTTCAACGATGCCTTCCGCACCGGATGCGGCATGCCCCCCAGCGCGATTCGACGGCAGACGGCGCCGGCGCACGGCCAAGGGCAGGCGCTGGTGCTGCGGCTGGGCTATCGGCCGCCACTGGATTTCGGCCTGATGCTGGGCTTTCTGCGTCGGCGCATGATCCCCGGCATCGAGCGGATCGAGGCCGACAGCTACGAGCGCGTGATCGGGCCTGCCCAGCGGCCGGGCCTGCTGCGGGTCAGCGCCGATCCACAGCGCAGCGAACTGCGCCTGCAGCTGGACCGGGTCGAGCCTGTGCAGATCCCGCAGGTCGTGGCCCGCGTCCGCCACCTGTTCGACCTCGACGCGGATCTGCTGCAGGTTCATGCCGCGCTTGCCAGCGAACCCCTGCTCGCGCAGGGCATCGCCCAGCGGCCCGGGCTGCGTGTGCCGGGTGGCTGGGACGGCTTTGAGGTCGCAGTCCGCGCGGTGCTCGGGCAGCAGGTCAGCGTGGCAGCCGCCACCACGCTTGCGCGCCGCCTGGTGGCGGCCTACGGACAGCCGCTGGACGGCATGCCGGCAGGGCTGGACCGCCTGTTCCCGTCCCCGCAGGCATTGGCCGACGCCCCTCTGGAAGCGATCGGGCTGCCGCGGACCCGGGCCTCCACGCTGCGCGCCCTGGCCCAGGCCTGCGCCGCCGGCACGCTCGACTTCGCACCCGGCCAGGCGCTGGAGGCCTTCGTGCAGCGCTGCGTCGCGCTGCCCGGCATCGGGCCGTGGACAGCCCAGTACATCGCACTGCGCGCGCTGGGCCAACCCGATGCCTTCCCGGCCGGTGACCTGGTACTGCAGCAGATGCTCGGTGCCCCCGGCCCGCGCCTGAACCAACGCCAGGCCGAAGCCCGTTCCCAGCGCTGGCGGCCCTGGCGCGCCTATGCCGTGCTGCATCTGTGGCACCTGTCCGTCCCCTTCAGCGGAGCCCCGGAATGATCCTGTACTTTGACTGCTTCGACAGCCCCATCGGCGCGCTGACCGTGGCCGGCAACGATCACGGCATCGCCCACATCCTGTTCGCGCAGAACCGCCATGCGGCCAGAGACAGGGAGTTCTGGCAGCACCGGCCGGCGGCAGTTGCCGAGGCCAGGCAGCAGCTGCTGCAGTTCCTGTCAGGCCAGCGCACGGAGTTCACGCTGCCGCTGGCGCCGCAGGGCACGCCCTTCCAGCTGCGGGTGTGGCAGGCGCTGGCGACCATCCCCTACGGACACACCCGCAGCTACCGCGAACTGGCTACCGCGCTGGGCCAGCCCACCGCTACGCGTGCGGTGGGTGCTGCCAATGGCCGCAACCCGCTGCCGATCGTGCTGCCCTGCCATCGGGTCGTCGGCAGCAATGGCGCCTTGACCGGTTTCAGTGGCGGTCTGGAGGTCAAGCAGGCACTGCTGCAGCTGGAAACGGGGCACGCCCCGTTCGCGCTGGCATGAGGCCATCGCCCGCGCTTGCGGCCTGCGCTGTCTTGGGCGGGTCATCGCGGCGCATTATCATGGGGCGATGACCTTTCCACGCCTTGCCTGGGCGCTGGCCGCATTCCTGCCGCTGGCTGCCTGCACTACTACGCCCTCTTCTCCGCCAGCCGCTCCGGCCACCCCTACCGGCGCGGCTGCCGCTGCCCCCCGGCTGCTGCTGATTTCCATCGACGGCCTGCGTGCCGATGCGCTGGACCGCGGCATCACCCCCAACCTCCAGCGCATCATCGACGGCGGCGTACGCGCCCGCTGGATGACGCCCTCCTACCCGGCCCTGACCTTCCCCAATCACTACACGCTGGTCACCGGCCTGCGCCCCGACCACCACGGCATCATCCACAACAGCATGCAGGACCCGGCGCTGGGGGCGTTCAAGCTGGCCGACAGCACGGCCATCAACCAGCCTGGCTGGTGGGGTGGCGAGCCCATCTGGGTCAGCGCCGAGCAGGCCGGCGTGCGCACCGCGACATGGTCGTGGCCGGGCAGCGAAGCGCAGATCAAGGGGCATCGCCCCAGCCAATGGCAGGCCTACGACCACAGCGTCCCGCTGCTGACCCGGGTGCAGACCGTGCTTGGCTGGCTGCAGCGCAACGACGCCGATGCGCCGCGTTTTGCCGCGCTTTACATGGAGAACGTGGACAAGGCCGGGCATGCCAACGGTCCGGAGTCGCCCGAGTACACGGCTGCGATCATCGCGGCAGACACGGCGGTGGGCGCCCTGCTCGACGGTCTGCGCGCGCGCGGTCTTGCCGACAGCACCAACGTGGTGCTGGTCTCCGACCACGGCATGGCCTCGGTGGCGCAGGGGCAGGTGATCCCGGTCGAATCGATGGTGGACCCGGCGCTGGCGCGCAACGTCAGCGTCGGTCAGGTCGTCGGCTTCGAGCCGCTGGACGGCCAACGCGCGGCGGCCGAACGCGTCCTGCTCGGCCGCCACGCCCAGTACGAATGCTGGACGAAGCAGACCTTGCCGCCGCGCTGGCACTACGGCAGCCACCCGCGCATCCCTTCGATCGTCTGCCAGATGGACGAAGGCTGGGATGCGCTGACCCGCGAGACCATCGCCCGGCGCGCACACCAGGAACGGGGCTCGCACGGCTACGACAACACGTTGCCCTCGATGCGGGCGGTGTTCATCGCGCAGGGCCCGTCGTTCCGCCGGGGGCTGGTGATTGATGCATTCGACAACGTCGATGTGTACCCGCTGCTGGCGCGGTTGCTGCAGGTACCGGCCGCACCCAACGATGGCAATCCGGAGACGCTGCAGCGCACGCTGCGTTGACGGGTGGGTCAAGCTCTACCGCCGCCACGTGACGACCAACGGTCGTCACCTGCCGCGCGGCAATCACGTGACGACCAAAAAAAAACGCGGCGCAAGCGCCGCGTCTTCGGTATTACCCGGTCGGCGATCAGCCGGCCTTGGCCACAGCCTTCTTGGCCACGGCCTTCTTTGCCGGAGCCTTGGCCACGGTCTTCTTGGCAACCGGCGCAGCGGCGCCTACGGCCACCTTGCTCGCGGTGTGCGAACGGGCATTGCCGTAGCTGGCGTTGTAGCGCTTGCCCTTGGCGGTCTTGCGGTCACCCTTACCCATGTCTTGAACTCCTTACAAGTCTGATTCTGGTTAACCCCGTTCTGACACGGGTTCGGCAGGGCCGTCTTTCGAAGACGCCCCCGCGCACGATGGAAGAGACTACCACGCCGGCCCTAGTGCGCGCAGCTGGCGTCGTGCACGTGACTGTGGTTCAGGCGCAGGTTGACCAGGTGCGCGATGCCCACCAGAACGCCCCCCAGCGTCATCACCACCGCATGCGGCACCGGACTGTGATGCAGCGGGTCATACAGCAGCCCGGCCCAGAGTGCGAACAGGCCTGGCACCAGAAAGCCCAGCGCGCGCAGCGCGCCATGGCGACGATAGCCCCACAGCAGGCTGAACAGCCCCAGCAGGGTCACGAACACCACCAGGCCCTGTTCGACCCCGTCGCCGAGCCACACCGACAGACCCAGCGAGGGCGCCAGTGCCAGCAGCACGGGAATGACAGCACAGTGCACCGCGCACAGCAGCGAGCCGGTGGCACCGAAACGATCAAGCAGATGACGAAGGCGGGGGTTCACGGATATGACTTCCAGCAGGGGCGACACGTCGTTATGGAATAATATAACATCATTCCCGGGCAGCACGCCGCTCTCTCCCCTGAATCCCTGCCAGTCCGCCTCACCGCTGCAGGCAGCGTGCGCCACCCGATTGATACAATATAACGCTCAATGGATACCGCCATGAATGCCCTGCGTCACCGCCTCCCCCGCCACGCCCTCGTGGTCGCGCTCAGCGCCGCGCTGCTGCCTGCCTTCGCCTACGCCGACCCACAGCACGGCGATGGTCACCTGATCGAACTGTCTGCGGTCAAGGTCACTGCCTCACCATTGCAGGGAGATGCCGAATCGCTGGCGCGCCCGGTCGAGGTGCTGGCGGGTGAGCGCCTGGACGAACAGAAGGGCGGCACCCTCGGTGACACCGTGGCCAAGCTGCCCGGCGTGCAGTCCACGTTCTTCGGTCCCGGCGTCGGTCGGCCGATCATCCGTGGCCAGGAGGGCCCGCGCGTGCAGGTGCTGTCCAACGGCGTAGGCAACATGGATGCCTCCACCGTCAGCGCCGACCACGCCACCAGCATCGAGCCGTTCCTGGCCGACCAGATCGAAGTGCTCAAGGGCCCGGCCACCCTGCTGTTCGGCAGCGGTGCCATCGGCGGCGCGGTCAATGTGGTCGATGGCCGCATCGCCAGCCAGATCCCGGACCGTCCGCTCAGCGGTCGCGCCGAAGTACGCGGCAACAGCGTCAACAAGGAACGCAGCGGCATGTTCCGCCTCGACGGCGTCAACGGCGACTGGGTGCTGCATGTCGACGGCCTGGTGCGCAACGGCGATGATTACCGGATTCCCGGCTACGCGGTCATCGATTCGCTGGAAGAGCACGACCACGGTCATGACCATGATCACGCCGACGAGGACGGCGCCGAGCCGCGTCGCGGCCGTCTGGACAACAGCTCCATCCGTACCCGTGCAGGCGGCGTGGGGGCTACCTGGCTGGGCGAAGGCGGTTATTTCGGCCTCTCGGCCAGCACCTACCGCACCAACTACGGCATTCCCAACGGTGCCCACGTGCATGCCGATGGCGATGACCACGGCCATGATCATGACCATGACCATGACCACGACCATGGCGAGGAAGAAGGTGACGAGCACGATGTGCGCATCGACATGGTGCAGAACCGCTTTGACTTCAAGGGCGGCATCTACAACCCGGTCTCGTTCCTGAAGAACATCAACCTGCGCGCTGGCTACACCGACTACGAGCATACCGAGCTGGAAGGCGGCACGCCGTCCACCCGCTTCACCAACCGTGGCATCGAAGGCCGCCTGGAAGCGGTGCAGCAGCAGGTCGCCGGCTGGGACGGCGCGTTCGGCCTGCAGTTCGGGCACAGCAACTTCGGTGCACGCGGCGAAGAGGCCTTCGTGCCGGACACCCAGACCCGCAACCTGGGCCTGTTCGTACTGCAGGAAAAGCAGTTCGGCCCGCTCAAGCTGGAACTGGGTGCGCGCCATGACCAGGTCAAGCTGGATCCCACCAGCGACCAGGCCCGCCGCAGTTTCGACGCCACCAATCTGTCCGCTGCCAGCATCTGGAAGCTCAACGACGCGGTCGACCTGCGCTTTGGCATTGACAGCTCCGAGCGTGCGCCGACCAACGAAGAGCTTTATGCCGCTGGCGCCCACATCGCCACCCGCTCGGTGGAACTGGGTGATGCCAACCTGAAAACCGAGCGCGGCCAGCGCATGGAGCTGGGCATCCACACCCACAGCGATCGCCTGGACTTCTCGGCCTCGATCTACCAGACCCGCTTCAAGGACTTCATCTACCTGGCCGACACCGGCGTGGTGGAGAGCCTGCCGGTTCGCCTGTGGGCGCAGCAGGATGCCACCTTCAAGGGCGCCGAGGCCGAAGCCCTGGTGCATCTGTTCGAGGGCAGCGCCGGCGACTGGGATCTGCGCGTGTTCGGTGACTACGTCAAGGCCGAGCTGGATGGCTCGGGCAGCCGCAGCGTCAATATCGCCGTGCCGCACGGCGACCACGCACACAACTACACCGTCGAGCTGGCCAACGGTGGCTATCTGCCGCGGATCTCGCCGGCGCGCGTGGGCGCGGACCTGCGCTGGTCGCATGACGGCTGGCGCGCCTCCCTCGGTGCGGTGCGTTACAGCAGCCAGAAGGATGTGGCCCAGAACGAAGAGGCCAGCAACGGCTACACCCTGGTGGACGCCCACCTGGCCTACCGATGGGACCGCAATGACAGCAACAGCTATGAGGTCTTCCTCGATGGCAGCAACCTGACCAACCGCGAAGCACGCCCGCATACCTCCCTGCTGCGTGACTATTCGCCGCTGCCGGGCCGCGGCGTGGCCTTCGGTATCCGCGCCTTCTTCTGATCCAAGGTGCATGTGGGGGCGTGCCGACGGCGCGCCCCCACCTCTGCCGCCAACCCGCTGCGCCCGGGTCACATCTGCCTCTCGCACGGCGGACAGATATGTCCGATGATGCCGGCATGAGCTCTCTCCGTGCCGACGCGGCTGCGCGCCGCGCCCTGATCCTGGACGCCGCCGACCATGTCTTCGGCAGCCACGGTGTCAACGCCCCGCTGGACCTGGTCGTCGAGCGTGCCCAGGTGGGACGGGCGACGCTGTACCGCAACTTCCATGACCGCACCGCACTGATGCAGGCCTTGCTGGAGCGCACGGTGGACCGTATCGCGCGTCGTGCGCGCGCGCTCGAAGGACGCGACGACGCGCTGTTCGAGCTGATCGCCGACATTGCCCAGCGCACCGTGGACTCCCCGGCATTGTCCGACTACTGGCGTGCCGTCGACCCCAACGACTCCGCCATGAAGGCCGCACGCGCCGAGGTCTGGGCGATCTTCGAAGGCCCCATGCAGCGCGCGGTCGCCGCTGGTCTATGCCGACCGGACCTGCTTGTCGCCGACATCACGCTGATCTCGGGCATGCTGGGCGCGGCACTGCGCGGCAGAACACGTGATGAGCGCACCGTGCTTGCCCGCCGCGCGCTGGAGCTGCTGCGTGGCGGCCTGCAGGGGCCCGCCGCCGCAGTCGATACTGACGGTGGAAACCGCTCACCGGAGGCATGATGCCGCAGCCGTACCTCAAGCCTGTACCCGACTGGGAGGAGCACGAAAAGCCCACCCTGCCCGGCTCGGCTTCGATGCCCTGGCACCCGCCCACACGTCGTCTGGCCTATGCGCTGGTGGCGGTGCTGGTGGCGATCACCGGTGGCCTGGGCAATGCACTGGTCACCGCGAACCTGCCCTTCCTGCAGGGGCAGCTCGGCCTGACACCACTGCAGGGCACCTGGCTGGTGGCCGCCTACGCGATGGTCAACGTCACCGCCAACCTGCTGGCCTTCAAGTTCCGCCAGCAGTACGGCATCCGCCTGTTCGCCGAGATCGGGCTCGGCCTGTATGCAGCCCTGGCCGTGCTGCATCTGCTGGTGGGCAGTTTCGAGACGATGGTGCTCGCCCGCGCCGCCAGCGGCTTTGCCGGTGCGGCCTGTACCACGCTGGGTACGATGTACATGCTGCAGGCCCTGCCCCGCCGCTTCACCGGCAACCTGCTGGTAGTCGGGGTGGGGCTTTCGCAGCTGGCCGTACCGCTGGCCTGGCTGGTCTCGCCCGGGCTGGTGGACACCGGCCAGTGGCACGACCTGTACCTGTTCGAGGCCGGCCTGGCCCTGTGCGCCGTCGCTGCCGTGGTGGTGCTCAAGCTGCCGCCGGGCGTGCAGATCAAGGTGTTCGAGCCGCTGGATTTTGTCACCTTCGCGCTGCTTGCCCCGGCAGTGGCCCTGCTGGTCATCGTGCTGGCCCAGGGCTATACGCGCTGGTGGCTGGACAGTGACTGGCTGGGCTGGGCGCTGGTGGCCTCGATCAGTCTGGGCACGGCCGCATTCGCCGTTGAACACCGCCGTCGCAACCCGCTGCTGCAGACCCGCTGGCTGGCCAGCCTGCCCGTGCTGCATTTCATCGTCGGCGCGTTTCTGCTGCGCTTTCTCACCACCGAGCAGTCCTACGGCGTGGTCGGTCTGATGCGCAACCTGGGCATGGGCCCGGACCAGATGCGGCCGCTGTTTGCCGTGGTGCTGGCCGGCGTGGTCACCGGCATCGCCACCAGCGCGCTGACATTCGGGCCCAAACGGCTGATCGCCCAGCTGTTGATGGCGATCCTGCTGCTGGGCAGTGCCGCCCTGCTCGACCAGAACCGCACCAGCCTGGATCGGCCGCACGATTTCTTCCTGAGCCAGTTCCTGGCCTCCACCGGCGCCGGGATGTTCATGGGGCCGCTGATCATGCTCGGCATCACCGCCGCGCTGAAGCAGGGCGTGGACCATATGATCACCTTCCTGGTCACCCTGTCGATCACCCAGACCCTGGGCGGGCTGGCCGGCTCGGCGGTGCTGGGCACGTTCCAGCTGCACCGCGAGCAGGTGTACTCCAGCGCCCAGGTCAGCCAGCTCGACCCGGCCGACCCGGTGGTCGCCCAGCGCCTGCGTCTGCAGCAGCAGATCTATGCAGCCCAGCTCACCGACCCGGTGCTGCGCAGCGCGCAGGGCACCGCGCAGCTGGCCACCATCAGTCGCCGCGAAGCAAACGTGCGCGGCTTCAATGATGTGTTCACCCTGAGCAAGTGGCTGGCGCTGGGGTTCCTGGCCTGGCTGCTGCTGCTCAGCCTGCGCACGGCCGTACTCAAGCAGTGGCGCAAGCGCCATCCACCGCCGCACACGCTGTCGCCCGCCGTGCCCCCTGCTGCCCCTGCCCCGCGTTGAGACCGCCCCATGTCCGAACAGCCGCCCCGCGACAACCCCACCAACGTCAACCCGCCGCCACCCACCGATGCCGCCCCCGGCGCCACCGCGCCCGCCAGCGCGGCCCCGCCGAAGTACCTCACGCCAAGCCATCGCGCCGTGGTGCTGATGGTGATCGTGGCGCTGGTCGGCATCGCGCTGATCCTGCGCGCCTGGCAGCTGTGGCCGTTTGCCAGCAGCGTGATGAGCACCGACAACGCCTACGTGCGCGGACAGATCACCGTGCTGGCGCCGCAGGTCAACGGCTATGTGACCGAGGTGCTGGTCAAGGATTTCCAGCAGGTCAAGCAGGGCCAGACGCTGCTGCGCATCGACCCACGCATCTACCAGCAGCGCGTTGCCCAGGCCGAAGCCGCGCTGGCGCTGGCCGAGGCCACGCTGGCCAATGCGGACCAGTCGCAGGCACAGGGCCGTGCACAGATCGCCTCGGCCCGGGCCGCGCTGGCCGCCGGGCAATCCGAGCTGCAGCGCTCGGCTGCCGAGCTCAAACGCTACGAGACGCTGGCCGCACAGCAGCTGGTTGCCGCCAACGACCGCGACCGCTTCCGCACCAGCCGCGCCTCGGCGCAGGCCAGCGTGCAGCAGTCGCAGGCGCAGATCCGCATCGCCGAAGAATCACTGGTCTCCACCCAGGTCGCGCGCAAAGGCCTGGAGGCACAGGTCGAAAGTGCGCGCGCACAGCTCGAGCTGGCGCGCATCGACCTGGCCAACACCGAGATCCGCGCCCCCCGCGACGGACAGGTCAGCGAGGCCAGCGTACGGCTCGGCCAGTACGTCAGCGCCGGCTCACAGCTGCTGTTCCTGGTCCCTGACGCGCTGTGGGTGGTGGCCAACTTCAAGGAAGGCCAGACCTGGCAGATGCGTGTCGGCCAGCCCGCGCGCTTTGCGGTGGACGCGTTCGACGGCCAGGTGTTGACCGGCCACATCGAACAGATCGCCCCGGCCACCGGCTCGGAGTTCAGTGTGCTGCGCCCGGACAACGCCAGCGGCAACTTCACCAAGGTGGTGCAGCGCCTGCCGATACGCATCGCCATCGATCCGGATCAGGCGCTCGCCGCCCGCCTGCGCCCTGGCATGTCAGTGGTGGTCAAGGTGGATACGGACGCCAGGTAGTGCCGGGCGCTGCCCGGCAACCCACCGCGTAGTGCCGGGCTCTGCCCGGCAACCCGCTACCCTGCGCAGCGGGCGCAGAGCCCGTGCACTTCCAGCGTCTGCGCCTGCGGCTGGAACCCCAGCTCCTTGGCGCGCTTCTCCAGCTGGCCGACGATCTCCCGGTCCTCCAGCTCCACCGCGCTGTGGCAGCTGTTGCAGATCAGGAACGGCACCGAGTGCTGGGCACTGCTGGGATGGTGGCAGGCCACGAACGCATTGACTGACTCCAGCTTGTGCACAAAGCCGTTGGCCATCAGGAAATCCAGCGCGCGGTACACCGTCGGCGGCGCATCGGCGCCCACACCGTTGCCGCTGCGCACCCACTCCAGCAGCTCGTAGGCCTTCACCGGCTTGCCGGCCTCGGCGATCAGCCGCAGCACATTGGCACGGATCGGAGTCAGGCGCAGGCCGCGCTCGCGGCACACACGTTCAACCACCTCCACGAAGCCCGATGCATCGTGGACGTGGTGGTGCGGGGCGGTACAGGCGGGCTTGGCGGACATGCGCGTTCTCCTCGAGGCCAGTGACAGGATCAGGCCGCTGCTACCTTGGTAATGGCAACTTCGATGCGTTTCAAGGCCTGTTCGCGACCGGCCAGATAAACCGTCTGCGAAATATCCGGGCTCACCTGGGTGCCGGTGATGGCCACCCGCAGCGGCTGTGCCACCTTGCCCATGCCGATGTCCAGTGCCGCCGCTACCTCATGCAGGGCGCCGGCCACGCTCTCGGCGGTCCAGCTCGGCAGCGCCGCCAGCAGCTCCAGCGCCTTGCCCAGCGGCAACTCCGCGCCGGCCTTGAAGTGCTTGGCCACGGCTGCCTCGTCATAGATGGTCAGCGGCTGGAACCAGACCACCGCCTTCTCGGCCATTTCCTTCAACGTCTGCACGCGCTCGCGCAGCGCCACCACCACATCTTCCGGCGCCGGCCCTGCGGCCAGGTCCAGTCCCAGCTTCTGCAGCTGGTAGACCAGGTGCGGCGCGATGCTGGCCGGCGCCTCGGTCTTCAGGAAGTGCTGGTTGACCCAGCCCAGCTTGGCCATGTCCAGACGCGAGGCCTTGGAGTTGCACTGGGTCACATCGAACAGCGCGATCAGTTCCTCGCGGCTGAACAGCTCCTGGTCGCCATGCGACCAGCCCAGACGGGCCAGGTAGCTGAGCAGCGCGTCAGGCAGGTAGCCGGCATCGCGGTACTGCATCACGTCGGCCGCACCGGTGCGCTTGGAGAGCTTGGCGCCCTGCTCGTCCAGGATCATCGGCATGTGGCCGAACTTCGGCACCGGCGCGCCGATGCCTTCATACAGGTTGATCTGCCGCGGCGTGTTGTTGATATGGTCATCACCACGGATCACCTCGGTGATGCCCATGTCCCAGTCGTCGACCACCACAGCGAAGTTATAGGTCGGGAAACCATCCGGGCGGAAGATCACCATGTCATCAAGCTCGCTGTTGGCGATCTCGATGCGGCCCTTGATCAGGTCATCGAACACCACGCTGCCCTGCTGCGGGTTCTTGAACCGGATCACCCGGTTCGGATCGTCTTTGTACGGCAGGCCCAGCTCGCGCGCGGCGCCGTTGTAGCGCGGCTTTTCCTGCCGGGCCATCGCCGCTTCGCGCATCGCGTCGAGTTCTTCGCGGGTTTCATAGGCGTAATAGGCTTTGCCGTCGGCGATCAACTGGTCAGCCACCTGCTGGTAGCGGGCCACGCGCTGGGTCTGGTAGATCGGGCCTTCGTCGTAATCCAGACCCAGCCACTGCATCGCCTCCAGGATCGCATCGATGGCGCCCTGGGTGCTGCGCTCGCGGTCGGTGTCCTCGATGCGCAGCACGAACTCGCCGCCGCGATGGCGGGCCTCCAGCCAGCAGTAAAGCGCGGTGCGCGCACCGCCAATGTGCAGGTAACCGGTGGGGCTCGGGGCGAAACGGGTGCGGCAGGTCATGGGACGCTCGGCAAACGGGTATCTGCCGATTTTATCAGTCCTTGCCCGGCACGGCTCACGCATCGGGGCGGGGCCGTCACGCGCCCCGCCCCCGGCCGCTCAGGGCTGCGGCTCGGCCTTGCGCGGGAAACGCTGTTCGCGCATTGCCGCGTTGTAGACGAACGAGGCAACAATGGCCGCCGCCTGCTTCAGGTCTTCCGGTTCGGCATGGTCCCAGGTGTCCAGGTGGCTGTGGTGCACGTTGCTGAAGTAGTCCAGCCGATCCTGGATGAACTGGAAGCCCGGCAGGCCCACGCGGTCGAAACTGATGTGATCGGTGCTGCCGGTGTTGCGGGTGGCCACCGTAGTGGCGCCCACGTCGTGGAACGGCTTGAGCCAGGCCTCGAACACCGGCACGGCGGCCAGGTTTTCCTGCGCGTAGATGCCACGGAACCGGCCCGAACCATTGTCCATGTTGAAGTAGGCAACGAACCTGTCGTAGTCGCGGGTCTTCACCAATGCGCCGGTCGGTTCGCGCAGCGAGGCCGGCAGGGCCAGCTGGGCCGGGTCGGTCGGTTCCGGGAAATGGGCGAAGTGGCGCGCCACGTAAGCCTGCGAGCCGATCAACCCCTGCTCTTCGCCGCTCCACAATGCCACCCGGATGGTGCGTCGTGGCTTGGCGCCCACCGCCTTGAGGATGCGCATGGCTTCCATCATCACCGCCACGCCGGCCGCGTTGTCGGCCGCACCGGTGCCGGTGTGCCACGAATCCAGATGCGCGCCCAGCATCACCACTTCATCAGGCCGGCTGCTGCCGCGGATCTCGGCCAGCGTGTTGTGGCCGGGCTGGTCGGTGTCATCGGTGAAGCGCGCAGCCACGTCCACGCGCAGGCGCACCGGCTGCTTCTGCTCGAGCGCCCGTACCAGCGGATTGAAGTGCTCGGCGATCATCGCCAGCTCCGGAATGCCGACCGGCTCGCCAGCCTTGCGCGAGCCACCGCCGGCCACGCGGATGATGCCGTTATCCCAGCCACTGATGCTGATCGCCGCCAGCGCGCCTTCCTCGACGAAGAACGTATTGACGGCCCTGGCCAGCGCCTGGCGCTCGCTGTATTCCTTGACCCGTTTTGCGCGGTCATCGGCGGCGTCCCTGGGCACAGTGAAGGCCTGCAGGCCCTCCAGCGAGGTGGCATCGTGGCGGTGCGAGTTCGCTTCGCTGGCACGCTTGTAGGCACGTGCGTCGCCGAGCAGCAGCACTTTGCCGCGCAGCTTGCCGCGGTATCTGTCCAGGTCGGCCAGCTTGTCGATCTTCACCTGCACCAGCTCGCCTTCCACCGGCCCGTTGGTGCCCGGCGTCCAGGCCTTTGGCAGCGCATGCAGCGGCAGCACGCGCTCGCCCAGCATCTCCACGCTGGCATTGCTGAACTCCCAGCCACGGCCGAAGTCGGCAAACGCCTCATCGTGCACGTTGGTCAGGCCCCAGTCGGTGAAGCGGCTGCGCGTCCAGGCATTGGCCTGCGCCATGGCCGGCGAGTTGGTCAGCCGCGGACCGATGGTTTCGGTCAGGTGGCTGAAGGTGGCCATCACCTGCGACCGGTGGAACGCCTCCTGGCGGATCCGGCTGACCATGTCCAGGTCCACCTGCTCCTGCTGCTGTGCCCCTGCCGGCACGCTCACGGCCAGCGCCAGCGCCAGCATTCCCCGCTTCAACATCACACTTCCCCAGAGCCACGGCCGGTCACGGCGCAAACCCCGAGTCTAGCCAGCCGGCAGCGCTGTCCCGTGGGCCATCAGTCATGGACGCGGGAGGGCCGCACCCATCGCGGCACCGTGCATGCCGGCCAATACGGCGCCGTCAACGCGCAGCGTCGATCCCCGTCAGCGCTTCATCCGGCCGGCCCAACACGTCCAGCAGCACGCGCCGATTGCGTGTTGGGCCGGCCCAGGGGAACAGGCCCTGCAATTACTGGATGACGAACCCGAGGTTGCCGGACCACGACGACGCCAGGCCGTTGTCCCACGAACGCACGGCAATGCTCAGGCTGCCGGTGGGCAGCGTTGCGGGCAGTTGTGCCACCCAGTTGCCCGCACCGTCGGCGGTGACCGAGGCGAGCATGCTCTCCGGTTGCCCGGAGCGCACCACCACGACCGTCGTGCCGGGCATCGCGGTGCCGCGAACCTCCACGGCCCCCCGGTTGACCCGCGCGCCGCTGGCCGGGCTGCTGATGGCCGGCACCTTCACTTCATGGGATACCGTGAACGAGCGGTTGGCTGCCCAACCCGATGTTGCGCCGGCCAGCACCTGCCGCGCCGAAACCGCGCCGGTACCTGCGGTCATCGGTGCGGTGATCTTGATCGCCCACTGCCCGTCCGGTCCGGCGGTGGCCTCGGCCAGAATCTGGTCAGGGTGGTTTGACCTGGCCAGCTGTACCCGCGCCCCCGGCAATGCATTGCCGACGATCAGGGGATAACGGGTGGTCAACGCCCCGGAGCCGGGCTGCAGGATCGTCGGTGCGGGAAGGCCCGCCTTGCTCACGCTGAAAGACTGATTGTTGCTGTATCCCGAGTCACGTCCCAGCAGGCTCTGCCGGCTGGACACAGAGAAGGCGCCTGCTGCAAACGTCTGCGTGGGTTGCAGTTGCCAGCGACCGTGCGCGTCGACCTGCGTACGCCCCAGCACGGTCTGCGGCTGGAAGGCAGGTACCAGTGTGACCGTTGCCCCCGGCACGCCGGTGCCACTGACCAGAGGCTGATGCAGCACGCTGGTGCCATTTACCGGCCCAGTGATGACCGGCGCGTCGGGGGCCGACGTGCACGATGGCAGCGCAGCCCCCTGCAGGGCTATGGCGAAAAGCGCTCCGTCGGCCGTCGCTGCGCAGGTCAGGATGCTCACGCCATCGGTCTCGTCGACCAGCATCTTTCCTGGAACCAGCGTCGGTGCGCTTCCCGGTGGGTTGGCGCCACCCGCATCGACCTGCATGCTGCTGACGTGCCCGGATACCGTGGAATAACGCACCCACAGCCCGCGGTTGCGGTCATCCTCAGCGGAAAAGCCATAACCGGGTACGGGCTGCCGGTATTCGAGCGTGATGTAACGCTGGCTGTCTCCCAGCCGGACCGTGTACAGATTGGGCCCTGTCGTTCCCAGCGGTGCCAGCTGGTAGAGCCCGGTGCGGGTGATCTGCGCGTACTGGCCTTCATCCAGCCACCCGGCAAATGCCCGGTCGATGGCCGGATAAAGACCCTGGCCGCCACCGACCGGATCACCCGAATCGGAAAAGGCGGTGGTCGTACACCCCGCCGGTGCGTGCACCGCGTTGCCGGTCTGCGGGCAGTTGGAGTACGTGGACGGGTGATCGATGCCGATGTTGTGCGCGAACTCGTGCAGCCATGCGTGCGTGCTGGTGCCGACGCCGAAGAACAGTGCCGTGTTGCCCGGCATGTTCGCATTGGCTCCGCCCTGGCACGACACCACGATGTAGAGGTTGTCGTAATCGGTGGATGACAGGCCATTGTCGGTGATCGCCTTCGCCGCGCGTGCGCGCATGTCGGACGAATCACAGTTGCCCTGCGGCCGCGCGCCGAAATCGGCCACCAGCGTCCGTGCCTCGTTCAACACCAGCTTGCCGCCGGAGGCCGCAGTGACGAAGCTGCGCAGCGACCGTGGGTCCGATGAAAACACCTGATCGCGGACCACGTCGACGTCCGGGCCGGTGCCGTTGGACCACCGACCGATCACCAGCAGTACCCGCTTGGGGCCCAGCACAGGCAAGGTCGGCAGGTGCTCTGCCGTCGCATCGAACGCTGACCACGGCGTGTGCGCGACCCCGCCAGCGGTCGATCCAGCGCCTTGAACACTGCCTGCCACCGCAAGCGCCAGCATGGTTGCATGAAATCCAGACATCAACATCACCTCGCTGAGGATGAGTACGCGGGCTGCTTGTATGCCCATCGTTTTTGTTGACGGAGCGGAGTAGGAAAACCCGGAAAAACTGATCAGGAATCCGGATAGCCGCTCCGTCGGTTGAACGGTGGTGCCGCGCGGTCAACGCGGTCAACGGACGTCGCACAGGGGTAATCCGCCATATCCGCATGTTGCAGCTGTCGCAACTGCGGTCCGTCCCCGGGCCGAGGACTTCATGCCGCCTGGGCTGCCATGGCGCGAACGTCGCGTCGAGGCGACAGGATTGACGGTCAAGCGGCCGGACGCGTCGGCGCCCCTGTGCACCTGACGACAGCGGCGCCAGGCAGCCGTGCGACCGGCACGACCTGGAGGGCCAACACGCCGTAGCCGCTGCGCGTCCGGCCCCGTACACTGCGCGGCATGAACTACCGCCACGCCTTCCATGCCGGCAACCACGCCGACGTCCTCAAGCACATCGTCCAGCTGGCCCTGCTTGACGCCTTCAAGCGAAAGGACAGTCCGTTCTTCGTACTCGACACGCACGGCGGCCGGGGTCGTTACCTGCTGGCCAGCGAAGAGAGCCGCAAGACGCTGGAGATCGAAGACGGCGTGATGCGGCTGATGGCCCAACCCAGCCTGCCGGAGGTGGTGGAGCGCTATCTGAAAGCCGTGCAGGCCGACAACCCGGTCGGGGCGCTGCTGGCGTACCCGGGCTCGCCGCTGCTCACCGCCCAGTCGCTGCGCGCCCAGGACCGGATGGCTGCCTGCGAACTGCAGCCGGACGAGGCGGCCGCGCTCAAGGCGCTGTTTGCCCACGACGCGCGCGTGGGCGTGCACGAAGGCGATGGCTATCAGCTCCTGCGCGCGCTGCTGCCGCCCAAGGTCAACGGCAGCAAGATCGGCCGTGGCCTGGTGCTGATCGATCCGCCCTACGAAGTGCAGGACGCCGAATATCCGCGCATCCTCACCGCCCTTTCTGAAACGCTGGCGCGCTGGCCACAGGCCACCTGCGCGGTGTGGTTCCCGATCAAGCAGCGCAGGACCATCCTGCACTTCCTGCGCAAGGCGACCGCGCTGCCGGTGAAGTCCGCGCTGACCATCGAGTTTCTGGTGCGTCCGGACGAATCGCCGCTGCGCCTGAACGGCTCGGGCATGCTGATTCTCAACGCGCCGTTCCAGTTCGACCGCACGGTGGGACCTGCCCTCCCCGCCCTGCGCAAGCACCTGGGTGAAGCGGGCGCCAGCACCC
This sequence comes from Stenotrophomonas sp. C3(2023), assembly GCF_032911385.1. Classification (NCBI taxonomy): domain Bacteria; kingdom Pseudomonadati; phylum Pseudomonadota; class Gammaproteobacteria; order Lysobacterales; family Lysobacteraceae; genus Stenotrophomonas; species Stenotrophomonas sp. C3(2023). The sequence goes on along the minus strand of NZ_JAWJLO010000001.1, from coordinate 1,014,428 downwards.
GGCTGGACTGGCTCAAAACGCCGGTCTGAGGCGGTTTCACAAGGCTGTACCGACGTGAGCGTTCCGTTCACGGTATTCGGCCTGCGGAATGCCACAATCGCCGGACCACCAAGGAATCCCACGGTATGGCCACTCGCAACCGCATGCCGCCCTGGCACGAAACCTTCAAGGCCCCCAGCGGCCATGAGCTGTTGATCCGGCCGATCCGACCGGAAGATGGCGCTCCGCTGCAGGCAGCCTTCAGCCTGTTTGGTCCGGAAGAGATCCGCGACCGTTTCCTGCAGGCGGTGACCGAACTGTCACCGGAGACCACCCAGCGTCTGACCCACCCCAATCCCAAGAGCGAGATCACTCTGGTAGCTGCCGAGTCGTTGCCCGCAGGCGATGCGGTGGTGGGTGCGGTGGCCCGGGCATCGATCATTGCCGGTACCCGCGATGCCGAGTACGCGATTCTGGTCAGCCGCTTCCTGATTGGCCAGGGGCTGGGCCGGCAGTTGATGCGCAAGCTGGTCAAATGGGCTCGCGGCAAGTACCTCGACCGCCTGTATGGTGACGTGGCCGAGGAAAACGAGCCGATGAAGCAGCTGGCCGCCTCGCTCGGCTTCAAGCCGATGCCGCATCCGCAGGGGACGCCCGGGCTGGTACGCATGGTGCTCGAGCTGGACAACTGACAGCGGCGTCGGCAGCCGGGGCCAACGTGGTCCCCGCGCCCGCGCGCCCTGCACGCGGGCGCGACAGACGCATCTGATACCATCGGCAGTCCATGTCGCGCTCTTCTCTTCCCGCACCGCCGCTGCCCCGTCCGGGCCAGCTCCGCGCCTGGTGGCGCTCTCCGCATACAGCGACCGCGCTGGCCTGGTATCTGGCCAGGGCCGCGCACGCGCACAGCGCGCCCGTGCTGGTGGTGGCCCGTGACAATCACGGCGCCAACCAGATCGAGGCCGACCTGCGCACCCTGCTGGGTGACGATCCGGACCTGCCGGTGGTCAGCTTTCCCGACTGGGAAACCCTGCCCTACGACCGCTTCAGCCCCCATCCGGACATTATTTCCCAGCGTCTGGCTGCGCTGCACCGCCTGCCCGGTCTCAAGCGCGGGCTGGTGGTGGTGCCGGTGCAGACCCTGCTGCAGCAGCTGGCACCGCGCCAGTATGTGATCGGCGGCAGCTTCGACCTCAAGGTCGGCCAGCGTCTCGATCTTGAAAACGAGAAGCGCCGGCTGGAAAGCGCCGGCTACCGCAACGTGCCCCAGGTGATGGACCCGGGCGATTTCGCCGTGCGCGGCGGCCTGCTCGATGTTTTCCCGATGGGTGCCGACGAGCCGCTGCGGGTGGAACTGCTTGACGAGGACATCGACTCGATCCGCGCCTTCGACCCGGAAAGCCAGCGCTCGCTGGACAAGGTCGAGGCGGTGCACATGCTGCCCGGCCGCGAAGTGCCGATGGACGATGCCAGCGTGGCGCGCGTGCTTGATGCGCTGCGCGAGCGCTTCGACGTCGACACGCGCCGCAGCTCGCTGTACCAGGACCTGAAATCCGGTCTGGCACCGGCAGGGATCGAGTATTACCTGCCGCTGTTCTTCGACCACACCGCCACACTGCTGGATTATCTGCCCGACGGCAGCCTGCCGGTGCTCTGTCCCGGCACCGACGAATCCGCCGTGGCGTTCTGGGCACAGACCGCAGACCGCTACGAGCAGCGTCGGCATGATCTAGAACGGCCCCTGCTGCCCCCGTCGGCGCTGTATCTGTCCCCCGACCAGCTGCGCGAGCGGCTCAACAACGGCCCGCGCGTCGAGGTCTGGGCCAGCGACCACGCGCGCATCGAACAGGCACAGCCGCTCGGCGACCAGCCGCTGCCAGCGCTGCCGGTAGCTGCACGCGATGCGCCTGCCGGGCAGGCGCTGAAATCGTTCCTGGACCATTACCCCGGCCGGGTGCTGGTGGCCGCCGATTCCCCCGGCCGCCGCGAAGCGCTGCTGGAAGTGCTGCAGGCCGCCGATCTGCGGCCGCCGGTGCTGGCCGACCTGCCGTCGTTCCTGTCCGGCACCGAACGCTTCGCGATCGCGGTGGCGCCGCTGGAGGATGGCTTCGCCCTGGAGGCGCCGGCCATCGCGGTACTGACCGAGCGCCAGCTGTTCCCCGAGCGCGCGGGCCAGACCCGCCGCACACGCCGGGTCGGTCGCGAGCCGGAAGCCATCATCCGCGACCTTGGCGAGCTGACCGAAGGTGCGCCCATCGTCCATGAAGATCATGGCGTGGGCCGCTACCGCGGGCTGATTGCCATGGACGTCGGCGGCATGCCCGGCGAGTTCCTGGAAATCGAGTACGCCAAGGGCGACCGCCTGTACGTGCCTGTCGGCCAGCTGCATCTGATCAGCCGCTACTCCGGCGCCTCGGCCGAGACCGCCCCGCTGCACTCGCTCGGTGGCGAACAGTGGACCAAGGCCAAGCGCAAGGCAGCCGAAAAAGTCCGTGACGTGGCCGCCGAACTGCTGGAGATCCAGGCCCGCCGGCGCGCGCGCGCCGGTCTGGCGCTGCACGTCGACCGTGCCATGTACGAACCGTTTGCGGCCGGTTTCCCGTTCGAGGAAACCCCCGATCAGCTGGCCGCCATCGATGCGACCCTGCGTGACCTGGGCAGCAGCCAGCCGATGGACCGCGTGGTCTGCGGCGATGTCGGCTTCGGCAAGACCGAGGTCGCGGTGCGGGCCGCATTTGCAGCGGCCAGCGCAGGCAAACAGGTCGCGGTGCTGGTACCGACCACCCTGCTGGCCGAGCAGCACTACCGCAACTTCCGCGACCGCTTCGCCGACTATCCGTTGAAGGTGGAAGTGCTCTCGCGCTTCAAGAGCACCAAGGAGATCAAGGCCGAGCTGGAGAAAGTGGCTGCCGGCACCATCGACGTCATCGTCGGCACCCATCGCCTGCTGCAGCCGGACGTCAAGTTCAAGGACCTGGGCCTGGTCATCGTCGACGAGGAGCAGCGCTTTGGCGTGCGCCAGAAAGAAGCGCTGAAGGCGCTGCGCGCCAACGTGCATCTGCTGACCCTGACCGCCACGCCGATTCCGCGCACCTTGAACATGGCCATGGCAGGGCTGCGCGACCTGTCGATCATCGCCACCCCGCCGCCGAACCGGCTGGCGGTGCAGACCTTCATCACGCCGTGGGACAACGCGCTGCTGCGCGAAGCCTTCCAACGTGAACTTGCCCGCGGCGGCCAGCTGTATTTCCTGCACAACGATGTGGAGAGCATCCTGCGCATGCAGCGCGAGCTTGCCGAACTGGTGCCGGAGGCGCGCATCGGCGTGGCCCATGGCCAGATGCCCGAGCGCGAGCTGGAAAAGGTGATGCTCGAGTTCCAGAAGCAGCGCTTCAACGTCCTGCTGTCGACCACGATCATCGAATCGGGCATCGACATTCCCAACGCCAACACCATCATCATCAACCGTGCCGACCGCTTCGGCCTGGCACAGCTGCACCAGCTGCGTGGCCGCGTGGGTCGCTCGCACCATCGCGCCTACGCCTATCTGGTGGTGCCGGACCGGCGCGCGATCACCCCCGATGCCGAGAAACGGCTGGAGGCGATCGCCTCGATGGACGAACTGGGCGCCGGTTTCACCCTGGCGACCCACGACCTGGAGATCCGCGGCGCCGGTGAACTGTTGGGCGAAGACCAGAGCGGCCAGATGGCCGAAGTGGGCTTCAGCCTGTACACCGAGCTGCTCGAACGCGCGGTGCGCAGCATCCGCCAAGGCAAACTGCCCGACCTGGATGCCGGCGAGGAAGTGCGCGGCGCGGAGGTCGAGCTGCATGTTCCGGCGTTGATTCCCCAGGACTACCTGCCCGACGTGCACACGCGCCTGACGTTGTACAAGCGTATTTCCAGTGCCCAGGACAGCGCCGTGCTGCGCGAGCTGCAGGTGGAGATGATCGACCGTTTCGGCCTGCTGCCGGACCCGGCCAAGTACCTGTTTGCCATCGCCGAACTGAAGCTGCGCGCCAACCAGCTGGGCATCCGCAAGCTCGAGCTGGGCGAGGCCGGCGGACGTATCGTCTTCGAGTCAAAGCCCAACATCGACCCGATGGCGGTCATCCAGCTGATCCAGAAGCAGTCCAACCTGTACAGCATGGATGGCCCGGACAAGCTGCGCATCAAGCACCCGCTGCCCCTGCCCGAGGATCGGTTCAATGCCGCCAAGGCCCTGTTGACCACGTTGGCCCCAGGCTGACGCACGCGCGCAGCTCACGCGTCGCCGGGTGATTCCGGCGGCGGCTGGCCGGCGTCGCAGCCGCATTCGCCGCTGACGCCGGCGCGCTCCATCGCTGTGCTGCTCTCGTCACACGGCTGTTGATCGCGTTCGTCGTAGATACACCAGTAACGGCTCATCAGATACTCCGGCGACGGGCAGACGGGAGGCCGCCCGGGACACACGCACTCTGTCGCCAGCGCAGGCAACAGGCGTTGTTCCCCGTCACTTTTTCACCGACCATAGACAGGATGTCGCAGCCTGCCTCTTTCGAAAGCCCCAACTTTCCGCCCCCGGCGGGCGCGCCCGGCGGTCTGATCCAAGCCCTGGCAATGTCCCTGCAGGTCCGTGACGGCTACACACGCCAGCACTGTGACCGCGTAGGTCAGTTGGCCCATGCGCTGGCCCGTCATTGTGGGGTCTCCCCCACCGAGTGCGACCAGATTGCGTTGGCCGCCTGCATGCACGACATCGGCAAGATCGGCACGCCCGACGCCATCCTGCGCAGCCCGAACCAGCACACTGCCGACGAGCAGGCCATCATGCGCGAACACCCGGTGCACGGTGAGCGGATTTTTCTGGCCACCGGCCGCCATGATGCGATCGCCGTGGCGCAGGTCATCCGCGCGCACCACGAGGCCTTCGACGGCAGCGGCTACCCCGATGGTCTGGCTGGAGAGCACATCCCGCTTGGCGCGCGCATCGTCACCGTGGCCGATGCGTTCGATGCGATGTTCAGCGACCGCCCCTACCGCCCCGCGATGGAACAGTCCCAGGTACTGCGCATTCTCGACGACGCCGCCGGCGGCCTGGTCGACCCCTACGTTCTGCAGTGTTTCATGACGATGCTGCGGCGCTGGCCCGTGGCGTAAGCCGGATCCCGACCGTTTTATCCGCATCGCATTGACGTAGCTGCCCCGCCAGCAGCCGCGCCTCTCCGGGCGCACCTCTCTACGGCGACCCACATCTGCGCAGCGACGGCGCGGCGATGCCCGCCAGGCGTGTAAGCGCGCCCGCGCCGTCGGCGATCCACCTTCACCACCGGCTCACACGCGCCGGCCTGTCTCGACATGCGGCGACGCCAGCAGCGCCCGGCGGCCAGGCAATAGCAGATTGATTAAACAGTGTCAGTGTCATCTGGCTCTTATATCCATTTCAGTTTTTTGAACTTCGTCAATCTTCGACACCTGCGGCCTCCGCGAGACTCGACTTGCCGGTTTGGCTACAAGCAAACGCGGCAAATCCTGACACCGCAACGAGAGATGGAGAACGAAATGGGTGCTTTCTGCTGCATGTACACCAACGAAGACCAGATCCAGAACGAAGGAGCCAGCGCCGACCTCGACCAGCGCCTGAGCGCAGAGGAAATCGAGCGTCAGGACGCCTGACCGTTGTCCGCGACGGAGGCGACGCGCGCCTCCGTCGCTCTTACCGAACTCATCTCATGGACCTAGAAACAGAACGTCTCCACACGCTGGCTGAAGCGGAAGCGTGCATCGACCTCACCCTGGCAGCGCTTGGCCTGCAGGTGTCGCTGGTCCGCCATGGCACGGATCTGTCCAGTACCGTGGCCACGCTCAGCGGCCATCCGGCCGAGGCGGGCGAACGCGTCGGCTGCGGCAAGGGCAACCCCGAGCAGGCGCGCGTCGGTGCCAAGTTCGAAGCGTACGAGCACTTCAAGGGTGTACGCGCGTTGCGCGCAGCGACACAGCTGGCCGATTTCCACGAGACGCTCGCACAGCCCCCGCTGACCGACGTGCTGCCATTACGCATGCTGGCATCGCAGCCGGCCCGCACGATCGGCGTGGTGCAGTTCAGTGCCTGCGCCCAGCAGGCTGCCTTGGACTACCCGGTGTTCCTGGTCGACCATACCTACGCCAGCGCACCGATTGACGCGGATGATGTCGACTACCACCAGGCGCGCCGCTATGCCTGCGGGACCGGCATCGCCGCCGGCGTGGGCGCCACCGAGGCATTGCTGCATGCGGTGAGCGAGGTCATCGAGCGCCATGCCGTCGGCACGTGGATCGCACAGACCTACTACCGCGGCAACCCGAATCACGAGCACCGCATCGCGCCGGACACGCTGCCGCCCGCATTGACCGCTTTGGTACACCGGGCGGAGCAGCAGCTTGGCAGTGACATCGTGCTCAGCCACGCGCGCTCGGACATCGACTGCCCGGTGGTGGTCGCACGCTGCCGGGATCGCCGGATCAGCGGCCTGCACGTGGCCGGCTCCGGCGCATCGCTCTACGCCGAGCACGCTGCACGTCGTGCCGTTCACGAGCTGGTGCAGCAGTACATGGTCGCCGAAGGACAGGCCGAAGCACGCGCGCACTGGCATCGTTGCCAGGCGCGCCTGCGCGACTGGCCGCGCCTGCAGCCGTGCCTGGCGCTGCCGCCGGGCGACGGCGCTGCCATACCGTTCGCCCGGCTGGGCGGACACCCTGTCACGTTGCCGCTGGAAGACCACCTGCAGCTGCTGCTGCAATGCTGCCGTACGGCAGGGCGCCCGGTGTGGATGCGCGTGCTCCGCCAGGAGACGGCAGGTGCGGTACTGGCCTGCGCGGTAATGCCGCGCATGGAGCGCTTCGCGGTGGCGGCACTGGGCGGCGTGGTCGTGCCTTCGTATGCCTGAGCGGGGGCCGTTACACGTTGCCACCGTACTGGCGCGCGGTGGTCCGCAGCCGGCGCGGCCGTCAATGGCATGTGCACCCCTGCAGCCGAAACCGGCGCGCAGTTCCAGCATCTGGCCAGCAGCATGGGCGTGAGCCTGACGCGCGTCACCGGCGGCAGCGTGCCCGCCCTGCTGGCCGGCTGCCGGCCCAACACCCGCATGATCCTGGTCGAAAGCCCGGCCAATCCGGGTCTGGCCACGCTCGACCTGCGCACGTTGGCTGCCGCCTGCCATCTGCGCGGGAAATGCGCTGGACCCATTCTCGGTCTGGCTGGCGCTGCGCGGACTGCGCACACTGGCGCTGCGCTGCGACGCCATGCCGCCAACGCGCATGCCATCGCGGCGATGCTGCGCCGTCAGTTCGCCTGGCTGGACTGGACCGGGGCATGGAACGGGGCTGACGCACGCCGCAACCGGGTTCGGACGCGGCTGCATACCGGGCTCATGGCGCTGCACTTCGCGCATCGTGGACAGGGCGGCGCATTTGTCGATGCGCTGCAGGATATTCCCGTGCTGCCCAGTTTCGGCAACCCGGAGACCGGCGTCTTCCACTACGGTGGTGTGGTCGAGGACGCCGACGCCCTGGCGGCCTGCGAGATACCCCCAGGCCTGGTCAGGCTTTCGGTCGGCATCGAGGACCCGCGCGACCTGCTGGCCGCGCTCGTCCCGGCATTGCGCCGCGTCAGCTGACACGGCGCGTGACAGGCCGGCCTTCGACCGGCCTGTCACCTGCTTACCAGATCACCACACGCTTGTCGTCGGCCCGCACCATCGGCTGGCCCGGCTTGCACTCGAACGCTGCGGCGAACGAGGGCATGTTCGACGGTGCACCGTTGGCGCGGAAGTTGGCCGGTGCATGCGGATCGGTATTCAAGCGCACGCGCAGCTCGCCATCGGTGAAGTTGCGGCGCCACACGGTGGCCCAGTTCATGAAGAAGCGCTGGTCCTGCGTATAGCCGTCCACCTCGGTGTTCCGGCTCGGATCTTCCTTGAGCGCCATCTGCAGCGCGTCGTAGGCCACCGTCAGGCCGCCGAGGTCACCGATGTTCTCGCCCAGGGTCAGCTTGCCCTTGACGTTGACGCCCGGCACTGCCTCGTACTCATCGAACTGTGCCACCAGCTGGTCGGTGCGCTGGGTGAACGCGCTGCGGTCGGCATCGGTCCACCAGTTGTCGAAGTTGCCGTTGGCCGCGAACTGGCTGCCCGAGTCGTCGTAGCCGTGCATCATCTCGTGGCCGATGACCGCCCCGATGCCGCCATAGTTCAGCGCCGGATCGGCCTTGGCGTCGAAGAACGGCGGCTGCAGGATCGCCGCCGGGAACACGATCTCGTTCTTGGTCGCGTTGTAGTACGCATTGACCGTCTGCGGCGTCATGCCCCACTCGGTCCTGTCCACCGGCTTGCCGATCTTGTCCAGCATGTAGCGGTAGTTGAACGCGCGCGCCGCCTGCATGTTGCCCAGGTAGCTGTCGCCGGTGGTCTGCAGGCCCGACCAGTCACGCCACTTGTCCGGGTAGCCGATCTTGGGCGTGAAGCTGGCCCACTTTTCCAGTGCTTTCTTGCGGGTTTCCTCGCCCATCCACGGCAGCTTCTCCAGGCGCGCCTTCAGCGCGACCGAGAGGTTCTCCACCAGGTGCTGCATCTGCTCTTTCGACTCGGCCGGGAACACCGCATCTACATACAGCTGGCCCAATGCCTCACCCATGCCACCGTTAACCGCATCCAGCACGCGCTTCCAGCGCGGCTGCATTTCCTGCTGGCCACGCAGGGTCTTGCCGTAGAAGTCGAAGCTGGCCTTCTCGAACTGGCTGCTCAGATAAGGCGAAGCGTCATCGATGGTGTGGAAGCGCAGGTAGGCCTGCCACACATCGGCCGGCACCTCGGCGAGCATCTTGTCCATTTCGCTGAAGAAGTCTGGCTGGGCCAGCGAGAACTTCTGCGCGGCCGGCACCTTCAGGGTGTCAAACAGCGCAGTCCAGCTGAAGTTCGGGGTCAGGGCATCGGCCTGGGCCGCGCTGAGCGGGTTGTAACGCTTGGCCGGGTCGCGCATCTCGATGCGCGACATCGAGGCGTTGGCCAGGCGGGTCTCAAACGCCATCACCTTCTGCGCGTAATCGGCAGCCTGGGCCTGCTCCATGCCGGAGGCGGCCAGTACCGTGGTGATGTAGGCCACATAGGCCTCGCGGATCTTCTGCTGCGACGCGTCGAAGTAGTAGCCCTTCTCCGGCAGGCCCAGCCCGCCCTGGCCTACGTAGGCGATGACGTTGGCCGAATCCTTGTAATCTGCGTTGGCGAACAGCGAGAACAGCACCCCCTGGCCCTGTGCCTGGCTCTCGCGCAGGTACTGGGTGATGGCTGCGGTATCGTTCAACGCGGCGATGCGCTCCAGGGTCGGCTGCAACGGCGCCAGACCTGCGCTCTCGATGGCGGCCTCGTCGCTGCCGGTCTTCCAGATGTCACCGATCTTGGCTTCCACCGAACCGGCGGCGGCCTGGCTGGCGGCAGCCTGCTCGACCAGCGCATGCTGCACTTCCAGCGAGCGCTCGCGCAGGATCTCGAAGCTGCCCCAGGTGGTCTGATCGCCCGGCACCGGGTTGGCCTGCAGCCACTTCTGGTTGACGAAGGCGTTGAGGTCGGTACACGCCGAAATGGACGTATCGAGGTCGGCGCTGTTGAGCGAGATCAGCGGCGTCTTGATCTGCGAAAGATCGAAGGTCGGCTTGGCAGCATCGGTGCCGGCAGCCGGCGCGGCGTCGTTGCTGCCGCCACAGGCGGCCAGCGAAGCGGCGATGGCGACGGTCAGGCCCAGCGGGGCCAGGGTGCGGATGTTCATGGGACTCTCCGGCGGATAATCCCTCAGGGTAACGCGCCGGCGCCGGGGCAAGGACCGGCCAAAGGTCACAGGCCGTCGCCGCGCCTTGCGCGTGAGCCAACCATGGGGTCGGCTCTACCATGCCGGCCGCGCCGCACCCGCGACAGGCGCGGCCCATCATCCGTCGTTGTTACCGGGCCTTGCCCTGGTTGGCCACGGCCTCGGCAGCCCTGCGCGCCGCTTCGGGATCGCCGAGATAACGGAACGACTGCACGGCCAGCTCGTCATCAAGCTCGAACAGCAGCGGGATGCCGGTGGGAATGTTCAGTTCAAGAATCGCTTCCTGCGAAACGTTGTTGAGATACTTGTACAGCGCGCGCAATGAATTGCCATGGGCGGTCACCAGCACGGTGCGCCCCTGCTTCAACTGCGGTGCGATCGCATCGTGCCAGTACGGCAGCACGCGATCGAGCGTGGTTGCCAGCGATTCGGTGCCCGGCAGCGCCTGGCGGTCAAGCCCGGCATAACGGCGGTCGTGAACCGGGTGGCCCGGGTCTTCGAGGTCCATCGGCGGTGGCGGAATGTCATACGAGCGGCGCCAGATCTTGACCTGGTCCTCGCCGTGCTTCGCTGCGGTTTCTGCCTTGTCCAGGCCCTGCAGGCCACCGTAGTGGCGCTCGTTCAGGCGCCAGGATTTGCTCACCGGCAGCCAGTCCTGGTCCAGCTCGGCCAGCGCCCCCTGCAGCGTGTGGATGGCGCGCTTGAGCACCGAGGTGTGGGCCACGTCGAACTGCAGACCTTCCTCGCGCATCATCCGGCCAGCTGCCGCCGCTTCCCGACGTCCCTGCTCGGTCAGGTCCACATCCACCCAGCCGGTAAAACGATTGTCCAGGTTCCACTGGCTCTGGCCGTGGCGCAACAGTACGAGTTTACGGGTCACTGCGGGAACTCCAACGAAGGGAAGGCAGGCCCCCATTGTAGCGGCAGCTGCCACCGTCCGTGCCGCCGCGCTCAGCGGTGCACATGACCGTGATGACCGTGTGCATCGGCGTGCGCGTGAGCGCCAGGCGGGTGTCCGGCATGGCTGCCTTTGGCCTGCCCCGGCTCCAGCGCGCAGACATCGCCACAGGGCGCCGCTTCCATCTGCAGGGTGACATGGTCGATGCCGTGCCGTTCATGCAGTTGAGCGCCCAGCGCGCGACACAGCGCGTCGGCGTCGCTGCCGTCGACCATCACCACGTGCGCGCTCAATGCCGGCGTGCTCGAGGCCAGCGCCCACACGTGCAGGTCGTGCACGTCGCGCACCTGCGGATGCCCGGACACCGTCTGCCGCACATGGTCAAGGACGATGCCCTTGGGCACCCCTTCCAGCAGCACGTTGATCGCCTCGCGCATCAGCGTCCAGGTGCGTGGCAGCACCCACAGGCCGATCAGCACCGCCAGGATCGGATCGATGATCTTCCAGCCGGTCCAGCGGATCAGCAGCGCGCCGATGATCACCGCCACCGAACCGAGCATGTCGGCCCACACTTCCAGGTAGGCGCCTTTGACGTTGAGGCTTTCGCCGCTGCCGGCCTTGAGCAGGCGCATCGAGACCAGGTTGATCAACAGGCCGAAGAACGCGATCACCAGCATGCCGGTGGAGGCGATCTCCTGCGGCTGACGGAAGCGCGCGATGGCCTCCCATAGAATGTAGCCGGCCACCACGAACAGCATGCCGCCATTGAACATCGCCCCCAGCGCTTCCAGCCGCGCATACCCGTAGGTACGCCGCGCATCCGGCGGACGGCGCGCCAGACGTACGGCCACCAGCGCGATCATCAGCGCCAGCGTGTCGGTGGCCATGTGCGCCGCGTCGGACAACAGCGCCAGACTGTTGGTGACAAACGCGCCGACGATCTCCACCAGCAGGAAGGTGGCGGTCAGCGCGAGCGCCCACCACAGCGGCTTTTCGTGGCGGATGACAGCAGGCAGGTGGTCGTGGTCGTGGCCCATCGCGGAACTCTCCAAAGCGTTGCGCAAAGGCTACGCCGGCAAGCTCTGGGAAACTATTACGCTGTTTATAACATTGCGCTCGCCTTCACTCTGGAGGTGGCGGCTTCGATGCACCCGGATGTGGGCACTGCCAGCGGCCGCCGCCCGCACGTCTGCCACGCCGCCAGCGGCTTCGCTGGGTTACGTGCAGCCGCGCACGTGGCGGACAGGCGTAGGATGCGGGACGGCCACTGCCTGCCTGCTCTTCTGGACCGAGGATTACATGTCGCGCCTTCTGCATCTCTGCACTGCCCTTGCGCTGCTGCCGTTGTTTTCCAGCCTGCCGCAGGCCCATGCCCGCGAGATACCGCGACCGGCTTCGCATGTCGATGCGGACGGTCCATATGTGTTCCGCGACGGCGGCCATCTGCAGGCCGCGTGGATCTGCGATGACAAGGTCCGGCGCAGCACTGCGGCAGCCCCGGACGCGACGGCCACCATCGCACCGCAGTGCGGCTTCCCGTTTGCGGTGAACGTGCTGCCGCCGGCCCACCCGACAGCAGCCGTACTGCCAGCGGCCGACCGCATCGTCGCCCTTTCCGACATCCACGGTCAGTACGGTCTGCTGGTACGTCTGCTGCGCGCCAACGGGGTGATCGACGCGCAGAACCGTTGGGCGCTGGGCACTGCCACGCTGGTGGTGGCCGGTGATGTGTTCGACCGCGGGCCGCAGGTCACCGAGGCGTTCTGGCTGCTGTACAGCCTGCAACAGCAGGCTGCCGCCGCCGGGGGTGCGGTGCACTTCGTTCTGGGCAACCATGAAACCATGGTGCTCTACGACGACCTGCGCTACGTCAATCCCAAGTACCTGCGCAGCGCACAGCTGCTCGGCCGCAGCTACCCACAGCTGTATGGTCCGGACTCGGTAATCGGCCAATGGCTGCGCACGCGTCCGGTGCTGCTGCAGATTGGCGATACGCTGTTCCTGCACGGCGGCATCGCGCCGCAGGCGCTGGCGTTGGCGCTTGCGCCGGACCAGACCAATGCCGCCTACCACGCCTCGCTCGGCACCCCGCGTGAGCAGGTCAAGGCCGACCCGGCCATCGCGCCCTTGTACGACGGCAAGACCAGCCCGATCTGGTACCGCGGCTACTTCAACGGCCAGCTCGACACGGCCGGCGTGCAGCAGGTGCTTGAAGCACTGGGCATCAAGCGCATCGTTGTCGGACACACCTCGATGCCCCACGTGAGCAGCTTCCACGATGACCGGGTGATCGCCATCGACAGCAGCATCAAGAACGGTGAAAACGGCGAACTGCTTTTCATCGAGGACGGCCAGCTCAGCCGGGGCCTGATCGATGGCAGCCGTCACCCCTTGGCGCCCGGTGTTATCGAGCCCTGACACCACGCCGCAGCACCGGTAGTGACGGGCCATGCCCGTCATTACGCCCTTCGAAGCCCGTCATCGACCATGCACCCAGGCACGGCTGCCGCCATGTTGCAGCTTTCTGCATGGCGACCGATCCGCACCCATGGCGAGACTGGAATCCCGGACGGAGCACACCCCATGCACGCCCAAGACACCAGCGCACCGCGCGGTGCTTCACTGCCCAGCGGCTGCACGTTTGACGCACACGATTGGTACCTGATGGCCCGTTGCTGGTTTCCGGTCCTGGAAGTCAGCCGGCTCGGCAACGCGCCCGTCGCCTGCCGCCTGCTGGACCAGCCGCTGGTGGTGTATCGCGCGGGCGGTGAGGTGGTGATTGCCGCCGACCGCTGCCCGCATCGCGGCATGGCCCTGAGCAAGGGCCTGCCAGACCCCGAAGGCCTGCGCTGCGCGTACCACGGCCTGCGCTTTGGCGCGCAGGGACAGTGCACTGAGGTTCCCAGCGTACCCGGGTGCCCGATCGGCAGCCGTTTCAACCTCACCACCTTTCCTGTCATCGAGCGATACGGCCTGTACTGGACGTGCCTGGACCCGCAGCCTGGCCAGGCGCCTGACCTGCCGCCGATGCCACCCTGGGACGACCCCGCCTTCCAGGCCACGGTCTGCCCGCGCTACGACCTGGACTGTTTTGCCGGCCGGCAGATGGAGGGCTTTCTCGACGTTGCGCATTTTCCATGGGTGCACAACACCACTTTCGCCGACGCCAGCGTGCACGCGGTAGCGGACTACAGCGTCCACCCGTGCCGCAACGGCTTCACCTCGTCCTACCGCAGCCCGATTTCCAACTATCCACTCGAGTCAACCCTGCGTTCGCCGCCCGGTTTCCTGTGGACGCGCAGCTTCCACGTCCACCTTCCGTTCTCGGCGCGGCTGACGATCGATTTCCCGGGCGACCAGCAACTGGTCATCCTCAACCTGGCCAGCCCGGTCTCGGCCAACCGCACTCACATGTTCGTACCAGTGGCACGTCGCTTCGACCCGCCGGTCAGCGACGAGCACATCCACGCGTTCAATCTGCGCGTGTTCGGCGAGGACAAACCGTTCATGGAAGGCCAGCGTCCGCGCCGCCTGCCGCTGGACCCCAGGGAGGAGGCGCACTTTCCCGCCGACCGCAACGGGCTGGCCTACCGCCGCGCCCTCAGGGCGCAGGGCTACCTGCGTTTCTTCGACGACTGAGCGCGCCCCGCCGCCGCCTCAACTGCCCCGATAGGTCGTATAGCCGAACGGACTCAGCAGCAGAGGCACGTGGTAATGCGGCAGCCTGCCGTCCACCCGCAGCACCAGCTGCACCACAGGATAGAAGGCATCCACATGCTGCTGCTGGTACCAGGCACCGGTCTGGAAGGTGACGCGGTACTCGCCCTGTTCCAGCGGCTGCGTCTGCGGATACAGCGCCTCGATGCGTCCGTCGTGATTGGTGACGCCGCTGCCGATCCGCTCCCACCGCCCGCCCGGCTGACGCCGTTCCAGTTCCACTTCGACGCCGACCGACGGCAAGCCCGTCTGCATGTCCAGCACGTGGACGCTCATCGGGTTGCGGGCGGGCGACTCCGCTGGCGCGGACCCGGGATTGGGCGCTGAGGCAGTTGCCACCCAAGGCAAGGCCACACCTGCCAGGACGGCAAAAAACGTGTTGCGCAGCTTTCGCATGGGACCTCCATCACAGTTCAGGAGGACCATGCTGGCGACGGGATGCGGCGAGAACCATCGGACGGGGCTCAACCGGGCTTCGACGGCGCCAGCGCCACGTGATGGAATTGTGAATGTAGCGTGATAGACTTCACATTATGGAACGCGGATGGGTCGACGCGTTCTCCTTGAAATCAATGTCTTGCATTGACGTCAGGTGCTTCGTTCGGTCGAAGGGAATCGATCCGACGCTCTTTCTCCGCCATCGAGCGGCGACAGGGTTCACGGGGAATCAGAACGATGCGCTCTACCGCAACCGCTGCTGGCCTGTCGCGTCACCCGCGTGGCTTCACCTTGATCGAAGTCATGGTCGTGGTGGCCATCGTGGCCATCCTCGCTGCCATCGCCCTGCCGGCGTACCAGAACCATGTGCTGCGGTCGAAGATCCGGCTTGCGCAGAGTGACCTGCTGGCACTGTCGGCCAACATCGAGAACTTCCGACAGCGCACCCTCGCCTACCCCGACGACCAGGACCAGGCCGAGCGCGGCTGGAGCCCTGCGTCGGCGGCCGATTTCAGTTTCACCTACGAAGCCACCAGCGCCGGCTACGCGCTCACTGCGACCGGCGGTGACACGTTGGGCAAGGCGGCCGGCTGCACGCTGCAGCTGGATGCGGCCAATCAGCGCACGGTCGGCAGTGCCTGCGGCACGGTAGGCGTGGACAGCTGGTAATCGGCGATGCCGCACCTGCCCCCCAACGTCGTTGTTTCCGCGCACCGACAGCGCGGTGTGACCCTGATCGAACTGATGATCGGGCTGCTCATCATGGTGCTGTTGCTGCTGGCGGCCCTGCCGTTCGGGGCGCGCTGGGTCGACGGCAACCGCCAGATGCATGCACGCAGCCTGCTCTGGGAGGGCGTGTCGCAGGCCCGTGCCGTCGCGCTGCGCAATCCCGCCGCACAGCGCATCGGCAGCCCCGCCGCGCGCCTGCAGCTGCGCGCCGGCCAGCTGGAGGTTCTTGTGCCCGGTGATACCACGCCGTTGTGGAGCACTGCGTTGCGCAGCGATGTCCGTCTCAAGCTGAGCGATGGCAATGGCTTCGCCGATGCCGCAGCCATGGCCGACAGCCCGTCCCCCGGCTTTGACTGCGTGAACTTCGACCCGGCCGGCATCCGCCTGCCCGGCGCCGAAGGCTGCAGCGACACCGACCCTGCGCTGGACCGCGTCGCGGTGGGCGTTTCCACCCAGGACCTGCTGTATGTCGATCTGCTCTGAGCGCAGCGTGCCGCGCCGTCGGCAACGTGGCGAGATGCTGCTGGAGGCGCTGGTGGCCGTGCTGATCACCGGGCTGATCGCCGGCGGCCTGGCGCATGTACAGGCACGGGTAATGGCCACCCAGCGCGCGACCAAGGTCGAACGCCTGGTGGTCACCCAGCTGCGTGACCGGATGCAGACCCATGGCACCACCCTGTGCAGCACCGACAGCGTGGAGCTGGCCTTGACCGATACGCTCACCCGCAGCGCCAGCGTGAGCTGCGGTGCAGTGGAACAGCTCAACGTCGGCGTGGCCGGCGTCACCGCCTCGGTCACCGCACCGTTGCGGGTCGACCTGGGTGTCACGGCGGCCGACCTCGAGCTCGACGGCGACAGCCCCGGTGAGCGCGCGGCCGACCTGCTGGTATCCAGCCACCAATGAAGCCGCCCGCCTCCCTCCACCTGCAGCGCGGCCAGAGTCTGGTCGGCATGATGATCGGCCTGCTGATCTCGCTGCTCACCATTGCCGCGATGCTGGTCACCTACCGCAACATCATCGAAGCCACCGGCAATGCGTCGCGCTCGGCTCTGCGCGACGGCCAGGTGGCCTCGGCCCTGCTGGCCGCACAGATCGAGATGCAGCAGGCCGGTTTCGGCATCCCCGCCACTGACACCTTGAACAGCCGCCTGCGCATTGACGAAGCAGGTCGTCGGCTGGTCTGGCGCTTCAAGCCGGCGCTGGACCAGGCCGACCAGTGCGCGGGCCTGCACCTGCTCGACCAGCCCAGCGGCACCCAGCGTCGCGGCCTGTATCGCCTGCCGCCGCGAAGCTGCACCAGCGCTGCCGGCGTGACCTGGGATGCCAGTGAGATGCAACCCATCGCCGCCGATGCGGCGTTCTTTGAACCCACACAGAAAGACGGCAGCGCTTATGCCGGCAACGACCGCGAGGTGGGTGCACTGACCCTCGCCCCTGCCGGCGCCGGCAGTGGCTACCGCTTCGTCGCCAGCAGCGCCAGCTGCATGCCGTTCCAGCAGCAGGACGACGTGCTGCAGAGCGGGCGTCGGGTCAGTCTGCGCCAGTCCAGCCAGGACGTCCTGTTCTCGGTCTGTCTGCCCAACCTGGTCGAGGTCGCCGCACCATGACCGCACGCCACGCTTCCACGCCGCCTCGTCGAGCCCGGGGAACAACGATGCCCAAGAACCGCTCCTGGTCGGCGCCATCGCGCCAACGCGGCATGGCCACGCTGTACATCGTCCTCGCCGTCGGTCTGGCGGTGTCGGTCACCGTGGCTGCCTCGTTCTACGCCCTGCGCGGCGACCAGCAGCGGCAGATCACCACGCACTCGGTCACTGCCGCACAGGCGGCGGCATGGCGCGGGGTGGAAGTGCTGCGCCGTTACCTGCTGGAAGTAGACCAGGCGACGCTCGCCAGCTGGGCAGATGGCAGCGGCGGACTGACCCTGCCTGCTGCGGTCAGCGGCATGGAAGCGCTGGGCATCGCCGACGGCGACGCCCGGTTGACCAGCATCGCCGGCAGCGGCAGCAGCTTCCAGATCGGTGCGCTGGTCACCGCGCAGGCCGGCAGTGGCAGCACGCTCACCCAGGCCACGGTGGAAGTGTTGTACGACCTCACCGCCGGGGGCAGCGGCGGCGGTGGCGGCCCCACCTGCGCGGTCATCCCGGCCGCACCGATGATCTTCAACGGCGACCTGGTGATCCGCGGCGGCTCCCTGTCGGTCAGCAACGCGAGCGGCTTCGAGCAGATCGCCGTCACCGGCAACATCGACCTGAGCAGTGCCAGCAGCGCGCGCATCTCCGGCTGCGCGAAAGGCAATGTCACCCTCAGCGGCGGCGGCATCGTCGCCGGCGGTCATCTGCACTCGCAGGGCGACATCACGGTGAGCAACATGTCCCCGCCGGACAACACCACGCTGTGGGGCCGCAACGTGACGGTCAACCAGCATGGCGGCACCTACAACGCGATCCAGGGCGGTGCCTACACCGCGAACGTTTTCGGCGACGGCCGGCTGATCGGGACCACCGAGGTCGGAGGGCACCTGCTGGCCGGTTCGGTCAGCGGTGGCCTGCCGTGGACGGTCGGCACCGTGGTACCGGCCACTGCCGGGCGCATCACCATCACCCTGGCCTCGGGCGACACCTGGCTGGTCGACCTGTCCAAAGGCGATGTCGACGCGGCCACCGGCAGCTTCACCCCGACCAGCGGCGCCGAGCATCTTGCTGGCCAGAGCACCACCGCCCTGCCCACCCCGCTGTCCTTCGCCGCCACCGGCATTGCCGGCGGGCGGGTCGGCGTCACCGATGCCACCACCCGGCTGATGTGGGGCCACACGGTGGTGGTTGCCGGCTGGAACGGCAGCTACGAACTGCTTTATGCCAACGGTGATCTGGACATGGTCAGCGGCCGCGTCGGTCGCCTGGTCGGCGGTCGCGACGTCATCGCACGCCAGGCCAACCAGTGGTCGAACTTCCCCAACATCGTCAGCGGCACCATCGCCAATGTGCTCCGTTACGGCAACGGCCAGCAGGTGCCCGCCGGCACCCAGGCCGCGCCCACCGGGCTGCGCCAGCAACAGACCGGCACCACCCCGGGCCTGCCGGGCATTCCGTTCTGCGACACCCGCGTCAACCGCATCGATGTCAGCAGCTACCGCGCTGCAGCCAACTACATCTTCGAGTGGGTCGACAACGCTCCGCAGCTGACCATCCAGAATGTGAGAGCGGCCAACGGCACCGCACTGGACGGCACCTACAACCTGGCCACCAGCGACGTACGTCGGCTTCCGGCCAATGGCGAGCGCTTCCTCGTCTGTGACTGGCAGGACGGCGGCCAGGACCGCGGTCACTGCTTCCGCAACAAGACCAGTTCGGGCGCGGCATGGAGCGTCACCGGCCTGACCGCCTTCCCGCGGGGTGTGGCATGGTTCGACAACGCAGTGTCGATCAACGGCATCCAGCTTGGCAGCAACGACGGCAGCCGTGCCCTGGTCAACACCCTGGTAGCCAGAGGCAACATCACCCTGACCACCGGCAGCAGCGACAAGGACCTGACCGCACCGAACTTCAGTACCCTCGGGCTGCTGTGCAGCGGCGCCTTCCGACCCACCAACCTGTGTGATACCACCGGCGCCAATCCGCAGTTCGCCAGCTGGGAAGACAGCAACGGGGTCACCCGTCGCGGCCTGCCCGTGGGCAACATGGCGGTGGTGGCCGAAGGTCTGGGGTCGCTCGGCGGCTGGAACATCCGCGGCAACGTGATCCTGGGCCGCGAGCTGAGCAACAACGCCAACGCTACGGTCATCCACGGCAGTCTCACCGTGGGCACCAACCAGAGCGGCAGTACCACCAGCATCAGCCAGGGCGGTGCCGAAGTGCATGTGCCGACCAACGAAGACCAGACCTACCTGCCCGGCATCTGCGAAGCGCCCACGCCGACGCCCGGCGGCCCGGCCTCGGCAAGCGTGCGCTGGAGCCGCTACCTGTAAATACCGCCGGGCGGCGCCCGTGGCAGGCCTGCCCGCTGCTGTCCAGCGCGCCGTCGCCACTGCGGCTTCACGTACTGCGCACTAGGCTTTGCCGACGTCTTTACCAAGGACCGGCGACGCCGTGACCGCCCCCCTGAAGTTCCGTCCTGTGCACGCGTGGCGCGCATGCAGTGTGATGCTGGCCGCCAGCCTCGCCATCAGCACCGCAGCCGCTGCACCGCCTGCACCCGCACCCGCACTGGAATGGGCACAGGCCCAGCAGCGCCTGCAGCAGGTGTCCGATGCCCTGCAGGCCGCCGATGCCTCGGTGCGCAACAAACAGGACCTGCAGGACGCCACCGCGCTGCTGCGACTGCCGGAAATCACCGGCGAAGTGCGCCGCATGCAGTTCCAGAAGACGCTCACCCTGCCGCTTGGCTCGCTCGCGCCGGTTGCCGAAGCGTTTGGCATCGGCTCGCCGCTGGAGTTCGTAGAACGGGACTGGCGTACCCGCCCGGTGGTCACCGCGGTGCTGCCGCTGTACACCGGTGGCGTCATACCTGCGGCACAACAGGCCGCCGCCGCGGCAACCGCGCAGGCCAGCGCCGAGCGCGACCTGCAGAAGCAGTCGCTTGACGTGCAGCTGGTGCAGGCCTACTTCGGCCAGCAGCTGGCCGAACAGGCGCTGGCGGTACGGGCCAACGTCCGCGACGGCCTGCAGCGCCACCTCGACGATGCCAGCAAGCTTGAACGCGAAGGCTTTGCCACCCGCGCCCAACGCCTGCAGGCCACGGTGGCGCGCGACAAGGCCGAGCGCGAGTATCAGAAGGCGCTCAACGATCTGTCCACGCTGCAGGCCGCCCTGTCCACCCTGTTGCGCAGCGGCGGCCAGGTGCGCGCCAGTTCGCCGCTGTTCGTGCACCGCATGGCACCGGGTGAGCTGGATGCCTTCGAGCGCGCCGCGCAGGGACGGCAGCCGCAGATCGCCCGCCTGCGCGCGTTGGTCGAGCAGGCCGAACAGGGCGTGCGTGTGCAGCAGGCCAAGCTCAAGCCACAGGTGTACCTGTTCGGCCAGTACGATTTCCGCCGCCGCGACGAACTGCTCAACGACCCCGACTGGGCCTTCGGCATCGGGCTGAAGTACACCTTCCTCTCGCCCAGTTCGCGCCCGGCGCAGATCAGTGCCGCACGTGCACAGCAGGAGCAGGCCGAAGCCGGCCTGCGCGAAGCACAGAACCAGGTCAGCCTGGGGGTGCGCAAGGCCTGGAACGAGCTGCACAGTGCGCGCCAGCAGTATCTGCTGCTGGCCAGCAGCATCAGCCAGAGCGAAGAGAACCTGCGTCTGCAGGAGCTGGCATATCGTGAGGGCCAGGCGACCTCGCTGGATGTCATTGACGCGCGCCTGTCGCTGGGCGCCGCCCAGGTGGAGCGCGCACAGGCCGCCTACCAGTACGACGTGGCATTGGCGCAGTTGTTGGAGATCAGTGGACAGATGGACCGTTTCGACGAATTCCGGCGGCGTGCCGACGAGGTGATCACCCATGACTGACCGTCTGCAATCGCCTGACGATGTGCCACCGCCGCGTCGGCGTCGGCTCGGGCTGCTGTTGCTGGCCGCACTGGCGGTGGTGGTCGCACTGGGCCTGTGGCTGGCCTGGCGCACGCCTGACGATCAGCTGCAGGGCATGGCCGAGGCGGACACCGTCAATGTATCGGCCAAGATCACCGCGCGGCTGGCCGAGCTGAAGGTCAGCGAAGGCGAGCGCGTCAGTGCCGGCCAGGTACTGTTCGTGCTCGACAGCCCCGAGGTGAACGCCAAGGAACAGCAGGCGCAGGGCGCGCTGCAGGCGGCACAGGCGGTGGCCGACAAGGCAGTGGCCGGTGCGCGCAGCGAAGAAATACGCGCCGCCGAGGCCAACTGGCGCCGCGCCGAGGCCGGGGCCGAACTGGCCGAGTCCACGTACCAGCGTGTGCAGAATCTGTTCGCCGAGGGGGTGATGACCCGGCAGAAGCGTGATGAAGCCCTGGCCCAGGCACGCAGTTCGCGCGAGCTGGCCAAGGCCGCGCGCGCGCAGTACGACATGGCCCAGGCGGGCGCGCGCGAACAGGACCAGCGGGCGGCACAGGGCCAGGTGGAACAGGCACGCGGTGCGGTGGCCGAGGTCGATGCCGCACGCGAGGAGGTCAATGGCCGCGCACCACTGGACGGTGAAGTGAACAAGCGCATGGCCGATATCGGCGAACTTGTGCCGGCCGGCTATCCGGTGCTGACCCTGGTGGATATCAACCGCATGTGGGTGGGCGTGAATCTGCGCGAGTCGCAGATGCACGGCCTGCAGGTCGGCCAGCGCGTGCGCGGCACCGTGCCTGCACTGGACGCACAGATCGAGCTGGAGGTGTATTTCATCAATCCCGCTGGCGACTACGCGACCTGGCGCAGCACACGTCAATCGTCCGGCTATGATGTGCGCAGCTTTGAAGTGCGCCTGCGTCCGGTGACGGCAATCAAAGGCTTCCGTCCCGGCATGAGTGTGCTGCTGCCGTGGCCGCAGGACTGACGCGCCGACATGGCAGCGCCGCAGCTGCAGCGCTGCGGCGCGAGCTGCACCATCTGCGTGGCGACCGCGGTGACCGCCTGCTGATCACGCTGGTGCCGCTGCTGATGCTGGCCGTGATGGCCTGGCTGTTCTCCGCATCGGTCATGCGCGAGGTCCCCATCGCCGTGGTCGACCTGGACAACAGTGCACAGAGCCGGCAGCTGGCGCGCATGCTTGATGCGAGCGCCGGGGTGAGCGTGGCCAGCCAACCGGCCACGCTGCAGCAGGCACAGCAACAGCTGCGCCGACTGGAGGTATTCGCCGTGGTGCTGGTGCCACGGGATGCCACCCGCCAGGCACTGCGCGGCCAGCAGGCCACGGTGTTTTCGTTCTACAACGCCACCTACCTCACCACCGGTCAATCGGCCGCGCGCGATATCGCCGACGCAGTGGCCGCATGGAATGCGCGTCTGCTCGCCGAACGCATCGGTCTGCAGGTCGGGCCGGGGCGGCTGCGCGCCGCGCCCATCGCCGTGCAATCGGACATCCTCTACAACCCGGCACGCAGCTACGAGCTGTTTCTGCTGCCGTTGATCTTCCCTGCCCTGCTCTCTCTGCTGACCGCGCTGGCCTGCGCCTGCGCAGTGGGGCGCGAAGTCCGCGATGGCACCGTGCGCCGCTGGCTGGGCCATGCACCGTGGGCGGCGCTGCTCGGCAAGCTGCTGCCCTATATCGTGGCGGGCTCGCTGTGGAGCCTGCTGGGCCTGTTTTACGTGTCCTTTGTGCGGGGTGACGGTGTGGCCGGCAGCCTGGTGCTGCTGGTGTTGGCCCAACCCCTGCTGCACGCGGCCAGCGCGGCCTATGCCGTGCTGTTCGTCGGGCTCACCCGTGACATGGGCACGGCCTTGTCCACCGTGGGCCTGACCCTGGGTACCGCGCTGGCTTTCTCCGGCGCCACCTTCCCGGTCATCGACGCGCCGTTGTTCACCCGGGTCTGGAACCTGCTGTTGCCGCTCACCGCCTATGTGAAGCTGCAGACCCAGCAGTTGTTCGTCGGTGCACCCTGGAATGTTTCGTTGTGGCCGCTGCTCACGCTGCTGCTGATGGTCGCGGTAGCCTGCGCGGTTGGCGGGTGGCGGCTGATGCGCAGCTCTCCAGCTCCTGCGGGGGCGCCATGATCGCGCGTATTTTCAGCAGCCTGCGCGCCACCATCGGTGCCGTGCTCGGTGACCGCTATGCCGTGGTGCTGATGATCGGCGCCGTGGTGCTGTACTCGTTCTTCTATCCGGCCGCCTACCGTCATCAGGTGGCCGGCAACCTGCCGTTGCTGGTGGTGGATCTGGACCACAGCGCCACCAGCCGCGAACTGCTGCGACGGCTCGACGGCCTGCGTGCCGCGCGGGTGGTCGGCCAGCCGCCGGACCTGGCCAGCGCGCGCGCCACGCTTGAACAGGGTCAGGCAGAGGGCATCCTGCTCATTCCGGCCCATCTGGAACGCGACATCCTGCGTGGCCGCGCCGGGCAGCTGGTGCTGCTCGGCAATGGCGCCTATCTCGGGCGGGCCAGCTGGGTGCTCAGCGGCGTAGCCGACGCGCTGACCGCCTTCGCCCGCGAGGCCGCAGTCACCCAGTCGGCCTTCATGGGGCCGCCGCAGGCACCACCGGTGACTTTGGTGCAGCGACCGCTGTTCAACACCGCCGAAGGCTACGGCAGTGCCATCGTGCCCGGCGTGGCCGAACTGATCGTGCACCAGACCCTGCTGATGGGCATCGGTGTGCTGCTGGGCACGCGCCGGTTGGCACTGGGTCGGCGGCTGCGCTTCGACCTGCCCGCATTGCTCGGCATGGCGCTGGGCTTTGGCGCCATCGGCCTGCTCGGCCTGCTCTACTATGCCGGCTTCACCGCGTGGGTGCAGGACTACCCGCGCGGCGGCAACCCATGGGGCCAGCTGCTCGGTGGCAGTCTTTTCATTGCCGCCACGGTCTGCTTCGGGTTGTTCATCGGCAGCTTCCTGGCCAGCCGCGAGCGCGCCTTCCAGTACGTCATTGCCAGCTCCATCCCCTTGTTTTTCCTGGCCAACCTGTCCTGGCCAGCGGTCAGTTCGCCACCGCTGCTGGTCGTGTTGTCGCAGCTGCTGCCAAGCACGGCGGGCATCAATGTGATGGTGCGCCTGAACCAGATGGACGCCCGCCTGGCCGACGTTGCCCCGCAACTGTGGACGCTGGCAGGGCTGGTGCTGCTCTACGGCGCGCTGGCGGCATGGCGGCTGCGCGACATGCCGCGGACGGCTGCGCTAGATTGATCGGCTCCACAGCAGAAGCGAGCGCGCGCGCAATGAACTTTGGCAGTGACAACCAGGCTGGCGTTTCAGCCCCGATCCTGGCCGCGATCACCGAGGCCTGCGCCAGCGGCGTGGCCAGCAGCTACGGCAACGACGTGTGGTGCCAGCGCGCAGAGCAGCAGCTGGCGGACTGGTTCGGGCAGCCGGTGCGCGCGTTCTTCCTCACTACGGGTACCGCCGCCAACTGTCTTTCGCTCTCTGCGCTGGCGCAGCCATGGCAGGCGGTGATCTGTCACGCCCAGGCCCATCTGGCCACCGATGAATCCAGTGCGCCGGAGTTCTTCACCGGCGGCGCGCGTCTGCTGCCGGTGCCAACGGCCAGTGGCAAGCTGCTGGCCGAGGATCTTGAGCGCACGCTGGCGCACCTGCCCAGTGCACCCCCGCATACCCTGTCAGCCGCTGCCGTGAGCATCACCCAGTCCGCCGAGAACGGCCTGGTGTACAGCGTTGACGAGGTCAGTGCCTTGAGCACGCTGGCCCATCAGCACGGCCTGCACCTGCACATGGACGGCGCACGGCTGGCCAACGCGATCGCCGCGCTGGGCTGCTCGCCGGCCCGTATCACCGCGCAGGCCGGGGTTGATGTGCTCTCGCTGGGCGCGTCCAAGAGCGGCGCGCTCAACGCCGAGGCCGTCGTGTTCTTCAACCTGGAACTGGCCCGTCACTTCGAGCACCGCGTCAAGCGGGCCGGTCACATGGCGTCCAAGAGCCGCCTGCTCGGCGCGCAGTTCTGTGCCTGGCTGCAGAACGACCACGGTGTAGCCATGGCCGCCCACGCAAACGCCATCGCGCAACAGCTGGCCCAGGTGCTGCAGGGGCACCCTTCCATCCGCCTGGCTTGGCCGGTACAGGCCAGCCAGGTCTTCGCGGTGATGCCGGCGGCCCTGCTTGCGCAGCTCAACGAGGCAGGCGTGCAGTGCTACGACTGGTACCCCTCCAGCCTGGCGCCTGGCTTTGAACTGCACGAAGGTGAACTGCCGGTGCGCTTTGTCGCCTCGTGGGCCTCCACTGCCGCCGATGTGCAGGCCGTAGCAGCGCTGCTGCAGCGATGAGCGCGCGCGACCAACCGCCGCGGCTCCGGTAGGTGACGACCGTTGGTCGTCACGCACTTGCTGCTCGTGGATGCCCTCAGCCCTTCGCTGCTCCGGTAGGTGACGACCGTTGGTCGTCACGCACTTGCTGCCCGTGGCAGCCCTCAGCCCTTCGGCACACCCAGCAGATACTTCAAGCCGTGCATGAAACCGCGCGGTGCCACACTCAGGTGGTCCTCGTCGTTGAAGACGTCCAGCTTCATCTGCAACGAGGGCAACGGCCGCGACTGCAGCGACGCGGCCATTGCCCGGGTATCGGCCACCATGTCCACGCTCATGCCGTGCTGCGGACTTTCGTACTCGCCCACATACAGATAGACCTTCGCCGCCAGGTCAGCGCGTCGCAACGCCTGGGCTTGCTCCTGCCTGAGCAGCACCTTGTCGTCATACCAGTACGACGGGCTGCCCAGCACGTAGCCAGAGAACAACGCGGGCTGCTCCAGCAGAATCTGCGTGCCCAGCAGTGACCCGTAGGAATGGCCCAGGAACAGTCGGCGCGTCTCGTCACTGCGGTAGCGCGACGCTACGAAGGGCAGCAGCTGGTCACGCAGATACGCGGTGTACTGCCTGCTCTGTCCGTGTACGGCCTGGGACGAGCCGCCCGTGCCCGCCGGTGTCGGCGTGTAATCGCGCCGTCGACTGGTGACCCCATCCTCGCCAAGTGCGTAGGACAACCCGACCAGAATGAAGTCCTCGATGGCAGGCCCCTCACCGTTCAAGCGCCGGGCCATCTGCCGGATCAGCGGAAACGCATAGTCGGCATCGGTCACGTACAGCACCGGGTAGTGCCTGTCGGGCTGATCCGCATAGCTGGCAGGCAGGACCACGAATATCTGGTAATCGCGGCCGCTGGCCGGGTCCGGGACATTCCACACCTCGCTGCCAACCACCTCGTAGGGCGTGCCACCACCGCGCTGACCGCCCAGAGGGGTGGCAGCCGCCGGCGTGGAGACCGCAATGCGCTGGTTATTGGCTGCACCGACGCCGTGGTGGACGACGCTGCCTGTGCTGCAGCCGCCCAACGCAAGCGCGGCTGCCCATATTGATATCTTCCTGATCACTGCTTGCTCCAAGGGCGCGTGCGCACATGATGGCGACCATCATAGCGACACGCGCCCTCGCGGCAATGCAGAGGCCCGGGGATCAGCGGCGACGAACGCAGCGACGCTCTACCACGCGGTCGCCGCTTTTCTGCTGGTGATTACCCTGGATCTGTCGGCCAGCCGCGCCGCCGGCAACAGCACCGGCAACAGTTGCCAGCTTGCGACCGTTACCGCCGCCCACCTGATTGCCCAGCAGCCCACCCACGACCGCACCGGTAGCCGTACCGGTCACGCGGTTGGGATCACGGCTGTTGCGCTGGACTTCCACGTTCTCGCAGACAACCCGGGTGCCATCATTGAAGCGTCGGCCCTCGTCCTGCGGCCCGTAGGTCTGGGCGGTTGCCAGCCCGGCACTGCCCAGCAGGGCGACGGCAACAAACAATGGAATCGACTTTTTCATCGGTGGCTCCTGTCTCATGCTTTGTGGCCTCAGTGTTTGCCTTGCGGCGGCAAGCACGGGTGAAAACACGTGCAAGGCAGATGAAGCCCCCGCCATGCGTTCAGGTTGGCGTTGGTCGTCGCGCAGCGCGATGATGGGGCATGACAACCGTATTCACTCTCGACGGGCGCGCCGTCGTTGACATCACCAGCTTCTACGCGCAGCTCAACCAGCTCTTCATGCAACAGGAAACATGGCAGCTGGGTGCCAGCCTCGACGCGCTTGATGACCTGCTGCATGCAGGCCACGGCGCGCTGGCGGGCATCGACCACGCCACCCTGCTCTGGCAGCACAGCGCCGCCAGCGCCCGGGCACTGGGCGTGGAGACCACCGCACAGTGGCTGCGCGCCAAGCTGGCCCAACCAGCGGTATTCAACACCGAAAACATCCAGCGGCAGCTGCAGACGCTGCTCGAGCACGGCGGCCCAACCTATTTCGAGCGCATTGTGCAGGTGTTCGCCGACCACACGCGCGTGACGCTGCAACTGGCCTGACCCGAAGTCCAGCGCTGGCCTATCATGGTCGCCCCGCTCGGGCGGGCAGCGGCCCGGCGCCGCGTTCCATGGCAACCGGCACAACGCAACAATGGCAGATGAGTGGTACCCCTCCAGCTGGGGGCGGCTGCTGACCCGCAGCCCACATTGGTGGCTCAGGCTCGATGGCATCCAGGCCGAACTGGGTGTGGACGGCGAACGTGTGCCGTTCCAGCTCGTCCACGACCGGCAACTGCAGGTGGTGCGCGGTCCGGCGTGGTCATCGCTGCAGGTGCATTTCGATGATGGCCGTTCACTGGCGCTGGGCGGCCTGCCCGCCGCCCAAGGTCGGCATCTGCGGGACGTTCTGCACGACCTGCGCCTGCCGCCCATGCCTTCACCGGGCGCACTTCCCTTCGAGCAACTGCATACGCAGCTACGCCAGTGGCTGCGCGACGCTGCCGGTCTGCTCGAGTCAGGTGGCGCAGAGCGCCGCTGGATCACCACGCAGCAGCAGGCGCGGCTGCTTGCACGACGCCAGGCACTGCTGGACCAGGCGCCCGCACTGGAGGCGCTGTTTGCGCGCTTCGGCGACGACGACGCGCAGCGGGACCTGCACGACTGGAATCTGGACTGGCCCAGCGAATGGGCGCAGGGAAACCAGCAGATGGCCGCTGAGGAGCGCGCGCTGGCAGCGGAGTTCTTTGCGCGGGTCGAACGTCGCCCCTTGACCGACGAGCAGGTGCAGGCGGTGGTCTGCTTCGACAACCGCGTGCAGCTGGTGGCCGCAGCGGGCTCAGGCAAGACCTCCACGCTGGTGGCCAAGGCGGCCTACGCGATCCAGCGCGGCTTCGTCACGCCGGCGCAGGTGCTGATGCTGGCCTTCAACAAGGATGCCGCCAACGAGCTGCAGGCGCGCAGCACGCAGGCGTTAGAGCGGCTGGAGATGGAGGGTGTGCAGATCCAGGCCCGCACCTTCCACGCTCTGGGCCTGCAGATCATCAGCGAGGCCAGTGGCCACCGGCCGCACGTGCCTGGCTGGGCCATCGACGCCGCCGCCGGCATCGAGCGTCTGGCCGAACTGGTGGATGACCTCAAGGACCGGTCCGTGGCGTTCCGCACACAGTGGGACATGTTCCGGCTGGTCTTTGGCCGCGACCTGCCGCCGCTGGAAGCGCCCTTGCCTGCCGAAGGTCACGACCGCGACGGCCGGCCGTGGGTGGGCACGCTGCAGGGCGAGCGCATGCGCTGTACCGAACAGCGGGTGATCGCCGACTGGCTGTTCTACAACGGCGTGGATTACCAGTACCGTGAGGCGGTGCAGCTGCGCACCGCCGATGACACCGTGCACGCCGAGGCGGCCGAGTTCCACTATCCGCAGGCCGGCCTGCGCCACCAGCATCGGGCGCGCGGCGAAACCATCGCGCGCGCGCATGGCGGTGTACTGCAGACCACCTCGGCGCAGCTGCGCGATGGTCAGGCGCTGCAGCTGCTGGCCGACAGGCTGGACGAGCACGGGATCGCGCTTGACCCGAACCCCGACCGCGAGTTGCCCGCGCAGGCTGCCGCACCCATGCCGGATGAAGAGCTGGTCGGGCTGATGCGCAGCTTCATCGCCCATGCCAAGAGCAACGCGATGGACCTCGACGCCATGGCCGCGCGGCTGCGGCAGCTGCCCGAGGACCGGTTCAAGGAACGCTACCGGCGCTTCCTGCAGTTGGCCGCCCCGGTCATGCAGGCGTGGGATGACGCGCTGCATGCCTGCGGCGGCATTGATTTCGAGGACATGCTCAACCGCGCCGCCGACCTGATCGAGCAGGGGCATTATCGCTCGCCCTACCAGCTGGTGATGGCCGACGAGTTCCAGGACGCCTCGCGGGCCCGCGCGCGCCTGTGTGATGCGTTGGCGGCACCGCCCGGTCGCCACCTGTTCGTGGTCGGCGACGACTGGCAGTCGATCAACCGGTTTGCCGGCGCCGACCTGTCGGTGATGGCGGGCTTCTTCGACGACGGGAGGACCGGACAGCGCCTGCATCTGCAGCAGACCTTCCGATGCCCGCAGACGCTGTGCGATGTCTCCAGCCGCTTCATCAGCCGCAACCCTGCCCAGCTGCCCAAGCAGGTCCGCTCGCTGGCTGCCGAACACGTACCGGTGCTGCAGGCCGTGCAGGCCGGCAACCGCGAGCAGCTGGGTGCGGTGATTGCCGCGCATCTGGCCGACCTGCATCGGCAACTGCTGGCGGGGCAGCGCAGTGCACGCGATGGTGGCAAGCTGCAGGTGTTCGTGCTGGGTCGTTACAACAGCGACCGCAGCCTGTTGCCGGACGATTGGCAGGCGCGCTTCGGCCAGAGCATGCAGGTGCAGTTCCTGACCATCCACCGCAGCAAGGGGTGCGAAGCCGATCACGTGATCATCCCCGCCCTGCTCGAGCGGCGCTTTCCGAATCTGCGCGCCGATGATCCAGTACTTGCACTGGCCATGCCCGAAGGCGATACCTTCCCGCTGGCCGAAGAACGCCGCCTGTTCTACGTCGCGCTCACCCGCGCGCGACAGAGCGTGGCGCTGTTCACCGTACAGGGGCGGCACTCGCCGTTCCTCGACGAGCTGGTACGCGATGGTGCCGTGCAGGTTACCCGTGGCGATGGCAAGCCGGTGGTGGAGCAGCGCTGTCCGGCCTGCGGCACCGGTGTGCTGGTCCATCGGCAGAGCCAGTACGGCCCGTTCGTCGGCTGCTCCAGCTACCCGCGCTGCGAATACAAACCCCGCACCCCGGCCCTGCTCCGGTAGGTGACGACCGTTGGTCGTCACACTCCCAGGCCACCGACCAGACCAGAGCAAGAGCGTGACGACCAACGGTCGTCACCTACCCAAAGCAAAAGCAAGCTGCTCTGCCCCGATAGGTGACGACCGTTGGTCGTCACGCTTCCAGGCCACCGACCAGGCCAAAGCAAGAGCGTGACGACCTACGGTCGTCACTTAACTAAAGCAAGTTCACCCTGCCCTGCCGCGGTAGGTGACGACCGTTGGTCGTCACGCCCCTTGGGCAAGTTCGGCGCGTACCAGCGCAGCGCCTGCACTCAGGGCCGCGAGCT
Source organism: Stenotrophomonas sp. C3(2023) (assembly GCF_032911385.1). NCBI lineage: Bacteria > Pseudomonadati > Pseudomonadota > Gammaproteobacteria > Lysobacterales > Lysobacteraceae > Stenotrophomonas > Stenotrophomonas sp. C3(2023). The sequence goes on along the minus strand of NZ_JAWJLO010000001.1, from coordinate 983,827 downwards.
TTCCTCGCGCTACCTCGCGCGACAGCGGTGCCATGCCGCAGTTCGTCGCGGGATACAGCTTGTCCGTATCAACAAAGCGCAGCGCCCTGCGCAGGGTCGCGGCCACTGCCTCCGGCGTCTCCACCTCATCGCTCGCCACATCAATGGCACCCACCATCACCTTCTTGCCACGCACCAGCTCGATCAGATCGATCGGCACCTGCGAGTTGTGGCACTCCAGCGAAATGATGTCGATGCTGGAACGCTGCAGTTTCGGAAACGACTGCTCATACTGCCGCCACTCCGCACCAAGCGTCTGTTTCCAGTCTGTGTTGGCCTTGATCCCGTACCCATAGCAGATATGTACGGCGGTCTCGCATTTCAGCCCTTCCACCGCACGCTCCAGCGCGGCAATGCCCCAATCGTTCACCTCATCGAAGAACACGTTGAACGCGGGTTCGTCGAACTGGATGATATCCACCCCGGCTGCCTCCAGCTCGCGCGCCTCCTCGTTGAGGATGCGGGCAAACTCCCACGCCAGCTTCTCCCGGCTCCGATAGTGCGCGTCGAAGAGCGTGTCGATCATCGTCATCGGGCCCGGCAGGGCCCACTTGATCGGTTGTGCGGTCTGCGCGCGCAGGAACCGGGCATCGTCCACGAACACAGCGTTGGGGCGATCCACCGCACCCACCACCGTGGGTACGCTGGCCTCGTAGCGGTCGCGGATTCTCACGGTACGGCGCCTGTCGAAGTCAACGCCGCCGAGATGTTCGATGAAGGTGGTCACGAAGTGCTGCCGCGTCTGCTCACCATCACTGACGATATCGATGCCAGCCTGCTGCTGTTCCTGCAACGCGATCCGCAACGCATCCTGCCGTCCCTCGGCAAGTGCTTCGCCTTGCAGTTTCCAGGGCGACCAGAGCTGCCCAGGCGTAGCAAGCCAGCCCGGCTTGGGCAGACTGCCCGCGGTTGAGGTGGGTAGCAGAGGTGTCATGGTCCGGTTCCGTTTGTCCTTGCTGGTCACAGCGCGCACCCGGCCGCCCACTGGGCAAGCTGACGCTGGTAGGGCTTGATGAAGTGTTCCTCGGTGAACCGACCCTGCTTGACCGCCAGCTCGCTGCGCTCGCGCCGGTCATACTCGATGCGGGTGGTCGAAAAATCCTGATGGGTCAGGCTGGGCTGGTAAACATGGCCAGCTGCTGCGTTGGCGTTGTAAATCTCCGGCCGATAGATGCGCTGGAAACTCTCCATCGTACTGATGGTGCCGATCAGCTCCAGGTCGGTGTAATCGCCGAGCAGGTCGCCGATGAAGTAGAACGCCAGCGGTGCAACGCTGTTGGGCGGCATGAAAAAGCGCACCTGCATGCCCATTCTGGCGAAGTATTCGTCGGTGGACGAGAATGCATCCTGCTGGTACTCGATGCCCAGCACGGGGTGCTGGTTGCCCGTGCGATGGTAGGTGCGGGCCGTTGAAACGCTGATGCAGATGACCGGCGGCTTGGCGAAGCTGGCGGTGTAGGCCGGCGACCGGATGAAGTGCTTGAACAGCTTGCCGTGCAGCTCGCCAAAATCGGCCGGCGTGCTGAAGCCGGCCTTGTCGCGGTTGTGACCTGGCAGCACGACACTGAAGTCGTAATCGCGAACATAGGAGGAGAAGTTGTTGCCCACGATACCGTCGATGCGTTCCCCGGTGCGACGGTCGGTTATCTCGGTACTGAGCACCTCGATCAGCGGAAATGCCTCCTCATCAATGCCGTGCTCAACCGTCAGCGCGGCCGAAATGATCTCCAGACCCACCGCGTAGCGGTCGCGCCGGGGATTATCCCAGTGCGCCAGATCGTTGAAACGGTTGTCGATCATCCGCAGCGTGTTGCGCAGGTTCTGCTGGCGGTGTTCGCCGCGTGCCAGGTTGGCGAAATTGGTGGTGACACGGGTATTGTCCGCCGGGCAGTAGTGCTCATCGAAACGCTGGCGGGTGAGGCTGAAGGTAAACGCTGGGCTCATGGTTCAAAGGCCTGTGATACGGAATGATCGACCCGACGCGTCGGCACGCGGCAAGGCTTTGACCTTCGATCCTAGGCGGCCGCAACAATGACGTAAAATGGTTATATTTCACCATTCCATGAATCTGGCTCATACCGATGCTTGAGCGCATCCACCTCACCATTGTCAAGCAGGTCGAGCAGCAGGGCTCGCTTACCGCCGCTGCAGGCGTGCTCAACCTGACCCAGTCGGCGCTGAGCCACAGCATGAAAAAGCTGGAGCAGCAACTGGGCACGGCGGTGTGGCTGCGCGAGGGGCGCAGCCTGCGGCTGACGCAGGCCGGCCATTACCTGCTGGCGGTAGCCAATCGCGTGCTGCCGCAGCTGGACCTGGCTGAAACGCGCCTGCAGCAGTTCGCCCAGGGCGAACGTGGCGAACTGCGCATCGGCATGGAATGCCATCCCTGCTACCAATGGCTGCTCAAGCTGGTCTCGCCCTATCTGGCACGCTGGCCGGACGTGGATGTGGACGTGAAGCAGAAGTTCCAGTTCGGCGGCATCGGTGCGTTGTTCGGCTATGAAATCGATCTGCTGGTCACGCCCGATCCCCTGTTCAAGCCGGGGCTGCAGTTCGAGCCAGTGTTCGATTACGAGCAGGTACTGGTGGTGGCAAGCAACCACGCCTTGGCGAACGCGGCCTACGTGAAGCCCACGCAGCTCACCCGCGAGGTACTCATCAGCTACCCGGTCGATCTGGAGCGGCTGGACATCTACAGCCAGTTTCTACTGCCGGCGGGTGTCACGCCGCGCCGCCACAAGGCCATCGAGACCACCGACATCATGATGCAGATGGTGGCCAGCGGTCGCGGTGTGGCCGCCATGCCGCGCTGGCTGGTCGACGAGTACGCGGCGCGGATGGCGGTGGTGCCGGTGCGGCTGGGCGCGCGCGGCATCCAGAAGCAGATCTTCCTGGGTGCGCGCGAGGCCGACACCGGCATCGATTATCTGCGCGCTTTCATCGAACTCGCCCGTTCGCCCGCAATGGTCGCAGCGGCACAGTGATGGAGGCAATCGACAACGGCGTGGGCGCACGGGCCCGTACCTCCGCTATCGGCAGCGACTGGTCGATGGAGATCAGTGCGCGTGATCTGCCACGTCTGGCTGCGGTCGCGCACCGCATTGCGCCGGGCACGCGCGTTTCCATTCCGTGGCTGCCGGGCCAGAGCGACGCGCAGCGGTTGGCAGCTGCACAGGCCGTGCAGCAGCTCGGCTTCCTGCCGATGCCCCATCTCGCAGCGCGGCGTGTGACCTCGCTCGATGTCCTGCACCGGTTCGTCGAGCAGGCCACCGGTACCGCCGGCGTCGAGGCCTTCCTGCTCATCGCGGGGGACGCCGGCCAGCCGCTGGGTCCATTCACCGACAGCCATGCTCTGATCGAGACAGGTGTGTTCGAGCGGCACGGGGTGCGGACGCTGGGTGTTGCCGGCCACCCACGCCAGCACCCGGCCATGGACAGCGCTGAGCAGTGGGCAGTGCTTCAACGCAAGTGCAGCAGTATCCAGAGCCGTGGCATGACGCCGACGATCTTCACCCAGTTCGATTTCGACGCGGAACTCGTGCTGGCCTGGCTGCGTGCGCTGCGCGAACGTGGCCTCGCCCATCCAGTACGGATTGGTGTGCCCGGCCCGGCAACCATGGCCGCACTTCTGCGCTATGCGGCGCTGTGCGGTGTGAGCGCCAGCAGTGCCATTCTGGCGCGCTACGGCGTCTCACTGGGCAGACTGCTGGACAGGACAGGACCGGATCGTTTTGTTGCGCAGGTGGGTGCACAGACTGCGCAGATGCAGGGCAGCGTACATCTGCATTTCTTTCCGTTCGGCGGCATCGCACCCTGCCTGACCTGGATCGAGCAGCACCTTGACGTGGCAGCTCCGCGACGTTGACGGCACGGGCGCAGCGCGGCCGCTAGGCTGGGACGCAGTTTCAGTGCACAGGAGCAACCATGCCCGCCCCATCATTTGCGCGCATCGCCGCCATCACCGCACGCGCGTCAGGCAGTCTCGGCGCCTTCGTTGCGGCGTTGCTGGTTGTGCTGGTCTGGGCCAGCAGTGGACCGTTCTTCCAGTTCAACGACACCTGGCAGCTGGTCATCAATACACTGACCACCATCGTGACCTTCCTGATGGTGTTCCTGATCCAGCACACACAGAACGGCGATACCGCCGCCCTGCACATCAAACTCGACGAGCTGATCCGGGTGAGCAAGGGCGCCAACCAGGAACTGCTGAACCTTGAGTCGATGGACCCGGCGCACCTGGAGGAGATCCGCCAGCGCTACGAGGCGCTGGCCAGAACCGCAGCCGACCTCAAGTCGAAAAAAGAACGCTGCATGCCGTGTGCTGCTACGCCGGACCATGCCGATGAGGTTGCGGCTGCGCCAATGCCGCCTGATGCCAGATCGAAGGTCTGAGCTGCTGGAACCAGGCAGCATTGAACGCGCGGACAGGCCGGCGCCTGCTCGCGCGAGGTCGCCGCGTTACTTCTTCGCTTCCACGCCCGGGGTGGCGTCACGTACCAGGAACTCTTCGGTGACTTCCGGCAAGTGCGCGGCCAGCCAATCGGCCATCGCTTCTTCCTGCACCAGTATCTGTTCGCATACACGTGCGGTCTCCGCGTCGCCAGCGGTCCTGGCGGCAGCGATCAGCGCGGTGTAGGAGGCAATCTCGAACTGCTCGAACACATAGCCGGCCATGGCGCCCTTGACGATCTCATCGGAGGCGGTCATGCCGCCAACGGCCTGGCCGAAGGCTGCCATCTTGCCCATGACGTCCTTGAACGTCGAAGGCGAGCCGCCAAGACGCGTGATGCAGCCCTCGAGCAGCTCGCGCTGTCCGATGGTTTCCTGGATGTGTTCTTCGATACGCGCTTTGAGCACAGGGTAATGTTCGATGCGCGAGGCCTGTCCCTTCAGCATGGTCTCGGCCTGCTGCTCCATCGCGTGCGCATCGCGCAGCCAGTCCAGCAGGTTTTCTTTGATTTCCGCCATGGGAAGCTCCGTTGGTGAATGGACGTCCACCGTATCGGCGCGCGCATGCGCGGGGAGCGATGCCTTCGTGAAGGTCTGGCGAACGCGTGTGCCCGCTCAGTCAAGCAGGCCCAGCAACGAGCGGTGCGCGGCCACGCCGGCGAGCGCACCTTCGCCGATGGCCAAGGCGATGTTGCCCGCAAACCGCGCGGCGTCGCCGCAGGCGAACACTCCCTCCACCGTGGTCTGCTTGGCCGAGTCAGTGCTGATGCAACCGGCGGCTTCGGTTTCACAACCCAGCTGCTGCGCCATCGGCGCCGACAGTGTCGTAGTCGGGTGCAGGAACAGCGCACGCAGCGCCACGCTGCGCCCGTCGGCAAGCTCGGCGCAGGCTTCGCCGGTCACGCCCACCAGCGCAGAACGCTGCAGCTGAGCACCCACGTCCTTCAGCTGTTCTGCCAACGCATCCAGTGCTCGCGCATCGCGATCATTGCGGTGGAACACGGTAATCGTGCCCCACTGCGACAGCGCCTTGGCATGCGCCACTGCGTCCTCATCGGGGCCCACGAGCAATCCGAGCGGTCCACCGCAGATCTCGTAGCCGTGGCAATACGGGCAATGCAGCACCGTTTTTCCCCAGCGCTGCGCCAGTCCCGGAAGATCGGGCAGCTGGTCGACCACGCCGTGTGCCAGAATCAGCCGTCTGGCCGCCACCTGCGCACCTGAGTCACACCGCACTCTGAAGCCGCCGCCGGTCATCGCTTCTGCTGCGATGGCCTCATCGCTGAGCCAATGCACGCCCTCATAAGCATCGAGCTGCCGCCGCGCGGTTGCCAGCAGCGCATCGGGCGCACAGCCATCCCAGCCCAGGCAGCCATGCGCCCGCTCGGCCGTGCGATTGCGCGGCCGCCCCTGATCGATGATCGTGACCGATCGGCAGGCACGCGCCAGCTGCAGCGCAGCCGACATGCCGGCAAAACTGCCGCCGATCACAGCCACGTCCACGCGGGCCGGCGTTGCTGTGGTGGAAACCATCTGCACCTCTTGATGAAAGCGTCGGTGAAACGCCTTTCTGGCCGCTGTAGCGGCACAGGCGCGTCAACGCGGACGACCGCATCACTGACATTGTGCATGCAGTTTGTTCGCGGCACCTTGATCTGGCCGCGCACACGCTGACTGCCCAACCTGCGAGGCCGCTCCATGTCCCGATCAGCCCTGCTGCTCCTTCTGCTGACGCCCTGCTTCGGCCAAGCCCAACAGGGCGACGGAACCGATGTGCAGGCCAACGTGCATACGTTCAAACCGGCCAGGGTCGAGGCCAGCCCGCAGCGCATGGCCGCACTCAAGGTGCCGGACGGCTTCCAGGTACGGCCGCTGGTCCAGGGCCTGCAGAACCCGCGCATCATCGCGGTGGCACCGGACGGGCGCATCTATGTCTCCCGCCGCGACCAGGGGGACGTGCTGCTGCTGGAGGACGCCAACGAGGATGGCAATCTGGATCGCGCGCCCAAGGTGGTGTTTTCCCGTCCGGGCGCGCATGGCCTGGCCATCGCCAACGGACAGCTCTATGTGGCCACCGCCACCGAGGTGTACCGCGCGCCGATGCGCCCGGATGGCACGCTGGGGCCAGCCGAGCGGATCATCAACGACCTGCCCGACGGCGGCCAGCACCCCAACCGCACCCTCGCCTTCGGCCCCGACGGCATGCTCTACATCAGCGTCGGTTCGTCCTGCAATGCCTGCAACGAAACCAATCCCGAGCATGCCGCGCTGCTGCGCGCAACGCCCGATGGCAAGAGCCGCTCCATCTTCGCCAGCGGTCTTCGCAACACGATCGGTTTCGCATGGGACCCGAGCACCGGTGAACTGTGGGGCATGGACCACGGCATCGACTACCTTGGCAACGACGAGCAGCCCGAAGAGCTCAACCGCATCGAGAAAGGCAGGCAGTACGGCTGGCCGCATATCTGGGGCAAGGACGGGGTGAACCCGCAGAGCACCCCGCCTGGCCAGATCACCAAACAGCAATGGGCAGCGATGAGCGAGCCCATGGTGCTGGGCTACACCGCCCATGCCGCGCCGATGCAGCTGGTGTTCTACACCGGCATGCAGTTTCCGGCTACTTACCGGGGCGATGCCTTCGTGACCATGCGCGGCTCGTGGAACCGCAAGCCGGCCTCCGGCTACGAAGTGGTCCGCGTGCGCTTTGACAACGGCAGGCCAGTAGCCTTTGAGCCGTTCCTGAGCGGTTTTCTGGTCGACAATGGACGCGCCCACATCGCGCGGCCGGTCGGCCTGGCAATCACCATGGGCGGCGCACTGCTGGTGGGCGACGATGCCAACGGGGTCATCTACCGGGTCAGCCATGGCGCAGCGCCAGCCTCGGCCGTACCCGCACCGGCCGTACCCGATGATGTGCTGAAGGCGCAGGTGACCCGGGGCAATGGCGTGCCACTGGTGCGCGAACGCATCGGCCCGGCAGCTGCGCTGCAGGTGAGCTCACCCGCGTTCCGCAGCGGTCAGCCGCTGTCGCCCCGCTTCAGCGCTTACCACGACAATGCCTCGCCGGCGCTGACCTGGGCCACCGTACCCGGTGCCCGCTCCTACGTGCTGATCATGGAAGACCCGAACGCGGCCAACGTCAAACCGTTCGTGCACTGGGTGGCGTACAACATCCCCGCTGACACGCTCGGACTGCCTGAAGGTCTTCCCGTCGACCCGCGTCTGCTGAAGCCCGAGGGCATGCTGCAGGGAAGCAACAGCCGCGGCTCGGTCGGCTATTTCGGTCCCAGGCCCCCGGTGGGCGACCCTCCGCACCCGTATCACTTCCAGCTGCTGGCGCTGGACACGGTGCTGGACCTGAAGCCTGGCGCCACCCGTGATGAGGTGCTGGACGCCGCCAAAGGCCACATCCTTGCGGTAGGCGAAACCATCGGCACCTACCAGCAGACCGACGCCCCGCTGAAGTAGCGCGCCTCAGCGCCATGCCTTGGGTAGGTGACGACCGTTGGTCGTCACAGCCCTTCGGTCAGATCAACGCAAACCCCGCCGCGCTTTGTTCCGGCGCCGCCCCCACGGTCGGCGTCACGCAGCCTCGTCATCCGACAGCGCAGCAAACCATGCCGCATACGGCGTGTTCTTCACCATATGACGGTTGTAGTCCGGCGCGCCATCGGTCCACCACACCGGGCCGCGCTCGCCCAACCCCTTCTTCGCACGGTCCACGGCCTTGCGGGCCGCGACCATCGCCTCCGCGTCGCCCGAGGCCTTGGCGTCCTTTACCGCCCGGCGCGCATCCATCAGCTCATTGACCAAGTGCTGTCTCATCGCTTCGGAAAGTTCGGGATTGGACGTGCGCCACAGACGGGCCCGCACTATGAGGTAACGGCGATCTGGAGTGAGAAGAGCAGGCATGCACCGACGATAGCGCGATGCCGGTGAGCGTCGCGCGGATGCGCTACGTCTGGCACCGGCTCACGCGCGTCGATCCATCTCCTGCCGCTGGCGGACATGCTCAACCAACGCCCTCAGTTTCGGCGCCATGTTGCGGCGCTGCGGAAAATACAGGAAGAATCCGGCAAACGGGGCCAGGTAGTCGGTGAGCAAAGGGACCAGATCGCCGCTTTCGATGTACGGCAGAAACGTGGACTCCGGTGCGAAGGTAATCCCGCCGTCGGCCAGGGCGGCGCGGATCATCAACCGCAGATCATTGGTGGTGATCTGCGGATCAACTGCCACGCTGAAGGGTGTTCCGTTCTCGACAAACTCCCACCGGTACGGCGCCGCGTGGGGTGACGGCCGCCAGCCGATGCACCGGAAACCGATCAGCTCACGCGGATGGCTGGGCCGGCCATATGTGGCCACGTAGGCGGGCGAGGCAACGGCGATCTCGCGCTGCTCGCCGGTCACGGCCACCGCCACCATGTCCTGCTCGATCACCTCGCCCAGCCTGACGCCCGCATCGAAGCCGGCCGCCACGATGTCCATTTCCTCGTCGGTCACCGTGATGTCCAGCGTGATGCCCGGATGCGCAGCGGCGAACGAGGCAACCAGCGGACCGGAAAGAAAACTCTCCGCGATGGAAGATACGGCGATCCGCAGCAGCCCTTTGGGGCGATCGTCGAGCGCGGTCAGCTCCATCGCACTCTGGATATCGGCCCACGGCTGCGACAGGGAATCGCGTAAGGCCATGCCTGCCTCCGTCAGGTGCATCGACCGCGTGGTCCGGGTCAACAGTGCGACCCCCAGCGCATCTTCCAGCTTCCGCACCGCCTGGCTGACGGCCGAGCGGGTGACCCCCAGGCGATCCGCCGCCGCGCGGAAATTACGCTCTTCAGCCACCGCCAGGAACAGCGGCACCAGGTTCATATCGATCGCCATTGGTTACCAGCGCTAATCAGTTTGTCCAATCGCAGGAGAATGTCATAACCGATCGACAGTGCCTATCTTTGTTGGACACCAACGAGAGGCAGCAGCTATGGACAAGGTCGTAGTCATTACCGGCGCATCCAGTGGCATTGGCGAAGCCATCGCCAGGGAGCTCAGCCGCGCAGGCGCCAAGGTCATGTTGGGCGCGCGTCGACGCTCGAAGATCGACGCGGTGGTCGCTGACATCCGGCAGGCCGGGGGCATCGCCGAAGGCCGCGACGTGGACGTCACCGATCGCCACGCAGTGCACGCTCTGGTTCACGCGGCGCTGGAGACCTGGGGCAGAGTCGACGTTCTGATCAACAACGCCGGCGTCATGCCGCTCTCGCCGTTGTCGGCCGGCAAGCTCGACGAGTGGGAGCAGATGGTGGATGTGAACATCAAGGGCGTGCTGTGGGGCATCGGCGCGGCGCTGCCGATCATGGAGCAGCAGGGCAGCGGCCAGATCATCAACATCGCCTCGATCGGCGCGCTGCAGGTCGTCCCCACCGCGGCAGTGTACTGCGCGACCAAGTTCGCGGTGCGCGCCATCTCCGACGGACTGCGCCAGGAGAGCGACCGCATCCGCGTCACCTGCCTCAACCCCGGCGTGGTCGAGAGCGAACTCGCCGCGACCATCACCCATGCACCGACACGCGAGGCGATGGACGCCTACCGCGCGATCGCGCTGAAACCGCACGACATCGCCGTCGCGGTCAGGCACGTGATCGAAGCGCCGGACAGTGTGGACACCACCGAAGTGACGATTCGCCCGACCCGGTCTCCGAACTGAGCAGCTCACCGGCCAATTCACGGCAAACCTGCCGCGCTTGCACGCCGCCCACATGGCCTTTCGGCCAGATCGCGGTAAACCTGCCGCGCTCGCGCGCCGCCTTTGTAGCGCCGACCCCACGGTCGGCGGCTCGCCGGCCAGATCGCGACACCCCACCCGCGCTTGCGCGCCGCCCTTGTAGCGCCGACCCCATGGTCGGCGGCTCTCCGGCCACGTCGCGGCAAACCTACCGCGCTTGCGCGCGTTGCCGGGCAGAGCCCGGCACTACGCGGCTCTTCGCGCGCCGCACCTTCGCGGCATCACCGCTCCGCCAACAACCGCGACAGCGTCGCCACACTGCTCGCCTGAAGCTCAGCCAAGGTCCCCAACAGCGCGCGCAGGTCCTGCCGGGTCAAACCTTCAAGTTCCTGCCTGCAGCCCATGATGTCGGTCACCGCACTGCGCGCTGCTGCCACATCCGGCGTCTTGTCATGCAGCGGCAGCAGCGGCTCGGCCAACAGGGTGAGCAGCATCGCCAGATCGTCGCGACTGACCGGACAGAACGCCTCGGCAGGTGCCAGCAGACCAGCCACCGCGCGCAACGCGGCGGTTACCTGCGCACATTGATCCAGCGCGCGGTATACCGCCTGGCGCTGCGGCGAAGAAACAGAGAGGCAAGGCAGGTCGAGCGCTGGGCGCATGGAAGGTCCTCGAAGGCAGGCATGAGTGCCACCTCGGAAACCAAGGCGGCGGACGATGCGCGGTTAGCAGACCGGGAATAGGACCGGCAGGCCTTGCGGCCTCCGCGCACCGCCCGCCATGGAACATGGCAAGCCATGCCATCGCCGATACCCGGCACCGAAATGCCGGATATCGGCCGATGGCCGCTGGTGCGCCTACTCAACGGGCTGCTAAACCCGGTCGCCGAAGGAGTCGGCGACAGCCAGAACGCTACGGGAGCGACTTCACCAGCGTCAAAGAGCAGCGCGGTTGCGAGACCTCGACAGCCGTCAGTCCGTAGGGGTGAGGCTGGCGTGGCGCAAACCGGGATGCCATTAACGACATCCATGATAGCGCCAGGCGGTACGCGCTGCGTGGGGTCGGAGGCTCTCCGGCCAGGCCGCGGCAAACCCGCTGCATTGGCGACCGCGGCCCCTGCCCTACCCCTCCGGCTACAATGGGCGGCCCCGGCGCTGCGTTGCGCGCCGCTCAAGATGATGGCCGCCGCGTGACCCAGAAACAGCCCGAACACACCCCGCTGATGAAGCAGTTCTTCGCAGCCAAGTCCGAGTACCCGGACCTGCTGCTGTTCTTCCGCATGGGCGATTTCTACGAGCTGTTCTACGACGATGCGCGCAAGGCCGCGCGCCTGCTCGACATCACCCTGACCCAGCGTGGCAGCTCCGGGGGGGCGCCGATTCCGATGGCCGGTGTGCCCGTGCACGCCTACGAGGGCTACCTGGCGCGGCTGGTGGCGCTGGGCGAGTCGGTGGCCATCTGCGAGCAGATCGGCGACCCGGCGCTGGCCAAGGGTCTGGTCGAACGCAAGGTGGTGCGCATCGTCACTCCCGGCACGGTCACCGATGAGGCGCTGCTGGATGAGCGCCGCGACACGCTGCTGATGGCGCTCTCGCGCGGCAAGAATGGCTATGGCCTGGCCTGGGCCGACCTGGCCGGTGGCCGCTTCCTGGTCAACGAAGTGGACAGCGAGGATGCGCTGGAAGCGGAGCTGGCCCGCTTGGAGCCGGCCGAGCTGCTGGTGCCCGACGAGGACAACTGGCCCGCGTTCCTGCGCCAGCGCAGCGGTGTGCGCCGTCGCGCGCCGTGGCTGTTCGATGCGGACAGTGGCCGCCGGCAGCTGCTGTCCTTCTTCAAGCTGCATGACCTCAGCGGTTTTGGCATCGATGACAAGCCGCGTGCCACCGCAGCGGCCGGCGCCCTGCTCGGCTACGTCGAGGAAACCCAGAAGCAGCGCCTGCCGCACCTGACCTCGATCGCGATGGAGACGGCCAGCGAGGCCATTGCAATGAACGCGGCCACCCGCCGCCATCTGGAACTGGACACCCGCGTTGATGGCGATACCCGTAACACCCTGCTCGGTGTGCTCGACAGCACGGTGACGCCGATGGGCGGGCGTCTGCTGCGACGCTGGCTGCACCGCCCGCTGCGCCTGCGCGAGGTGCTGGTGCAGCGTCACCATGCGGTGGAAACGCTGATCGACCGCGGCAGTGATGCCGACATCCGCGAGCAGTTCCGTCGCCTGGGTGATCTGGAACGCATTCTTACCCGCGTGGCGCTGCGCTCGGCGCGACCGCGCGATTTTTCCACCCTGCGCGATGGTCTGGCACTGCTGCCGGCCGTGCGCGAGGTGCTCGCCCCGCTGGACTCGCCGCGCCTGCAGCAGCTGCATCAGCGGCTGGGCGAGCACGATGCATGTGCGCATCTGCTGGCCACGGCCATCGCCGAGATGCCGCCGCTCAAGCTCAGCGATGGCGGCGTGCTGGCCGATGGCTTCGACGCCGAGCTGGACGAACTGCGCCGGCTCTCCACCAACGCCGACCAGTTCCTGGTCGACCTTGAGCTGCGCGAGCGCGAAAGCAGCGGCATCGCCACGCTCAAGGTCGGTTACAACCGCGTCCACGGCTACTACATCGAGATCAGCAAGGGCCAGTCCGAGCGCGCGCCGGTGCACTACACCCGCCGCCAGACCCTGACCAACGCCGAGCGTTACATCACCGAAGAACTCAAGGCCTTCGAGGACAAGGTGCTTTCCGCACGCGAGCGTTCGTTGTCGCGCGAGAAGGCGCTGTACGAGCAGCTGCTTGATGAGCTCGGTGCCAATCTGGAGCCGCTCAAGCAGTGCGCGGCCGCGCTGAGTGAACTGGACGTGCTGGCTGCTTTTGCCGAACGCGCGCAGGCGCTGGACTGGTCGCGCCCGCAGCTGCAGGACGCGCCCTGCCTGAAGATCGAACGTGGCCGCCATCCGGTGGTCGAAGCGGTCCGCGAGCAGCCCTTCGAACCCAACGACCTGGACCTGCACAGCGACCGCCGCATGCTGGTCATCACCGGCCCGAACATGGGTGGTAAATCCACCTACATGCGTCAGAACGCGCTGATCGTGCTGCTGGCCCACATCGGCAGTTTCGTGCCGGCCAGCCGCGCGGTGATCGGCCCCATCGACCGCATTCTCACCCGCATTGGCGCTGGCGACGATCTGGCGCGTGGGCAGTCCACCTTCATGGTGGAAATGGCCGAGACCAGCTACATCCTGCATCACGCCACCGCGCAGTCGCTGGTGCTGATGGATGAGATCGGCCGTGGCACCTCCACCTACGACGGCCTGGCGCTGGCCGATGCGGTGGCGCGTCATCTGGCCTGGCACAACCGCTGCTACACGCTGTTTGCCACCCATTATTTCGAGCTGACCGCGCTGGCCGGCGAGCAGCATGAGGGCGGCCCCAGCGGCATCGCCAACGTGCATCTGGATGCGGTGGAGCACGGCGAGAATCTGGTGTTCATGCATGCGGTGAAAGACGGCCCGGCCAACCGCAGCTTTGGCCTGCAGGTGGCCGCGCTGGCTGGCCTGCCGCGGGCCACGGTGGCCCAGGCGCGGCGTCGTCTGGCCGAGCTGGAGCACCGCAGCGAGCACAGCCACGCCGCTTCCGGCACCCCGCAGGCGCTGGACGCGCCGCAGCAGTTCGGGCTGTTCACCGCCCCCTCCAGCGCGGCGCAGGAGGCCCTGTCAGCCATCGACCCGGACGAGCTGACCCCCAAGCAGGCACTGGAAGCGCTGTATCGGCTCAAGGCGCTGTTGTAGGCACGCCGGGCGGTTCGCGCGCGGGCGACACGCGCTGCCGCTGATGCCGCTTGTCGGCACAACCGCCAGCACCTGATGCTGGCCCCCCGTGCCTTGGGCCCTGTCCATGCGCCGTCTACCCCCCGATTACAACGCTGCAATCGATGGCCTTCGGGCCGTCGCGGTGGTCGCCATCATCCTGTTCCACCTTGATGCGCGCTGGTTGCCCGGCGGGCTGGCCGGGGTGGATCTGTTCTTCGTGATTTCCGGTTTCGTCATCTGCCGCTCGCTGGCCGCCGTGCCCTGCCCGCAACTGTGGCCCTGGCTGCTGGATTTTCTGCGCCGCCGCCTGCTGCGCCTGCTGCCGCTGCTGCTGGTCGTGGTGGTGGCGACCTTCGCTGCGGTGAGCTGGCACCTGCCCCGCGGCATCCTTGACGGCACCTACGAAAACACGGGCATTGCCGCCATGGCCGGGGCCAGCAATCTCGTGCTTGCCTGGAGTCTGGCCAGCCACCTGACCCCGTTTGCCGACGCCAACCCGTTCCTGCAGACCTGGCCACTGGCGGTGCAGGCGCAGTTCTACCTGCTGCTGCCGCTGCTGATCTTTGCCTGGCTGCACCGGCGCCCGGCGTGCTGGGCGTTGCCGGTGCTGGCACTGGCCTCGCTGCTGCTAGCCGCATGGCAGACCCAGGCCACACCGGCCTCGGCCTACTACCTGCTGCCCGCGCGGTTCTGGCAGTTCGCTGCTGGCGTCCTGCTGTACCAGCATCTGCACCGCCGCACGCTGCCGGGTGGCCGCCGCCACCAGGGCTGGGCCGGTCTGGCGCTGGTCCTGGCCGGACTGGCGATGGCGCGGCCGACCACGCTGCCCTTCCCGGACGGGGTGATCGTCGTAGCGGGCGCAGCGCTGCTGCTGGCCGCCTGCACGACGGCAAACGGCGCTGCGCCCCGGCTGGTGCGCTGGCTCGGTTGTGCCCCGCTGCGCTACCTCGGCCGGCTCGCCTACGCGCTGTATCTGGTGCACTGGCCGGTGCTGGTGCTGATGCGGGGCGACCAGCCACTGCCGCTTTCGGCACTGCCGGTCTACGTACCGCTGGTGCTGGGACTGGCCATGCTGGGACATCACCTCATCGAACAGCCGCTGCGCTACGGGCACTGGCCTTGGCAACGCGCCCCCTGGAGCGTGTTCGGGGCCACGCTGGCCGCCGTGGCGGTGAGTCTGGCACTGATCGGGCTGCTCGACGTCGGATAGGCTGCGCCAATCGGCACATGCAGTTCTCTTTTTGTTTCTGCATGCAGCGTTATGCTCGGCCGGTCATCACCCAACCGGAGCCGACCATGAACACATCATCGCTTGCCGCCTCATTGTTCCAGCAGCTGCAGCAGGGTGAGGGCCTGCAGCAGGTCGCGCAGAAGCTCGGGCTGGACACTGCCCAGACCCAGCAGGCCGTCGGCGCCGCCCTGCCGCTGCTGCTGGGCGCGCTGGGCAACAACGCCAGCCAGCCGCAGGGTGCGCAGTCACTGCTCAACGCCTTGCAGCGTGACCACAGCGCCGCTGCGGGCGGCGGTTTCGACCTGGGTGGGCTGCTGGGCAGCGTGCTCGGCGGCGGTGACAGCGGGAGTGCCACCAACGGTGCCGGCATCCTCGGTCACGTCTTCGGCGGCCAGAACGCGCAGGCCGCGCAGCTGCTCGGCAACAAGACCGGGCTGGGCAGCGGCAAGGCAGGCGAACTGCTGACGCTGCTGGCACCGATCGTGATGTCGTTCCTGGCCCAGCGGTTCGCCCAGCAGGGCAATGCCGGCGAGCTGGGCCAGGCGCTGGGCCAGGAAGCGCAGAGCGCGGGCATGGCCGGCGGCGGGCTGGCTGCCCTGCTCGACCAGGACGGCGACGGCAAGCTGGGCCTGGGCGATGTGATCAAGCTTGGCGGCAGCCTGCTGGGTGGACGGCGCTGAGCTGCCTGGGACGCTGCGCGATGTCGCGGCGCTTGGCATTGAGGCAGGCTATCGGAGCGCCTAAGCCTGCGCCTCGCCATAGCCCTTGACTATCAGAATAGTTGGATAAATCGAATTTACCGTTGTAACTGCGGTCTCTACTGTGGGCAGAAACCCACATCGCCACCTCGCGTCCGTCCACAGGTAGACACCCATGAAAAGCGAATCCAAGTGCCCCTTCCACCATGCCGCCGCCGGTGAAGGCACGCGCAACCAGGACTGGTGGCCCACGCAGCTGCGCGTGGATCTGCTCAACCAGCATTCGTCGCGCTCCAATCCGCTGGATGACGGCTTTGACTATGCCACTGCTTTCAAAGGGCTGGACTACGCGGCGCTGAAGCAGGACCTGACCGCGCTGATGACCGATTCGCAGGACTGGTGGCCGGCCGATTTCGGCCACTATGGCGGCCTGTTCGTGCGCATGGCCTGGCACAGCGCCGGCACCTACCGCATCGGCGATGGCCGCGGCGGTGGTGGCCGTGGCCAGCAGCGCTTCGCCCCGCTCAACAGCTGGCCGGACAATGTCAGCCTGGACAAGGCGCGCCGCCTGCTGTGGCCGATCAAGCAGAAGTACGGGCAGGCGATTTCGTGGGCTGACCTGCTGATCCTGACCGGCAACGTGGCGCTCGAGTCGATGGGCTTCAAAACGCTGGGCTTTGCCGGTGGCCGCACCGATACCTGGGAACCGGACCAGGACGTGTACTGGGGGCGGGAGACCACCTGGCTGGGCGGCGATGCGCGTTACCGGCATGGTTCGGAGGGCGTGGCCAAGGCCGGCGGCGTGCTGGTGGCCGACGATGTTGCCGACGGCGATGTGCACTCGCGCACGCTGGAAAACCCTTTGGCCGCCGTGCAGATGGGGCTGATCTACGTCAACCCGGAAGGCCCGGACGGCAACCCGGACCCGCTGCTGGCCGCACACGACATCCGCGACACCTTCGGTCGTATGGCGATGGACGATGAGGAAACCGTCGCGCTGATCGCCGGTGGTCACAGCTTCGGCAAGACCCATGGCGCCGGTCCGGCCGACAATGTGGACGTGGAGCCTGAGGCGGCGGGGCTGGAAAGCCAGGGCCTGGGCTGGGCCAACGCCTACCGCAGCGGCAAGGGTGCCGACACCATCACCAGCGGTCTGGAAGTGACCTGGACGCGGACGCCGGCGCAATGGAGCCACGACTTCTTCGAGATTCTGTTCGGCCACGAGTGGGAGCTGACCCGCAGCCCGGCCGGCGCCCACCAGTGGGTGGCCAAGGACAGCGAGGCGATCATTCCTGACGCCTACGACAGTAGCCGCAGGCACCGCCCCACCATGCTCACCACCGACCTCTCGCTGCGCATGGACCCGGCCTATGAAAAGATCTCGCGCCGCTTCCTGAACGACCCGCAGGCATTTGCCGATGCGTTTGCCCGCGCGTGGTTCAAGCTGACCCACCGTGATATGGGGCCGCGCTCGCGCTATCTCGGCCCGGAAGTGCCTGCCGAGGAATTCATCTGGCAGGACCCGCTGCCCAAGGCCGCAACACCGCTCATCGATGCGCGGGACATCGCCACGCTGAAGCAGCAGATTGCCGCCACCGGCCTGGGCGTCAGCGCGCTGGTGAGTACCGCGTGGGCCTCGGCTTCAACGTTCCGCGGCTCGGACAAGCGTGGCGGCGCCAACGGTGCACGCATCGCGCTGGCTCCGCAGAAACACTGGGCGGTGAATCAGCCAGAGCAGCTGGCGCGCGTGCTCGCCGTACTCGGCAAGATGCAACAGGACTTCAACGCGGCCGGTGGTCTCCAGGTGTCGCTGGCCGATCTGATCGTGCTCGCCGGCGGCGTCGGCGTGGAGCAGGCAGCGAAGGCGGCCGGTTTCGAGGTCAGCGTGCCCTTCACGCCCGGACGCACCGATGCCACGCAGGAACAGACCGACGTGGCCTCGTTCGCGGTGCTTGAGCCGGTGGCCGATGGCTTCCGCAACTACGTCAAAGGCCGCTACAGCGTCCCCGCCGAGGTGCTGCTGGTGGACAAGGCGCAGCTGCTCACGCTGACCGCGCCGGAGATGACCGTTCTGGTCGGTGGCCTGCGCGTGCTGGGCGCCACGGTCGATGGCAACGCACAGGGCGTGCTCACCGACACCGTGGGTAGGTTGAGCAACGATTTCTTCGTCAACCTGCTGGACATGGGTACGCAGTGGCAGGTGCGAGGCGATGGCTACATTGGCATCGACCGCAGCACCGGTGCCACGCGCTGGACTGCCAGCCGCGCCGACCTGGTGTTCGGCTCCAACGCCATCCTGCGGGCGCTGGCCGAGGTATACGCCAGCGCCGATGGCCAGAAGAAGTTCGTCCAGGATTTCATCGCCGCCTGGAGCCGGGTGATGGAACTGGACCGCTACGACCTGCACGCATAAGCACGCTGGCTCCGCCGGCGAGGTTCACTCGCCGGCGGCGATGCCTGCCTGCAGCCGCTCCAGAATCGGCGCGAACACCGGGTTGGGGCCACGCGGAGCCTGTGGCACTTCACCCTGCGCCTGTGCCTGCCAGTACGACCACGGCAGGCGCTTGTTCCCGATCTCGTAGTCCATCCCGTCCCAGCCGTCCTCGCGGAAGGCATAGAACGCCCAGTGCAGCCGCTCCTGCTCGGCCACCGCCAGCACGTCGCGCAGGTAGGCAGGGCAATCCGGCCACTGCCGCATGCAGCCGAACTCGGCCACTACCAGCCGGTTCGTCGGTACCCCGTGGCGTTGGGCCCACTGCACGGGACGGCGCAGGTAGCGCGCCACCTGTGCGGCGTCCCAGCGCTGCTCGCCACCGGCATAGGGCACCACCGCCGGGTAGCGCCAGGGCACCTCGCGCTTCTGGTTCGGCGCACTGGTCGCCGCATACGGCTCGTACATGTGCACCGCGTACAGCAACGCGGCGTCGTCCAGCGGTTCGGGCCAGTAGTCGAAGGCATCGGCAGCGGCGTACCAGCCCGCATCGAGCATCAAGGGCGTCTGCGCGTCGACGCTGCGCACCGCCGCGATCAGGCCGGCATAGAACCGGCGCAGGTCACGCGGTCCGTCCTGCTCGCGCTGGTACCACTGCTGCATGGCCGCAGCCGACGCATGCTCGGCCAGGCCACTGCCCAGTTCGGGCGCTGGTTCGTTGATGAGGTTGTAGGCCACCAGCGCCGGGTGGCCGCGCAGCGCCCGGGCCAGGTCGCGCCAGAAGGCCTGCGCGGGCCGCTGGTTCTCCAGCGATTGCCACAGCCGCTGGTCGGGGCGGTCATCGTTGAGCTGTTTCCAGCGCAGCAGCGGCAGCGACAGCGGCACCAGCACCACGCGCAGGCCCGCTGCGTGCGCGTCGTCGAGTACCCGGCGCAGCACCGCCAGATCCGGTGCGACCAGACCCTGGTAGTGGTCCGCATTGCCGATCAGGAAGTCGCGTCCGCCATGCCCCTTCCATTTGTCCGGCGCCAGACGCACCCAGGTGGCCCCGGTAGCGCGCAGGGCGTCGAAGTAGGCACGGTCCGGTGGCTGCACGTTCATGCTGTTGGCCCCGCGCTGCGGCAGGGTCCAGAATGCCAGCTGCAGGTTGCCCTCCGGCGCGCTCAACGGCACCGCCGTTACCTGCGCCGGCTCCGACGGGCGGCTGCAGGCGGCCACGGCCAACAGCAGCAGCGCGGCGGCGACCGCCTTGAACATGCGCTCCATGATGACTCCCACGTGTAAAGCGCAAGTCTGGCGGCCGCTGCAGGCGGCGGTAAATGCGAAAAACTGTAAACAGGACGCGGCTGCAGCCGCATCGGCAAATCACAGCGCGTCGATATCACCCAGCGCACGGATCAACCGCCGTGCGCGCTTGTCCGGCTTGTGTTCCGGCGGCTGGAAGCCATCGCGCGCAGCGATGCGCAGCGCACGCACCTCTGCGCGCCGCGCCTTGGAGGCCTCGCTTTCCGCATACAGCAGCTGCGCCACCGGCGCCGGCCCGCGCTGGTCGCTCAGGCCCTGCACCTGCACCTGGAAATGCTCTTCGCCACGGTCGATCTCCAGCTGCTCTCCCACGCGTACCGCGCGCGAGGACTTGGGTCGCTGCCCGGCCACGGCCACCTTGCCGGTTTCAATGGCCTGCTTGGCCAGACTGCGTGTTTTGAAGAACCGCGCGGCCCACAGCCAGATATCCAGGCGCACGCTTGCCGTTGGCAGGGTCAGATCACTCATCTATCAATAAGGTCGCTTGTTCAAGGGTCGGGGATTGGCCGGGTCGGTGCGGCAGCCGGTGCCTCCCGGCAGAGACGGCACGCCGGCCGACAGGTCCTGTCGCTGGCTGCCCACCTGGCACTCGGGGCGATCGCTGGGCCGCGCCTGCGGATCATCGAACCGGCCTGTGCTGGAACATGCGGCCAACGCCAGCGCGATCAAGGCCAGCGCAGGCAGCCGCTTCAGCAAAAGGTTGGCGGGCATTGGCACACTCCACGCACGGGCTTGGTGCTAGTGTGCGCCCACCCCCGCCCGATCTCCAGCCCATGGCAAAAGCGCCACTCGACCTGACCCACGGCCCGATTGGGCGCAACCTGCTGTTGTTCTCGCTGCCCATCCTGGCCGGCAACATCGCCCAGTCGCTCAACGGCTCGGTCAACGCGATCTGGGTCGGCCGCTTCCTTGGCGAGGCGGCGTTGACCGCCACCGCAAACGCCAACAACATCATGTTCTTCCTGATCGGCTCGGTGTTCGGCATCGGCATGGCCGCCACCATTCTGATCGGCCAGGCCATCGGCGCGCAGGACATCGCGCAGGCGCGGCGGGTGATGGGCACCAGCGCAACGTTCTTCATCAGTCTGTCGGTGGTCATCGCGGCAGTGGGCTGGTTCATCGCCCACCCCATTCTGGAAGCGATGGGCACCCCGGCGGCGTCACTGCCGCTGGCCGAGGCCTACCTGCGCATCATCTTCCTGGCCACGCCAACGCTGTACGCGTTTGCGTTTCTGTCCTCGGCACTGCGCGGCGTGGGTGACTCGCGCACCCCGTTCCGGTTCCTGCTGCTGTCGGTGGCGCTGGACATCGTGCTCAACCCGCTGCTGATCTTCGGCGTAGGCCCGCTGCCCGAGCTGGGCATTGCCGGTGCAGCCTGGGCCACGCTGGTGGCCCAGTCGCTGTCGCTGCTGGGTCTGCTGCTGTACATGCGGCACAAGCGCCATGTGCTGTGGCTGGGCCGTGCCGATATGGCGCTGTTCAAGGTGGACCTGCGCATTCTCAAGGCGCTGGTGGTCAAGGGCGTGCCGATGGGCCTGCAGATGGTGCTGATCTCGCTGTCGATGATCATGCTGATGACGATGGTCAATCAGTACGGCACCGCCACCGCGGCCGCCTACGGGGCGTCGCTGCAGCTGTGGACCTACGTGCAGATGCCGGCGATGGCCATCGGTGCGGCCTGCTCCTCGATGGCCGCGCAGAACGTTGGGGCCCAGCAGTGGGACCGCGTGCGCGGCACCGCGCGCAAGGGCGTGCTGTTCAACTTCCTGCTGACCGGCGTGCTGATCCTGCCGATCGTGCTGCTGGACCGCTACAGCCTGGCCCTGTTCCTGCCCGACGGCAGCCAGGCGCTGGACGTGGCGCGCCACCTCAACCACATCGCGGTGTGGTCGTTCCTGTTCTTCGGGGTGAGCTTTGTGATCTCCGGCGTGGTGCGCTCGACCGGCGCGGTGCTGCCGCCGCTGCTGATCCTGGCCGCCGCACTGTGGGGCGTGCGTGTGCCGTTTGCCGAAACGCTGCAGCCGTATCTGGGTGCCGACGCCATCTGGTGGAGCTTCCCGGCCAGCTCGCTGGTGTCGATGCTGCTGTCGCTGGCGTATTACCGCTGGGGCGGCTGGCGCCGCGCGCGTATGCTGGCCCCTGCCACGCCGGAGCCGGCCTTGGCCGCACCCGCGGAAGTGCCGGCGTGCCCGCCCTCGCCGGTGGCCGACCCGGACCCGGTCACCCGGTAGCGCCAGGCGCGTAGTGCCGGGCTTCGCCCGGCTGCTCTCCGGCCAGATCGCGACCAGACCGCGCTGCGCGCTTGCCGGGCAGAGCCCGGCACTACCGGGCACGGCTGCGCCGCTCGAGCGTGACGACCAACGGTCGTCACCTACCACCAGCGGCGGGCGGCCGCTCGTCGGCCATATCGCGAGGATCTGCGCCGGTAGGTGACGACCGTTGGTCGTCACAGCATCTGCTCACCGCGCCGCGCGCCGCGCGCCAGGCGCGTAGTGCCGGGCTCTGCCCGGCTGCTCTCCGGCCAGATCGCGACCAGACCGCTCTGCGCGCTTGCCGGGCAGAGCCCGGCACTACCGGGGCACGGCTGCGCCGCTGGAGCGTGACGACCAACGGTCGTCACCTACCAACAGCGCTAGCCGAGCGTGCGGGGGCCATATCGCGAGGATCTGCACCGGTAGGTGACGACCGTTGGTCGTCACAGCATCTGCTCGCGGCGTTGCGCGCCCGCCACGTAATGCCGGGCACGGCTGCGCCGCTGTTGGCCGGGCGTCGGTGAGAATGCGTGGTCCTCAGTACGGCAGATCGCTCCAGCGCTGCAGCTTACGGCGGCGGCGCCAGAAATGCATGTACAGCGCCATCGCTGCACCGAACAGCACGCCAGCCATCAGCGCCGAGCCGGCCGCGAGCATCGGCGGCATCTGCATGCGCTGCCAGAACGCCAGCCACATGAAGGCGCCCCAGGTGATGCCGAAGAAGCTGCCCATCACCAATGCATTGGGAAGCATGCCGGCCAGAATCGGCGGCGGCAGGTTCACCCCGCACCGCCACAGCAGGCGATGCAGCAACGGTGCCGAATGCCGGCGGGGGATACCGGCCTGATCGAGGTACTGCAGCGCCGCGCGCACGCGCGGCGGATAACGGTGGTGTGCGTCGTTCATAAGGCGAACGTAACGCTGTCGGCAGCACAAACGCAAACGGCCACCCGAAGGTGGCCGCTGCGGCAATAACCGAGGTTGTTGGAAATTACTGGGCAGCCTTCTCGGCCAGGCGGGCAGCCTTGGCCTGGGCAGCAGCAGCCAGATCTTCCTTGATGCGGGCAGCCTTGCCTTCCAGACCACGCAGGTAGTACAGCTTGCCGGCGCGGACCTTACCACGACGCTTCACTTCGACCGAGTCGATGATGGCGCTGTGGGTCTGGAAAACGCGCTCGACGCCGTAGCCGTGCGAGATCTTGCGCACGGTGAACGAGGAGTTCAGGCCGCCGTTCTTGGTCGCGATCACAACGCCTTCATAGGCCTGGACGCGCTCGCGGTTACCTTCCTTCACCTTCACGTTGACAACAACGGTGTCGCCCTGGCTGAACTTCGGCAGTTCGCGGGTGATCTGGGCGGATTCGAATTCCGCGACGATGGACTTGTTCAGCTTGCTCATGGGTTACACCGATTCTCGTTCGGGTGGTTGTGTCGTTCGACAACGTGGGCTCATGCAGTCACCGGACTGTGCTGCACGTTTGTTATGGATACAGCGCGCGCAGCCGTGGGCTGGCGTCAAGCAGGCAATGATAGCCCACTCCGGAGCGGGGTGCTAGGGGGTGGGCGTACCCTGCAGGCCTTGCCGGGCCTGCTCCAGCAGCTGGCGGTCGGCCTTGGAAAGACGGGCCTCGTCCAGCAGTTCGGGGCGGCGCTGCCAGGTGCGCAGCAGCGACTGCTGGCGGCGCCAGCGGGCGATGGCTGCATGGTTGCCCGACCGCAGCACTTCGGGCACCTCACCCAGCGCATGCTGGGCCGGTTGGCTGTAATGCGGGCAGTCCAGCAGCCCCAGTTCGCCTTCAAAGCTGTCCTGGGCGGCCGACTCAGCATCATTCAACGCACCTTCCTGCAGGCGGGCCACCGCGTCGATGATCACCGCCGCGCCCAGTTCGCCCCCGGAAAGTACATAGTCGCCGAGCGAGATTTCCTCATCGACCTGGCTGGCCAGGAAGCGCTCGTCGATGCCCTCATAGCGGCCGCACAACAGAATCATCCGCGGCAGCGCGGCCAGTTCACGCACCCGGCTCTGGGTGAGCGGGCGGCCCTGTGGGCTGAGGTAGATCACCGGTGCCGGCGCCGGGTCGGCCATGCGCACCGCGTCCAGGCAGGCCTGCAACGGTTCGATCAGCATCACCATGCCCGGGCCGCCGCCAAACGGACGGTCGTCCACACGGCGGTAATTGCCTTCGGCGTAGTCGCGCGGGTTCCAGCCATGCAGGCTGAACAGCGATTTCTCCTGCGCACGCCCGACCACGCCCAGTCCTGCGGACTGGGCGATGAACTCGGGAAACAGCGTGATGACGTCGACGCGCATCAGAACTCGGGGTCCCAGTCGACCACGATCAGGTTGGCGTCGAAATCCACCGAAACCACAACGTCCGGCTGCAGCCAGGGGATCATCCGCTCGCGGTCACCGCGCACCACGACCACGTCGTTGGCGCCGGTGGAGAACAGGTGCGACACCTGGCCCAGGGCCACACCATCGACGGTGCGGACATCCAGGCCTTCAAGATCGACCCAGTAGTATTCGTCCGGCTTGGGCGGCGGCAACGCGCTGCGTGCCACGTAGATTTCAGTGCCGTGCATCGCTTCGACCACATTACGGTCGTCGATGCCGGGGAAGGTGGCCACCAGCGCCTTGCCACCATCGCGGCCACGGGCACCGGTCAGCGTCGATTCCTGGCCCGACGGGCTGCGCAGGATCCACGGCTGATAACGGAAAATGGCGGAACGAGGCTCGGTCCAGGACTCGAGCTTGATTTCGCCGCGCACACCAAAAGCGCCGACAATCCTGCCTAACAGGATGCGGCGCTCGGTATCTTTCATCTGCGTCTACCAGATGGGCCGCGGCGGGCGCGGCCCTTCAGGATCAGGCCGCAGCGGCCTGGGACTTGGTCGCTTCCTTGATCAGGTTGCGAACCTTGTCGGTCGGCTGCGCGCCGTTCTTGACCCAATGGTCAACGCGGGCCAGGTCCAGCTCGATGCGCTTCTCGGCGCCCTGGGCAACCGGGTTGTAGAAGCCAACGCGCTCGATGTTGCGGCCGTCGCGCGCGCTGCGCACGTCGGTCACGATGATGTGGTAGAACGGACGCTTCTTGGCGCCGCCGCGGGTCAGTCGGATCTTGACCATGGTGATGTTTTCCTTGTTGCCCAGTCGCCAGGATGGCGCGGTAAGCCGGCGATTATAGCGGCGACCCGCGCGGCGGGCAACCGCCCCGGCCGCTAGGGCTGCAAGGGGTTCCACGGCACCGCAGCCAGCACCGCCCTCGCCTGCCCGGCCAGCGCGGACGAGCCGGCCAGCACGTGGTCGTCGATGGCGGCCAGTGGCCAGATGCCGCTGGCGTTGCAGGCAAACGCAGCGTCCACGCTGTCCAGCTCGTCCAGCCCCAGCGCCTGCCAGCGCGAGGGACCTGACCAGCCGGCCTGCAGCAGCGCTTCGGTGGTGCCGCGCAGGGCGTCGGCCTGCGGCCACAGCAACTGTCCGTCACGCTGCACGGCCAGGTTCCAGGTGGTGCCTTCGCTCAACCGCCCCTGCGCGTCCAGCAGCAGCGCATCGTCGAAGCCGGCGGCCATCGCCGCACGCCGCTGCGCGAACAGCCCGAAGGTGCCCACATGCTTAAGCGCCGGCCACTCGCGCTGCCAGCGCACGCTGCGCACCCGCGCTGGGGCCTGCAGCGTGACCGGCGGCGCCACTGCGACCAGCACGTCCACCGGCACCGCCGCCAAGGGCTCGCGGAAGCTGAAGCACGGGGAAAAAACAGTCACCCGCAGCGATGCGGCGGGCATCCCTGCCTGCTGGACCGCCTGCGCCATCCATGCCCTCACCTGTGCGGTATCCAGCGTGGATCCAAACAGCGCCTCGGTGCCGTAGGCGAGCCGCTGCAGATGCAGGGCCAGGCCCTGCACCGCCCCGTCGCGGACCTGCAGGGAGGTGAAGTGGCCGTAGTTGACCAGCGCCGGAGCCAGGTCGGCGCCGTTGGCGATGCAGCCGTTGCAGGTCAGCACGTTCACAGCAGCGCCTGCGCCTGCTGCCACCAGCGCTGCAGCAACACGGCAGCCGGTTCGGCCGGCGCCATCCAGGCCGACTGCCCGGCCCACGCCTGCAGCGCATCGAGATCGTTTTCGCGCGCCGCCTGCGCCCGCATCGGTGCGGTCAGACCACGCTGCACCGGATACGGACGCGGCGGCGGTGCCCCCTCGGCGGCAGCCGCCTGCACGTACGCGGTGGCCAGGCCACGGCCGAGGCGGCCACTGAACGCACGTGTCGGACAGGTATCTTCCGGCTCGGCGCGGGCCAGCGCATCAGCCCAGGCCGGCGCGATGCCGGCTTCCGGGCTGCGCAGCAGCGCGGTCCCGATCTGCACGGCGCTGGCACCCAGTGTCAGTGCCGCTGCAATGCCACGACCATCGGCGATGCCACCGGCGGCGATCACCGGCACCTGCAGGTTGTCGGCCAGGCGCGGCAGCAGCGCGAACAGGCCCACCAGCTGGCGCTCGGCGTTGGCCGGATCAAACGCGCCACGATGGCCGCCGGCCTCCACGCCCTGCGCCACCACGGCATCGGCACCGGCATCCTGTGCGGCGCGCGCTTCGGCCAGCGTGGTGGCCGTGGCGAACCAGGCGATACCGGCGTCCCTGAGCTGCTGTACCTGGTCGTGGCGGAGCACCCCCATGATGGTCGAGGCCACCGTCGGCCGTGCGCGCAGCAGCGCAGCAAACTGTGCGTCGAAGTCCGCTGGCGTGGCGTCGGCCGCGCTTTCGCTTACCGGTGGCCCCCATTGCGCAAGAAAGGCGCGGCTGGCCGCTTCTGCGTCACGGTCACGCTGCGGCGGCGCATCGGGCAGCCACAGGTTGATCTGCGCCGGACCCGTGGAGAGCGCACGGAACTGCTGCATCCAGCTGCCGATGTCGTCGGCGCTGGAAAGCACCGCGCCCATCGCGCCCATGCTGCCGGCATTGGCAGCGGCCGCGGACAACGCGACCGGGCAGGCACCGGCCATCGGAGCCAGCAGGACGGGGCTGGAGACGCCGAAGCGTTGGCAGAATGCGTCTATCCGGGAGGCAACAGCGCGATTGTGCATGGTGGGCAGTCAACCCGTGCAGCGAGGGGCCCCCATGGTGCGCCGCGCGCGTGGCAACGTCGAGCGCTGGGTAGCCGACCCGATGGTCGGCTGCTCTGCATACCGTAGGCGATTGACCCCAACACGCTGCGCGCGTGAGCCGACCGTCGGGACGGGTCTACCGGCGCGGCATGGCCGCACCCCTGCGGCAGGTCAACGGAACGGCAGGCCGCGGCCGCCCATGGCACCCATCATGCCCTTCATGCTGCGCATCATGCCCTTCATGCCGCCGCCGGCCATCTTGCTCATCATCTTTTCCATCTGCATGTACTGCTTCATGAGCTTGTTGACGTCGGCCGGGGTCACGCCCGAGCCCTTGGCGATGCGCGCGCGGCGCGAGCCGTTGAGCAGGTTCGGGTTGCGCCGTTCCTTCTTGGTCATCGAGCCGATGATGGCGATCATGCGCGGCACATCCTTGCCCTGGCTGACCTGCTGCTTGAGATGGTCCGGAATCTGGCCCAGACCCGGCAGCTTGTCCATCAGGCCGCCGATGCCACCCATGTTCTGCATCTGCTCGAGCTGGTCGCGCATGTCGTTGAGGTCGAACTTCTTGCCCTTGGCGACCTTCTCGGCGAGCTTGGCCGCCTTGTCCTTGTCGACCTTCTGCTCGACCTGCTCCACCAGCGACAGCACATCGCCCATGTCCAGGATGCGGCCGGCCATGCGCTCGGGATGGAACACATCCAGGCCGTCCGGCTTCTCGCTGACGCCAACGAACTTGATCGGCTTGCCGGTGATGTAACGCACGCTCAGCGCGGCACCGCCCCGGGCATCACCGTCGGTCTTGGTCAGCACCACGCCGGTCAGCGGCAGCGCTTCACCGAACGCCTTGGCGGTGTTGGCCGCGTCCTGGCCGGTCATCGCATCGACCACGAACAGCGTTTCGGCCGGGTTGACCGCGCTGTGCAGGGCCTTGATCTCGGCCATCATCGCTTCGTCGATGGTCAGACGGCCGGCGGTATCGACCAGCAGCACGTCCACGAACGAACGGCGCGCATCGTCGATGGCCGCGCGCACGATGGCTTCGGGCTTCTGCTCGGAAGTGGAGGGGAAGAACAGCACACCGACCTGCTCGGCCAGCGTCCTGAGCTGCTCGATCGCCGCCGGACGGTAGACGTCGGCCGAGACCACCATCACCTTCTTCTTGCGCTTTTCCTTCAGGTGCTTGGCCAGCTTGCCGACCGTGGTGGTCTTGCCGGCCCCCTGCAGGCCTGCCATCAGGAACACGGCCGGTGCCGGCACGTTGAGGTTGAGGTCGCTGGCCTCAGCGCCCATCACGTCGGTCAGCTCGTCGCGGACGATCTTGATCAGCGCCTGGCCGGGGGTGAGCGACTTGAGCACTTCCTGGCCGACGGCGCGCTCTTTGATGCGCTCGACCAGCGCCTGCACCACCGGCAGTGCCACGTCTGCTTCAAGCAGGGCGATACGGACTTCGCGGGTGGCCTCGCGGATGTTGTCCTCGGTGAGGCGGCCGCGGCCACGCAGGCGCTCGATGGTGCCGGAAAGGCGCTGGGTCAGGGACTCGAACATGCGGTGGCCTGTCTGCAAACGGGGAACAAAGAGACTGACAGTATAGCGGCTCGGGCCTGACTGCCGGGATGCGACACGGCGGCCGTCGCCTCGGCCGGGCCGCTGTGAGAAACTGCAGCGATGACACTCGTTCTCATCGCTGCCCTGCTCTACCTGACCGCCTCGGCCCTGCTGGTGCGCGGCGTCGGCAGCGACCCCGGGGTACGCCAGCACGGCTGGCAGTGGGCGGCACTGCCGGCCATGGCCCTGCATGCGGGGTATCACGTGCAGGTGGCCCTGACCACCAGCGGCGGACCGGACATGCATTTCTTCGCCGCGCTCTCGCTGGTCGGCCTCGGCATGGCCGCGCTGACCAGTCTGGTCGGTGTCCGCGGTCAGATGGCAGCGTTGGGCGTAGTGGTGTTCCCGATGGCCGCCCTGCTGCTGGCCGCCTATCACGGGTATGGCCACGAACCGAGCAAGGTGCTGGGCTGGCGCCTGGCCAGCCATGCCTGGCTGGCGCTGCTGGCCTACGCCACGCTGAGCATTGCCGCATTGCTGGCCATCATGCTGTGGCTGCAGGAGCGCGCCCTGCGCCGGCGGCAGTTCCAGCCCTGGCTGCGTGCGCTGCCGCCGCTGACCGAGCTGGAATCGCTGCTGTTCCGGGTGATCACCGTGGGCTTTGCGCTGCTCACGCTGACGTTGGTGACCGGCGTACTGTTCGTTGATGATCTGCTGGCGCAGAAGCTGGTGCACAAGACGGTGCTCAGCGTGCTGTCGTGGCTGGTGTTCGGCGTGCTGCTGGTCGGCCGCCGTCGCTATGGCTGGCGCGGCCGCAAGGCGGTGCACTGGACGCTGACGGCGATGGTGCTGCTGGGACTGGCGTTTTTCGGCAGCCAGTTCGCCATCGAGCTGGTATTTGGCCACACCACGCGCTGACGCGCGCAACGACGGCATCGTGCCCTCGGTAGGTGACGACCGTTGGTCGTCACGCTTTTGAGCGACCCGGACATCAAACGGCAAAGGCGTGACGAACAACGGTCGTCACCTACCAGAAGCGGAGCATGACGACCAACGGTCGTCACCTACCAGAAGCGGAGCATGACGACCAACGGTCGTC
>NZ_JAWJLO010000001.1:843562-954061 GCF_032911385.1 Stenotrophomonas sp. C3(2023) | reverse complement strand
TGCTGCATCACCCCAGCGGGGCAGAGCCCCGCTCTTCGCTGCACCGGACGGCTTCGTGGCCCGTAGTGCCGGGCTCTGCCCGGCAGCTCATGCCGTGCTGGATCACCCCAGCGGGGCAGAGCCCCGCTCTACGTGCTGTATCAGCGCGCCCTGCCCCGGGTCGGGCTCTCCGGCGCGTGCCACGGCAACGACACACTCACATCGGGCAGCAGTGCCCGCTCGACATCATTCATCGGCACCGGTGCCAACGCGTGGGCAGGTAACTCCGGTCGCAGCGCAACGTCCTGCACGCGCGGGTGACGGTAAGTGAACCGTGCAGCCAACCGCTGATTCACCGGTTCGGAAGCACCACAGATATCGACCACGGTGCAGTCGGCCAACGCGTGCCGCAGATTGCGCTGACCATCCCGGTCCATCGCCAGGCCCCACCCCGCTGTTACACCGCGCTGCTGGTGCACCACATACGCGCGGGCGTCGCCCGGAACCGGGCGGTGCGTAAACAAACGCTGATCGCTGAGCGTATTGAGGTAGTCGACCATGTGGTTGAACGCCTGCACTTCCAGGCCGGTCGCCGCGTTGCCACCGCCCACATCCGCATGGCCACCGGGCACGGTTGCCCCCAGAAAGCGTCCATCCGCACTGACCTGTTGCCCGATGATGAGCTGGTGCGGAAACCAGCGGCGTTGTTCGTCCGCTGCCAGCAGTGAGACGCCCGACAGCACCGATGGCGGCAGACGGGCATCGTAATGACGCGGCATCCCGGTGGCCACGGGATCAAACAGGCCAACCGCCTGGGCGACGGTTCCGGGCTCAGCCAGTCTGGGCAGGCCGGTTTCCACGGTGATGGCGCCATGGCGATCGCGGCCAAAGCGGAGTTCTTCCGGGTCTGCGGCGATGCCGTACGTATCGACCAGGCGGGCAAATCCCGGCACCAGGACCGCGCCGCGACTGTAGCCTACTGCGATCACACGGACCTGAGCCTCAGGATCGCGTCGCTTCCAATCCGCGGAGAACCTCGTGAGGGACTGGTACATCTTCTCAATGCGTTCATCCCATGAAAAAGGATGCACACCATCCAATGCACGTGCAGGCGCAAAGGGTTGCGTGCCTATTCCGGATGCGTAGTCCCATCGAATGCGTTCCCCTGCCAGCTCCGGCGCCTTTGCTCGGAGTTGACCAGCCATCTCACCGATGTTGGATGACCTCTGCCGTTTGTCGTCACTGTCGTGACCAGTGCCGTCGAAAAGCGCGATGAACAGATGGTCGTGAATATCACTTCGATCCTGTAACAGAGGGACTGGCAATTGCGCGAGCTCCTGCCGTAGCGACGCATAGCGCTGCAGATCGCTCTGCATGAGCTGTCGGGTGCCGGTATTGTCCAGAAGTCTGCCCACGTTGACCCATCTGGTTCAGTAATTAAGGGTCTTGACGAGAATCAAATCGTCTCGGTGGTAGCTGTACTCGTTGCCTGCCTTCTGCATGTGCTTGGTACCGATCCATGCGCGCATGTATATCCGGATGACACTTCCATTCACCTCGATCAGGATCGAGGGCGGCACCGCGGGCCTCCCGTTGCGCGCACCACGCACCTCCTCGCGCGGTACGTTGTGCCGCACGCGTCTGTCCTTGAAGAGGGCGTCGATGTCGATGCGGGTTTCGCGCCAGCGGCCATCGCGGGTCTGCCACTTGATCTCGGCCGGTGGCGGGAACCCATCCACGTGGACGCCGGCACTCCAGTGCTCAAGATAACCGGGACCATAGGCGGCACTAGGCCGGGTGGGTGTGTCATCCCCCAGCGTCATACGTGCATACCAGGCCCTGCAGTACAACGTGTCAAAACACAGGATGCTCCACGCGTGCTGGTTGAACCGCAGCGGCCACACCTTGACCACCGTCTTGTCACCCTCAAACAGCGCTTGCCGGGTGGTCAGCGTGCGCGCGACGTCGCCACCCCCATGACTGCACGCGCCAAGGCCAAGCGCGGTGGCAGCCACGATGGGGTTGAGCAGACCCGGTGTGGCGCCCGCCTGCTGCGTCCGGCGCGAGCGCGCCTGCCAGATGAGCACCGCCGCAACTGCGGACAGCAGAACAAACGACGTCGCACCAAGCAGACCGGTAACCCGCAGAGCCACCGCATCGGGGCGGTAGCGGGTCAGTGTCAGCAGTTGCCAGTGCTGCCACCAGGTCGACAGCTGCAGCGGCTCAGCAAGGTCGAGCCACCACAGCAGCAGGGCCCCTGCCATCAGATCGGCAGCAAGCGCCGCCATGCACACCATGAGCAGTGTCGTCAGGGTTCGCGTGCGCAACTGGTGCATCGGCGCCGCCATCCGCAAGGAGCTGATGCGTGGACCGTAGCGTGTACCTGTTGAGCTCCACCATCAGACAAGCGCGCGCCCAGACCTCGGGCAGAACGCGCTGCGTCACGGTGCCGCCCGGTGACGCACACGCCCCAACGTAGTGCCGGGCTCTGCCCGGCACCTCGCGCTGTGCTGGATAACCCCAGCGGGGCAGAGCCCCGCTCTACGCAGCACCGGACGGCTTCGTGGCCCGTCCTGTCGGGCTCTGCCCGGCACCTCGCGCTGTGCTGCATCACCCGAGCGGGGCAGAGCCCCGCTCTACGCTGCACCGGACGGCTTCGCGGCCCGTAGTGCCGGGCTCTGCCCGGCAGCTCGCGCTGTGCTGGATAACCCCAGCGGGGCAGAGCCCCGCTCTACGCTGCACCGGACGGCTTCGTGGCCCGTAGTGCCGGGCTCTGCCCGGCACCTCGCGCTGTGCTGGATAACCCCAGCGGGGCAGAGCCCCGCTCTACGTCCTGGTCAGAGCGTCGCCTGCGCCTGCAGCGTGAACACCCACGCATCGGGCCGCTCGGACAGGCCCGATGGGCGGCTCACGTACTGGAGCGCAGGACGCAGCACCAGCCACGGCGAGACCTGCATGCCGTAATTGAGTTCGATCATCTCTTCGCGGGTCTGTACCGGAACGCCGCTCCGACGCTGGTAGCCGCGCAGGCGCGGGGAAAAGTCCAGACGTGTCCACCCGAGGCTGAGCGCATCGTCCTCGCGCGACCGCAGCGGCCCGCGCCAGCTCAGCCCCAGCTCCCAGGAACGCCGCAGCGTGCCGGTCGCTGCATCGGCCTGTGTGCCGATCGCAAAACCGGAAATGCCACGCACGGTTTCCTGCTCCGGCTTCCAGAGGCGCTGTGCCAGCTGTACGTACGCGCCACTGCGATGCGATGCCTGTCGCGCCTGCGGATCATCCAGTCGCGAAGCATTGGAGGTGTCCCAGTAGTAGCCCACCTTGTAGGTACCGCCGTAGTCGCGCTGACTGCTGCCATGCACGTAGCCCACCTCCACCGGGAAAAACAGACCGGTATTGCCATCCAACGCCACCTTGAAGCCGTTGTCTGCCTGCTTGCGCGTGGGGTTCACGTCGAAAACACCTGTCTGCGCATACCAGCCGGCAGGGTCGGACCACTTCGCGCGCAGTCCCCACTGGCCGGTGGGATTGTCGAGCCAGCCCGAGCTGTAGATCGGTCCCAGCGGATGGCCGCACTGCCCGTTGTTGTTGAAATTACAGACGTAGGGCAGACCGCCGAAATCATTGCCCATGGAGAAAAAACCGCCCTTCAGGCTCAGCTTCTCGTCCAGCAGGGAGCGCTCGTAGGACACCTCGTTCAAACGGAAATTCTGGCCCTGTCCCCAGAACGCCTGGTTCTGGATGTAGCTGCCGGTATAGCGATCGTGCGCCGCTTGACCGAAGCGGTCGGACAGGACGATCCGCACGGTACCCTCCAGACCCAGCGCCTTGCCGGTATCGATGACGGCTCCCACATCCACGTGCGTGGCCGTTGCCAGGCCCGAGCCGCGGTAGCCGCCATCGGCGTGGCTGGTGGCCACAACCACACGGGCGCTCGGCGTGATGCCGCGGTCCTGCAGCCACTGGCGCGCAGGAAGGTTGGCGCTGAGCGGAACCTGCTTCACCGCTTCGACGGCTTTGCTGGCCTTGTCGCTGTCGGCAGCCTGCACCTGCAGGCCGGTGGTGGCCAGTGCAATGGCAACCAGTAGTGTGTTCGCGCGCATCAGCCGCCCCTCTTTTTCTTCGCCGAGCGGCGGAACCAGAACCAGATCGCCCCGATCACCACAACCAGACCACCTGCAGGCAGACCGATGCTGACCAGTTTCAACAACAGCGGCTTGGGCCCACCGGCGCGCGCGATCTTCACATCCGCCACGCTGACATCACCGCCAGGACCAAATTCCTGCCGCACGTAGCTCGCCAGGCTGGCGACCTCTTCATCGGTGAGCGGCTGTACGTAAGAGCCTGCGGAGAAATGCGGCATCAGCACATGTTTGCCGTCAACGGTGCGGTCGACGCCGGTAAGGATGGTGGCGATGAGATTCTGTGGAGTGGGTGCGCCCACCGCCGTGTTGTGAACCAGTGCAGGGTAGTACTGGTCGTCACTCCCCTCACCCTTGGTGCCGTGGCAGCTGGCACAGGCGCCGTCATACAGGGCCTGCCCATTGCCCAGCTGCACGCCGGTGCCGCGGATGGCGGCTTCCCCGGCGGTACTTCCGCCGCGCAGCGGCCACGCTCCGGCCGGTCGCTCTGCAGCGGGGTCGGCCACGGCTGGCACGCTGCGAAGGTAGGTGACGATCGAGGAAATGTCTTCGTCGGTAAGCCGGGACAGGCTGTGCTCGACCGCTTCGGCCATCGGCCCGCCGGCCTGCGCCTTGCCCACGACCCTGCCCGTCCTGAGATACTGCGCGATCTCCTGGTCGGTCCACGCACCGATGCCGCCCACCTTGTCAGAGGTGATGTTGGGGGCGTACCACATGCCCAGCGAGCCGCCCGACAGCGCCTTGCCGGCATCTTCCTGCATCAGCAGGGCTCTGGGGCTGTGGCAGCTGGCACAGTGCGCCGGGCCTTCCACCAGATAGGCGCCACGGTTCCACGCCGCGTCTTTGGAGGGGTCGGGGGCGAACCGCGACGTGTCCAGGAACAGCAGGTTCCAGACCGCCATCGATTTGCGGATGCTGAAGGGGAATGGCAGATGGGTCTGCGGCGCGAGCTTCTCCACCGGCTTCACCTCCTTCATGAAGTATGCGTAGAGGTCGCTGATATCCTGCTCGGACAGCTTGGCGTAGGCGGTGTACGGCATGGCCGGATACAGATGCGAACCGTCCTTGCGGATGCCCTCGCGCAGCGCGCGCGAGAACTCGGCCTCGGTATAGCTGCCAATACCGAACTTCGTTGAGGGGGTGATGTTGCTCGCCCATATCTGCCCCAACGGCGAGCTGATGGCATAGCCACCGGCATACGGCGTATCGCTGCCCGGCTTGGTGTGGCAGGCCATGCAGTCAGAGGCGATGGACAGATAGCGACCGCGCTCCACCGCCTCATCGGCATGGGCGGCCGCTGCCGCAACGCCCGCAGCGAGGCTCAGCGCGAACAGCAGGGCGCGCTTCACAGCGCACGCTCGATGGCATCTGCTGCCTTCAGTCCCAAAGCCGCCATGGTAAGGGTGCTGTTCACCACGCTGGCCGATGCCATCGCGCTGCCGCCCGGCAGCCACAGGTTGGGGTGGTCGTGTGCGCGGCAGTCACCGTTGACCACCGAATCGCGCGGGTCGCTGCCCATGATCGTCGAACCCATGATGTGGTTGTTGGCATTGAGCGCCGTGGTGATCACAAACTCGTCGGCGTTGAACAGCGAGCCGATGTGGCGCAGCTGCTCGCAGGACCTGTCATACCCCTTGCGTGCGTAATCCCCCAGCGAATAGTGGATGTCCGGGCAGGCAAGACCCAGTCCGTCCACGCGCGTGGTGGACAGGGTCAGGCGGTTGCTCGGGTCAGGCAAGGGTTCCAGGCTGATCGACAAGTCAACCCCGTAAATCGAACGTCGGCGGATCTCCGCGTCCAGTTCCTCACCCACCAGGCCCATCGCCAGCGCCTGCTCGGTGGCCACCGGCACGCGGCTGATGTTGTTGAGGATGATCTTGGTGGCCGAGTACTCGGCGCGGAACGCGCCGTCGCGCGGCCCCACCATGCAGCTCGACTGCGCCGGACCACGTCCCAGCCACATCGGCCGGTCGGCAAGGAAGGAACAGTGGAAACCGGAGTGGTCCATCATGTTCCGCCCGACCTGGTCGGAGGAGTTGGCGATGCCGGTGGGGTTGTTCTCGTTGGCCGCCAGCAGCAGCAGCCGCGGCGTTTCAAGTGCATTGCAGGCCACCACGAAGTGCTTGCCGCGCGCCTGATGGCTCGTCCGATCCTTGTCATACCAGTGGACGGCAGTCACCCGGTTCTGTGCGTCGGTGTCGATGCGATAGACCACCGATTCTTCCAGTACGACAGCGCCTGCTTTTTCAGCCGCGTCGACCGTGTGCACGCCGTTGTACATCGCGCCGATGGGGCAGATCGGCTGGCAGTTGTTGTTGCCGCAGCAGGCAGGCCGCTCGTTCCAGGGCGTGATCATCCGCCCCTGCGGGATGGGCACCAGGTTGTAGCCGTGCGGATTGACGACCTCGGCGAACGCCTTGTCACCGTGGCCCCAGGGAATCATGTCGGCCAGATACGGTCTGGAGCGCTCCACCGGACTCTGCTGGGCAGGGTCGTTGGGACCGGATACACCCATGGCCTCCTCGGCCCTGCAGTAATACGACTCGATATCGTCGTAGCTGATCGGCCAGTCCCGGCCCACGCCGTAGGCGCTGCGCATCCTGAAATCCACCGGGAGGTGGCGCCAGCACGAGGCCGCCCAATGCCAGGTGGTTCCACCGACGGCTTTGATGAAGCCTTGGCGGAAACTGCTGGCATCAGGGCCGGTCAGTGCGACGTAGTCGTTGGCCGGGTAGTACAGCGGCGCGGTCGCCAGCGGCGACTGCCGGTACGGTCCCTGGAAGTCACTGCCCAGACGACGCTCGAAACTGACGTTGCGCCAGTTCGCCACGACTTCGGCTCGCTCCAGGCGCGGGCCCGCCTCGAGCACGAGAACCGACTTGCCGGCCTTGGCCAGCTGATGGGCTATCAAAGCGCCGACGACGCCTGAGCCTACGATGACGACGTCGGCTTCGGCGTCGCCATCCTTGAATTGAGGTGTGTTCATGGGATCACTCGGCTGGCGCGGCGCACAGGGCACCACGCGGAAAACGGATTGGCTGGAGTGTTCGGACCTAGCTGGCTGCCACTGCCGACGGCGGTGTTGCTACCCACCAGCCGGGCCCGCCCTTGGCGTAGGTCTGCGGAAACAGACCATCAGCGACCGGCCGCTGCATCAGCGCGTCGCGGTAAGCGACGGTCACGGCAGATACGCCTTTACCCACCGTGCCGGTGTACCAGCAGCGAACGATGGACAGCGCAGCCGGTCTGGCCACGTCTGCGGCGGCGAGGATCGCGGCGGGATCGGGGTTGGCCTTGGACACCGCGATCAGCGCCGGAATGGCGACAACGGTCTGCGGCTCCTGTTCGGTCAGCGCGGCGAGGATGCGGCGGGAGACGAAGGGGTCCAGATCCGGTTTGCCGGTCAGAGCAGTGCTCAGCGTGAGGAACCGCATCTCCTCGTCCGAATATGCCTGCGGAGCGCTGCCTGCGCTGGACGGGTCGACGGATGTCGATCGGTCACGGCGCTGACAGGCCGCAAGAACGACGGCGGATACCGACCCCAGCAGGAAGCGGCGGCGCGAGCACGACGGGGATGAAGCGTGGATTGGCTGACCGGTGCTGTTATCCACGGACGTTTCCATCGTGACGTTGGGGGTCGGAGCATGGTTGCATGGAACCGTTTTCAGTATCAATTGCGCGCACTATTAATTGCATTTAGCAACGAATTGGCTAAATAGCATGGTTGCAGGTCGGCACCGGGTGAAGGCGCGCGGGGCGTCAAACAAAAAGAGGACCCGGCCGGAGCCGGGTCCTCCAAGTACCGCCCGGAGAAATCGTCTAGCTGCGCTGCGCGCAGACCACCGCGTGCGCAGGCAGGACCAGTTCGCCGGCCTCGATGCGTCCTGCATCCGGCCCGGGTACGGCCACCTGGTGCCAGCTGCCCGCCGGCAGTGGGTGCCTGGCCGGTTCGGCCGACAGGTTGAACGCCATCAACAGGACCTGCTCCCCCAGGCTGCGCTCGAACAGCAGCACCGGCTCGTCACTGTCCATG
Source organism: Stenotrophomonas sp. C3(2023) (assembly GCF_032911385.1). Lineage (NCBI taxonomy): Bacteria > Pseudomonadati > Pseudomonadota > Gammaproteobacteria > Lysobacterales > Lysobacteraceae > Stenotrophomonas > Stenotrophomonas sp. C3(2023). The sequence goes on along the minus strand of NZ_JAWJLO010000001.1, from coordinate 945,910 downwards.
AAGCGGATGCTGCCCTCGGTCAGCACCGGCTGGCTGCGCCGCCAGGCCAGGAAACCACGGAAGGCGTTGAGCACCGAATGCGGGTCCTGCTCCTGCAGCGCCACCGCCTGCGCGCGATGTCCGGCGGGAATCGGCAACCACGGCTGGCCACTGCTGAAGCCTGCCGCCTCGCTGGCCTTCCAGGGCATCGGGGTGCGGCAACCATCGCGCCCCTTGAATGTCGGCCAGAAGGTGATGCCATACGGGTCCTGCAATGCTTCGTAAGGCACATCGGCCTCGCCCAGCCCGAGCTCCTCGCCCTGGTACAGGCAGATCGACCCGCGCAGCGAGCACAGCATCGCCACCACCAGACGGGCGAAGCGCGGATTGGCCGGGTGGCCACCCCACCGGGTCACCGCACGCTCCACATCGTGGTTGGACACCGCCCAGCAGGGCCAGCCCTCGGTCATCGCCGCTTCCAGCCGCGACACGGTGTCGCGGATGTACGCCACGCTGAAATCCTCGACCAGCAGCTCAAAGCTGTAGCCCATATGCAGGCGCCCGCGGCTGGTGTACTCGGCCGTCGTGGCCAGCGAATCCTCGCTGGAAATCTCGCCCAGCGCGGCGACATCGGGGTACTGGTCCATCAGCGCGCGCAGGCGCTCCAGAAACGGCAGATTCTCCGGCTGGGTATTGTTGAAATGGTGGTACTGGTATGCGTACGGATTATCCGGACTGAAACCGCGGCCCACGCGTTTTTCCAGCGGCTTGGGCGGATTGTCGCGCAGCTGCCGGTCGTGGAAGCAGAAGTTGATCGCGTCCAGCCGGAAGCCATCCACGCCGCGGTCCAGCCAGAACTTCACGTTGTCCAGCGTGGCCTGCTGCACCTGCGGATTGTGGAAATCCAGGTCCGGCTGATCGGCAAGGAAGTTGTGCAGGTAGTACTGCTCACGTCGCGGCTCCCATTGCCAGGCAACGCCACCAAACAGCGACATCCAGTTGTTCGGCGGTGTACCGTCCTCGCGCGGGTCGGCCCACACGTACCAGTCGGCTTTGGGATTGGTGCGGTCCTGGCGGCTTTCGGCAAACCAGGCGTGCTCGATCGAGGTATGGCTCAGCACCTGGTCAATCATCACCTTCAGGCCGAGCGCGTGCGCCCGGGCCAGCAGCCGGTCGAAGTCGGCCAGGTCGCCGAACAGCGGGTCGACGTCGCGGTAATCGGCGATGTCATAGCCGAAGTCGGCCATCGGCGACTTGAAGAACGGCGAAATCCAGATCGCGTCCACGCCCAGCGCTGCCACGTAGTCGAGTTTCTCGATGATGCCCGGCAGGTCACCTACCCCGTCGCCATTGGCGTCGAGAAAGCTGCGCGGGTAGATCTGGTAGATGACGGCACCCCGCCACCATGGACTGCTGGACATCGGCCCCCTCCGGGCGTGCGCGGCCCCGTGCGGCGGGGCCCAGATTCAACCCGTCCAGCTTAGCCGCGCACTTCCAGGCATGGTGCTGCCTGCATACGTATTCACCTCCACACGCGGCCACAGCCCCGGCCTCCGACGCAAACCCGCCACAACGCCTATAATCAAGGTCAAGCCTGAAAGCCCGATCGCATGACCACCATCGAAGACACCCGTCCCGCCCTGGGCCTGCCCCAGATCCAGTCGCTTGCAGCGACCGACATGGCTGCCGTGGATGCCCTGATCCGGCGCCGGCTGTCTTCGGACGTGGTGCTGATCAACCAGATCGCCGACCACATCATCTCCGCCGGCGGCAAGCGCCTGCGCCCGATGCTGGTGATGCTGGCCGGTCATGCGGTGGGCGGCAGTGGCGCTGGCGCCGAGCACCATCAACTGGCCGCGATCATCGAGTTCATCCACACCTCCACGCTGCTGCATGACGACGTGGTGGACGAATCAAGCCTGCGGCGCGGACGCAGCACCGCCAACGCGCTGTGGGGCAACGCGCCCAGCGTGCTGGTCGGCGACTTCCTGTACTCGCGCAGCTTCCAGTTGATGGTGGAACTGGACCGCATGCCGGTGATGCGCATTCTGGCCGATACCACCAACCGCATCGCCGAGGGTGAGGTGCTGCAGCTGTTGCACGTGCACAACCCGGATACCGACGAAGCGGCCTACCTGCGCGTCATCGAGCGCAAGACCGCGGTGCTGTTTGCCGCCGCCACCCGCCTGGGTGCGCTGGCCAGCGGCGTGGATGAAGCCACCCAGCAGGCGCTGTACGACTACGGCATGAACCTGGGCTACGCATTCCAGATTGCCGATGACGTGCTGGACTATTCGGCCAACGCCGATGAGCTGGGCAAGAACCTGGGCGATGACCTGGCTGAAGGCAAGGCCACGCTGCCGCTGATCCATGCCATGGCGCACTCGGACGCGGTTACCCGTGAACGCCTGCGCAGCATCGTGCAGGATGGCGATGCCTCGGCGATGCCGGAGGTGCTGGCCGCGATCCACGCTACCGGCGGGCTGGATTACAGCCGCGTGCGTGCTGAAGAGTATGCCGAGCGGGCCGAGCGCGCGCTTGCGGGGCTGGGCGAGAACGAGGCGGTTGCCGCGCTGCGCGGGCTGGCCCGTTATGCCGTGCAGCGGTCGCATTGAAGCCGGCTGGCAGGGCAGCGGGGCAGAGCCCCGCTCTACGTGGGGTCAGGCGATGCCCAGGCCAGAGATGGCGCTGATGCTGTCCGGGTCGAAGCCTGCCAGCTCGGCGAAGTGCCGGCCACGGGCCACATAATCGCGATAGGCGCCAAAGCTGGGGGCACCCGGCGACAGCAGCACCACCCCACCCTGCTCACCCAGCGCGCTGCGCGCCAGTGCCATGGCCTCGGGCAGGTCCTGCGCCGCATGCAGCCCAAAGCGCCCGGCTGCGGCCAGCGGAGCCAGCATCGCGTGGATGCGCGGCCCATTGCTGCCCATCGTCACGATCTCCAGCGGCGGTTCGTCCTGCGCCATATGCGCGATGAAATCGCTCCAGTCCAGGCCACGGTCGTGCCCGCCCACCAGCAGCGCGATGCGTTGGCCGGCAAAACAGTCCAGCGCAGCCAGGCTGGCATGCGGTGTGGTGCTGATCGAATCGTTGACGTAGAGCAGCCCTGCCGCGCGGCCGATCTGCTGCAGCCGGTTGGGCAGCGGACAGAACTGCTGGACAGCCGGCACCAGCGCCACCGCATCCAGGCCAAGTGCCTCCAACGCGGCCAGCACCGCACACAGGTTGCCGCGGTTATGGCGGCCTGGCAGCGGCGTGTCACGGGTATCAAACACCGCCTGCTCACCGCGGAACACGGTTTCGCCGCGCATGTGCCAGCCCTGCGGCTGGTTGAACCAGACCACGTCGCTGTGCGGCAGTGCAAGGTTGCGCAGATGTGGGTCGGCCGCGTTGAGCACGGCGATCTTCGGGTTGGCCGCAGTGACCAGCAGCAGCTTGTCGGCCACGTACTGCTGCTCGCTGCCATGCCAGTCCAGATGCTCAGGGAACAGGTTGAGCACCACCGCTACCTGCGGCCGCGCACCACTGCGCGCGACTTCGCCGGTCTGGTAGCTGGACAACTCCACCGCCCAGTACTCAGGCGCGGGCTGTGCGTCGAGCACTTCGAGCAGCGGCAGGCCGATGTTGCCGGCCAGCCCGGTACGCTTGCCGGCCGCGCGCAGCAGATGCGCCAGCAGCGCGGTGGTAGTGCTCTTGCCCTTGGTGCCGGTCACGCAGACAGTGTCGTGCACCACGCCGTCGGCACCGGCATGTTCGGCAAACCACAGCGCGGTACCGCCGATGAAGACCGTCCCTTGCGCCGCCGCAGCCAGTGCCATCGGCTGGTAGGGACTGATGCCAGGCGACTTGATCACCACGTCGAAGCTGCCCAGCGCAGCGGCATCGGGCTCGCCCAGTACGGTCAACGCACCTGCGGTTTCAGCGCGGGCCGCCTCGGCCTCAGCGGCCGGACAGAACAGGGTCAGCGGCAGCGATGGAAGCCGGGCGCGAAGAACGGCAAATGCCGCCCTGCCTTCGCGCCCCCAGCCCCATAATGCAACGCGCTTGCCGTCAAGCTGCGAAATCTGCACGGATCGCGTCCCACAGTGCGGCCGGAATGCGATGCTCGCCCTGCAGCACCAGCAGCGGGGCCAACGCCAGTTCGGAGGCATCCAGCTTGGGCTGGATCTCATTGCAGAAGCGGTTCACAAGCGCGTCTTCATTCCATTCCGGACGCTGCGCCAGCACGGCCATCGCCGCGCGCGACTCACGCCCCTCGCCCACGCACTCGAACGGCTTGTGGTCCTGAAACTCCAGCAGCGCATCAAACCCGGCGGCCTGCTCGGCATCATCCAGCAGGTTGCGGCCGAAGATGCCCACCAGACGAGGCTTGGGCATGAACGGCGCCAGTGCCAGGAACACGAAGTGACACTTCGGGCACACGCCGCACCAGCGGTTCACCGGGCGCTCGCCGAGAATATGGAAATTGCGGTTGCAGCTGGAAAAATGCGCGTCGTAGAAATCGTTCTTGGCGAACTGCCGCGCCACCGCCAGCTCGGACATCGGCCGCAGCAGCGAGTAATACTGCAGATCGGCTGCCACCTGACGCTGCACATACATACCGAAGGCCTGCTCGAACGCCCAACCCTTCGACCACTGGTGATTGACCTCGCCGGTACCGGGAATCTGGCTGCCATAGCTGGCCGAGCGCTCGTTGGAGAACACCACCTGGTCCACGCCCTGCAGCAGCGCGGCCAGCACCATGATCGCCGAGTTCACCGCCGTGACCGGGATGTGCCCGTTCCAGGCGCCCTGGCGGTTGAGCTCGAACAGCTCAGGGGCCAGCGTACGCCCAAGATTCAGCGTGGGCAGGCCGGTGCGTTCGGCACAGGCGCGGATCAGCTGCGAACCGCCGATCCAGGTCACTGTCTCGTCCACACCGGCACGACGCAGCGCTTCGATGCTCACCAGTGAATCCTTGCCGCCGCCGATGGCCACCAGTGCGTGCGGGCGCAGGCCCAGGACCGGCGCCGCTGTCGGCTCGCCCTGCACGGGCAGGCGGAAGCGCCCACGCAGGTTGAGGCCGTTGCGGTAGGCGAACTCGCCCAGCCCGTTGAGGTAGATGCTTTCCACCAGCGCCGCGGTCTCCGCATCAACGCTGTAGCTGTCGATGCGGACCGTCTCTGGAACCCCGGCCTTGTAGTAACTCACCCCGGCGATCAGGTGCAGCAGCTGCAGGGCGCGCTGCACGGCGGCCGCGCGCTCGCCGTCGAGCTGGAACGGCGCACCGGGAATGGTGACCGTCTCGACCATCTGCGGGCCATCGTCGAAGGCATAGACCAGCCGGGCTACGCCGGTGTCGGCCGAGAAATCGCAGCCGACAAAGCGGAAGCAGGCGACCTGGTGTTTATCAAAAGCAGTCATGGAGTGTCCGGATCAGGCGCGTTTTCGCGCGGCGCAGGCAACGGGCGGATGGTGGCAGGCACGGCTCATTCGATCACGTCCTCCTGCGGCATCGACCGCTGATTGTACGTGTTCGCCATCACATAGCCGTAGGCACCGGCATCAGCCACCACCATGACATCGTCAGGGGCGGTGGAGACCGGCAGCTTGCGCCGCTTGCCGAACACATCGCTGGATTCGCAGATCGGCCCGACCACATCGAAGGCCGCCTCCGCATACCCGCCCTGACGGCTCAGGTTCTCGATGTCATGCCAGGCGTCGTACAGTGCCGGGCGCATCAACGTGTTCATGCCCGCATCCAGGCCGACCCGGCGCACGCCATCCTTCTCCACCACTTGGGTGGCGCGACTGAGCAGCACGCCCGACTCGGCCACCAGATAACGGCCCGGCTCGATGGCCAGGCGGAATGCCGGGTGCACCGCCTTGACCTCGGCCAAGCCTTCGGCCCACGCCTGCAGATCAAACGGCTCATCCTCGTCGCTGTACGGAATGGGCAGGCCACCGCCGATGTCGATGGTCTGCACGCTGCCGATGCGGCGGGCAAAGCCGGCCAGCTCATCGCACATCAGGCGCCAGTGCTGCGCGGTCTCGACACCGCTGCCCAGGTGGGCATGCAGGCCGACAATCCGGCTGCCCAGCTCGGTGGCCAGGCGGACGAACTCGTCCACGCGCGCAGTGGGCAGGCCGAACTTCGAATCCTTGCCGCCGGTGCGCACCTTGGCATGGTGGCCTTCGCCGCGCCCCAGGTCCACGCGCAACCACAGCGCGCGGTTGCTGAACAGCTCCGGCCAGCGCTGCAGGGCTTCGACATTGTCCACCGTGACCGTCACCGCCCGCGCGAACGCGGCTTCGTACTCCGCGCGCGGGCAGAAGCTGGGGGTGAACAGAACCCGCGAGGGCGACAACGCCGGTAACACGTTGAATACGTGGTCCAGCTCGCCCTGCGACACGCATTCCAGTCCAAAACCTTCAGCTTCCAGCAACTGCAGGATGGCCGGGTGGCTGTTGGCCTTGATCGCGTAAAAACGCTGGTCGATCGCCGTGATCGCGGCCAGCGCGCGGGCGCGCGCGCGCACCGTGGGCAGATGGTAGACATAGCGCGGCGTGCCAACCTCGGCCAGCTGCAGCAGCCGTGCCCGCTGGCCACGCCACCAGGGCGTCTCGCGTGGCCGCACGGCACCGGCGATTTCGCGCCAGCGCGGACCAAACACTTCGGTTTCCTCCACCGGCATCGCACCGCTGTCGATCAGCTCGGCATGCAGGATCGGCAGCAGGCCGTCGGCGTCGGTTTCATCGATGACGAAGGTCAGGTTCAGGTCGTTGGACGACTGCGAGATCATGTGCACACGCTCGCGGCCGAACGTGGCCCACACATCGGACAGCTTGTGCAGCAGCGAACGCATGCCGCGGCCGACCAGGGTGATCGCCGCGCAGGGCACGATGACCTTGACCTTGCAGATCTGCGAAAGATCGGCCGACAGAGCAGCCAGCACGTCGGTGTTGACCAGGTTTTCCGACGGGTCCAGCGAGACCGTCACGTTGGTCTCGGCCGAGCCGATGAGGTCCACCGACAACCCATGCTTCTTGAACAGACCGAACACATCAGCCAGGAAGCCGACCTGCTGCCACATGCCGATGCCTTCCATCGACACCAGCACGATGCCGTTGCGACGGCTGATCGCCTTGACGCCCGGCACCGGTGCGGCGCTGCCGTCGATGCTGGTACCGGGCAGCTCGGGGCGCTCGGTGTCCAGGATCGCCATCGGCACACCGGCGTCGCGGCACGGCTTTATCGAGCGCGGGTGCAGCACCTTCGCGCCGGTGGTGGCGATTTCCTGTGCCTCGTAATAGTCCAGCCGGGTCAGCAGGCGTGCGTCGGGCACATCCTTCGGGTTGGCACTGAACATGCCGGGCACATCGGTCCAGATTTCCACACGGCTGGCGCCCAGCAACGCACCGAAGTAGGCAGCCGAGGTATCCGAGCCGCCACGGCCAAGGATGGCGGTGCCACCGTCAGCGTGGCGGGCGATGAAGCCCTGGGTGATCAGCAGGCGGGACGGCTGCGCGTTGAAGCGCGTGCCCCACTCCTTGTCCGAGCGCCATTGGCAGTTCACCGAAAGGCGCTGCGACCAGGCACTCTGGCTCGGCTGCGGCGGCAATGCGTCCAGCCACTGGCGCGCGTCCATCCAGCCCATGTCAAGGCCGCTGGCGTGCAGGTAGGCCGCGCCCAGCGTCGAGGACAGCAGCTCGCCCTGGCCCAGCACCTCGGCCTGCCAGTCCAGCGTGCGCGAACTTGCGCGCGGGTCGGCCAGCAACGCCTGCAGTGCGTCCAGCCGGGTCTGCAGCACGCTGCCCGGCAGCTCCAGCTCGGCCAGAAACGCATGGTGACGCTCCACCAGCGCCGCGACGCGCTGCGCACTGTCAGCCGCGCCGTCGGCGATGGCGGTCAGCTCGTTGGTGACCCCGGACAGGGCCGACACCACCACCAGCACCCGCGAACCGGTCTCTTCCGCACGTTTTTTCGCCAGCTTCCCGATCGTGTCCCAGCGGTGGCGGCGCGACACCGAAGTGCCGCCGAACTTCAATACGATCCAGCGATCGTCAAGGGGGGAAGCTGACATGGATAGGCTTATGCATTGTGGAGGGGACCGCCCGGGGGCGGAACCTTCGATTCTAAGCCTTGATCCACGCCGAATGGGCAGCCATTACCGACAGCCCAGCCGGGCGGCCACGCTGCTAAGCTGCGGCCCCGTCTTTACAGCCCGAGCCCAGCCCATGCGCGCGCGTCGTTTCCTGCAACTGGATGTCTTCTCTCCCCGGCCCGGCGCTGGCAACCCGCTGGCCGTGGTCCTGGACGCCGAGGGGCTGGACGACGACGCCATGCAGGCTATTGCGCGCTGGACGCGACTGCCGGAAACCACGTTCGTGCTTCCCGCGCAGCAGCCTGGCACCAGCTACCGGCTGCGCATGTTCAGCCCGCAGAAGGAGGTGCCGTTCGCCGGGCATCCCAGCATCGGCACTGCACACGCCGTACTGGAAGCGGGCCTGGCGGTTCCGGTGGACGGCGTGCTGGTCCAGGACGGCATCGCGGGTCAATTGCCGCTGCGCGTGGAAAATGACGGCCCGCTGCGCCGCATTGCGATCCGCACACCGCGGGCGCGGCTTGAGCGCGAAGCCAACGCAGACGAGCTCGGCCCCGCCATCGCCGGCTGGTCACTGGGCACCCTGCCGCCGGCCCTGATGGTCGGTGGGCGCAGCTGGTGGCTGGTGGAAGTGAGCGGTGAGGCTCACCTGCGTGGTCTGCAGCCGGACTGGGACGCAGTAGCAGCGTTGGCCGAGCAGAGCGGCAGCATGGGCGTGTTCGCCTATGCGCGCTGCGAGGACGGCAACAACGATCTGGTAGTACGCGCGTTCGTCGGCAACGGTCGGCGCTTCGAAGACGCGGCCTCCGGGGCGGCCAACGCAGTTCTGGCCGCGTGGCTGGATCTGCGCGGCGCCTTGCCGGCTGGCGGACGGCTGCAGGTGAGCCAGGGCCGGGAGGTGGGCCACGACGCGCAGCTGCATCTGCAGGTGGACGCCGATGGCGAGGTGTGGTCAGGGGGTCAGGTACAGACCGTTATCCGCGGCAGCATCGACTGGACCTGAGCGGTAGCAGCCGGGCCGGGGGCCGGCTGCGTAGCGCTGGGCCCCGCTCAGGCGAGGTTGGCGTCCAGGGTCACCGGCACCGCACTGAGCGCCTTGGAAACCGGGCAGTTCTGTTTGGCGTCATCGGCGATCGCGCGGAACTGTGCGGCCTCGATGCCGGGCACCACTGCCTTGAGGGTCAAGGTGATCTGCGAAAGCTGCGGGCCGCCTTCGGTGGACAGATCAACTTTGGCCACCGTATCCAGCGAGGTGGCGGTAAAGCCAGCTTCAGCGAGCTTGGCCGACAGCGCCATGGTGAAGCAGCCGGCGTGTGCGGCGGCGATCAGCTCCTCCGGGTTGGTGCCCTTTTCCTCGCCGAACCGGCTGTTGAAGCCGTAGCGCGTTTTGTCCATCAGACCGCTCTGCGGGGTGCTCAATTGTCCCGTGCCTGTCTTCAGGTCACCTTCCCAGTGCGCATTGGCTTGGCGCGAAATACCCATCAGCGGACTCCTTCGGTGGTAGACACGGACACCCTACGCAGCGGCGCGTTAGCACGATGTGGCCGCTGCATCGGGCATGCGTCGACGCGCCGACGAACGGTCGCCGATCAGACCGGCTGCCGCGCTGCAGCGCGCCGAACGGCCGCATCCCCCTGTTTTTCAAGTGTTCGCGCCCGGTCCTGCAGGAGACCAGGCGGCACAGGCGCAGGTCCCGCGTGCTGCGACGAAGGTCGAACCAAGGCAAAAAAGCCGGAATTTCTGCGTTCGCCCTATTGGCGGGGCTGCATTGTTGCCCTACATTGCGCTTGCCGAGCGGTGTTCGGCGCGAACATACAACCAACCGTTCACGGAACAGGAAACCATGGCAAAGACCGCTAAGAAGGCTGCCCCGAAGAAGGCAGTGAAGAAAGTCGCTACGAAGGCAGCTGCCAAGCCGGCCGCTCCGAAGCCGATCAAGGAAGCTCTGACGAAGTCTGGTCTGGTTGCGCACATCGCCGAAGCATCGGGTGTCGTCGCCAAGGACGTGCGCGCTGTGATGGCTGCGCTGGAAAGCGCTGTCTCGGCCTCCGTGCACAAGAAGGGCGCTGGCAGCTTCACCCTGCCGGGTCTGCTGAAGATCACCACGGTGAGCGTTGCGGCCAAGCCGAAGCGCAAGGGCATCAACCCCTTCACCAAGGAAGAGCAGTGGTTCGCCGCCAAGCCGGCCACCACCAAGCTCAAGGTTCGCCCGCTCAAGAAGCTCAAGGACGCCGCGCTGTAAGCGCGCCGACAACCGGCTTCTGCGCGGACGGGACGGCCTTTGCGCCGTCCCGTCCGCGTTTCTGGCCCTCGCACAGGTGCGCAACACAGCGTTGCCGCAGACGCAGTGTGCGGACAGTACCTTGCTGCACAAGGGCGGGCGCGGGCGTTCCCCTGGCCCCCGGGTGCGATGGAACACTGCGTGCGTTCCTGGCCGTCGCCGCCAGTGATCGGGCCACCTAAGGTGGTTGGACACCCCGCCCGAGCACGCAGCCATGTCCAGCACCTCCACCCGTTACCGCCTGACGGTCACCCCGATCGAGAAAGACGGCCTGCAGTGCGCCGGCCGATGCACCATTGAACTCGAGCACCGCGCCCGTCAGAACTGGATGCGGCTGCTGGAGAATGCGCCCCGCCTGCCAGGATTCAGCGGTGACGAGCGCGCGGCCGTGCTCATTGCCACCCAGGTACTGCGCGACGTAGTGCATCGTCATGCCGACGAACCCGAGCACCCGCTCAGCGCACACGCCACGACCATCGGCGACGCGCTGGACGCCTTGGACGCCCTGCACCGACCGCGCTGAGCCGGCGATGGCTACACTGGCGGTCTCTGCCGCTGGACGCCCGGCCATGCGCCTTCTCCTGCCGTTGTCTCTGTCGCTGCTGCTCGGCCCCCTGCTGCTCACCGCCTGCTCCAGATCGGCGCCGACGCCGTTGCCGCAGCGGGAAGAAGTCAAAGGCGCCGAAGAACAGGCGCGCGCCCGTCGCGACCGTCCTGACGCCGTCGCGCTCGGCGGGACAACACCCGGGGCAGAACCTTCCCGGACTGCTCCCGGTGCCACAGGCTCCCCGGGCCGCGTCGTGCGTGACTACGTCGCTGCCGTGCTGCGTCGCGATGCAGACGCGATCGGGCGTTACTGGCAACACGACAGCAACACGCGCGACGATGCGGCGCTGCATGCACTTACGCGTGTGCAGCGCCTGCGGGTGACCACCGACGCGCCGATCGTACGCGACGACCCGCGCCAGGGCCGCCTGCTCGAAGTCCCGGTGGTGATACGGGCGGCGACCGCCCACGGCAGCTTCACCTATCGCGGCTGGTACCGGCTGGTGCCCGGACCTGGAGGCGATGGCTGGCTGATCCAATCCGCCCAGCTTCAGCCTGCCCTGCAGTAGCGCGGCACTGCTCGTGCATGCCTGATTCAGCACGTCAGGCTATCTTCTTGCCTACCTTCGTTGGATGCCCCGCCATGTCCCTGCGCCCCCTGCTCACCCGTCTTGTCCTCTCCGCTGCGCTGGTGGCAGCTGCTGTCGGCGCCCAGGCAGCACCGACGATCGAAGGACGCCAGCTGTCGGTGGGCGCCGCCGACGTGCAGCAGTACCTCGACCAGAGTTTCCCGCGCAACCAGGATGCGCTGGGCGGCCTGCTGCAACTGACCCTGAGCCAGCCGAAGCTCGCCCTGCCCGCCGGCGAGCGGCTGAAACTGGGCATGGATGTGGCGATGGCCACCGCTGGCGGCGCGCCCACCCGGCTGGGCACCGTCGAGCTGAGCAGTGGCCTGCGGTACGACGCCCAGACCCAGGGCTTCCATCTGCAGCAGCCGACGCTGGATGAGTTCATCCCCGCCCAGCAGGGTGGCCGTCTGGATGCGCGCACGCGCACGCTGCTCAACGCCTGGCTGGGCGACTACGCACAGCGTGAGCCGATCTACCGCCTCGACCCGGCGGTGGCTGGCATGCTGGGCGCGCTGCAGGTGCAGTCGGCGCAGGTCAGGGACGGCCGTCTGCAGGTGACCTTCAATCAGGATCTGGGTGCGCTCGTGCCGGCCGGTATGCTCGGCAACTGACGAAAAAAGGCAGCCGGGCAGAGCCCGGCTCTACGCGACGCGCGGTAGGACCCCGGCTACCACCGGCCGACCGGCCCGCACTGCACCCATGCTCTTCATTACCTGCCCTGCATGCCTCATTGCTGCGTCCTGCCGTTGGTCGTCACGCTCCAGGGCGACGGCGTGACGACCAACGGTCGTCACCTACCGGAGCGCGATGTTCGTAGCGCCGGGATCTGCCCGGCGAGCGCCCGATCAGCGCTTGGGCTGCAGCATGGTCCCCGTGCATCTGGGCGATCCGCAGCGGCATTCCCAGATCTTCTTCAGCCGGGGAGTGTGGCGCTCGGCCAGGGTGATGCCGTAGTTGTAGGTCAACTCTTCGCCGGGCGCGATATCGCGCAGCGCTTCGATGAATACCTTGTCCTGGCGCGGGTCCTTGTCTTCGTCTTCTTCGATGATCGCCTCACAGTTGGGCTCGCAGCTGTGATTCATCCAGCGCGCATCATTGCCGCGGTAATTGGCGTCGATGACGTAGTCATCGTTGAGGGTGAACAGGAAGGTGTGCCCGCTTTCGACATCGCCGGTGTCGTCAGCGTCCACGTCGGCATGGCTGCGCAGCAGACCTTTGTACTGGATCACCCGTTCGCCCTGCTTGAGCGGTGCCACGGCGAACACGCCGTTGCCATGGATGGCCGACCTGCGGGCTTGGATCTTCTTCGGCATGGGCGCGGCGCGTCCTGGTGCGATGGGGAGTCGTTGATTCTCGCTTAATCTTCGTGATTGCCAAAATCATCGTCAACCGGCAGCATGGCGGCCCCGAGGGCGTTACTGGCTGCAACAGCCCGCGTCATGCGCCCCTTGGATGCGCACGGAGAAAAGCGTACAATTTCGGTCCGCTTTGATAACCCGCCGCATTGCCATGCTCCGCGTCACCAAGCTCACCGACTACGCCACCGTGGTGCTGACCGTGCTCGCCGTCCGTCCGGGCGATGTGCTCAGCGCCACCGAGCTGGCTGAATTCACTGGCCTTGAGCCGCCCACCGTCAGCAAGGTGCTCAAACCGCTGGCCCAGGCCGGGCTGGTCGAAGGCCTGCGCGGTGTGCGTGGCGGCTACCGGCTCACCCGCGCACCTGGCGATATTTCGCTGTGCGACGTGGTGGAAGCGATGGAGGGGCCGCTGGCCCTGACCGAATGCAGCCACGAGCAGCACCAGTGTGGCATGGCGCCCAAGTGTGGCGCGCGCAGCAGCTGGCGTCTGATCAACGACGTCGTCTCCGAAGCGCTGCGCAGCGTCACCCTGGCACAGATCCTGCCCCCTCTTCCCCTTGCCGACCATCCTCCGCGACGCATCGCGGTCGATGTCGTCTCCTGATCCACAGGCAGCCCCCATGGCCACCGAAATCATCGAAACCACCGCCAGCGAAGACACCCCCAACCGTGAGATCCACGAGCAGTTGGGGCGCAAGTATTCGGCCGGCTTCATCACCGAGATCGAATCGGACTCGCTGCCTCCCGGCCTGGACGAGGACACCATCCGCGCCCTGTCGGCCAAGAAGGACGAGCCTGAATGGATGACGCAATGGCGGCTGGACGCCTACCGTCACTTCCTGACCATGCCGATGCCGGACTGGGCCAAGCTGGAGATAGCACCGATCGACCTGCAGGCGCTGAGCTATTACTCCGCACCGAAGGGCCCGAAGTACGCTTCGCTGGATGAGGTACCCAAGGAACTGCTGGATACCTACGACAAGCTGGGCGTGCCGCTGCACGAGCGTGCCAAGCTGGCCGGCGTTGCCGTTGATGCGGTGTTCGATTCGGTCTCGGTGGGCACCACCTTCCGCAAGGAACTGGCCGAGAAAGGCATCGTGTTCTGCTCGATGTCCGAGGCGATCAAGGAACACCCCGAGCTGGTGCGTCAGTACCTGGGCAGCGTGGTGCCGGTCGGCGACAACTACTTCGCCGCGCTGAACTCGGCGGTGTTCTCCGATGGCAGCTTCGTGTTCATTCCCAAGGGCGTGCGCTGCCCGATGGAGCTGAGCACCTACTTCCGCATCAACGCCGGTCACACCGGCCAGTTCGAGCGCACACTGATCATCTGCGAGGACAAGGCGTACGTGTCCTACCTGGAAGGCTGCACCGCGCCGATGCGCGATGAGAACCAGCTGCATGCCGCGGTGGTCGAGCTGGTGGCGCTGGAAGATGCCGAGATCAAATACTCGACCGTGCAGAACTGGTATCCCGGCGATGAGAATGGCGTAGGCGGGATCTACAACTTCGTCACCAAGCGTGCCGAGTGCCGTGGTGCGCGCAGCAAGGTTACCTGGACGCAGGTCGAGACCGGCTCGGCGATCACCTGGAAGTATCCGTCCTGCGTGCTGCTCGGCGATGATTCGGTGGGTGAGTTCCATTCGGTCGCGTTGACTCACCACCGCCAGCAGGCCGACACCGGTACCAAGATGATCCACGTCGGCAAGCGCACCAAGAGCAAGATCGTCAGCAAGGGCATCAGCGCCGGCCACGGACAGAACACGTACCGTGGTCTGGTCAGGATCGAGCGCGGCGCCGACGGCGCGCGCAACTACACGCAGTGCGACTCGCTGCTGATCGGCAAGAAGTGCGGCGCGCACACCTTCCCGTACATCGAGGTCAAAAACCCGGCTGCCACCGTCGAGCACGAGGCCACCACCTCGAAGATCTCCGACGATCAGCTGTTCTATTGCCGGGCCCGCGGCATCGGCCAGGAAGATGCGGTGTCGATGATCGTCGATGGTTTCTGCAAGCAGGTGTTCCGCGAGCTGCCGATGGAGTTCGCCGTTGAAGCCAAGAAGCTGCTGGAAGTCTCGCTGGAAGGTTCGGTCGGCTGAGCCGACACGCCTCTTCGTTTGAATTGTTCAGCCACGCATGGCGTGGCTCCATCTCGGATTCGTATCATGCTGAAGATTGAAAACCTCCACGCCCGCATCGGCGAAAAGGACATCCTCAAGGGCCTGTCGCTGGACGTGAAACCGGGCCAGGTGCACGCCATCATGGGACCCAACGGCGCTGGCAAGTCGACGCTGGGCAATGTACTGGCCGGCCGGGAAGGCTATGAAGTGACCGAAGGCGGCGTGTCCTTCGACGGCGCTGACCTGCTGGCGCTGGAGCCCGAGGCCCGCGCCGCGGCAGGCCTGTTCCTGGCCTTCCAGTACCCGGTGGAGATTCCCGGGGTCAACAACACCTATTTCCTGCGCGCCGCGCTCAATGCCCAGCGCAAGGCGCGTGGCGAAGACGAGCTGGACTCGATGCAGTTCCTCAAGCTGGTGCGGCAGAAGCTGGCCGTGCTGCACCTGAAGGACGAGCTGCTGCACCGCGGCGTCAACGAAGGCTTCTCCGGCGGTGAGAAGAAGCGCAATGAGATCTTCCAGCTGGCCGTGCTCGAGCCCAAGCTGGCGATCCTGGACGAGACCGACTCCGGCCTGGACATCGACGCGCTCAAGAGCGTGGCCGACGGCGTCAACGCGCTGCGCGGCAGTGATCGCTCGTTCCTGGTCATCACCCACTACCAGCGTCTGCTCGACTACATCAAGCCGGACGTGGTGCATGTGCTGGCCGATGGCCGCATCGTCAAATCCGGTGGTCCGGAACTGGCGCTGGAACTGGAAGCGCACGGCTACGATTTCCTCAAGGATCGTGTGGTGCCGGAGGCGGCGGTCTGATGAGCGCGCTGCTCGATTCGATGGCCCAGGCATTCTGCGGCAGCGATGCACGCCGCGACGTCCTTGATGCCGCGCTGCGCGACGGCCTG
This sequence comes from Stenotrophomonas sp. C3(2023), assembly GCF_032911385.1. Taxonomy (NCBI): domain Bacteria; kingdom Pseudomonadati; phylum Pseudomonadota; class Gammaproteobacteria; order Lysobacterales; family Lysobacteraceae; genus Stenotrophomonas; species Stenotrophomonas sp. C3(2023). The sequence goes on along the minus strand of NZ_JAWJLO010000001.1, from coordinate 930,017 downwards.
CCCGGCGCACGCAGCGAAGCCTGGAAGTACACCTCCCTGCGGCAGCTGGAACGCCGCAGCTTCGCCCCTGCGCCGCTGGCGCCGCCCACGGTGGATGCGCAGCTGGTGGGTGACATTCCCGGCCCACGCCTGGTGTTCGTCAACGGCCGTCTGCACGACGCGCTCAGCGACACCCATGCCCTGCCGGCCGGTGTGCAGCTGGAGCCGCTGTCGGCCGTACTGGCCGCTGGCGAGGAAAGCGCCCGTTTCCTCGCCCGCCGCTACGAACACCGGGAGGCGGTGTTCGCCCGCCTCAATGCCGCGCTGGCCGATGAGGGCGTGGTGCTGCGCGTGGACGAGGGTGTGCAGGTGGAGATCCCGCTGCAGCTGGTCTTCATCAGCGTGGCCGGCGAACAGGACCTGGCCTGGCATCACCGCCACCTGGTGGAACTGCGCGCTGGCGCCAGCCTCGGCCTGGTCGAACACCGCCTGGGCGTGGGCGAGGCCAGCCACCTGGACAACACCGTGCTGCACGCCCATGTAGCGCGCGGCGCCAGCCTCAAGCACGCCCGCCTGCAGGCCGGCAGCGCGCGCCAGACCAGTTTCCTGCGCACCGACGCGGTGCTGGCCGCCGATGCGCAGTACCACCGGGTCGACCTCGAACTGGGCGCCGGGCTTGGCCGCCACGAGCTCAATGTGCGGCTGGAGGGCAACAACGCCCACCTGACTGCCAACGGCGTGCTGCTGGGCACGGGCCGCCGCCACGTTGAAACCCGTCTGGGCATCGAGCACATCGCCCGCGATACCAATGCCGAGCTGCTGTGGCGCGGCGTGGCCGCCAACCGCAGCCGCGTGGTGTTCCATGGCGGCATCCACATCCGTGAGGGTGCCGACGGTACCGACGCCAACCTGTCCAACAAGAATCTGCTGTTGTCGGCCGACGCCGAGATCGACACCCAGCCCACGCTGGTGATCGACGCCGAGGAGGTCAAGGCAGCGCACGGTGCCACCGTGGGCCAGCTCGATGCCAATGCGCTGTTCTACCTGCGTTCGCGCGGGCTGCCGCAGGATCAGGCGCAGGCACTGCTGAGTGCGGCGTTCTGTCACGAGCCGCTGAAGGTGCTGCCGGAGGCGCTGCGCGCGCAGTTGGCACAGCAGCTTGATCGTGCCCTGGCCGAGGCGGGCGTTGCATGAGCCAGTCCACCCTGCACCCGCAGGCCGTCGTCGGCGAGCAGCCCGACTGGGAGCGCGTGCGCGCCGATTTCCCGCTGCTGATGCGCGAAGTCCACGGCAAACCGCTGGTCTACTTCGACAACGCCAACACCGGGCAGAAGCCGGTGCAGGTGATCGGCGCGGTGGACGAGTACTTCCGTCGTTACAACGCCAATGTCAGCCGTGCAGTGCATGCGCTGGGCACCGAGGCCACCGACGCCTATGAAGGTGCGCGCAGCAAGCTGGCGCGCTTCCTCAATGTGCGCGGCGACGAACTGGTGCTGTGCAGTGGTACGACCTTCGCGCTGAACCTGGTCGCCTATTCCTGGGCCCTGCCCCGGCTGCAGCCCGGCGATGTGATTCTGGTGTCGCGCATGGAGCACCACGCCAACATCGTGCCGTGGCAGCTGGTGGCACAACGCACCGGCGCTACCGTGCGCGTGGCCGAGATCACCCCGGAAGGCGCGCTGGACCTGGATGCCCTGCGCACGGCGATGACGCCGCAGGTCAAGCTGCTGGCGGTAGCCCACGTGTCCAACGTGCTGGGGACGGTCAATCCGGTCCGCGAGATCTGCCGCGAGGCCCGCAAGCGCGGCATCGTCACCGTGGTCGACGGCTCACAGGCCGTGCCCCACCGCAAGGTCGACGTGACGGCCATCGGCTGCGACTTCTATGCCATCACCGGCCACAAGATGTGTGGGCCGACCGGCACTGGCGCGCTGTGGGCGCGCCGCGAGCACCTGCAGGCGATGCCACCGTTCCTGGGTGGCGGCGAGATGATCAAGGAAGTCAGCTTTGACGGCACCGTGTTCAACGAGGCCCCGCACAAGTTCGAGGCCGGCACGCCGAACATCGCCGGTTTCATCGGGCTGGGTGCAGCGGTGGATTACCTGCAGGCGCTGGGCCTTGCCCAGGTGGAGGCACGTGAGGCCGAACTGCTGGCGCACTTCACCGAAGAGCTGCAGAAGGTGGAGGGCCTGCGGATCTTCGGCACTACCCCCGACAAGGCCGCCGTGGTGTCGTTCCTGATCGAAGGTGCACACGCGCACGACCTGGCCACCCTGCTTGATCTCGAAGGCGTGGCAGTGCGTTCGGGCCAGCATTGCGCGCACCCGCTGCTGCAGTACTACGGCGTGGCGGCGACGTGTCGCGCCTCGCTGGCGTTCTACAACACGCATGAGGAAATCGAGCGCTTCATCGCAGCGCTGAACAAGGTCCGCAGGCTGCTGGCCTGACCGGCCAGGCCGCCGTCCCCGCCGCACCCAGCGCCGAGCTGCGGCACGTGACGACCGTTGGTCGTCACCTACCCGGACCGATGCCCTGCCGGGAACGGCCGACGCCGCGGCTGTGGTAGGTGCCGACCGTTGGTCGTCCCGCTTCCGGGCCACCGCAGCACCCAACGCAGGAGCGTGACGACCAACGGTCGTCACCTACCCAGGGCGGGAGTCTGCGGGTTTTTCGTTCCCGGCGCGCCTAGAATGGGCGCATGAGCACACTGACTTTCCGCTCGGCCACCGAAGCCGACATTCCCGCCCTGATCGAACTGGTCACCTCCGCCTACCGGGGTGACGCCAGCCGTGCGGGCTGGACCACCGAAGCCGATCTCCTCGACGGCGCCCGCATCGATGCACAAGGACTGCAGGCCGACCTCGCGCGGCCCCGCTCGGTCATCCTGCTTGCCGAACGTGACGGGCAGCTGCTCGCCTGCGCGCATGTGGCCGACGAGCAGGGCAAAGGCTACTTCGGCATGTTCTCGGTTGACCCGACCCAGCAGGGAGGTGGCATCGGCAAGCAACTGCTGGCAGCGGCCGAGGCCCACGCGCATCACCAGTGGGGCGTACCGGTGATGCAGATGACGGTGATCGACGTGCGCGACGAACTGATTGCCTTCTACGAGCGGCGTGGGTATGTGCGCACGGGTATCAAAAAACCCTTCCCCTACGGCGATGAACGCTTCGGCACGCCCAGGCGGGATGACCTGCGCTTTGAAATCCTGGAAAAGCCGCTGGCGGGGACGCGCTCGTGAGCGATACCTGGACCTTTGTCTGCGCCGGTGCCGAACTGCTGCCCGGTGAAATGAAGAGCGTGTTCGACGAAGTCACCGGCACGCCCATCGTGGTGTTCAACCTGGACGGTGATCTGTACGCCCTGGAAGACCAGTGCACACACGAGGAATTCGAGTTGTCTTCGGGTGAGTTCAACACCGCTGAAGGCAGCATTGAATGCGTTCTGCACAGCGCGCGTTTCGACGTGCGCGACGGGCGGGCCCTGTGCGCGCCGGCCTACAGCCCGGTGCCGAAGTTCCCGGTCAAACGGGAACATGACGCGATCTGGACCCGCGACGACCGGGATTGACCGGGCCGCCCTGCGCGGTGACGCGATGGCCTGGCCCGCGGCGAGCGTGAGCAGCGTCTGTGCGTGTCGCGGACGGCTCGCATCTGCTAACGGTTCTCATTTGCACCTCCAGTAACATTTCATTACACTCCCGCCCCGTAGTGCTCGCTTCGTCGACCTCCCTCCGGGACACCTGCCTTGCGCCATCCACACCGCCCACATCAGCTCGGTACCGCCATGCGCGGACAGCGGCCGACGCCGGCTGTGCTGCTGGCGTGGCTCGTGCTGTTGGCGCTGCTGCTGGTCAGCGTGCCCGCGCTGCACAGTCCATCGGACGATCGCGGATTCTCCGCTGCATCGATGTCGCTTCCGGTACCGTCCGGTGAGGGCAGCGGTGATGACCGTCCCCAGGAACCGGAGCCGGCGAAGCTGCGCCGTGCTCCGTCTGCGCCAACGCGCGAGGACACCGCAGAGCTGGACGGACCGGCCTTGCTGGTCAACGGACATTGGTCGCAGCTGGCGCTGCTGGCAGTGCTGGTGGAGCCGGTTCCTGCCACCGTCTGGCCGCGCGCCGGTGCTGGTTTTTCTGCCCAGGAGCGACCCGGGCGGCGTGTACAGCGCGGCCAGGCCCCGCCGCGGGCCTGACCTGTCCGACCCGTCCGCACGCTGCTGCGGCACCGCCCCCCCCCATCCGTGACAGCCACACAGGGTTTCGCCCTGACCAAGCCGCCTGCGCGCGGCCCTTTCATCCTTCGAGGTTCCTGCCATGGCCCAGCGCCATCGTCGTTGCGTGTCCGTTTCCCGTACCGTGCTCAACACTGCCCTGTTCACCGCGCTGTCGGCTCCCGCCTTTGCTGAGGTCGCGGCCAGCGGCGCGCCGCAGACCCTGGATACGGTCGTGGTCACCGCGTCCGGCTTCGAGCAGAAAATCACCGACGCGCCGGCGAGCATCTCGGTCATCACGCAGGAACAGTTGACCAGGCGTCCCTACATGACCCTGCTTGATGCCGTGCGTGACCTGGAAGGCGTCGATGTTGGCGAAACCCGCGACAAGACCGGCCAGGGCAGCATCTCGATGCGCGGCATGGGCTCGGATTACACGCTGATCCTGATCAACGGTCGCCGCCAGAACAATCACGGCGACATCTACCCGAACAACTTCGGCGGCAACCAGTTCAACCACATTCCGCCGCTGGATGCGATCGAGCGGATCGAGGTGATCCGTGGCCCCGCCTCGACGCTGTATGGCGCCGATGCGATGGGGGGTGTCATCAACATCATCACCAAGCGCACGCTTGACCGCTGGAGCGGCTCGGTAACCGTGGCACGCACCTTCGAGACCGACGACCAGTTCGGTGATGACAGCACCGCCGACCTGTATGTGACCGGCCCGCTGCTGCCCGGCGTGCTCAACCTCAGCGCGCGCGCCAGCTGGTATGACCGCGACGCCTCCAACCCGGTATACGCACCGGTGACCGACCCCAGCGGCGTCACCCACAGCCGTACGCTGGGCTTCGGCGCGGGCGGCAAGACAGTGGACAACACCAACAAGGCTGGCGGCCTGAGCCTGGCCTGGAACCTCGCCGACAACCAGACCTTGACGCTGGACTACGATGCCTCGCGGCAGGAATACGACAACGCCATCAAGATCAACGATGCAGGTCAAGAGGAGTATCCGGTCGGCACGGTGGACAGCCTCAGCAGCATCTGGCGCAGCAGCAGCTTCTGCCGTGGCGCGACCGGTGCAAACGCCGCCGCGTGCCGCACCAACGGCGGCAACTGGTCGCGCCGCGCCGACCCGCGCGTGGGCTACGGCCCGACCCAGACCTTCACCCGCGATGCCTGGGCCGTGACCCATGAGGGTCAGTGGTCCTTCGGCAACAGTCTGGTCTCGCTCTCGCACGTGGAGACCAACAATGACGGCCGCACCATGCCGTTCACGGTCGCCGAGCGCGGGCAGCTGCTGCAGATGATCGACGCCACCGGTCCGTACGCCGGCATGAGTCTGGACGAGCGACGTGCGCTGGCAGCGTCCACCTTCCTGCCCCGGCCCAAGCGCACGCTGGAAAGCGCGCAGTACACGCTGGACGCGAAGCTGGACATTCCGTTCCAGGCTGCCGGCGAGCACGTGGCCGTGGTCGGCGCGCAGGTGATCCGCGGCGAACTCACCGACGGCGTGTTCGGGACCGAGCGCGGCACGCCCGGGCAGAAACAGGAGCACAACATGTACTCGCTGTTCGCCGAGGACACCTGGACCGTACTCGCCCCGTTGGCCGTCACCTATGGCCTGCGCTACGACGACCATCAGGTGTTCGGCAGCCACCTCAGTCCGCGCCTGTACGGTGTGTTCACCGTCAGCGAGCAGTGGACGATCAAGGGCGGCGTCAGCACCGGCTTCAAGACCCCGAAGACCACACAGTTGTACGACGGCGTCACCGGCTTCGGCGGCCAGGGCACCTCACCGATGTTCGGCAACCCGGACCTGCAGCCGGAGACCAGCACCAGCACCGAGCTGGCCGTGTACTGGCAGCATCCGCAGGGGCACAACTTCAACGCCACGCTGTTTCACAACCGTTTCAACGACAAGATCAGCAGCCAGCCCTGCGGCCCCACGCTGACCCAGCCCTGCACCTCCAGCGGCGAGTATGCCGAGCTGGGCTACGCCAGCAGCACGCGCACGGTGAACATCGACAAGGTGATCATCCAGGGCGCCGAGGTAGCGGGACGCTGGCAGATCAGCGACCGGTTCGGCCTGCGCGCCAACTACACCTACACCGACAGCGAACAGAAAAGCGGTGTCGGCAAGGGGCTGCCGTTGGGCCTGACCGCCAAGCACATGGCCAATGCCACCTTCGACTGGCAGGCCAGCGACCGCTTTAACCTGTTCCTGACCGCCGAAGCGCGTTCCAGGCGCTACAACGGCACCAGCAGCGTCACCGGCCAGCCGCGCTATTACAAGGACTACAGCGTGCTGCACCTGGGCGCATCGTACGAAGCCACGCAGTGGCTGACCATCAACGCGCGCATCAACAACCTGCTCGACCGCGACTTCACCACCTACCACGTGCAGTTCACCGATCTCAACGGCGATGGCGTCTACGAAGACAACACCGCCGAAGTGCTGGTGGAGGACGACTACAACAACAAGGACAAGGCGCGCAGCATCTGGCTGAGCCTGAACTTCAGGTTCTGAACGCGGCGGCCGCCGCCGACGAGTGGTGGCCGCAGGTTCGATACATTACGACACCTAATTGCGACCAATTCTCAACAATGCTGTAATTCGCTTTCCGCCCTCTCCGAGCCGAGTCCTGCGTGTCGCCCGAATCCACCGCCACCTCCGTCCAGCGTCAGGCCAGCCGTGGTTTCTGGCTGCGCACGCTGCACCAGTGGCACTGGATCAGTTCAGCGGTCTGCCTGGTCGGCATGCTGCTGTTTGCGGCCACCGGCATCACCTTGAACCACGCCGCGAAGATCGAGGCGACGCCAACGGTGGACAACCGCCAGCTGGAGATGCCGTCTACGGTGCTCGCCGCGCTGGGCGAACGCCAGGACGGCAACGCGCCCGTGCCGCTGCCGGTGCGGCGCTGGCTGGATGACCAGCTGGACATTTCGCTGGGCGGCCGCGCAGCAGAATGGTCGGCCGAAGAGCTGTATGTGTCGCTGCCACGTCCGGGCGGCGATGCCTGGCTGAGCATTGACCGGCAGACCGGCGCGGTCGAGTACGAGTCCACCACACGCGGTGCGATCTCCTATCTCAACGATCTGCACAAGGGACGCAACGCGGGCCCTGCCTGGGGCTGGTTCCTTGACCTGTTTGCCGTGGCCTGTCTGGTGTTCTGCATTACCGGCCTGTTCCTGCTGCATCTGCATGCGCGGCAGCGGCGCATGACCTGGCCCCTGGTCGGGCTGGGCCTGATGATCCCGCTGCTCATTGCCCTGCTGCTGATCCATTGACCCCCTCGCCTTTGAAGGATGCGCCCATGCGTATGACCCTGACCATTGCCATGAGCGGCCTGCTGGCCACCTCGCCGGCTTACGCCGCCACGCTCGACATCAGCGTCGAAGTGCCGAAGATCAACGCTGCCGAGTACCACCGCCCCTATGTGGCGGTGTGGGTGGAGGGTGCCGACCAGCAGGTCGCCGCCAACCTCTCGGTCTGGTACCAGCAGACGCGCAACAGCGAGGGCCACGGCACCAAATGGCTGCCCGACCTGCGCCAGTGGTGGCGCAAGAGTGGCCGCACCCTGGACCTGCCGGTGGACGGCATCACCGGGCCGACCCGTCCAGTGGGCAAGCATGCCCTGTCCTTCGGTCAGCAGCAGGCGCCGCTGAAGCAGCTCGCGCCGGGTAACTACACCCTGGTGGTCGAGGCCGTGCGCGAAGTCGGCGGCCGCGAACTGCTGAAGATTCCCTTCACCTGGCCGGCCGCTGCCACCGGGCGTGCCCAGGGCAGCACCGAGCTGGGCGAAGTGACCCTGTCGGTCCGTCCGTGAACGCCGCTATGGCCCACGCCGCTGTTGCACCCCGCACTGCTGTACCGCTTTCCATCCGTCATGGAGTTCACCGCATGAAGCGCACGCTTGTCCTCGCCGCCGTTCTGGCCGCTGCCCTTCCGTTTACCGCTTCGGCGCACAAGGCCTGGCTGCTGCCCTCGCAGACCACCATGGCCGGCAATGCGCCGTGGATCACCGTGGATGCGGCTGTCTCCAATGACCTGTTCTACTTCAACCACGTGCCGATCCGCCTGGAATCGCTGCAGATCACCGCCCCGGATGGCAGCCGCGTGCAGCCCAGCAACGGTGCCACCGGCAAGTTCCGCAGCGTGTTCGACGTGGAGCTCAAGCAGCAGGGCACCTACCGCATCGCCTCGGTCAACGACGGCCTGTTCGCCACCTACGAGCAGAACGGCGAGCGCAAGCGCTGGCGCGGCAGCGAGGCCACGCTGGGCGAACTGCCCAAGGACGCGAAGAATGTGCAGCTGTCGCAGAGCGTGGGCCGCGTGGAAACCTTCGTGACCAACGGCGCCCCCAATGCCACCGCACTGGCGCCGACCAACCGCGGCATCGAGCTGGTGGCACTGTCGCATCCCAATGACCAGTTCGCCGGCGAGACCGCGCGCTTCCGCCTGCTGGTTGACGGCCAGCCCGCCGCTGGTCTGGACGTGGAGATCGTGCGCGGCGCCACCCGCTACCGCAATGCGCAGGACGAGCTCAAGGTCAGCAGCGATGCCAAGGGCGAGTTCAGTGTCGCCTGGGGCGAGCCGGGCATGTACTGGCTGGAGACCTCCAGCGAGGACGACAGGACCTCGGTCAAGCAGGCCGCCAAGCGCCGCCTGAGCTATGTCGCTACGCTGGAAGTCCTGCCGCAGTGATGTCGTACCGGTCGGCCGGGCGCCCGGCACCCGGCCGACCTTGAAGACCCAATGACCGATACCTTGCTCGACATCGCCCGCCTCGGCGGCACCACCATGGGCACCCACTGGAGCGTAAGCCTGGTGGCGCCGCGCCAGCGCGACCTGCATCCGCTGCACGCCGGCATCCAGGGACAACTGGATCAGGTGGTGGCACAGATGAGCACGTGGGAAGCGGACTCCGACCTGAGCCGCTTCAACCATGCGCCTGCAGGCAGCTGGCTTCCCTTGCCCGCGCAGACGCGGCAGGTGCTTGACTGTGCGCAGACGATCGCTGCCGCCAGCGAGGGTGCTTTCGACCCCACCGTCGGGCCGCTGGTTGCCCTCTGGGGCTTCGGCGCGCAGGCCGGTGAGCGTCGCGCGCCTGCCGCCGACACGCTGGCCAGCACCCGGGCCCGCTGTGGCTGGCAGAAACTGCAGTGGCGCGACGATGCCCTGCTGCAGCCGGGCGGGCTGGAACTGGATCTGTCTGCCATCGCCAAGGGCTTTGGCGTCGACCAGGCAGCACGCTGGCTGCGCGCGCAGGGCATAACAGCCGCGCTGATCGACGTGGGCGGCGAACTCTACGGCTACGGCCGCAAGCCCGACGGCAGTGCCTGGCGCGTGCTGATCGAGTCCGCGCCCGAGGAAGATGCGGCCACCCCCGGCCCGCCGTGTGTGCTGGCGCTGGACGAACACGCGGTAGCGACCTCGGGCGACCGCTGGCACCAGTACCAGCACGAGGGTCAGGCCGTGAGTCACAGCATCGACCCGCGCACCGGCATGCCGGTGCAACGCGCGGCGGCAGCGGTCACCGTGGTGGCGGCCGACGCCATGCAGGCCGACGCGTGGGCCACCGCACTGACCGTGCTGGGCAGTGCGGCCGGACTGGCACTGGCCACGCGCCTGCAGTTGGCGGCGCGCTTCCTCGACCGCGGCGAGCAAGGTCCGCAGGAAACCCGCAGCCCGGCGTTCGAGGCCCTGCTGCGATGAGCCCAAGGCCCTCGCGCGCCACACTGGGCAACGTGCTGGTAATGCTGGCGCTGCTGGTGATCGGCGCCCTGCTGCTGCGTCTGCACCTGGGCGATACCGCGTGGTGGGCGTCGCCGCGCCAGCCGGCCTGGCTGCTGGCATCGGCCGCGCTGCTGGTGTACGCGGGTTTTTGCCTGGCGGTGTGGTGGCGGGGCCGCAGCCACGCAGAAGCCGTGGACAGCGCGCATCCGCCGCTTCTGCTGGTGTGGGCCAGCCAGACCGGCTTTGCGCTCGCGCTGGCCGAGCGCAGCGCACAGACCTTGCGCGAGACCGGGCTGGCCGTGCGCGTGCGCAGCCTGCACCAGGTTGACGGGCCGCTGCTCGCGCGCATGCAGCGCGCACTGTTCATCGTCAGCACCAGCGGCGAAGGTGACCCGCCCGACCACGCCTTGCCGTTCCTGCGCCGCGTGATGTCGGCCGCGCCATCCCTGCATCACCTGCAGTACGGCGTGCTTGCGCTGGGTGACCGCAGCTACGGCAACTTCTGCGCGTTCGGGCACCAGCTGGACGCTTGGCTGCGCCAGCACGGCGCGCACGCGCTGTTCGATACGGTGGAACTGGACAACGCCGACCCGGCGACCCTGCGCCACTGGCAGCAGCTGCTGGGCCAGCTTGGCGGCAGCGCCAGTGAGCAGCCCGACTGGAGCCCGGCCCAGTACCAGCCATGGAGGCTGCTGGCGCGTGAGCATCTCAACCCCGGCAGTGTGGGCGGGCCGGTGTACTGGCTGCGCCTGCAGCCGCCGCCGGGTGAGACGCCGCCGTGGCAGGCCGGCGACATCGCCGAAGTGGGCCCACGCCATCCTGTGGCGCACGTCGAGGCGTGGCTGCTGCGCCATGACATCGATGGCAGCTGGCAGGACGACGATGGCATCACGCTGGCCCAGCATCTTTCCAGCGCGCACCTGCCCGACGCGCCTGCGGACGATCCGCCTGCCCTGCTGCAGCAACTGCAGCCGTTGCCGCATCGCGAATACTCCATCGCCTCGGTGATGGCCGATGGTGCGCTTGAGCTGCTGCTGCGTCGCCAGCGCAGAGCGGATGGCACTCCCGGGCTTGCCAGTGGCTGGTTGTGCGACCACGTCGCGGTGGGTGGCATCGTCGATCTGCGCGTGCGTCGCAATCCCAACTTCCACGGCGTGTCGCCGGGCACACCACTGCTGTTGATCGGCAACGGTACCGGCATTGCCGGGCTGCGTGCGCACCTGCGCGAGCGCGCCAGCACGGCCGGCGCACGCACCTGGCTGCTGTTTGGCGAACGCACCCGGCAGCACGATTTCCACTTTCGCAGTGAGCTGGAGCAGCTGCACCGGGAGGCACGGCTGGAGCGGCTGGATACCGTGTTCAGCCGCGACGGCGGTGAGCACCGCTATGTCCAGCATCGCCTGCAGGCAGAGGCCGAGCGCCTGCGGCACTGGGTGCACGACGGCGCGACCATACTGGTGTGCGGCAGCCTGCAGGGCATGGCCCCGGCAGTGGACGCGGTGATCGAGCAGGTGCTGGGTGCGCAGGGCAAGGAAGCCCTGCTGCTGAGCGGACGCTACCGCCGCGACGTGTACTGATCCCAAGGCAGAAGCCGTGACGACCAACCCTCGTCACCCACCGGACGGATGGTCGGGTAGAGCCGACCCCACGGTCGGCTCCGCGCGCAGCGCGGCAGCGCCCGCGTCATCTGACCGGAGAGCTGCCGACCGTGGGGTCGGCGCTACGACGGCTCAACGGCCACCCGCGCGCAAGGCGCGGCCGCGACGCGGATCGCCAGCAGCTCGCCGCCGCCGTCAAGGCTGTAACGTTGACGTCCGCCAGCCGCAAGCCAGGCCGTGTCGCCGGCCGCCAGCGGTGGCAATCCCGTGCCAGCGTCGAACGCGGCCTGGCCGGCCAACAGGTGGATTGCCCACGCCACCCCGGGCTCGGTAAAGAAATGCATCGGCCCGACCAGCGGCCGATGCAGCAGCTGCGCATCGAGCACGTCGCGCTGCCACATCAGATTGAAGTCGTGGGTCACACCGTCGACCAGCTCACCGTGGACCGGCGCCTCGCCCGCGAAGCGCACCCGCCCATAAGGCGGCAGCACCTCGCTGACCGCGCCGTCGGCAAAGCGCAGGCGCACGCCCTCGCCCTGCAGCAGCACCAGCTCACGCTCGACACCGTCAAACGTGGAGAAGGCCGCGTCGCACTCGATCTCGGCGATGGACAGACGCAGCACCCAGTCACTGCCCTGCGCCGGCAGCCGCAGGATCTCCCGGGTCCAGCCCAGTCCGTTGCGCCAGCGTTCGCGCAGATAGTCAGCATGGGCAATGCAGCGCGTCGGCGCCTGCAGCATTGAATCGATGGCCATGCCCCTAGTGTGCACCGGACACAAAAGAAAATGCCCGGCGACACAGCCATGTGTCTTGCCGGGCATCGGTTACGTCCCTGTCGGCCTCCAGCCTTCCCCCGCGCATCCTGCGTGGTCGGGGGTCGGCCATGCATCCTGCAAAGGCCGTGAATGTCCCTCTTTGTTTATCCCAGCCCCTTCCACAGGTCTGTGATGCCACCATCCTGGTGTCGTGTTGACGCGTCCGTGCGCCGGTCGGTGCCTGCTGCCTCCCGCAGCGGGCGATGGTCGGCATCCTGCCGGCCCGACAGTTCCTGATGTCAGCGCCTGGGTACGGGCCGCACCGGTACCGGTCCTGGTACTGGTTCGTTGGAACGCTTCATGCGTCCCAGCGTGATCCGTTGTCGATTCCGTTCGACGATGGCTTTCCCTATCCCCTTCACACGCGCCAGATCCTCGGCGCGGCGGAAAGGACCATGCTGCCGCCTGTGCTCGACGATGGCGGCGGCCCGCGACGGGCCTACCATCGTCAATCCCTGCTGCAGTGCGGAGGCATCTGCATGGTTGATGTCCACGGCGGCCGTCCGGTAAGACAGCGCCATCAACACCAGCACAAGCAGCACCCGCAACACGATCCACCCAGGCACGACGTAATGCTCCTTGTGATTCTGGACAGTCCGACCGGCAATCCCGTCGGTGGGAACAGCGTCCGTCACCACATGCACACAGACTATCGTCTAGGCCCGATCCTAACAGCCAGCTAAATACCCGACCTCTTGTAGGAAAACTCCTACAACGCGCCGCCCTCAGCTCCCTGACGCTCTCGGCCCCTCCCGCCCATCGGCGTAGAATGGCGGGCTTAGCCAATGCAACCGGAGTATCAGATGGACAGCGCCAAGCTCGGCCAATTCGTCGACGAAAAGTGGGACAGCGAGATCGTCCCGCAGCTGGTCGACTACATCCGCATCCCCAACAAGTCGCCGATGTTCGACGCCGACTGGGTCAAGAACGGCTATATGGATCAGGCCGTCTCGCTGATGGAGACCTGGGCGAAGGCGCAGGACATTCCGGGTCTGAGCGTTGAAGTGGTGCGCCTGGAAGGCCGTACCCCGCTGATCTTCCTGGAGATTCCGGCAACCGGCAGCGAGACCGGTGATGACACCGTGCTGCTCTACGGCCACCTCGACAAGCAGCCGGAGATGACCGGCTGGGACGACGACCTGGGCCCGTGGAAGCCGGTGCTGCGCGACGACAAGCTGTACGGCCGCGGCGGCGCTGACGACGGTTACGCCATCTACGGCTCGCTCGCCGCGATCCTGGCGCTGCAGGCGCAGGGCCTGCCGCACGCACGCTGCGTGATCCTGATCGAAGCATGCGAGGAATCGGGCAGCTACGACCTGCCGGCCTACGTCGACCATCTGGCTGACCGCATCGGCAAGCCCTCGCTGGTGGTCTGCCTGGATTCGGGTTGCGCCAACTATGACCAGCTGTGGTGCACCACCTCGCTGCGCGGCCTGACCGGCGGCAACTTCTCGGTCAAGGTGCTCAACGAAGGCGTGCATTCCGGCGATGCGTCCGGCGTGGTGCCCTCCAGCTTCCGCCTGCTGCGCCAGCTGCTGTCGCGCATCGAGGACCAGGACACCGGCCGCATCCTGCTCGACGGGCTGCACGTGGAGATCCCGGCCGAGCGCCTGCAGCAGGCCCAGCGCGCGGCCGATGTGGTCGATACCGCGATCTTCGACAAATTCCCGCTGGTCGACGGCCTCAAGCCGATGAGCGAGGACCTCACCGAGCTGGTGCTCAACCGCACCTGGCGCCCGGCGCTGTCGGTGACCGGCATCGGCGGCATGCCGCCGCTGGAGTCGGCCGGCAACGTACTGCGCCCGCACACGGCAGTGAAGCTGTCGCTGCGCCTGCCGCCCACCGCCGACGGCAAGCGGTGCGGCGAGCTGCTCAAGGAGGCGCTGCTGCGCGATCCGCCCAACGGCGCGGAAGTGACCCTGGACCTGGAAAAGGCCTCCAGCGGCTGGAACGCGCCGGCCATGTCGGACTGGCTGACCCAGGCCATCGATTCGGCCAGCCAGACCTTCTTCGGCAAGCCGGCCATGTACATGGGCGAAGGCGGCTCGATCCCGTTCATGGGCATGCTCGGCGAGAAGTTCCCGGGTGCGCAGTTCATGATCACCGGCGTGCTGGGCCCGCACTCCAACGCGCACGGCCCGAACGAGTTCCTGCACATTCCGATGGGCAAGAAAGTCACCGCGTGCGTGTCCAAGGTGATCAGCGAACACCACGCAGCCAGCCTGCGCGGTGAAACCAGCGGCTCGCCGGTGGCAGCCGACAGCGGCACCCGCCACGGCGGCCACGGCTGCTGCTGATCGCAGACACTGGACGGACGCAGCCTGCTGTTGGCAGGCTGCGTCTTCCCATTCAAGGCAACGAAACATCATGAACGGTCTGTTCGGCAGCGACAGCTGGTTGTACATCCTGCTGGTGGGTTTTTTCGTCGGCCTGCTCGGCCGCTTCTTCATGCCCGGCAACAACCGCATGGGCTGCCTGCTGACCATCGTGCTCGGCATCGTCGGCGCACTCGCTGCCGGCTGGTTCGGCCAGTACATGGGTTGGTACGCGCCCGGTCAGCCCGCCGGCTTCGTTGGCGCAGTGCTCGGCGCGGTAGGCGTGCTTGCCCTGCTGCGGCTGATCAGCGGCCGCCGCTGACCGCCCTGCTTTTTCCCTCCGTTGCGGCGCCTGCGCCTGGAGTTTCGTGCATGACCGATCCCGCCTCCGACCCCCAGCGCCACGCTCTGCGCCAGCACTGGGCGCGCATCCAGCTGGGCGACGACAGCGCCAGCATCGAGCGCGCCTCGGTCGATGCCGGGTTCCGCAGCTACTGGCGCGTACATTCACGGGGTCGCAGCCACATCCTGATGGACTCGCCGCCCGCGCTGGAAGATGTGCGTCCGTGGCTGCGCATGCGCGAGCTGCTGGCCACCCATGCGCTGCGCGTGCCTGCCGTGCTGGCACAGGATCTGGATGCTGGCCTGCTGTTGCTGGAGGACCTGGGTGGCCCGACCCTGGCCAAGGTGCTGGACGAGCGCAATGCCGATGACTGGTTCGGCCGCGCCATCGACCAGCTGATCACCCTGCAGTCGATACCCGTACCGGAGGGCTTCGGCCAGTTCGGCGAGGCGCTGCTGCAGCGGGATGCCGGTCTGTTCGAGGAATGGTTCCTGCAGCGGCACCTGGACCTGCGGCTGGACTGCGGCGCTGTCGAAGGTCTGCAGCTGGCACAGCGCCGGCTGATGGACAACGCACTGGGCCAGGCCCAGCTGTTGACCCATCGCGATTTCATGCCACGCAACCTGATGCCGGTAGTGGACGGACCGGCGGTGCTGGATTTCCAGGACCTGGTGCGCGGGCCGATCGCCTACGACCCGGTGAGTTTGTTCAAGGATGCGTTTCTGAGCTGGCCGCTGGCGCGCGTGGATGATTGGCTGGCGCAGTATCACGCACGTGCCAGGGCGGCGGGCCTGCCGGTGCCCGAGCGCCGCATCTTCCTGCGCGATGCCGACTGGATGGGCATCCAGCGCCACGTCAAATGCCTGGGCATCTTCAGCCGGCTGCGCTACCGCGACGGCAAGGGCCATTACCTGGACGACGTGCCGCGTTTCATCGGCTACCTGGAAGAAGTGCTGCCGCGCTATCCGCAGCTGGACGGGCTGCGCCGCCTGCTGGACGAGCAGGTCAAGCCCGCATTGCTGGAGCGCGCGGAACCGCTGGCGATGGCACGATGAAAGCGCTGATCTTTGCTGCCGGTCTTGGCGAGCGCATGCGCCCGTTGACCCTGCACACACCGAAGCCGCTGCTGGACGTCGGTGGCAAGCCGTTGATCGTCTGGCATCTGCAGCGCCTGGCTGCTGCCGGGGTGCGCGAGGTGGTGATCAACACGGCCTGGCTGTCCGAACAGTTCGCCCCGCGTCTGGGCGATGGCAGCCAATGGGGTCTGCAACTGCACCTTGTGCACGAAACCACCGGCCCACTGGAAACCGGCGGCGGCATTCTCAACGCCTTGCCTGTGCTGGGCGAGGCACCGTTTCTCGTGGTGAACGGGGACATCTGGACCGATCTGGATTTTGCCACCCTGCCCACCGAGCCGGCCGGGCTGGCGCACCTGGTGCTGGTGGACAATCCGCCGCAGCACCCGCAGGGTGACTTCATCCTGCAGCCCGATGGCCGTGTCGGCGACCAGGGCGAAGCAGCCCGGCTGACCTATTCCGGTGTCGGCGTGTATCGTCCGGCCATCCTCGACGGCTGGCGCGAGGTGATCGGTGACACCGAAGGCGCGGCCGCCACGCCGCCGAAGTTCGGCCTGACGCCGCTGCTGCGCCATGCCATGGCCGCCGATCGGGTGAGTGGTCAGCATCATCACGGACGCTGGGCGGATATCGGCACGGTCGAGCGCCTGCAGGCGCTGGATGCCGAACTGCGTCGACGCTCGCCCTCGGTAGGTGACGACCGTTGGTCGTCACGCGCTTGAAACCAACACCGTGACGACCAACGGTCGTCACCTACCGCGGCGTCGTGCATCAGTAGCGTGGGCGACCGTCTTCCAGCACCTGCCGCAGAAACGGCACCGTGATCCGACGTTTGGCCGCCAGCGATTCGCGGTCCAGCCAATCCAGCAGGGTGATCAGGCCGCCCAGCTCGCGGCCGGTATGCGACAGCAGCCACTCCACCGCCGGCTCGTCGATGGCCAACCCGCGGCGTTGCGCGCGTTCGCGCAGCACCGCAGCGCGACCTTCCTCGTCCAGCGGCTGCAGCACCACGCGTACGCACTGGCCCAACCGCGACTGCAGGTCCGGCAGCCGCAGGCCCAGCTCGGCCGGCGCATGCTGGGCCGTGTACAGCACGGTCGCCCCAGCTGCGCGGGCACGGTTGTGGAAATCGAACAGCGCCACTTCGTCGTCGCGCGAACCGGCAATCGCGTCCAGCCCGTCCAGCGCCACCAGGTCGCGGTGTTCCAGCCCTTCCAGCACCGCCTGCAGGCGACCGGCCACGGCCGGCACGGGCACGTAGGTCGGCAGGCGTCCGGCCTGCTCGGCACTGGAACAGGTGGCCAGCGCCTGGTGGGTCTTGCCGGTACCCGCCGCGCCCTCCAGGTATACCCAGTCCTGGCTGGCACCAACAGCAATCGCGCGCAGCTGCGCCAGTGCCCCGTCCGGGGCACCGATGAAGCTCTCCAGCCGCTGGTCCTGCGGGTAACGCAAGGCCAACGGCAGCTGCGGCACCGCACTCACGGCAGGTCGGGCCCCTTCGGTGCTTCGACCACGATGGTCGGCTTGTCGATGTACGAGTCCAGCACGATGGTCGGCTTCTCGCCCGCGTACAGCTCGCTTTCGCGGTAGCGCTGGTGCGCATAGCGCAGCAGCACGTTGCTTACCGCCGCCACCGGCAGGGCCAGCAGCATGCCGAGGAAGCCGAACAGCTGGCCGCCGGCCATCACCGCGAAGATCACGGCCACCGGATGCAGGCCGATCTTGTCACCGACGATGCGCGGGGTCAGCACGTAGCTTTCCAGCAGCTGCCCGGCAGCGAACACCAGCCCTACCAACAGCAGCAGCTTCAGGTCCACGCCCTGCGCCTGCACCAGTGCCGCAAGCACTGCCAGCACGATGCCGGTGGTGGCGCCCAGATAGGGAATGAAGCTGATCAGGCCGGCAATCAGGCCGATCAGCAGGCCGAGCTTGAGGCCGACCAGGCTCATGCCGGCCGCGTAGAAGATGCCCAGCGCCACCATCACCAGGAACTGCCCACGGATGAAGGCGCCGAGCACTTCGTCCGATTCCCGCGCCAGCGCGGTGATGGTCAGTACGTGGTTGCGCGGAATCAGCGAACGAACGCGCTCCACCAGCTTGTCCCAGTCGCGCAGGAAGTAGAACGCCAGAATCGGCAGCAGGGCGATGTTGACCACCCAGGTGACCATCGCAAAGCCCGAGCGCTGCACATAGCCGAAGAACGAACGCGCCACGCCGCCAGCCTGCTGCCAGTGGCTGCGCACCCATTCCATCACCCGGTCCGGGTCCAGCCACTGCATCACTTCCAGGCCGGTCTTCTGCTCGAACCACGGCACGGCCTTTTCCAGCACCCAGGCCTGCGCCTGCGGCGCGGCGGCCACCAGCGTGGAAATCTGCCGCTCGATCATCGGCACCAGGATCAGCAGCAGCCCGGTGATGCCCAGCACCATGGCCACAAAGACCAGGATCACGCCGGTGTTGCGCGAGCGGCCGGTGGCCTCGATGCGGTCGACCAGCGGGTCGCCCAGCCAGGCCAGCGCCAGGGCGAGCACGAACGGGGTCAGAATCGGCCCCAACAGCAGGATCACCCAGCCGATCAGGCCCGCAATCAAAAAATACTTCAGACGCCGCAGGAACTGGGCGATCTCGGCTTCAGGGGTGAGGTTCATCGCAGGCGGTACTCGTTGCCGACCGTGGGCAGCTGCCCTTCAGCGGCGGGTTCAGCCGACGGCACCGCGCTCGGCACGATCACCCCGCCGTCGCCCAGCATGCGGTTCAGGCCGGCCAGGCCGGTGGTCATGTCCAGGCTCAGCTCCAGCTGGCTGCCCTGCGCACGCACGGGAGTGATGTTGCGCACCACCGGCACTGCGCGCAGGCCCGAAACCAGCCGCAGGTAGTCGTCGGCGCTGTCCACGCCGCCCACCACGATGCGGTAGCTGCCGGCCTGGCCGGTCGCTGCACCGGCCTTGGCGTAGCGGCGCACCAGCGCGTCGGCCGCGCCATCGGCACCGGCGGACATCGCGCGCATCGCATTGCCATCACTGGTGCTCCAGCGGTTCAGCTCGCGACCGTTGTCGATGAACACCCAGTCGGCCTTCCAGCCGTTGTCGGCACGGTACAGCTTGCCGATCAGCTGCATGGGCGGTGAGTAGCGCGCCGACGCACGAGCGACGGCTGCGGTGTCCTGGCGCCAGATCGCACCTACCAGCGCCTGCTCGGCGGCGCCGCCGGTAGGCAGGCCGAGCTTGTAGCCACGCTCGATGGCGCGGTTGAGCACCGGGCGCACCGCGTTGGCCTGCTGCACGCTCACCAGCCGCGGTCCGCTGCCATCGTCGATGGCCAGCCACAGCACCGGCTTGGGTCGCGGCTGCGGCCAGATCGGCAGCCCGAGGCCGGCGGCCAGCGCATCGACGTCGTCCTGGCGGAAGCGGGCCACCAGCAGGGTCTGGAAGCTCGGCGCACCGTTGGCCGCCGTGCCCTGGTCCTGCTTGAAGTCGTAACTCTGCACATAATCGCTGGCATTGCGCAGCGCCTGTGCCACGCCCGGGCGCGCGGTGACGTTGCGGTCGCCGGAGAGTTTGCCCAGCACCACGCCCAGCGCCCGGGCCATGCCGCCGTTGCGGTCGCTCTCGGCCTGGCCGCGCACCGGCACCTCGGCTTCATAGGCACCCGTGGCCTGGGCCACGTCACCTTCGGTGCGCAGGCCGCTCTGGGCCAGCGTCGTGCCGGGCAGGCACAACGCCAGAAGCAGGATCATTAACAGGGTGCGGGGCATCTGGATTTCCATGGGCTCGACGTATCCGGGGGGAATTGTTGCGCGAATACGGCCCGTGCGCCAACGTGGCCTGTTAAAATCGCTTTTTCACCCTGCCAGCGCCGACGCCCGTGACCAACAGCCCGTCTTCCGCCCCGTCCCCCCTTACCTACCGTGATGCGGGTGTCGATATCGATGCCGGCAACGAGCTGGTCGAGCGGATCAAGCCGCTGGTCAAGCGCAGCTTCCGCCCCGAAGTGATGGGTGGACTGGGGGGCTTCGGCGCGCTGTTTGACCTGTCGGCCAAGTACCGCGAGCCGGTGCTGGTCTCCGGCACCGACGGGGTGGGTACCAAGCTCAAGCTGGCCCAGCAGCTGGGTCGCCACGACACGATCGGCATCGACCTGGTGGCCATGTGCGTGAACGACGTGCTGGTGCAGGGCGCCGAACCGCTGTTCTTCCTGGATTACTTCGCCACCGGCAAGCTGGACATCGACACCGCCGCAGCGGTCGTCGGTGGCATTGCCAACGGCTGCACCGAGGCCGGCTGCGCGCTGATCGGTGGCGAGACGGCGGAAATGCCGGACATGTATGCCCCCGGTGAGTACGACCTGGCCGGTTTCACCGTGGCCGGCGTGGAAAAGAGCGAGCTCAAGGACGGCGCTGCCGTGCGCGAAGGCGATGTGCTGATCGGCATCGCCTCCTCCGGTCCGCACTCCAATGGCTATTCGCTGATCCGCCGCATCTATGACCGCGCAGGCCAGCCGGCCACGCACGTGCTGGAAGACGGCACCGCGCTGGTCGACGCCCTGATGGCCCCGACCCGCCTGTACGTCAAGCCGCTGCTGTCGCTGCTGAAGGCACACGGTCCGGCCATCCACGGCATGGCCCACATCACCGGCGGCGGCCTGACCGAGAACATCATCCGCGTGGTACCTGAAGGTCTCGGCCTGCAGATCGACGCCAGCAGCTGGACCCTGCCGCCGGTGTTCAAGTGGCTGCAGACCGAGGGCGCGGTGGCCGATGCCGAGATGTGGCGCACCTTCAACTGCGGCATCGGCTTCGTGCTGATCGTGGCGCCGGACCAGGTGGCTGCGGTGGGCGCTGCGCTGAAGGACCTGGCGCTGGACCACTGGACGATCGGCCAGGTGACCGTCGCCGTTGGCGACGAGCGCGTCCACATCGGCTGAGCCTACGCACGCACAGGAGCACGACATGGAAGCCACCCCGCCGCTGCCGCCGGTCACGCCCAGCGTCCCGTCGCTGACCCCGCAGGACAGCGACCAGCTGCGGATGCTGGCCATCGGCCACTACGTGGTCGCGGCGATCACCGGGCTGTTCTCGCTGATCTTCATCCTGCACGTGGTGATGGGCCTTGCCATCGTCAACGGCGCACTGCCGATGGAAACCGGAGACGGCCCGCCGCCGCCCTTCGCCCCGCAGAACATGGGCTGGATCTTCGTCATCATGGGCGGTGCCGTGGTGCTCGGTGGGCTCACCCTGGCCGGCTTCATGGCGTACGCCGGGCGCTGCCTGACCCAACGTCGTCGACACACGCTGTGTCTGGTGGTGGCCGGCCTGTCCTGCCTGGTCACCCCGATCGGCACCATCCTTGGTGTGTTCTCGCTGGTCGTACTGCTGCGCCCGCAGGTCAGGCAGGCGTTTGTTTCCAACGCGGTGGCCTGAGTCGGCATGAGCGCGCGTCTGGCCGTCCTCGCCTCGGGCCGTGGCAGCAACCTGCAGGCCATTCTTGATGCGATCGAGGCCGGTCAGTTGTCGGCCCGGGTGGTCGGCGTGTTTTCCGACCGGCCCGATGCGCCGGCACTGCAGCGCGTGCCGGCGGCGCAGCGCTGGTCAGCGCGACCGGCAGCGTTTGCCAGCCGTGCCGACTTCGACGCCGCACTGGCCGATGCCGTTGCCCAGGCCCGCCCGGACTGGATCGTCTGCGCCGGCTACATGCGCATCCTCGGCGCGCCGTTCGTGGCGCGCTTTGCCGGCACCCTGATCAACATCCATCCGTCGCTGCTGCCCCGCCACAAGGGCCTGCATACCCATGCGGCCGCCCTGCAGGCCGGCGATGCCGAACACGGGGCCAGCGTGCATTTCGTCGTGCCCGCGCTGGACGCCGGTACGGTGCTGGCGCAGGCGCGCGTGCCCGTGCACAGCGACGACACCCCCGAGCGTCTCGCCGCCCGCGTGCTCGGCGTCGAGCATCCGCTGCTGATAGCCGCTCTGCAGCTGTTGACCAGCGGCCGCGCAGCTGAACGCGAGGGCAGCATCGTCGTTGACGGTCATCCCCGGTTTAGCCCGCTGACTCTAGATTCGGCAACAGGCGTACTCGTC
Source organism: Stenotrophomonas sp. C3(2023) (assembly GCF_032911385.1). NCBI lineage: Bacteria > Pseudomonadati > Pseudomonadota > Gammaproteobacteria > Lysobacterales > Lysobacteraceae > Stenotrophomonas > Stenotrophomonas sp. C3(2023). The sequence continues at coordinate 907,866 of NZ_JAWJLO010000001.1, read as the reverse complement.
TGAACACGCGCCTGGCTTGCACACGCCACTGACCGGCGTTCTGGCATCCTCCCCCCTCCCTTCTGCACTGCCCGGTATGAAGACCACGCCGCTGTCCCGTCCTGCCCTGCTGTTGAGTGCCCTGCTGATGCTGCCTGCGGCGGCCCAGCAGCCTGCTGCACCTGCACCGGCTGCGGCAACGCAGGCACCGCCGCCCGCGTTGTCCGAACTGCCGTGGGAGGCGCCCGCACTGCAGCCCTTCACTGCCACCTACCAGGCCTTCTACAAGGGCAAGGAAGCCGGTGATGCGGTGATGACCGTCACCCACACCGGCGGCGCGCAGTGGCGTGTGGACATGCAGGTCATCGGCCGGCGCGGCTTTGCCAGCGTGCTGGGGCTGAACCTGGAACAGAGCACGGTATTCGAGAACCGTGGCGGGCAATACGTGCCGCTGAGCCAGAGCACGGTGCGCAAAGGCCTGTTCCTCGGCAAGAAAGTCACCGGCACCTATGACTGGCAGGCCGGCACGGCGCGCTGGCAGGGCGATCTGAAAAAGGAACGCACCCAGCCGATCCCGCTGCAGCCGGGCGACCAGAGCGCGCTGCTGCTGAACCTTGCACTGATGCGCGATGCGCGGCCCGGACAGAGCCTGCATTACCGCTACGTCGATGTGGGCCGCGTACGCCAGCATGACTACCAGGCGGCCGCCGAAACCGAAAACGTCGCCGTGGGCGAGCTCAGCTACAACGCCCTGCGGGTCCACCGCACCAATGGCGGCAACGACGAAACCATTCTGTGGATCGCCAACGGCGTTCCCACGCCCGTACGCATCCTGCAACGTGAAGACGGCGAAGACCGCATCGATCTTCGCCTGATCGAATACCAAGGAGTCTGAGATGACCGTATTGAGCCGCCCGATCACCTGGATCGCCGCCACCGCCTTGACCCTGACCAGCCTGCCAGCCATGGCGCTGGCCCCGTTCAAGGCCGAGTACCAGGCCAGTTACATGGGCATGCAGGCCAACGGCAGCATGACCCTGGCCAGCGAAGGCAGTGGCAAATGGCGCTACAGCCTGCAGGTGAAGAATCAGCTTGCCGACCTGCGCCAGAGCACCGTCTTCGAGGAAGCGGGCAACCGCCTGCGTCCGCTGACCAGCGAAGACACCTCGGTGCTGCTGGTCAAGCGTCGCAATGTGCAGGCCACCTACAACTGGACCAGCAACCAGGCCACCTGGACCGGCGATGTGAAGCCGGAGCGCCGTGGCCCGGTGGCGCTGCGCGCCGGTGACATGGATGCGCTGCTGATCAACCTGGCCATCGCCCGCGATGTGGCCGCCAACCGGCCGCTGAACTACCGCATGGTCGATGAGGGCCGCATCAAGCAGATGACCTACCGCGTGGTCGGCAAGGAACAGGTAACAGTGAACGGCCGCAACTACGAGGCGACCAAGGTCTCGCGTGTGGACGGCAACAAGGAACTGCTGGCCTGGATCGTGCCGGAGTTCCCGGTGCCGACCCGCCTGCTGCAGCGTGAGAGCGGCAAGGACGCGCTCGACCTGACCATCAAGTCGATGAATTGATACGTTGACCGGTCGATACGGGGTGACGACCAACGGTCGTCACCTACCAGAGGCTGCAGCCAACGCGTGATGAAGCCGGTAGGTGACGACCGTTGGTCGTCACGCTGTTGCGCACGCCGGACACCGGGCGCTACGAAAGCACGGCGGTGCCGCAGAGATGTGACGACCAACGGTCGTCACCTACCAGACGCTACGGTGGCGGGCAGTGCCCCTTATTCGGGCTTGGCCTCGCCGAACACCGTGCGGCAATCGACCCGGATCTGTTCGCCGCTGCGGCGCCAGACGAAGGTGCGGCAGTGCCGGTTGCCTTCCTGGGTTTCGGTCACGCCCACCGCGTAGAACGACTGCAGGATCTCATCACGGGTCACCGTGCCGTCGCCGTTCCAGTCCATGTCCTTCTGCTCGATGCCCTGCGTGATGGCGATGCCGGCGTACCAGGCATAGCCCAGCCACGCCAGCACGATCAGCACCAGCACCAGCAACGCCTTGCGGCGACGGGTGAAGCGGCCGCGCAGAATCATGCGATGCGCCGGATACCGGCCCCCAGTGACCCCAGCTTCTCTTCGATGTTCTCGTAGCCGCGGTCGAGGTGGTAGATACGGTCGATGGTGGTATCACCGTCGGCCATCAGCCCGGCCAGGATCAACGATGCCGAAGCGCGCAGGTCGGTGGCCATCACCGGCGCACCGCTCAGACGCTCGGCACCGCGGACGATGGCGGTATGGCCTTCGACCTGGATGTCCGCACCCAGACGCAGCAGCTCGTTGACGTGCATGAAACGGTTTTCGAAGATCGTTTCGTTGATCACCCCGACCCCTTCGGCAACGCAGTTGAGCGCCATGAACTGGGCCTGCATGTCGGTGGGGAACGCCGGGTAAGGCGCGGTGGTCAGGTTGACCGCCTTGGGCCGCTTGCCCTGCATGTCCAGGGTGATGGAGTCGGCGGTGGTCTCGATGTGCGCACCGGCTTCCACCAGCTTGGCCAGCACCGCGTCCAGCGTATCCGGGCGGGCACGGTTGACGGTGACCTTGCCGCCGGTCATCGCCGCCGCCACCAGGAAGGTGCCGGTCTCGATGCGGTCCGGCAGTACTTCGTGGCGCCCACCTTCCAGGCGCTCGACGCCCTCGATCACCAGCCGGGCGGTGCCCAGGCCCTCGATCTTCGCGCCGAGCGCGATCAGGCAGTGCGCCAGGTCGGTGACTTCCGGTTCCATCGCGCAGTTGTCCAGCACGGTGGTGCCTTCGGCGAGCACCGCAGCCATCAGCACATTCTCGGTGCCGGTGACGCTGACCATGTCGAAGGTGAAGTGACCGCCCTTGAGCCGCTTGGCCGTGGCCTTGATGAAGCCGTTCTCCACCACGATGTCCGCGCCCAGTGCCTGCAGGCCCTTGATGTGCTGGTCCACCGGCCGCGAGCCGATGGCACAGCCGCCGGGCAGCGACACTTCGGCCGCGCCGTGGCGGGCCAGCAGCGGGCCCAGCACCAGGATCGAGGCGCGCATGGTCTTGACCAGCTCATACGGGGCCACATGCTGGTTCACCGAGCGCGGGTCGACCACGATCGCACTGCCGCGCGACAGCGTGCCCTGGTCGATGGTGACCTTGGCGCCCAGCTCACCCAGCAGCTTCACCGTGGTCACCACGTCGTGCAGGTGCGGCACGTTGGTGATTTCCACCGGCGCGTCGGCCAGCAGCGTGGCGCAGAGGATGGGAAGTACGGCGTTCTTGGCGCCGGAAATGCTCACTTCACCGTGCAGCGCTTTGCCGCCGGTCACAACGATCTTGGCCATGTATGGGATTCTTGTTCGGGTCAGCCGGCTTCGGCCGGGGTCACGGTTTTCAGTGCCAGCGCGTGGATCGCACCGCCCATCAGGTCGCCGAGGGTGGCGTAGACCATGCGGTGACGGGCCAGCGGCATCTTGCCGGCAAAGGCCTCGCAGACCACGGTCGCTTCGAAGTGCACGCCATCGTCGCCCTGCACGTCGGCGCGGGCGCCCGGCAGGCCGGTTTCGATCAGATTGCGGATGGTGTCGGCGTCCAACGGGCTTTCCTAATAAAATGTCGGCTCATTCTACTTCCGCTGCGTGGCGTCCGCATGGTCGATTCCAACCTGCCCCCCTCCTCCGCCGAGCCGGCCGCCCTGGTCGCCAGCGGCCAGCGGGTGTTCGACATCGAAGGCCAGGCCCTTGCCGCCGTGGGTGGCCGCCTGGGTGAGGCGTTCGCGCAGGCCTGCCAGCACATCCTGCGCTGCGGCGGGCGGGTGGTGGCCACCGGCATGGGCAAGTCGGGCCATGTGGCACGCAAGATCGCCGCCACCCTGGCCTCCACCGGCACCCCCGCCTTTTACGTGCATCCCGGTGAAGCCGGTCACGGCGACCTCGGCATGATCACCGAGGCCGATGTGGTGCTGGCCCTTTCCTACTCGGGCGAGTCGGACGAACTGCTGATGCTGCTGCCGGTGCTCAAGCGCCAGGGCAATGTGCTGATCGCCATGACCGGCCGGCCGCAGTCCACTCTGGCCCGCGCCGCCGACGTGCATCTGGACGTGAGCGTGCCGGCCGAAGCCTGCCCGCTGGCACTGGCCCCGACCTCCAGCACCACCGCCTCGCTGGCGATGGGCGATGCGCTGGCGGTGGCCCTGCTCGATGCCCGCGGCTTCACCGCCGATGACTTCGCCCGCTCGCATCCGGCCGGCAGCCTCGGCCGCCGCCTGCTCCTGCACATCACCGACGTGATGCATACCGGCGAGGAACTGCCCAAGGTCGACGAGGGCGCCAGCCTGAGCCAGGCGCTGGTGGAAATGAGCCGCAAGCGACTGGGCATGACCGCCGTGGTCGACGCACACGAGCGCCTGATCGGCCTGTTCACCGACGGCGATCTGCGCCGGGCGCTGGACAGCGCACTGGATGTGCGTACCGCCAGCATTGCCGAGGTGATGACCCGCAACCCGCGTACGATCGGTGCCGACCAGCTGGCGGTGGAAGCCGCGCGCCTGATGGAAACCCATAAAATCAATGGACTGATCGTCGTTGACGGCGCCGGCCGCGCGGTCGGCGCGCTGAACATTCATGACCTGTTGCGGGCGCGGGTGGTTTAACCCAAGGTAATAGCCCCCATTCAGTCACTACCCGGACCCGATACCCTGCCATGCCCTGGTCACCGCTGCCCGCCTTCCCCACCCACCTGCATGCCACTGCGGCCCGCATCCGCCTGGCCTGCTTCGACGTGGACGGCACGCTCACCGACGGTCGGCTCTACTACGACCGGGACGGCAACGAGAGCAAGGCGTATTACGTGCAGGACGGTCTGGGCCTGAAACTGCTGCAGCGGCACGGCATCCATCCGGTGCTGATCACCGCGCGCAACAGCCAGTCGGCACTCAAGCGCGGGGCTGACCTGGGCATCGACACGCAGATCGCCGTCGGTGACAAGCTCTCCAGCGTCAAGGCGTTGGCAGACCAGCACGGCATCGGGCTGGACCAGGTCGCCTTCCTCGGCGACGACCTGCCCGACCTGGCACCGCTGTGCCAGGTGGGTCTGGCCGTAGCGCCGTCCGACGCCCATCCGTGGGTGGCCGAGCGCGTGCATTGGCAGACAGGGGCCGCCGGCGGCCGCGGCGCCGCTCGCGAACTGTGCGATGTACTGCTGGCAGCGCAGGGCAGAATCGATGCCGTACTGGCGGAGTTTGGCGCATGAACAACCGAAGCATCATTGGCGGCATCCTGCTGGTGGTTGTGCTGCTCAGTGGCTGGGCGCTGCTGCGTGAGCGGCAGAAACCACTGGAGGTGACCGTGGACGATGGCACCACTGATTACGTGCTGCACGACTTCCAGATCGTGGCACTGGACGACCAGGGCAAGGAATCCACCACCCTGCGTGCGCCCAAGCTGGAGCGCACGCGTGCCGATCAGACCGTGGCCATCGCCACGCCGGTGTTCGAGATGCCTGATGACCAGGGCCAGCACTGGACCCTGCGCGCCGATACCGGCTGGCTCAGCCCCAAAGGCGATGAACTGAAACTGCAGGGCAACGTCTCCGGCGACAGCCCGACCACCGGCAATACGCCGCCCACCACGTTCCGTACCACCCACCTGGACGTGTTTCCGAAGGACAAGAAAGCGCGCACCGATGCCCGTGTGACCATGACCCGCCCGGGCATGGAGCAGGCCGGCACCGGTTTCGAGGTCGATTCAGCTGCCAACACCTACCGCTTCCTCAGTTCGGTAAAATCCCGCTATACGCCCACCGCGCGTTGACTGCGCGGCATCCGCGGGCCGCACCGGCCGCGCGGCCCCACTTAAGAGATGATCGATGAAGACCGCCACCTCCCGCGCATTGCTCGTCCTGGCCTCACTGGTCCTTGCCGGTTCGGCCCTGGCCAGATCCAGCGACCGCAATGAGCCGATGACCATCGACGCCGGTGCACAGAGCGGCACGCTGACCGGCGATGGCAAGACCACCCTGTCCCAGGGCGTCATCATCACCCAGGGCACGCTGGACCTGCGCTCGGCCGATGCCGAAATCCACCTGCGCGGCGGCGAGCCTGTGCGGGTGATCTTCAACGGCCGCCAGGCGACCATGAAGCAGCAGCTCGACGACGGCAGCTGGATGGACGCCAAGGCCGACCGCATCGACTACGACGTGACCTCGGAAATCATCACCCTGACCGGCAACTACAACGTGGTCAGCGCGCGGGGTACCAACGCCGGCCAGCGCATGGTCTACAACACCCGTACCGGCGAGATGAACAGTGGTGGCGATGGCACGCGCGTTCGCACCGTCATCCAGCCCAAGAACAAGACCGCCACGCCCGCTGCGGGCCAGGGGAAGAAGTAATGCTCGTCGCCAAGGGCCTGCGCAAGGCGTACAAGCAGCGCGAGGTGGTGAAGGACTTCGGCCTGACCCTGGAAGCCGGTGAGGTCGTCGGCCTGCTCGGTCCCAACGGCGCCGGCAAGACCACCTGCTTCTACATGATCGTCGGCCTGGTGGCGGCCGACGCCGGCACCATCGTGCTCGATGGCACCGACATCACCAGCGACCCGATGTATACGCGCGCCAAGCGCGGCGTGGGCTACCTGCCGCAGGAGCCTTCGGTGTTCCGCAAACTGACCGTGGCCGACAACCTGCGTCTGGTGCTGGAACTGCGCGAAGACCTGGACCGCGCCGGCCGCGAGCGCGAGCTCACCAGCCTGCTCGAGGAGCTGCAGCTGACCCACGTGGCCGAGCAGCTCGGTGCCAGCCTCTCCGGCGGCGAGCGTCGTCGCTGCGAGATCGCCCGCGCGCTGGCCGCGCAGCCGCGCCTGATCCTGCTGGATGAACCATTTGCCGGCGTCGACCCGATTTCGGTCGGCGAGATCCAGCGCATCGTCACCCATCTCAAGCAGCGCGGCATCGGCGTGCTGATCACCGACCACAACGTCCGCGAGACGCTGGGCATCTGTGACCGCGCCTACATCCTGGCCGAAGGCAAGGTGCTGGCGCAGGGCGCACCGGACGACCTGCTGCAGAACGCCGACGTGCGCCGGGTGTATCTGGGCGACGCCTTCAAGCTGTGAGGGCGACCGCCGAACCTCTCGTTCTGTGTTCGGCACAGGCATGAAAACACGGCTGCAGACATCGCTGGGGCAGCAGCTGGTCATGACGCCGCAGCTGCGTCAGGCCATCAAGCTGCTGCAGATGTCCAGCACCGAGCTTGAGCTTGAGATCGCTGCTGCGGTGGAGAGCAATCCGCTGCTCGAATGGGCCTACGCTGCCGAGGCCCACGCGCCTGATCCGGCTGGCAGTGAGCCCGCTGCCAGCCCGGCCGACAACAGCAGCGGAGTGGCCGAGGCAGGCGGCCCCGACGATGACGGGCGCCCGGCCGAACTGGACTGGACCGGCGCCGCCAGCGGCGGCGGATTCGACGACGACGAGGCGAGCAGCGCAGCCGAGCGTGTCGCCCAGACCGAGACCCTGGCTGACCACCTGCTGTGGCAGCTGCACCTGTCGCACCTGACGCCGCGCGACCGCAGCATCGGCGCGGTGCTGATCGACGCTCTGGACGATGACGGGTACCTGCGCGAGCCGCTCACGGCCATTGCCGAGAGTCTGCTGCCCGGCATCCGGGCTGACCATGCGCAGATTCTCACCGTGCTGCACCAGATCCAACGCTTCGACCCGCCCGGCGTCGGTGCCCGCACGCTCGGCGAATGCCTGCAGCTGCAGCTGGCGCTGCTGGCGCCGGATCACCCGGGTCGTGAGCTGGCCCTGCAGATCGCCGCTGGCCCGTTGGAGCGGCTGCCGCGCAGCGGTGCGATCGGTCTGGCCCAGGAACTCAAGCAGCCGGTGGCCGATGTGGACACCGCCATCGCCCTGCTTCGCTCGCTCGATCCGCGGCCGGGTGCGCGCATTGCCGCCGTGGAGCAGGACGCCTATGTCATACCGGATGCGGTCATCTGGCGGCACAACGGGGTGTGGCGTGCGGCACTGGCCGGCCATGCCGGGCCCCGGGTGGTCATCCATCGCGGCTACGAACAGCTGATCGGCCGCTGCGGCGAGGCCGACGCCGGCTACCTGCGCGGGCAGCTGCAGGAGGCGCGCTGGCTGCTCAAAGGGCTGGAGGCCCGCGGCGAAACCCTGCTGCGGGTGGTGCGCAGCCTGATCCAGCAGCAGGCAGGCTTTCTGGAGTTCGGCGCGCAGGCGCTGCGCCCGCTCACCCTGCGTGAGGTGGCCGGTGAGCTGGGCCTGCACGAGTCGACCATCTCCCGTGCCATCGCCCGCAAACACGTGCGCACACCGCGCGGCACGATCGCATTACGGACGTTTTTCGCCTCCGGCATCGACACCGACGGGGGTGGCGAAGCTTCAAGCACCGCGATCCAGGCGATGCTGCGCCGCCTCATCGACAACGAGAACCCGCGAAAACCGCTTTCTGACGCCAAGCTGGCTGACCTGCTCAAAAACGCAGGTATCCCGGTGGCGCGAAGGACCGTTGCGAAGTATCGTGAAGCCATGAACATTTCCGCCTCCCACGAGAGAGTCAGAATCGCTTGACGCCCACGCGCCGGCGGAGAGGTTCATTGGCAAAACCCCATCAGGAGGAAACCGATGCGCATCGAAACGTTTGGCAAAGATGTCGAAGTGACCCCGGCTCTGCAGAGCTATGTTGAAGAAAAGCTCGCCCGGATCGGCAAGCACTACGACCAGCATTGCGAGGCGCGCGTCACCCTCAAGCTGCAGAAGACCGAACACCACGTCGATGCCAGCCTGAACATCCCCGGCCAGACGCTGCATGCCGAGGCCAGCGGACAGACCATGTACGCCGCCATCGATGTGCTGGCTGACAAGCTCGACCGACTGGTAATCAAGCACAAGGAAAAGAAACAGCAGCACGCACCGGTGCCGGTGAGCGACAATGGCGACTGATGCCATCGTCTGCTTGTTGATATGCCCCTGACCGACCTTATGGCTGCCGTGCGGACCCGGATCTGCACGGCGGCTGACCGGGATAGCGTCCTGCTCGCCGCCGCCCAGCTGCTGGCGTGCGAGCAGGCCAACGCTGAACAACTGCATGCAAACCTGCGCGCGCGCGAAGCGCTGGGCAGTACTGCCATCGGCCATGGCATCGCCATCCCGCACGGCCGCGCTCCCGCGCTGGACCGTCCCCGTGGCGCCCTGCTGCGGCTGGAGGCACCGGTGGATTTCGGCGGCGATGAGCCGGTGGATCTCGTGTTCGCCATCGCCGTGCCAACCCATTACACCCATCAGCACCTCATGCTGCTGTCCGAGCTGGCCGAGCTGTTCTCCGAGCCGGGCATCCGCCAAGCGCTGCGCGAAGCGCAGACTGCTGAGCAGCTGCACCAGATCATTGCCTTCCCTCCACCGGCCAGCGCCGCATGAATACCAGCATCACCGCACGTGAACTGTTCGACCAGCAGCGCGAGCGTCTGGCTCTGCGCTGGGTCGCTGGACAGAAAGGCGAAAAGCGCGAGCTTGAAGCAGGCAATACGGTTTCGCGCCGTCCTTCGCTGGCCGGCTACCTCAACGCGATCTACCCCAACAAGGTGCAGATCCTGGGTTCAGAGGAGCTGTCCTGGCTGGACTCGCTGGACTCACGGCAGCGCTGGGAAGTGATCGAAAAGATCATGCATTCGCACCCGTTGGCGCTGGTGATCACCCGCAACCAGCCCTGCCCGGAAGACCTGCGCGCGGCGGCAGACGAATCGCAGACGCCGCTGTGGGTGTCGCCCAAGCGTGGGCATGAGCTGCTCAACCATCTTTCCTACCATCTGGCCCGCACCCTGGCGCCGCGGGTGATCCTGCATGGCGTTTTCATGGAGATCTACTCCATCGGCGTGCTGATCACCGGCGAGGCAGGGTCGGGCAAGAGCGAGCTGGCACTGGAGCTGTTGAGTCGCGGACACCGGCTGGTGGCCGATGACGCCCCCGAGTTCACCCAGATCGCCCCGGACGTGCTCGACGGCACCTGCCCCGAGCTGCTGCAGGATCTGCTGGAAGTGCGGGGCCTGGGCGTGCTCAACGTGCGCGAGATGTTCGGTGATACAGCGGTAAAGAAGAACAAGTATCTTCGGCTGATCGTTCACCTCACCAAGCCGATGACCGAGCCCACGCCCCATGGTTACGAGCGCCTGACCGGCGATTCCGGCACGCGCCACGTGCTGGATCTGGACGTGCCGCTGATCACGCTTCCGGTGATGCCCGGACGCAACCTCTCGGTACTGACCGAAGCGGCGACCCGTCTGCATATCCTGCGCACCAAGGGCATCGATCCGGCTGCGATGTTCATCGCACGCCACAGCAATCTGCTCGAGCGCCGCACGCCCTAGCCCCCGTTCACCACCGCCGCAAAGAGTCCGCCATGAACAGTATTACCCGTCCTGCCTCGACCCTGATGATCATCAGCGGCCTGTCCGGCTCGGGCAAGTCCGTTGCCTTGAAAACCTTTGAAGACCAGGACTACTACTGCTCGGACAACCTGCCGATCCGCCTGCTGCCGGCTTTCGTCCGCAGTGTGCTGGGCGAAGCGGAGGCGGCGCCGCGGCGTCTGGCGGTCGGCATCGATGTGCGCGGACAGAGCGATCTGACGCAGCTGGGCGACTGGCGGCAGCAGGCGCTGGACGCCGGCGTACAGGCGCAGCTGCTGTTCTTCGAGGCCAGCGACGAGTCTCTGCTCAAACGCTATGCCGATACCCGCCGGCGCCACCCCTTGAGCCAGATGGGATTGTCGCTGCCCGAAGCCATCGCGCGCGAACGCGAACTGACCGCGCCGCTGCGCGAGGCCGCCGACGCGGTGATCGACACGACACATCTGAATGTGCACCAGCTGCGCCGACGCCTGGTCACCGAGTACACGCTCGGGCACAGCAGCCGGCTGTCGCTGCTGTTCGAATCGTTCGCCTACAAGCGCGGCGTGCCGGCCGAGGCGGACTTTGTGTTCGACGCGCGGGTGTTGCCCAACCCGCACTGGAACCCGGACCTGCGACCGCTGAGCGGGCGCGAGGGTGGCGTACGCGATTTCCTCGAAGCCGAACCGGAGGTGCAGACGTATGTGGCACAACTGGTCGATTTTCTCGACACCTGGCTGCCGAAGCTGGGCAGCGACACCCGCAGCTACGTAACCGTGTCCTTTGGTTGCACCGGCGGCAAACACCGCTCGGTATTCCTGGCCGAACGGATGGCACGACATGCCCGCGAACAGGGCTGGGAAGACGTGGCAACGTATCACCGCGAACTGGAGTGAGTCGCCACGCTTCGCTTCGGGTGGATGACACCCCCACGCCGCTGTCGCTCCTCCAGCCGTGGTAGGTGACGACCGTTGGTCGTCACGCTCCTGCTCTGGCTTCTGCGGCGCCCCGAACGCGTGACGACCCACGGTGGTCACCTACCACGGCACCGGCGGTGCGCCGCTCCGGGCCCCTGCCTTTTCGATCCCGCTTCCGTGGCGCCCCCCCCCCCCCCCAGACCACGGCTGCCCAGCTGTTCCTGAATACGGAACAGTGCGGCTTCTACATACTGCTATCGCAGGGTCATACCGACCTGTTAACGTTCAGACATGACCTGTGGCATTCTCCTTGTGACACACCCGGGAATCGGGCCCGCGCTGCTTGAGGTGGCCACCCGGCTCCTGCGGCATCTGCCGCTGAAGACTGAAGCGTTCGAAGTACCGTTCGATGCAGACCTGGATGCGTTGCTTCCGCTGGCCTCGGCCGCGTTGCGGCGGGTGGACGGGGGCGACGGCGTGCTGATCCTGACCGACCTGTACGGCGCCAGCCCCAGCAACCTGGCCGCGCAGCTGGCACGTCTGGGAACGCCGGCGCGTCGGGTTGCGGCACTGAACCTGCCGATGATGCTGCGGGTCATGAACTATCCCGAACAGGGACTGGATCAACTGCAGGCGACCGCGGCAGCGGGCGCCCGAAATGGAGCAATTTTCGACGATGCTTGAACGAGAACTCACCGTAAGCAACCGCCTGGGCCTGCATGCGCGCGCGACAGCCAAGCTGGTGCAGGAACTGGCACCGTTCCGCTGCAACGTCACCATGGCCGCCAAAGGCCGGGAGATCAACGCCAAGAGCATCATGGGCGTCATGCTGCTGGCTGCCGGCCAGGGCACGCCGGTGACCATCCGCATCAGTGGCGAAGATGAAGCCGCTGCCATGGATGCGGTGGTATCCCTGTTCGAGCGTCGTTTCGACGAGGACAGCTGAGCATGCCGCGCGCGCGTGCTGGACTGGCACCCACCGGCCTGCGGCCGGTGCAGCTGCTGTCCGGCCACGGCGCTGCGCGGGGTACGGCGCTGGGGCGTGCACGCGTGCGTCTGCCGCACAAACTGGAAGTGGCCGAACAGCGTGTCGCGCCAACCCAGGTCGAAGCCGAACTTGACCGGCTTCATCGCGCCATCGAGTCGGCCCGCGCTGAAATGCATGACCTGCGCCAGCGACTGCAGGGTGCCCTTGAACAGGCCGCCGGTGAATTCCTCGACCTGCACGCCCTGCTGCTGGACGACCCGGAACTGCTCTACGGTCTGGATGAGCTGATCCGCAGCGGCCCGTACAGTGCCGGCTACGCGCTGCGCCTGCAGCGCGACCGCCTGGCCAAGGTCTTCGATGGCATGGACGATGCCTACCTGAAGAGCCGCATGGACGATCTGGACCATGTCATCGGCCGCATCCACGCGTTCCTGCCCGGCAACCAGCCGCCGGCGGTGAAAGGCATGGCCGGGGAGATCCTGGTCTGCGACACCGTCGCTCCCTCGGAAATGGCCCAACTGCAGGCACAGGGCGTGGTGGCCATCGTCAGCGCGGCCGGCAGCGCGCTCTCGCACAGCGCCATTCTCGCCCGCAGCCTGCATCTGCCATTGATCGTCAACGCGCCCCACGTGCTCAGCCGCATCGTTGATGGCGATGTGCTCATTGTCGATGGCAGCGACGGCAGCATCACCGTCAACCCGCAGGCCGACAACCTGCGCGACTATCGCATCCGTCTGAAAGAGCACGCGCGGGAACAGCGCGAGCTCGGCCGCCTGCGCAGCAAACCCAGCCGCACCCGCGACCAGGTGGACATCGCCCTGATGGCCAACGCCGAGTCGCTGGAGGATGTCACCCAGGCGCATGCCTTCGGCGCGCAGGGGCTGGGCCTGTACCGCACCGAATTCCTGTTCCTGCAACGCAACGAGCTGCCCAGCGAAGACGAGCAGTTCCAGACCTACCGCGATGCCGCACTGGGCATGAGCGGGCGGCCGGTCACCATCCGCACGCTCGACCTGGGCGCCGACAAGGCGGACCGCACCGGGCTGGTGCTGGGCAATGAAGAAAACCCGGCCCTCGGCCTGCGCGGCGTGCGCCTGTCACTGGCACGCCCCAAGGTCGCCGACACCCAGCTGCGCGCGATTTTGCGTGCGTCGGCCTACGGCAAGCTGCGCGTGCTGGTGCCGATGGTCAGTAGCCGCGACGAACTGCTGGCGGTGCGCCGGCGCATGAGCCGGCTGACCGCCGAGCTGCGTACGCAGGGCCATGAAGTGGCCGAGCACGTACCGCTCGGCGCGATGATCGAAGTCCCCGCCGCCGCCATCGCGCTGGAGACGTTCATCGACCAGGTGGAGTTCCTCTCCATCGGCACCAATGATCTGGTGCAGTATCTGCTGGCAGCGGACCGCAACAACGAGGCGCTGGGCGAGCTGTATTCCCCGCTGCACCCGGCGGTGCTGCGGCTGCTGTCAATGGTGATCGAGACCGGGCAACGGCATCGCCTGCCGGTGGCCGTCTGCGGTGAAATCGCCGGTGACGCGCGGCTGACCCCTCTGCTGCTGGCACTGGGCCTTACCGAGTTCAGCCTGCACCCGGGTACGCTACTGGAAGTGCGGCGCGCGGTACGCGAGGCAGACCTGGGTGCCCTGCGTGCACGTGCCGGCAAGTTGCTGGCCGCGCGCGACCGACGCGGCATCGAGCGCTGGCTGGCGTTGACCGCCAACGCCTGACCGGGCGCTGCCCGGCTCGATTCTGGTCCGGTCGCGCTGATCCGCGGCGCTGCGCGCGCAGCCGACCGTGGGGTCGGCTCTACCGGAGCATGGACCCGGCGGCCTATCGCCGGTCACACAGCCTTGCGATAATGACGCGCTGACCACCGCATTTACGGCATCCTTGCTCAAGCGCGGCCACTTTCTTTTCTTCCGCGGGAGCTGCGATGGCCGAAGCCGTACGCCACGACAAGACTGCGCGCCAGCTGCGGCTGTTGTCCGATGCGCTGGACAGCGGCCGGCTGGGTCCGGTACGCCGCCTGGTCAACACGCTCGCCCCGGCCGAGATCGGCAACCTGCTTGAGTCGCTTCCGCCCGGGAAGCGCGAGGTGGTGTGGGGCCTGGTCGACCCCGAAGACGACGGTGAGGTGCTGGTCCATGTCGGCGACGAAGTGCGTGAAAGCCTGCTGGCCGACATGGACCCGGACGAGATCATCGCCGCGGTCGAAGACCTCGACATCGATGACCTGGCCGACCTGGTCGAAGACCTGCCGGACACGGTCATCGACGAGGTCCTCAAGTCGATGGACCGGGAAAACCGCGAGCGCCTGGAACAGGTCCTGTCCTACCCCGAGGACAGCGCCGGCCGCCTGATGAATCCCGACGTGGTCACCGTGCGTGCCGACGTCAACGTCGATGTGGTGCTGCGTTACCTGCGCCTGCGCGGCGAACTGCCCGACCATACCGATCACCTGTTCGTGGTCAGCCGCCGTCACCAGTATCTGGGCCGCGTGTCGCTGGCCGCGCTGGTCACCCATGAAGACACTACTCCCATCAACCGTCTGATCGACGATGAGCAGCCGGCCATCGATGTGGGTGAGAGTGATGAGGAAGTGGCCCGTCAGTTCTCCGACCATGACTGGGTCTCGGCACCGGTGGTGGACGACAACAACATCCTGCTCGGCCGCATCACCATCGATGACGTGGTCGATATCATCCGCTCGCAGGCCGAGCACCAGGCATTGGGCGCGGCCGGTCTGGACGAAGAAGAAGACCTGTTCTCGCCGATCAAGCGCGCCGTGCGTGGCCGCGTGGTCTGGCTGGGCATCAATCTGTGCACGGCCTTCCTGGCCGCTACGGTCATCGGCCAGTTCGAGGTGACCCTGCAGAAGGTGGTGGCGCTGGCCGTGCTGATGCCCATTGTCGCCGGTGTGGGTGGCAACGCCGCCGTGCAGGTGCTGACCCTGATGGTGCGCGGTATCGCACTGGGCCAGGTCGGCGCCAGCAACGCACGCATCCTGCTGTGGAAGGAGACGCGCGTGGCGTTGATCAACGGCACGCTGATCGGCACGCTTGTCGGCGCGATCGCGTTTGCGTGGTTCCACAGCTGGCTGCTGTCGATCGTGATCACGCTGGCGCTGATCATCAACTTCATGGCCGCCGCGTTGTCCGGTGTGCTGCTGCCCCTGCTGCTCAAGCGCATGAACGTCGACCCGGCCGTGGCCGGCACGGTGGTGGTGACCGCGGTGACCGACGTGATGGGGTTCTTCAGCTTCCTCGGCCTGGCCACCCTGATCCTGCTGCACTGACCGGAGCCCACCATGGCCACCACCATCGAAAACTACTTCACCCCCGGCTGGCGCGAGCAGCTGCACACCTGCGCCGCCTGTGAATGGAAGGGCAGCTCGCGTGCGATGGTGATGGAGCTGGACGAAGAGGCCACCGAGTACGATTGCCCGGTCTGCGAGAATCCGCTGCTGGTGGTAATGCATCCCGACCTGGCCCAGGTGCAGGCCGCTGCGGCCGACGGCAATGCCGAGGCGCGCGAGCAGCTGGAGATTCTCGCCAGCGCGCCACGCGCAGGCTGATGCGCTGCACGATGCGGCCCTTGCACAGCGGCGATAGCATGCTGACGTTCCCGACCCGAAGAGCCCGACCATGCTCCGCCGCCTTGCCCGTTCCCTGCCCCTGCTGGCCCTGCTGATGCTGCTGGGTGCCTGCAACCGCACCAGCGCTCCGAAAGAGGCCGGCACGTTCCAGTCGCGTGTGGTCACCGTCAACGGCCAAAGCAGCCAGTACCAGGTGTTCGTGCCCGCCGCCAGCGCGCGCAAGGAGGGCCTGCTGCCGGTGGTGCTGTTCCTGCATGGCTCGGGTGAACGTGGCCGTGATGGCAGCAGGCAGACCGAAGCGGGCCTCGGTCCGTACCTGCGCGCCCATGCCAGCGAGTTTCCCGCGCTGGTGGTGATGCCGCAGGTGCCGGACGACGAGGAATGGGCCGGGCACAACAACGCCGTGGCGCTGGCGGCGCTGGACGCGGCGATCAAGGAGTTCGGGGGCGATCCGGACCGCCAGTACCTGACCGGCATGTCGATGGGCGGCTACGGCAGCTGGAACATCGCCCTGGCCGAGCCGCAGCGTTTTGCCGCGCTGGTGCCGGTATGCGGCGCGGTGCGCGCCCCGCGTCCGGAGCGGCAGACCCTGTTCGTGGAAGCGGTGGCCAACGAAGCCGATCCCTATGCCGCGCTCGCGCAGCGGCTGAAGCAGGTACCGGTGTGGATGTTCCATGGTGCCAAGGATGACGTCGTTCTTCCTGATGACGATCGCCGACTTCACGCCGCTTTCCAGGCCGCAGGCGCCCGCGACGCACGGTACACCGAGTATCCCGACGGCAACCACAACGCCTGGGACGCCACCTACGCCGACCCGGCCATGTGGACCTGGCTGCTGGCCCAGCACCGCTGAGCGCCCGTGGTAGGTGACGACCGTTGGTCGTCACGCCTTCGCTCCTGCCCTTGGTAGGTGACGACCGTTGGTCGTCACGCCTTTGCTGTTGCCCTCGGTAGGTGACGACCGTTGGTCGTCACGCCTTTGCTGTTGCCCGTTTTCCGCAGGAAAACGCCGGCCCCCTTCTCTCTTTCAGCGCCATGAACTCTGTGAGAACAGCCGTCGAACCATCGGAAAGTGACGCTGCAGTCGCCAGGATTCTGTCCTGGGTCGGGTAGCAGGGGCTTGCAGGAGTGTGAGCCGCATGGATGCGGCGACCAAGCCCCCATGGATGGGTTTACGGCGTCTCCTGCAAGCCCCTGCTACCCGGCCCCACCAGGAGGCCGCCGTTGCGGTTGCGGTTGCGGTTGCTGTTGCGATTGCTGTTGCTGTTGCTGTTGCTCCCGCTTCTGCGGGTGCCGGGCGGCAGCCCGGCCGCACCCCCGGCGGGGTAAACTAGGGTGATGGCTTCCCGTCCCGCGCTTGACCTGCTCGCCCGCGTCTTTGGTTACGACAACTTCCGTGGTCCCCAGCAGGACATCGTGGAGCATGTGGCCGCCGGGCACGATGCCCTCGTGCTCATGCCCACCGGTGGCGGCAAGTCGCTGTGCTACCAGGTCCCGGCCCTGCTGCGCGATGGCTGCGGGATCATCATCTCGCCGCTGATCGCGCTGATGCAGGACCAGGTCGAGGCCCTGCGCCAGCTCGGTGTACGGGCCGAATACCTCAATTCCACGCTCGATGCGGAAACGGCCGGGCGCGTCGAGCGCGCCCTGCTCGCCGGTGAGCTGGACATGCTGTATGTCGCGCCGGAACGGCTGCTCACCGGGCGCTTCCTGTCGCTGCTGGCGCGCAGCCGGATCGCCTTGTTCGCCATCGACGAGGCACACTGCGTCTCGCAGTGGGGGCACGACTTCCGCCCCGAATACCGCCAGCTCACCGTGCTGCACGAGCGCTGGCCGGACGTGCCGCGCATCGCCCTGACGGCCACCGCCGACCCGCCAACCCAGCGCGAGATCGCCGAGCGGCTCGATCTGACCCAGGCCCGCCACTTCGTCAGCTCGTTCGATCGCCCGAACATCCGCTATACCGTGGTGCAGAAGGACAATGCGCGCAAGCAGCTCACCGACTTCCTGCGCGGACACCGCGACGAGGCCGGCATCATCTACTGCCTGTCCCGACGCAAGGTTGAGGAAACCGCTGACTACCTGAGCGGCCAAGGATTCAACGCCCTTCCCTACCATGCCGGCCTGCCGGCCGAGGTGCGCGCGGCCAACCAGCGCCGGTTCCTGCGCGAGGACGGCATCGTCATGTGCGCCACCATCGCCTTCGGCATGGGCATCGATAAACCCGACGTGCGCTTCGTCGCCCACACCGACCTGCCCAAGTCGATGGAGGGGTACTACCAGGAAACCGGACGTGCCGGCCGTGACGGCGAGCCGGCCGAAGCCCTGCTGTGCTACGGGCTGGGCGATGTGGTGCTGCTCAAGCAGATGATCGAACAGGGCGAGGCCAGTGAGGAACGCAAGCAGCTCGAGCGCGCCAAGCTGGACCATCTGCTGGGCTACTGCGAGTCCATGCAGTGCCGACGCCAGGTGCTGCTGGCCGGATTCGGTGAAACCTACCCTGAGCCCTGCGGCAACTGCGACAACTGCCTCTCGCCGCCGGCGGCCTGGGATGCCACCGTACCGGCGCAGAAGGCGCTGAGCTGCGTGTTCCGCAGCGGCCAGCGCTACGGCGTGGGTCACCTGATCGACATCCTGCGCGGCAGCGAGAACGACAAGATCCGTCAGGTCGGCCACGACAAGCTGAGCACCTATGGCATCGGCCGCGACCTGGACAGCCGCACCTGGCGCAGCGTGTTCCGCCAGCTGGTGGCGGCGAGCCTGCTGCAGGTGGACAGCGAGAACCACGGTGGTCTGCGCTTGACCGAAGCCAGCCGCGAGGTGCTCAAGGGTCAGCGCACGATCCGCATGCGCCGCGAGAATCCGGCCAGCCCCAGTGGCCGCGAGCGCAGCGCGCAGCGCACCGGGCTGTCGGTGCTGCCGCAGGATCTGGCCCTGTTCAACGCGCTGCGCGGCCTGCGTGCCGAGCTGGCGCGCGAGCAGAACGTGCCCGCGTTTGTGATCTTCCACGACAGCACGCTGCGCAACATCGCCGAGCAGCGCCCGACCTCGCTGGACGAGCTGGCACGGGTAGGCGGCATCGGCGGCAGCAAGCTGGCCCGCTACGGGCCGCGCCTGATCGACATCGTCGCCGAGCAGGGCTGACCGCCGCGCGGCGATGGGGCAGCAAGGCAGCCGGGCAAGTCTGGCGGCACGAGCGCCCTCCCCCGTGCATCCTGAGCGGGTTGCAGGTAAGGTAGCGCCATGCCATTGCCGTCGCTGCTGCTGCGCCTGTTGTTGATGATCAGCCTCGTCCTGAACGGGCTGAACATCGCGGTGGCCGCACCGATGGCCGCCCGTGTCGCCGCAGCCGCTGAAGTGCACGCAGCCGATCACCGACCGGTGCAACCACCGTGTCACGACGCAGCGCCGGTCGTGCACGGGTCTGCTCAAGCGCACGGGGGACTGGAGTCGGCTGCCGCCGACCACTGTCAGATCAAGGACTGCCTGCGCAGCTGCGCGCAGCAGCCGGCACTGGTGCTCGGCATCGCGCTGTTGCCTGCCGGGCCCTATGGCACGGTCGTGCCACAGGGTGCTCACGGCCCGGACCGGCCCTCACCGGCATTGCCGCAGATTTCGCGTCCTCCCATCGCCTGAGCCGGTGCTGCGCGCCGTGGCGCGCCCCGTGATGCTGGCCAGTCGGCCAGCGCCCTCCTGCGTCTGGAGTTTTTCTGATGAGCGTTTTCTCTTCCGACGGCCGCCGTCCCGCGCTGCCGTCCCGCCGCCTGTTCGTGCAGGGTCTGGCCGCCGGTGGCGTGGTCGCCGGGCTGGGCGCGGCCGGCCTGCCCGCCCGCGCCTCCGCAGCTGCCGGCCGCGGCCGCGCGCTGGCCGCCGCCCCGCAGGTCCTGCAACAGCAGCACCTTACCCTGGCCATCGGCGAGTCGGCGGTGAACTTCACCGGCCGCACGCGACCGGCCATCACCGTCAACGGCAGCCTGCCCGCGCCGATCCTGCGCTGGCGCGAAGGCCAGACGGTGGACATCCACGTGCGCAACACACTCGCCCACCACCCCACCTCCATTCATTGGCACGGCATTCTGCTGCCCGCCAACATGGACGGGGTACCCGGCCTGAGCTTCAACGGGATCGCACCCGGGCAGACCTGGCACTACCGGTTCACCCTCAACCAGTCGGGCACCTACTGGTATCACAGCCATTCCATGTTCCAGGAACAGGCCGGGCTGTACGGCGCGCTGATCATCGATCCGCTGCAGCCGCCGCCTTACCGCTACGACCGTGAGCATGTGGTGCTGCTCTCCGACTGGACCGACCTGGACCCGGGCGCACTGTTCCGCCGCATGAAGAAGCTGGCCGAGCACGACAACTACTACCGGCGCACCCTGCCCGACTTCCTGCGCGATGTGCGGCGCGACGGCTGGTCAGCCGCACTGGCCGACCGCGGTATGTGGGGCCGGATGCGGATGACACCCACCGACATCTCCGACATCAATGCGCACACCTACACGTACCTGATGAACGGAACCACGCCCGCAGGCAACTGGACTGGACTGTTCCGCCCCGGCGAAAAGATCCTGCTGCGCTTCATCAACGGCGCGGCGATGACCTATTTCGATGTGCGCATTCCCGGGCTGAAGATGACGGTGGTGGCGGCCGACGGCCAGTACATCCATCCGGTCAGCGTCGACGAGTTCCGCATCGCCCCGGCAGAGACCTTCGATGTGCTGGTCGAACCCAGCGGCCAGGATGCCTACACCGTGTTCTGCCAGGACATGGGCCGCACCGGCTTTGCCGCCGGTACGCTGGCGGTACGTCATGGCCTGCAGGCGCCGGTTCCGGTCAATGATCCCCGTCCGCTGCTGACCATGGCCGACATGGCCCACGACATGGGCGCTCATGGCGGGCATGACCACGCCGGCGTGGCCGCGATGGCGACACCCTCCGGCGGGCACGCGGGGCATGGGGGTCATGGTGGGCATGGCGGCACCGGGCCCAGCGTCCAGCATCCGGCCAGCGAACGCGGCAACCCGTTGGTGGACATGCAGAGCAATGCCACCCAGCCACGCCTGGACGATCCGGGCATCGGACTGCGCGACAACGGACGCAGCGTCCTGACCTATGGCGCCATGCGCAGTCTGTTCGACGACCCTGACGGGCGCGAGCCGGGTCGCGAGGTGGAACTGCATCTGACCGGACACATGGAAAAATTCGCCTGGTCCTTCGATGGCATTCCCTTTGCCAGCGCCGAGCCGCTGCGGCTGAAGTACGGCGAGCGCATGCGCATCGTGCTGGTCAACGACACCATGATGCAGCACCCGATCCACCTGCATGGGGTGTGGAGTGATCTGGAAGATGCACAGGGCGCGTTCCAGCTGCGCAAGCACACAGTGGACGTGCCGCCAGGCACCCGCCGCAGCTACCGCGTGCGGGCCGACGCACTGGGCCGCTGGGCGTTCCATTGCCACCTGCTGTACCACATGGAAGCCGGGATGATGCGCGAAGTGAGGATCGAAGAATGACGCGCACTCTGCTGAAAACCGGTCTGCTCGCCAGCGTCCTGCTGCTGCCACCAGCGGCCGCCGCCCAGTCGCATGCTCACCACGGCCACGGCGCGCCCCTGGCCTCGCGCGAGCCGGCCAGCGACGCAGCGGGGGCACCTGCGCAGCCAGACCATTCGATGATGGACCATTCGACCATGGACCATTCGAGGATGGACCACGCCTCGATGGCGCCACCCCATGCAGGCCATGCCGCCACCATGCCTGCGCCACGCGCGCCGATCCCTGTGCTTACTGACGCCGACCGCGCGGCCGCGTTTCCGCCGATCGATCATGGCGCCATGCTCCACGCCTCGCCCCTCAACAGCCTGCTGCGGGTCGAGCGCCTCGAGCACTGGGAAGGCCAGCAGGGCACCGGACAGAACTGGGAGCTCAGCGGCTGGTTCGGCACCGATCTGGACCGGGTCTGGCTGCGCAGCGAAGGCGAGCGCCGTGACGGGCACACCCGCTCAGCCGACGTGGAACTGCTGTACGGGCGCGCCGTGTCGCCGTGGTGGGACCTGCTGGTCGGCGTACGCCAGGATCTGCTGCCTGGCGATGGCCGCAGCTGGGCCGCATTCGGCATACAGGGGCTGGCACCGTACAAGTTCGAAACCTCGGCCACCGTGTACGTCGGCGCGGGTGGCCAGGTGATGGCCAAAGCCGAGGTGGAGTACGAGGTCCTGCTGAGCAACCGGCTGATCCTGCAGCCCCTGCTGGAGGCCACGGCAGCTACCCGCTCAGAGCCTTTACGCGGCATCGGCGCCGGTCTGAACAAGGTCGAAGCCGGTCTGCGGCTGCGCTATGAGGTCAGCCGCCGCTTCGCCCCGTATATCGGTGTCAGCCATGAGCGGCATTTTGGCGATGCAGCCCGGTCTACCGGCCACCATGCCCGCGATACCCGCTGGCTGGCCGGCGTGCGGCTGTGGTTCTAGCGGGGCGGCAGACTGGGGGCGGTAACATGCCCGTCCTCGGGCCTGCACGCCGGGCTCACCTCCCCCCTCGGCATACTTGCGCCCCACCGACACCGGTCGGTGGGTGCGCAGGCCTGGACCGGCGCCATTCCCCGTTGTACGGAGCCATCGTTCCATGCTGTTGTCCCGACGCCATGTGCAGCCTCGCGTTCTGCTGATCGAAGATGCCGAAGAAACCCTCGAACTGAGCCGGCTGACGCTGGAAAGCCAGGCCTGCGAAGTGGTCGCGGTCAGTTCCGCCGAAGCCGCGCTTGGTCTGCTGGGGGCCGGTGAACGCTTCGACCTGCTGTTCACCGACGTCTGCCTGGGTGCCATCAGCGGACTGGAGATCGCCAAGCGCGTGCGCGCCTCCTACCAGCACCTGCCGATTCTGGTGACCTCGGGCCTGGAGCCGCACCGCGTGCTGCCCGAACTCGGCAACGGCATGCACTTCCTGCCCAAGCCCTACTGCATGAGCGAGCTGCTGGACGCCATCCGCCGTTGCTTCAACGATGTCGATCCCAGCCTGCCGCCGGGACAGCGCGAGGCCGCCTGAAGTCTGCTTGCCGGCCGCGCATGGGCCCGCCCCGGGGTTGCACGGAACCGGCGGACTCAGAGATCGAGCAGGTCGGCCATGAAGGTGGCTGCCTGGCGCCCGGCGCGTATGTCCGTGCGAGCCGCACGCTGGCCCAGATGGCGCGTGTCGCGATGGCGCAGGGTCAATGACCCGGGGCTGGCCGCAGGTCCACCGGCCTGCGCGGACGCAGTCGCTGGAGGCGGGTTCAATGCCTCCAGCGCGGTGCGTGGCAGCCATACCCCACCACAGCCTGTGCACGCGGCAACCTCGATGCCCTGGCACTGATGGGCCTGCAGCGACGGGGTTGCGCAGGCGGGACAGTTCATCAGCCTACTCCAGTTCGAACGGTCGCCCACTCTAGTACATCCCTGCGCGCACGCAGCGCGCTGGATACATGTCGCTTTCAACCACCCCACGCCGGGAGGGGCCGGTGATGGAGCACGTGCCAGCGACACGATGTGCCGCAAAAAACGCGTGATGACACTGCCTTCACGGGCAGAAGCCGCTCTCGGACCCGTGGTGATGCAACAGTTGCAAGTCTTCTTATAGAGACGGTTTCGCCCTGCACCTAGGATGCACGCCGATGCCCCATCGTGGGCCGCCGCCCCGAGGACCCTCCATGCATGCTTGCAAACGGCCCGCCTCCCGCCTGCTCGGGTGCTACCGCAGCCCCCCGATCGGCGAATGCAAATCGAGATATCCGGCACATGACAAAGGCGACACAGTGCCTCCCAGCATCACCCGCTCCCCTCGGGGTGAACGTGGCCTCGTTCAAGCCGGTTTCCGTGCCTGAACGTGCCGCAGGCGGCAGCACAAGCATGAGCCTCACACCTCGCATCATCATCGCCGACGATCATCCCGTCATCCGGATCGGGGCACGTTCGGTACTGACGGAAAACAAGCGTTACAACGTGGTCGCCGAAGCGGCCTCGCCGGAGTCGTTGCTGGAGCTGCTCGCCAAGGTTACCTGCGATGTGGTGATGACCGACCTGAACATGCCGGGCGAGCAGCCTGACGGGCTGCCGATGCTGGCCACGCTGCGACGGCGGCATCCCGAGGTGCGCGTTGTCCTGTTCACCATGACCACCAGCCTGCGGGTCATGCAGCTCGCGCTGGGCGCCGGCGTGATGGGGCTGCTGGACAAATCCGCGCTGATGGAAGAACTGCCCGATGCCATGTCCAGCGTGGTACGCGGCAAACGTTACGTCGGGCGCTCGCTGCGCGATGCACTCGGCCACTTTGATCTCACCCAGCTCAAGGCACGCCAGGCCGACGACCTGTCGCCCCGCGAGGCGGATGTGCTGCGCATGATCGCCGCCCGCCACTCGGTCAGTGAAATAGCCGCACAGCAGAACCGCAGCGTGGCCACCATCAGCCACCAGAAGGCCAGCGCCATGCGCAAGCTGGGCATCACCTCCGACGTCGAGCTGCACCTGTATCTGGCCAGCGGCGGCTTCGTCCGCTGAGGTCACCGGCGCGCGGCAGCCGGACACCCGGAACAGCAATGGTGGATTCAGGTCGCGCCTGCCGGCGCGCGCGCGTGCCGGTAGCCCACGCCGGAACCAGCCATGCAACGACTGACCGCCAGGGATTTTCCCGCTGAGCTGCTGGAGCTGCATGATGGGTATGCGCATGACCGCGTCAGTGGCCGCGACTTCCTCGAGCGCGCAGCCGGTGCCGCCGTGGCCGGTCTCGGCGGCGCATCACTGCTGGCTGCCTTGAGCCCGGGCTACGCGCTGGCCCGCCGGACGACGTGCCCCGCATCAAGGCCCCAATGCTGCTGCATTCCGCCGAGAACGACGCCGATGTCAATGCGACCTGGCCCACCTATGAGGCGGCGCTGGAAGCGGCCGGCACGCGCTACCAGGCGCACGTCTACGCGGGCACCCGCCATGGCTTGCACAACGACTCGACCCCGCGCTACGACGAGGCCGCTGCCGCCCTGGCCTGGCCTGGCCTGGCCTGGCAACGGACGATGGACTGATTCGCCCGCTATCTGACCTGATCGGTGCATACGAGCCGTTGACGCCAACCGCGCGCCGGGTTGCGCTCCGCATCAACCATAGGTTTAACTGATGGAATCACTGAGCGTTTAACAGTCTGCCTCTCACCAGCCGGACAATGCGGCCATGCGACAACAGCACGCCACCATGCGCCGCCTGTACGAAGCGGCCGCCGAACTCCAGCCTCCCATCACGGGCCAGTCCGAGCTCGCCCGCAAGGTGGGCCATTCCCCGCAGGCGGTGAACAACTGGGAGACGCGCGGCGTCTCCGCCGCCGGCGCCAATACCGTGCAGAAGGTGCTGGGCATCAGCTCCACCTGGATCATGGAAGGCGTGGAGCCGCGCTATCTCAGCACGGCGGTGACCTCACTCAATCCACTGCAGCTGGCCGAGCGCCAGCGTCGCCTGATGGCAGCCGCCATCCAGCTGCTCCGCCACATCGAGGCCAATGTGGTCGAACCGATTCCGGCCGAACGCTTCGATGAGCTGGTCGACCTGATCACCGCCGAGATCATCGAGTACTGGGCCGACGGCCTGGATCCGGCCGAGCTGACCACCGCCGGCCGACGCGTGCTGACCGCCCTGCGCACCGCACGCTGAGGCGGTTCACTCCGCACTCTCGCCGCCGAGCCTGTCGCCAACAGCGCGGCGGCCGCTCCGCAACGGACGCGCCCTCCCCACCACCCTGTCGCACGCGGCACGAAAGCGTGCGGATCGATCAATTGAAGATTTCCTGATTCATCTCCAAGCGCACGGAAACTAAACTTCGGGTGAAGTTTCCGGACGGGTGCCAGTGTAGTTGCTGCAGCCGACCTGCCGGCCCAGCTGCACGGAGTACCCCATGCGTTCCCTGTTCCCGCGTGCCACCGCAACGCGCTGTCGGCCTCTGGGCCGTTCACGCTGATGGCCCGCCTGCCCGGCAAGCCCGGTGCCCTGCCCCACCTGCGCATACGCCCGCAGAAATCCGGCGCGACGTACTATTACTTCGACCATGGCAAGCGGCCACGGCGGGAGACGCCGCTGGGCAACGACTATGGCGTCGCCGTCCAACGGTGGCGAGTGCTGACCGGCCTTGTCGACCTTCCCGCGTGCGAGCCACCCACGCTGCGTCAGGCGGTCGAACGCTACCGGCACGAGATCGTCGCGCGTCTGCCAAAGGCCCAGCGACGTGCGCTGCGGCAGGAGATCGATGCACTGCTGTCGGTGCTTTCCCGCTCGGTGCTGACCACCGCCACACTGCGGCGACGGCATGTGGCGATGTACCTGCACCTGCACCAGCGTCGGAGTGCTCCACTGCGCGTGTCGCCTACGCTGCGCGCCTTCTGGCGCTGGTGCCATTGCGAAGGCTATCTGCACGGCGCGTCGCGAGGCGACCAGGCGCCCCTGTCCGGCCAGCTGCAACGACTGGCCGGCCGAGCGCAGGCAAAAAAAAGACGGCAGCGCCGTCTTTTTCTGCATTGGTGGGCCGTGAAGGATTCGAACCTTCGACCAAAAGATTAAAAGTCTTCTGCTCTACCGACTGAGCTAACGGCCCAACTGCCTTCGGACAGTGCCGAAGGGCGAGCATTCTACCCCACTACGCGCCGCCGTGCACGTAGTCGGTGCACGTAGTCGGCGCACGTTGACGTCAGCGCCGTTGACAGCGCGCTTGCCGCACTCAAGCGTACAGGGTCGGATCGGGCACGCCGGCGTCGGCAAAGCCCTGCGCGCGCAGCTGGCACGCATCGCACTGGCCGCAGGCGGCACCGCGCGCGTCGGCGCTGTAGCAGGAAACGGTCAGGCCGAAGTCGACGCCCAGGCGCACGCCCTCGCTGACGATCTGCGCCTTGCTCAGGAACTGCAGCGGCGCATGCACCTGGATGCCGGCGCCTTCGACGCCGGCCTTGGTGGCCAGGTTGGCCAACGTCTGGAACGCGGCGATGAACTCCGGCCGGCAGTCCGGATAGCCGGAATAGTCCACCGCGTTGACGCCGCAGAAGATGTCCGCCGCGCCCAGCACTTCGGCCCAGCCCAGCGCCAGCGACAGCATGATGGTGTTGCGCGCCGGCACATAGGTGACCGGAATGCCGCCGCCGCCCGCTTCGGGCACGGCGATGTCATCGGTGAGCGCCGAGCCACCGATGCTGCGCAGGTCCACGTCCACGGTTTTATGCGCGACCACACCCATCGCGGCAGCCACGCGTGCGGCGGCGTCCAGCTCGGAGGTATGGCGCTGGCCATAGCGCACGCTGAGCGCATGCACGGCAAAACCCTGCTCCTGGGCCATGGCGATGACGGCGGCTGAATCCATGCCGCCGGAGAGAAGCACGACTGCCTTCTTCATGGTGTCTTTTCCGGTTGGGGAGAACAAAGCCAGCACGCTGTCCCGCGCCGGTGGGTACATCAACGTGGCTCGCAGCAGGCAGGGCTCAGCGGCCCGGCTCGTCGTTCCACAGAATCTTGTGCAGCTGCATCTGGAAACGCACCGGCAGCCGGTCTGCGACGATCCAGTCGGCCAGCTCGCGCGCGCTGATCTCGCCCTTGCTGGGTGAGAACAACACCATGCAGCGCTCCGCCAGCGGGTGCTCGGCGAGCATGCCCTTGGCCCACTCATAGTCGGCGCGGTTGCAGATCACGAACTTGACCTGATCGCGCGCGGTCAGCAGCGGCAGGTTGGCCAGACGGTTGCGCGACACCTCGCCGGAGCCCGGGGTCTTGAGATCCAGCACGCGCGACACGCGCGGATCGACCGCTGATACATCCAGTGCGCCGGAGGTCTCCAGCGAGACATCCAGGCCGGCGTCGCAGAGCTTCTGCAGCAGGATCAGGCAGCGCTTCTGCGCCAGCGGCTCGCCGCCGGTCACGCAGACGTGGCGCACGCCCTGGCGCAGTACCTCGGCGACGATATCGCCGATGTCCCACCAGGTGCCGCCATGGAAGGCATAGGTTGTATCGCAGTAAAGGCAGCGCAGCGGACAGCCGGTCAGACGCACGAACACGGTTGGCCAGCCCACGCTGTCCGACTCCCCCTGCAGCGAGGTGAAAATCTCGGTGATCTTCAGGCGCGGCAGCGGCGATTGCACGATGTCGCTGGGAAGCGCGGCCGCTTCGGCGGGGCTGAGGGTGCTCATTACAGGTAATCCAGGCCAGGGCGGCATTCGGCTCCCGGCGGCAGGGCCAGGCTGATGGCTGGCGCGGCGGGGCCGGGACGGTGGCGGAAACGAAACTGCCGGGCATCGCCCGGCAGATCATTGTACAGCGGCCCGCTGCCGGGGTCAGCGCGAGTGCTGGCCCAGGCGGATGGCGTTGGCGCGATCCTGCGCGGTGCGTGCAGCGTCCGAGCCGGGGTACTGGCCAGCGACACCGTCCAGTGTCTGCAGGGCCTGGTCCACATCGCCCAGCGCGTAATGGGACAGGCCCAGCTTGAGCAGTGCGCCGGATGCCTTGTCATGGGTCGGGTAGCGGCCGATCAGGTCGCGGAACTGGCTCTTCGCCATCTCGTAGTTGCCGACCGCGTAGTAGCTCTCACCCAGCCAGTACATCGCGTTGGGCGCGTATACGCCGCTCGGGTAGAGCTCAAGGAAGCTCATGAACAGCTGCGTGGCGTCGGCGTACTTGCCGGCCTTGAGCGCATCGAAGGCCACGTTGTAGGTGGTGCGTTCGTCGGCGCTGGCAGCCTTTGCACCGGCGTCGGCGTGCACCGAGGGCGGCCGCTCGGAAGTGGCCGCTGCCGGGGGGGCGACGGGCGCCGAAGCCGGCGTGGGAGCGGACGCTGCAGTCGGCGGAAGCACCGGAGCTGCGCCGCCTTCCAGGCGGTTCAGACGCTCGTCCAGATCCAGGAACGCGTCCTGGTTGGCTTTTTTCAGCTGGGTATTGTCATGCTGCAGCTGTTCCACGGTGCCCTGCAGCTGCTCGATCTGCTGGCGCAGCTGGGTCACCTGGTTCAACAGATCCTGGTTGGAACTGTTGTTGTACATCTGCTGCTCGAGCACGCCGACACGGTCGGCCAGGCTCTGGCGCTGCGCATGCACCGGGGCGGCAGCCGCGAAGGCTGCCGCCACGACCAGCATCAGTTTGATGCCGATGCGCATGGATTACTGCGCGGTGTAGACGATTTCGGCGCGACGGTTCTGCGACCAGCACGACTCGTTGGAGTCATTGCAGACCGGACGCTCTTCGCCGTAGGACACGACGGTCAGCTGCGAAGCCGAACCACCGTTGGCCTGCAGCGCCGAGCTCACGCCGTTGCCACGACGCTCACCCAGGGCCTGGTTGTACGCGCGCGAACCACGCTCGTCGGTGTGGCCCTGCAGGGTGATGCGCGAGGACGGACGGTCACGCAGGTACTTGGCGTGGCAGGCCATGATGGCCTGGAATTCCGGCTTCACGTCTTCCTTGTCCAGGTCGAAGTAAACAACGCGCTGGCGCAGGCAGGCATCGGTATCCAGATCGCCCGGGCCGTACAGGCCGGAGGTGGCCGGAGCGGTCGGCTGGGTGGTCGAACCGGTGTCGACCGGCGCTGCCGGCTCTTCCTTCACCTTCTTCGAGCAACCGGCCAGGACGGCCACGGACAGCAGGGAAACAAGCAGAACTCGGGTGGTCTTGTTCATGGCAATACCTTTTGGCTCCTATGGCCGGTGTATGAAAGAAAACGTGAAAATATTAACACTCTTTTAGCGTTTGGTACGGTAAGGCGACCACGCCGGCTCACGCACGTCGCCGTCGGCCAACACCAGGCGCTGACGCACCCGTGCATCGGCTGACACCGCATACAGCACACCACGTCCACCCTCGCGGGCGGCATACAGAATCATCGACGCATTCGGCGCGAAGCTGGGCGACTCATCCAGCGAACCCGGCGACAGCGTGCTCCAGCTTGCCGAACCCAGCGAGCTGTCCATCACCGCGATCTTGTAGTTGTTGCCACTGCCCTGTGCCACGGCGATCTTCTTGCCATCCCAGGAAATCGAGGGCTTGGCGTTGTAGTTGCCCTGGAAGGTCACGCGCTCGGCGCTGCCACCGGTGGCGCCCACCTTGTACACCTGCGGACGGCCGCCGCGGTCGGAGGTGAAGTAGATCGCGCTGCCATCCGGTGCCCAGGTCGGTTCGGTATCGATGGCGAAGTGATTGGTCAGCTGGGTCAGCTGCTTGCTGCCCAGGTCCATCACGTAGATCTCCGGGTTGCCCGAACGGGACAGCGTCAGGGCCAGCTTGCTGCCGTCGGGCGAGAAGGCCGGCGCGCTGTTGATCCCGCGGAAGCTGGTGATCAGCTCACGGCCGCCGGTGGCGATGTTCTGGATGTAGATCGCCGAGTTGCCACGTTCAAAGCTCACATAGGCCAGCTTGTTGCCGTCCGGGCTCCACGACGGCGACAGCAGCGGCTCGGCCGAACGCACGATGGTCTGCGGGTTGTAGCCATCGGAGTCAGCCACCATCAGCGCGTAGCGCATCGCATCACCCCGCCCGCTGGCGGTGATGTAGGCGATGCGGGTCCAGAAGGCGCCGCGTACACCGGTGATCTTTTCGTAGATGGCGTCGGCCATCTGGTGGGCGACATCGCGCATCGCGTTGCCACGTGCGGTCATTGCCAGGCCGAGCAGGCGCTCGCCCTTGGGCACGTCGTAAAGCTCATACTCCACACGGAACGCACCGGCACCGGCATCAAGCACGCGGCCGACCACGATGTAGTTCTGCTTCAGCGCGCGCCAGGTCGGGAACTGGATGTCACCGCCGCGGGTCGGGCGCTCGACGATCTGGGCTTCGGGCAGCGTACGGAACTGGCCCGAGCGGTCCAGGTCGGCGCGGATCACCGCAGCCACATCGGTCTGCGGCGCACCGGCCGAGCCTTCGTACGGCATCGGCACGACGGTGATCGGCGTGGCCGAGGCGCTGCCGCCGACGATGTCGATCTCCAGGCCCTTCTGCTGGGCCAGCGCGGCAAGAGGAAGCAACAAGGCCGCAAGGGCGACCGTCCAGCGGGACAATATCTTCATGGAATGCTCAGTCGGGGAACCACAGCGATGGATAGCAGAACCGTCTTGAACGGTTTCGCAATCATGAACCAGACCCGTGTGAAAACCGAGTAACTGCCGCGTGTTCCATCACGTGATCTTCATGACGGGCGGCGCCGCCGAGGCGTGCGCCGCGCGCTGCCCCGGCTCAGTCGGGGCGGAAATTCAGCGTCAGCGTACGGTTGAACACCGACTCGAAACCGGCATACGGCAGCGGCTGCGCGTTGAGCACAGCAGCTTCGATGGAGCGCTTGCCCGCATCGTCGTAAGGGCAGTTGCCGCTTACCTGCGCCGACAGCACCCGCCCGCCGCGCAGCTGGGTGATGGTGATCTGGCAGCGCTGGCCGGAGGGAATGTTCTCGGGCCGGATCCAGGCCGCAGTGACCTTGGCCTGGATGGC
The DNA here is from genome assembly GCF_032911385.1 of Stenotrophomonas sp. C3(2023). Classification (NCBI taxonomy): domain Bacteria; kingdom Pseudomonadati; phylum Pseudomonadota; class Gammaproteobacteria; order Lysobacterales; family Lysobacteraceae; genus Stenotrophomonas; species Stenotrophomonas sp. C3(2023). The sequence continues at coordinate 876,508 of NZ_JAWJLO010000001.1, read as the reverse complement.
CGCCGCGTACTTGGCCGAGAGATCATCGCTGGTGCCGCCGGCCCCGCTGGCCGGCGTCGCCGCACCGGTCGAGCCGGCATTGGCAGCGGCAGCACGCGCGGCAGTCACCTGGCGCAGCCGTGCTTCGGCCTGCTTGGCCTCACGTTCGGCCGCCTCGCGTTTGGCGCGCAGCTCGGCGATGCGCTTCTGCTTCTGCGCTTCTTCGTTGGCCTCGGCGGCGCGGCGCTCCTGGTCGGCCACGCGCTTCTGCTCGGCCTCCTGCTGCCGGGCGAGTCGGGCCTTCTGCTCGGCTTCTTCCTGACGCTTGCGCTCGGTCAGGTCGATCTGTTCCTGGCGACGTCTGGCTTCCTGCTCCTGGCGCGCCTTCTCCTGCGAGATGGCCAACGCGCTGACCGCCTCCTGGTCGACCTTGTCCGGCTGCGCGATGCGTTCCTGTGCCTGCTGCTGCTGTGGCGTGGGCGCGTCCATCGGGCGCGGTTCGGGCAGCGGCTGCGGCGGCGGCACGGTGTCTTCCGGCACCGGCTCGGGAATGGGCTCGGGTACCGGCTCGGGCAGCGTTTCCAGCCGGTCTGACTGGCGCAGCGCCTGGCGCGCGGCGGCCGCCTCGGCGCTGGACAGCGCCATGTCGGCCTGCACGGCTGGATCGCCCGCGGCGGCTTCGGTATTGCGCTCGGGCGACCACAGCCAGGCGACGATGAAAATCAGCGCGACCAGCAGGTGGACAGCCAGCGCGAGGCCGACCGGTCCACCCCAGCCGGGCTCTTCGCTGTGCGGCGGCGGCAGGGCATCACTGTGCATCGGTGGCCAGGCCAACCTTTTCCACGTTCGCGCGCTTGAGCACGTCCATCGCCGCAACGACCTTCTCATAGGCCACGGCACGGTCGGCCGCCACGATCACCCTCAGGCTCTTGTCCTGCGAGGCGATGGCACCCAGCCGGGTCTGCAGTTCGGTGGCGGCCATCGCGACCGGCTCCTTGTCGTCAGGCAGCTTCAGGCTGAGCTGGCCGTCTTCGCGGACCGACACCACGATCGGGTCCTGCTTGCTCTCCAGCGCCTTGGCGTTGGAGCGCGGCAGGTCGACTTCGAAGCTCAGGGTCAGCAACGGGGCGGTGACCATGAAGATGATCAACAGGACGAGCATCACGTCGATGTACGGCACGACGTTGATCTCGGATTTGAGCTTGCGGCGCTTGCGGCGGCCAATGGCACTCATGGCGGGCTCCTGGCGTGGGCTCAGTCGTCGATGCCGGTCTGGCGCTGCAGGATCGAGCTGAACTCGTCGGCGAAGGTTTCAAAGCGCACGGCCATGCGCTCGACCCGGGTGGTGAAGCGGTTGTACGCCCACACCGCCGGGATGGCCACGAACAGACCGATGGCGGTGGCAAACAGCGCTTCGGAAATGCCCGGCGCAACCGACGCGATGCCGGCTTGTTCACCACTGTTGATCATGTCGTGCATGGTCACCATGATGCCGAACACCGTGCCGACAAGGCCTACATAAGGGGCCGTCGAGCCGATATTGGCCAGCAGTTCCAGGTTGCGCTCCAGACGGTCCACCTCACGGGTGTAGCTGGTGCGCATGGCGCGCTGGGCGCCTTCGAGCAGTGCACGGCCGTCCAGACCGCGGCGGTCGCGCAGGCGGGTGTATTCGCGGAAGCCGGACTCGAAGATGGCCTCCAGGCCACCGACGTTGCGGTTGCGATCGGTCGCCGCACTGTACAGCTTGCCCAGGTCGGCACCCGACCAGAAGCGGCTTTCAAACTCGTCGGCTTCGCGCGAGGCCTGCGAGAACACCCGCGCCTTGCGGAAGATGATCACCCAGCTGATGAACGAGCCGGCCAGCAGCAGCAGCACGATCAGGATGACCGGGATGCTGGCCTTGGTCATCAGCTCCCAGTAGTTGATGCCGCTGCGGGTGGCCTGTGCGGCGGTCTCGGTGGCGGCGCTGGTCACATCCTGCGGCAGCGCCTCGACCACCGTGGCCTGCAGGGCCAGAAGCATTGCGATCATCCGTTGTTCCTCAGTCTGCCTGATCAGTAAATTGGGGGTGTTGGTGGGGCTTGAGTACGGCCAGCAACGCATCGTCCATGCCGCGCGGGCGGAAACTGCCTGCATCCAGCGCAGCGATCCTGACCTGTGCGGTCAACAGCACCTGGTCGCCGCGCAGCACCTGCTGCTCGAAGACCATGCTGGCGCGCTTGCACTGCACCAGCGTGGCGGTGACCTCCAGCGCGTCGTCCAGCCGCGCCGGTCTGATGAAATCCATCTGCATCGCACGCACGGCAAACACCATGCCGTGCTCGCGCTGCATGCGCTCCTGGCCGAAGCCCAGCGCGCGCATCCACTCGGTGCGTGCCCGTTCCATGAAGGCAACGTACCGCGCATGGTAGACCACGCCGCCAGCGTCGGTATCTTCCCAGTAAATGCGTGTCGGCCAACTGAACCGCAGTGTACTCATGGCTCGACCTGCCCGGTGAAAAGATCTGCTGGCGTCGCGCGGGGTTTCAGACCCATATGCGTGTAGGCGCGGTGGGTGGCCATCCGGCCACGTGCGGTGCGCACCACAAAGCCCTGCTGGATCAGGAACGGCTCGACCACATCTTCGAGCGTGCCGCGCTCTTCGGACAGGGCCGCCGCCATCGACTCGACACCGACCGGGCCGCCTTCGAAATAGTCCACCAGCGTGCGCAGGAACCGCCGGTCCAGCTCGTCGAAGCCTTCCGGGTCGACCTTGAGCATCAGCATTGCCGCCTGCGCGACGTCCTGGTCGATGTGCCCACCGGCCTTGACCTGGGCGTAATCGCGCACACGACGCAGCAGCCGGTTTGCGATACGCGGTGTGCCGCGCGAGCGCCGCGCGATCTCACCGGCACCGTCGGCGGTGCAGTCGATGCCGAGGATGGCCGCCGAACGGCGCACGATCCGGGTCAGCTCTTCGGCGCTGTAGAACTCCAGCCGCTGCACGATGCCGAAGCGATCGCGCAGCGGTGCGGTGAGCAGCCCCGCGCGCGTGGTCGCACCAATCAGGGTGAACGGCGGCAGGTCGATCTTGATCGAGCGCGCCGCAGGGCCCTCGCCGATCATGATGTCGATCTGGAAGTCTTCCATGGCCGGATACAGCACTTCCTCCACCACAGGAGAGAGGCGGTGGATCTCGTCGATGAACAGCACATCATGGGGCTGCAGGTTGGTCAGCAGCGCGGCCAGGTCACCGGCCTTCTCGATGACCGGACCGGAGGTCACCCGCAGCGCCACGCCCAGCTCATTGGCGATGACGTGGCTCAGGGTGGTCTTGCCCAGCCCGGGCGGGCCGAAGATCAGTACATGGTCCAGCGCATCACCGCGGGCCTTGGCGGCCTGGATGTAGATTTCCATCTGCTCGCGCACCGGCGCCTGGCCGAGGTAGTCGGCAAGGCGCTTGGGGCGGATGCTGGCGTCGGCGGCGTCATCCTCGCGGGTGGCGCCGGCGCCGATGATGCGATCGTCGGTCATTGCACGATTATGCGGGAAAAGCCGGCCTTCCGGGATGCCGCGCGCACCGCTTCTGGTAGGTGACGACCGCTGGTCGTCACGCTGTTGCTGTTGCTGTTGCTGTTGCTCAATTTTCTTGTTTCCCGTGGCTGACGCGCACGGAAACTGTCGAGGGCCGGGCGGGCTGGGTTTGTGGGGGCGTGGAGCGCCAAGGATGCCGCGAAACGAGGCACGCAGGGTGAGGGCGCTTTGTTTGCGAAGCACTGCTTCGCAAGCGCCCGAACGCCCAGCCGCTATGCGGCTGGGCCGGACCCCGAAGGGGCAGCTCTTGCCGTCCCCCACGAACCCAGCCCGCCCGGCCCACCGAAGAACCAGGATCCAGCAGCCAGCCACGAGGGGCCAAGCCGTTGGCCGGTCAGATCTCGACCTGGGCGCCGAGCTCGACCAACCGGTTGCCCGGAATGCGGAAGAACCCGGTTGCCGGTGCCGCATTGCGGTGCATCAGCGCGAACAGCTTGTCACGCCAGATCGGCATGCCGCGGTTGGCCGTGGCGACGATGGTCTCGCGGCTGGCGAAGAAGGTCGTGTCCATCGGGTCGAAGTAGATGCCACCGTGGTCGCACGAGCGCATCAGTGCCAGCGGCACATCCGGGGTCTCCATGAAACCGTAACGCACATGGACCCGGTAGAACTCGTCGCCCACCGATTCGATCTTCAGACGCTGCCCTTCCATCGCATACGGAATCGGCAGGGTCTCCACGTGCAGGAACACGTTGCGCTCATGCAGCACCTTGTTGTGCTTGAGGTTGTGCATCAGCGCGTGCGGGGCCACGTTGGGGTCGGCGGTCAGGAACACGGCCGTGCCGGGCACCCGCACCGGCGGGGCCAGCATCAACCCGGGCAGGAACGTATCCAGCCGGATGCCGTCCTTGCGGATCTCATCGCGCAGCAGCGCGCGGCCACGCCGCCAGGTGCGCATCAGGGTGAACAGCATGATGCCGAGCACCACCGGGAACCAGGCACCCTGCAGCAGCTTCGCGCCGTTGGCAACCACGAAGCCGACGTCGATGATGAAGAACACCACGCACAGTGCCAGGATCCAGTGCCGCGACCGCGGCCACAGTGAGCGGGCCACCAGTGCCAGCAGCAGGGTGTCGATCAGCATCGTCGCCGACACCGAGATGCCGTAGGCCACCGCCAGATTGGACGAACTGCGGAAGGCCAGCACCAGGCCGATCACCATTACGGCCAGACCCCAGTTGATGCCCGGGATGTAGATCTGCCCGATGGTGTCGTGCGAGGTGTGCTTGATGCGCATGCGCGGGATGTAGCCCAGCTGCATGGCCTGGCGCGAGACCGAGAACGCACCGGTGATGACCGACTGCGAGGCGATGACCGCGGCCATGGTGGCCAGCACGATCATCGGGTAGAGCGCCCATTCCGGCACCGACTCGAAGAACGGGTTGCGCACCAGTTCGGGGTGGTTGAGCACCAGCGCGCCCTGCCCCAGATAGTTCAGCACCAGGCACGGCAGTACGAAGAAGTACCAGGCATGCCGGATGGGCTTGGCGCCGAAGTGCCCCATGTCGGCGTAGAGCGCCTCGCCACCGGTCACCGCCAGCACCACGGCCCCAAGGATGAACACCCCCTGCCAGCTGTGCTCCATGAAAAAGCGCACCGCCCAGTAGGGGTTGAAGGCTTTGAGCACTTCCGGCGCATCGACGATGTTGCACAGACCGATGGCAGCCAGCGACAGGAACCAGACCGAGGTTATGGGACCGAATGCCTTGCCGATCTTGGCCGTGCCAAAGCGCTGTGCGGCAAACACCGCCAGCAGCACCACGATGGTGATGGGCAGGATGAAGGCATGCAGCCCGGGCGCTGCGACCTCCAGGCCCTCGACCGCACCGAGCACCGAGATGGCCGGGGTGATGACCCCGTCGCCAAAGAACAGCGAGGCACCAAAGATGCCGAGAATGCCCACCACGTAGGCTGAACGCGAGCCCTTGGCCAAGGTGCGCTGGGTCAGCGCCATCAGGGCCATGATGCCGCCCTCGCCGTCGTTGTCGGCGCGCATGATGATGGTCACGTACTTCAGGGTGACCACCAGACTCAGTGCCCAGAACGCCAGCGACAACACGCCCAGGACCGTGTCATGGTCGCTGTTGAGCCCATAGTGCGGCGAGAACGCTTCTTTCAGGGTGTACAGCGGACTGGTGCCGATGTCCCCGAACACCACGCCGATGGCGCCGATGACCAGGGCCATGCCGCCGGCCGCCGGGCCGTGCCCGTGACCGCCGTGTGCACTGCTGTGTTGCTCTGACGAGGGGCTGGACATGGGGTCGGTTGGGCTGGGAAGGGGAAGGAAGCGGACGGTGCGCTGCTCAGCGCAGCGCGGACTGCAGGGCCTTGCGGATCACCACGGCCACATCGTCGCCGTCGGCATGGGCATCGCGCGCCATGCGCGACGCTTCGGCCGGCTTGTAGCCGAGCTGCTGCAGCGCCACGGTGGCCTCGGAGATCGGGTCGGCGGCCACCGGGCCGGCCACTACCGTGCCCGGTGCTCCGCCGAGCAGGGCGGCGCGGTCGCGCAGCTCCAGCACCATGCGTTCCGCGGTCTTCTTGCCGATACCGGGAATGCGGGTCAGTGCGGTGATGTCGCCCGCCTGCAGCATGCGCGCGAACTCTTCCACGCTCACCGCCGACAGCACTGCCAGGGCAATTTTGGCACCGATGCCGCTGACCTTCTGCACGTCGCGGAACAGCCTGCGCTCGGCATCGCGCAGGAAGCCGTACAGCGAAACGCTGTCCTCCTTCTGCGCGTAATGTGTATGCAGGATCACTTCACGACCGATATCGGGCAGGTCATAGAACGTGCTCATCGGGGCTTCAAGCTCGTAGCCCACGCCATTGACGTCCACCACCAGCCACGGCGGTGCCTTGTAGGCGACGATTCCGCGCAGTCGACCGATCATGCAGCAGTGCTCCTCATTTGCGGCTCCACGCCTGCCGGGCGTTGAGGCCCAGCCGGTTGGCCGTCGCCCTTACATGGGCGTGGGTGATGGCCACGGCCAGCGCATCAGCAGCGTCGGCCTGCAGCTTGGTTTTCAGGTTGAGCATGAGCCCGACCATGTGTTGGACCTGTTGTTTTTCCGCACCGCCACGGCCTACTACCGCCAGCTTGATCTCACTGGCCGCATATTCGTGCACCGGCAGGTCGCGCAGCACCACGGCCGAGATCGCCGCACCCCGGGCCTGGCCCAGCTTCAGTGCCGAGTCCGGGTTGCGGGCCATGAACACCTTTTCAATGGCCACCTCATGCGGCTGATACTGCGCCACCAGCTCGGCCAGGCCGAGCACCAGCAGCTTCATCCGCTGCGGAAAGTCGTCAGCCCCCAGCAGAACCAGGGGCTGATGATGGACGTGCAGGACCCGGCCAGCGGCATCGACGTCGATGATGCCGACCCCGGTGCGCTGCGAGCCGGGGTCGATGCCGAGAATGCGGGTCATGCTGATGCTCAGGAATACGCGTCGGCGCCGAGATCAGCGTTCGAATACACGTCCTGCACATCGTCGAGGTCTTCGAGCATGTCCAGCAACTTCTTCACCTGAAGGGCGGTATCGCCCTCGACCTTGATGTCATTGTCGGCGCGGAAGGTGATTTCGGCATGGTCGGGCACCCGCTTGGCCGCTTCCATGGCGTCCTTGACCGCGTTGAACGCGTCAGGCGCGGTCACGACATCGATCGAGCCGTCGTCAGGATAGACCACGATGTCGTCGGCACCGGCCTCGATGGCGACTTCGGTGATGGCTTCCTCGTCGGCGCCGGGGGCGAAGCTGAGCACGCCCAGGCGCTTGAACATGAACGCCACCGAGCCTTCGGTGCCCATGTTGCCGCCGCACTTGCTGAAGGCATGGCGGACGTCGGCCACGGTACGCACGCGGTTGTCGGTCAGGCAGTCGACGATGACCGCCACGCCGCCGGGCGCATAGCCCTCGTAGCGCACTTCCTCGTAATCCACGCCTTCCAGCTCGCCGGTGGCCTTCTTGATCGCCCGTTCGATTACGTCCTTGGACATGTTCACGGCCAGGCCCTTGTCCATGGCAACGCGCAGGCGCGGGTTGTTGTTGGGGTCGCCTCCACCGCCGCGCGCGGCCACGCCGATCTCACGGATGATCTTGGTGAAAATCTTGCCACGCTTCGCGTCGGACGCGTTCTTGCGGGCTTCGATGGAGGGGCCTCTACCCATGGGTGCTACCGTTGGCTGCTTCAGGAACAGGGAGCGGATTCTACCTGATCGCGTGCCAGCACCGCGTGGAGCCGGGCGCTGCCCGGCTGCTCTTCGGCCAGATCGCGAACACCTCGCCGCGCTTGCGCGCGGTGAGCCGACCATGGGTCGGCTACCCCGGCCCGGCGGCGTCAGGGCGGTAGAAGCGGCCATGACGCAGGAACTGCGCCGTCTGGCGGGCGGCATCCAGCGAGAACACCAGCCCGCTGTGGCTGCAGGGCACCTGGCAGTGGTCGGCCAGGCCCGGCAGCCGGGTTTCGGCCAGCGCCACGGTGCCATCCGAGGCCTCGTCCAGCGCACCGAGCAGACTGCCCAGCCCATGGGGCAGCGTGCCAGCGATCAGCCCGACCTCGGCACGTCCCTGCCAGTCCGGCAGCCCATCGAGCAGCAGGTCGCTACTGCGGCCCAGGGCCGCGCCCCAGCCATGCTCGGCCAGCGAGCGCGCGGTGCCACTGCCACGCAGTGGCGAGCCCAGGCAGACCACCCGCGACACCGGCAGCTGCGGCTGACGGCGCAAGGCCTCCAGCGCGAGCAGGCCGCCGAGGCTGTGGCCGACCAGCGCGAGCGGGCCGCTCTGCGCCATCCGCTGCAGGCGCTGCAGCAGCAGGGGCACGGCAATATCCGGCCCGCCGAAGACGCTGGGATAGCCAAACACCTGGACCTGGAAACCGCGCGCGCGCAGCCGCCAGGCCAATGGGCCGACCCACGCGCGGGCATTCCAGATGCCATGCAGCAGCAGCACCTGGGGCAGGGTCGAATCACGATCGGCTGGCAGGCCTGGCAAGTGGAAAAAGCCCAAGTCGGTTCAGTCCGCTCGCGGCGTGCGGCGCATGATGAACTCCAGATCCTTGCTCTCGCCGACCGGGAACAGGTACTCGCCGACCTTCTCAAAGCCATAGCGCGCATAGAAACGCTGGGCGCCGAAGTTCGCCGACCACACGCCCAGCCACAGCGTGCGTGGCCCGTCGCGCTCCAGCCAGGCCAGTGCTGTTTCCAGCAGTCGGCTGCCCCAGCCACAGCTCTGCTGCGCTTTGACCAGATACAGCCGCTTGAGCTCACCGTCACTGGCCTGCGCCTGCGGATGCGGCAGCCCGCACGGGCCGGCCGCGGCGTGGCCGATGGCCACCCCGTCCAGCTCAAGCAGCCACACCGCGTAATCCGGATGCTGCAGGATCACCCGCTGGCGCTGCACGTCATAGGAGGTCTGCAGGAAGTGCTGCAGATCCTCGCTGCGGTAGAGATGCCCGAAGGTTTCAGTGAAGGTGCGCGCGGCGAGCGCCGACAGGGTCGGCGCGTCCTCGACGGTGGCACGGCGGATGGCGTACATGGCGGCGACGGGGCAATCAGGCCTTGCCGGCCTGGGCGTCGTCTTCCTCGACGTCGTCGTCGTCGTCTTCTTCCTCGTCTTCCTCGTCCTCGTCGCCTTCTTCTTCCTCGTCCTCTTCGTACTCGTCCTCGTCGTCTTCGTAATCCTCGACGCCGAAGTCCTCGCCGTCCCAGCGGCCTTCGCCATCAACGACGAAGGTCAGGGCCATGGTCGCCGGGCTGCTGCCCACACGCACCAGCCAACCACCGAACACGCGGGCGCGCTCGGTAACCAGTCCGGGCTCGGACCCTTCATTGCCCAGCTTTTCCCACTCCAGCGAAAACGCGAATCCGGTCATCAGCAGCAGCTCCTGCTCAGGGGGTTTTGGGGCGAACCTGGATGTGTACCTCGGCCAACTGGGGATCGGCGATCGGCGACGGCGCGTCGGTCATCAGGCACTGGGCGCCGGTGGTCTTGGGGAACGGAATGACGTCGCGGATCGACTCGGTGCCGGCCATCAGCGCGGCGATACGGTCGATGCCGAAGGCAATGCCGCCGTGCGGCGGCGCGCCGTAATTCAGCGCGTCGAGCAGGAAGCCGAACTTGGCCTGGGCTTCTTCGGCACCGATGCCCAGCAGCTCGAACACCGCACTCTGCATTTCAGGACGGTGGATACGGATCGAACCGCCGCCGATCTCGTTGCCGTTGAGCACCATGTCGTAGCCGCGCGACACCGCAGTGCGCGCATGCGCCCGCAGGTCGGCGATGTCATCCACCGCCGGCGCCGTGAAGGGATGATGCAGGGCCACGTAGCGCTGCTCCTCCTCGTCCCATTCGAACATCGGGAAGTCGGTGACCCACAGCGGACGCCAGCCGTCGGCGACCAGGCCAAAGTCCTTGCCCGCCTTCAGGCGCAGGGCGCCCATGAAGTCGGAGACCTTGTTATAGCCACCGGCACCGAAGAACACGATGTCGCCGTTGCCGGCACCGACGTGGGCCAGCAGCGCCTGGAACGCCGCTTCGTCGAAGAACTTCTGGATCGGCGAGCTGACCTCGCCGTTGTCGGCGATCTTGATGTAAGCCAGACCCTTGGCACCGTACTTGGCCGCATGCGCAGCGTACTCGTCAATCTGCTTGCGCGAGAGGCTGCCGCCGCCGGGGATGCGCAGTGCCGCGACGCGGCCGTCGGCATCGTTGGCTGCGGCAGTGAACACGGCAAAGCCGCTGTCCTTGACCAGTTCAGCGACGTCCACCAGTTCCAGCGCGATGCGCAGGTCCGGCTTGTCCGAGCCATAGCGGCGCATTGCCTCGGCCCAGGTCATGCGCGGGAAGCTGGCGTCAAGCTCGACGTCCACCACTTCCTTGAAGATCGAGCGGATCATGTCCTCGACGAAATCCTGCACGTCGCGCTCGCGGACGAAGGCGAACTCCATGTCCAGCTGGGTGAACTCCAGCTGGCGATCGGCACGCAGGGCCTCATCGCGGAAGCAGCGGGCAATCTGATAGTAGCGGTCGAAGCCGGCCACCATCAGGATCTGCTTGAACAGCTGCGGACTCTGCGGCAGCGCGTAGAACTCGCCCGGATGCATGCGCGCCGGCACCAGGAAGTCGCGCGCACCTTCCGGGGTGGCCTTGGTCAGGATCGGGGTCTCGATGTCCTGGAAACCGCGCCCGTCCAGATGGCGGCGCAGAGCCTGCACCAGCTTGATGCGGGTGCGCTGCATGCGCTGCATTTCCGGGCGGCGCAGGTCCAGGTAACGGTACTTCAGGCGGGTTTCCTCGCCCGGGTTCTCGTGCGCGTGGAACGGCAGCGGCGCCGCCTTGTTGAGCACGGTGATCCGGCTGGCAATGACTTCCACCTTGCCGGTGGCCATCTTTTCGTTGACCGCATGGCGCGCGCGCACCACGCCCTCAACCTGCAGCACGTCTTCATAGCCCAGCCCAGCGGCCACCGCGAACACCTCTGCGTTGTCGATCTCGACCGTCACCTGCACGATGCCCTCATGGTCGCGCAGGTCGATGAAGCAGACGCCGCCCTGGTTACGGGCCACGTCGGTCCAGCCGGCGAGGGTGACAGTCTGGCCAATCAGGGTCTCATCGACCAGGCCGCAGAAGTGGGTACGCATGGGGGAAAAAGCTCCGCTGGAGAACGCCGGCCGCCAAACCGGGGCCGGAAACCTCCGTATTCTGCGGCCCAGCCCCGGCCGGAGCAAATCCCCCCCGCCCGTCCGGGGCCTGGGTTGGTCTACACATCGGCTTGATCGTGGTGGTCCCTATAGTCGCCCACCACCACCTTGTTGGGGTTGCCGCCATGAATCGTTGGACCACGGCCTGCCTGGCCGCCGCGCTTGCCTGCACCGCTCCCCTCGCCTCCGCCCAGATCAGCACGCGCGCCTACGCGCCGGAAAACCTCGCCCAGCTTTCACCCAACGACCGTGCCCGGGTGATCCGACAGGAGTATGCGGACCAGTCCAACAACCGTCGCATTCCCGACGACCAGCTGCAGTTCTACCTGGCGCAGGTGGATTCGGGCTGGGGTTTTGCCCGCATCAGGCAGGACATCGCCAGTTCGCTGCGCGGCCAGGGCGGGCAGCACGGAGGTCACTGGAACGGGCACAATGGTAACGGTGACTGGAACGGCGACGGGCACGGACCCGGCAACGGACCCGGTAGCGACGCCGTGGTGCGCTGCGAAAGCCAGAACAACCGCGAGCGGGTCTGCAGCACGGGCTGGCCGGGCGCGCGCCTGGTGCGCCAGCTTTCCGGATCGCCCTGTACCGAAGGGCAGAGCTGGGGCGCACGCAACGGACAGGTATGGGTGAGCCGCGGCTGCCGCGCCGAATTCGGCCCGGCACGCGGGCATGGCGGTTGGGGCCCCGGAGCAGGCGGCCGCAACGATTACAGCGTGACCTGTGCCAGCGACAACAAGCGCCAGCGCACCTGCGCCTGGGATGCGCGGCAGGGCCGACCGGTGCTGGTACAGCAGCTCTCCGCCACGGCCTGCATGGAAGGCCGCAACTGGGGCTACCGGGACAATGCACTGTGGGTCAGCGGCGGCTGCCGCGCCCGCTTCGGCACCCGGTAGCACCGCGCGCGGCGCGTCCTGCGCGGTTTGGCGGGGGTAGAGCCGACCCCACGGTCGGCTTTCGAGCGCAGCGCGGTGGGGCTATCGTGACCTGACCAGAGAGCAGCCGACCATAGGGTCGGCTCTACGACCGCAGCGGCAGGGCTACTCCGATCTGACCGGAGAGCAGCCGACCGTGGGGTCAGCTCTGCATCTGCCGGTCAGGGCGTGCCCGCGCCCCATGGCGCCGGCGGCAACGGCACTTCGCGGGTCAGGTCGAACACGACGCGGAAGCGCCGCCCGTCCGGGCGGGTGAGCTCGTAGACAAACTCCCGGTCCGGCTCGATCTCCATCGCCCAGGTGTTCTGCGTGGACGCCAGCATGTCCGCCTTGCGGAACATCGCCACCGAATCGGCATCCGCCGGGAACTCCTGACGCTGCACCGTGCCGGGGATGCGGCTGTCGCCGCCGTACAGGGTGATCGCGTCCATGCTGCCGTCTTCGTGGCGATGGTCATGCTTGAGCCGCAGGCCGTGGTCGGTCCGGCTGAGTACCCAGGTGCGCGAATGGTCATCACCGACATGGAACGGAATGCGCAGCTCACGCGACGGATCCTCGCAGCCGCGCACATGCATGACCAGCTTCTTGCCGGCGAACGGATCAGGTGCCGTCTGCGACACCGGGTTGTCTTCCACGATCGTGCCTTCATACGCCTTGCCACAATGGGCGGCGACGGCGGCCAGGAAGGCGTCGGCCGGCGCGTTGGCCAGCGCGCGCTCGGCGCTGTCCTTGGAACCAGCCGAACAACCAGCCAGCGCCAGCATCAGAATCGGAGCAAATCGGAACATGTTCATGGCCACACCCTAGCCAGCTTGGCCGGTGTGCGCAAATTGCGATGCCGACAGGGTTTTCCTGTTGCAGGGTTTACGACGTGCAGCCGCCGGCGATGACCGCCGCAACAGACCCCGCATGGCGTACTGCACACGGGGCGTTTACGACGCTGTGTTAAGGTAGGAAACGTGTCTGCTCAACCTTCCCCACGAAGGTCGCACCCATGTTGCGGCTGACTGCCCTGCTGCTCGGCGTCGGGCTGCTGCTTACCGGCAGCGGTCTGCTCGGCACCCTGCTGGCCGTTCGCGGCGGCGCCGAAGGCTTCAGTGCCAATGCGCTGGGCTGGGTGATGTCCGGCTACTTCGCCGGCTTCTTCATCGGCACCTTTACCGCGCCGCCGCTGATCCGCCGCATCGGCCACAGCCGGGCTTTTGCTTTCCATGCAGCCCTGGCCACGATGGCCGTGCTGCTGCATCCGCTGTGGGTCTCGCCATGGGGCTGGGGGTTGCTGCGGGTGGTTACCGGTATCGCACTGGTGGGCCTGTACACCGTCATTGAAAGCTGGCTCAACGCTGAGCCCGACCCGCAGCGGCGCAGCCGCGTGTTCTCGCTGTACATGATGGTCAACCTGTCCGCGCTCGCACTGGGCCAGGTGCTGCTGATGATCGGCAGCCCCGCTGCGGCCACGCTGTTCACGGTCATCGCGCTGCTGATCTGCGCGGCCATGCTGCCGGTCACCGCCACACGGCTGCAGCAGCCGGAGGTGCCCAGCGTGCCGCGGCTGACGCTGGCCCGGCTGTATGCGGTGGCGCCGGTGGCCACCGTTGCGGCGGGGTTGTCCGGCCTGGCGATGGGGGCCTTCTGGGGCCTGCTGCCGGTGTTTGCGGTGCAGATTGGTGTACGCGACGACGGCGTGCCCTTGTTCATGCTGGTGGCCATCGCCGGCGGCGCGTTGCTGCAGTGGCCGCTGGGGCGCATCAGCGACGGCCACGATCGGCGCATCGGCCTGCTGTGCCTGAGCCTGGCAGCTGCGGTGGTGGCCGTGTTCGCCGCACTGCCGCCGATCCAGCAGCAGCTGCACCTGATGTTCGGGCTCGTGTTCTGCTACGGCGGGCTGGTGTTCGCGCTGTACCCCTTCGCCGTCGCTCACATGCTCGATTACCTGCCCGGCGAGGATCTGCTGTCCGGCTGCAGCAGCCTGCTGCTGGTGCATGGCGTGGGTGCAGCCATTGGCCCTGCGCTGGCCGGCACCTTGATGGACCGCGTTGGCGCCCCGGCGCTGCCGCTGTACTTCGCCACCGTGCTGCTGTGCCTGGCCGCGTTCGTGGGCATGCGCCTGCTGCGCCACACACGCCTGCGCCCGCACCCGGCGCCGTTCCGCCCGATGCTGCGTACCACGCCGTCAGCCCTGGAACTGATGCCTGAAACCGAATCTCCCATCCACGAAGAAAAGGAAGTGCATTGACTGTTGAAGTAACCACCCTGCCCCCCGCCCCCTCCGCCGCGCCGAGCGCGGCCGATCCCCAGCTGGTCCTGGCCACCGATCTTGATGGCACTTTCCTGGCTGGCAGCAGCGAACAGCGTCAACGCCTGTATCGCCTCATTGACCGCCATCCTGGCATCTCCCTGATCTTCATCACCGGCCGTGGCCTGGAAGCGGTGATGCCGCTGCTCTCCGACCCCTCCATTCCGCGCCCGGACTACATCGTCTGCGACGTCGGCGCGACGATCGTCGATGGCCACACCCTGCAGCCGCTGCAACCCCTGCAGTCGATGATCGACGCGCACTGGCCCGGCGAGCAGGTCGTCGCCGAAGCCATGCGGCCGTTCACTGCACTGCAGCGCCAGGACGTACCGCAGGAGCGACGCTGCTCGTATTTCTGCGACCCGCAGACGCTGGCACCGCTGCGTACGCAGATCGAGCAGACTGCCGCGCGCCTGGGCTGCGATGTGCTGTACTCGGCAGAGCGCTACTTGGACATCCTGCCGCCTGGCACCGACAAGGGGCGCACCCTGGCCGCACTGGCCCGCCAGCTGGAACTGCCGCGCGAGCGCATCCTGGTGGCCGGTGACACCCTCAATGATCTTTCCATGTACGTGGCCGGCTTCCGTGGCGTCTGCGTCGGCCGTTCCGAACCGGCGCTGCTGCAGGCCACCGAAGGCCAGCCGCGCACCCTGCATGCACAGGCGCCAGGCTGTGGCGGCATCCTCGAAGCCATCGCCCACTTCGGCCTGCTGTCCAAGGATGACCCGCACCTGCGGCCGCGCGACACCACGCGCGCCGAGGGCGCTGAACTGCTGATGGTCTATCACCGCCTGCCGTTTGACGAGGCGATCGAGGACGGCAAGCTGGTGCAGCGTCCGCCACGCTCGCCCAACGGCATCATTCCCTCGTTGCTGAGCTTCTTCAAAGGTGGACAGAAAGGCAGCTGGATTGCCTGGGGCATCGACGACCCCAGACACCGTCCGTTCCAGCGTCACCTGCAGGTCGATCCGGAGCAGTACCCGACCCTGCGCGCCGCGCGCGTACCGCTCAGCCGGCAGGAGGTGGACATCTTCTACAAGCGCTTCTCCAAGGAGGCGTTCTGGCCGATGCTGCATGTGTTCTGGGAACGCGCGCGCTTCCGCGAAGACGACTGGCAGGTGTTTCTCAAGGTCAACCGGCGTTTTGCCGAGTCCACCGCCGCCGAAGCGGCGCATGGCGCCACCGTCTGGATCCACGATTACAACCTGTGGATGGTGCCGGCCTACCTGCGCGAACTGCGCCCGGACGTGAAGATCGCCTTCTTCCATCACACCTATTTCCCCTCGGCCGATGTGTTCAACGTGGTGCCCTGGCGCCGCGAGATCATCGGCAGCCTGCTGTGCTGTGACTACATCGGCTTCCATATTCCGCGCCAGGTGGAAAACTTCGTGGACGTGGTGCGCGGTGCGATGCCCGCCGAGCGGCTGGCATGGGAGAACTGTGCACCGCGTTTCCTCACCTTCGGCTGTGCGGTGGGCTTGGACACGATGACCACCCGCCTGCGTGTCGGCGACCGTGACGTGGCCCTCGGTGCGCACCCGGTCGGCACCGATATCGGCCGCATCCGGCAGGTGCTGGCGCGCAGCGACGTGCGCAACGACATCTTCAAGCTGCGCCGCGAAATCGGTGCGCGCAAGCTGGTGCTCTCGGTGGAGCGGCTGGACTACACCAAGGGCACACTGGCCAAGCTGGAGGCCTTCGAGCGCGTGCTGGAACAGCATCCCGAGCAGCAGGGCAAGGTCACCCTGCTGATGGTCTGTGTGCCGGCCGCGCGCGAGATGACTGTGTACCGCACGCTGCAGAACCAGATCGAGCAGGCGGTGGGTCGGATCAACGGGCGCTTCTCGCGGCTGGACTGGACCCCCGTGCGCTTCTTCGCCCAGGCGCTGCCGTTCGAGCAGGTGGTGGCGCACTATGCCGCCGCCCAGGTGATGTGGATCACCCCGCTGCGCGACGGCTTGAATCTGGTGGCCAAGGAGTTTGTCGCCACCCAGGGCATCGAAGGGTCCAGCGGCGTACTGGTGCTGAGCGAGTTCGCCGGTGCCGCCGCCGAACTGAAGGGCGCCGTGCTGACCAATCCACACGATCCGGCTGATCTGGCCGCTGGGCTGATGCAGGCGCTGTCGATGCCGGAAGAAGAAGCGGTCGGCCGCCTGCGCCAGCTGCAGGGCATCGTCGAGTACTACGACGTGGACCGCTGGGGCCGTGACTTCCTCGACGCCGTACAGGCCAGCGATCAAGCCAACTGACCGTCCCCCACGTAGAGCGGGGCTCTGCCCCGCTGCTACCCCGTCGGTGCTCCGGTCCGCACGCTACCCGATCATTGCCGCGGCAATGCGCCCGACCTGGGCCAGTACATCGGCCCGCTCGTCAAAACTGATGCCGCCGGCCTGCAGGTAGGCAACGACCACGTGGGTGGACCCACCGCCGAGCGGCCACAGCACTGCCACATCGTGGCGCGCGCCTTCGCCGTTGGCGCCGGTTTTGTCCCCTACCCGCCAGCGGCTGCCCAGCCCGGCGCGCAGGCAGGCATCACCGGTCTGGTTGTCGATCAGCCAATCGGCCCATTGCTGACGCGCGGCCGGTGCCAGCACCGCCCCGTTGGCCAGCCGTGCCAGCGTGGTTGCCATCGCCCGCGGCGTCGTGGTGTCACGCGGATCATCGGGCGTGAACAGGTTCAATTCGGGTTCGCGACGGTCGCACCGGGTCACGGTGTCGCCCAGGCCGCGCAGAAATGCCGTCAGTGCCGGCGGCCCGCCGAACGCATCCAGCAGCAGATTGGCCGCGGTGTTGTCGCTGGTGGTCACCGTGGCCCGGCACAGGTCACGCACCGTCATGGTCTTGCCGACGTGGCGCCGGGTCACCGGCGCGTACTCCAGAAGATCGGCAGCGGTCACGGACAGGCGCCGTTCGAGCAGCGCCGGCGACTGCGCCGCGCGATCCAGCATGCTGGCCGCCAGCAACGCCTTGAAGGTGCTGCACAGCGGGAAGCGCTCATCCAGCCGGTGCCCGCCCAGCACGTGTCCGCTGCCCTCGGCACCGGCCGCCAGTACCGCCACGCCCAAGCGACCTGCGCAGGCCTGTTCCAGCGCCGCAAACCCGGTGGCGGTGGCAAAGGTGCGCGCGGGCGACGATGGCGCTGCAGCCTGCACCGAGGTCGATCCGAGCAGCGGCGCGGTCGCCGCAGCCGCGGTGTAGTGCAGAAATTGACGGCGCGCGATCATGGGTGACCTCCTGCTTGCGGACGCTCATTATCTGTTTCGCAGCCTGCGGCGGCAAAAGCAGAGCACCGCGTCGCAGGAGCCGGGGCAACAGCGTGACGACCAACGGTCGTCACCTACCACGACCAACGGTCGTCACCAACCGACAGCCATCGCCCGCGCCGTGGCGCCGTCAGCCCATCAGCTCCATCCACGCCGCCTCGGCCTTTTCCAGCTGGGAGGCCGTCGTTTCGCGGTCGCGCCCCAGCACCGCCATGCGCGTGGCATCGGCGTAGTTGGCCGGGTCGGCCAGTTGACGGTCCAGCTCGGCCAGGCTCGCTTCAAGTTCGGCGACCCTGGCCTCGGCCGTGGCCAGCTTGTGCGGATTGACCGGCTTCTTCGACACCACCTGCGCTACGGGGGCGGTCTTCACCGCCACCACCGGCTCAGCCGCCTGTTCCATGCGCACCTTGGTGCCCTGTGCCTGCGGCCGCGTGCGCAGCCACGCCGCGTACTCGTCCAGGTCACCGTCGAACGGCTCGACCACGCCATCGGCCACGCGCCAGAAGGTGTCGCAGACCAGACCGATCAAGTGGCGGTCGTGCGAGACCATCACGATCGCGCCGTCGAAATCGCTCAGCGCCTCGGCCAGTGCCTCGCGCATCTCCAGGTCAAGGTGGTTGGTCGGTTCGTCGAGCAGCAGCACGTTGGGCTGCTGCCAGGCGATCAGTGCCAGCGCCAGGCGCGCGCGTTCACCACCGGAGAAGCCGTCCACCGGCTCGAACGCGCGGTCGCCGGGGAAGTTCCACTTGCCGAGGAAATCGCGGAACGACTGGTTGGTTGCCTCCTTGTCGATCTCGCGCATGTGATCCATCGGCGACTGGCCTTCATGCAGCGACTCCACCGTGTGCTGGGCGAAGTAGCCGATGCGCAGGTCCGGGTGGGCCATGCGCTCACCGGCAATGGGCTGCAGCTCGCCGACCAGGGTCTTGACCAGGGTGGTCTTGCCCGCGCCGTTGGGGCCCAGCAGGCCGATGCGTTGACCGGCTTCCAGGCCGAAGCCTACGTTGTGCAGGATGACGGCATCGCTGCCGTAGCCGGCCTCGACGTGATTGAGACGGATCAGCGAGAACGGCAGTTTGGCCGGCGGCGAAAGCTCGATGCGGAACTCGCGCTCGGCGCGCACCGCCTCGGTGCCCGCCAGCTTCTCCAGCCGCTTCATCCGGCTCTGCGCCTGCGCGGCCTTGGATGCCTTGGCCTTGAAACGGTCGATGAAGCTCTGCAGATGGGCGCGCTCGGCCTGTTCCTTTTCGTGGGCGATCTGCTGCTGGCGCAGCTGCTCGGCACGCTGGCGCTCGAAGTCGGTGTAGCCGCCGGTATAGAGCTTGGCGCCACCGCCATGCAGATGAAGGGTGTGGGTGGCCACGTTGTCGAGGAACTCGCGGTCGTGCGAGATCAGCAGCAGCGTGCCGGGGTACTTCAGCAGCCACTGTTCCAGCCAGTACACCGCATCCAGGTCAAGGTGGTTGGTGGGTTCGTCGAGCAGCAGCAGGTCGCTGGGCATCATCAGCGCGCGCGCCAGATTCAGCCGCACGCGCCAGCCGCCGGAGAACGAAGACACCGCCCGCGAATGGGTCTCGGCCGGGAAGCCCAGGCCGTGCAGCAGCTTGCCGGCACGCGCCTCGGCGTCGTAGGCATTCAGCTCGGCCATCTTCGTATGGGCCTCGGCCACTGCTTCCCAGTCCTCGCGCGCGGTTGCGGCCGCTTCTTCGGCGAGCACGGCCGCCACCTCGACATCGCCGCCGAGCACGAAGCTCAGGGCCGGATCAGGCAGGGAAGGCGTTTCCTGCGCGACACTGGCGATGCGCACCTTGCCGGGCAGATCGACGTCGCCCTTGTCGGCTTCCAGCTCGCCCTTGACCGCAGCAAACAGGCTGGACTTGCCGGCTCCGTTACGGCCGACGACACCCACGCGGTAACCGGCGTGCAGGGTCAGGTCGACGTTGGACAACAGCAGCCGCTCGCCACGGCGCAAGGCGAAATTACGAAGGGAGATCATTCTGGGGAGTCCATATAACGGAATGGAATATGCTCGTGAGCACAGTTCCTGCGACGTAATTCTAGCGTTAACGAATACTTGACGTATCCCGGAGCACGTGCCGGCGGTCCATCTCTCCTCCCTGGCCGCCGGTCGCGCTTCCGGGGAACTGCCCTCCCCGCGTGAACAGCGCGCCAGATCACCGCTACTACAAGGTTTCTTACCGCTCGCGGGATTTGACAAGCTGTACCAGCAGCGCATGTTCCGATAATGGACACCGTGGTGGCCAGCGCCTCCAGGACCGGCCTTGCGCTGGTCCGCGCCCACCCCGGTGTCTCCCCCGCCCCCGGAGCCACGTCCTGATGAACCGCAAGACCCGTCCACTCGCTTCCGCCGTCATCGCCATCCTCGCCGCTGGCGCCGCACCGGCGATGGCCCAGCAGAGCCCCAACACCCTCGACACGGTGATCGTCACCGGCACCCGCGTGGCCGACCGCACCGTGGCCGAGTCGCAGTCGCCGATCGACATCATCACGCCCGAGACGCTCACCGCTACCGGCACCGGCGAGCTGGCTACGGCGTTGTCGCGCGCGCTGCCCTCGCTCAACTTTCCGCGCCCTGCGCTGGTAGATGGCACCAGCGGCGTGCGCCCCGCGCAGCTGCGCGGCCTGTCACCGGACCAGGTGCTGGTGCTGGTCAACGGCAAGCGCCGCCACAGCTCGGCCATGATCAACGTCAGCGGCACGATCGGTCGCGGCTCGGCACCGGTGGACATCAATGCCATTCCGATCGCGGCCATCGAACGGGTCGAAGTGCTGCGTGACGGCGCGTCGGCCCAGTACGGTTCCGATGCCATCGCCGGTGTGGTCAACATCGTGCTCAAGGGCAGCGACAGCGGCGGCAGCCTGGCCATCGACCATGGCCAGTACTCGGCCGGCGACGGCAACCGCAACCAGCTTTCCGGCGATGCCGGTGTGAGCTTCGGCCAGGGCCGTGGCAGCCTGCATGTGGCCGGCCAGATCAGCCAGCAGGACGAGAGCAACCGCGCGGGCCCCTACCGCGGCACCACGCCGAACACCGGCAACTTCCCCGCCGTGGGTGAAACCACCTTTGTGGTCGGCGACCCGCAGGTCGATACGGTCGCGGCCTCGGCCAACGCCAGCTTCGCCTTCACCGACAACGTCAGCGCGTACGCCAATGCGCTGGTGAGCAACCGCGACATCACCTCCTTCGCGTTTTACCGCTCGCCCAACCACAGTGGTCAGAGCGCCCTGCTGGCGCAGATCTACCCGGACGGCTACGTGCCGCAGATCAACCAGGATGCCAGGGACCGCTCGGTGGTAGCCGGGGTGAAAGGCAGCACCGCCGGAGGCTGGACCTGGGATGTGAGCGTCAACCACGGTGAGAACAGCCTGAAGTTCAACACGCGCAACTCGATCAACTACGCACTGGGCGTGGACAGCCCGCGCGACTTCTACGATG
The DNA here is from genome assembly GCF_032911385.1 of Stenotrophomonas sp. C3(2023). Lineage (NCBI taxonomy): Bacteria > Pseudomonadati > Pseudomonadota > Gammaproteobacteria > Lysobacterales > Lysobacteraceae > Stenotrophomonas > Stenotrophomonas sp. C3(2023). The sequence goes on along the minus strand of NZ_JAWJLO010000001.1, from coordinate 855,302 downwards.
GCGCGTTGAAGTACCAGCAGGACATCTTCAATGCCGACTTCACCCGAGCGCTGGACTGGGGACTGGCCTATCCGGTCACGTTGTCCTTCGGCGGTGAATACCGTCGCGAGAAGTGGGACCAGACCGCAGGCGAGCTCAGCTCCTACACCGGCAGCGGTGCGCAGGGCTTTGCCGGCTTCACCCCGATCAACGAGGTCCACACCGACCGCGACAACTACGCGGTCTATGCCGGCCTGGAAGCCGACCTGACCGATCGCTTCTCGGCGGGCATCACCGGTCGCTACGAAGACTATTCGGACTTCGGCGACAAGGTCTCGGGCAAGCTGTCGGCGCGCTATGCATTCACCGACAAGCTGGCCCTGCGCGCCACCGCGGCCAGCGGCTTCCGCGCGCCGGCACTGGCCCAGCAGGGCTACCAGGCGGTGACCAGCACCATCGTCAACGGCGAGTTCGTCGAACGCGGCACCTTCCCGGCCGCCAGCGCCGCGGCGCAGGCGCTGGGCTCGGCACCGCTGAAGGCCGAGTCCTCAACGTCCTACAGCCTGGGTCTGGTGCTGCAGCCGGTGGACCGCCTGTACCTGACCGTGGACGCCTACCAGATCGACATCGACGACCGCATCGCGCTGTCGTCCAACGTCACCGTCAGCGGCAACCCGGCGGTGGCCAGCCTGCTCAGCGGCCTGGGCCTGCCGCAGGTCACTGCCTTCTCCTATTTCACCAACGGTCTGGACACGCGCACCCGCGGCGTCGATGCGGTGGCCAGCTACACCGTGCCCTTCACCGCCAGCAGCCTGGAACTGACGGCGGCCTACAGCTACAACGACACCGAAGTGAAGAAGGTGAGCGGCTCGCCGGCGGTGTTCGCCGGGCTGGGCATCACCCAGTCGCTGATCGGCCGCGACGAGCTGGGCCGCATCGAGGACAGCTACCCGCACGACAAATCGGTGTTGAGCGGGACCTGGCGCTCGGACCACTGGGAGGTCGGCCTGGCCGCTACGCGTTACGGCAGCTTCACGGTGCGCAATTCGGCTACCGCGGCACGTGACCAGACCTACGATGCGAAGTGGGTGCTCGATGCATCGGCCAGCTACAAGCCGAGCCAGAACTGGACACTGACGCTCGGCGCGGACAACCTGCTGGACGAGTACCCGGACCGCACCGCCGACCTGCAGAACTCGACGTGGGGGATGCTGCCTTACAGCAACTATTCGCCGTTCGGGTTCAATGGTGCCTACGTGTACGGCCGGATCAAGTACACCTGGTAAGTTGGATTGGGTTGCAGGGCCTGCGGCCCTGCACCCGCCTGCAGCAACAGCCCAAGCAACAGCCCAAGCAACAGCAACAGCGTAGAGCCGAAGCGTCGGCTCTGCGCTGTTCTGCGTTTGGCGGGACGGGATGGGCTTGTGGGGGACGGCAAAAACTGCCCCTTCGGGGTCCGGCCCAGCCGCATGGCGGCTGTGCGTTCGGGCGCTTGCGAAGCAGTGCTTCGCAAGCAAAGCGCCCTCACCCTGCGGGCCTTGTCTCGCGCCTTGCGCGTATGCGCCGTCCTGCGCATACGGCAAGACCGGGGTTGGGCTCCTGCCCAACCCGCCGGACGCATGCGTCCGGCCCCTGGCGCTCCACACCCCCACAAACCCATCCCGTCCCACCTTCGACACATGCCGGCGACGGTTGGCAGCGCCGGCGAACGGTCGTCACCCATGTTGATCTGGATCTGGATCTGGATCTGGATCTGGATCTGGATCTGGATCTGGATCCAGCTTTTGATTCTGATTCTGATTGGCGGCCGACCTCGGTCGGCCGTGTTTCTGATTTTCTTCTTATCTTCGGGGGCTGGCACACGCGCAGACCTGTCAAAGGCCGGGCGGGTTGGGTTGATGGGGACGTCGAGCGCCTGGATGGCGCTCGCCGAGGCACGCATGGATGCAGTTCTTGCCGATCCCCAGCAACCCAACCCGCCCGGCCTCCCCATGAAACCGCTTCGGCTTCGGCTCTGGCTCCAACCGCCAGCCACCAGGGGCCCAGCCGTTGGCTGCCCCCCCATGCGCTGCCGGTTTGCCGGATCCGGCGCCATCGGTGAAAATCGGAACACCCCCGTTCCTGCCTGCGAGTGCCGATGCACCATGACACCGCCCTGATCAACATGATCGCCGTCGGCCTTGGTCTCGCCTTCGTGTTCGGCGCCCTGGCCAACAAACTGCGGTTGTCGCCGCTGGTCGGCTACCTTGTCGCCGGCATCGTCGTCGGTCCTTTCACACCGGGCTTCGTCGCCGACCAGGCGCTGGCCAACCAGCTGGCCGAGATCGGGGTGATGCTGCTGATGTTCGGCGTCGGCCTGCATTTCTCGCTGAAAGATCTGATGGCGGTCAAGGCCATCGCCATTCCCGGCGCCATCGGCCAGATCACGGTGGCCACGCTGCTCGGCTGGGGTGTGGCGAGCCTGATGGGCTGGCCGGCAATCCATGGCATCGTGTTCGGGTTCTCGCTGGCCACCGCCAGTACCGTTGTGCTGCTGCGCGCGATGGAAGAACGCCGGCTGCTGGAAACGCTGCGCGGCAAGATCGCGGTGGGCTGGCTGATCGTCGAGGACCTGGCGTGTGTGCTGGCCCTGGTGATGATGCCGGTGCTGGCGGGCGTGTTCGGCGAGGATGCGAGCCAGCAGAACCATAGTGTCGGCAGTGTGCTGGCGCAGATCGGCTGGACCTTCGTACAGCTGGGTCTGTTTGTCGCGGTGATGCTGGTGGTCGGCCGGCGCGTCATCCCGTGGGTGCTCGAGCGCATCGCCGGTACCGGGTCGCGCGAGCTGTTCACCCTGTCGGTACTGGCCATCGCGCTGGGCGTGGCGTTCGGCTCGGCCATGCTGTTCGGCGTGTCGTTCGCGCTGGGCGCGTTCTTTGCCGGCATGCTGCTCAACGAGTCCGAGCTCAGCCACAAGGCTGCCCATGACTCGCTGCCGCTGCGCGATGCATTCGCGGTCCTGTTCTTCGTGTCGGTCGGCATGCTGTTCGACCCGAACATCCTCATTGAGCACCCCTGGCAGGTACTGGCCACCGTCGCCATCATCATGGTCGGCAAGTCAGCCGCCGCGTTCTTCATCGTGCGTGCGTTCGGCCATCCCACCAGCACGGCGCTGACCATCTCGGCCAGCCTGGCGCAGATCGGCGAGTTCGCCTTCATCATCGCCGGCCTCGGCGTTGCGTTGAAGATCCTGCCACCCAGCGGCCAGTCGCTGGTGCTGGCCGGTGCGCTGGTGTCGATCATGCTCAATCCGCTGGTATTCGGCCTGCTGGATCGTTGGCAGGCCAGGCAGCTGGCGGGCCAGCCTGCGGCCGCCGAGCCGGTGGAAGCCATTGGTCCGTCGCGCGACCTGCAGGGACACGCCATCGTGATCGGCTACGGTCGGGTCGGCAGTGAACTTGCCCAGGTACTCAGCGATCGCGGCGTGCCGGTGCTGGTCATCGATGACAACAAGGATCACGTGGAAAGCGCGCATGCCAAGGGCATCGCGGCCATCCGTGGCAGCGCGGCGGCAGACAAGGTACTGGCCGAGGCCCATCCTGAGCGCGCCAAGATCGCCGTGCTGGCCATCCCGCAGCCGCTGGAGGCGGGCGAAGCGCTGGCCAAGCTGCGCGCGATCAATCCCAACCTCACCCTGCTGGCGCGTGCGCACAGCGACGCGGAGGTCAAGCATCTGCTGGAACACGGGGCCGACGGCACGGTGATGGCCGAGCGCGAGCTCGCGTACTCACTGGCCGAGATGATCCTCTCCACGCCGCCCTATCGCGGGCTGGGCAAGGACAGCATCCCGGTGGTCTGAGCCGACCTGATGGACGGGTACCCGGCCGGCCCGCACCGGCCGGGTACCCCGTTGCCACGCCCTTGGAGAGGCATCTTCATCCTGGCACACGCCAACCAGCCCGGTGATGGCATACGGCCATATGGACCCGGCACGCGGGCATGAGCGGACGGTTCAGCGTGCGGGCGCAGCGCTCACGCTGGTCTGGCACTGGCCATCGGCGCGCGGGCGGCACAGGCCGGTACCACGCAGCCAGGCCATCCACTCCAGGGTCTGCTCACGCTGTGGCACATAGCGGAACGCCTTCTGCACCACGTAGTGCGAGTGCGCCCCCTGCAGGCCCTTCAACCAGGCGTGCTCCGGTTTGCCCGTGGCCGGGTTGTTCGGGCAGGTCAGCATCAGCAGCGCGAAGCGATGGCCGTCCTCCTCGCCCTCGCGCAGCCAGGTGCTGGTCGACCCCGGGCACGCCCTCAACCAGCCGGCCTCGATGGGGGTCAGAAACTGGCGCGGCGCGGGCACCTGTCCCGATGGGTCCAGCACCTGGTGGATGCTGAGCATATCGGTCCAGTTCTGTGCAGACTGATGGGTCGGCACCATCTGCATGACGCGCGAGCCACTCGGGTTGACCGACTCGGTAAGCGCGACGTAGCCGGGCGTGGGTGGCATGACCAGCCGTTCCGACACCTTGGTCGGCGGCATCGCCACAGCCGCGCACGAAGCGGTCAGCAGAAGCCACAGCGGCAGCAATGAAGATCTACGGAACAGGGCCATCGCTGGCTTCCTTTCAGGGACATGAGAACGCGCAGTATCATCGCCCGGCTGCGCGCCCCCATGCACGCTGACTGAACCGAACAGCGCGGGACGTCGGCGATGCACCCACGTCTGTCAGCCCTGCCCGACAGCGGCTACCGCATAAGGCGCTGCATCCCAAGGCCTTGCCCGCCACCAGCTGCGGCTGCGGCCGGTTGCGTGGGCGCGCAGCGCACACATTGACCTGTTCAGGCCGCATATGGCCTTGCATCCGGCCCGGCCGGCGCCGCCGGGCGGCCTTAAGGTCAAACGCGACATGGGCGGCGGCAACTCGAACGCGCGCCATCGCACGGGCCATGCGGGCGGGCGATCACGGAAGCGGCACTTCCGGTCCGAAAACGGACAACGCTTTAGGCCTGCCGACGACGCAATCGGAACTGCGCCGATCATCAGGAGCACAGTGCCCCGATGCCTGCCCGCCAGGACGCTGATGAAGATGAGCTCCTTTCCCACAGGTGAGCGACTGACATGCTTCCACGCATCTCCATCCTTGGTGCCGGACACAGTGGCTGTGCACTGGCGGTCGATCTGCACGCACGCGGCTTCGACGTGCTGCTGCATGCCCATCCTTGCCACCGGCGGCAGCTTGATGCCATCGAGCACGCCGGGCTGCTGCGCGCCGACGGTCTCTGCTCGGCGACCTGCCGACCGGCCACCACCACCTCCCTGCAGCGCGCCCTTGAACATGCCGACCGCCTGCTGATCACCCTGCCCGCCTACGCACACGAGGAACTGATCACATCTCTGGCCTGCCATGACCTGCGCCGCCATACGCTGGTCTGCATCACCGGCAACTTCTTCGCGCTGGCCGCGCGCCATCGGCTGGATGCACAGGCCATCGTGGAAACCAGCACCTCGCCGTTCTCGTGCCGTGCCAACGGGCACACCGTGTACATCAAAGGGCGCAAGGCCATGATGTATGCCGCCGCACTCGGCACGCTGGGGCTGCAGCAGCGCCAGGCGGTGGAAGCGCTGTTCCCGCAGCCACTGGTCTGGCTGCCCAGTGTGCTGGCCAACAGCCTGAGCTGTGTGACCGGCGTCATGCACCCCACCCCGGTGCTGATGAATGCCGGTCGCATCGAGAGCACCGGCGGCGACTTTCACTTCTACCGGGAAGGTATGACCGCCGGCGTGGCCCGGGTCATGGCGTCGGTGGATACCGAGCGTCTGCTGATCGCCGACAGTCTCGGGGTCACCCTGTCGCCCGCGCTGGATCTGATGAACGACTACTACCGGCAAAGCTTCGGCTCGCTGGCCGAATTCGCCCGCGAGAGCGTGGAGCACAATTCGCGAAAGAGCGCGCCGGCGAGCCTCACCCACCGCTATCTGATGCAGGACGTGCCGTACGTGCTGGCGCCGTGGCGCGCACTCGCGCGGCGCATGGGGGTCGCGACGCCTACCATCGATGCGGTGATCCAGCTGACCGCTCAGGCCAACCGCATCGCCCTGGCCTCGGGCAGCCGCACACTGCGCAGGCTGGGCCTGCACAGCCTGGAGCCGCAGCAGCTGCGTGCGCTGGCACGTGGAGAGGACATAGCCTGTGTGCGCGAATCACCCGGGCGCACCACCTGCGAAGCGGTCGCCGTGTAGCCAGCCGGGGGCGCCCGTGCATGGGGCACGGGCGCCTGCAGGCGGTTCAACGGCGTTCAAACGCCAGCCTGCCCGCCGCGGCATCGACCGCGATGGTGTCGCCGCTGCTGAACTCCCCGCCGAGGATCTTCTGCGCGAGCGGGTTCTCCAGCTGGGCCTGGATGGCCCGCTTCAGCGGACGGGCGCCGTACACCGGATCGAAGCCGACATTGCCGAGCAGGTCAAAGGCTGCATCACTGACCGACAGCGTCAGGCCGCGCTCGGCCAGCCGCTTTTCCAGCCCGCGCATCTGGATGCGCGCGATCTGCCGGATCTGCTGCTTGTCCAGCGGATGGAACACCACGATGTCGTCGAGCCGGTTGATGAACTCAGGGCGGAAATGCGCCTGGACCACCCCCATCACCGCCGCCTTCATCTGGGTGTAGGCCTCCGGGCTGTCATCGCCGCTCATGTCCTGGATCTGGTGCGAGCCCAGGTTGGAGGTCATGACGATCACCGTGTTGCGGAAGTCCACGGTGCGCCCCTGCCCGTCGGTCAGGCGGCCATCATCCAGCACCTGCAGCAGGATGTTGAACACATCCGGATGCGCCTTTTCGACCTCGTCGAGCAGGATCACGCTGTACGGCCGACGACGCACGGCCTCGGTGAGGTAGCCGCCTTCCTCGTAGCCGACATAACCCGGGGGCGCACCGATCAGGCGCGCAACGCTGTGCTTCTCCATGAACTCGCTCATGTCGATGCGCACCATGGCATCGGCCGAGTCGAAAAGGAAATCGGCCAGCGCCTTGGTCAGCTCGGTCTTGCCCACGCCGGTCGGGCCGAGGAACAGGAACGAGCCGCTCGGACGGTCCGGGTCGGAAAGGCCGGCGCGCGAACGCCGCACTGCATCGGACACGACGCGGATCGCTTCCTCCTGGCCCACCACGCGGGTGTGCAGCATCTGCTCCATGCGCAGCAGCTTGTCACGCTCGCCCTCAAGCATCCTGTTGACCGGAATGCCGGTCCAGCGCGAAACGACCTCGGCGATTTCCTCGTCGGTCACCCGGTCCTGCACCAGCTTGAAATCCTTGCGTTCCACTTCCTGCGCGGCATGCAGCTGCCGTTCCAGATTGGGCAGCACGCCATACTGGATTTCGCTCATCCTGGCGAAGTCCTGCCGCCGCTGCGCCGCTTCCAGATCGAGTTTGGCCTTCTCCAGCTGTTCCTTGACCTTCGTGGTGCCCTGCAGAGCCGCCTTCTCGGATTTCCAGATTTCGTTGAGGTCGGAGAACTCGCGTTCAAGCGTATCGATGTCCGCTTCCAGGTCGGCCAGGCGCCGCTTCGAGGCCTCGTCCTTCTCCTTCTTCAGCATCTCGCGCTGGATCTTCAACTGCATCAACCGCCGCTCGATGCGATCCAGCTCTTCAGGCTTGGAGTCGATCTCCATGCGGATGCGCGAGGCCGCCTCGTCCATCAGGTCGATGGCCTTGTCCGGCAGCTGGCGATCGGCGATGTAACGGTTGGACAACGTAGCCGCTGCAACGATGGCCGGGTCGGTGATCTCCACGCCATGGTGCAGCGCGTACTTTTCCTTCAGCCCACGCAGGATGGCGATGGTGTCCTCCACGCTCGGCTCACCGACCAGCACCTTCTGGAAGCGGCGCTCCAGCGCAGCATCCTTCTCGATGTACTGGCGGTACTCGTCGAGCGTGGTGGCGCCGATGCAGTGCAGCTCGCCACGTGCCAGTGCCGGCTTGAGCATGTTGCCGGCATCCATCGCGCCATCGGCCTTGCCGGCACCGACCATGGTGTGCAGCTCGTCGATGAACAGGATGATCTGACCTTCGTTCTTGGCCAGGTCGTTGAGCACGCCCTTCAGGCGCTCCTCGAACTCACCACGGAACTTGGCACCGGCAATCAACGCGCCCATGTCCAGCGACAACACCCGTTTGCCACGCAGGCCCTCGGGCACTTCGTCATTGATGATGCGCTGGGCCAGGCCTTCAACGATGGCGGTCTTGCCCACACCGGGCTCGCCGATCAGCACCGGGTTGTTCTTGGTCCGGCGCTGCAGCACCTGGATGGTGCGGCGGATCTCCTCGTCACGGCCGATCACCGGGTCCAGCTTGCCGCTCTCGGCACGCGCGGTCAGGTCGATGGTGTACTTCTCCAACGCCTGGCGCTGCTCTTCGGCGTTCTCGCTCTGGACGCTCTCGCCGCCGCGCAGTTTGTCGATGGCCGCCTGCAGGCGTGCCTTGTCGGCGCCAGCAGCGCGCAGCGCCATGCCCAGCGAACCGCCGTCTTCCAACGCAGCCAGCACGAACCACTCGCTGGCGATGAACGCGTCGCCCTGCTGCTGGGCCAGTTTATCGGTCTGGTTGAGCAGGCGTGCCAGGTCATTGCCGATGGAAAGATTGCCAGCCTGGCCGGTGACTTTGGGCAGCGCCTCCAGCGCCTCGTCCAGGCGCTCGCGCAGCACAGGCACATTGATGCCAGCCTGTGCCAGCAATGGCCGCGTGCTGCCACCGGCCTGCTCCAGCAGGGCGTGGAGTACGTGCACCGGTTCAACAATCGTGTTGTCGCGGCCTACGGCCAACGACTGGGCGTCTGCCAGCGCCTGCTGGAAGCGCGAAGTGAGCTTGTCCATCCGCATGTCAGTCCCTCGAATCAGAAAACGCCGGCCGCGCCGGCACTACCGATCAGATGCGGATGCGCCCCTGCCAGTTTCAAGGGGGTCTGCGACGAGCGTCCGGCACTGGTCAGCCAACGGCCAGCATCGCCCCTGCCCTGTCGAGCCCCCGTGGTGATGGCAGGGGCCTGCCCCGCCACCTTCGCGCGGCGCTCAACCGCGGGTGATCGCCGCGCGCAGCGCACGCAGCTGCTGCATCACCGCCTGTTGCTGGGCCAGGTCGAGCCGCAGCAGGGCCTTCTGTCCCACCGAGCGCGCCTGCAGCGCAGGGTCCACGAACGCGTAGCGGCCGCGCGGGTCACGCGTGACGGCCAGGGGGCGCGCTGGCTGCGGAGTCTGCAGCAGATGGTCGATCACAGCCACCAGGCGATCGTTGAAATATGCATCGCGCACGCCCAGATCCCCGTAGGCCTGCTGCACAAGCGGGTAGAACCCCAGATAGGCGCGCGCCAGTGCTTGAGCATCCACGGCGGTGAAGGCCTGCACGTAGGGTGCGTAGCGCGCGCCGTTGGCTGCGGCGATCTGCTCCCCGTCCGCACCGGCGTCAACCTGCAGCCCACCGGGCAATGGCGCGACGGCGATCGCGTTGGACGGCACGCTGGGCTTGTCCAGCAGATTGATGTGCCCGACCAGCCGCGCGATGACATGGTCGCGCAGCAACGTCGCGAGCGTGCCCTCGCCGCCCAGCAGCCCGGCCAGCGACTCCAGCGCGGCTGCATCGCTGTCCTGCAGGGGCGGCAGCGCGGGATCAGCCGCGGCCTCGATATCCAGCGGGTGTTGCACCGGTGTGGGCGCCACCGCCGGATCGGCGCCAGCGGCCGGCGCCGCTGCGCCGCCGGCCAGCGCGCCTGCCGCAGGTGGATCGGCGCGTCCAGACGCGCCGGTATCGAAACGGTCGCGCAGCAGCAGGAATCCTACTCCGCCGACCAGTACCACCCCCGCCATCCACGGCCAGACCGCTGTTTTCTCATTGCGCATGCCATCGTTGCCTCACGAACGTTAAGTAAGTGAGACCCGGCGGCCCGGCGACGGTTCCTCGCCGGTTCAGCTGCGGTCCATCGGCTGCTTCTGCAACGACAGCAGCGAGAGGATCAACGCCAGCGCCACGTAGGCTCCGGCGAACTGCCAGCTTATGATCCGCGGCAGGCCCTGCAGCGACCACGGTAGATAGATGCCGCCGCGCGGATCGACCGAATGGATCAGGCCGAACAGCGTCAGCGCAGCAGCGACGAGCAGGAAACCGCTGGCGCGCCGCAGGCGGCCGTCGACCATCGCTGCCACCGTGGCAATCCACAACATGGCGGTGATGATGAAGCCGTTGCCCAGTGCGAAGATCACCGCCAGCTCCGGCAGCCCGTGACCGTCGACCTGGGACAACAGTGCCGGCAGCTGTTCGGGCCCGATCCACCCTGGCGCCTTGATCGTCAGCAGGTAGGCCACCGACGGCAGAAAGCCCAGCACCATCGCCCCGGCATGCTGGCGCGGGGTGGCCTGGAATGCCTGGGTGGTGATGTCGATGGCGACATAGACGATGATCGGCGCCAGTACCGCCAGCGGCAGCCACTGCACCAGACCGGAGATGACGCCCAGCATGCCGCCGATGCCGACGAACAGGCCGGTCAGCAGCGTATAGCCGCTGCGCGCGCCCATATGCTTGTAGGCTGGCTGGCCGATGTAGGGCGTGGTCTGGGCGACGCCGCCGCAGACACCGGCCACCAGGGTCGCAACGGCTTCAACCAGCAGGATGTCGCGGGTGCGGTAGTCATCCCCGGCCGCGCGTGCGCTTTCGGAAACGTTGATGCCCCCGACCACCATGAGCAGCCCGAACGGCAGCAGCAGCGGCAGGTAGGTCATCGCGGTGGGCAGGCCGTCGATGAAGCCAAGCGTCGGCAATGGCAGCACCACCTGCGGCGGCACCCAGGCCGGCACCTGGAAACCGGGAACGCCGAGTCCGGCCAGACCGAGCCCGTAATAGAGCGCGGTGCCGAACACGAAGGCGAGCAGCACGCCGGGCCCGCGCACCGGCAGGCGTCCCTTGGCGATCAGGACGTAGAGCAGCAGCCCGAGCGTGGTGAAGCCCACCAGTGGCGAGCGCAGGGTTTCCAGAAGCGGCAGCAGGCCCATCAACACCAGCGCGATGCCGGCAATGGACCCCAGCAGCGCGGCACGCGGCAGGGCACGGGTCACCGCTTCGCCAAAGAAGGACAGCACCAGCTTGAGCACGCCCATGATCACCAGCGCGGCCATGCCCAGCTGCCAGGTCGCGATGGCCGCTGCGTTGGGGTCCATGCCCTGCTGCTTGAAGCCCAGAAACGCCGGGCCGAGCACCAGCAGGGCCATGCCGATGCTCGTCGGCGCATCCAGTCCCAGCGGCATCGCGGTGACGTCGTCGCGCCCGCTGCGCGCGGCCAGGCGGCGCGCCATCAAGGTGTAGAGCAGGTTGCCGACCAGCACGCCCAGCGCAGTGCCGGGGAACATGCGGGTGAACACCACATCGGCCGGGAACTGGAACAGGCCGATCAGGGCCATTGCGATGAAGCCAAGGATGGAGAGGTTGTCGACGACCAGGCCGAAGAAGCCGTTGAAATCGCCAGCGACGAACCAGCGCCGGTTCGCGGCGGGAGCGGGAGCGGTCATGGGAAGGGGCGGTGGGGGTGGGGACCGCCGATGGTAGGCCCAGCCGCGCCGGCGCGCCAATGCCGGCTGCCCTTCGGCCAGCTCGAATCGAAGCGCGCTGCGCGCGCCCCGTAGTGCCGGGCTCTGCCCGGCAGCTCTCCGGCCAGATCGCGATGAAGCCGCGCTTCGCGCTCGCCGGGCAGAGCCCGGCGCTACGACGGCAGCCCTCCGGCCAGATCGCGATACAAGCCGCGCTTCGC
>NZ_JAWJLO010000001.1:482718-843462 GCF_032911385.1 Stenotrophomonas sp. C3(2023) | reverse complement strand
GTAGTGCCGGGCTCTGCCCGGCAGCTCTCCGGCCAGATCGCGATGGAAGCCGCGCTGCGCGCTCGCCGGGCAGAGCCCGGCGCTACGACGGCAGCTCTTCGGCCAGATTGCGATCGACGCAGCGCTTCGCGCGCGCCCCGTAGTGCCGGGCTCTGCCCGGCAGCTCTTCGGCCAGATCGCGATGGAAGCCGCGCTTCGCGCTCGCCGGGCAGAGCCCGGCGCTACGACGGCAGCTCTTCGGCCAGATCGCGATACAAGCAGCGCTGCGCGCTCGCCGGGCAGAGCCCGGCGCTACGACGGCAGCTCTTCGGCCAGATCGCGATACAAGCCGCGCTTCGCGCTCGCCCCGTAGTGCCGGGCTCTGCCCGGCAGCTCTCCGGCCAGATCGCGATGGAAGCCGCGCTGCGCGCTCGCCGGGCAGAGCCCGGCGCTAAGACGGCAGCTCTTCGGCCAGATCGCGATGGAAGCCGCGCTTCGCGCTCGCCGGGCAGAGCCCGGCGCTACGACGGCAGCCCTCCGGCCAGATCGCGATACAAGCCGCGCTTCGCGCTCGCCGGGCAGAGCCCGGCGCTACGACGGCAGCTCTTCGGCCAGATCGCGATCGACGCAGCGCTTCGCGCTCGCCGGGCAGAGCCCGGCGCTACGACGGCAGGCGTTGCCGGCGGCGACTCAGAACGATACTTCGACCGGCTGGCGGGACCACAACACCGACTGATGCGCGGTCTTCTGCTTCCACGCCAGGCGGATCGCTTCGATGTCCGCGCGGCGCGCAGGGGTGTCCTCATGCAGGACCACCAGAACCTTGGTGCGCAGGCGGTTGGGTTCGGCATCACCGCGGAACAGCCACTGGCCGTAGGCGTCGAAGACGGTCAGTCCATCGGGAAAGCGCGGGGTGACCTCCGTGTCCAGAAACTGCCGCCACTGCGCCTCGCTGATGCCTTCGGCCTGCAGGCGTTCGGCCCTGCCCTGCTCTTCGCCCACCCCGAAGTACAGCTCGCTGCGCACCCAGCCATGGGCATCGGCCGGGCGCGCGGCGTCACCCTGCATTGCAGCAGTGGCGGTAACCGCTGCGGGGGTGCCGGTCGGGGCGAGGCTGGCACAGCCACTGGTGGCCAACAGCAGGGCAGCGACAAGAGCGAAGCGTTTCATCGGGTACTCCAGGGGGAAGGGAAATCGCGACGGGGCACGGAGGGTAAACCGCGTTGTCGGTTGCTGCTGCAACCGCGGCTGATGCCGGCGGGTCCTCTGCTCATGACAACACCTGACCGGCTTGCATCCACCCCCCACCTCACGCCAAGATACTATATCGCTTCATCCGGATGGATGTAAGCAAAACCATTCCCCTTCCCCGTGTTGCTGCTGGAGCCCCCATGTCCTTGCGCCTGTCCGCGTCTCCGCTTGGCCTCGCCATTGCCTTTGTCCTGCTCACCCCTCACGCCCACGCGCAGGACGCCACCAACCTGGATACGGTGATCGTGACCGGCACCCGTGCGGTGGACCGCACCGTGCTCGAATCCACCTCGCCGGTGGACGTGCTGACTGCCGAGGACATCCGCAAGGCCGGCGTGGTCAACGGCGAGCTGGGCAGTGCGCTGCAGGCGCTGCTGCCCTCCTTCAACTTCCCCCGTCAATCCAATTCCGGCGGTGCCGACCATGTGCGCGCGGCGCAGCTGCGCGGTCTTTCCCCCGACCAGGTACTGGTGCTGGTCAACGGCAAGCGCCGCCACCACAGTGCGCTGGTCAACACCGGCAGCAAGATCGGCCGCGGCACCACCCCGGTGGACTTCAACGCCATTCCGGTCAGTGCCATCAAGCGCATCGAAGTGCTGCGTGATGGTGCCGGTGCCCTGTATGGCTCCGACGCGGTGGCGGGGGTGATCAACGTGATCCTGGACAACACGCCGGAAGGCGGCAGCGTGGAGGTCAGTTATGGCGCCAACCACACCGATCTCAAGCCGATCGGCCGTACGCTCACCGACGGCCAGACCGCCAACATCAGCGCCAACGTGGGCACCGCATTGAGCGACGACGGCGGCTTCCTGCGCGTTGGCGTGGAGTACAAGGAGCGTCGCGGCACCAACCGCGCGGGTTTCGACCAGATTCCACCATGGGACCAGACCGAGGCCAACCTGGCATTGCAGGGCAAGCGCAACTATGTGCTGGGCGATGGCGCGAGCAAGGACATCAACGGCTGGTTCAACGTCGAGCTACCGTTCGGGCAGACCGGCGTAGCGTATGCATTTGCTACCTACAACCAGCGTGACACCGAGGGCGCGAACTACTTCCGCTACCCCGACGGCGAGGCCAACTGGACCCAGCTGTATCCCAATGGCTACCGCCCGATCTCAGAAGGCGAAAACAGCGACGTGCAGCTGGTGGCCGGTGCACGCGGCCAGTGGGGCGACTGGAACTACGATGCCAGCCTCGACTACGGCCAGAACAGTTTCACCTACCGTCTGCGCAATACCCTCAATGCCTCCCTGGGCCCGACCAGCCCGACGCGGTTCAGGACCGGCGACTACGAGTATGCGCAGACGGTGGCCAACCTCGATGTCGGCCGCGTGTTCGAGCAGGGCCCGGACACTACCCACAGCCTGGGCCTGGGTGCCGAGTTCCGCCACGAGCGCTACCAGACCCGTGCCGGCGACCCCAGCAGCTACGCTGCGGGCCCGTTCACCGACCGCCCGACCGGCTCGCAGGCCGGCGGCGGGCTGACCCCACAGGACGCGGCCGACCTGTCGCGCGATGTGGCCAGCGTGTACGCCAGCCTGTCCAGCCAGTTTGGCGAGCATTTCTCCACCGACCTGGCCGCACGTTATGAGCACCACGACGATTTCGGTGGTGAACTGACCGGCAAGCTCGGGCTGCGCTATGAGTTCACCCCTGCGTTCGCGCTGCGCGGCGCGCTCTCCAACAACTACCGCGCACCGTCGCTGGCGCAGATCGGCTATGAGTCCACCGACACCGGCTACAACGCCGCTGGTCAGCTGGTGCAGGGCCGCCTGCTCTCGGTTAACAATCCCATCGCCCGCGGTCTGGGCGCGACCGACCTGAAGCCGGAGAAGTCGCTCAATACCAGCCTGGGCTTCACCAGCCGCATCGGCGAACACTTTGACCTGTCGCTGGATCTGTTCCAGATCGACATCGATGACCGCATCGCGCTTTCGGAAAGCATCACCGGCGATGCCCTCACCGATTTCGCGCAGCAGCAGTACGGTGTTGCCGGTCTGCAGAGTGCCAGCTTCTTCGTCAACGCAGCCGACACGCGCACCCGTGGCGCCGAGCTGGTCACCAACTGGCGGCAGCGGCTTGGCGATGGTCAGCTGCTGCTGACCGGAACCTGGTCGTATGCGAAGACAACGCTGAAAAATGTGCTGGCTACCCCGGACGCCCTGCGGGCCCTGGACCCGGGCTACGTGCTGTTCGGCATCGAGGAAAGCAACACGCTGACCGACGCTGCGCCGCGTACGCGGGCCTCGCTGGGCGCCACCTGGGGCAATGACCAGTGGACCCTGAGCAGCCGGGTCAACCGCTACGGCAGCGCGACGCGGGTCTTCAACTTTGGCGATGGCTACATCCCCCGCCAGACCTACCAGGCCGAATGGCAGCTCGATGCCGAGGTGGAATACCGCTTCAGCCCGCGCTGGAGCGTTGCCATCGGCGGCCAGAACCTAACCGACAACTATCCGGATCTGTCCAACGACGACATCTACTACTTCGGCAACCTGCCCTACGATGTTCTGTCGCCGGTGGGCAGCAATGGCGCCTATTACTACGGCCGCGTGCGCTATACGTTCTGAGCCGGAAACGGCCTGTGCAGCGCCGGACTTCCCGGCGCTGCCGCAGCTTTTAACCACCCGTCGACCCCACCTACACATCCGCGCTGGCATGGTGCCGACCATGGCCAACGACCTCCCCCTGCGTCCGCCGCCACCGTTGCTTGACGACGCGTGTGCTCTTTTTCTCGATGTCGACGGCACGCTGGTCGGCTTTGCCGAACATCCGTCCGCGGTTGCACTTGCGCCCGATGTACGGGCGGCGATAGCCCGCCTCAGCGACCGCCTCGATGGCGCCCTGGCCCTGGTCAGCGGACGCCCGCTCGGGCAGCTGGATGCGTTGTTCAGCCCCCTCCGGCTCCCCGCTGCGGGCCTGCATGGCCACCAGCTGCGTCATGCCGACGGCCGCTCGCACGACGCGCACGGCGACCAGGCGAATGCTGACTGGCTGCGTGCCGTACGCGAACAGGCCGAGCGTTTTGCCAGCAGCCACCCCGGCATCCTGATCGAGGACAAGGGTGCGAGCCTGGCACTGCACTGGCGCACCGCTCCGGATGCGGCAGCCGAGGTCCGTGCATTTGCTGAACGTCATGTGCGTGGCAACAGCGGCTATCGGCTGCAGCCCGGTGACCACGTCATCGAGTTCGTGCCGATCGGCTCCGACAAGGGCCGAGCGCTGCGCATGATGATGCAGCAGGCACCGTTCCGTGGCCGACTGCCGGTGTTCATCGGTGACGATCTCACCGACGAATACGGCTTCGAGGCCGCCAATGCGCAGCATGGCTGGAGCGTACTGGTCGGCGAGCGCGAAAGCAGCGCTGCCGTATTCCAGCTCCCGGACGTGGACGCCGTGCACGGTTGGCTGCTCGAGAATGCCTGGTCCAGCGCCGCGAACCCCACTTCCACCTCCACCTCCACCAAGAAAGAGATGCACGCCCCATGAGTGTTGCCGACCTCAACCTTGGCGTCGTCGGCAATGGCAGCTTCGGCGCCTTGATCGACCGCCAGGCCCGCGTTGTCTGGAGCTGCCTGCCTGCCTTCGACGGTGATCCCACCTTCTGTGCCCTGCTCGGGCCGAACCAGCAGACCGGTGGCGACTTCGCTGTCGAGCTGGAGGACCTGGAAAGCAGCGAGCAGGCGTATCTCACCAACACGGCTGTGCTGCGCACTGTGCTGCGCGACCGCCACGGCGGCGTGCTGGAAATCCTCGATTTTGCGCCGCGCTGGCGCCAGAACGATCGTTTCTACCGCCCGGTCAGCTTGATCCGCCGGATCACGCCGCTGGCCGGCAGTCCGCGCATCCGCATCCTGGCGCGCCCGCTGGCCGACTGGGGCGAGCGCGTGCCCAATTCCACCTGGGGCAGCAATCACGTCCGCTGGGTGCTGCCTGCACACGTCCTGCGCCTGACCACCGATGTCCCCGTGCGCATGGTGCGTGACAGCCTGCCGTTCGTGCTGTCCCATCCGGTGCACCTCATCCTGGGCGTGGACGAGTCGCTGGACCGCACGATCCACGGCTATGTGGAAGATGCCCTGCACCGCACCACCTCCTACTGGCGCGAATGGGTCCGCTACCTGTCCATCCCGCTGGAATGGCAGGACGCGGTGATCCGCAGCGCGATCACCCTGAAGCTGTGCCAGTACGAGGACAGCGGCGCGATCATCGCCGCCATGACCACCTCCATCCCTGAAGCGCCGGGCAGCAGCCGCAACTGGGATTACCGTTACTGCTGGCTGCGCGATGCTGCCTTCGTGGTGCGCGCGCTGAACCGCCTGGGCGCCACCCGGAGCATGGAGCAGTTCATCGGCTACATCTTCAACATCGCCACCACCGACGGCACGCTGCAGCCGCTGTACGGCATCGGCTTTGAGAGCGAGCTGCAGGAAGACGAGGTGCCGAGTCTTTCCGGCTACCGCGACATGGGTCCGGTACGGCGCGGCAACCTGGCCTGGGTGCAACGCCAGCACGACGTCTATGGCAGTGTGGTGCTGGCCTCGACCCAGCTGTTCTTCGACCGCCGCCTGCAGGACCCAGGCGATGCGCATGCGTTCGCGCGGCTGGAGCGTCTGGGCGAACAGGCGTTCACACTCCACGATGTGCCCGACGCCGGACTATGGGAGTTCCGCGGCCGCACCGAAGTGCACACCTATACTGCGGCGATGTGCTGGGCCGCCTGCGATCGGCTGTGCAAGATCGCGGTGCGGCTGAAACTGGAAGACCGCGCGACGTACTGGCGTGAGAAGGCTGACATCATCCGCGATCGGATCGTCGCCGAATCGTGGAACGAGGAACTGGGCCACTTCACCGACGCGTTCGGCGGCCATCGCCTGGACGCCTCGCTGCTGCTGCTGGCCGACATCGGGTTCGTCGAGGCGCACGATCCGCGCTTCATTGCCACCGTTGAAGCCATCGGCCGCGACCTCAAGCATGGCGACGCGCTGTACCGCTATGTCGCGCCGGACGACTTCGGCGCCCCGGAAACCAGCTTCACCATCTGCACCTTCTGGTACATCGATGCGCTGGCGGCAATTGGCCGCAACGACGAAGCGCGTGAGATGTTCGAGCAGCTGCTGGCCCGACGCAATCATCTGGGTCTGCTCTCCGAGGATCTGGCCTTCGACGATGGCCAGGCCTGGGGCAATTTCCCGCAGACCTACTCGCACGTCGGCCTGATCATGGCCGCCATGCGTCTGTCGCGTTCCTGGCAGGAAGCGTCATGAGCCGCCTGGTCGTCGTCTCGAACCGGGTGGCGGTACCGGGCGAGCAACGCGCCGGCGGCCTGGCCGTCGGCCTGCAGGCCGCACTCGAAGAACGCGGCGGCGTCTGGTTCGGCTGGAGCGGGAAATCGGTGCGCGATGAGAGCGGCGCGCTGCACGAGCAGCGCGACGGCGACATCCAGTTCGTCACCATGGACCTCAACAAGCGCGACGTTGACGGGTACTACAACGGATTCGCCAACCGCACGTTGTGGCCGCTGCTGCACTTCCGTCTGGACCTGGTGGACTACGACCGCGGCACGCGCGAGACCTACCACCGGGTCAATGCGTTGTTCGCCGACAAGCTCGCGCCGCTGCTGCGCGAGGACGACATCGTCTGGATTCACGATTATCACCTCATTCCGCTGGGCGCCCTGCTGCGCGAGCGCGGCATCGGCTGCCGCATCGGCTTCTTCCTGCATGTGCCGATGCCCTCGGCCGACCTGCTGCAGGCCATGCCCGATCACCTGCGGCTGCTCTCCTCGCTGTACGCCTATGACCTGGTCGGTTTCCAGACCCAGCGTGATACCGATCGTTTCCAGACGTACCTGCGTCTGTTTGGCGGCGGCCGCGTGCTGCCTGATGGCCGCCTGCAGGCGCCCGATGGACGGCATTTCCGCGCGGCCACGTTCCCGATCGGCATCGACACCGCGCGCATCGCCGCGCAGGCCAAGGCCGCTGCCAACAAGAGCGCGGTCAAGGACCTGCGCGCCAGCCTGCGCGACCGGCAACTGGCCATCGGCGTGGACCGGCTCGACTACTCCAAAGGCCTGCCCGAGCGCTTCCAGGGCTTCGAGCGCTACCTGGACCGGCATCCTGATCAGCATGGCTCGCTGACCTACCTGCAGATCGCGCCGGTGTCGCGCGGCGACGTCACCGAGTACCGCCAGCTGCGCACCCAGCTGGAGCAGATTGCCGGGCACATCAACGGCGGGCATGCGGCGCCGGACTGGACGCCGCTGCGCTATGTCAACCAGAACTTCAGCCACGCCACACTGACCGGCTTCTACCGCGCTGCCGCGGTTGGACTGGTGACTCCGCTGCGCGACGGCATGAACCTGGTCGCCAAGGAGTACGTGGCCTCGCAGGATCCGGACAACCCCGGTGTGCTGGTGCTGTCCTTGCTCGCCGGTGCGGCCGACGAGCTCAAGCAGGCCCTGCTGGTCAACCCGCATGACCTGGACGGCGTGGCCGATGCGATCGCAACGGCGTCCACGATGTCACTCAAGCGTCGCCAGGAGCGCTGGCACGCGATGATGGAGCACCTGCATCGCTTCGATATCAATCACTGGCGTCGCAGCTTCCTGGGAACGCTGGAAAGCGCCTGAGAAGCGGCGTGGCCTGCAGGCCGGGCGCAGCCTCATGGAAAAGCAGCCGACCGTGGGGTCGGCTACGGTCATACGCGGCCAACGTCTCCGGCAGCCAGCCATACAAGCGTTGCCATTCGCCCGGTCCGCCGATCGCGGCGGTACGAGAACAGGTCCGGGTCAGCAATCGTGGAATGGCTGCCGCCGTAGATGCTGTCCGCTGCCAGGCCTGCCGCCTGCAGTCGCTGGCGCGCCAGTTCGTAGAGGTCCACCTTCCAGTGCCCCGGCCGGATGGCGCTGAAGGCCGCTTCGGCAGCGCGGTCACGGCCGACGAACGCCTCATGGACCTCAGTGCCGACCTCGTACTCGGCCGGTCCTGCAGCCGGGCCCAGCCAGGCACGCAGACGGGCAGGCACGGTCTGCATCGCGGCCACCGTCGCCTCCAGCACCCCGTCGGCCAGACCCCGCCAACCTGCGTGGGCGGCGCCGATACCGCTGCCATCATCGGTTGCCAGCACCACCGGCAGGCAATCGGCGGTGAGAATGGCCAGCACGACACCCGGCACGGTCGTCACCGCTGCATCGGCCACCGGCTCCTCGCCTCCTGGTGGTGGCGGCGCCTCGGCCCGGTAGACCGCCGTGCCGTGCACCTGCCGCAGCCAATGCGGCGTCGAAGGCAGCGCCAGGCCCTGCTGCAGCAGTGCACGGTTGCGCTCCACCGTAGCCGGGTCATCACCGTCCGCAGCCGTGCGGTTGCCCAGATTGAACTGGTCGAACGGCGGCTGCGATGCCCCGGCGCCGAAGCGCCGGGTGGTCAGCGCCTGCACGCCCGGCGCCGCAGGCCAGTCGGCCCACAGCAGCGGCAGCGCGCTGGCCCCCGACGCGCTCACCAGCGGTCCCGGTTGCGTTCGGCGAAGGCCTCGCTGTCCTCGCGCAGCACCTTCAGCAGGTGCTGCATGTCGGCCGGCACCGGCGCGCTGTTGCGCACCTGCACGCCGGTGACCGGGTGCACGAACTCCAGCGTTTCGGCGTGCAGCGCCTGGCGCTTGAAGCCGCGCAGGGCGGTAACCAGTTCCTCGCTCGCCCCCTTGGGCAGCTTCAGCGCACCGCCGTACAAGGGATCACCGATGATCGGGTGACGCAGATGGGCCATGTGCACGCGGATCTGGTGAGTACGCCCAGTCTCCAGACGGCATTCCAGCGCGGTGTGCGCACGGAAGCGCTCACGCAGCCGGTAGTGGGTGACCGCCTCCTTGCCGTCCTCGCGCACGCCCATTTTCAGGCGGTCGCGCGGATGCCGGTCGATCGGCGCATCCGCGGTACCGCCCGCGACCAGCGCGCCCATCACCACGGCCAGGTACTGGCGGTGCACATCACGCGCGGCCAGCTGCTCGACCAGCGCGGTCTGCGCTTCCAGCGTGCGCGCCACCACCATCACACCGCTGGTGTCCTTGTCCAGGCGGTGCACGATGCCCGCCCGCGGCAGCACCGCCACCGAGGGATCGCGGTACAGCAGCGCATTGACCAGCGTGCCGCTGTGATTACCGGCACCGGGATGAACCACCAGGCCCACCGGCTTGTTGATGACCAGCAGGTGCTCGTCCTCGTACAGCACGTCCAGCGGGATGTCTTCCGGCTCGGCGGTGGTCTGGGTTTCCAGAACGGCATGCAGACTTACCTGCTCGCCGCCGCGGACCGGGTCGCGCGGACGGGCCTGCGCACCGTCCAGCAGTACGTCACCGGACTTGATCCATTCGGTCAGCCGGGAGCGGGAGTACTCGGGGAACAGCTCGGCGACCACCGCATCGAAGCGGCGGCCGGCGGCGGTATCGGGAATGGTGGCCTGGCGGGCCTGGTCAACTGGGGAATCGGACATGGTCGGGGCTGCAGAAGGACGAAATTTGGACTCCAGTCGACCGGTTTCAGTCGCTGGACAGGACACTAGGCTATCATCGACCCTTCGTATTCCAGCCGCGTCCCGCCTCGACCTCATGATCCGACGCTCTTTCCTGCACTCCGCGCCCGCCCGCCTGACCGCCCTGCTGCTGGTCCTGCTCTTTGCCGCCACTGGCTGCAACCGGGCGACCAAGGGGGATTCCCCCGACGAAGGCACCCCGGTCGAGACGCTCTACGAGAAGAGCCACACGCTGATGGAGAGCGGCAACTGGAGCGGCGCCGAAGCCAGCTTCCGCCGCCTGGTGGCCCAGTATCCGTATGGTCCGTACACCGAACAGGCGATGATCGAGACCGCCTACGCCCAGTACAAGGCCGGCAAGCACGATGACGCGGTGTCGAGCATCGACCGCTTCATCCGCACCTACCCGACCCATCGCAACGTGGCGTACATGTACTACCTGCGCGGCCTGGCCAACAGCAACCGCAATACGGTTTTCCTTCGTCGCGTATGGTCCTTGGACCCGAGCCGCCGTGATCTGTCGACCCCGCGACAGGCCTATGCCGACTTCAACACGGTCATCGACCGCTACCCGAACAGCCGCTATGCCGCTGACGCGCGCCAGCGCATGACCGAGCTGCGTGACGTTTTTGCCCAACATGAGCTGGACAACGCGCTGTATTACCTGCGTCGTGATGCGTGGGTGTCGGCGGTGGGCCGCGCCAACTACCTGATGGAAACCTACCCGCAGAGTGCCTACCAGTACGACGCGGTGGCAGTGCTGGCCGAGGCCTACACCCATCTGGGCAACAAGCAGCTGGCCGACGATGCCCGCCGCGTGCTGGAGCTGAACGCGCCGCAGCACCCGTGGCTGCGCAACGACTGGCCGAAGTACCCGTGGATGGTCCGCAAGCTGAATCCGTTCGCCGGCGAGAAGTCCGCCAGCACCGGCCAGCGCAACGCCACCATGGAACGCCGCAGCAAGTAAGCCGCCACCCGGCGCACAAAAAAGGCCCCGCAAGGGGCCTTCTTGTTACGCCGGCGCAGCCCGCCCCGGTGACCCGCTCTGCCCGTGCTGCCCTGACGCAGCGCGGCACAGCGCTGCCGCCAATGGTCGATACCCAGGCGGCCGTCAGCGGGTGGCAGGGCGCAGGCCCTGCCATCATCCCCTAGCCCTGATATCCATTGGTGATCGGATAACGGCGCTCCCGCCCGAATGCCCGCCGCGAGACCTTCGGCCCCGGCGCTGCCTGATGCCGCTTCCACTCACTGATGCGCACCAGCCGCAGCACCCGATCCACCACCTCGGGAGCATACCCGGCCGACACGATCTCCGCCCGCGACTGCTCCTGGTCGACAAAGCGGTACAGGATGCCGTCCAGCACATCGTAGGCCGGCAGCGAATCCTGATCGGTCTGGTTGTCGCGCAGCTCCGCCGACGGCGGACGGCTGATCACCGCCGGCGGGATCACCGGCGCCCCACCGACCGTGTTGCGCCACTTGGCCAGGCCGAACACCTCGGTTTTGTACAGGTCCTTCAGCGGCGCGTAGCCGCCGCACATATCACCATAGATGGTGGCGTAACCGACCGCATACTCGCTCTTGTTGCCGGTGGTCAGCAGCAGCCCCCCGAACTTGTTGGCCAGCGCCATCAGGATCACACCGCGACTGCGCGACTGCAGGTTCTCCTCGGTGATATCGGCCTCGGCACCCTCGAACATCGGGCCCAGTGCCTCCATCAACCCATTGAACACCGGCTCGATGGACACTGCCTCGAGTTTCACTCCCAGCGCCTGGCACTGCTCAGCGGCCAGATCATTGGACAAACCGGCCGTGTAGCGCGACGGCAGACGCACGGCGGTCACGTTCTCCGCACCGAGCGCATCAACGGCCATCGCCAGCACCAGAGCCGAATCAATGCCGCCGGACAGGCCCAGCCAGACCTTGCTGAAGCCGTTCTTGCGGCAGTAATCGCTGATGCCACGGGTCACCGCGCGCCACGCCAGCGCGTCCATGCTTTCATCGCCGTCGTCCATCCAGACGTGCGGCAGGAAGCTGCGCGTGTCGCCGTCGTAGTCGACCACCAGCCACTGCTCGGCAAACGCGGCCGCCGCCGGGTGCACGGTGCCGTTCCCATCGGCAACGACCGAGGCACCGTCAAACACCAGTGCGTCCTGGCCGCCCACGACGTTGAGGTAGGCGATCGCCGCACCGGTATCGCGGGTGCGTTCGGCCAGCACGGCATCACGCTGCGCGTGCTTGCCGCGTTCGTATGGCGAGGCATTGGGCACCACCACCAGCTGCGCGCCTTGACGCACCGTGTCGGCCATCGGCTCGGCAAACCACAGGTCTTCGCAGATCAGCACACCCACCGGTATGCCGTTGAGCTCGAACACACAGCTCGGGCCGTCGGGATCGATGTCGAAGTAGCGGCGCTCGTCGAACACCGCATAGTTGGGCAGTTCGCGCTTGCGGTAGGTCTGCTCGATGCGGCCCGCACGCAGCACGCTGGCCGCGTTGTACACCACCGGACCGGACGCCTGCGGCCAGCCGACCACGGCGGTAATACCAGTACAGGCCGCCGCGATGCGCTGCATCGCCAGCTCGCAATCACGCAGGAAACCTGGCCGCAGCAGCAGATCCTCGGGCGGATAGCCACTGACCGCCAGCTCGGGGAACAGCACCAGATCAGCGCCATGCGCATCGCGCGCGTCGGCGATCATGGCGATGATGCGGTCGGTGTTACGGGCCACGGCACCGACCGGGAAGTCGAACTGTGCCATCGCGATGCGGATCGAAGCCATGGAGCATCCAGCCTGTGGGAACAATGCCCACATTCTAGGCCTGCCCGGGCAAGCGGCCTACACCCCGGATGCATCCGCAGCGGCCGGTCGTGGCGCCGGGCTGTGCCTGTCATGTTTCGGGGTCGGCGGGCCAGCGCCCCGCCCGTGAACCAGGCAAAAAAAATCCGACGCCAGCGCACTGGCATCGGATTTCTGTTCGGCTCATCTGCACGGTATGACGCCCGGTGGCGCCCTTTCCCTGCACGGTGGTGCCGGCCAGAGGCCGGCTGCCGTCTTACTTGACCAGCTTGGCAATCGCCGCGCCGAGGTCGCCCGGCGAACGCACGGTGACCACGCCCGCTGCTTCCATCGCGGCGAACTTGCCTTCCGCAGTGCCCTTGCCGCCCGATGCGATCGCACCGGCATGGCCCATGCGCTTGCCCGCCGGGGCCGACGCGCCGGCAATGAAGCCGACAACCGGCTTCTTGACGTGGTTCTTGATGTACTCGGCGCCGGCTTCTTCAGCGTCGCCGCCGATTTCACCGACCATGATGATGCCTTCGGTCTGCGGGTCTTCGTTGAACAGCTTCAGGCAGTCGACGAAGTTCAGGCCGTTGATCGGGTCACCACCGATGCCGATGCAGGTGGACTGGCCCAGACCCACTTCGGTGGTCTGCTTGACCGCTTCATAGGTCAGCGTGCCCGAACGCGAGACGATGCCGATCTTGCCCGGCTTGTGGATGTGGCCCGGCATGATGCCGATCTTGCACTCGCCCGGGGTGATCACGCCGGGGCAGTTCGGCCCGATCAGCACGGTGTCCGGATGGGCACGGGTCAGCACGTTCTTGACGCGCAGCATGTCCAGCACCGGAATGCCTTCGGTGATGCACACGATGACCTTGATGCCGGCCGCAGCCGCTTCCAGGATCGCATCAGCCGCGTACGGCGGCGGCACGTAGATGACCGAGGCGTTGGCGCCGGTGCTCTGCACGGCATCGGCCACGGTGTTGAACACCGGCAGGTCGATGTGGGTGGTGCCGCCCTTGCCCGGGGTCACGCCGCCGACGACCTGGGTGCCGTACTCGATCATCTGGGTGGCGTGGAAGGTGCCCTGCTGGCCGGTGAAGCCCTGCACGATCACCTTGGTGTTCTTGTTGATCAAAACTGACATTGGATTTCCTTCGGTGTCGGATCAGGCGGCGTTCTTGACAGCTTCAACGACTTTCTTGGCGCCGTCGTTGATGTTGTCAGCCGGGATGATCGCCATGCCGCTGTCACGCAGCAGCTGCTTTCCTTCTTCCACGTTGGTGCCTTCCAGGCGCACCACGACCGGAACCTTGACGCCCACTTCCTTCACCGCGGCGATGATGCCCTCGGCGATCATGTCGCAGCGGACGATGCCGCCGAAGATGTTGACGAAGATGCCTTCGACCTTGTCCGAGGACAGGATGAGCTTGAAGGCTTCGATCACGCGCTGCTTGTTGGCACCACCGCCCACGTCCAGGAAGTTCGCCGGCTCGCCGCCGTTGAGCTTGATGACGTCCATGGTGGCCATGGCCAGACCGGCGCCGTTGACCATGCAGCCGATGTTGCCGTCCATGGTGACGTAGTTGATGTCCAGCTCCGAAGCGGTCACTTCGGTTTCGTCTTCCTGGCTCTTGTCGCGCATGGCGACCAGGGCCTTCTGGCGGAAGGCGGCGTTGTCGTCGCTGTCGAACTTGCCGTCCAGCGCGTACAGGTTGCCGTCGTCCAGGATCGCCAGCGGGTTGATCTCAACCAGCGCCAGGTCCTTTTCGTTGAAGATGCGGTACAGGTTCACCATGATGCTGGCGAACTGGCCGGCCTGCTTGGCGGTCAGGCCCAGCTTGAAGCCGAAATCGCGGCCGTGGTAGCCCTGCACGCCCTCGACGAAGTCCACGTGCAGCGTGTGGATCTTGTCCGGGGTTTCGGCGGCGACCTGCTCGATCTCCATGCCGCCTTCGGAAGAAGCGATGTAGGTGATGGTCTTGGTGCCACGATCAACCAGCACCGACAGGTACAGTTCCTTGACGATCTCACCGGCAGTGGTCACCAGCACCAGGTTGATCGGCAGTTCGACGCCAGCGGTCTGGTAGGTGGCCATCCTGGTGCCGAGCATCTTGGCCGCAGCGGCCTTGACGTCGTCGGTGGTCTTGCAGAACTTCACGCCGCCCGCTTTGCCGCGACCGCCCGCGTGGATCTGCGCCTTGACCATCCAGGGGCCCTGGCCGAGGGCCTGGGCAACTTCAACTGCTTCTTCCGGGGTCGCTGCGACCTTGCCGGCCGGGACCGGGATGCCGTATTCGGCAAGCAGCTGCTTTGACTGGTATTCGTGGAAATTCATGCGT
Source organism: Stenotrophomonas sp. C3(2023) (assembly GCF_032911385.1). NCBI lineage: Bacteria > Pseudomonadati > Pseudomonadota > Gammaproteobacteria > Lysobacterales > Lysobacteraceae > Stenotrophomonas > Stenotrophomonas sp. C3(2023). The sequence goes on along the minus strand of NZ_JAWJLO010000001.1, from coordinate 828,579 downwards.
CACCGTGGGTTAGGAACGACCGCACGCATCTCCAGGGCTCCCGCACGGCGGGCGCCGGCACGGACCGCGGCGGGCCCACTATTGTGGCTGACGCGACGCCGGGGCGCAAAGAAGTCTGTACGAAAGCTGGCCAGGCGGCGCTTTCCAATGTGAATTCAGTCAGTTGCGGCCATCGGCTGAAAACGCTTCCGGCGTGCCGCCGCTGCACGCCGCGCGACCGTGCCTATACTGGCTGCGATCCGGTACCGCCAGGGGGAGGCGGCGCCGGCCCTGCAGACCGTCAGCCAGAAGGGGAGTTCCGGCGTGGCACCCAGCGCTTCATTGATCGACCGCATCGAGTCCATTCCGCGGCGCGAACTGTATTTTTTCGCCCTGTACCGCCTGCTGATCGCCTCGGTGATCAGCGGTCTGGTGTTCAGTCCCTTGGCCCCGCTGGTCGGGCAGCCGCACCACCCTGCGCTGGCGGCGATCGTCGCCTCCAGCTACCTGCTGCTGTCGGTGGCGATGCTGGTGCTGGGCCGCAGTGAGCGCTGGCTGCAGCCGATCGTGCTGTGCGGCGTGGGGCTGGACATCGTGGCCGCGTCCCTTCTGTCGCATGCCCTGCCCGGTGCCAGCGCCGGCATCTCGATGTCGCTGCTGTTCAACATCGCAGCGGCCGCCACCCTGCTGCCGCTGCCGTTGGGGCTGGGGCTGGCGCTGGCGGCCAGCGCCGCCACGGCGGCGGAATATGTGTGGCGGGTGGTCGAAGGCGGTGCGCCCAGCCGCACCCTGGCCGAGCTGGCAATGTTCACCACCAGCTACCTGGCACTGGCATTCATCAGTTTCCAGGTGGCCAACCGGGCGCGGCGCAACCAGCAGCTGGCCAACCAGCGGGGTGACGAGGTCGCCAATCTTTTCCAGATCAACGAGCTGATCATCCGGCGCATGCGCACCGGCGTGCTGGTGGTCGATGGGCAAAGCCGCATCCATCTGGCCAACGAAGCCGCCTCCAGCCTGCTGGGCGACAACGACGGCCACGGTGGAACCGGGCGCATGGATCTGGGCAGTGCCTCGCCCGAACTGGTGCGCCGCCTGCAGCGCTGGCGCAATGGCTGGCAGCAGGACGAGTCGCCGCTGCAGCTCTGCCCCGACCAGCCCGAGGTGCAGCCCCGCTTCGCCCGCCTGCTGGCCGGCAGCAACCTGACCCTGGTGTTCCTGGACGACGCCACGGTGGTCTCGCGCCGCGCCGAATCGCTGACGCTTTCGGCAATGGGGCGCTTTTCGGCCAGCCTGGCCCACGAGATCCGCAACCCGCTGGCGGCGATCAATTACGCCGTGCAGCTGCTGGAGGAGGAAGCGCAGAACTTCAATGAAAGCGACCGCCGTCTGCTGCAGATCATCCGTCAGCAATGCCAGCGCACCAACGGCATCGTCGAGAGCGTGCTTGGACTGGCGCGGCGCGAGCGGGCCAACCCGGAAAACGTCGACGTGGTGGCTGCCGTGCGCCGCTTCGTGCTGGAGTACAAGCAGGGCCTCTCACTGGAAACCGACAGTGTGGAGTCGATCATCAGCGAGACCTCGGTGGCCGCCCAGATCGATCCGCGCCATCTGCACCAGATACTCACCGCACTGGTGCACAACGCACTCAAGTACGGCCGCATCGGCGAGCAGCCGGCGCGCGTTCGGCTGCGGGTGGCGCGTCAGGACCGCAATGCGGTGATCGATGTGATGGACCGCGGCCCGGGCATCCCCGAGGCGGTAGCGGCGCAGCTGTTCCGCCCGTTCTTCACCACCTCCGAGCACGGCACCGGCCTGGGTCTGTACATCGCCCGCGAGCTGTGCCGGGCCAACCAGGCACGGCTGGAATACATCGCGGTACCCACCGGCGGCGCCTGCTTCCGGCTGGTGCTGCCCGTGCCGCACACCCTGCTGCCCAGCTGAGCGCAGCATCGTGCGCGCGGCGCGTCAAACAATTGTCGCCATCGCCCCACCTCGGCTATCTTCCCTAATATGAATGAAAACCGTAGTGCCCTCGTCGTCGATGACGAGCGCGACATCCGCGAACTGCTGGTGCTGACCCTGGGCAGGATGGGACTGCGCATCAATACCGCAGCCAACCTGGCCGAAGCCCGCGAACTGCTCGCCAGCAATCCGTATGACCTGTGCATCACCGATATGCGCCTGCCCGACGGCAACGGCATCGAGCTGGTCAGCGAGATCGCGCAGCAGTACCCACGTACGCCGGTGGCGATGATCACTGCCTTCGGCAGCATGGACCTGGCGGTGGAGGCACTGAAGGCCGGCGCCTTCGACTTTGTCAGCAAGCCGGTGGACATCGCCGTGCTGCGCGGGCTGGTCAAGCACGCGCTGGAGCTCAACAACGCCGAACGGCCGCGGCCGCAGGCGGCACCTGAGCACGCCAGCCGTCTGCTCGGTGGGTCCGGTGCCATGCAGGGCCTGCGCGCAACGCTGGCCAAGGTGGCGCGCAGCCAGGCGCCGGTCTACATCCTCGGCGAGTCCGGGGTTGGCAAGGAGCTGGTTGCCCGCACCATCCACGAGCAGGGGGCACGCGCGGCCGGGCCGTTCATTCCGGTCAACTGCGGTGCCATTCCCTCCGAGCTGATGGAAAGCGAGTTCTTCGGGCACCGCAAGGGCAGTTTCAGCGGCGCCCATGCCGATGCGCCCGGTCTGTTCCAGGCTGCCCATGGCGGCACGCTGTTCCTGGATGAAGTGGCCGAGCTGCCGCTGCAGATGCAGGTCAAGCTGCTGCGCGCGATCCAGGAGAAATCGGTGCGCGCGGTCGGCGCCGCCAACGAAGTCCCGGTGGACGTACGCATTCTGTCGGCCACTCACAAGGACCTGGGCCTGCTGGTCGAGGAAGGCCGGTTCCGCCACGACCTCTATTACCGCATCAACGTGATCGAGCTGCGCGTTCCGCCGCTGCGCGAGCGCCGCGAGGACCTGCCCGAACTTGCCGCTTCAGTGCTGGCACGGCTGGCCCGCAACCATGGCCGCCCTGCGCCGCTGCTGGCGCCTTCCGCGCTGGAAGCGCTGGGTGGTTACGCCTTCCCCGGCAACGTGCGTGAACTGGAGAACATTCTGGAGCGCGCCCTGGCCCTGGCCGAGGATGACAGCATCGGGGCGGCCGACCTGCGCCTGCCACAGCCGGGCCAGCGCGCCTGGGCCAGTGCAGCGGGCGCGCCGGTCGAGGCGGTGCACGACCTGCCGACCGGCAACGCGGCCCTGCCCTCGTACATCGAGCAGATGGAGCGCACCGCGATCCAGCGCGCGCTCGAAGAGAACCGCTGGAACAAGACGCGCACGGCGGCGCAGCTGGGCATTACCTTCCGTGCCCTGCGCTACAAGCTCAAGAAGCTCGGCATGGAGTAAGCTGCCGGGCGCCGCGCCGCCGTAGGCTGCAGCCGTGCAGCAGGCGGCGTCGCCCTTGTTTCCGACTGGAGCCGCCATGCCCCGCGAACTCAACGACCTGCAGGCCTTCATGCAGGTGGCCCGGCACGGCAGCTTTACCCGCGCTGCCGCCCAGTTGGGCGTCTCCCAATCGGCGCTCAGCCACAGCATGCGTGCACTGGAAGAACGCCTGGGCGTACGCCTGCTGACCCGCACCACGCGCAGCGTATCCACCACCGAGGCCGGGCAGCACCTGCTGCAGAGCGTCGGCCCGAAGCTGGACGAGATCGAGCAGGAACTGGCCGTGCTGGCCGGCTACCGCGAGCGCCCGGCCGGTACCATCCGCATCAACGCGACCGGCCATGCGGCCCGCTATCTGGCATGGCCACGGCTGGCACCGCTGCTGCTGCAGTACCCGGAACTGAACATCGAGCTGACCGCCGATTATGGTCTGGCCGACGGTCCTCGATGCCCTGCGCCTGACGTAGAGCCGACCCGATGGTCGGCTCACCGCGCGCAGCGCGGCAAGGATTCCCGCGATCTGTCCGTAGAGCAGCCGACCGTGGGGTCGGCTCTACATCTCACCGCGCCTGACGTAGAGCCGACCCGATGGTCGGCTGACCGTTGGTCGTCACGCCTTTGCTGTTGCCCTCGGTAGGTGACGACCGTTGGTCGTCACGCCTTTGCTGTTGCCCTCGGTAGGTGACGACCGTTGGTCGTCACGCCTTTGCTGTTGCCCTCGGTAGGTACGACCGTTGGTCGTCACGCCTCTGCCCCTGCCCTCGGTAGGTGACGACCGTTGGTCGTCACGCCTTTGCTCGTGCCGAGCCAGAAACAAAAGCGGAGCCACGGCGTGACGACCAACGGTCGTCACCTACCAGACGCAAACGCAGGAACTACAGCGCCCATCTGCACCACGCATGCGGATACTCCCCCACCCGCTCGCTCAATCCTTTCCGTATCGGATTGGCGACGATGTACCGGGCATGCCGAAGCAGTGATTCATCCGAGCGGATCGCATGATCGTGGTAGGCCGGTCCCCACAGCCCGGCAGGATGCCCGCCCTGCCTGCCAACCCTGAACGCGGTGGCGGACTTGAAGCGCTGGGCAACGAAGCCCAGCGTCTTGTGCTGAAGCTCGAACAGCCAGTGCACGTGATCGGGCATGATCACCCAGGCAGCGCTGCACGTGACGGCCTGCTCGTCCGATTGCGCCAACGCCATGCGCACAGCACTGACGGCCTGCGGGTTGTCGAAAGCACGGTGACGCTCACGGCAGACGAAGGTCAGGATGTAATGCTGGCCGATGATCGAGCGGCGGCCCAGACGGAGATCATGTCGGCTCATGGTCCCAGCTTCCCCGGCAGCCGGCGCCGCTGCCAGCGGAAAAGCGCGGGATTGAGGGGAATTTGCCCGCACACTGGCGTGGTTCTGTTCTGACGAGCAAGGCACCCGGTCCGCTCGGCTTGGGTAGGTGACGACCGTTGGTCGTCACGCCTTTGTTCGTGCCGAGCCAGAAGCGAAAGCGGAGCCAGAGCGTGACGACCAACGGTCGTCACCTACCAGGGGCCGGTGCGAAAGCGGAGCCAGAGCGTGACGACCAATGGTCGTCACCTACCGGCGCTGTTCAGCCCAGCAGCGTTTCCAGCACGGCCATGCGGACGGCAACGCCGTTGGCCACCTGGCGCAGCACCCACGATTGGGGGCCGTCAGCCACCTCGTCGGTTACTTCCACGCCGCGGTTGATCGGGCCGGGATGCAGCACGGCGGCATCCTTGCCGGCGCGGGTCAGGCGCTCGGCAGTGAGACCGTACTGGGCGTGGTACTGCTCCAGCGAGGGCACCAGGCCTTCTTCCATGCGCTCACGCTGCAGACGCAGCATCATCAGCGCATCGGCGCCTTCCAGCATCGCATCGAAATCATCGCCCACCACGCAGCCCTTGAGCGTCTCGTCGTCGGGCAGCAGGCTCTGCGGGCCGCATACGCGGATCTCGCCCACGCCCAGCGTGCGCAGCGCATGCAGGTCGGTGCGGGCCACGCGCGAATGCTTCACGTCGCCGACGATGACGACTTTGAGTCTGGAAAAATCCGGGCCCTTGGCCTGGCGCAGGGTCAGCATGTCCAGCAGACCTTGGGTGGGGTGCGAGCTGCGACCGTCGCCGGCGTTGATCAGCGCAGTGCCCTCGCCTGCCGCTGCGGCCAGCGCCGCCACTGCGTGATCATCCGGGTGACGCACCACGAAGCCGCGCACGCCCATCGCTTCGAGATTCTTCAGCGTGTCGCAGGCCGTTTCGCCCTTGCGGGTGGACGAGGTGGAGGCATCGAAGTTCAGCACGTCCGCGCCGAGCCGCTGCGCGGCCAGCTGGAACGAGCTGCGGGTACGCGTGGACGGTTCGAAAAACAACGTGCACACGGCAGAACCGGCCAGCACCTGCCGCTTGTTGCCGACCCGGCCCACGGCCGCATCGCGGATCTGCCCGGCACGGTCGAGCAGCTGCACCAGGTTCTGGCGGGGCAGGCCTTCGAGGGTCAACAGGTGGCGCAGGCGGCCGGAGGCATCAAGTTGCTGGACGGTCATGGGCAGGAGGTCGTGCAGTCAAGGAATGGGGGTGGCGTCGTCCGGCGAAGCAAACCAGCGCTCGACGATGACCGCTGCGGCCACCGCGTCCAGCGTGGCCGCGTCGCGGCGCCGCTTGCGCCCTTCGGCGCGTTCTACCGCAAACCGGCGTGCAGCCTCGACCGAGCTGGAACGCTCGTCGATCATCACCACCGGCAGCTTGAAGCGTTCCCGCAGCTGGCGGGCAAAGCCCTGCGCGCGCTTGCGGTTGGGCTGGTCCTGGCCATCCAGCGTGAGCGGGTCGCCAACCACCAGACCGTCGGGCTGCCATTCCTTGATCAGCCGCTGCACCGCGGCCCAGTCCGGGCCGTCGCCGCGCACGTCCACCACGGCCACGGCACGCGCATGCAGACCAAACGCACTGCCGATCGCCACACCGATGCGCCGTGAGCCGACATCAAAGCCGAGCACGGTGCCATCGCGGCGCGGCGTGGTCGGCTCAGACATGGCCGGCGTAGTCGGTCAGCCGGAACAGGTCCACCCCGATGCGCGCGGCGGCACCCTGCCAGCGCTGCTCCAGCGGCGTATCAAACAGCAGACCGGCATCGGCCGGCACGGTCAGCCAGCTGTTCTCGGCGATCTCGGTTTCCAGCTGCCCGGCATTCCAGCCAGCACAACCCAGCGTCACCAGCGCGTTGGCCGGGCCGTCGCCACGGGCCATCGCTTCGAGAATGTCGCGCGAGGTGGTCAGATACAGACCGGCGCCAAGGGCCAGGCTGGAGTCCCAGCTGCGGGCGTCGTCATGGATCACGAAGCCACGCTCGGGATGCACCGGGCCGCCGTTGAGCACAACGCGGGCGCGCAGCTCCAGGTCGTCGGTGCCGATCTCCATCTGCGCCAGCACCTCGCCCAGCGTGTACTCCGACGCCTGGTTGACCAGCACGCCCATCGCACCGTTCTCGTCGTGCTGGCAGATCAGCGAGACGCTGCGGGCGAAAGTATCGTCGGTCAACGACGGCAGCGCGACCAGCAGGTGGTGGGCAAGGGAGGTGGAAGTCTCGGACATGCCATCATTCTACCCGCTGTACCCGCAACGCGGGCGTGAGCCGATCAGCTAGGATGAGCCACCCGGTTTCCGCTACGTGATCGCCAGGAAGGCTGCCCCATGCAGATGCAAGACACGCCACTTTCCGCTCCGGTGCGCAGCACCATCGTCCTGCTGGCCCTGCTGCAGGGCCTGCTGATGTACGCCGCGCTGGAACTCGCCGCCGACTGGAACATCGCCGTGCGCTACGGCTGGTATGCCTGGGTACTGGCCATTCCCAGCGCCATCGCGCTGACCCTGTTCGACCTGACCGACCGCCGCCTGTGGGGGCATGCGGCCGTGGGCTCGTTGCTGGTGCTGGCCCCTGCCGTCTGGGTGGCCTGGAACCTGCAGGGCGAAAGCGGCCTGTCTACCGGCGGTCTGCAGGCGCCGCTGTCGATCTGCATCGGCATCGCGGTGTTCATCATGCTGCCGTGGTGGCAGTTCCGCCTGCAGCACGGTCACTGGCGGGCGGACTACGGCAGCCTGTTCGAGCGCGCCTGGCAGAACGGCCTCACGCTGGTACTGGCCGCAGCGTTCACCGGCATCACCTGGATGCTGCTGTGGCTGCTGGCCGGCCTGTTCTCGATGGTGCAGGTGAAGCTGTTCGCCGACCTGTTCGCTACGCGCGGCTTCATCGCCCTGGCCACCGGCTGCCTGGTGGGCTTTGGTGTGCTGCTCGGGCGCACCCAGCACCGCGCCATCCAGGTCACCCGCCAGGTGCTGTTCGCGCTGTGCCGCGGACTGCTGCCGCTGCTCTCGCTGATCGTGCTGCTGTTCGTGCTGGCCCTGCCCTTCACCGGGCTGGAGCCGCTGTGGGCCACGCGCTCGGCGGCCAGCCTGCTGCTGGTGGTGGTGCTGCTGCTGGTGAGCTTCGTCAATGCGGTGTACCAGCATGACGATGCGCGCCCGCCTTACCCGCAATGGCTGCGCTGGGCGGTGCAGGCCAGCCTGGTTGCGCTGCCGGTGTATGCCGCGCTCGCACTGGTCGCCATGAGCCTGCGTATCGGCCAGTACGGCTGGACACTGGGTCGCTTCTGGGGCTTCACCGTGGCGGTGATCGCCGCCGGCTACGCGCTGGGCTATGCGCTGGCCGCGCTGCGCCGGCAGGGCCGTTGGCTGGCGGCGCTGGAACCGGTCAACCGCATCATGTGCTGGGTGGTGCTGGGCGCGGCGCTGCTGACCAACCTGCCCGGCCTGGACCCGTCCCGCATCGCCACCGCCAGCCAGGTCGAGCGCCTGCGCAAGGCACCGGCCGAGATGACCGCAAGCGACGTGCGCACGCTGCGCTTCGACCTGGGCCGCGCCGGCGTGGCCGGTCTGCGCACGCTGCACGACGACCCGGTCATCGCCGCCGACCTGCGCGCCGCCAGCATGGTCAAGCAGGCCCTGGCCAGCAAGGAGCGGTATGCGCCGTATGCCAGCATCGATGAGGGCGCCCGCGATCTGGACGGAGTGAAAGCGGCGATCATGCTGGCCAAGAACCGGCCCGCTCCCGCCGATGACTGGTGGCAGGCCCTGCTGGACCGTAGCCTGGATGCGGGTTCCTGCCTGGACGGCGACAGCGACTGCGTCGCCCTGCGCGCTGACCTCGACGGCGATGGCCAGGACGAGGTGCTGCTGTGCACGGCCGGCGAGTACATGGGCGCCTACTGCCGGCTGCACGTGCGCGACGCTGACGGCTGGAAGCAGGCCGGCATGGTCAATTTCAGCGGCAACAGCACCGAAGAGAACCGCCGCGCGGTGCGCGCGGTGCGCAATGGCGAGCTGACCCTGAGCCGCCCGCGCTGGCCTGCCATGACCTCCGGCGGTGTGGATGCCCGGATCGACGAAGACCGTGAGTACCTGCGCGGCAGGACCGGGGAGGCGGGAAAATGAGCGGTTACTGCCTGATCGCACCGGGCCATCCGGTGCATGCGCACTACCACGATCACGAGTACGGTTTCCCGCAGCGTGGCGAGCGCGAGCTGTTCGAGCGCCTGCTGCTGGAGATCAACCAGGCGGGCCTGAGCTGGGAACTGATGCTGAAAAAGCGCGAGGGCTTCCGCCGCGCCTACGCGGGTTTCGATGTGGACGCGGTGGCGGCGTTCGGCCAGGACGACGTCGAGCGCCTGCTGGCCGACCCGGCCATCGTGCGCAACCGGCTGAAGGTGAACGCCGCCATCCACAATGCGCAGGTCATCCAGCAGCTGCGGGCCAGCCACGGCAGCTTCGCGCAGTGGCTGGACGCGCACCACCCGCGCGAAAAGGCCGAGTGGGTCAAGCTGTTCAAGAAGACATTCCGCTTCACCGGCGGCGAAATCACCGGCGAGTTTCTGATGAGCCTGGGTTACCTGCCCGGCGCGCACAGCCCCGACTGCCCGGTATACGCAAGGCTGCAAGCCAGGTAGAGCGGGGCTCTGCCCCGCTGCTCTGCTCTGCCCCGCCGCTCTGCCCAGCCGGCAGTCAAACGCCCATGTAACGGCCGGGGCGGTGATTGAACATCAGCACCAGGCTGAGCACCACCGCGCCGATCGCCGAATACAGCACCTGCGTCGGGGTGATGACGAAGAACGCCGCGCACATCAGCAGGGCGTCGTAGCTCATCTGTACCTTGCCCGCGCTCCAGCCACGTGTGCGCTGCAGGTAGACCGCCAGAATGCCGATGCCGCCCAGGCTGGCGCGATGACGGATGAAAAACAGAATGCCCAAGCCGGCCATCGCACCGCCCACCAGTGCCGAATACAGCGGCGACATGTGCGCGAAATCCGCCCAGCGCGGCAGCAGGTCCACCAGCAGACCACAGGCGGTCACGGCCGCGAAGGTCTTGAGCGTGAACTCCCAGCCCATGCGCCGCACCGCCACGTAATAGAACGGCAGGTTGACCAGCACGAAGACCACGCCGAAGTTCCAGCCCATCGCGTAATGGGCAAGGAAGGCCAGCCCGGCCATACCACCGACCATCAGCCCGCCCTTGGCAAAAATCGCCAGGCCCAGGGAGGCCACCAATGTGGCCAGCACCATGCCCTGCACGTCTTCGGCCATTGAATGGCGCAGCGCGGCGGCATCCTGCGCGGTGCCTGCGCTGTCGGGCGGCGGGGTCAGCGGACCAGCGGTGACGAGATGGCCGTCAGCGTCGTCGCACGGCACGGGGCCATGGGATTGCAGGGACATGGGTGGGGGACCAGCAGTGGGGACCGGTATTAGACACGATCAGGGGTATGGTTGCATGTGAAATCGATTCAACAATGGCAATCTGCCCCGTAAAGCCGACCGTAGGGTCGGCCCTACCACGGCGGCAGCCTGGCATTACGCGGCATCAATCCTTGGTGACGCGGTTGATCTCGGCCAGGCTGGTGATGCCGTTGGACGCCTTGAGCAGGGCCGACTGGCGCAGATCGTTCACACCGGCGGCCTGCGCTGCTTCGGCAATCTGCAGCGCATTGCCGCCGGCCAGCACGATGCTGGCGATCTCGTCGGACATCGGCATCACCTGGTACAGGCCGGTACGTCCCTTGTAGCCCTCGGTGCAATCGTCGCAGCCCACCGCCTCGTAGAGGTCGATGCCCTTGTCGATCTGCGCCTGGGTGAAGCCCTCGGCCAGCAGCGCATGCCCGGGCAGCTCGGTGCGGCGCTTGCAGCGCCCGCACAGCCGCCGCGCCAGGCGCTGGGCGATGACCAGGGTCACCGAGCTGGTGATGTTGTACGGGGCGATGCCCATGTTCATCAGGCGCGCGATGGTCTGCGGCGCATCGTTGGTATGCAGGGTGGACAGCACCATGTGGCCGGTCTGCGCCGCCTTGATGGCGATCTCGGCCGTCTCCAGGTCGCGGATTTCGCCGACCATGATGATGTCCGGGTCCTGGCGCAGAAACGAGCGCAGCGCTGCGGCGAAGGTCATGCCGCGCTTGTTGTTCTGCTGCACCTGGTTGACCCCGGGCAGGCGGATTTCCACCGGGTCTTCGGCGGTGGAGATATTGCGCGTTTCATCGTTGAGGATGCCCAGCGCGGTATACAGCGAGACGGTCTTGCCCGAACCGGTCGGCCCGGTGACCAGCACCATGCCGTAGGGCTTGTGGATCGCATCCAGGAACAGCTTCTGCTGCTCCGGCTCGTAGCCGAGTTTGTCGATGCCCAGCTTGGCCGCACTGCCATCGAGGATACGCAGCACCACCTTTTCGCCGAACAGCGTCGGCAACGTGCTTACGCGGAAGTCGATCTGCTTGCTCTTGGACAGGTTGAGCTTGATGCGTCCGTCCTGCGGCACGCGTTTTTCAGCGATGTCCAGCTGCGCCATCACCTTCAGGCGCGCGGCAATGCGCTGGTTCAACTTCACCGGCGCACGCGCCACCATCTTCAGCAGGCCGTCGATGCGCAGGCGCACCCGGTAGTCGTCTTCGTAGGGCTCGAAGTGGATGTCCGAGGCACCTTTGCGGATCGCATCGACCAGCACCTTGTTGACGAACTTCACCACCGGGGTGTCATCACCCTTGGCGTCGATGCCGGTATCGCTGCTGCCATCCTCGTCACCGGCGGCCACGTCCAGGTTGGCCATGCCATCGTCATCACCGCCGAGCGCATCACCCAGGGTGTCCTGGTTGGACAGCCACTGGTCCAGCGTACGGCGGATCTGGTCATCGTCCACCAGGATGGGCTCGACCACCAGGTTGGTGTGGAACTTGATCTCATCCAGCGCGTGGGTGGGGTTGCTGGTACCCAGGAACAGACGGCCACCGCGTTTGAACAGTGGCAGCACATGATGCTTGCGCAGCAGTTCCTCGCTGACCAGGCTGATCGCACTCTGGCTGGCATCGAACACCGAGACGTCAAACAGCGGCATGCCGAACTCCAGCGCATTGGCCGCCGCCAGCTGCGCGGCACTGACCACCTTGTGCTTGGCAAACCACTGCGGCAGCGGCAGGCGGGCTTCGCTGGCGCGTGCCATGGCATCGCGCGCGGCGGCCTCGTCCAGCGCGCCATCCTGCACCAGGCGGCGGGCGATTCCGGTAATTCCAACCAGGTTGGCAGTGCTGACGGCGTTCATGTGCGTTCTCTCAGTTCTTTGTGCCTGCCGCCGCTTCCGCGGTGGCGCTCCCCGTTGCACCCAGCGCCGCCATGTAGGTCAGCAAACGCAGGCGCCCACTTGCTCTGGCATCCATGCCCAATGCATCCCAGTGCGTGTCGGCCAGCGCACGCGCCGTGGCGGTGTCCCCGGCCGCCAGCGCCGCGTGCTGCAGGGCGCCGAACACATAATAGCCGGAGCGCGCATCGGCCAGCAGCCCGGGGCCATCGGCACCGGCCAGCAGCCGCTGTCCATGCGCCAGCACCCGCGCCGCGTCGTCTTCGGCGGCGGCCGAGACCAGTCCCAGCGCATCGCGCACGGTCGGGTGCGTCGGTGGGCAGGCCAGCCACGCCGGCGCCGACCATAGCGCCGCACGCTGTTCGGGCGGCAGGAAGGGCACGGTTTCGGCAGCCAGGGCGAAGACCAGCCCGGCACTCTCCAGCGGTGTGGTGTCCAGCTCGCACTGCTGGCCCAGGCTGCGCAGGGCATCGGCCAAGGCCGCATCACCGCCTGCGCCCGGCAGCGCACTGCCGTCCTGCAGCCGCTGCAGCAGCTGCTGCGCCTGCACGCGGCGGTCCAGCACCTGCAGCGAAAGCTGGCTGCCCTGCCCGGCCGGCGGCAACCGGGGCTCAGGCCCGCCCCAGCTGCGTACCAGCGGCCAGGGCGCGGTCATCATCGACTCGATATCGCTGACAAAGGCCTGCTCGAAGCGCGCCACCGGCGATTTCAAGGTCAGCACCGGGCGGAAATCGGAGTGGCGCGGCGAGGGATACAGCGGCACGTACGCGCGCAGCGCGGCATCGCCCATCGCCAGGGTGTCCTGCAGGTCGGCCAGGCTGTGCACGCCCACCCGGGCCAGTTCGTGGCGCAGCTCAGCACCTTCGAACAAAGCACCGTTGAGCGGCGGCAGCGGGCCCCTGGGGCTGGCCACGATGATCAGATCGGCATCGTTGGCCAGGTAGGCGCGTGCGTCGACGAAGTGCGTCAGCAGGCCGTCCAGTACCGAGGTCACCAGCTCCGGGGTGATCTCATACAGCTGCAGCCATTGCACGAACACGCCCCCTTCGTTGAGCCGCGAAGGCAGGAACGCGTAGAACTCATCACTGAACAGACTGCCGGTGCCGCCCACCCACGGATTGGAGGGCTCGGACACGATGACATCGTAACGCTGCGCGCTGGCGGCAAAGTGCGCCTTGGCATCGTCGATGACGATGCGCGAACGCGGGTCGTGGAAGGCGCGCTCCACGCGCTCGCCGAACAAGCGCGCGCCGCGCACCATCATCGGCTCGATTTCCACGGTTTCCACCTGCTTCACCCGCGCATCGCCCAGCAGCGTGTGGGTGGTCAGGCCCGAGCCGAAGCCGATGACCCCCACCCGCTGCGGTGCCGGATGCGCGGCCAGCGGCAGGGCACCGAGCAGTACCATGGTCGATTCATCGCCGCTGGGCAGCTGGTCCAGCGTGGCGGTCAGCCCGGCGTCGACCTTGCCGTTGGTGGCGATGGAGCGTACCGGCCCGGCGCCCCGGTCACTCTCGAACACCGACACGGTGGCGGTCTGGCCATCGCGGAAGAACAGCATCTTCGCGTCCTCATGCAGCCGCGCGCCGCCATGGCGGTACACCGAGGAACTCAGTACCAACGGGTCGAACCGCACCCACCCCACCGCAGTGACCACGCCCACCACGCACAGGCTGGCGGCCGCGACCATCGCCGGAACACCCCGGCGCGGGGGCAACACGTTGCGCGTGGCAGCCGCCGCAGGATCCGGCTGGGGCCACAGCAGCCACAGGCCCAGCCCGAGGTCGACCACCGCCGCCAACAGCAACGCATGTTTGAGACCCAGCAGCGGCATCAGCACATGCACCGCCGCCAGCACACCCACGATGGCCCCGACCGTGTTGAACGCATAAACCTGGCCGATGGCGCGCTCACCGCGCCCTTGCCGCAGCAAGGCCAGCGTCAACAGCGGCAGCGTCATGCCGGCAAAGAAAGCGGCCGGGAACATCACCGCCACCGCGATGGCCGCACTGGCCACCGAGTACAGCCCGTAGCCATCGGCACTGCGCACGATGACCGACATCAGCCAGCCCACCCATTCAAACGCCTGCGCGTAAACGAACATCGAGGCCAGCGCTGCAAGCCCCATCAGCACCTGCACCCAGCCCGCCACGCGCAGCGGATGCACCATGCGGTCGGCGCGGTGGCGCAGCCACAAACCACCAAAGGCGATGCCCGCGATGAAGGCGGCCAGCATCAGCTCGAACGAATGCAAGGTGGTGCCCAGCGCCAGCGACAGCATGCGCACCCAGGTGATCTCGTAGACGAACGAGGTGGCACCGGTGAGCAGGGCAATGCACAGGATGGCCAGCACGCCGTGGCTGGCCGGGCCCGCTGCGGGCGCGGCCGCCACCGGCGCGGCCATGGGCGCAAGCACCGGCAGCGGTCGCTCAGCGCGCGCCACCGGCAGCACCAGCACGGCGACAGCGATGTTGAGCGCACCAGCCACCATCACCGTGCCGGGCAGACCGACGGCCGGCAGCAGCAGATAGGTGGAGGCCAGCGCCCCCACGGCCGCACCGATGCTGTTGGCGAAGTACAGGCCCGCCAGCACCTGCCCCTGCGCCGTGGGAGCCACGCGCAGGTAGCCGGCGCTCATCAGCGGGAACGTCGCGCCGAGCAGCACGCACTGCGGCAGCACCAGCGCTGCCGCCGCCAGCCAGCGCAGCCCGATGCCAGCAGTGCCGGACAGCAAGGGCAGGCCATGGCCATACACCCAGCCGACCACCGCCTGGTAGAGCCCATCGAAGGCCAGCCCCAGCAGACCGATGACCAGCTCGATGACCGCATAGGCCAGCAGCGGCCAGCGCAGCGCAGCGCTGCGCCGGCTGGCCCACCACGCCCCCACTGCCATCCCGCCCATGAAGAGCATCAGCACCAGCGACTGCGCATGCGCCGAATGGCCGAGAAACACGCCCAGGTACTGGCTCCAGATGGACTGGTACACCAATCCCGCAAAACCGGAGAGGACGAAGGTACACAGCAGCCAGCTGCCGATGAACGAAGGCGTTCGAGTCAACGCGGTCGATTCCCTGCACACGCCCACGCGGGCCGAACCCCCATCCTAACCGCTGCCAGCAGCCCGGCACGACCACCGCAATCCGACCCGCGCAACGCGCGGCCGCGCACCGCGCCCCGACCGGTAGAGCCGACCCTACGGTCGGCTCCCCGCGCGAAGCGCGGCAGAGCCATCGCCATCTGGCCGAACGGCAGCCGACCATGGGGTCGGCTCTACCGGTGCCCCGGCTCAGCCGACGCCCACCCTTGCCGTTGCAGCTTCTGCAGCACCGCTTCCACCTGCATCTGCAGCACCTTGCGCTCCGCCGCAGGCAACGCCCGCAGCAGAAGCTCCTCATACGAAGCATCCGCACAGGCGCCCGCTGCCGTGCACATCGTCCGCATGAACACACTGCCAGGACCACACTCCTTGCCCAACCGGCATGCAGCAAGCTCAAGCGCAGTCGATGCGTGATCGCCTGCCAGAACATCACCGAACCGGCGATCCCGCTCGTCCGCCTGGTACAGGTTGGACAGCGCATACAGCGCTTCTGCATGGTGCTCAGCAATGACGCGATCCCACAACGCAGCCTGCTCGAGCGCGTGGGTGTTGGCCGGTCGCCACGTCGTGGCAATGGCTTCCAGGTCACCCCCCTGTGCGGCCTGTTGCATCCACATCGTGATGGCATCCAGCGGGATACGTTGCCCGTCATCCAGCCCCGCACACTCTTCCATCAACGCCTGCCCGGCCTGTTCGGCGATGGCCGCCTCCTCCGCAGATCCCCGCGTCGAGGCGAACGCATGGATCTGGCGCGGATAATCCGCGGGGTCAAGCGACACCATCAGACAACGGTCATAGGCCAACGCCAGCTCACGTTGGGCAGCTGCATCACCCGCTTCCGCGCGCGCCTGCAACGCCTTGGTCGCTGCCTCGCTGCGCACCGGGAACTGCCAACGCTGCGCGCCACGCGCAGCAGACGGACGCGCCGCATCTGTCGAGCCGATGCTGCCGCTCGCTGTCTCCTCCGCAGCAGCAGCCTTCTCCGGCGGCGCGACTTCGACCGCACTATCCCGCTTCCAGATCAGGCCAGCACCCACCAGCACCAGCACCAGCAAGATGCCCGCAATGAGCACGTCGCGCTTCAATCTCGATTGGTGAATGTTCAGAACCCGCCCTCCGTAGCTTTCAACAGCCACACCTTACTATCACCCCCGCCAACAACTGGTAGAGCCGACCCCACGGTCGGCTCCCGCGCGAAGCGCGGCAGAGCCATCGCAATCTGGCCGGACAGCAGCCGACCATGCGGTCGGCCCTACGGAAGCAGCGGCACGGTCGATGCCCACCCTTTCCGCTGCAGCTTCTGCAGCACCGCCTCCACCTGCCTCTGCAGCACCTCGCGCTCCGCAACAGGCAGCTGCCCCATCAAAAACGTCTCATATGAAGCATCCGCGCAGGCGCCCGCTGCCGTGCACATCGTCCGCATGAACACACTACCCGGTCCGCAGTCCTTTCCCAACCGGCATGCCGCAAGTAGAAGCGCGGACGACGCATCATCGCGCGTCAGCACATCACCGAACCGACGATTGATCTCTTCGGCTTGGTACACGTTGATCAGCGCGTGAAGCGCTTCTGCATTGCCCTCGGCAATGACACGGTCCCACAAGGTCTCCTGCTCGAGCGCGTGGGTGTTGTTGGGTCGCCACGTCATCGCAATGGCTTCCAGATCCCCGCCCCGTGCCGCCTGCTGCATCCACAGTGTGATGGCATCCATCGGAATGCGCTGTCCGTCATCGAGCCCCGCACACTCTTTCATCAATGCCCGCCCAGCTTGCTCGATGATGG
The DNA here is from genome assembly GCF_032911385.1 of Stenotrophomonas sp. C3(2023). Classification (NCBI taxonomy): domain Bacteria; kingdom Pseudomonadati; phylum Pseudomonadota; class Gammaproteobacteria; order Lysobacterales; family Lysobacteraceae; genus Stenotrophomonas; species Stenotrophomonas sp. C3(2023). Next base: position 811,614 of record NZ_JAWJLO010000001.1, on the reverse strand, counting down.
CAGCCGCTCTCGGCGATGGCAGCAGCGAGGCCATGACATGGATCTGGCGCGGATAACCGGCCGGATCAAGCGACATGATCCAACAACGGTCGTATGCCCACGCCAGCTCACGCTGGGCAGCCGCATCACCCGCTTCCGCGCGCGCCTGCAACGCTTTGGTTTCGGCCTCGCTCCGCACCGGGAACTGCCATTGCGGCGCGCCACGCGCAGCAATCGGACGCTCCGCATCGCTCGAACGGGTATTGGCGCTCGCAGCCCCCTCCGCAGCAGCTGCTTTATCCACTGGCGCCGCGTTGCCTTTGTCCTCCCGCTTCCAGATCAGGCCAGCACCCACCAGCACCAGCAAGATACCCGCAATGAGCACGTCGCGCTTCAAGCGCGAATAGTGAGCATTCAAAACCCGCCTCCGTTCGCGACCTCGTAGAGCCGACCCCACGGTCGGCTGCCTTTCGCGCGGCACGACAGATCATCCACGCAGCGCGCCGTCGCACGCAAACGCCAGGCCGAGCAGATGCTCGCGTAATATCATCCCGCCGCAGCAGTCAACTCACTCCTGCAACTGCATCCACTTGCCCGCACGAAGCAGGTAGTGCTCCTGCACCTCCAGCGACGGACAGCAACTGGCATCATCCGGCCCCTGTCGCATCACGGTGAGCTGCATGATGCCGTCGGCAAGGCGGGCCTCGGTGACGCTCTCGCCATTACCGGCCACCACACGTGTCGCCGCAGCTTCAAGCCTGCCTGCAGTGCGTACCAGTGCCGTCATGAAGGTGACGCTCCCGTTGCCGCCGCCCTCGCCTTCCAGGACGTAAAGCACTACAGCATCAGGAGCTCCATCGCCGGTCAGGTCGCCGATGAACTGCTGCCGCACGTCGCGGTACTCCTGGGCCCCGTCAGACTCGGCAACTGCGGCGGCGATCACCGCCTCCACCGCCGCTGTGTCGGCAGCCGGGTCGGTGTCATCCGCAGCGGCCTGTGTCTGCGCCTCGGAAGAGGCCTCCATGTCCGCCTGGGCAGCGCCAGCGCACTCGATGGCCTCCGCTTTGGAGCGCTCGATGCCTGCGGGTACCGGGCAGCCAGCCAGATTGATCTCGTTCTCGCCGGTGAGGTCAGCGCTTTTTCTGCAACCTGCGAGCAATGCGAGCAATGCCAGTGACAGGACCATTCCTTGGATATTATTCATGCCGATTCCTTTTGGTTTCCAGCATTCTGGCATAAAGCAGGCGTCAGGGACCTTGTTGCGACCGGCCACTGTGTTTATCGCCACGTACCCTACAAAATGAAGCAGAATCCTGAGTGCAGTAGCGTTCACGCCGCAAACTCTCCTGGGGAGGAGAACAGATGCACTACATACCGTCACTGGATGGACTGCGCGCGGTCGCTGTGGTCGCTGTCATGGCCTACCATGCCCGCATAGGCGGTACTCAGGGCGGCTTTCTCGGGGTCGACCTGTTTTTTGTGCTGTCGGGATACCTGATCACCCGGATTCTCGTCGAAGAGCGGGTCCAGACGGGCACGCTTCGGTTCGGCGCGTTCTACCTCCGGCGCCTGCGCCGACTGTACCCAGCGTTGCTTCTTCTGCTCGCAGTCTATCTCGCTGCCTCACCATGGCTGCCCTCCATCAATGGCCACCACCTCACCCATGCAGCGATAACCGCCCTGTATCTTTCCGACTATGGTGTCGCCTTCTGGCGAATGCCTTGGTTCCTTTCCCACACCTGGAGCCTGTCCGTTGAAGAGCACTTTTACCTCATCTGGCCTCTTGTACTTTGGTTAATTCTCAGACTTCCAAAGAGAACCTGGCTAGCTGCGGCGGTGGCAATGGCCCTCGCAGCAACGCTCTGGCGGTGGCACGTGGTCTACTACATCGATGTCTGGCAACAACCCTACTTCCGTTTCGACACTCGCCTCTCCGGCCTGCTCATCGGTGCGGCAGGCGCGATCTGGAAACCGTCCCGTACCCGATGGATGCCCGTCATGGGCATTCCGCTTTTTGTTTACGCGGCTTGGAACGCGCAGCCCCAAGATCCGTCATCGCTGACGATCTGGATGTTGCTGGCTGAACTTGGGGCATTGCTGCTGATACTGGGGGCCAACAGGCTGAACGTCCTGAGCTGGTGGCCGTTGGCCTGGCTGGGAAAGCTCTCGTATGGACTCTATCTTTGGCACTTTCCCGCGATGCTTCTTCTTCGTGGAGAAGGAATCACCGGCTGGAACGCGATGGCCATTGGCGGCACGTTCGCGTTGGCTTGTGCAGTGATGTCCTATGCAACGGTGGAGCGACTGAGCAGGTCCAAGGGCCGTGACAGGCCACAACCCTTGGCCACCGCTCCATCGTGAACCAGCTCTAGTCGTTGGTCAGTGCAGTAACGGCTTCCATTTGCAGATGCGCTAGTACGCCAAGCAGGTCCCGAAGATCGCGGCGTGTGACATTGCCGAGTTCCTGCCTGCACCCAATCAGGTCGATCACCGCAGCCCGCGCACTCGCGCCATCATGCAGTTCCGACCTCTGCCGCTGTAAAGGCTCCTCGAGCAGCGACAGCAGCATCGCCAGATCATCCCTTGCTGCAGAAGCGAGTTCATCAGTGGGGGCCAGCAGTTCACTCAGGGCACGCAGCGCAGACGCGACGTGCGCAAAGCGGTCCAAGGCAGGCCTCACTGAATTAATCCGGGAAAACTGAGGCTGGAGATGTCCCGCTGGAAGTGAACTGCTCATCGATGTTCCTCGGTGCCGTTGAAATAGCGCCACCCAGGAATCAAGGCGGCGGACGATGCGCGGTTAGCAGACCGGACCAAAGAACCGGCAGACCCTGCGGTCTCCGCACACCGCCCGCCATGGAACACGGCAAGGCATGCCATCGCCGATACCCGGCACAGCTGTGCCGGATATCGGTCGATGGGCGCTGGTGCGCTTTGGTTGCGGGCTGCTAAACCCGGTCGCCGCCAAGGCGGCGACGCGTAAGACGCTACTTCAAGCACGCACCGGCGTCAAAAAGGAACAGGGGAAATCAGTGAGTTGCAGCCAATGAGGCCGATGAATCGCCTTGATTTCGGCACCACCGCTCGCCAAAACCGTCATCTGACGCGTAGTAACGGCAGACGTCCGCCTGAAGCCTCGCCACTTCCGCTTGCGCCGCCGGGAAATCCACACATGCGATCGTTCGCTTTTCGTAGTCCACGGCCGTCCAGCAGTCACGAGCGCCTTCTGCATTCTCGGAACGTGGATCGGTCATGACACCCCAGCGACCAAGCGCTGCCCCGCGCTGTTTCTCACGAAGTTTCTGCGGCAACAGCTCGGGCCGGATCTCGAACCGGGCATCGTCCGTCACCCGGTACAGGTAGGACATGTCATCGGCGACCCGCTTCTCATCGATGTCAGGCCGTTCCACACCCGCAGAGCGAATGCCGTTCTCAAAGAAACGGACACGTTCTGTTGGGAAGTTCTTGCCGTCGATGAGGTTGGAGAGCCAGGACACGCCTTCATAGTCGCCGCTCCCCAATCCCAGTTCAGATGCGATTGTCGGCGCGACGTCGATGGTTGAAGCGGGGCCATGCAGCGTTACGGGCGTCCATACCGGCTTACCGTCGCGGTACCGCTGGATCCCCATCACCACGTGGTTCTGAGCTTCAGATAGCGCAAAGCTCCCGTGGCCATAGCTTCCCAGCGCCGCCCCCCCCTCATGATCCCGTGCCAACTGGTCTCGATCAAACGCGAAATCTTCGCCATGATCCGACATCACGATCAGGATCGCGTTCTGCAGCCGTCCTTGCGCACGGAGCTCGGCAAGAATCCGGGAGAACTGCTGGTCGGCCGCCACAATGGCGCGCAGATACTGCCGGGGCGACTCCTCGTATCCAGGAATGTTGCGAACCCAGTCCAAGGAGCGATCTCCCTCAAGACCACTGGGGAGGTAAGGCCAATGGGGGAGACAGAGGTGACTGACCATGAAGAGCGGCTGGCTGCCCGGCGCCTCGCGCAGCGCCGCAAGCACGCGCGATGGATGGTCGTCAGTTCTGTAGCTGCGATAGGCCGCTCGGTTGCCTTGAACCGCGCTCATCCATCGGGACGGCGGGATGGCAGCGATCAGCAGGTTGCTTGCGAGGAAATCAAAACTGCTTCCCACCACGAAGTCCATCGCTCCGACCTGCGGCACAATCGTGGTATCAAACCCGAAGGTGCCGTCGAAGTTGGCAAAGCGCGATTCATCCATCGCCATCATGGTCGTGTAGCCGCTTTGTTTCAGCCGCCACGCCAGGTTGTCGCTGCTGCTGAACTCGGTACGCGGGTAGAGGTTGAAGCGTGCACCGTGGTGAATCGGATTTTTGCCTGTCAGCAGGCTGTTGTAAGAAACGAAGGTGCGTGCCAGCGGGGTGCGGACATCAGCCAACACAACAGACTCGGCAAGTGCCGCATCAATGGCGGGCGTTAGACCCGGTGGGACACCGCCGTACGACGAGAGGTGATCGGGACGTAGGGAATCGATGCCGAGGATGATCACATCAGGGCGAACGTCCTCGGCATCACGGCCGGAGGAAAGCATCGTCAGTGACCACGCACCCAGCATCAGGGTCGCCACGCCTGCACCCGCTGCCACCAGCACAGGGCGGCGCAAGGATGTCAGCCATACGTAAATCGCGAGGGCGGCAGCCCCGCCTACCGCGATGCCAAGACCGGCGATCAGCACGGGCGACATGGTCTGGATCATCAGCACTTCGGCATCGACGAAGGCGGACGATTGTGGGAACAGCCAGCGGTTTGCGAACATCGCCAGCAGTACTGTTGCGGCGAGAAAGGCCATGCATGGCCAGAAAGCGTCGCGCTTGCCGACGAACACGATGCGCGTCGCTGCACGGTAGACGGCCACGGCCCCTGCTGTCAGCAGCAGATGGGTGGCCAACATCAGCAGCCCAAACAGAAGCAGTGCAACGACCAGACGCGGGCTTGCCAGAAAGTGATCGACCACCTGTCGCTGCATGACATCCGCACGCGGATGGGCACCGCCAATGCCAAACCGCTGGACTGTGCCCCACAACTGCCAAGCACAGAGCAGGCCTGCCGTCAGCGCGGACGCGAGATACTGCCGATGGGAGCTTTTCATTCTTCCTTGCCTCAGATGGCAGAAAGGGCCCTGCGGAGCAGGACCCTTCATGCGTTTCTCTGCCCGCCATCCGATGGCGAGCTATTACAGCTTAGCTGCCGCTGCCACCGGCGCTACCACGGCATTCTGCCGGCAGGTACTTTTCCGGGTCGCTCGAAGTGCATGCCCAAGTGATGCCAGCACTGGCAGAGGTCGGCTCGAACTTGAGTTCGACGCCCTTGGCTGCCGCAGTACCCTTCACCGTGATCACACCTTCGTTGCAAGACAGGCTCGCGGTGTTCTTGGTTGCGGTGGTGAACTCCGCAACCCCGGCGCAGGCGCTAGCGTTAATTGCACCGCCCGCATTCGCGATGTTCTCACCCACGGTCGCCTTGGCGCCCGAGGCCAGCACAGCGCCTTCCGAGACGCGGCTACGGACGGTGTAATCCTGATAAGCCGGCAGCGCAATCGCAGCCAAGATGGCGATGATCGCAACGACGATCATCAGTTCGATCAGGGTAAAGCCCTTCTGGTTCTTCATTTGGTACATCCCCAAGATAAAGGTGTTTAGGTCTCTGGACGGCCGCCGGACTGTCCGCATCTGCGGCCAGCTGAGCGGGCGACCGCCCGGCATGAGAGATCAACGCAGGATGCGTGCCAAGTTCCCCGGCCCGCCTATCCCATCTCCCCGCGCCAATGATGGCAGCTATTTCTGACTTGGGAAGCCTTTCGTTCAAAAAATGCGATGGACCCGTCAATGTGACGCAAAACGTCACCTTTGGTCGCAAGCAGCCCGTTTGATCCCTCCCGGGCGGGCGCGACCCTGCCCAGCGGCCCTTGAATCCGCTAGCATCTGCCACTGGATGCCTGCCTGGGGATGGCAGGCCGGGGAGCCGTGAACATGTCTGCAACTCGCAGTGCGATGAAGAAAGAGCCCGTGGCGCGCAGCACCATGGAGCTGGCGCCGTTTGTCTGGGAGGGGACCGACAAGCGGGGCATCAAGATGAAAGGTGAGCAGTTGGCCAAGAATGCCAACCTGCTCAAGGCCGAGCTGCGCCGCCAGGGCATTACGCCCAAGGTGGTCAAGCCGAAGCCGAAGTCGATCTTCGGTGCGGCCGGCAAGCCGGTCAGTCCGAAAGACATCGCCTTCTTCAGCCGCCAGATGGCGACGATGATGAAGTCCGGTGTGCCCATCGTCTCCTCGTTGGAGATCATCGGCGGCGGGCACAAGAACCCGCGCATGAAGAAGATGGTCGATACCGTTCGTACGGATATCGAGGGCGGGTCATCGCTGCACGAGGCCATCAGCAAGCATCCGGTGCAGTTCGACGAGCTCTACCGCAACCTGGTGCGCGCCGGCGAGGGCGCCGGTGTGCTGGAAACGGTGCTGGACACCGTGGCCACCTACAAGGAAAACATCGAGGCGCTGAAGGGCAAGATCCGCAAGGCGCTGTTCTACCCGGCCATGGTCATCGCCGTGGCGATCATCGTCTCGTGCATCCTGCTGCTGTTCGTGGTGCCGCAGTTTGAAGAGGTGTTCAAGGGCTTTGGCGCCGAGCTGCCTGCCTTTACCCAGATGATCGTGGGCGCTTCGCGCTTCATGACCTCGTGGTGGTGGCTGATCCTGATCGTCGTGGTCGGCAGCATCGTCGGCTTCGTCATGGCCTACAAACGCTCGCCCAGGCTTCAGCACGGCATGGACCGCTTCGTCCTCAAGGTGCCGGTCATCGGGCAGATCATGCACAACAGCTCGATCGCCCGCTTCGCCCGCACTACGGCGGTGACGTTCAAGGCCGGTGTGCCGCTGGTGGAGGCGCTGGGCATCGTGGCCGGCGCAACCGGCAACAAGGTCTATGAGGAGTCGGTGCTGCGCATGCGCGACGACGTCTCGGTGGGCTACCCGGTCAACATGGCAATGAAACAGGTCAATCTGTTCCCGCACATGGTGGTGCAGATGACCGGCATCGGCGAAGAGGCCGGTGCGCTGGATACCATGCTGTTCAAGGTGGCCGAGTACTACGAGCAGGAGGTCAACAACGCGGTGGACGCGCTGAGCAGCCTGCTGGAACCGATGATCATGGTCTTCATAGGCGTGGTCGTTGGCGGTATGGTGATCGGCATGTACTTGCCCATCTTCAAACTCGGCGCGGTGGTTGGATAAACAATGGCCTTTCTTGACCAGCATCCCGGCCTCGGCTACCCCGCCGCGGTCGGCCTGGGACTGCTGCTTGGCAGCTTCCTCAACGTCGTCATCCTGCGCCTGCCCAAGCGGCTGGAATGGCAGTGGAAGCGCGATGCGCGTGAAGTACTGGAAGAGCCGGACATCTACGAGCCACCGCCGCCCGGCATCGTGGTGGAGCCGTCGCACTGCCCGCACTGCAAGCACAAGCTGGCCTGGTACGAGAACATCCCGCTGTTCAGCTGGTTGATCCAGCGCGGCAAGTGCCGCCACTGCCAGGCGCCGATTTCCATCCAGTATCCGCTGGTGGAGGCGCTGACCGCCCTGCTGGTCGCGGCCAGCGTGTGGCAGTTCGGTTTTGGCTGGCAGGGCTTTGGCGCGATCGTGCTGTCCTGCTTCCTGGTGGCGTTGTCGGGTATCGACCTGCGGACACAACTGCTGCCGGACCAGCTGACCCTTCCCTTGATGTGGCTGGGGCTCATCGGCAGCATCGACAGCCTGTACATGCCAGCCAAGCCTGCCCTGCTGGGCGCGCTGGTGGGCTACCTGTCGCTGTGGTCGGTGTGGTGGCTCTTCAAGCAGATCACCGGCAAGGAAGGCATGGGCCATGGCGATTTCAAACTGCTGGCCGCGCTGGGCGCATGGGTGGGCCTGAAGGGCGTGCTGCCGATCATCCTGCTCTCGTCGGTGGTCGGGGCGATCATCGGCTCGATCTGGCTGTACAGCCGCGGCCGCGACCGCGCCACGCCGATTCCGTTCGGCCCGTATCTGGCGATCGCGGGCTGGCTGGTCTTCATGTGGGGCGAGCCGGTGATCGACGCCTACCTGAGCTACACCGGGCTGCGCTGAGCCCGGCGCGATGAGCGGCTATGTCGTTGGACTGACCGGGGGCATCGCCTCGGGCAAGAGCGAAGTGTCCCGGCGCTTCGAGGCGCTGGGCATCGTGGTGGCCGATGCAGACCTGGCCGCACGTGCGGTGGTGGCAGTCGGCAGCCCGGCGCTGGCGCGTATCGCGCAGCGGTTCGGGGCCCAGGTGCTGCAGGCTGATGGCAGCCTGGACCGGGCGCAGCTGCGCGCGCGTGTGTTTGCCGATCCGGCCGAGCGCAGGGCGCTGGAGGCGATCACGCACCCGGCCATTCGCGAGCTGATGCAGGCGCAGTGCCGTCAAGCGGAAAGCGCGTATGCGATCGCGGCCATTCCGCTGCTGGCCGAGGTGGGTGGCCGACAGGCTTACCCGTGGCTGGATCGGATCGTGGTGGTGGACGCGCCGGTGGCGGTGCAGCACGCGCGGTTGATGCAGCGCGATGGCGCCGATGCGCGGCTGGCGCAGCAGATGATCGATGCGCAGGCGAGCCGGGAGCAGCGGTTGGCGCTGGCCGAGGATGTAGTGGTCAATGATGGCCACCCCGATGCGCTGCAGGCGCAGGTGGAGGCGCTGCATCGGCAGTATCTGGCGGCGGCCGCGCAGCGTTCGTAGAGCGGGGCTCTGCCCCGCTGGGGCCGGAGCCAGAGCCCAAAGCCAGGGCGTGACGACCAACGGTCGTCACCTACCGGGGGAGAAGGTCAGGCTGGCGATGACGCCGCGCTCGCCGCCGGGACGCACGCTTACCTGCCAGCCGTACAGGTCGCACAGCCGGCTGACGATGGACAGGCCGATGCCACCGCCCTGCGAATGGCCGGCATGGGTGCCGCGATAGCCGCGCTGGAACAGCTTGGCGGCGTCTTCCTCGCTCAGGCCGGGGCCGCTGTCGGAGACCGAGACCACACCATCACCCACGTGCACCCGTACTTCGCCTTCCTGCGAGTATTTCACGGCGTTGCCGATGAGGTTGCCCAGCGCCACAGACAACGCTGACTCGGGTGCATCCACCACCAGGTCGCGGCTGCCTTCCAGCACCAGTTCCAGTGGTTTGCCGCCAAGCTGGGCGCGGTGTGCATCAAGGAGCTGTTCGGCCACGCGGGCCACGTTGCTGGTGCCCTGCCCGCGCTCGTTGCGCGACAGCAGCAACAGCGAGCCGATCAGGTCGGTGCACTGCTGTTCGGCCCGCTGGATGCGCTGCAGGCGCTGCAGCACCTTGTCATCCAGCCCGGGACGGGCCAGCAGCAATTCGGTGGCGCCACGGATCACGGCCAACGGCGTGCGCAGCTCGTGGCTGACGTCGGCGTTGAACTCGCGGTCGCGCTGGACCACTTCGGTGAGCCGCAGGGAGTAGTCGTCCAGCGCCTGGGCCAGCTGCCCCACTTCGTCATCGGGAAAGCGCGGGGCCAACAGTTCCGGCTCGCTGGTGCCGCCGCGATAGGCGCGCAGGCGACGGGCCAGGTCCGAGACCGGCTTCATCACCTTGGAGGCCGACCACCAGCCGAGAATCAGCGAGAGCGCACTGAACACAAGTACCGACAGCAACAACGCGCGCTTGAGCTGCTGCTCGCCGCGCATGCTGTCGCCCATGTCATACGCCAGGAAGAACCACGCCTCCGGCGTCTTGCGCACGGCCAGCTTGTACGAATAGGGCTCGTTGTGCTCGTCCTGGCCCACCACGTTGTGGATACCATCGCTGAGCGCGGCCCAGTCGGGGCGCTCCTCGCGGACACGTTCGAACTTGTCGCTGGTATAGGCAAACGCCCGGATCTGCTGGAACGGCAGGTCCGGGCTGCGCAGGGGGTCTTCGTAGAAGCGGTGCGCGAACTCGTTGATGTTCCGGTTCATCACATCTTCCACCAGCTGGTTCTCTACCCGCGTGCGGGCCCAGTTGGTGGCAAACGCAAACAGCGTCGTCAGGCAGAAGCCCAGCAACACAAACGAGACGATGATGCGGCTGCGCAGGCGCCGCCGATACGGCGTACGCCGCCGCTTCCCCCCCTCCACCACGGGATCAGGCTTCCGGAGCGGCGATGCGGTAGCCGATGCCATGGCGGGTCTGGATCAGCGGCACGTCAAACGGCTTGTCCACCACCGCGCGCAGCCCATGGATGTGCACGCGCAGCGAGTCCGAATCGGGCAGTTCTTCGCCCCACACGCGGGTTTCCAGCTCCTGGCGGGTCACCACGGCCGGGGCGGCTTCCATCAGCGCCTGCAGAATCTTCAGTGCGGTGGGATTGAGCTGCAGCAGCTTGCTCTGGCGACGCACTTCCAGCGTGTCCAGGTTGTATTCCAGGTCGCCGGTTTCCAGCACGCGGGTCTGTACACCCTTGCCGCGGCGCGACAGCGCGTTCAAGCGCACTTCCACTTCCTGCAGGGCAAAAGGCTTGATCAGATAGTCGTCAGCGCCGGAATCGAACCCGGCCAGCTTGTTGTCCAGCGAATCGCGGGCGGTGAGCATCAGCACCGGGGTCTGCTTGCGCGCTTCGTTGCGCAGCTTGCGGCAGACCTCGATCCCGTCCATGCCCGGCAGGTTCAGGTCGAGCACGATGGCGTCGAAGTCATGGACCACGGCCAGATGCAGGCCGGTTACACCATCAGCGGCGAAATCCACGGTATGGCCGCGGTCTTCCAGATAGTCACCCAGATTGGCTGCGATGTCGCTGTTGTCTTCGATGACGAGAATACGCACTGGAACCTCATGATTCAGTTGGGGGCGCAGGAGAGCTGCCCGGGGTCTGGTGGACTGTCCGGCGCCTGCAGTCGGCTTTGGCCAACAATACAGGCAGGAGTATTAACATTTCACTCAGACCGACGCGAACGCCGCGCGAAACCGCCCGGCTTTCGCAGGTTCTTCATATGCCGCGCTCGTCGAACGCGCGGCTGCCCTCGCGTGCGCTGCGCTGCAGACTGTCCTTGGCATCCTCGGCGGCCTTGCGGCGCTGGGCCACGGTCATGCAGTTGCTGACCAGGCGGTTGCTGCCAGTGGCGCGCTCGCGGCGGCAGACCATGCGGCTGTCGGCGTGGGCCTGGGTCAGCAGGGTGTTGACCAGTTGCTGCTCGTTGAAAACGTCAACGCGGGCGCCGGGATTGATCTCGGCCACGGTCTGTTTGTCGCCCATCACCGTGCGGATGCGGTTGAGCGCGGCACGCACCTTGCTGCGATCCTCCAGGCTCAGCTCGCTGTAATCGTCAGTGCTCAATGCCTGCTCGACCGCACGGACCTGCGGTTCAACCGGGTGCTGGCCGTTCATCTGTACCAGCTCGCCCTGCCTGGCGGCATGCGCGGGCACAGTGGCCAGCAGCAGCCCTACGGTCAGGCCGATGACAACGCAACGAATCTGCATGGAAGTTCCTCCTTGAATGAAGCGGGAACTCTAGGTCCACGCCAATGAAACGAGCAAGGGACGAATGCCCCTTGTCAGGGTATCCAGTGCGCCTCAGGGACCGCCGATCTTCTGGTTGCGGTCGCGGCTCAGCAGCTCGCGCTGGGCGTTTTCCGTCACCCGGCGCCGCTCGGCCACCGTCATACACTGGTTCTGCGGCATGTTGCTGCCGATGACGCGTTCGCGACGGCACACCATGCGGCTGTCGGCGTGAGCCTGGGACAGGATCTGGTTGACCTTGGACTGGTCGTTGTACAGCGCGACCTGCGCGGTGGGGTCCATCTGGCTGATCTGGGTCTTGTCGCCCAGCGCGGTACGCATGCGCAGCAGCAGCCCGCGCACCTCCAGCTTGGCCGCCGGGCTGATCTCGCTGTAGCGCTCGCTTTCAAGCGTGCTTTCCACACGCTGCAACTGCGCCTGCAGCGGCTCATCATCGGTGAGCTGGTAGGGCTTCTTGTCATCCTCGCGCGCGTGGGCAACGCCGGGGGCGGCGGCAGCCAATGCCATTCCCATGGCCATGCCGAGCAATGCAGCGTAGTGCAGCTTCATGAATCAATCCTTCCTGGAGTGAACCGCGACTCTAAGCCTGCCCGACACAGACAGGCAAGCGTGAGGAACGTCCTGCCCTGCCTCGAGTGAAGCCGCAGCGACCAGCAGGACAAAAAAAGGCCCGGGCGTCGCCGCCCAGGCACAAATTTCATATCCCGATGACCGATCCTGCTGGTGAGGCAGAGCTGCGGTAAGACAGACTCTACCGCCATGTCGATTAAAGCATTGTTAAAAGCGGCAAAATACCTGCAACTCCCAACAATCTCCATCCAATTCAGCGACTTACCACCTTCTCCACATGGGCGATGATGCGCGTGGCGATATCGACACCGCAGGCGGCCTCGATCCCTTCCAGGCCGGGGGTGGAGTTCACCTCCAGCACCAGCGGGCCGCGCGCGGAGCGGATCAGGTCGACCCCGGCCACGCTCAGGCCCAGTGCCTTGGCCGAGCGCACGGCCAGCTGCGCCTCAGCCCGGCTGGCCTTGCTCGCTTGAGCGCTGCCGCCGGCATGCAGGTTGGAGCGGAAATCGCCCTCGGCCGCCTGGCGCTGCATCGAGGCCACCACCTGGTCGCCCACCACCAGGCAGCGCAGGTCGGCGCCCTGTGCCTCGCCGATGAACTCCTGCATCAGGAAGTTGGCATACAGCCCGCGCAGTGCCTCGACGATGCCGCGCGAGGCGCTGGCCTTCTCGGTGAGGATCACGCCCCTGCCCTGGGTGCCCTCGTTGAGCTTCACCACGTGCGGCGGCGGGCCGAGCATGGAAAGCAGGTCGACGGTGTCATCGGGGTTGTCGCCGAACACTGTCACCGGCATGTCGATGCCCTTGGCGGCCAGCAGCTGGTGTGCGCGCAGCTTGTCGCGTGCTCGCAGGATGGCGTCGGAAGGATTGGGCGTGCGCGCGCCCATCAACTCGAACTGGCGCAGCACGGCGGTGCCGTAACGGGTGATGGAGGCGCCGATGCGCGGGATCACCGCATCGACCCCGGCCAGCGGCTTGCCTTTGTAGTGCATCGAAAACCCGTCGGTGGCAATGCGCATGTAGCAGCGCAGCGGGTCGAGCACGCGCACGGTGTGGCCGCGCGCGCGCGCGGCCTCCACCAGCCGGCGGGTGGAATACAGCCTGGTGTTGCGGGAGAGGATGGCAAGCTTCATGGTACGCAGAGCATAGCGCGCGCACTGCTGCACAGGATGACGATTGAAGGTCGGCGCCGCCGCCTGCGCAGCGCCGGTTCATCGCCGCCTGCTTTCAGCCCGCCAGGGTCATCACCGAGCCCGAATCGACCCGGATGTTGGCGCCGTTGATGAAGCTGGCCCGCTCCGAGCACAGCAGCAGCACCGCAGCGGCGACCTCCTCGGGGCAGCCGCGGCGCTTGAGCACCATGCCGGGACGTTCCTCATCCAGGAACGTGCGGATGGCCTCCTCGAAGGAGATGCCCTTCTCCTTGGCCCGCTTGTGCATCATCGCGTCGGTCATCGGCGTCTGGATGAAGGCCGGCGACACGGTGTTGATCATGATGTTGTCCTTGCCATACTGCTTGGACAGTCCCTTTGCCAGGCTGAGCACACCCGCCTTGGAGGCACAGTACGGCAGCTCGTCGGTGTACGGCTGTACCGCATCCTCCGAGGCGAACAGCACGATGCGGCCCCAGCCGCGCGCGCGCATGGCCGGGATGGCCTGGCGGCACATGCGCACCGCGCCCATCAGATTGATGTCCAGCGTGCGCAGCCAGCCGGCATCATCCACGTCGAGAAAATCGCCGGTAGCGCCGGTGACCCCAGCGGCGTTGACGTAGATGTCCGGCTCGCCCAGCGCATCGCGTACGGTGGCCCAGATGCGCTGGACGTCCTCTTCGCGGGTCACATCGCCGGCAACGGCGATGACCTTGCCCAGCGGCGACAGCTCGGCAAGTGCCTCATCGAGTGTGCCGTCCGCCACATCGGTGATGGCCACGTGCGCGCCTGCCTGCAGCAGTTCACGCGCGGTCTGCTTGCCCATGCCCGAGTCAGCACCGCTGACCAGCGCAATGCGCCCTTCTATTCCGAGATCCATGTGATGTCCTTGCGGGGGGTACGTGAGAGGCCGTGCGCAGGCTGCGTCTGCAGGAAGCGCTCGGCGGTGCGCAGTCCCAGTGCCATCTGGGTAAGCGCCGGGTTGGCCGCCAGCGCACTGGGGAAGACCGAGTTGTCGCAGATGAAAAGATTGGGGATGTCGAAGCTGCGGCCATCGGCGTCGACCACCGCGCTGTCGGCGGAGATGCCCATGCGGCACGTGCCCAACGTGTGGGCCGAGCGCGCGGCGGCAAAAATACCCGTGGCGCCAGCGGCTTCCCAGATACGCGTCAGCTGTCGCTGGGCATGCGCATCCAGCGCCTTCTCGTTGGCGCCATAACTGAAATCCACACGCGCGCGGCGCATGCCAAAGGCATCACGCTCGTCACTGAGCGTGAGCCGGTTACGGTCCTGCGGCAGGCACTCGCCGTTGATGCCGATGCCGGCCAGATGCCGGTAGTCGGCCAGGGTGTCAACCAGTGGCTGGCCCCACAGGCCAGCGCCGCGCGCCAGGGTATTGGCCAGCGTCACCGGCTGCACACCCAGGCTCTGGACCAGGTATCCCCCGGCAAAATCAGCATCGGCGGGGCGCAGGAAATCCTCGCTGATCAGCGAAGACGGGTAGCCGCGGTTCATGCACATGTCTGCATCAAACCGGCCCCACACCTGGGTCGCCACATGCGCCATGAAGTTTCGCCCCACCTGACCACTGCTGTTGGCCAGCTCCAGATTGAGCAGCAGCCGGGGGGTTTCCACCCCGCCCGCGCACAGAAACGCAGCAGCGCAGGCGACCCGGTGCAGCCGCTGGTCGCGCTGGTAGACCACGCCGGTGATGCGACCGCGCGCGTCGCGCTCCAGGTCCACTACCCGGCTGCGCGCGCGGATGACCGCACCGTGCGCCACTGCCCAGGGCAGCCACGAGGTGTCCATGCTGTTCTTGGCGCCGTTGCTGCAGCCTTGATGGCAGGCGCCACAATGATTGCAGGCCTGGCGCAGACCCCAATGCGGTTGCTGCCTTGCCTGGCTGACCAGTGCGGCCGGTGCATCGGAGGCGCGCAGCCCCAGCGCATCGCAGCCGCGCTGCATCGCCTGCGCGGACGCATTGCGCTGCACCGGAGGATACGCGTAGCGGCGACTCACATCCCAGGGATAATGGGCCGGGCCGGAGACGCCGATGAAGGTTTCCACGCGCTGCAGGTAGGCACGCAATTCCGCTTCGGCGATCGGCCAGTCAGCGCCCTGCCCGGAGAGTGAACGCAGACGGAGATCGCGCGCATCCGGGCGCGGGCAGAAGGCGCCCCAGTGCAGCGTGGAGCCCCCCACACCCTGGCCGGAGTTGTTGGCGCCGAACGCCGTGGGCGTTTCACCGCCGCTCAGGCGCTCCTCCATCCAGTAGATGTCGGTGGCCAGTTCGTCGGCAAGATGATCGTCGGGTGCGAAGGTGTCGCCCGCCTCCAGCACCAGCACCGATACGCCCGCCTGCGCGAGCCGCGCCGCCAACGGCGCACCGCCGGCGCCGCTGCCGATGACCACCGCGTCCACCTGCTCCGGTGCGCCGGAAAGACGCTGGGTCTGCATCAGCATGGCAGCTGCCAGGCGTCGACGCTGCCTGCCTCCGTATGCTGATAACCCGGGCTGTGCGCACCACGGCCGCCAACTGCGAACCCGTCGTAGCCGATCGCGGCCCAGGTTGAAGGCAGGCTCATCCAGGTGCGCGCGAACAGGGCGCGCGCATCCTCGAACCAGCGCGCCCATTGCTGCGCATCGAGCCCATGGCTGCTCTCAGGTGCAGTTCGCTGCTCGACGATTGCACTGAGCCTGGACCGCTGCTGCGTGGCGTCCATCGCAGCAAAACCCACGCCTTCGGCCTCCAGCTGGCGTAGAGCGAGCGTCCACGCATCGGCGTCGGCCGGCAGGTCCGCAAACCGCCAGCCATCGCCCGCGCCGTCTGCCAGCGCATCGGCAACGCGCAGTGCCAGATCGTGTGCATCGGCACCGGGCACCACGCACGCTGCCAGTGCAACCAGCGTGGCGCGGTGCGGGGCGAGCGCTGCGGGCATCGGCGGGGTGGCGTGTCGCGCCAGCAGGCGCGCGCGCATCCGAGGTGCAACGCGCTCGGCATTGAGCAGGTCAACAAACGCCGCTGGCAGCGCGCGCGCCCGCTGCGGCTCAACCCACTGGGCAATCCGCTGGGCCAGCCACTGCGGCTGCTCCAGTGGAATCAGGTGCGCAGCGCCTGGCACCGTGTCGACCTCGGCATGCACGTAGTGCGGCGCGTTGAGCGCGCGCTGGGCATCCTCACCCAGATCGCCGTCTTCGGCACCGGCGAGAATCAACGCCGGCACAACCAGCTTTCCGGCCTGTTCCTGCCGATGCTGCCGGCTGCCCTCATGCAGCCATGCGCACCACGCCGCCGGATCGGCGCGCAGCACGTCGGCGACGGCCGCTTCGCGCAGGGGGCCGGTGAGCGGCTGATGGGTATTGGCGTCGATGAATGTCTCTGCATTCTGGCGGCTCGGACCTTCCGGGCCGAACCAGCCCAGCATCGCCGCGCGCCGATCTTCGTCCATCGGTTCCGGACAAGGCGGTGATGCGGCGACCAGCACCACGCCGGCGAGCCCGGCCAGCCCTTGAGCACCGTCGCGGCTGCGTGCCGCAGTGAGCGTTGCGATCTTGCCGCCCATGCTGTGCCCCACCACGAACCAGCAGGCCGGCGCACGCTCGGCTACCTCGGCCTCGAACCAGTCCACCAGAACATCGATGGACAACACCGTGCCCGCCGGGGTGCCGCCAAAGCCCGGTATGTCCAGCGCGATGCACTCGACGCGGTCACCCAGCGCGCCCTGCACCTGGTCCCACTCGCGCCGGCTGGCGCCAAGGCTGTGCAGGAAAAAAACAACGGGACGGGACATGGCGACCTCGAAGATGTGGACCGCGAGCATGGTCGTCATTCTGTCCACGCCGCGTGCAGGCCGATGTCAACGCAGCGCAACGATCACGTGGCCGTGAAACCTGCCTCACCCGGCCTGCGCACGCCTCCTTCTAGCTTCGACCTCACCCCCCGTCTGGACTGTTCCCATGTGTGTTCCGATCTTCGCCGGCACGGACCTGCCTGCTGGCCGCCAGGTGAGCCGATGAGCCCGCCGCAGGAAAACGGCGAGCGCCACGATCACGAGCACCTGGTCGCGTTGCAGGAAGGTGGACGGCGTGCAGACGGCGCGCTGCCCATCGAGCAGTACTCGGCGCTCGGCGAAGGACGTTCGGTCGCGCTGAGCGGCTGCGATGGGTCAATTGACTGGTGGTGCGCGCCGAACGTGGACAGCAAGCCGCTGTTCGACCGCCTGCTGGATGCCGACCAGGGCGGCTACTTCAGCATTGCACCGGTGGAGCCCTTCACCGCGCAGCGCCATTACCTCACTGAAAGCAATGTGCTGGTCACCACCTTCACCACAGCCTCTGGCCGGGCCTCGTTGACCGAGTCGCTCAACAGCGGCAACGCAGGCCGCCTGCCCTGGTGCGAGCTGGCCCGGCGTATCGACGGCCTGAAAGGCACGGTGCGCTTTGCCGTACGCATGCGTCCCAGCACCCGCGGCCAGTCGGCCAGCCCTTACTGCTCGAAGGTGGGCCAGCACACGGTATTCCACGTTGAACGGCTGCTCGGGCTTGCAGTGCATCACCCCGCCCTGCCATTGCAGTGGAGCGATGAGGGCGCCACCGGCGAGTGCTTGGTTGCGCCCGGGCAACGGGTGACCATCGCGCTGGTGGTGGGTGAAGACGAACCGCTGGTCGCACCGTCGGTGGAAGAGGTGGACGGGCGCATTGACCTTACCGACCGCGAATGGAAAGACTGGGCGCGCAACGTCGCCTACGACGGCTGGGACCGCGCCACGTTCGTGCGCAGCACGCTGGCGCTGAAGCTGCTGCTGTACTCGCCCTCGGGCGCGATTGCCGCAGCGGCCACCACGTCACTTCCCGAGCGCATCGGCGGCAGCAAGAACTACGATTACCGCTACGCGTGGGTGCGCGACGCCGGCTATACGATCCAGGCGTTCCTGGCTGCCGGGCTGGAGGCTGAATCCAAAGCGGCGTTCACCTGGCTGCTGAAGCAGCTGCGCCGGCACGGTGCACAGGTGGTGTTCACGCTGGATGGCGAGCGTGTGCCGCCGGTCACCGAGCTGGCCGTGCCGGGGTATCGCAGCACGCAGCCGGTGGTGCGCGGCAACCTGGCCGGTGACCAGCATCAGCACGGTATCTATGGCGACATCTTCGAGACGGCCTACTGCTTTGTTGCTTCCGGCAACGTGCTCGACGGTGCCAGCGCAGAACTGCTGGCACGACTGGCCGACCTGTGCGCCGACCACTGGCGCGCGGCGGACTCGGGCATCTGGGAGCTGCCCGAGCTGCAGCACTACACGATGTCCAAGATCAGCTGCTGGCAAGCGCTGGCGCGCGCGGTGGAGCTGGCCGACCAGGGCCAGCTGCCCACCACCTGCCGCGACCGCTGGCAGCGCGAGCGCGACCGCATCAGCACCTGGATCGATACCCATTGCTGGTCCGAGTCGTTGCAGGCCTTCGAGATGTATCCCGGCAGCGGCAAGCTCGATGCCGCGCTGGCCCTGGCCGTGCGCTTCCGCTTCGATGGCCGCGGGCGCCTGCTGCAGACCCTGCACGCCATTGACCGCGAGCTTGGGCGCGACGGCTTCCATTACCGCTACTCGGGCATGGCACAGGAGGAAGGCTGCTTCATCGCCTGCTCCTACTGGATGGCAGAGGCCTACGCGCGGCTGGGCTACCGCGACGACGCACGCCAGCGCGTGGATGCCCTCAACGCTGCCCTGGGCCGTTGCCAGGGCGTGCTGAGCGAAATGGTCGACCCGGCCACCGGTGATTATCTCGGCAATACCCCGCAAGGCCTGAGTCACCTCGCGCAGGTGATGGCGATGGCCACCATTGCAGACACCCTGGACTGCCCCTGAGCAGCCTTCTTCCCCCCCGACCCAAGAGAGGATGCACATGAACGACCGACTGAAAATGCAGGACCCGCGCAGCCAGTACCCGCAGCCGCCGTTCCCGGCCCAGCCGCAGCCGGTGCCCGGCAAGGCATCGCAGATGGATCCGGTGCCTGACCACGGCGAGACCTCCTACCAGGGCAACGGCCGCCTGACCGGCCGCCGCGCCCTGATCACCGGCGCCGACAGCGGCATCGGCCGTGCCGCCGCCATCGCTTTCGCACGCGAAGGTGCTGATGTCGCCCTGTCCTATCTGCCTTCGGAGGCCTCCGATGCCGAAGAAGTGTTCGCGCTGATCGAAGCCGAAGGCCGCAAGGCGCTGGCACTGCCGGGTGACATCACCGATGCCGACTGGTGCAGGACGATGGTCGAACGCACCGTCGAGGCCTTCGGTGGCCTGGACATCCTGGTGGTCAATGCCGCACGCCAGCAGTACCGCGACAGCATTGCCGAAGTCAGCGCCGAGGACTTCGACAAGACGATGAAGACCAACCTGTACGCCATGCACTGGATCTGCCAGGCAGCCGTTCCGCACATGCCGGCCGGCTCGTCGGTCATCACCACCGCATCGGTGCAGGCATATGATCCGTCTGCCATTCTGCTGGACTACGCCACCACCAAGGCCGGCATCGTGGCCTACACCAAGGCGCTGTCGGCCCAGCTGATCGAAAAGGGAATCCGCGCCAACGTGGTGGCACCGGGCCCGTTCTGGACCGCACTGCAGTCGTCCGGTGGCCAGCCGACCGATGCGGTGACCAAGTTCGGCAGCCAGGTACCGATGAAGCGCCCGGGCCAGCCGGTGGAAATCGCCCCGGTGTACGTGCTGCTGGCCGGCCAGGAAGGCAGCTACCTCACCGGCGAAGTCTTCGGTGTCACAGGCGGCGCGGGCATTGCCTGAATGAGGCGCTGGGGAAGGTGAAAGGCCTTCCCCGGCCCATCGGGTAATCTCGCAACATCGCAGTGGCTGAACAGGCTGCGGGCGCGCTGCCTTCAGCCCTGTCCTTCTCACACCTCAAGACTGCAGCCAGGGAAGAAACCGCGTGTCGAACGATCAATTCAAAGGCTTTCCCTCGCCGGCGGTGCGAAGCGAGCAGCAGTATGTAGAGGGCGACAAGCGCTCGGACATTTTCTTCAGCGCCGTGGAAACCACGCGCATGCCGATGATCATCACCGACCCGCACCAGCCCGATAACCCGATCATCTTCGCCAACCGGGCCTTCGTGGAAATGACCGGCTACGACCGCGATGAGCTGATCGGCAAGAACTGCCGCTTCCTGCAAGGGCCGGAAACCGACCAGAGCGCGATCGCCGAGATCCGCGAGGCCATTGCGGAAAATCGTGAAGCGGCTACCGAGGTACTGAACTACCGCAAGGACGGCTCGACCTTCTGGAATGCGCTGTTCGTCTCACCGGTATTCGATGATGAAGGCCGACTGGTGTATTTCTTCGGCTCGCAGCTGGACGTCTCGCGCAGGCGCGACGCCGAGGATTCGCTGCGCCAGGCGCAGAAGATGGAAGCGCTGGGGCAGTTGACCGGCGGCATTGCCCACGACTTCAACAACCTGCTGCAGGTGATGTCCGGCTATCTGGAGATGATCACCAGCACACCCGAGGACGAACTGCTGCCCAACAGCATGGTGCGGCGTGCTGCCACGCAGGCGCAGTCGGCAGCCACCAAGGCGGCTACCTTGACCCAGCAGCTGCTTGCGTTCTCGCGGCGCCAGAAGCTTGAAGGGCGCACCGTGAACCTCAATACGCTGGTGTCCTCGACCGTGGAACTGGCCACGCAGCGCGTGGGTGGCGAGGTTGAGCTGAAGATGGATCTGGCTCCGGCGCTGTGGAACTGCAGGATCGATCCGACCCAGGCCGAGGTCGCCATTCTCAACCTGGTGATCAACGCGCGCGACGCGCTGGAGTCCCGACCGGACAAGCAGGTAACCCTGTGCACGCGCAACGTCAGCGTTACCAAGGACGATGCCGCCAAGGTCGACCAGCTCCCAGCGGGCCGGTTTGTGTGCATTTCGGTCCAGGACAACGGCGCCGGCATGCCGCCGGACATCGTGCGCAGGGTGATGGATCCCTTCTTCACCACCAAGGAAGAAGGCCAGGGCACCGGCCTGGGGTTGTCGATGGTCTATGGGTTCGTGAAGCAGTCCGGCGGCACGGTGCGCATCGCCTCGGAGCCGGACAAGGGCACGACGGTCAACCTCTACTTCCCGGCCACCGGCGACGCCCTGGCCAAGGACCCGGCGCCTACCAACCGCGCAATGGACCGTGGCGGCAGCGAGCGCATCCTGATTGTGGAAGACCGCGACGACGTTGCCGAGCTGGCGCAGATGTTGCTGGAGGCCGGCGGTTATCAGACCGTGGTGGCCAGCGATGGGGCAGCGGCCCTGAAACTGCTCGAACAGGATGCCGCCTTCGACCTGCTGTTTACCGATCTCATCATGCCCGGCGGCATGAACGGCGTGGTGCTGGCGCGCGAGGTCAAGCGACGGCTGCCGAAGATCAAGGTGCTGCTCACCACCGGGTATGCCGAGGCCAGCCTGGAACGCACCGACGCGGGCGGGTCCGAATATGAAGTGGTCAACAAACCCTTTACCCGCCAGCAGCTGCTGCGCAAGGTGCGGCTGGTACTGGAAGGACCGACTGGCGTCGGCTGAGGCGCTGGCGGTTTTACTGGGCCCAACCCCGGCTGAAGCGCGATGGCCGCGCCCATTGCCGATGGGCGAGCGCAGGCCCACCTGAGTACTGCGCCCACGCATGGGCGCTCTCAGGAGAAATACGTGCCGCACCATGAAAAGATCGCGTTGACCGGCGTCATCGAACATGTCTTCGCGCACCGCTTCACGCTTCAGGCCGAAGGACAGCCGTATCTGGCCGACCTTGGACCTAAAGGCGCCGAAGCATTTGCCCTCTCACCCGGCCTTGAGGTCGAGCTGGAAGGCGAGCGCCGCCCCTCGGAAATCAAGGTACTGAGCATCGCGCAGAAGGGCGGCCAACCGGTGGCGGTGGCGCGCGCCAAGCCGCACCACGCACACGGCCCGCGGCATCACGGTGGCGAAGGCCGCGAAGCCGAGACCGCGCGGGTGCTGCGCGCGGTGAAAAAAGCCGGGTGGCAGACCGATGGCATGCTGAAGCATCATCCCAAGCACATCGAAGTGCTGGCGTGCCGCGACGCGGGCCCGTGGATGGAACTGCACGTGGATTTCAGCGGCGGCATCTACAAGGAAAAGCCGGCTGAGAAGGGCAAGTGGTCACTCGGCTGAGGTAACCTCAGGCGGCTCCCTGCTCCGGTAGGTGACGACCGCTGGTCGTCACGCTTCCAGTTCGCCGCAGAACCCGGAGCAAGAGCGTGACGACCAACGGTCGTCACCTACCAGAAGCCCAGCACCCCGCTCCGGTAGGTGACGACCGTTGGTCGTCACGCTTCCGGGCCACCGCGGAAGCCAGAGCAGGAGCGTGACGACCGACGGTCGTCACCTACCAGAAGCCCAGCACCCCGCCTCGGTAGGTGACGACCGCTGGTCGTCACGCTTCCAGGCCACCGCAGAACCCGGAGCAGGAGCGTGACGACCAACGGTCGTCACCTACCCTCATTGCGAACCGGACTCACCGCGCAGGTTTACTGCGCGGTACTGCTTCTGACTGCCGTAACGCGCTCCGTTCTTCTCGAACGTCGCGCAGAGTCGCCCCTCTCCGCAAGGGGCCAGATCGGCGTGCGTGACGCGCTGCCAGTAATCTATCGATGTGCGAAGCTGCGCCAGCTCTTCGCGCTTTTCGTTGATGATGCCAAGCGAAAAAGCCACGGCTCCCAGACCCAGAATGCCGGCGACGAGCATCGTCGCCGAAGCGATCCACATGCGCCGCGTCGCCCGCGTTTCAAGCCCATGCTGCGCCTGCGCGTAGCGCTGGGTGGCCTGCTGCAGCGTCTGGTCCGCGCGCCCTATCTCCTTGTTGAAGCGCTGCGCGGCCGGCTCCAGCGTCTGCGTCAACGCCTGATTGGTCAGCTGTGTCAGCCGTGGCAGTGCATTCTCCACGACCCGGTTGACCCTCGCATCCGCGCTGCCGGCCACGTTCTGCAGCAGGTGGAGCTGCTCAGCGATCAGGTCGCGCAGCCGTTGCTCGCGCTGCTGCATCGACGACATCAACGTTGTCATGACCCGGATGGCCTCGTGCAACGAGGCGTTCGAGTGATTCAAGGCCGTGACCATGTCTGCCGTGACGGCAGCATCTTGCGTCTTCATTAATCCTCCAGTATCTGATTCCGCACAGCGACGTTCTGATCAGCCACCGTCCCCTCCCTCCCCCGCACCACCCTCTCCATTCCCACCACCGGCTCCTTGCGGACCGGGAACAAACCCCGGCAGCGTCATCACCATCACGGGCCCACGGCTGCTCTGCGTCTGTGGTGGTGCCTCCATTGCCAATGTCTGACACAGGACCGCCTGCTCGAGCGCTTCCTGCCGGGCCTGCAGTTCGAGGAAGTCATTGCCTCTCTGTAACAGTGCATGCGTTGCAGGGCTGTTCGCCACGCGGGTCAGGGCCTGCTCTATCGCCCATTCGTTCCTGCTGTCCAAGGCGTAGAGGACCTCGTCCACGTGCGGGTCACCGGTGGTGGAGCTGCGCTTGCGCGGCGCCCACACATCTGCCGGGACAGGGTCTTCCGGCAATACCTCGCCCGGTCGCACCTGCGATGGGGCGACTACTGCATGTGCGGTTGTTGCAGGGAGTAGAACGTGGCTTTGCACGTGTGTGGAGACCGGGTCGATGCGGGCAACATCCTCGTCATGAGAGCCAAGGTGCACCATGGTTTCCGGTGCTCTGTCCCCGCTTCGCTCCTTCCAGCTCTGGTGGAAACACAGGTCCTGCTGATCTGCCAACTCGATCTCCCGCTGCAGCCGCCGCAGCGAATGCAGGGTGTCGGCTACCAGCTGCTCGCCGCACGGCTCGACGTTCGCAGCCTCATGAACCGTCGCTGGCCTGACCTCAGCTGAGCCTGTGCGCGCATCGTTTTCCGCGACGCCGCGCGCGAAGTCGATCTGCAGGTTTGTAATGACGGCATCCCGATGTTTCAGCACCAGCTCTGAGTCCGCCGGAAAACGCTCGGCGCTGGGCGTCTGCGGCGTCCCGCGCCAAGGCACGTATGCCACAGCCGATGTTGAGACGTCCTGCACCTCAGTGTCCTGACGAGGCCGCAGCCCCTGCTGGTCCGCCGTGTCCGACTGCCAGGCCAGATACCGCGCCTGATACGCTTCAGGGCCATCCAGCTCGCGCGGCACCTGTTGGTCGTGCTGCTTCTGCTGGCACTCCTCGGGCATACGCTCCAGCGTGGCGCGCTCCTGAGCGGATGCGGTCCCGCGCTGTTGGTCGGAGATCGCCGTGACCGTCGTCAATGTCGGCACGTACAGCATAGACTGTTGGCTCAACTCAGCCCTTGCCTGACGCACCGCCTCCGGCGTGGTCACCGCGACCTGGTGGGCGACACCATCCCGGCCCAGCTGGTAATGGATGATCTGGCTGTCGTAGCCGTAACGTCCCTGCTCGTTTGGCTTCAGCCGCTGCATCGTCGGACCGCTCAGGCCCTCGGCGTCCCGCGTGCGCTGGGTGGCCAGCTTTACCGCTTCCAGGTTGTGCGCCTGCGCGTTGATATCGATGCCAACGATGCGGTAGCGGTGCACGAGCTCGTTGTGCTCCATCTGCTCGGCCGTAGGCGCGGGACGGGAGCTGATGGTCGCCAAGGTAGCCTGAGCACGCTGAAGCGACGGCTGGCGCATCTTATGGGTCAGCTCCAACTCCAGCGCCAGATTGCCGGTGGCCACGCCGTCTTTGCCGAGCCACTGCCCGGTCTCGCTGCGCTGGTAGGTCTGGCCGTCATGGCCTTGCACACGGTTGTGGCGGGCGCGGGCATTGTCCACGGCGGCAGGAACGTGCAGCCCGTAATCGTGCCCGCGCTGGACCGCGTGGTATTCCAGGAACGCCTGGGCGACGGCCTCGCGCCCGTTGGCGATATTTTCTTCGATGCGAGCGAGGGCCTGCTGGTTGAGCCGACGGGTCTGTTCGGCGTCCGCAAGCTGCGACGCGTAAAGGCCCCGGTCATTGGCACCGTGCATACCCGTCTTGACCTGCCGCTCCCATGTCCGCGTCACGGGATTGCGATGCCAATTCTGGTTATCCAGCCCAACCCGGTCACCGGGCTGGGCCGGGAGGTTGAACGGGTTCTGCGGCAAGGGCGCTTTGCCCAGCGCGAACTCGGCGGCCTTGGCATTGGCCATCGCACCCAGTTCCAGCGACTTGGCATAGCTGGCCGCCACCTCCTGCTCGACTGCCCTGCCCTGCCCTTCCTGAAGCTTAGCCTGGCGCTGCCAGTTGCGGCCGTCAAAGCGCCAGTGCACGCCGGCACGATCGGTCTGGTCGAAGACAGCGCGGTTTTCCTTGAGGTCCACGCCCTTATCGAAGGCCTTGCTCATCACTACCGCATCGCCGACGATCAGTGCTGCGGGCACAAAGCCGCTGCTGCTGCCAAGCACGGCAGCGGTGGATGCACCGCCCAACCAGCCGCCGATGTTGCGGGCAACCGCATGATCGACCTCCGACTGCGCAGCGGCCATGTTGCCCTGCTCCATCAACGCCGACGCCGCTCGGGCCGTCATCACCGCATCGAGGCCGGTCGCCAGGAGACCGCCGGTCCGGGTGAGACCACGCACGGAGGCCTCGCCCATCAGCAGCTGCAGCGTGACTTCGCCACGCTGGCCGCGAGGGACGCGGAGAGTCCTGGCAGCTTCTTCTCCCAAAATGTTTTCGACCACAGCCACGCCACCTGGCGACATGGTCAAGCGGCCATTGTGGTAAGCGTTTGAGACGGCCTGGGACAGCCCATGCCGTTAGAGTTCGACCGCGCCACCACGGGTCAAAGGGTTGGGGACGCTTTGGATGTGCTGTAGCGTGCTGACCACACGCCCTTCGGTATGCGTCACTGCCGCCCAGCCGTTTTCCACGACCGAGAAGCCCTTCAGCTCCTGCAGCTGCGACGCATGAATCTGCGCATACATGGCTTCGTTGTGAAAGAAATTCTGGACAACAGGACGGATGTCATCGGCGCGAAGGCCAAGCGGTGCATTGGTGTATAAATCCCCATTGACGAGGCCTACGCGCAGCGTGTCACGAAGAGCCTCTACGCGCCCGCTAATGCGAGCAAGAGCATCTGAGTCGCCAGCTATAGCAGCGGTTCCATCCGGGGACAGCTCCAAACGCCTCAATCGCCTTTGCAACCCGAGTTGATAGTCAGCGATAGGGCCGCCGCTATGGGGCGTGACACCTAATATCTGCGCAAATGTTCGATCAGCTGGTAGAAAGATACGGTTCTCAGGGGCATGTATATCGAAATGCCCTGTATCAGAAAGAGCTTTGAGCAACTGACTTCTGTCAAGCGTCTGTTGCTCAATGGCGTGATGATCTTGAAAGATAGGCCTGCTGCCGGGCATAGACCAGACTCTTTTCTTGGCACGTCTACGGAGCCATTAGGCGTCCGATGCATCGATGAACCATAGGCCGTCGGCATCGGTATTGGTCTCGATGCCTGCCGCCGCGACTGCGTCTTTGAATACTCTATCGCAGAAGACTTCGATGGTGTAAGGCGTCTTGAAGACATGCGCCGAACCAAGGCGCTCGCGGTCGAATGTGACGCTGGCGCCACCGGTCAGATCGTAGAACTTGCCATTGACGAAGTCTTCGGTTGTATCGATCAGGAGCTTGGAGGCCTCTTCGTTCAGTGCATCAATCTCTTGAACCACGTCACAGAGCAAGTGGCGTGGTCCCTTCGAGCCATCAGCCAACCGGTAATCGACCTCGGCGAAGGCGAACGCGCGCGGATCGACCGAAACCATGACTTGGTGAAGCCGCTCGGAGACCAGCCAATAGCCACTGAAGCCAGGTTCCAGGTCTTTAGGCGGCGGTCCCTTAGTGCGGTTGTAGACCAAACGCGGAATTTCGCGCAACGGAGGAAAACCGCCACCTTCAGGCTTCAGGATCAGATGCGGGGGTGACAGCAAGTCCTTCACGTTCTCAAAGACGACCCCGTTTGCAGGGCCGTTGATTGTTCCCGCCTCAAGGATATAGAACTCCCCAGGCTTGGGCTGGCCGATTGTTGCGGCCGGGGGTGGCATCATTTTTTTCATTTATTCTCCGGGTAACCAAGCAGCTCTGGCCGCGGCAATTTCGGCCGTCATACTAGAAATTCCCTTAATCCAGCAGCAACCACAAGACCGCCGTCGACACGCTATTTTGCTGCCAGTTTCCGCAATATTCTTGAACTGCGGCATTGGCCAACTTAGTCAAACACATTCACTAAGCCGTATACAGTGCGCTCCATTTCTATCGATAGAACCGCCCACAAGTGAGCCAGGCAAATGAGTCTTTGCGTCTATCGTAGTTCCGGCGATGTCCCGACGCTCTGCTCCACTACACAAGGCTTTGGCCGCGATATGTCGCTTATGGTACTCATCAGACGTCTGTGCGCCTCGGTTCCAAAGCCGGAACGTCTCTTTGCAGTGCTGGCGCTGAGAGATCGCCACATGGCGCCGGATGCGACGCAGACTCGGCGCCGTAGCCATATCCGTTCGCAAACCACTGGGCTACAGCCTCCTCAGGGAGGGCTCGTCACTGGCCTCGCCCGAGCATTCTTGTGCCATGCGCAGGGGTCACGTTGCCCTGCTTCATAAACGCCGACGCCATGCGGGTGGTCACCACCGCAGCCGCATTGCTTGCCATGAATCCGCCGAGGTCAGGCCCGTCAGCCCGGGCGCAAGCGCGGCGCCCCGCTCGGTAGGTGACGACCGTTGGTCGTCACGCGGCAAAGCCGCCACAGAACCCAACGCAGGAGCGTGACGACCAACGGTCGTCACCTACCAGAAGCGAAAGATCGGCGCTGCCGCTAGTGCGGGGCCTACGCGGAGCGGCGGTGGCTCCGGAGAGAGCCCTGCTGGGATCTGGAGCGGGCGATGGGAATCGAACCCACGTCAGTAGCTTGGGAAGCTACAGCTCTACCATTGAGCTACGCCCGCGTTGCAGGTGCAGAGTCTATGCGGCAACGGGGGGCGGACGCAATGGTGGCGTGCGCCGTCAGCGTGCGCCGTCGGCGTACGACGGCTGATGCATGACCGATGTGGCGAGCCGACCGGTGCGGTCGGCTCGCCAGGTACGGCTACGGACTTAGAAGCTGCCGCTGAAGCTGGCGAACAGCGTCATGTCCTTGGCGCGCTTCTGGGCGGTGGTGGTGGTCAGGCCGAGATTGCTCTGCAGGCCGAACATCTCCATGCGCGCACCCAGGGTGGCGGTGGCGTAGTTCCTGTCAAAGCGCAGGCCCGGCACATGGTAGGTGCCGGCAACCGGCACGCTCTGCAGCCAGGCGCTGGCGTCCTGACGATCCTCGAACTCGTGGTCGTAGGTCACCTGCACGTACGGCTTGAGGGTGCCGCCGTCCAGACGCGCCTGCCAGCCCACACGACCCACGGTGGAGTCCACGTCCTGCGCGTGGTAACCCAGTGCAGTGGCGCTCGGGTTGCTCTCGACGTAGCCGTCCATCTTGACCTTCTGCCAGATCACCGCGGCCACCGGGCCGTGGCGGAAGCTGCCTTCGGTGCCGAACTCGTAACCGGCGTTGAGTGCGGCGGTCAGGTTGCTGCCGTCCGGCGAACCCTGGTGCACGTGGGTGGCCGGGCCGAGCTGGACCTTGCGGGTGATGTCATAGGACAGCCAGCTGTAGCTGACCTGGCCGTTGACCCAGGCGCGCTCGCCGTACCAGCCGGCAAACAGACCCAGCGAGGTGTCGGACTGGGTGAAATCACCCTTGTTGTTGCCGAAGTCGGCGTCCATGCGGCCGTAACCGGCGAAGCCACCCAACACCATGCCGTCGCGCGACCAGTCCATGCCGAACAGCCCGGCCGGGGCCAGGCCGTCGTACAGGTCAGCGTGGTCGTAGCGCTGGATGTCACCACGCACGCCACCCCACCAGGACATGCCATCGGCCGGGCGGCCGCCCAGGTGCATGCTCACCTGATCAGCGCGCGCACGGCCCACGGTCTGTGCCGAGTGGGTGAGAATCTGCTGGTTGCGCGGCGCTTCCAGCACCGACACGGCGTACTGGCCCAGCATCGCGTGGGTCGCGCCGGAGGGATGAATGCCGTCGGCGAACACGTAGGTGTAGTTGGCGTTCGGGCTGACCAGGCTGGTCGGGTTGCAGGCGATCGAGCTGGCCACGGTGCAGGCCGGCGCGGTGGCATTGGTGAAGCCGTAGGCGCCCGGATTGGCGACGATTTCCTGCAGCAGACCGAAGGTGTCGAGCGGAATGAACTCGATGTTGGCCTGCTTCAGGCCGCCATACAGCGCATCGTTGTAAGCCTTGGCAACGCCGGTGTAGGTTGCCATGCCAACCGCACCCTGCGAGCGCGCCAGCGGGGTCAGGCCGATGTCGGGCAGGTTGGGCACCATCACGTAGTTGGCACCAGCACTCTTGAGCGTGCTGACGATGCCGATCTGGTTGGTCACCGCCGCACCGATCACGGCCGGCGCCTGTGCCGGTGTGCCGATGGCCAGCAGATCATTGGCACCACCCCACACGGTGTACAGCGCGCGGCCGTCGGCCTTGCCGCCGTTGGCGGCCAGGTAGCGGGTGGCCTGGGTCTTCAGCGACGGCGTCGGGCCGAGGGCGCCCACCACGTCGGTGGCCACGGTGGCGCCGCCGGCGGCATGGTTGTCACCGATCTGGCCATTGCCGTTCGGCGCGGCGTTCAGGCCGTAATAGTCGGCCACATGCTCGGCCCACACCATGCTGGGGTTGGTGGTGAACTTGCCGGTGACCGGACGTGCCGATGCGGGCGTGATCAACGGACGGAAGTACCCGCTGTCGGTGAGGCTGTCGCCGAAGAACACGGTACGCGAGAAAGGCGACTCGGCGGCCATCGCTGGCGCCGCAACCAGGGCGATCGCGGCGGCGATCAGCGTGCGGGCAGGACGTTTACTGAACAGCATGTGCAACTCCTTGGGGATGAACCGCCGGGACATACCCCGGCGCATGGTGCAATGGTTTCACCAGCGGCGCCTGCGCTCACGCTGCGCCGCCGCATGACGAGCGGCGCCATTGTCACCGCAACACGTCCCCGCGTCATCGGCGACAATGCGGCCATGAACATCCAGCTCAACGGCCAGCCCCGTACCCTGCCCGCCGCGGCCACCCTGCTCGACCTGCTGCAGGCCGAACACCTGCTTGAACGCCGCGTTGCGGTTGAGGTAAACGGGGACATCATCACCCGCAGCCTGCATGCCAGCCACCTGCTGGCAGAAGGCGATGTGGTGGAGATCGTGCATGCCCTGGGCGGCGGTTGAGCGGCACCGCGCAGGACGATGAGCGCGTGCACCCGCACGGGCCGCCGCGCCGGCGCGGATTGGCCGGGCAGCGCAGGCCCGGATAGGCGATAATCGCGCCATGACTGCACACGCTTCCCCCGACACGCTGGTGATTGCCGGCAAGACCTATCGATCACGCCTGCTCACCGGCACCGGCAAGTTCAAGGATCTGGACGAAACCCGCCTGGCCACAGAAGCCGCCGGCGCCGAGATTGTCACCGTAGCCATCCGCCGCACGCCCTTCTTCAACCAGGGCGCTGGCCAGACCGCCGGCGAACCCGGCCTGCTCGACGTGCTGCCGCCGGAGCGCTACACCATCCTGCCCAACACGGCCGGCTGCTACACCGCTGAAGACGCAGTGCGCACCTGCCGGCTGGCGCGTGAACTGCTCGACGGGCACAGCCTGACCAAGCTGGAAGTGCTGGGCGACCAGAAAACGCTCTATCCGGACGTGGTGCAGACGCTCAAGGCCGCCGAGCAGCTGGTCAAGGATGGCTTTGAGGTGATGGTCTACACCTCCGACGATCCGATTCTGGCCAAGCGGCTGGAAGAAATCGGCTGCGTCGCGGTGATGCCGCTGGCCGCGCCGATCGGCTCGGGGCTGGGCGTACAGAACAAGTACAACCTGCTGCAGATCATCGAAGAGGCCAAGGTGCCGATCATCGTCGATGCGGGCGTGGGCACTGCCTCCGATGCGGCCATTGCCATGGAGCTGGGCTGCGACGGTGTACTGATGAACACTGCCATCGCGGGGGCCCGCAACCCGGTGCTGATGGCCAGCGCCATGCGCAAAGCCGTGGAAGCCGGACGTGAAGCGTTCCTGGCTGGCCGCATTCCCCGCAAGCGCTACGCCAGCGCTTCTTCTCCGGTTGATGGGATGATCGGCTGATGACTGACCCGTTCTCAAGCACCGGCTCCAAGGCCCCGCCCAAGCCGTTCACTGTCAATGAAGGCCGCCGTGAGGTCCGCAGCTTCGTGCTGCGCCAGGGCCGCTTCACCCCCGCCCAGCAGCGCGCCTTCGATGAGCGCTGGCCGCGCTTTGGCCTGGATTACACCGGGCAGCTGCGCGACCTGGACGCCACCTTTGGCCGCCCGGCACCCAAAGTGCTGGAGATCGGCTTCGGCAACGGCGCCGCGCTGCGCTTTGCCGCGCAGCACGACCCGTCGCGCGACTACATCGGCATCGAGGTGCACGCCCCCGGCGTGGGCCGCCTGCTCAATGCACTGGCCGAGGACAACGCCGATCACGTGCGCCTGTACCACCACGACGCCGTGGAAGTGCTGGAAAACGAGATCGCCGATGGCGCGCTGGACGAAGTACGTATCTACTTCCCCGACCCGTGGCACAAGAAGCGGCACAACAAGCGTCGCCTGGTGCAGCCGGCGTTTGCCGCCCTGCTGGTGCGCAAGCTGCGCCCCGGTGGCCGCCTGCACTGCGCCACCGACTGGGAAGACTATGCCGAGCAGATGTGGGAGGTGCTCGACGCCACCGCAGGGCTGACCAACCGCGCCGGCCCGCGCGGCCAGGTGCCCCGCCCGGACTGGCGCCCGCAGACCCACTTCGAGACCCGCGGCCAGAAACTCGGCCACGGTGTGTGGGACCTGTTGTACGACCGCACCTGAGTTGACTCCTCTCGCCTGAGAGCCGCACCGGACCACAAGGGACCGCGCCGAAGATGGAAACCGCGCTGACGCTGACCACCGACATGAAGCTCGTTCTTGGGCTGGTCGGCTTCACGATGGCGATGTTCCTGTTCGACCGCATCCGCGCCGACGTGGTCGCGCTGGTGGTGCTGGTGGTGCTGGGCGTCACCGGCCTGATCGCCCCCGAAGAGATCTTCGCCGGCTTTTCCGGTAACGCGGTGATGAGCATCATCGCCACCACCATTCTCGGTGCCGGGCTGGACCGTACCGGTGCGCTCAACCGCCTGGCCGGCTGGCTGCTGCGCCGCGGCCATGGCGTCGAGCAACGGCTGATGCTGATGACCACGGCCATTGCCGGCTTGAACTCATCGTTCATGCAGAACCCTTCGGTAATGGCGCTGTACCTGCCGGTTGCTTCGCGGCTGGTCGCGCGCACCGGCCTGAGCCTGCAGCGTCTGCTGCTGCCGATCTGCTCGGCCATCGTGATGGGCGGCGCGCTGACCATGGTCGGCAATTCACCGCTGATCCTGCTCAACGATCTGCTCGCCTCGGCCAACAACAACCTGCCCTCGGGCCTTGCCACCATCGAACCGCTGGGCATGTTCGCCCCGCTGCCGATCGGCCTGGCCCTGCTGGTTGCCAGCATGCTGTACTTCCGCTACTACGGCGACCGCAAGCTGATCGAAGAAGAGACGCTGGCCAACGACGGCGTTACCCCGGCGCGTACCGAAAGCTATTTCAGCAAGACCTACGGCATTGAAGGCGACGTCTTCGAGCTGCACGTCACCGCCGAAAGTCCGCTGGTGGGCATGACGCTGGGCGAGGCCGAAAACCTGCATGATGCACCGCTGCTGCTGGCACTGAAGACCGGCAATGACACGCGGTTGGCCCCCCCGGCGGAAATGCGCATCTGGGTGGGCAGCGTGCTGGGGGTGATGGGCGGGCGCCAGCAGGTGCTGGATTTCGCGCAGAACCAGTTCCTTCGCATGTCCTCGCGGCTGAAGCATCTGGGTGACCTGTTCAACCCCAGCCGCGCGGGTATTTCCGAAGCAGTGGTACCGCCGACCTCCAACGTCATCGGCAAAACCGCCGGTGACCTGCGCCTGCGCAAGGAGCGCGGCCTGAGCCTGCTGGCGATCAACCGCGACAAGCAGGTGATCCGCGAAGATGTGCGCGACGTGCAGCTGCGCGCCGGTGACATGCTGGTCTTCCACAGCATCTGGACCGACCTGGCGCAGGCTGCCAAGGGTCGCGACTTTGTCATCGTCACCGACTACCCCAAGGGCGAACAGCGGCCGCACAAGTTCAAGATCGCCATGGCCATCTTCGCGCTGACCATCCTGATCGCACTGACCTCCAAGCTGCCGGTCGCGCTGACCCTGATGACCGGCGTAGCGGGCATGCTGCTGACCGGCGTGCTGCGCATGGACGAAGCCTACGCCTCGATCAACTGGAAGACCGTCTTCATGATGGCCGGGCTGATTCCGCTGGGCTGGGCGATGGACTCCAGCGGCGCCGCCGCCTGGGTGGCCGGCCACACGATCGACAAGCTGCCTACCGGCATTCCGCTGTGGGTGCTGGAACTGGCTCTGGCTTTCCTCACCACCGGCTTCTCGCTGGTCATCAGCCATGTCGGCGCGACCATCGTCATGGTGCCCATCGCCGTGAGCCTGGCCTTGGCTGCAGGCGGCAACCCCACCGCCTTCGCCTTGATCGTGGCCCTGTCGGCCTCGAACAACCTGATGACCGCCTCCAACCCGGTCATCTCGATGATCACCGGCCCGGCCAACTACACCCCACGCGAACTCTGGCGCGTCGGCGGCCCGCTCTCGCTGATATACACCATCGTCGTGGTCGCGATGATCAACCTGATGTTCTGAGCGACCGTCATCAGCTGGTGCCTCGGCAGGTGACGACCGTTGGTCGTCACGCGGTGGCCGCTTCGACCACAGCGCAACTTACGATTCTCCGCGCTGCAGCGCCTACAGCGCGCGAAGCAAACCGGGTCACCACGCGCGTCGCTTTCACTCATGCGCCTTTCGTAACCGTGAGGCCGGCCCGCTGCGCACCCTCCCCGTGTTCGGCCAGCTGATCACCCGGATTGGCCAACCAGCAACGCTTGAGCGACAGACAGCCGCAGCCGATGCAGTCGGTCAGCTGGTCGCGCATGCCCTGCAGCAGCGCGATGCGCTCATCCAGCTCGGCGCGCCAGCGTGCTGACATGCGCGCCCAGTCGGCCTTGGTCGGTGTGCGTCCCTCAGGCAGCGCTGCGAGCGCTTGGGCGACGGCCTCCAGCGGCATGCCGACGCGTTGCGCCACGCGGATCACTGCCAGCCGGCGCAGTACATCGCGCGCATAACGCCGCTGATTGCCTGCGGTGCGCAGACTGTGGATCAGCCCTTTACGCTCGTAGAAGTGCAGCGCGGAGATGGCCACGCCACTGCGCCTGGCCACCTCGCCTACACTGAGTTCCTGTGCCAGCATCGCTTGACCTCAACCTTGGTTGAGGTGGAATGCTGCCCACCCTGCCTCTGCTTTGCAAGACATCCATGAGCAACGACGTGACCGCTCCATTTCCAGCTACCGACACCCGTGCTGCGTCGATTCTGGCGCGCCCCTATCGCGGCACTACCATCGGCATGGTCGCACTGGTCGCCCTCATTGCGTTCGAGGCGCTGGCCGTGGCCGCCGCGATGCCGACGGTAGCCCAGGCACTGGATGGGTTGCGCCTGTATGGGCTTGCCTTCGGCGGCGCATTGGCCACCAGCGTGATTGGCATGACGCTGGCGGGCCGGCTGTGCGATCAGCGCGGTCCGGCGCGTCCGCTGTGGCTCGGGCTGGGCTGCTTCCTGCTTGGGCTGGTGGTGGCGGGGCTGGCGCTGCGCATGGGCGTGCTCATCGCCGGGCGACTGCTGCAGGGTCTGGGCATCGGGGCCATCGCGGTGTCGCTGTATGTGCTGGTCGCGCGCACCTATCCGACGGCATTGCAGCCGAAGGTGTTCGCCGCGTTTTCGGCTGGCTGGGTGGTACCGTCGCTGGTGGGACCGGGCTTGAGCGGCTGGATCGTGCAGCACCTGGGCTGGCGCTGGGTGTTTCTTGCGGTGCCGTTGCTGGCCGTTCCTGCCGCCGTGCTGGTCGCCCCTGCGCTGCGCAACCTGGTGCCGTCCAAGGCGCCAGCGGCCACCCGCCCGGTTGTTCGCTGGGCGCTTGGCACCGCCGCGGCGGCACTGCTGCTGTATCTGGGTGGCCAGCAGCAGGGAGCACGGGCGGTCGCGGTCATGCTGCCCGCGCTGGCCGTGCTGGTGCTGTGCAGCCGACGGCTGCTGCCGGCGGGCACGCTGATGCTCAAGCGCGGCTTGCCGAGTGTCATCGCGCTGCGCGGCATCGCCGCGTCCGCCTTCTTTGGCTGCGAGGCATTCCTGCCGCTGCTGCTGCAGCGCGAGCGCGACCTTTCTCCGGTGTGGGCCGGCGCGGCGCTGAGCCTCGGCGCGCTGGGCTGGTTCAGCGGTTCGTGGCTGCAAGGGCATCAGCAGCGCGGGTGGACACGGCGGCAACTGCTCCAGGCGGGCGCGTGGATGATGTGCGTCGGCATCCTGCTGACCTCGCTGGCGCTGCAGCAGAGCGTGCTGCTGGCACTGGCGCTGATCGGCTGGACACTGACGGGGCTGGGCATGGGATTGATCTACCCCAGTCTCTCAGTCCTGACGTTGTCGCTGTCCGAGCCGCATGAGCAGGGCGCCAACAGCTCGGCACTGCAATTGAGCGAAGCGGCAGCGGTAGCCGGTACGCTGGCATTGTCCGGTTCGATGTTCGCGATGTTTGTCGGTGGGCGGGAGACGCTGGGGTATCTGCTGTGTTTTGCCGTGACGCTGGTGCTGGCGCTGTTGACCACGGTGGTGGCGCGCCGCGCTACGGGATGATTGGCCACGCAGGCGTGCGGCGGCGGCCGGGAAGCGTGACGACCAACGGTCGTCACCTACCGGGGCTGAGCGCTGCGCCTGCCGTCCGCTTTTGGTAGGTGACGACCGTTGGTCGTCACGCTCCTGCCATGGATTCTGCGGCGCCGGGAAGCGTGACGACCAACGGTCGTCACCTACCGGGTCTGCGCTCGTCGTCCATCGGGCGTGTGGCCCGGTCAATGGGGGCGCGCGCCGACTTCGTCCACGTCTTCGCGCAGGATACGGCGGATTTCCAGTACGGCCTGCGGGGTCTCCTGCACGCTGTGACCGGAGACAATCACCTTTTCCGAGAGAGCCCCGTCCAGATGCGCACTCCAGTACGGCACCAGTCCATCGTCTGACTGCTGCAGCGGCACCTGCGGTTTGCGGTGCGCGATGATCGAGTGGTACTTCAGCCCGGGACGCAGTGGCAGCTGCGCGGCGGCTTCGACGAACGGGTCGCTGGCCTTGAGGTTGTCGATGCTGTTGGGAATGCGCAGGGGCTGCGCACCGTGCTTGGGCTCCACCTGCTGCAGGGTCTGGAAGACATCCTCGAATGCACCGAGGATGGTCAGCGGCAGCCTTACCAGCCGGCCGATCAACCGCCCCACCCGGTTACCGGCGATGTCGGTACCGCGGTGCGGGGCAGCGATGAAGATGGCGCGCTCCACGTTCGGCTGTGCATCGAAATGCAGCAGTGGGCCAAGCTTGGCCTGCACCCGCTTGAGCCGCTCACCCTTGAGCTCGTAGTTGGCCAGCAGGTCGTCCCACAACACCTCCCCGGACGAGCTGAGCAGCAGGCGTGCAAGCACACCGCCCATGCTGTGGCCGATGAACACCATGTCCTTCGAAGCGCGCGCCTGGCCACTGGGATCAAAGTGCCTGAGCGTGTCATTGAAGGCCTTGGAAATCTCGTAACGGTTGAGTGCGATGGGCGCGTTGGTCGGGTAGTAGACCTGCCACACCTGGTATTCGCGGCGCAGCTCCTGCTCGCCCATGATCTCGTTGGCCACGTTGACCCAGGCCTCCGGGCTGCTGCCCAGCCCGTGCAGCATGAAGATGATGCGCCGGTTCGGATCGTAGGGCTGCATGAGGTAGATGTGCGGCGCAGCGATGCCCTCGCTCAGGCCGAACAAGGTGCGCAGCGACTGCGTGGCAAAACCGCTCTGCGCCAGCCACAGTCCATAGGCGGCGGTGAAGTTGCCGGCCAGCGGCACGCGTTCGCCGTGCACTTCGACGTGGTCGGTCGCCTCGGGCGAGTACACGTCCAGCAGCACCTGGGTGGTGGCAAGCACCTGCTCGAGCGAATCGCCCTTGAAGCGCAGCAGCGCAGTGGCGTTGATCGAGGACATCTCGCTGAACTCGGGCACGCCGTCGTCGCCCGGCAAGGGCACGGCCCCGCCCTGCGTCGCCTGCGCGGCATCGGCACCGGGCAGGGGGCGCGCCAGCTTTGGCGGGTCCATCACCACGACCAGTTCGGCGCCGAAACCATCGCGCCGATAGCTGCTGCGCAGGCCCGCAAAACTCACTGAACCGGCGGCAATCAGCTGGGTGGGAATGCTGGGCATGCTCAGTCGATCGTAGTCGGAGGTCAGCGTCCAGCGCTCGCCTGCCACCGCCACGTTGTAGTCCTCGCCTTCCAGGGCCGAGGTGCGCGCGCGTTTGAACACCACCGAGGCTGTCTGCTCGGCGGCATAGTTGTAGTAATCGCGCACCTGGGTCTGACGGTCCTCGAAGGCGCGCTCGCGCGGCGAGCGGCCGCTGAAGAACAGATAGGCATACGCGTAACGCGCGGCTTCAAGCCAGGCGTCGACGGCGGCGTCACTCATCGGCTCGGTGCGCGCGTGCCTGGCTTTGGGGCTCAGCTGCAGGGCGGTCTGCACCCACAGTTCCGACAAGGTGGACAGGCGCTGCTCGATACTGATGCCATCGGTATCGAGCACGGTCTGACGGCAGGCCACCACGTCCTTGGCGCACTGGTCTTCGTCCAGACCGACGACGCTGAGTGTTTCCTGTGAATTGCTGCTCAGCTCGGAGGCGGTGAGGATGTCGCCGCGCTTGGACACCATGTAGTCGGTCGAGACGACCTCCTTCATGGTCACCATGGCACAGCCGCTGCCGAGCAGCAGCAGGGTAGCGGCGAGCAGCAGACGCAATTGCTGCACCCAGCGCGTCGTGGAAGTGCCGCTCATCGCGCGCGCTCCTGCTCCATACCGGGAATGCCGCGTCGAATCCATCCTGAGTAATCCTGTTGGGCCTGCGGCTGCAGGGCGCGTTCGGTAATGCGGCCCTTGGCCTTGAGCGTGGCCAGGTCCACGCCCGGCACCAGCGCATGCTGGTCATAGGCGTAGCCGGCCAGATAACCGGAGGCCAGCAGACGGTAATCCATCGGAAGTCCGGGTTCGATCTGTCGGGCCAGGTCGAACACGATGGTGGTGCAGTTGCTGGTGAGTGTGTTGTAGAACGCCGGTTCGGCATCCAGTTCGCGGGCCTGCTGCAGGTAGCCGGCAAACAGTGCGCGCAGCTGGCTGCGGTCCAGGCCTTCGATGCGGTACAGGTAGACATCCTCGCCGCGCGCATTGGTACGCGTGCGGATGATGTCGGTCTCCTCCGCAGCCACCAGGGTCATCTCGAACTGGCGGAAGAACCCGCCCAGCGCCGAGAAACTCTCGTTGCGTTCCTTGCGGATCTCCACCGAGAACACCAGATGCCGGCCGTCATCAAAGCCGAACGAGACCAACGTATGGGCGATGGCCGGCCCCATCCAGTAGGAGAGCACCAGGTCGGCCGAGCGCAGCTGCGCCAGGTCGTACTCGCGGCGGACCCAGCGCGCGTCGTAGTCCTGTTCGCTGCGCCAAGTGAAGTCGCGTACGTTGTCCAGTACCACATGGCGCCCGTCGAAGGCGGTCACGTGCAGCCGCTGGGCCACATCGTCCGCCCACACCCGGTCCTGCTGCGGGGTCATGCTGGTCCACCACGCCACGGCGACGAGCACGCTGACAAGCCACGCGCCCGCAATGTGCCAGCCGGCCCGGCCACGGATGACCCGTGCTGCCATCCACAGGGCCAGCAGCAGCCAGAGCAGCGCACACGCTCCCGCCAACACGCCCGTCACCGGCAGTCGATAGGCCAGCAGCCCGGCGCCCCACAGGGCGGCCGGCACCATGATGATCCCCAAACTCCAACGT
This sequence comes from Stenotrophomonas sp. C3(2023), assembly GCF_032911385.1. Lineage (NCBI taxonomy): Bacteria > Pseudomonadati > Pseudomonadota > Gammaproteobacteria > Lysobacterales > Lysobacteraceae > Stenotrophomonas > Stenotrophomonas sp. C3(2023). Next base: position 772,331 of record NZ_JAWJLO010000001.1, on the reverse strand, counting down.
GCTGCGGCGTTCACCGGCGTCCTGTCGTGTACTGCGTGGATGCGTAGTTAGCCACAACCGCTGTCACGGCGGAATGGGCTTGCGCCGGACCCGCCCGGCTGGGGAACATGGCCCGGCCACCGTCTTGGTGGCGCCACGACGGAACCTGCGATGGGCATCACCTCGGTTGCCGGTGTACCGGTCAATGAATGGCACCACGCCACCTGCCATTGCGGCGCGGTGGAACTGCGCCTGCACCTGCCCGACGGCATCGTCGACCCGCGCTGCTGCGACTGCTCGATATGCCGCCGGCGCGGCGCCATGGCGGCCAGCGTGCCCTTGGCCGGGCTGCAGATCGTCCGCGGCGCGGACGCGCTGCGTCTGTACCAGTTCAACACGCACGTGGCCGAGCATTATTTCTGCAGCGTATGCGGCATCTATACCCATCACCGGCGCCGCTCGAATCCTGAGCAGTTCGGCTACAACGTAGGTTGCCTGGAAGGCATCGACCCGTTCGCGCTCGGCCCGGTGCCGGTCAGCGATGGGGTGAACCATCCTGCGGACAGGGTCGCGCCTGCGGTCCAATCCCCGTGAAGACAGCCGACATGTCGGCAACAGCCAGCGCGGGCCGACGGAGGTTTCAGAAAAGCTTGATCCGCTTCTCGGTCTTCCCCCACCGACCTTTTACGCAGCCTATTGGTTGAGGTGGGTGGTTTTAGCTTTTTCCATAGTGCGACGCCTGTTCTCGAGACGGACGCCAGCCTGCTTCACGCTCCGCTGCGGGTGAGGCCGAAGGCCTTGCTCATTCCGTTCCACAGGACATGAGTTTACGTATAACAGCGATCCGTACCGGGCTCGCGCTCACGCTGGCGCTGGCCTCGAACATGGGCATTTCCCATACCGCAGTGGCCGCGCCGGCCAAGGAACCCATCGCGTACTTTGCCGGGGTGATGAGTGCGCCGCGTCAGCACGCGCAGGAGTTTGTTTTCGGTGTGAGCGATCCGGCGGTGGTGGCGACGCTTCGCGCCGAGCTGGGCACGGGCCAGGCCCTGCAGGCCGGCAGTTCGACATGACGGTCAAGCGCGGCCGCACAAGTTACAACCCCGACTGGAACTTCCACGTCCTGCCCGAGAGCGTCAAGCTCAGCTTCGCCAGCATCGAGGTCTGCGATGCAGACCCGGTCGAGATTGAGGACAACATCGAGCTGGTCGGCGGCGCCCTGCTGCCGGGCTACCACTGGTGCCCATGGAGCATGCGGCTGTCACGCGAGGTGGCTGTGCAGTAGCGGCCAATCCGCCTGCGCCCCGGCCGTGCGGCGCCGGGGCGCTTGAGCCGGCTGCTTCAACGCCGCGCCGAAAGCACCATCGACAACGGGTTGTGCAACTGGGCCTGCCAGAACTCCAATCCCCCGCGCTTGAGGTCTTCGGCCTGTGGAAGCGGCAAGCGCAGCTGCAGGTCGCCCAGGCCGGCCGCCTCTGCGGCGCGCGCATGCTGGGCGGCCGACCATTGCCGGTCGCACACCCGCTCGGTACCGTCCAGGTCAAATGTCACGACGAGCTCCGGACACTCGCCCACGTCGCGCTGCGACAGCACGCGCACGCCGTATCGACTGTTGTCGCCGAGCGCCAGCGCGTAGTCGGGGTTGTTGCAGACCGCCAGAAACTGCCCGCCGGTGCGGAGCAGCTGTGCCGCCTTACGGTACAGGGTGCCAAGCTCGCGCTCGCTGCGCGCCCGACACAACCACCAGCCGGCGAACACCGTATCGAAGCGAGCCGTGCTCGGCAGGTCCATCGGCTCCATGCACTGAAAGCTCATGCGATCGCCGCACTGTGCGGACAGGCGCCGACCTTCCTCCACCATCGGCACACAGGCATCGACTCCCACGACGCGCCGCGCGCCCTGCGCAAGCAGTTGTCGACCGTACCACCCGGTAGCGCAAGCCAGGCTCAGCACCTCGCGGCCCTCCAGCGGGTCGGCCAAGGCGAGCAGTTCGCGCAGCTCAAGCCGCCGGACCGGTTGATACCCGACCGCACGTGGTTGCAGATGGTCGGCAAACGCGGCCGGAGAACGGTTGACTGAGGCGGCGGCCTTCATTGTCCAGCTCGAGAGCGACACGAACCACAGCATGGTGGGCAGCGGCCGTCGCAGCAAGAGCTGGTCGCGCCAACGGCAGCAGCCGCTGGCGCAGGGGGTCAATGGGGACGAGGCTTGCTGAAACCTACCTTCTGCCATGGCGCGATGCCACCGCGGCCAACGCGTGATGGACGCTTGCGCGGCAGGCGGCGGGAAAGTGCGGACGGGACGGCATCGACCGGCTCGGCGGTCACAGGGCGCGCGGGGAACAGACGATCAAGCAGGCGCATGGAGTGTCTCCGTGTGGGGCTACGGGACGATTCATTTTCCACGGCGGGCAGCACAGCGGGGTGAGCAGCCGATGACGCACCGGTGACATCCCGCCGCCACACTTCAAGCGGCCTGTGCGCGGCACCCTGCCACCCGCAGGAATACGCGCAACAAAAAACCCCCGTTTCCGGAGGTTTTCATGTTCTGCAGCGTGGTGGGCGGTACAAGGTTCGAACTTGTGACCCTTGCCGTGTGAAGGCAATGCTCTACCGCTGAGCTAACCGCCCGGTGCTGCTGAGCCGCTCATTATAGGGGCTTTTCCGATGCCGTCAACACTTTTTCACGGCCGGCTTCGGCGTGGGTAGGTGACGACCGTTGGTCGTCACGCTTCAGCGGCGCAGCCGTGCCGTTGGGAGCTGCGGCGCGCGCCCGAGCAGGAGCGTGACGACCAACGGTCGTCACCTACCGGGGGGCAATGTCACGGGGACGCTGCGGGTCACCCTTCAGCGGCGCAGCCGTGCTGTTGGGAGGTGCAGCGCGCGTGCAAGCAACGGCGTGACGACCAACGATCGTCACCTACCGGGGACGTTACTTACAGGGTGCTGGTTGGCTTTTCCGAGCCGCTCATGCCGGCCAGCAGGGTTTCGATGCGGTGGCGCACGCCCTCCCCTTCCTGACCGTCGGCCAGCTGCACGCCGATGCCGGCCGGACGGTTGCCCTGCGCGCCCGCCGGCGTCACCCAGATCACCTTGCCGGCAACCGGCAGTCGCTCGCTGGACTCGGGCAGGGTCAGCAGCAGGAACACCTCGTCGCCGAGGAAATACCGCTTGGGCGTCGGTACGAATACCCCGCCGTTCTTCACGAACGGCATGTACGCGGTGTAGAGCGCGGCCTTGTCTTTGACAGCCAGCGAGAGGATGCCCTGGCGGGCGTTGGTGGCACTCATCGGTTTCCCCTGGGTTGCCGTTCGTTGACCTTGTTCCAGGCCATCAGCAGTTCGACCACGGCCAGATCGCCGCGCACCGTGGTGCGCAACAAGTCGCGCGTGCGGTTGGCCGCGTCGAACCACGCGGCCAGCTTGTTCAATCTCTCCGGGTCGGTCAAGCCAGCGCTGCTGGCCTGCGCCAGCGCAAGATCGGCGGCAAAGCGCAGACGCAGCGCGGCGTCTTCATCGCCACACCACTTCTGCGCCAGTTCCACGGCGGTGCTGCGCCCGACGGCCAGCTGCTCCAGATCACGTCCAACCTGCCGGCGCAGGTCCAGGCCGTCCTCGCGCAGCCATTGATCAGCCAGGCCCGGATGGCCGCGCGCGGCATCCAGCGCTTCGCGCGCGTCAGCGTCGCTGTGCCCCTGCTGCTGCAGCCAGGCCAGCGCTTCGGCGGCGGGCGGCAGCTTGAACTCCAGCTTCTGGCAGCGGCTGCGGATGGTCTGCGGCAGACGGGCCGGATCACTGCTGATCAGCCACAGGTAACGGCCGGGCTGCGGCTCCTCCAGCGTTTTGAGCAGCGCATTGCAGGCCGAGCGGTTGATCGCATCCGCCGGGTCCACGATGACCACCTGGGCGATGCCGTACTGCGGCGTCAGCGCCAGCTTCTCGCTGATCTCGCGCACCTGTTCGATGACGATCTCGGTGCGCAGCTTGTCGCCGCTCTTGTTGGGAATGAAGGAAATGAGCTGCAGGTCCGGGTGGGTGCCTGCCGCCAGCAGCTGGCGGGTGCGCTCGGCCTGGGCTGGCGTGCCGCCGGACAGGACGTGGGTGGCCAGCGCAATGGCCACCTCGCGCTTGCCGAGCCCGGCAGGGCCGCAGATGAGCATGCCGTGGCCGAGCCGACCTGCGTCGAGCGCGGCCAGGGTCTGATCATAGGCACGCTGCTGCCAGGGTGCGAAGCCGTTCATGCCACCGCTCCTTGTGCCAGCCAGCGCTCAACGCATGCCACCACGTCGGCGGCCACCTGCGGCTGGGGCTGGCCCGCGTCGATCAGCGCGAACCGCTGCGGGTCGGCCGCAGCGCGCTGCTGGAAGGCGGCACGTACACGGCCGAAGAAATCGTCCCGCTCGGCCTCGATGCGGTCCGGACCGGCATCGCGCCCGCTGGCACGCGCACGACCCACGGCGATGTCCACATCCAGCAGCAGGGTAAGGCCGGGCAGCAGACCCACGGCGCGGCGCTCAAGCTCGGCGATCCATGTCACGTCCAGGCCACGGCCGCCGCCCTGGTAGGCGTAGCTGGAATCGGTGAACCGGTCGCTGATGACATAGGCACCGCGCTGCAGCGCTGGCAGGATCACCTGACGCACGTGCTGGGCGCGGGCCGCGAACACGAGCAGCAGCTCAGCCTCGGCACTGAGCGGCTCGGCGGCGATCTCGGCATCGGGCGTAAGGACCAGTGCGCGGATGCGCTCGGCCAGCGGCGTACCGCCCGGCTCACGGGTCAGCAGCACCTCATGGCCGTGGCGCTGCAGGCAGGTCTGGATGGCGTTGATGGCGGTCGTCTTGCCCGCGCCCTCGCCGCCTTCAAGGCTGACAAAGCGCGGGTGACGCGGCAGCGCGGAAGTCATTGCGCCGGGGTCTCCTGGGTACGTTGTTGGCGCAGCTGCTGCAGGTAACGCGCTACGGCGGCATTGTGCTCTGCATAGGTGGCCGAGAAAGCATGGGCGCCGCTGCCGTCGCCGACCGCAACGAAGTACAGCGCGTCGCCGTCAGCCGGCTGCGCGGCGGCCATCAGTGCATCCTGGCTGGGCATCGCGATCGGGGTCGGGGTCAGGCCGCTGCGCGTATACGTGTTGTACGGCGTATCGGTGGTCAGGTCGCGCTTGCGGATGTTGCCGTCGTAGGCCGCGCCGAGGCCATAGATCACCGTCGGGTCGGTCTGCAGCCGCATGCCGATCTTCAGGCGGCGGGCAAACACGCCGGATATCTGCGGCCGTTCGCTGGCAAGCGCGGTTTCCTTCTCGATGATCGAGGCCAGGATCAGCAACTCGTATGGGGTACTGATGGGCAGGTCATCGGCGCGCGCATCCCACGCTTCAGCCAGCGCCTTTTCCATCGCGGCGTGGGCACGTTTGAGCACATCCAGGTCGGTGTCCCCGCGCTGGTAGACATAGGTCTCCGGCAGGAACCGGCCTTCCGGATGCTGGCCACCAAAACCCAGACGCTCCATCAGCGCGGCATCGTCGAGGTCGTCGGTGGTGTGCACCAGCGGATCGGCACGCTTGAGCGCGGCGCGAAGCTGCCGGATGTTCCAGCCTTCGATGATGGTCAGCCGATGCTGCACCACCCGCCCCTGGCGCATGCGGGTGAGCAGTTCGCGCGGGCTCAGCGTGGCATCGAGCGCGTACTCGCCGACCTTGAGCTTGCCGGCCGCGTCGAGCTGGCGCGCCAGCAGCTGCCACTGCGCGTCCTGCCCTTCGTTGATGCCGGCCTGGCGCAGTTTGCGCAGCACGGTGTTGAAGCCATCACCGGGGGCGATGACCATGCGCTCGGCGCTGGGCGTGAGTGGCGCATCGGCGAACTGACGCTGCTTGTAGTACAGGAACGCGCCGGTGCCCATGGCGATGGCGCCCAGCAGAACCAGCACGGTGATGACCAGCAGACAGCCGCGCTTGGCCCACGCCATGGAGTACCCCGGAAGATCGGACAGGACGTGCAGGATACCGTGTGCAGTGATGCCGGTCATGGCCTGCCGGTACGTCGCCGGGCAGCGCCGGGCAACGCGGCCTGCCGCCGCTACCGGCCGAGTGCCCGCAGCAGGCCGCGGGCCTTGGCCCGGGTCTCATCCAGTTCCTTCTCCGGATCGGAGTCGACCACGATGCCGGCGCCGGTGCGGAAGCTGACCTGGCTGCCGTCCACCTCAGCGGTGCGGATCAGGATGTTCAGGTCCAGGTCGCCATCGCGGTTGAGCCACCCGAAGGCGCCGGTATAGGCGCCGCGCGGCACCTGTTCCAGCTCGCTGATGATCTGCATGCAGCGCACCTTCGGGCACCCGGTGATGGTGCCACCGGGGAAGGTGGCGGCGATCACCTGCCCCGGCGTCACGCCCTCGCGCAGCTGGCCGCTGACATTACTGACGATGTGATGCACATGGGCGTAGCTTTCCACGCTCATCAGCTCGTCCACCACCACACTGCCCGGTTGGCAGATGCGGCCCAGGTCGTTGCGCTCCAGGTCGATGAGCATCACGTGCTCGGCGCGCTCCTTGGGATGTCCAACAAGCTCCTGGATGCGCGCAGCGTCGTCGTCGCCTTCGAAGCGCGGGCGGGTGCCGGCGATGGGGCGGGTCTGCGCATGACCGGCATGCACCGACACCAGCCGCTCCGGCGAGGAGCTGACCACGTGACGCCCATGCGCGGTGAACAGTCCTGCGAACGGCGCCGGGTTGGCCCGGCGCAGCTGCGCGTACAGCGCCTGCGGGCTGACCGGGGCGTCGAACCGCGCGCACCAGCGCCGTGACAGGTTGACCTGGAATACGTCGCCGGCACGCAGGTACTCGATGATCCGGCGCACGCCGTCGGTGAAACGCTGCGGAGGATCTTCGCTGACCTCACGCGGCGGCTGCCAGTCGTGGCCCGCCTCGGCCACGGGCGCCTGCAGCTGGGCGATCAAGGCCTGCAGCAACGGCTGCTGGTCCGCTTCAGCCACCACGTAGCTGCGTTGCTGCTGATGGTCATGCAGCACCGCAGCGCGGCAGCGCAGGGCCAGCGCGGTGGGGTGCTGGTCGGCGCGCGCCCTGGCCGGCAGCACCGGCTCGACCTGACTGGCCAGTTCGTAATCCAGCAGCAGTGCCCAGCCGCCACGGAACGGCAGACTGCGGTCTTCGGCCAGCGGCAGGCGTTCAGCCTGCCAGTGGCGGTCCAGCACGTCGAGGAAGCTGCCTGCGTGCGTATCGCCCTGCTGGTCGTGGACCTGTCCGTCGGGGTCCAGCCGCAGCAGCTCATCGCCTGCGGCGAGCAGCAGGCTCCAGCGGCCCTGGGCGGTGCCGGAGGCCGTGGATTCCATCAGCAGCGGGAAACGCTGGGGGTTGGACTGCTGCAGCGCGAGCAGGTCGATGGCGTGCGAAAGTGGCTGGATCAGCGGGGCGTCGGTCATGGCGGCGATGATACGGGGTGCAGATGCACGAAAGCCGCCTTGCGGCGGCTTTCGCGTCTGGATCAACCGCTGTGACGACCAACAGTCGTCACCTGCCGAGGCGGCGGAGGATACCAACGGGCGTCAGATGCGCTTGAACACAAGGGTGCCGTTGGTGCCACCAAAGCCGAAGCCGTTGGACATCACCACGTCGACCTTGGCCTGGCGTGCCTCGTTGGGCACGTAATCCAGGTCACAGCCTTCGCTCGGCTCATGCAGGTTGATGGTCGGCGGGATCAGGTCGTCGCGCAGGGCCAGCACCGAGAAGATGGCTTCCACGCCGCCGGCCGCGCCGAGCAGGTGGCCGGTCATCGACTTGGTCGAGCTGACCATCATCTTGTAAGCGTGCTCACCGAAAGCGGTCTTCATCGCCATGGTCTCGCCGAGGTCACCCAGCGGTGTCGAGGTGCCGTGCGCGTTGAGATAACCCACCTGTTCCGGCGTCACGCCAGCGTCCTTCATGGCCATGGCCATGCAGCGCGCGGCGCCTTCGCCGTTCTCGCTCGGGGCGGTCATGTGGTACGCGTCGGAGCTGGCGCCGAAGCCGGCCAGTTCACAGTAGATCTTCGCGCCACGCGCCTTGGCGTGCTCGTATTCTTCCAGGATCAGGATGCCGGCACCGTCGCCCAGCACGAAGCCGTCGCGGCCCTTGTCCCAAGGCCGGGAAGCGGCCTGCGGGTCATCATTGCGGGTGCTCATCGCCTTCATCGCGCAGAAGCCACCCAACGCGGTCGGCGAGGAGCCACGCTCGGCACCACCGACGACCATCACGTCCGCGTCGCCGTACTGGATCATGCGCATGGCCGTGCCGATGGAATGGTTGGACGTGGCGCAGGCCGACACCGCCGAGAACGACGGACCCTTGAGACCGGTGATGATGCTCAGCTGGCCCGGCAGCATGTTGATGATGGTCTTGGGCACATAGAAGGGCGAGATCTTCTTGCCCTCATGGAACTCGATGGTCTGCTCTTCGATGCCGAGCAGGCCGCCGATGCCGGCGCCAACGATGGCGCCAATGCGCTCGGCATTGGAATCGGTGATTTCCAGGCCCGAATCATTCAAGGCCATGAACGAGGCACCGAGGCCGTAATGGATGAACGGGTCCATCTTTTTGGCATCCTTGCCGCTGACCCGGTACCTGCCGAACTGTTCGTTGTCGGCGGTGATGTCAAAGCCTTTGACCTCACCTGCAATCTTGGTGGTGAAACGATCCAGGTAGGCTTCAGAAACGTTGGTCAGCGGGCCGATGCCGGAACGGCCTTCGGCGATGGCCTTCCAACTGGAATCCAGATCATTGCCCAGGGGCGAGACCATGCCCATGCCGGTGACGACGACGCGACGCTTCATTGCTGATTCTCCTGGCCCGTGGGAAACGGGTATGACGCGGGGTAACGCTCAAATACACGGGGCCGCGAATGCGGCCCCATGGGTGCTGTGCGCAACGGGGCAGCCAGGCTGCCAGCGCTGCGCATCAGCCGCCTCGGCATCAGGCCTTGACGTGGGTGTTGATGTAGTCGATGGCCAGCTGCACGGTGCTGATCTTCTCGGCTTCTTCGTCCGGAATCTCGCACTCGAATTCTTCTTCCAGCGCCATCACCAGTTCGACGGTGTCGAGCGAGTCAGCGCCGAGGTCCTCAACGAACGATGCCTTGTTGGTGACTTCTTCTTCCTTGACGCCCAGCTGCTCGACGACGATTTTCTTGACGCGTTCTTCGATGGTGCTCATTGGGTATTGCTCCAGATGGAGTAGTGGTTCAAAAAGTTCGCCATCGCTGGCGATGGCCGTGGGATAGTGTAGTGGAAACCGGCGACGCCTTCATAGCGGAAAAACGACTGCCGGATCAGCCACTTGCGGCGCAGTCCGTGCGCCCCTTGCTTACGGCATGTACATGCCGCCGTTCACATGGAGGGTTTCGCCGGTGATGTAGCCGGCCGCCGGGCTGGCCAGGAAGGCCACCGCATGAGCGATGTCGTCCGGCGAACCCAGACGCTCCAACGCGATGTCACCGATCAGCGCGGCGCGCGCTTCTTCCGGCAGCGCCTTGGTCATGTCGGTGTCGATGAAGCCCGGCGCAACCACGTTCACGGTGACGCCGCGCGAACCGATTTCCTTGGCCAGCGACTTGGAGAAACCGATGATGCCGGCCTTGGCCGCTGCATAGTTGGCCTGGCCGGCGTTACCGGTCACGCCCACCACCGAGGCGATATTGATGATCCGGCCCTTGCGCGCCTTCATCATGCCCCGCATCACCGCCTTGCTGGTGCGGAATACGCTGGTCAGGTTGGTGTCCAGGATCGCGGCCCAGTCGTCTTCCTTCATCCGCATCAGCAGGTTGTCACGGGTGATGCCGGCGTTGTTGACGAGGATGGAGATCGCACCGAACTCCTTGCTGATGCCATCAAGCACGCTGTCCAGCGCGGCGGCGTCGGTCACGTTCAGCGCACGGCCGTGGCCGCCGACGGCGGCCAGACGCTCGCCAATGGCGGCGGCCCCGGATTCGGTGGTGGCCGTGCCGATCACGGTGGCGCCCTGGGCGGCCAACAGATCGGCGATTGCGGCACCGATGCCACGGCTGGCGCCGGTGACCAGTGCGATTTCACCCTGCAGGGGCTTGCTCATGCTGTACTCCTGATTGCGGAACACCTGCCGGACCACGGCGCCCTGCCAGAGCAGGGCCAGGCCAGCAGCAGAAAAAGGTCAGGCCGCAAAGGCCTCACGGGCGGCGTCGAAGTCGGCTGGCGTGGCCAGACTGCGGCCGTCGATCGACTTGTCGATCCGCTTGACCAGACCGGTGAGCACCTTGCCCGGACCGCACTCGGCGATGCGGGTGGCGCCGCGGGCGGCCAGCGCCTGCACGCATCCGGTCCACTGCACCGGCTGATACAGCTGCTGCACCAGCGCGGCACGAATGGCCTCAACGCCCTCGTGCACTTGGGCATCGACGTTCTGCACCACCGGCAGCTGCGGCGTCTGCCAGGCCAGACCGGCCATGGTTTCAGCCAAGCGGTTGGCCGCTTCGCGCATCAGCGGGGTATGCGAGGGCACGCTCACCGCCAGCTTGACGGCCTTGCGCACGCCCTTTTCCGCCAGCAACGCCAGCGCGCGGTCAACCGCCGCCGCGTCGCCACCAATCACGATCTGGCCGGGCGAGTTGAAGTTGGCCGGCACCACTACCTGGCTGCCCGCAGCTTCTGCGCAGACCTCCAGCACCAGTGCGTCTTCCGCACCCAGTACGGCCGCCATGGCGCCCACGCCTGCCGGCGCGGCTTCCTGCATCAGCTGGCCGCGCAGGCGCACCAGGTGCGCGCCGTCATGCAGGCTGAGCGCACCGGCAGCCACCAGCGCGGTGTACTCGCCCAGACTGTGGCCGGCCAGGACGGCTGGCGTTGCGCCGCCAGCGGCACGCCAGGCACGCCACACGCCGATGCTGGCAGCCAGCAGGGCCGGCTGGGTGTACTCAGTGCGGTTGAGCAGTTCTTCGGGCCCGCCCTGCGACAGTGCCCACAGATCCACGCCTGCGCCTTCGGAGGCCTCGGTGAATGCTTCACGCACCTGCGGGTGCAGCTCGGCCAGTTCGGCGAGCATGCCCAGCGACTGCGAGCCTTGGCCGGGGAAAACGAAAGCAAGGGTGGAATCGGTCACGCGCTCATCCGCTTGGTTTGAATCGAAGCGGGCCATGATAAAGGTGTTACCCCCCAGCCGTCTGTACGTCCGCGTATGCAGGCCATGCACCCGGCTTCGGCAGGTGCCGACCGCGGTAGGTGCCGACTGTTAGTCGGCACGCCCTGGCACGCCCTGGCACGCTCTCGGCACACCCTCGCCTCACCACCCACGCACCCTCCACGCGAGCGCGCAGCAGACCGCAGCACCCGATATCAGGTAAACAGCTCGAGAATGTCCAGCTGCCCGTCTGCGAGGAAATCCGCGCAGACCGCCAGCACCATCAGTACCCCCAGCGTGGTGGCACCGTGGACGATGATGATGGCGTGGGCCAGCGCACGCGCCGACCGCCCCATCTTCATGCTGGCGCGGGCCAGACGCTGCAGGCGCCCGGTCAGCGCATGGGCGTGTTCACGCACCGGCGCCTGTGCCGTGTCCATTGCCGCAGCCATCATGGCCTGCAGCTGCTGCGGGCGCTGCTCGTAATACTTGGCCACGCCGTAGCCGAACATCAGCCAGTCGCGCGCCTGTGCCTGGGCCAGGTCCATGACTTCCAGCGGATCTTCCTCGAAATCGATGAAGCCCACCTTTTCGCCATCCCAGGTGAGGTTGCGCGGCAGCGGCTGGCCAAAATACGCGCCACGCTGATGGGCCTGGGCTATGGCATCCATGGCCGCAGCCACCAGACGATCCCGGCCGGCATCGTCGGCCTGGCGCAGGCAGGTGTTGAAGGAGCTTCCGTTGTCTTCAAGCACCAGCGCGGCGTGGCCACTGCCGATCACCGAGGGCACGTTGATGCCTTGTGCCTGCAGTTCGCCCAGACGACGCGCCTCGGTCTCACGGGCTGCATCGCCACCGCGGTGCGGCGGCGGCCGCAGCGCATCAAGCTGGAAGCGGCGGGCGACGAAGCTGAGCAGCCCCAACGCCAGCGCGCGGCTGCCCGCACCATACTGTTTCAGCCAAGCGCGCTGGCCTTCAATGACGATGGGTTCAACCATCACAACCTCCATAACGCAGAAACGGCCCATCAGGCCGTTTCGCATTTAACGATGCCCTAACAAGCGCTATCAATAACGCAGCAGAGCCGAACCCCACGTGAAGCCGCCGCCAAAGGCCTCCAGCAGCAGCAGCTGGCCGCGCTCGACCTTGCCCGACCGCACGGCGGCGTCCAGCGCCAGCGGCACCGAGCCGGACGAGGTGTTGCCATGCTTGTCGACGGTCACCACCACCTGCTCCATCGACATCTCCAGGCGCTTGGCGGTGGCTTCGATGATGCGCAGGTTGGCCTGGTGCGGCACCAGCCAGTCCAGGTCGGTCTTTTCCAGCCCATTGGCCTGCAGCGCCTCGTCCACGACCGAGTCCAGCGCCTTGACGGCGTACTTGAACACGTCGTTGCCCTTCATCAGGATCGCGCCGCGGCCGGTGGTGTCCTCGCCGTAGCCAGCCGAGATGCCGACCGGGTTCCACAGCAGTTCTTTCTTGCTGCCGTCCGAATGCAGGTGGGTGCTGAGGATGCCGGTTTCCTCGTCAGCCTTGAGCACCACAGCGCCGGCGCCGTCGCCAAACAGCACGCAGGTGGTGCGGTCATTCCAGTCGACGATGCGGGTGAGGGTTTCAGCCCCGATGACCAGCACGTGGCGTGCATCACCGGCGCGGATGAATTTGTCGGCCACGCTCAGCGCGAACACAAAGCCCGAACAGGCCGCGTTCACGTCAAAGGCAGGGCAGCCGCTCGCACCGAGCTTGGCCTGGATCAGGCACGCGGTGGAGGGAAAGATCAGATCGGGGGTGGTCGTGCCGACCACGATCATGTCGAGCTGGCTGGCGTCGATGCCAGCAGCTTCAAGCGCACGCTGCGCGGCATGGAAGCCCAGGTCACTGGTGGTTTCCGTGTCGGCGGCAATGTGCCGCTCCCTGATGCCGGTGCGCGTCTGGATCCACTCGTCCGACGTCTCGACCATTTTTTCCAGGTCGGCGTTGGTCAGCACTTTCTTCGGCAAATAACTACCGGTGCCCGCGATTCTCGAGTAGATCCGCTTGCTCATCATGTTTCCTGTTGCACGGGTGGCCGTCTATGGCTGCCCGGAAAAGAGGCGAAGGCCGCTGCCCGGGGGGCAGCGGCCTCACGGCACATCAATCTTCTTCGACGGCCGAGGTCTTGGTCTGGATGACCTTCTTGCCGCGGTAGAAACCGTCAGCAGTGATGTGGTGACGCAGATGCACTTCGCCGGTGGTCGGGTCGGTGGACAGCTGCTTGGCACTCAGGGCGTCATGCGAACGGCGCTGGCCGCGGCGGGACGGGGTAACACGGGATTTCTGCACAGCCATGGGATAGCTCCAAACTCGGTTCGATTTGCTTCGTCGTTTCGTCGCACAGGACGCCAGCGCCCAGCACATTTCGCTTTCGCCGCAGCCGCCGACGATGACCGGCTGCTATTGTTTCTTCAGCGCTGCCAATGCCGCGAACGGATTGGCCTTGCTCTTTTCTTCCTCGGTCGGCGCCCAGTCACGGTCGACTGCTTCGCCATCTGGCGACAACGGCACCACAGGCACCGCCAACACCAGCTCATCCTCGATCATGTCCAGCGGACTGAGCTGCCCATCCTCGGGGACCAGCAGCGCTTCGTATCCTTCCGGAAGCGAGGCTTCTTCTTCCTCGTCGCGGATCAGGCCGAGCCGTTGCACCAGGTTCACCGGCAGCAGGAAACGCTGCAGGCTGCGCTGACAGATCAGCGGCAACGCGGTGTCGATGGTCAGTTCCACATAGGATACCCGCAAGATGTCGTCGCGAGCGAATTCGAGCGCATAGCGGCACTCGCCTTCAGCATCGGCAACCAGGCCTTGCAGGCGGGTCAAATCTGCCAGAGCTACCTGACCGTCGAAGCGCCTTCGCGCTGCGACCATCCGCCAGGCATCCAGCGTTTCGGGCACGTTCGCGGACATAAGCCGCTGAATGTTAAGGAGCGAATCGGCCGCTGTCAAATACCTGCTGCTTCAGCCTTGTCGGGACGGCCCGCTACAGGCCAGACTGCCCTGCCCCTGCATCCACATTCTGGCATGAATACGACGCTGCTGCTGGCTTCCACCTCTGTCTACCGGCGTGAACTGCTGCAACGCCTGCGCCTGCCGTTCGGGTGTGAACGCCCGCAGGTGGATGAAACGCCGCAGGTGGGCGAAGCGCCGCAGGCCCTGGCGCGGCGCCTGGCGGCCTCGAAGGCCGCCGAGGTGGCCGCTCGGCATCCTGGCGTCTGGGTGATCGGCTCGGACCAGGTGGCGGAGCTGAACGGCCAGCCGCTGGGCAAACCCGGCACGGTCGAGGCAGCCTGCGCCCAGCTGGCCGCGATGTCGGGACAGGAAGTGCGCTTCCACACCGCGCTCAGTCTGCAGCGGGACAACATCTGCCTGGCCGCCTGCGACCTGACCACGGTCCGTTTCCGTCAGTTGGATGCCGAGGCGATCGGCCGCTATGTGCAGGCCGAACAACCGCTCGACTGCGCGGGCAGCTTCAAATGCGAAGGGCTCGGCATCGCGCTGTTCGAGGCCATCGACAACCAGGACCCGACCGCCCTGATCGGGCTGCCCCTGATCGCCCTCTGTCGTTTGTTGCGCCAGGCCGGCTTCAGCGTGCCGTAGCGGCGCGACGCTCGGGCCGCAGCGCAGCCGGGCAGAGCCCAGCTCTACCTCGCCGGTACGTCGAACGGCTGTTCCTGCCAGGTCTCCACACTGCCGTCGGCGCCATGCAGCCGCAGGCCCAGCCAATGACGGCCCGGCGCCAACGTGCGGGTGTCGATGCGCGCGTCAAAGCCGACATGCGGCAGATTCGGGTCACTGGCCTCCGGCCAGCGCGTGCGCACGTCGAAGTCGCGCCCGTAGGTGGCATCACCGGCCGGTTTGCCGTCCACGGTCAACTCCACCCGCGACAGACCCACACCGTCCTTGAACGCCCATCCCTGCACCTCCAGCTGCGGCCCCACGCGGGCGCCGGCCAGCGGCGCGTCCACGTACGCCAGTGCCGGAGTGACACACGGCCCGCTCGCACGCTCGGCCGGCAGCCGTACCAGCAGGAAGCGCTGGTAGCCATGGTCATTGCTGACCACCCGCGCCGGCGGCAGCGGACCGACGTGTCCGCAGACCGCGCGATACCGATCGTGCAGGTCGCGGAAGCGCAGGTCGCTGGGCGATAGCACCAGCAGCCGCGGCCCATTGCGCTGGCCGTTATGCAGCAGGCCCCACAGACCCAGCTGCACGCTGCGCCCGTGCTTGTCGTTGAGCGGATGCGGCAGCACCTCGATACGCGGATCATCCAGCTGGAAACCCAGCTCGGCGCCCACCTTGAAGTTGTCGGCCAGCACGCGGGTTCCGGCCGGCATCTGCGCCAGCTCTTCACGCACCGCGTCGGCCAACGGCTGCCAGCCGGCGAAATTGCGCGGGTAGTACTTTTCGCTGGCCAGCTGGGCGCGCAGTACGGGTGAGGAAGCCACCAGATAACTGGCCAGCCCGAGCGCCAGGCCCGCGCCGGCCAGCCACCACGTCGTGCGGCGCAGCCAACGCGGCCATTTGGCCAGGATCACCGGCACCGCCACCAGCATCGCCAGGTAACCCGGCAGCGGCCAATGGAAGCTGATGCGCTCGACATCGGTGAAAAAACCCAGCAGGAAGATGGCCAGAGTGGAAACGCCGCCCACCAGCCCGAAATAGCGCCACTGTGCGCGTGCGCCGCCACCGGTGCGGGTGCCGGCCAATGCCACTTTCCACATCGCAAAACACAGCAACGGGGTGACCAGCACCGGCTGGATGACCAGGAACCACAGGCCGGTCCACTGGAATGCCCAGGGATGGCGGTCCACCACCTGGAACTTCAGCCCGGCCTCGTGGTTGTCCGCATTCCACGCCAGCAGCGGGAACCACGCCATTACGCCCACCGCCAGTGCCACCCAGACCCGCGCGTCGCGCAGCATCGCCCGGCCCTGCGGCAGCATCAGCAGCGCGATGAAGCCCACGCCGATGACGCCGATGAAACGGTAGTGACTGAGCGCACCGACCAGCAGACCCAGCGCCAGGCGCATCGCCGCACCGGCGTGCACGCTGCGCAGCAGGCGCGCCCCCGCATCCAGGCACAGCACCGCCGCCAGCGCCATCGGCACATCCGGCACCGCCAACAGGCCCAGCGTGGCCGACAGCGGCATCAGCAGGGTCAGGCTGCCAGCCTGCCAGCCGGCCACATTGCCAAACCAGCGCGCGGCGATGCGCGACACCGCCCATGGCAACCAGGCGCCGATGGCCAGGAACGGCAGGCGCAGGGCCAGCACATGCTCACCGCCTACGGTGACACCCAGCCGCGCCAGCCAGGCGGTCAGGCCGGGCAGGTCCGAGTAGGCCACCGCCAGATGTTGGCCTTCCTGCCAGTAGAAGGCTTCGTCCACGAACAAGGGCAGACGCGCGGCCAGCAGCAGCTTGGTTGCCGTGACCAGGGTCCATAACCACAGAAATATGGTGCGTGCGCGTTGTTCGCCTTGCATTGCTCTATAGAATCGAAGGAATACGGCCTTTGAGACGATGATGGAATCTTCGCCCCCCCTGCCCCGCATGCTAACCGAAGACGTGCGTCAGGCACTGCGCGCCGCACAGGACCAGGTCAATGCGCTGGTGCTTGGCAAAGCGCACGAAGTGCGTCTTGCCTTCGTCGCAGCCCTGTCCGGTGGACACCTGCTGATCGAAGACCTGCCCGGACTGGGCAAGACCACCCTCGCCCATGCGCTGGCCTCCAGCCTCGGCCTGGGGTTCCAGCGCGTGCAGTTCACGTCCGACCTGCTGCCGGCCGACGTGCTGGGCGTGTCCATCCTCGATGCAGGCAGTCGTGAGTTCACCTTCCATCCTGGCCCTGTGTTCACCCACGTGCTGCTGGCCGATGAAATCAACCGCGCGCCGCCACGCACGCAGAGTGCGCTGCTCGAAGCGATGGCCGAACAGCAGGTCACCCTTGATGGCCAGACGCACCCACTGCCCGATCCGTTCTTCGTCATCGCCACGCAGAACCCGGTGGATCTCTCTGGCACCTTCCCGTTGCCGGATTCGCAGCTGGACCGGTTCCTGCTGCGGCTGGCCATGGGCTATCCCGACGCCACCGCCGAGCGCGAGCTGCTGCGCGGTACCGACCGTCGCCACCTGATCGCGCAGGCAACGCCGAAGCTGAGCCAGGAGCAGGTGCGGCAGCTGCGCCAAGCGGTGGGCCAGGTGCACGCCAGCGATGCGCTGGTGGATTACGTGCAGGCGCTGCTGACCCGCAGCCGACAGCACGGCGGCGTGCGCGTCGGCCTTTCGCCGCGTGCCGGTCTGGCCCTGCTGCGTGCGGCCAAGGCGCATGCGCTGCTGCTGGGCCGCGAACATGTACTGCCCGAGGACGTGCAGGCGCTGTTCGTCGGCGTGGCTGGGCACCGCCTGGTGCCGGAAGCCGAGTCGTCCTCCGGCCCTGCCCTGGCCAAGGCGATCCTGCACAGCGTGCCGGTGGATTGAGCATGGCCTCGCTGCGCCAGCGCGGTTGGATGCTGGCACGCCCGCGCCAGCCCGAAGCGCTGCCCCTGCGGCTGGACCGGCGTCGCATCTACGTGCTGCCGACACGGTTTGGCCTGTTTGTCGCCGCCCTGCTTTCGGCGATGCTGCTGGGCGCGCTGAACTACAACAACAACCCGGCGCTGCTGCTGGCCCTGCTGCTCTCCGCCGCCGCCATCGCCAGTGCGATCAGCGCGCACCTGCAGTTGTCCGGGCTGCAGCTTGAAGCGCTGACGGCCGAACCGGTCCACGCCGGACAGCCGCTGCGCGTGCGCCTGGCCCTGAGCCAGCACCAGCAGCGCACACGCCATGGCCTGCATCTGCAACATGGTCCGGCAGAAAGCTGGATCACCGTGCCGGCCGAGGGGCGCGTGGACGCCGAACTGGACCTGCCGACCCAGCAGCGCGGCTGGCTGGACCTGCAGCGCGTGCGCATCAGTACCACCCAGCCGCTGGGCCTGGTGCGGGCCTGGGCCTGGTTCTGGCCGGAGCAGCCGCTGCTGGTGTACGCCAGCCCCGAGGCGCAGGGCCCTGCCCTGCCCGAGCGCGGCAGCGACCCGCTGCACAGCCGGGCCGACCCGGCCGGCGAGGAACTGCACCAGCTGCGCGCTTACCGGGTAGGCGATGCACGCCGCAGCATTGCCTGGAAGCACTCCGCGCGCCGTGACACCTTGCTGGTGCGCGAGTACGAGAAGCCGGTCGGCGTCGAGGTGGTGCTCGACTGGCGTCAGCTGGCGGGCCTTGGCACCGAAGCGCGGATCAGCCGCCTGGCGCGCTGGGTCGACATGGCCGAGCGCCAGGGCCGGCGCTACACCCTGCTGCTGCCAGGCCAGCCTGCGCTTGGGCCAGCACAAGGTCCTGCCCACCACCACCTGTGCCTGCGGGCGTTGGCGTTGCTGCCCCATGACTGAGCCGACCACGCCACTGGACCGCGTCGCCCGGCACTGGACGCTGGCCAGCGCAGCGCTCGCCTTGCTGCCGTTGCTGCTGCAGCTGCCCACCACGTTGGCGCTGGTCATCGCCACCGTTGCTGCCGCCACCGCCGGGTTGTCGCGCCGCGGCCCACTGCCGATGCCGGTGCGTCTGTTGCTGGTGCTGGCGATGCTGGCGCTGATCTACCTGCTGATGGGCGCCCGACCGGGCCGTGATACCGGCTGCGCGCTGCTGGCGGCGATGCTGGCTATAAAGTCCAGCGAGCTGCAGAGCCTGCGCGATGCGCGCAGCCTGCTCGGCTTCGCCTTGTTCGCCCCGTTCGCCGCGTTTCTGCTCGACCAGGGCCCACTGACCAGTGTATTGGCCACGCTGGCCGCACTGTGCGGCCTGCTCGCGCTGCAGCGGCTGGCCCAGCACGAAGGCCACAGCACCCCGTTGGACGTGCGCGCCCAGCTGCGCGGCGTAGGGCGACTGGTACTGCTGGGGCTGCCGCTTGCGCTGGCGGCCTTCTGGCTGTTTCCACGGCTTGGCGAGCCGCTGTGGGGGCTGCCCGAACGCGCGGTCAGCCGGCCCGGGCTCTCGGACACGATGGAGCCCGGCACCTGGCTGGACCTGATGACCGACGACAGCCCGGCGTTCCGGGTGCAGTTCGACGGCCCGGTGCCCAGCGCCGACCAGCGCTACTGGCGCGGCCCGGTGCTGGGCCGTTTTGACGGGCGCCGCTGGGAACGCAGCCGCCAGGAGGACGAGCGCGCGCCGCCGCCCGTACGGCATGGCACGCCGACATGGCGCTACGTGATGGATTACGAGCCGACCGACAACGACCAGCTGGTAGCGCTGGACCTGCCCAGCAGCGTCCCGGCCGGCACCCGGCTGACCGGTGATTACAGCCTGCGCAGCGAGCGCCCGCTGACCAACCTGACCCGCTGGCAGCTGCAGTCGGCGCCGCCGCAGCGCTTTGCCGACACGCTGTCGCCATGGCAGCGGCAGCAGGCCTTGCTGCTGCCACCGGGCAGCAACCCGCGCGCGGCGGCCCTTGCGCAGCAATGGCGTACCGAGGCCGGCGGCGACGACGAGGCCGTCGTGCGACGCGCCCTGGACTGGGTGCGGGCCGAGTTCACCTATACGCTGGAAACGCCCGAACCCGGACCGCAGCCGGTAGATGAGTTCCTGTTCGGCTATCAGGCCGGCTTCTGTGAACATTTCAGCTCGTCCTTCGTGGTGCTGATGCGCAATGCGGGCATTCCCGCGCGTGTGGTCACCGGCTATCTGGGCGGGGTACGCAACCCGATCGGGGGCTACTGGGTGGTGCGGCGCATGGACGCCCATGCGTGGGCCGAGGTGTGGCTGTCCGAGCGCGGCTGGGTGCGCGTGGACCCGACCGCGGCGGTGGCCCCTGAACGCATCCGCGACACGCTGGAAGACCGCCTGGACAGCCAGGCCGGACAGCTGCAGCTCAACTGGCGCCAGGCCAGCGAGGCCATGGACTGGCTGCGCCGCGGCTGGAACGACCTGGTGCTGTCCTTCGATGCCAAGCGCCAGCGGCAACTGCTCAGACCGCTCGGGCTGGACGACCTGCACCCCTCCCAGTTAGCCATTGCCTTCGTCAGCATCGCCGCCCTCGCCCTGCTGGCCATGGCCTGGGTTCTGGCCCGCGGCGAGCGCGAGCGCGACCCGCTGCTGCGCGCCTGGCACCGGCTGGGCCAGCGCTACGCGCGGCTCGGCCTGGGCCGGGAGCCCAGCGAGCCGGCCCTGCGCTGGGCCGCGCGCGTGCATGCCCAGCGGCCTGACCCTGCACTGCTGGCGCTCAGCGCGCGTTTCGTCCAGGCACGCTACGCTGGTACCCGCACCCCGCCCGCCTCATTATTGGCAGACCTGCGCAGGCATCGCCCGACTTCCGGAGCCTCATCATGAACATCAAACTGCTGCTTCCCCTTGCCGCCTCGCTGGCATTGGCGGCCTGCGCCACGGCTCCCAAGCCGCTGCAGGGCCAGTTCAGTGCCGTGACCCCGCGCGATTCGGTATCCACCCAGCAGGTGGGCACGCCGGTCCGCTGGGGCGGGCGCATCATCGAGACCACGCCGGGCCAGGGTGAAACCTGCTTCCAGCTGCTGGCCCGCCCGCTCAACGGCAGTGGCCGCCCGAGCACTACGTCCACCGACGCCAGCGATGGCCGCTTTGTGGCCTGCCGCGCCGGATTCTACGACCCGGCGGTGTTCGAGGCCGGTCGCGATGTAACCTTCATCGGCCGCATCGATGGCTATCAGAACACCCGCATTGGCGAGTACGAGTACCGCCTGCCGAAGCTGAGCGCCGACGTGGTGTACCTGTGGCCAGAACAGCGCGAAGTGGACGTCGTGCCTTACCCGTACGGCCCGTGGGGCCCGGGCCCCTACTGGGGCTACGGCCGCTGGGGCTGGTGGTAAGCAGCCGCCGCTTGTCGTAGAGCGGGGCTCTGCCCCGCTGCGGCGTATCCGGTGGTGAAGCAACCGCGTGACGACCAACGGTCGTCACCTACCGCGTCGCGGCGCTCGTAGAGCGGGGCTCTGCCCCGCTGCGCGCGGACCCGGCGGTGAATCAAACGCGTGACGACCAACGGTCGTCACCTGCCACGTCGCGACGCTCGTAGGGCGGGGCTCTGCCCCGCTGCGCGCGGGCCCGGCGGTGAAGCAAGAGCGTGACGACCAACGGTCGTCACCTACCGCGTCGCGACGCTCGTAGAGCGGGGCTCTGCCCCGCTGCGCGCGGGGCTGACCTTCAAGCAATGGCGTGACGACCAACGGTCGTCACCTACCGCATTGTGCGCCCGGTCAATGCGCGGCAGGTGTGCCGAAGTGGCCCAGCGGGGCGCCGGCGAGCAGGTGCATGTGGATGTGGAACACCGTCTGCCCAGCGTGCTCGCGGCAGTTCATCACGATGCGATAGCCGTCCTCGGCCAGGCCCTGCTCGCGCGCATAAGCGGCGGCGGCCATCGCAAGCTTGCCGATCAGATGCGCCTGCGCAGGCTGCAGATCGTCCAGCGTGGGAATGATCTCGTTCTTTGGAATGAACAGCACATGCACCGGCGCCTGCGGGGCGATGTCCTTGAAACCGAGCACCTCATCGTCTTCGTAGACGATGGTGGCCGGAATCTCGCGCCGGATGATCCTGCTGAAGATGGTTTCGCTGCTCATGAAAGGCCCTCCGTAGGTTGGCCTCATTGTAGGCATGGCACAGCGCCACTGTGGTCGCGGCTCAGTCGCGCACTTCGCTGCGTGAGCCAAATGCATGCGAGAGCGTGCCGCGGTCAACGAATTCCAGCTCACCGCCCAACGGCAGTCCCTGCGCCAACCGGCTCGGGCGCACCTGGCGCGCGCGCGCCAGCTGCGCCAGATAATGCGCCGTGGCCTCACCTTCCACCGTCGCACTGGTGGCGATGATCACCTCGACCACTTCCGCCTCCTGCAGGCGACGCTCGAGCATCTCCAGACCAAGCTCGCGCGGGCCGATGCCGTCCAACGGCGACAGCCGGCCCTGCAGCACGAAATAGACACCGCGATAACCGGTCGCGTTCTCGATCGCCAAGCGGTCGGCGGGCGATTCCACAACGCACAGCTGGCCACGTTCGCGACTGCTGTTGCTGCAGGTGGCGCACAGCTCGGTTTCACTGAAGTCCCGGCACTGCGTGCAGTGGCCGATGCGCTCGATGGCCTCGGCCAGCACCTGCGAAAGCTTCTGGCCACCTTCGCGCTCGCGCTCGAGCAGGTGGTAGGCCATGCGCTGCGCGGTTTTCTGTCCCACGCCCGGCAGCACCCGCAAGGCGTCGATCAATTGTTCTAGCAGGGGGGCTGGCATGGGCGCGGGCAGGTTGGGTCGGCGTCGTTGAGGCGCCGACTGGAGAGCGGGATCAGAACGGCAGCTTCATGCCCGGGGGCAGCTGCATGCCTGCGGTGGCCGAACCCATCTTGGCCTTCGACTCGGCATCGATCTTGTTGGAGGCATCGTTGAACGCCGCCGCCACCAGATCCTCCAGCATTTCCTGGTCGCCCATCACCGACGGGTCCAGGCGCACCTTGCGGCACTCCTTGGCACCGGTGAGGGTGACGCTGACCATGCCGCCGCCGGCGGTACCGGTCACTTCGATCTTGGCGATGTCTTCCTGGGCCTTCTGCAGGTTTTCCTGCATCTTCTGGGCCTGCTGCATCAGTTGGGCGATGTTGCCGCGCATGGTTGTCTACTCTTCAAGGGGACGGATGGAATCGGCCACGACCCGCGCGCCGTGCTGCTGGATCAGCACCTGCACTTCCGGGTCGGCCATGAACGTGGCCTCGGCCACCTGCTGGCGCTCGCCACGCTGACGATCGACCCGCTGGTGCAGGGTTTCGGCGGCCGCATCGGCGGTGTCCACCACCACCCGCAAGGCCTGACCCAACGCGTTGGCCAGCATGTCCGAGAGCGCAGCCAGCGCACTCTCGGACCGCAGATACTCAAATCCGGGCGACAAGCCCAATTTCAAGACCCCACCGGTGCAGCTGATGAACGCCGCATTGGCGGCCAGCTGGCGCGACGGACCGCTCAGGCCACTGGCCGCGACCAGCTGCAGCCAGTCTTCGGCACTGGCCAGCTCAGCCACCGGGCTCTCCACTGCATCAGCGGGCCTGGCAGCGGCAGCGGGCGCGGCAACGGGCGCGATCGCGATGCCTTCGCGCTGGAACGGCTTGTCGGCCACAGCAGGCGTCGGGGTCGTCTGCAGCGGCGGCACCATGGCCGCTTCCGGCGTGGCATGGGCCATCAGTGCCGCCTCATCGGCGTCGACGACGTCGGCCGCTTCGGCCGCCTCCACTTCCCACGGCGGCGTATCGTCGTGCGTGCGATCAAGCTCGGGAGCGGCTGCAGGCGCCGCCGCGTCGGATGCCGGCGCGGCCTCGGCGCTCGGCTCTGGATCGGCATCGGCATCGGCTTCCGCCAAGGCCATCGCCGCCTCGACACCCGGCTCGATCTCCGGTTCGATGACCGGCTCGGGTTCGGGCTCAGGCTCGATCACCGGCTCAGGCTCCGGCTCCGGCTTCGGGTCCGGCGCGCGCTTCGGTTCAGGCGCGGCAGGAGCAGCCTGCACCGGCGCCGCAGCGGCAATGCCGCCGGCTGCGCCGTGGGTGGGCTCGCCTTGGCCGCCTGCCGGCGCCAGCGGGGTCACCGCACCGCCGGCGGCAGTGGGCACGGCTGGCACCGTCGCCGCCGGGCGGAACGCCAGCATGCGCAGCACAGCCATTTCAAAGCCTGCGCGCGGGCTGGGCGCCAGCGGCAGATCACGGCGACCGTTGACCGCCATCTGGTACCACAGCTGCACCACTTCCGGGCGCAGACGACTGGCGAAGGCGGCAACATCCAGGCCTTCACCCGCGACCGCGCCGGGCACCAGCTGCTGCACCTGGATGCGGTGCAGACCGTCGGCCACGGCTTCCAGCACACCATTCCAGTCCGGCGAGAACTCGGCCAGCGCCGCCACCACCTGCAGCAGGCGCACGCCATCCCCTTCGGCCAACGCATCAAGCATCGCCGCCACCTCGGTACGGTCCACCGTACCCAGCATGGTGCGCACCACGTCCTCGTGCAGCGCGCCACCGGCGTAGGCAATGGCCTGGTCAAGCAGCGACAGACCATCGCGCAGGCTGCCATCAGCCCCCTTGGCCAGCTGTTCGATCGCCGACGCATCGGCTTCGATTTCCTCGGCGGCGAGAATGCGGGTCATCTGGCCGCGGATCTGCTCCTCGTCCAGACGCTTGAGGTTGAACTGCAGGCAGCGGCTGAGCACGGTGACCGGCAGTTTCTGCGGGTCGGTGGTGGCCAGCAGGAACTTCACATGCTCCGGCGGCTCTTCCAGCGTCTTGAGCAGCGCATTGAACGCCGCCTTGGAGAGCATGTGCACTTCGTCGATCAGGTAGACCTTGTACTTGCCGCGCGAGGGCATGTACTGCGCGTTCTCGATGACCTCGCGGACATCGTCGACACCGGTGTTGGACGCCGCATCGATTTCCAGCAGGTCGATGTAGCGGCCCGAATCGATGTCCAGGCAGGCCGGGCACTGACCGCACGGGTCAGCGCTGGTGCCCTGCTCGCAGTTGAGCGACTTGGCGAAAATACGCGCAATGGTGGTCTTGCCGACCCCGCGGGTACCGGTAAACAGGAAGGCATGGTGGACCCGGCCGCTGTCCAGCGCATTGCTGAGCGCACGGACCACGTGCTCCTGGCCCACCAGCTCGGCAAAACGCTTGGGACGCCACTTGCGGGCAAGGACAAGATAGGACATCAGGCCACCGTCTTCATCGGGACACCCATTGTGCCATGCCCGTCCAGTCTCCTCTGCCCGACCGGGGGCGCTTGTGTCTTTCGCCCCAGCCAGCTAGAATCTGCGACCCCTAGCAGCAGGCGAGCCTGCGGCGAAGGAAATCCGGAGAGGTGTCCGAGTGGTTGAAGGAGCACGCCTGGAAAGTGTGTAAGCGTCTAAACCGCGCTTCGGGGGTTCGAATCCCCCTCTCTCCGCCAGACAACGCAAAAGGGCCGCCCACAGGGTGGCCCTTTTGCGTTGTCCGGGGGATGGGACGGGTGGTGAGAAGCCCCGCGGGGTTCGACGGATCTGCAGGAGCAGATCCGGACAGCCACAGGCTGGCCCTGCAGCGCGCAGCGCGGAAGGGCTGGGTGCAGGATGCACCCGGCAATCCCCCTCTCTCCGCCAGCATTACATAAGCCCCTGTTTTTACAGGGGCTTTTTTGTTGGCGGAGAAATCGCAGGCAGGGCACAAGTCGGGGCACATTCCGATGGCATTCCCCCACTACCTGACCCGCTCGGCTTCCGGCGTCTACATGTTCCGCATGCGCGTTCCTGCGGACCTGCGAGGCACGGTAGGTCGCGACTTCATCAAGCGCAGCTTGGGCCACGACTTATTGACCGCCCGACTGGCCGCCTTGGAACTGTCTGCCCGTTATGCTGCTGCCTTCGACGCTATCAGGGGGCACGGAATGGACAAGAAAATCAGCGTAGCTGACGTGCTGGCCAGCGTGGCGGAAAACGGGGCAACGCGGTATGAAATCGACCTCCCTGGCGGCGGCAGACTGCGCGCCAACGATGCCGCCGACCATGCCCGAGCGATGGAAGCCTTGGAAGCTATCGGGCGCTTCGACTTCGCTCCGCGTGCCGCCTTGGTTGAGCCAGCTGCCCCGCCGCCCGTCGCCGAGACCATCACACTGGCTAAAGCAGGCGAGGCATGGCTAAAGAGTTTGGAAGCCACTACCCGGCCAAAGACCCTGACCATCAAAAAAGCTGCCGTGACAGCGCTGGCGGACTATCTAGGTGCAAGTCGGCAGGTTCACACCATCGCGCACCCGGATATGGCGCGTTTCTACCAACACCTGCGCGATGGCGGAGCGGCCACGCCCACGGTGTTCATCAAACAGTCTTACCTCGGCGGCGCTTGCGGCTTCTTCGCATGGGCGCAAGCGTCGGGCCATTACCCGGCCGGTGACAACCCTGCGCAGGGCCATATCCGCTACACAACAAAGGAGAAGCGGCAGCGCAAGAAACTGGGTTTCAAGCCGTTCGACCAGCAGCAAATCCGAGCGCTTTACGCGCCAACTAACTTTGCCCGACTGTCACCGGGAGCAAAATGGGCGGCCCTAATTGGCCTTTACACCGGTGCACGCCCCCCCCCTCCCTTCGCTTCTGTGACGAAGGCGATCATCAAAGTGTAAAAACAGAAGTATCGAACCGCGTGGTTCCTATCCACTCAGATCTGCTTTCGTTAGGATTTCTTGAATATGTGGACAGCTTGCGCGGCCGAGGCGACTGGCGCATTTTTCCGTAAGCATCTGACAACGCTAAAAATGGTCCAGGGAACTGGATAAGCAAGGCTTTCGGCTACTACCTGGGCTCAATAGGCAAAGACTGGCCAAAAGCAAAGCGCGGGTTCCACTCTCTTCGAAAAACAGTCATTCAAGAGATGCAAGGCGCAGGCGTGCCGTCGGAGTTACGGGTGCAAATCACCGGGCATGAAATTGACGACGAACACCACAGCACTTACAGCCGAGACTTCACTGCCGCCGAAAAGCTCGCTGGTGTAGGCACGTCACCGGGGCTGTCAGCGTTGGCTTACGGCTTGGACTTGGATGCGCTGCGCCCGCTACTGACTGAAGCCGTGAGTAGGCGACAGGCAAGGACGCCGGGGCGCAAGCCTTCGGCAGCAGCAACAGCACGCAAACGCTCAGCAACCTCTGGCGGCAAGTAGAGGTCAAGCCGTTTGAGCGTGGCGCGGCGGCGACGGATATGCTCGGCGGTTGGCATGTGCCTACCGTAGCGGGCAATCCGGAAACGGCAAGGGGATGCCTTGCCAAGTTCCGGATTCATGGTTGCATGGAGGTATAGCCTTTTAATCAGAAGCCGCCCGCCAATGCTTTTTAGTCGTAAATCAGCCAAGCCAGGCACTCCCCCATTGCCGGTCACGAAAGTGACCGACAATGGGGGAGTGACCTAAATGGTGCAAACCATTTTGGGCGCTCCCGTGTCCATAGCGGGAGTGAAGGACACACGGCCCGGAGCGAGAGCGTAGGGACGGCGGAGCGTGCGGGAGCCGTGCGGCTCGTGCGCCCGATGCCCAACCGGCGGCCGTGGCCGACGGCTGGGCGAGGACGCACGACGCAGCGCTCAGGCAGCGGGAGAGGTCGGCACGGCTGGCAGCGCAACGCGACCCTCCACGCGGACCAGCAGACGCGGGACGTGCTGGCCGAGTGCCAGAGGCACGAGGTCGGCGCGGCCACAGCCGTCAAGTATCGGCGAGCATATGACAACCTGCGGGCCTCCGGCTTGACAGCACTTGAGGCGGCCAGCACTCGAGTCCATTACGACTTTCTGCGAACGGCTTGCAGGTTCTGTATGTCGGAAGACACGCGGAAATGGAGAGCAGCGAGCGAACGGGCCATGAAGCGTGGAGACCTTGCCAGCGCGCAACGCCGCACAGAGCGCGCTTTCCGGCTGGCTGCGGTGATGGACGAGATGTTTCTTCAGCCCGGCCGCCTGACATGGAAGGACAAGCCGAAAGCGGAACGCAAGCCGTCCGCTGGCGACCTGGCCCCTGTAGAGTTTGAACGGCGCTATGCGCAAAGCGGCTCATGAGTGTCTACGGAATTCTGGCCGGTCCAGAAGCTCGTGCGGCCGCACGAGAGGCGGCCCGATCATGAGCGAGGATATGAAGCCGGAAAGGGCTCGTGTATTTCTCGGGCGTGGCCTCGGGCCCGTCCATGCCCGTGGGTTGGCGCTACTGTCTCTTAGACATCGGCCCGTTGATTACCTCCCCATCCTCCTTCACGAAAGGTTCTCTCATGGCCGGAAGGATTTGTAGGACAACCTCTGAAGGACGACACAGTCGAGTGCCCAGATCTGTCTGCACGAACGGTCGATTGATGAGGATGGGATGCGCCAGCATCGCATCAAGCAGCGCCTCATCGTCGAGGGCAAGGTCACCCAGCCCTAGCTCCTCGTAGGGCGTCCCCTTCTGTCTAATGGCTTCTCGGACGGTCAATCCCGCTGCGGTGATCAGCTCCAAGAGACGTTCGCGCGTCGGCGGTAGGCTCAGGTAATCAATGACCTCCGGATCGATGCCTAAATGGCGGATGAGAGCCAACGTGTTTCGCGAAGTCCCGCATTTGGGGTTGTGATAGATGACGGCGTTCATTCCACTTCCTCGCGCGCCACCGCGACCTCAAGCACTCCCGCCGCCAAGGTAAGCGCTGCAGCCTCCAACGCCCCCTTCCGCTCGCTGTAGCGGTCTACCAAGTAGTTGCTCCGGCCCCTTACCAGCAGCGTGAACTTCACAAGCTCCTCCATCACGTCCACCACCCGGTCATAGTAGGCCGAGGGCTTCATGCGCCCGCTTTCATCGAACTCCTGCCAAGCCTTCGCAACCGAGGATTGATTGGGGATGGTGACCATGCGCATCCAGCGCCCCAGCACACGCAACGCGTTGACCACGTTGAATGACTGCGAGCCGCCGCAGACCTGCATGACCGCCAAGGTTCGCCCTTGGGTTGGTCGGACGCTCCCCTCCTCAAGGGGCAGCCAGTCGATCTGGTTTTTGAACACCGCAGTGAGCGTGCCATGCCGCTCTGGGCTGATCCATACGTGGCCCTCGGACCACAGCGAGGCCTGACGCAACTCTTGAACCTTCACATGTGTGGCCGGGACTGAATCCAGCATCGGAAGCTCGTGCGGGTCGAACAGACGTGTCTCTGCACCTAGCTCTTCCAGCAATCGCTGCGCCTCCAACGCCAACTTGCGGCTGAATGACTGCGGTCGCAGTGACCCGTAAAGGATCAGGATGCGAGGGCGATGCGGCGCGGCACCAGGCTCATCCAGCTTCACCGAGGAAGGGATGTCTAGCGCATCGGGAAGGATGTTGGGAAGCTGGCTCACATGGGTTGCTCGGTTGCTATTGTTCGATTATTCTAGAATCATGGAACATAAAAACGCAACCGTTGCTCTGGCTGCCCTTGGGCATGCCACCCGCCTTTCCATCTTCCGACTGCTGGTCCAGGCTGGCGGGACCGGGAAGCTTGCCGGCGACATTGCCCAGGCATTGGATTTGCCTGGAGCCACCCTTTCCTTCCACCTGAAGGAACTTACGGTGGCGGGCCTCATCAACGGCGAACAGCGTGGGCGCACGATCTGCTACCGAGCAGAGTTCGAAACCATGACGGCCCTGGTGGCCTACCTGACTGAGAACTGCTGCGCTGACGACCTGTCGTGCGAGCGTCCAGGCGGCTGCTGAGCCCTTCTTGGAAAACTACTGATGAGCCCCCAACCCTCCCGCCTTTCCTTCCTGGACCGGTATCTCACCGTCTGGATCTTTGCAGCCATGGCCCTGGGTGTTGGCTTGGGAGCCGCGTTCGAAGAGCTTCCCAGCGCGCTGAACAAGCTTTCGGTGGGGTCGACCAACATCCCCATCGCGGCGGGCCTGATCTTGATGATGTATCCACCGTTGGCGAAGGTTAAATACGAAGAGCTGCCGAAGGTGTTTGCTGACAAGCGGGTGCTGATGCTCTCGCTACTTCAGAACTGGGTCGTGGGTCCTTTCCTAATGTTCGGTTTGGCGGCGCTGTTCTTACGCGACTATCCCGAATACATGACAGGCCTCATCCTCATTGGCTTGGCGCGCTGCATCGCTATGGTGCTGGTCTGGAATCAGCTCGCACGCGGAGACAGTCAGTATGTGGCAGGACTGGTCGCCTTCAACTCCATCTTCCAGATTGTCCTCTTCAGCGCCTATGCCTGGTTTTTCCTGACTTGGTTGCCGCCGATCTTTGGGCTTCAAGGCAGCGTCATCGATGTGAGCTTCTGGACCATCGCAGAGGCCGTGCTCATCTATTTAGGCATTCCGTTCTTTGCAGGATTTCTCACAAGTCGTTGGCTAAGGGCGAGGAAGGGCTTGGATTGGTATGAGACCAGGTTCTTGCCTGCGATCAGCCCCATCACGCTGGGCGCGCTCCTGTTCACGATCGCGGCCATGTTCAGCTTGAAGGGGGGAGATGTCCTGCGCATTCCAATGGATGCGGTTCGCATCGCCATTCCGCTGACTCTCTATTTCCTGATCCAGTTCGCGTTGAGCTTCTGGATAGGGAGGTTCATTGCCAAGGACTACCCACGAACAACTGCCATTGCGTTTACCGCAGCGGGAAACAACTTCGAACTAGCCATTGCGGTTGCCATCGCAGCATTTGGACTCGCTTCCCCGGTAGCGTTTGCCGCAGTGATCGGGCCACTTGTCGAGGTCCCAGTGCTGGTTCTGCTTGTTCATGTCGCTATCCGATGGGGCAGACGACTGTTTCCTACTGACGTGCGGCTGTCTTAACGTCTGCGCAGCATGGGCCTTGCGCTATTTTTAGCAATCAAAGTTGCACGATAGACCGGCCCCTCAATCCTGCCCAGCGCCAGTCAGGAACTACGAAGGCAAACGCCGGATATCGCGTGTCGGAGACACCGAGTTCCGTAACAGACTGTACATGCCAGCCCTGACCGGGAAGACTCACGACCCGGTGCTGAAGGCATTTGCAAAACGGCTCAGCGACAAGGGCAAGCCCTTCAAGGTGGTGATGTGCGCCTTGATGCGAAAGCTCATTCACCTGATCTGGAGGGTACTGCGCAGCGGCCGACCATTTGATCCTGAAATCGCGCTTGCCTAGGCCCGCGCGACACAGTATCTACGCGGGTATCAGCGCTCAGTCGCCGGAGGCGTACAGTAGTGCGACGTCGCGATGATGCAGCTCGCACTCGGGCCCTTCGTTTCTGAGCACGGCACGCTTGCCTTGCAGGACGACCTTGCAGCCGTTGGCAAAGCCATACTCGGTATCGCCGTTGGGCAGCACCGTCTGCGAGGGCACCTCGTCCATCGCCCGCTCGGTATCCTCGCTGGCCTCGGAGGACACCTGCCCGGGCAACGCGGCGGGCGCGGGCGCGGCGCCCCCCTGCGCGGCAGGCGCGGCAACGGCTGCGTCGCCAGCCGCTCCCTGTGCAGGCGACGCTTCCGGGGTGGGCTTGCCACACGCGCACAGCAGCAGCACGGGCATACTCGCCAGCCAGACGTTCCTCATTGCCTTGCTCCCTGTCAGGTGTATGACGGCAGCCTAGCGGCAACGGCGGCAAGTGGAGGTCAACGCCCGCGGCAGCGGCTGCCGGCTCAACTGCTGGCCAGCTTCATCAGCACCAGCCCACTGACGATCAGTAACGCCGCGCCGATACGGATCGCGCTGACCTGCTCGCCGAGAAACACGATGCCGACGACGAACGCGCCGACGGCGCCGATGCCCGTCCAGATCGTATAGGCCGTACCCAGCGGCAGACTGCGCATGGCAACGGCCAGCAGCCAGAAGCTGGCGATCATGCCGGCCAGGGTGATGAGGGTTGGCGCGAGGCGGGTGAAGCCTTCGGACTGCTTCATTGCAACAGCCCAGACAATTTCC
Source organism: Stenotrophomonas sp. C3(2023) (assembly GCF_032911385.1). Classification (NCBI taxonomy): domain Bacteria; kingdom Pseudomonadati; phylum Pseudomonadota; class Gammaproteobacteria; order Lysobacterales; family Lysobacteraceae; genus Stenotrophomonas; species Stenotrophomonas sp. C3(2023). The sequence continues at coordinate 740,761 of NZ_JAWJLO010000001.1, read as the reverse complement.
AGCAAACCGGCGAACAACAGACAGATCCAGGCCATGGCGGCCTCCTTTGCAGGGGCCAGGCCGTCCTGGACAGTGAAAACCCGGTTGGGGGGGGAGGTCGTCCTCCGGCTATCAATGATAGCAAGCGTCCAGCGCGACCGCTGCGCGGCGCCGGTGCAGGTCACTGTCGATTCATGCCGCGCTGCACGCAGTTCTGGCGGACCGGCACCGGCTTGCGCTAGAATGCGCGCCTGCCATCGCAACTGCGGTGTGCGGTCCGGCTTTGGTCTCTGGCGCAGCGCGCCGCTTCCCCTGCTCCGTGAATGGCCTCTTGATGCGGCCAACGTCTCTATGGCGGCCCCGTCGGCCCCTCGCGACGCTAGATCGAAAACCCCGCCAGGGCCGGAAGGCAGCAACGGTATCGATCAACGCGGGCGCCGAGGTCAGCCGGCGGGGCCGTCACCCATTCCGGGGTCTGCCACGGCTGCAACGCCCCTCAGCCAGACCACGCTTCAGCCAGCCGCCTGCTCGACCTGCATTGCCGTCGGCGCAGCCAGCTGCACCACCTCCCCCGGCTGCGCAACGCGGTGACCGCGCGCGGCCAGTGCCAGGCCGTCGGCTACGCTGGCGTAGTGGTAGAGCATCATCCTGGCCTGCAGTTCGGCGCTGTACTCGCGTTCGAGATCGTCCACGCCGGTGTGCGACGGGTTGCCGTGCAGGCCGCAGTCGTGGGCGATCAGTTCGTTGTCAGCGGCATGGCGCGCCAGCATTTCCGGGATCGGCCGGGTGTCCCCACTCCAGGTCAGCGCGCCCTGCAGGCGCAGGCCGTACGCCGTCTCCGGCCAATGATGGCGGACCGGGAAGCACTCCAGACGCACGCCCTGATGCCAGAACGCCTCGCCCACCACGATCAGCTGGAATGCATCCCAGAAGTTGGCGCCGCCCTCGGCCAGCACATTGGGGTAGTCGCCGATGCGCCGGTGCAGCAGCGGCACCACCGTGGCCGGCACGTAAAGCCGCACCTTGCCGCGTCGCTGTGCATTGAAGAACGCATCCACGAACAACCGCTCGAAGCCGGCCACGTGGTCCAGGTGCACATGGGTGATGAAGACCGCATCAGGCATGCAGCGATACTGCTGCTGGAACGCGGTCAGCCCTTCGCCGCCGCAGTCAATGGTCAACCACGGCTGACCATTGCGTTCGATCACCGCCATCGGCGAGCCAAGCTCGACCGCCGACGCGTTGCCGACGCCGAGGAAGCGCAGCGACCACGCCATCAGGTACCTCGTTTCCAGGCCATGTCGTAGGCGCGCCGCAGACGCGCGAAGTCTTTCTCCACGTCCTCCACGCTACGCTCACCGCGCAGCTTCAGCAGCGAGCGCTGCAGACGCTTGAGGTTGCGCTCGCGCCAGCGCGTGGCCGGAATGCGGATGACGCCGCGGTCGAAGTCGATCAGCCAGCCATGGCCATTGCCGTCGAACAGGATGTTGTGCGCGTTGAGGTCGGCATGGTCCAGCCCTGCGCGATGGAAACGCGCGATCAGCCGCCCGGTCTCCTCCCACGGCGCGCCACGGCCCGCCACCAGTGCACGGTCGGCCAGCGAGCGGACGCCCTCGATGCGTTCCAGCAGGATCGCCGCGCGGTAGTGGATGCCCTGGCGCATGTAGAAGGCCGCGATCGGTCGCGGCACCGGCAGTTGCATTGCGCGCAGTGCACGCATCAGCCGGAATTCGGCAAAACTGCGGGTTCTGTCCGCCCCTCGCCAGACATAACGGTCGTGCACCAGCTTGGCCACCAGGCCGCCGCGGCGGTAATGCCTCAGCACGCTGGGCCCGAACGGCGCATCGACAAACCAGGCACTGCCGCGGCCACCTTCATCCACCGGCCGCGCCCGCTGGCCCCAGTGCTGGGGCTGGAACAGGGTAGCCTCGGCTTGCCGCAGCCGCTCACGGTCGAACAGAATGGCACCCAGACCGCTTCCTTCGCGGCAGGGCGTCAGCGCTTCATTGGCGTCGAATGCGACCATTTCCTTGAGTCTAACAACACCATGGCATCAACGTCCTCTTCCTTGTGTCTTTTGCGTTTGTCCGCGCTGGGAGACGTGACCCACGTGGTGCCGCTGGTGCGCACGCTGCAGGCGGGGCTGCCGGGCACGCCCATCCACTGGATCATCGACAAGGTCGGGCTGAAGCTGCTGGACGGGCTGCCGGGCGTGACGTTCCACGCCTACGACAAGAAAACCGGGCTGGCCGGCATGCGCGCGTTGCGCGACACGTTGCCGGCGCAGCGCTTCGAGGCCCTGCTGCAGATGCAGGTCGCCTTCCGTGCCAACGTGCTCTCGGCCTTCGTTCCGGCGCGCCGACGCATCGGCTATGACCGCAGCCGTTCAAAGGACCTGCACGGGCTTTTCATCAACGAGCGCATCGCTGACCGTCCGGGTATCCATGTGCTCGATGCCATCGGCAGCTTCTGCGAACCGCTGGGCCTGCGTCAGGACACGGTGAGCTGGGACCTGGCCACGCCGACCGAGGCGCACGACTGGGCCAGTGCACAGTGGGAGGACGATGGTCGCCCGGTGTTGATGATCTCGCCCTGCTCCAGCCATGTGCGCCGCAACTGGTACGCCGACCGCTACGCCGCGGTGGCCAGCCATGCCCAGGCGCGCGGCTGGCGCGTGGTGCTGTGCGGCGGTCGCAGCGACCTGGAGCGCAACATGAGCGATGCCATCCAGGCCCAGCTGGAAACCCCCGCACTGGACCTGGTGGGCAAGGACACGCTCAAGCAGCTGCCCGCGCTGCTGGCCCGCGCCAACCTGGTGATGACGCCGGATTCCGGCCCGATGCACATCGCCAACGCGATGGGCGCCAAGGTGCTGGGACTGCATGCGGCGAGCAATCCGCACCGCAGCGGCCCCTATTCGGACCGGCGCTATTGTGCGGACCGCTACGATGACGCAGCCCGGCGCTATCTGCGCAAGCCAGCCAGCGAGCTGAAATGGGGCACCAAGATCGAGTTTGACGATGTGATGGAGCTGATCACCGTCGAGGATGGCATTGCGGCCTTCGAGCGCTACGTGGCAGATCATCTGGCCGGCTGAGAAAGCGGCGGCGTCGACGCGCCGGGACGTCGGTCGTAGAGCCGCCACCATGGTCGGCTCATCGCGCGAAGCACGGCAGAACACCTTGATCTGACCGAAGGGCCGCCGACCGTGGGGTCGGCGCTACAACAGCACCGGGCGATACCGTGCCCGGCATGGTGATGTCAGCCCTTGTTGGCCTGGTAGTCCTGGTACGACTTCTCTTCCACATAGGCCGAACCCAGGGCGAGATTGATCGCTTTCTTGATGCGCGCGCGTTCGTCGTTGCGCAGGTAGACACTGCGCGCCAGCTCGACAAAGCCGCCGTCAAACTCGCCTGCCTTGTCCTTGAGCCGGATGGCATCTTCGATGTCCCACAGCTGTTCGTTGACCGCCTTCAACTCGGCACGCAGCGTGGCGATATCCTTGCCGCCGGCCGGGTGCGCCATCCAGGTCTTTTCCAGCGCCGAGAGCTCGGTGCGCACGTTGGCCAGCTTGGCCGGGTCACTGATGCGCTCGGACTTGATCTGCAGAATGGATATCTTGTCGAGCAGTTCGCCGAAGGCGACGGGTACCAGGATTTCAGCAGTCATGGAGGCGGTTCCTGCAGGGGATGGCGCTATGGTAACCCGCTGCAACAAGAGCGGGGCTCTGCTCCGCTGCGCGGTGCGCCCGCAGAAGCGTGACGACCAACGGTCGTCACCTACCCTAGCGGGGGATTGCTGGGTGCATCCTGCACCCAGCCCTTCCGCGCTGCGCGCTGCAGGGCCAGCCTGCGGCTGTCCGGATCTGCTCCTGCAAAGAGGCCGCCCATTGGGCGGCCTCTTTGTTTGTGTCTGGCGGAGAGGGGGGGATTCGAACCCCCGAGGCGCTATAAACGCCTGCCTGATTTCGAGTCAGGTACATTCAACCGCTCTGCCACCTCTCCGAGCGCCCCGGCGTACCGGGGACGCGCATGATACGAGGATGCGGGCGTCTCCACAAGCCTCCCGGTGCAACTTGCTGAAAATATCCAGCCCGATCGCTTGCCGGATCTCCAGCACGCCGCGATGATGCCGTTCTCCCTGCTCTACACCCCCGCCAGCGCGCACATGATCGAATTCGGACACCTCACCCATCCCGGCCTGCGCCGTGCGCTCAACGAAGACACCTACTACGGTGACGGTGAGCTGGCCCTGTGGCTGGTTGCCGACGGCATGGGCGGACACGCCTGCGGTGAGCTGGCCAGCGCGCTGGCCCGGGATACCATCGTCCGCGAGATCCGCCGCGGCGCCACGCTGGTCCAGGCCATCCGCACTGCCGATGAGGAAATCATCCGCGCCTCGCGACGGCGCAACGCCAGCCTGCCGATGGGCACCACCGTGGTGGCCGCCCGCGTACAGGGCAACCGGTATGAGGTGGCGTGGGTCGGCGACAGCCGCGCTTACCTGTGGCGCGAGGGTCAGCTGGCCCAGCTCAGCCAGGACCACAGCCTGGAACAGGAGATGGTGACCCATGGCAGCCTCACCGCCGAGCAGGCCCGGGCTCATCCGCAGCGCAGCGTGGTCACCCAGGCGCTGGGCGTCACCGATCCGGCCCATCTCAACGTGGCCACCACCACCGGCGAGCTGCGGCCGGGGATGCAGCTGCTGCTGTGCAGTGATGGCCTGACCGAGGAAGTGGACGATCGCAGCATCGCGCGCACGCTGGCCTTCGACGATGCCAGCGCACAGGAATGCGTGGATACGTTGGTCGCCGCCGCGCTCGATGGCGGCGGTGCAGACAACATCACCGCGATCCTGGTGCGCTGCGCGTAAGCGCTGGCGAAGGACTGCTACGCCCGTCGCTCTCAGGCGACGGCGGTTTCTTCGGCCTTGGGACCATCCCACAAGGCGTGGCCGGCCTTCTTGCGTAGACGCTCCAGGCGCGCGGCGTGGGCCTGCTGCTCGGAGGGCGTGGCCTGCACGCGCGGGCGCGGCAGCAGTTTGCTGGGGTCGAATCCCTGCAGCAGCGCATTGGCATTGCCGGCCTCGTCCATGCTGGCAAAGCCGATCTCATCCTGACCCGAGGTCAGCGCGATATAGACGTCGCCGAGAATCTGCGCATCAAGCAGCGCGCCGTGCAGCTGGCGGTGCGAATTGTCCACGCCCAGCCGCTTGCACAGCGCGTCCAGCGAGTTGCGCTGGCCCGGGAAACGCTCGCGCGCCAGCGCCAGGGTATCGACGACGGTGCAGCGGTCCAGGATGCGCCCATACTGCGGCCCCAGCAGCGACAGCTCGTTGTCGAGGAAGCCCAGGTCGAACGCCGCGTTGTGGATGATCAGCTCGGCGCCGTCGATGAACGACAGGAAGGCCTCGGCAATCTGCGCAAAGTCGGGCTTGTCGGCCAGGAAGTCCAGGGTCAACCCGGTCACTTCCTGTGCGCCGGCCTCGAACTCGCAGTCCGGCTTGATGTACTGGTGGTAGTTGTTGCCACTGGGCCGGCGCTTGAACAGCTCAACGCAGCCGATTTCGACGATGCGGTTGCCCTTCTTCCATTCCAGGCCGGTGGTTTCGGTATCGAGGATGATCTGACGCATGGGCTCAGTTTACCGGCATGCGGCCATCGCGCACGGCGGTGGCGGCGTTGCGGGCCAGCGTGTCGACGCGTTCGTTGTCCGGGTCACCGGAGTGCCCCTTCACCCAGCGCCAGTCGATGCTGTGACGCAGGGTAGCGGCGTGCAGGCGCTCCCACAGTTCGCGGTTCTTCACCGGCGAGCCACCGGCGGTCTTCCAGTTCTTGCGGATCCACCCCGGCATCCACTCGGTAAGCCCCTGCCGCACGTACTGCGAGTCGGTATACAGCACGATCTGGCACGGCTCGGTCAGCGCTTCCAGGCCGGAGATCGCGGCCATCAGCTCCATGCGGTTGTTGGTGGTGTTGGCTTCGCCACCGCTGAGCTCGCGCTCGTGCGCTTTGTAGCGCAGCAGCGCGGCCCAGCCGCCGGGGCCGGGATTACCGAGGCAGGAGCCGTCGGTGTGTACTTCAATGGTCTTCATTCGGTTCCAGAATCGTTCGGGTCATCCCCGGGGAGGCCACCGGCCGTTGCCAGCGGACCGGCAGCGGCCGTGGGCCCAGCAGGCTGAGGCTGCGCTTCTCGGCAGTAAACAGGCAGGCGGCCCGCAACGGCGCGAGCCGGGCGCTGCCGGCACCTTCGGTCTGCCACAGGGGGCCGACATAGCGGGTGGCGTCGCACTCCAGCCCCGCTCCGTCCAGCAGCTGGCGCAGGCGCTGCGGCGTGCGCACCACCATACCGTGCCGGCGCCAGTGCGCGCGGAACGGACTGAACGGATTGAGGCTGGTCAGCAGCAGTCGCCCGCCGGGCATCAGCACACGTTCGCACTCGACCAGCAACTGCGCGGCATCGGCGGCGGTCACGTGCTGCAGCACGACCACGTTCACGCTTTCGCTGGCCAGCGGCAGGGGCAGCGCGCAGCGGGCATCACCGGCGTAGCCGTGGTCCTGCCGGTGCAGGCGCAGGCCGGGCCCGGCCAGTGCGGCCGCCTCCAGCCAGCCGGCGCTGGGGGCCAGCCACAGCCATCCCTTGGCCGGCAGTTCGGCCAGGCGCGGCAGCAGCAGACGCTGCTCGAGCGCGAACAGGCCGCGCGCCGGTTCGCTCTCGAACCAGCTGGTTGGGCTTGCTTGACGGAGGCTTGGCAGCGCGGGCATGGTCCCAATTCTATGCGACTGACTGCCCTACCCGCATTCGCGGACAACTACATCTGGACCCTGGCTGGCGATGACGGCAGTGCTGTCGTTGTCGACCCGGGCGAGGCGGCGCCGGTGCTGGCAGCCGCCGACGCCGGGCTGCGCCCGCAGGCGATTCTGCTCACCCATCACCACGACGACCATATCGGCGGTGTGGCGGCGCTGCAGGCGCGTTTTCCCGGGATCCGGGTGATCGCCCCGCACGAGCCGCGCATTCCGATGGCCACCGAGCGCGTCACCGAAGGTGAATCCGTTCAGGCACTGGGACGGATGTTCCACGTACTATCCGTGCCCGGGCATACCCGCAGCCATGTCGCATTTCACACCGCTGAACATCTTTTCAGTGGCGATGCGTTGTTCAGTCTGGGCTGTGGGCGCCTGTTCGAAGGTACGCCGTTACAACTGCTGGCCGCCATGCGTAAGTTCGCAGCGCTGCCGCCGCAACTGCTGGTTTGTTGCGCCCACGAGTACACCGTGTCAAATGCCGTCTTCGCGCGGCATGTCGACCCCACCAACGCTGCCCTGTGGCAGCGCCATGAGGAGGCTTTGGCCATGCGCCGCGATGATCGCCCGACCCTGCCGGTAACCCTGGCACAAGAGCTGGACTGCAATCCCTTCCTGCGTACGCAGAGCGCCACGATCCGTCATGCGGTGGCTGCGCACCTGGGGCGGCCCGTCATTGACGATGTGGACGTGATGGCCGGTCTCCGGCACTGGAAAGACGGCTTCCGCGCATGACGCGCCGAAGTCTGCCGCTGGCCCTGGGCTTGCTTCTGGGGCTGGCAGGAAACGCCGGCGCACAATCGTTGGCCGCCGGTATCAGCCAGAATGTCGCGGGCCTTGGCAACGTGCCGTTGCAGGCCGCTGATCTGCCCCCGGCAACACTGCGCAATGGCCAGGACATCTTCGCCAGTTTCCGCGAGGGTCTGGCCGAACCGAACTGCAATGCAGGGGCCACCAGTCCGCGCTGGCAGAAGCACTTCGCTCACGCGCCGGCGCGCCTGGCCAACCAGGACGACGATGCGCTGGTGCTCTTCGGCTATGTGGTCGAAGAACTGCGCAAGGCCAACCTGCCGACCGAGTTCGCGCTGATTCCCTTCGTGGAAAGTGGCTACCGGCCGGGCGCACGCAGCGCCGCCGGCCCAACCGGTCTGTGGCAGTTCATCGCCACCACCGCACGCAACCACAACGTGCCGATGACGGCCGGCTACGACGGCCGCCTCTCGGCGGTGGATTCGACCCAGGCAGCGGTGCGCTACCTGAAGACCCTGCATGGCATGTTCGGCGGCGACTGGCGCCTGGCCACCATGGCGTACAACGCAGGTGAGTACCGCGTGCTGCAGTCGCTGCGCAAGGCCGGCATGAATGCCAGCAACGCGCGCACGGCCGAACTGCAGGGGCTTTCGCCGATCACCCACGATTACGTGGAAAAACTGCATGCGCTCGCCTGCGTGCTGGAAGACGCCGAGGTGCAGCCGCAGGTGATGGCCTCGCTGGATCGCAACGTGCCGGTGCTGCGCAGTCATACCCTGCCTGCCGGCACCTCGGTGACCCAGTGGGCTGCCCAGCGCGATCTGGACCCGGCGCGCCTGGCCCGGCTCAATCCTGCCGCCACCAGCGGTGCACGCCCGCAGAGCGCGCCTGTGCGCCTGCTGGCGCCGACCACCGTCGCCAGTGCGCCCACCGCCGCAGCGGCCACCTCCGTAGCCAGCGTGGCGCCTGCCGCCGCGCCTGCTGTGGCCCGCGGCACACCGACCGTGGCCCGTGCGGTGGCCGCCGCTGCCGATCGGCCGCGTACCCGCCGCCATACCGTGCGCGACGGCGAGTCCGCATGGACCATCGCGCGCCGCTACGGCATGCCGGTCAAGGCGCTGCTGAGCCTGAACGGTCTGACCGGGCAGAGCGTGCTGCGTCCCGGCGCGACCCTGCGCCTGGACGATTGACGCAGCGTAGTGCCGGGCTCTGCCCGGCACCTCGCAAGCTCATCCCGCTGCACGATGCCGGTGTCTTGCCGGCATGGCCCAGGAATGGTTTGCGCGGTGGGCAGAAAGCGTGACGACCAACGGTCGTCACCTACCGAAGCGTAGCCGGGCTCTGCCCGGCACCGTCATCGCACCAGATCGCGCCATACCACCGCGTTGCAGCGGGCTCATCGCGTTGCACGATGCCAAGGAATGGTTCGCGCGGTGGCCACAAGGCGTGACGACCAACGGTCGTCACCTGCCGCAAGTGCGGCGGCACCGGTGAACTGCAGACAAAAAGAAGCCCGGCAATGCCGGGCTTCTTCGGTTGCCTGAGCCTGCGGGCGCTTACAGGTTGCTTTCCACCGTCTGCACCTTGTAGCGCTTGCGGGTGGCGTCGACGAAGGCCTTGGCCGCCCCCATGCCGTCGAGCTGGCTCAGCTGTTCCTTGAGCTGGGCACGCTGCGGGGCGGTCACGTCCTTGTCGCTGCCCGGGGTGACCTTGCTCACCGCGAACACCACCACGCGGCCCTGCACGTCCACCTTGCCGTAGGTCGGCTTGTCTTCAGCCGGCGGCTGCGCGGCGAATACGGCCTGGTTGATCTCCGGCGTCGGCACCGGCTGGGTGCGCGGCAGGCCGGGCAGCGCGCTTACCTGCAGCTTCTCGCTGGTCACCAGCGACTGCAGGCTTGCACCTCCGTTGAGCTTGGCCAGCAGCGCATCGGCGGCCTTCTGCTCCGCCTGGTGCACGCGATCGGCGCGGATCGCAGCGATCACCGCTTCGCGTGCCTGCTCCAGCGGCTGGGCCTGTTCGGGGGTGTGCTCGACCACACGGATCGCCACGGTGTGGTTCGGGTTGCCGCCCAGCTCGATCAGGTCGCTGGCGGTGCCGTCCTGCACCAGGATGTCGGAGAACGCGGCGCGCAGCACGGCCGGATCAGTGGCAATGCCCGTGGCGGTAGCGCGGGTGAACGGCCCCAGGGTCTGCACAGGGAGCTTCACCGCTTCAGCAGCGGCCGCCAGGTCGCTCGGGTTCTTGTTGATCGCATCGACCAGCTTGCCGGCCAGTTCGTTGTAAGCGCCTTCGGCGTCGGCCTTGATCTGCTCGGCCAGCAGCTGATCGCGCACCTGCTCGAAGGACTGGCCTTCGCCACCGCGGATCTCGCGGACCTGGATGATGTGGTAACCGAACTCGGTCTTGACCGGGCCGACGATGTCGCCGGCCTTGGCCGCGAATACGGCGTCCTCGAACGGCTTGACCATGGCACCGTGCTCCACCCAGCCCAGATCACCGCCCTGCTCCTTTGAGCCGGTGTCATCGGAGTTGGCCTTGGCCAGCGCGGCGAAGTCGGCACCGCTGGCCTTGGCTTCGGTCGCCAGGCGCGCAGCCTTGGCTTCGGCACCCTCACCGTTGGCGACCAGGATGTGCGAGGTCAGGCGCTGCTGGGCGGAGACGAACTTGGCCTTCTCGTCGTCATAGCGCTTGCGCAGCGTTGCTTCATCCGGCGCAGCCGGGGTCGGCAGCGAGGCGCCGTTGACCTCTACATATTCCAGCTTGACCGATTCGGCCAGGCGGAAGTCCTGCGGGTGCGCGTCGTACCAGCTCTTGATCTGCGCGTCGGTCACTTCGGCGGTGTCGGCCGGCTGTTCCGGCAGGGTCACCAGCTCGACGTCGCGGGTTTCAGCCAACATCTTGACCAGGCGCTCGACCTCGGCATCGGTGACGAACCCGGAGGCCTGCAGCGCAGACGGGATCACGCTCTGCTGCATGCTGCTGCGGACCAGTTCCTTGAACTGCATCGGCGTGCGCGGCGGATTGCCACTCTGCAGCGCCAGGCGGTACTGGGCTTCACTGAACTTGCCGTCGGGCCCGAGGAACTGCTGCATGCTGGTGATGTACTGCGACAGCGCGGCTTCGCCGATGACGATGCCTTCCTGTTCTGCCGCCAGACGCACCACCTGCTCGTCGATCAGCTGATCGAGCACGGCCAGCTTGTTCTCCACGCTCTCAAAGCGGGTCGGGTCGAAATCATCGCCCTGCTGCTGGCGCGCCATCATGCGGGCCTGCTCGAAGCGCTCACGGAAATCCTGCGCGCTGATTTCATGGTGCTGCCAGAGCATGCGCGCCGGCCACCACGACGGCGCCGAGCGCCACCAGGTTGGCGGGGCTGACACCTTGGCTACATTCTGTGCGCCAACACCACCGAGGTAGCTGTTGTCGATCACGAACAGGAACGGAATCATCAGCAACCCGAGGATCACGGTGACGATCCACCCGGAGGTCTTGTCGCGGAGTTTCTGCAGCATGAGTGAAATCAAGGCCTGATGGCGAGCCCGGCAGTGTAACCCGCTTCGGCGCGGGCGCCAAAGAGGCCCCGCCAGCAGCCCTGCAGCGTTGAAAGCTCAACCGTGAAGCGAGCCGCTGGTGACCGGGCGTAACCGTCACATTGAAAGGCTGCCCCCACCAGAAATAAACAAAAAAAAAGCCCCTGACTTGCGTCAGGGGCTTTCGTTCCTGGCGGAGCGGACGGGACTCGAACCCGCGACCTCCGGCGTGACAGGCCAGCATTCTAACCAGCTGAACTACCGCTCCGCGTTGAAACTTGGTAGGGGCTCAGTATATCCGAAGATTCCCGAAAAACCCAGCCCGTTTTATCTTTTTTTAAAAAGATTTTCACGGGGCTTTATCGAAGAGTGTAGTGGCGGAGCGGACGGGACTCGAACCCGCGACCTCCGGCGTGACAGGCCAGCATTCTAACCAGCTGAACTACCGCTCCGTACTACGAACCTCGACGTTTTCTCTGCTGCCGAAGCAGTGGAGAAAACAAACCCCCGGTTTCTCGGCCGGGGGCCAGTAAAAGTGGCGGAGCGGACGGGACTCGAACCCGCGACCTCCGGCGTGACAGGCCAGCATTCTAACCAGCTGAACTACCGCTCCACACTTGAACCATTACCGCGGTGCTGTGGTGGGTGCTGAGGGTTTCGAACCCCCGACCCTCTCCGTGTAAAGGAGACGCTCTACCACTGAGCTAAGCACCCCAGCGAGCCGCTTAGTTTACAGCATCCTTCAGCGCCTTGCCAGCCTTGAAGGAAGGATTCTTCGACGCAGCGATCTTGATGGTGTCGCCGGTCTTCGGGTTGCGGCCGGTACGGGCAGCGCGGTCGCGGACCTGGAAGGTGCCAAAGCCGACCAGCGTCACCGCATCACCTTCCTTCAGAGCCTTGGTGACAGCAGCAACGACGGCGTCGACAGCGCGGCTGGACTCGGCCTTGGTCAGGTCGGCGGCTTCAGCAACGGCGTCGATCAATTCGGTCTTGTTCATTCTCTACAGCTCCTTATGCGGGGATTCCGCGGATTAGCCAGGGATGCGACCGCCCAGTCTACGCGAGGGCGATCGCCATTGGGATCAGGTCTACGAATCAAGCGATACGAACTGATTCGCGAGTTGTGCTTTTATACCAGCGGCCCTACACCCGCGCAAGCTGAAAACCCAGCAATGACGCGGGTTTTCAGCTGATTTGGCACATCGGCTCAGTGCTTGACGCGACTGCCCGACGGTGCCTTGCCCTTGCCCCTCACCGCGACGCGCGGTGCCGTCTTGCGCGCGGTTTTACGCGCCTTCTTCGGGGCAAGCGGACGCTCCAGCGCCAGGTCGAGCACCTGCTCGATGTACTTCACCGGCACAATCTCCAGATCGCGGGTCACGTTGGCCGGGATGTCCGCCAGATCCTTGCGGTTTTCCTCGGGAATGATGACCGTGCGGATTCCGCCACGCAGCGCGGCCAGCAGCTTTTCCTTCAGCCCGCCGATCGCCGTCACCCGACCACGCAGGGTGATTTCGCCGGTCATCGCCACATCGGCGCGCACCGGTACCCTGCTCAGCATCGACACCAGCGAGGTCACCATCGCCGCACCTGCGCTCGGGCCATCCTTGGGCGTTGCCCCGTCGGGCACATGGACGTGCACGTCATGCTTCTGCAGGAAGTCCGAGTCGATGCCCAGCGCCACCGCGCGCGAACGCACCACCGACAGCGCCGCCGAAGCCGACTCCTTCATCACGTTGCCGAGCTGACCGGTCAGGATCAACTGGCCCTTGCCCGGTACCAGCGTCGATTCGATCTGCAGAAGATCACCGCCGACTTCAGTCCAGGCCAGACCGGTCACCAGGCCGATCTCGTTTTCTTCCTCGGCACGGCCGAAGTCGAAGCGGCGAACGCCCAGGTACTTGTCCAGGTTCCTGCCACTGACCACCACCAGCGCCTTGGCCTTGCCGCCCTTCTTCACCTTGGCGGCAGGCTGCGGACCGGCCAGCGCGATCTCCTTGACCACCTTGCGGCAGATCTTGGCGATCTCGCGTTCCAGGTTGCGCACCCCCGATTCGCGGGTGTAGTAGCGCACCACATCCTGGATGGCGTCGGCGGCGATCTCCAGCTCATGCGGCTGCAGGCCGTTGGCTTTGATCTGCTTGGGCACCAGGTAGCGCATGGCGATGTTGAGCTTCTCATCCTCGGTGTAGCCGGGGATGCGGATCACCTCCATGCGGTCCAGCAGCGGCCCGGGAATATTGAGCGAGTTGGACGTCGCCACGAACATCACTTCGGACAGGTCCAGATCGACTTCAAGATAGTGATCGTTGAAGGCGTTGTTCTGCTCCGGGTCCAGTACTTCCAGCAGGGCCGACGACGGATCGCCACGGAAGTCCATCGACATCTTGTCGATCTCGTCGAGCACGAACAGCGGGTTCTTGCTGCCGACCTTGTTGAGGTTCTGCACGATGCGGCCCGGCATCGAACCGACGTAGGTGCGCCGGTGACCGCGGATCTCGGCCTCGTCGCGCACGCCGCCGAGCGACATGCGCACGAACTTGCGGTTGGTGGCCTTGGCGATGGACTGGCCCAGCGAGGTCTTGCCCACGCCCGGCGGCCCGACCAGGCACAGGATCGGCCCCTTCATCTGCTTGACCCGCGACTGCACCGCGAGGTATTCGAGAATGCGTTCCTTGACCTTCTCCAGACCGTAATGGTCGGCGTCGAGCGTGTCCTGGGCAACCTTGAGGTCCTTGCGCACCTTGCTGCGCTTCTTCCACGGCACGCCCAGCACCCACTCCAGGTAGTTGCGCACCACGGCCGCTTCGGCCGACATCGGCGACATCTGCTTGAGCTTGTTCAGCTCGTTGCGGGCCTTGGTTTCCACCGGCTTGGGCATGCCCGCCTCGGCGATCTTGCGCGCCAGCTCCTCCAGCTCGCCCGGCGCGTCATCGAGGTCACCCAGTTCCTTCTGGATGGCCTTCATCTGTTCGTTGAGGTAGTACTCGCGCTGGCTCTTCTCCATCTGCGACTTGACCCGGCCGCGGATGCGCTTTTCCATCTGCTGCACGTCGATCTCGCCGTCGACCAGGCCCACCAGCGTCTCCAGACGCTCGCCCACCGACAGCGTTTCCAGCAGCCGCTGCTTGTCGGCCAGGCGCACACTGATGTGGGCGGCGATGGTGTCGGCCAGACGCGCCGGCTCGTCGATGCCGGCCAGCGTCTGCAGCAGCTCAGGCGGCAGCTTGCGGTTGGTCTTGACGTACTGCTCGAACAGCGACATCAGCGAGCGGGCGATGGCCTCGACCTCACGCGCTTCGCGATCGTCCTCGGTGGCGATTTCGACGGCCTGACCATGCAGCGCGCCATTGCGCTCGTCCACCTGGTTGACCTGCACACGCGAAAGGCCCTCGACCAGCACCTTGATGGTGCCGTCAGGCAGTTTCAGCAGCTGCAGCACCTGGGCCAGTGTGCCGACCTGATACAGATCGGCCGCCTGCGGGTCGTCGGTTTCGGCCGACTTCTGCGCCAGCAGGAGAATGCGCTTGTCCGCCTCCATCGCCTGCTCCAGCGCGTGCATGGACTTGTCGCGGCCGACGAACAGCGGGATGACCATATGCGGGAACACCACCACGTCACGCAGCGGCAGTACCGGCAGGTCGAGAGTCTCAGTAGGGGAACGGGGCATGGGGGCTCCAGGAAGGTGGGAAGAGCGTCTTCCGTCCCCGGTTGGGCCAGGAACAAAAAAGCCGATGGCCCCGTTATGGGGCCATCGGCATCAGGATGCAAGCTGCGCTGGGAAAACGCTCCCCAATCAATAGATTGCGTCGATCATTCAGCGCCAGCTGCCTTCTGTTCAGGCGCCGCCGGCGTCTGATAGATCAGGTACGGCTCCGACTTGTGCTCGATCACCGACTCGTCCACCACGACCTTGCTGACGTTTTCGGCCGACGGCAGGTCGTACATGGTATCCAGCAGCACCGATTCGACGATCGTACGCAGGCCACGTGCACCGGTCTTGCGCTTGAGCGCCTTCTGGGCGATGGCCGAAAGGGCGTCGGGACGGAACTCCAGCTCGACGTTCTCCATCTCGAACAGCTTCTTGAACTGCTTGGTGATGGCGTTCTTCGGCTCGGTGAGGATCTTGATCAGCGCCGCCTCGTCCAGCTCTTCCAGCGTCGCCACGACCGGCAGACGGCCGACGAACTCGGGGATCAGGCCGAACTTGATCAGATCTTCCGGCTCGACTTCGGCCAGCAGCTTGCCGACTTCCTGCTTGCGCTCGGCACTCTTGACCTTGGCGCCGAAGCCGATGCCGCCGGCATCGTTGGAGCGCTGCTGGATCACCTTGTCCAGGCCGGCAAACGCGCCGCCGCAGATGAACAGGATGTTCTTGGTGTCCACCTGCAGGAATTCCTGCTGCGGATGCTTGCGCCCGCCCTGCGGCGGCACGCTGGCCACGGTGCCCTCGATCAGCTTCAGCAGCGCCTGCTGCACGCCTTCGCCGGACACGTCGCGTGTAATCGACGGATTTTCGCTCTTACGCGAAATCTTGTCGATTTCATCGATGTAGACGATGCCCTGCTGCGCCTTCTCGACGTCGTAGTCGCACTTCTGCAGCAGCTTCTGGATGATGTTCTCCACGTCCTCGCCCACGTAACCGGCTTCGGTCAGCGTGGTGGCGTCGGCCATGGTGAACGGCACGTTGAGCAGGCGGGCCAGGGTCTCGGCCAGCAGCGTCTTGCCCGAGCCGGTCGGACCGACCAGCAGGATGTTCGACTTGGCCAGTTCGACCTCATCGTTCTTCTGACGGCTCTCGATACGCTTGTAGTGGTTGTACACCGCCACGGCCAGGGTGCGCTTGGCCCGGTTCTGGCCAATCACGTACTGGTCGAGGACCTCGAGGATCTCGCGCGGCTTGGGCAGCGAACTGCGCGCCGACTGCGCCTTTTCCTCGAGCTCTTCACGGATGATGTCGTTGCACAGCTCCACGCACTCATCGCAGATGAATACGCTCGGACCGGCAATCAACTTACGCACCTCATGCTGGCTCTTGCCGCAGAAGGAGCAGTACAGGATCTTGCCGCTTTCAGTGGAACGACCCTGACGGTCTTCGCTCATGCTTCGCCTATCCAGTTACCCCACCCGCTTCACGGGTGGTTCAATTTGAGAATAGCACAGGGTCGGGAGGACGCCAGCCCTACCCGACTCCGCAAGTACAGTCGGAGAACTGACTGTTTTGCTGTCATCAACCAGCCTGGATCGACTCGTCCGGGCGGCGCTCCAGCACCTGGTCGACCAGCCCGTAGGCCTGTGCGTCGACCGCGCTCTTGAAGTTGTCACGCTCGGTGTCGCGCGCGATGGTTTCCAGCGACTGGCCGGTGTGATGGGCCAGCACCTCGTTCAGGCGCGAACGCAGGGTCAGGATCTCACGGGCATGGATGTCGATGTCCGTGGCCTGTCCCTGGAAGCCGCCGAGCGGCTGGTGGATCATCACGCGCGAGTTCGGCAGCGCATAGCGCTTGCCGGCAGCGCCGGATGCCAGCAGCAGCGCGCCCATCGAGGCGGCCTGGCCGACGCAGATGGTGCTGACGTCCGGCTTGATGTACTGCATGGTGTCGTAGATGGCCATGCCGGCCGTGACCACGCCACCGGGCGAGTTGATGTAGATGCTGATGTCCTTTTCCGGGTTTTCCGCTTCCAGGAACAGCAGCTGCGCCACCACCACGTTGGCCATGTGATCGTCGATCGGGCCTACCAGGAAGATCAGGCGCTCCTTCAACAGGCGCGAATAGATGTCGTAGGCGCGCTCGCCACGGGCGGTCTGCTCGACCACCATCGGAACCATGTTCAGGGCTTTGGTTCGGTTGTCCATTACGTGAGGCACCTATCTTGATGGGGGAACGACCCCGCGCCGGACCGGCGCGGGGCGGGTTCTATCTGCCGCTTACTGGCGGATCGCGTCCTGGAAGGACAGCGTTTCCTCGGTGTGCTGGGCGCGCTCGGCGATCCAATCGATCACCTGCTCTTCCATCACACGGTTCTGCAGACCCGACATGAGCTGGGGATCATTGCGGTACATCTCAATGACCTGCTCCGGCTCTTCGTAGGTCGAGGCGATCAGACGCAGGGTCTCATTCAGGCGCTTCGGTTCCAGCTTGAGGTCGTTCAGACGTGCCACTTCGCCGACCAGCAGGCCCACCAGCACGCGCTTGGCAGCGGCGTCCTTGAAACCTTCATGCGCATCGGCCGGGATCTCGCCCGGGTTGCGGCCGCTGCGGCGGATCTGCTCGACCTGCTGGGCGAGCATCGCGCGGGCTTCGTTCTCGACTACGCGCGGCGGCAGCTCGACGCTGCTGTAGGCGGCGATCAGCTGTTCACCGACCTCGCGGCGCAGACGGTTCATCAGCGCGCCCTTCAGCTCGCGCTCGAGGTTGGCGCGGATGTCCTTGCGGAACTGCTCCTCGTTGCCGCCCTTGACGCCGAAGCTCTTGATGAAGGCCTCGTCGACCACCGGCAGGGACTCTTCCGAGACCTCGGTGACCTTGACGGTGACCTTGACGTTCTTGCCCGCCAGCACCGGCACGCGCCAGTCAGCCGGGAACTCGACGTCCAGGGTCTTTTCCTCGCCCTTGGCCATGCCGACCAGACCCTGCTCGATGGTCTCGAACATCATGTTCTGGCCCAGCACGATGCTGCCCTTCTCGGTGCCTTCGGCCGGCAGGCGCTCATCGCCGGCCTGCGACCAGGTTTCCACCGCGACCAGGTCACCGTCCTTCGCGCCACGGGTCACCGGCACCCAGGTACGGCGCTGCTGGCGCAGGTTCTCGATCATCTGGTCGATGTCGGCGTCACCGATCTCGGCGGTGTGGCGGACCACGGTCAGCTTGCTGACGTCGATCTCGCCGAACTCCGGCACCAGCTCGACGGTGGCCACAAACGACAGTTCGCCCTGATCACCCTTGTCGATGCGCGGGCTGCCGACCACGCGCAGCGCGTGCTCGCGCAGGGCGGCATCGAAGGTTTCGCGCAGCAGGCCATCGACGGCCTCACCACGCACCTGCGCGCCGAAGCGCTGCTCGATCACCTTGGCCGGCACCTTGCCCGGACGGAAGCCCTTGATGCGCGCGGTGCGCGCCAATTCGCCCAGACGGCCCGCAATGTGGCCCTGCAGACGCTCTTCCGGCAGCGAGAAGCTCAGGCGGCGTTCCAGGTTGCCGGTGGTTTCGATCGAAGCTTGCATGTGGACTCCTGCCACCGGGGCCCCAGGGCCGCCGGCACGATGTGTTGGATGAAACGGGTTGTAAGGGCGCGGATCTGCGCCGCAGCCCTTTAGTTTGGACGATAACGGCCAGCACTGCCAGCGGGGCGGCAGCCCGGAGCTGCGACGTCGCCGGCGCGGCCGGCGGTGGTGCGAAAGGGGGGACTCGAACCCCCACGCCTTGCGGCACTGGAACCTAAATCCAGGGCGTCTACCAATTCCGCCACTTTCGCGAGGTTTAGCCCGTTATTCTCGCAGGCCGGGCGCTGCAGCGGAAGATCCTCGTGCGCGGCGCGCTGCGCCGGTGACGGACATGGCCCGTCACCGGGCGGCTTTCTCAGCGTCCGGTCTTCGCCGGCGCCATCTTCACCCCATGCCGGGTGGAGTGGGCATCGACTTTCCGGATCTGTATACCGTCACCCGACGGCTCGCGACGGATTTCGATGCCTGCATCCATGTCCGGCTCCATCGCCGCGGCACCGGCTACTGCGGTCGGCAGAACGGGCTGCATCACGTTGGCTGGTGCGGGGGTGCGGGACTGGGCCTCGACCGGCGGGGCGGCGTTGACCACGGCGCACGCAGCCATCGCCAGTGCACCGAGCAGCAGGCGGCAACGTGCATTCAAGGGAATCGGGCTCACGTTCACTCCAAGGGAAAATGCGCATGCGTGCGGAGACACCAGTGAAGCGCGCTGGCGGCATGCGCAGTGCGACCGCCTGCTCACTCTCGGCGATTGCGCTGACGCCTCTGCCCTGCCTTAAGCGAGGCGTCAGCGTGGCGCGTGGGTGACGGGCATGGCCCGTCACCACCCGACGCAGCGGACAAGAAAAAAGCCACCAGGGTGACCTGGTGGCTTTCGTCTTGGTGGGCCGTCAAGGATTCGAACCTTGGACCTATTGATTAAGAGTCAACTGCTCTACCAACTGAGCTAACGGCCCGAAATCGGGGCGCGAATTATGACCCGATTCCGTTCAACGATGCAAGCGTTTTCTCAGCGATGGCGATCACCGCCCTGCAGCCTGCGCCGCATCCGCAGCGGCCTGCGCTTCCTGCGCGGCCTCGGCAGCGTCGGACTCCGGCGCCGACACATCGCCGCCGCCACTGCCGCCGGTGCTGCGGTTGATGCGCAGCTCGACCATGCCTTCGCGTTCCTGGAACGAAGAGACACGCACGTTGTAGCGACCCGGACGCAGATCCATCTCCAGACGCGCATTGGTGCCCTGCCCGCCGTCGTCGTCCTCGAAACTCACGCCATTGCCGCTGACTTCCAGCACAGTGTCCACCTGACGCGAGATCGCATCCAGACGCACCTGGCCCGGACGATCAACGACCAGGTTGAAAGTGCGCGCGCCGTCGCGGCTCAGCAGCAGGTTCACCGAGCCGGTTGCCGGGAGAGTGGTGTTGTCGGTGCGCACCAGCCCTTCGGGCAGCTCGCTCTGACGAACGTTGAGGCGGAACAGACCGGACGCGCTCTCGTCAATGCCGCGCACGCCGAGGGTGTAGGTGCCCGGTTCCAGGGTGAGGTTCATGCGCGAATTGGTGCGGTCACCGCCATCGTCGTCCTCTTGCTCCAGCCCGTTGCCGCTCAGGGTCAGCACGGTGTCGAAGGCGGTGGAGCCCAGATCGATCTGGTACATCCCGGCCTTGTCCACGCGCAGCGTGTATTCCTGGTTGCGGGTGGTCAGCACGTCGGCGATGTCACCCGCGTTGAGCAGCGGCTTGCCGTCATAGGGGACCAGCTCGGCGGCCTGCAGGCGGTAGGGGCCATAGGCACTGGCGTCATCGCCGCTGACGGCGATGCGGTATTTGCCGGCCACGTCAGCGCGGAAGGTAAGGCTGGTTTCATTGCCCTCGCCGCTGCTGCTGGAGGCCACCACGGTGCCGTCGCGGAACACGCCCAGCGCGCCGTCCAGGGCACCGGCGAGCTTGAGCTCAACGACCTGCTTTTCCTTCAGGTCCATGTTGTACAGCTGGTAGCGGCTGCCGTCGTTGTAGTTCATCGGGCTGCGCGAGGTGATCTCGCCTGCCACCGGCTTGTCCACCGCCAGCGAGCCGACCCTGCCTTCCGAAGCTGCCGCGGCCTGCTTGCCGCAGCCACCCAGCGCGAGCGCCGTCGCAACGGCCAGCGTCATCGTTCCAATACGCATCTTGTCATTCTCCATGGCCATGGTTTTCGGGGGATGCCGCGACCTGGCCCTGCCGTCGGCTGCGGCAACGATACCTGCAAAAGCAAACGCCGGCACGAGGCCGGCGCTGCTCGGTTACACAATGGCAAGGCCGATCAGCCGTTCCACTTGCCCAGGGCGGCCATGCCGTTCTCCTTGGCGCGCTCGTACACGGTCTTCTGTGCAGCGGCAACGTTGCCCTTGGTGTCCTTGGCCCACAGCTTCAGCGCGGCCTGCTGCATGGCGCGGCCGTAGGAGAAGCTCAGCGGCCACGGCAGGTTGCCGAGCTTGTTCATCGCATCCAGGTGAGCGGTGGACTGCTCGTCGGTCTGGCCGCCGGACAGGAACACCACGCCCGGCAGGATCGCCGGCACCGTGCTCTTGAGGCACATCACGGTCGACTCGGCCACTTCCTCGATGTCGGCCTGCTCTTCGCAGTCCTTGCCCGAAATGACCATCGAGGCCTTCAGGATGGTGCCTTCCAGCAGCACGTTCTGCTGGTAGAGCGCGTCGAACAGCGAACGCAGGGTCGCCTCGGTCACTTCGTAGCAGGTCTCGATGTCATGGTCGCCGTCCATGATCACTTCCGGCTCGACCATCGGCACCAGGCCGCATTCCTGGCACAGCGCGGCGTAGCGGGCCAGCGCATGGGCATTGGATTCGATGCAGGTGCCCGACGGCGCGTTCTCGCCGATGTTGATCACCGCACGCCACTTGGCAAAGCGCGCACCGAGCTTGTAGTACTCCTGCAGGCGCTCGCGCAGGCCGTCCAGGCCTTCGGTGACCATCTCGCCCGGGCAGCCGGCCAGCGGGTGGGCGCCCTTGTCGACCTTGATGCCCGGGATCATGCCGTGGTCGGCCATGTACTTGGCGAACGGCACGCCGTCCCTGGTCGACTGACGGATGGTTTCGTCGTACAGGATCGCACCGGAGATGTGCTCATTGAGCTTCGGCGTGGTCAGCAGCAGTTCGCGGTAGGCGCGACGGTTTTCCTCGGTGTTCTCGATGCCGACGCTGGCAAAGCGCTTGGCGATGGTGCCGGTGGATTCGTCGATCGCGATGATGCCCTTGCCCGGGGCGACCATGGCCTGGGCGGTTTCGGCCAGCTGTTCGATGCTCATGTACTTCCTGTGGCGGGTGCGGGAAAAACGCAATTATAGCCCCGCCACGGCGTGACCTTGACGTGCACATCGAATGGAAACGCTTCCAGTTCTCCCGCACGGAAAGATCATGTCTGCAGCGCTGTCCTGCGCTGCCGGATCCGGTCGTGACCGGACCCGGCGGGTCGCCGCTTACAGGTCGCCCAGACCGCTGGCGCGACCGTCCGCACCTACCTCGAGCAGGCGCAGCGTGTTGGTGGCGCCATGGGTTTCCATGTGCTCGCCGCTGGTGAACACCACGCGGTCACCGGCCTGCAGCAGCGCCGCTTCCACCAGCAGGCGGATGCTGCCACGCGCCGCTTCGCGCGGGGTCAGGCCACGGCTGTCGAAGTTGATCGGGAACACATCGCGCATCAGCGCCATCTGCCGGCGCGCACCATCGTGACGGGTCACCGCGAACACCGGCGCCGAGGCACGGAAGCGCGACAGGTAGCGCGCAGTACCACCGGATTCGGTCATCGCCACGATCGCCCGCACGCCCACGTGCTGGGACAGGAACATGGTCGCCATGGCGATCGCCTGGTCGGCACGCTCCAGGTTGCGCGGCGACTTGTTGAAGTCGGTCTCGGTCTGGAACTGGCGCTCTGCACCGAGGCAGATGCGGGCCATCGCTTCCACCGCACGGACCGGATAGGCACCGGCCGCGGTTTCGGCCGACAGCATCACCGCGTCGGTACCGTCGATGACCGAGTTGGCAACGTCCAGCACTTCGGCGCGGGTCGGGATCGGGCTTTCCACCATCGACTGCAGCATCTGGGTGGCGGTGATCACCACCTTGTTCTGTGCCAGCGAGGCACGGATGATCTTCTTCTGCAGGCCCGGCAGTTCGGCGTCGCCGATCTCCACGCCCAGATCACCGCGGGCCACCATCACCACATCGCTGGCCTCGACGATCTCCTCGAGGTTCTCGATGGCTTCGGTGCGCTCGATTTTGGAGACCAGGGCCGCATCACAGCCATGCGACTGGGCGATGGCGCGCGCGTCGTTCATGTCCTGCGCGTTGCGGCAGAACGACACCGCGATGAAATCCACGCCGATCTTGGCCACGATGCCGATCAGCTCCTTGTCACGCTCGGTCAGCGCGCCCAACGACAGGCCGCCACCCTGCTTGTTCAGCCCCTTGCGGTCGGAGAGCATGCCGTCGTTGAGCACGGTGTTGATGATGCGGTCGCCCTGCACCTCCACCACCTGCAGCTGCATCAGGCCATCGTCGAGCAGCAGCACGTCGCCCGGGCTCACGTCCTGCGGCAGGCCCAGATAGCTCACGCCCACCTCGCTGCGCGTCCCCGGCGCGGCATTGGCATTGGCCACCAGGTCAAAGCGCTCACCGGCCTTGAGCTGCACCTTGCCGTCGGCAAACCGCTCGATGCGGATCTTCGGGCCCGGCAGGTCGGCCAGGATGCCCACTTCCACACCGACGCGCGCCGCAGCGGCGCGCACATCGGCCGCGCGCTTGGCCTGGCCGGAGGGATCACCGTGGCTGAAGTTCAGCCGCACCACGTTGACGCCCGCGCGGAACAGATCCTCCAGCACGCCCGGCGGATCGGTTGCAGGACCGAGGGTGGCAAGGATCTTGGTACGACGCTGACGCTCGAACATGGTGAAAGGACCTCCCGTTAAAGAACGGAAATTAGCACATCCTTCACGTTTCATGTACGCGGTTACAGCCTTGTGCCGCTTGGCTCCTGGCGGTGTCTTGCAGACACCGCCAGGACACCGCATCACCGCTGCGGGACAATCCGGCGACTGGCCACTGTCCTGGCAGACACCAGGCAGTGGCGGTGACGGCGCAGATCAGCTGCCGCGCGCTTCCAGCGCGGCGACCGCCGGCAGGGTCTTGCCTTCAAGGAACTCGAGGAAGGCGCCGCCGCCGGTGGAGATGTAGCTGACCTGCGCGGCGATATCGAACTTGTCCACGGCGGCCAGCGTGTCACCGCCGCCGGCGATGGAGAATGCCGGCGACGCAGCAATCGCGCGCGCCAGCGCTTCAGTGCCCTTGCTGAACGCCGCGAACTCGAACACGCCGACCGGACCGTTCCAGACCACGGTGCCGGCCTTGGCGATCAGCTGGGCGTAGTGGGCGGCGGTCTGCGGGCCGATG
The DNA here is from genome assembly GCF_032911385.1 of Stenotrophomonas sp. C3(2023). Lineage (NCBI taxonomy): Bacteria > Pseudomonadati > Pseudomonadota > Gammaproteobacteria > Lysobacterales > Lysobacteraceae > Stenotrophomonas > Stenotrophomonas sp. C3(2023). Next base: position 717,025 of record NZ_JAWJLO010000001.1, on the reverse strand, counting down.
TCCAGGATCAGGTCGTCCTCGGCCACCGCATCGACCGCCTTCACCTGGGCCACCGCGTCGGGCAGGAACTGCTTGGCCACCACCACGTCCACCGGCAACGGAATGTCAGCGCCGCGTGCCTTGGCATCAGCCACGATCGTGCGGGCGGTATCCAGCAGGTCCGGCTCGTACAGCGACTTGCCCACCGCATGGCCGGCCGCAGCGATGAAGGTGTTGGCGATGCCACCCCCGACGATGAGCTGGTCGACCTTGCCCACCAGGTTGGCCAGCAGCTCAAGCTTGGTGCTCACCTTGCTGCCGGCAACGATGGCCAGCAGCGGCTGCGCCGGCTCCTTCAACGCCTTGGCCAGCGCATCGAGCTCGGCCATCAGCAGCGGACCGCCCGCGGCAACCGCGGCAAAACGAATCACGCCATGGGTGGAAGCCTGTGCGCGGTGGGCGGTACCGAAGGCATCCATCACGAACACATCGCACAGCGCTGCGTAACGGCGCGCGAGCGCTTCGTCGTCCTTGCCCTCGCCCACGTTCATGCGGCAGTTTTCCAGCAGCACGATCTGGCCCGGCTCGACCTGTACGCCATCGACCCAGTCACGCACCAGCGGCACCTCACGGCCGAGCAGCTCGGACAGGCGCGCGGCCACCGGTGCCAACGAGTTTTCTTCGCTCCACTGGCCTTCGGTCGGGCGGCCCAGGTGCGAGGTCACCAGCACGGCGGCGCCCTTTTCCAGGGCCAGTTTGAGCGTGGGCAGCGACGCGGTGATGCGCTGCTCGGAGGTGATCTGGCCGTTCTCGATCGGCACGTTGAGATCCTGTCGGATCAGCACGCGCTTGCCGGAGAGGTCGAGGTCGGTCATGCGGACAATGGACATGGGCAACTCTTTGGCTCGGGATTCGAAAAGGAGGCCGTCGGACGGCAGGTGCCCATTGTAAGGTCGTTCCTCCCGATCAGGTGTACGCCGAACGGCAGCGCACATCGGCGTCGGCGCCACACCTGCTCGCCGCAGGCGACACCCGTCGGCCGTAACGCCGTCGCCGTCGCCGTCGCTGTTGCTTCGGCCGTAACGCCGTCGCCGTCGCCGTCGCTGTTGCTGTTGCTGTTGCTGTCGCTCTTCTTTGTTCTTCCTTTTCCGCGGCTGGCACGCGCGCGGATGCCGCAAGGCCGGGTGGGGCGGGCTCGTGGGGGTGTCGAGCGCCAGGGATGGCGCGAAACAAGGCACGCATGGATGCAGTTTTTGCCGTCCCCCACGAGCCCGTCCTGCCCGGCCCACCTCGATATCCCTACCACCAGCCGCGAGGGGCTGTGCCGTTCGCGGTCATCACACCGGCGGCTTCTGCCGCAGCACGCCAAGCGCCAACCCCGCCACCCCCAGCACCCCCACACCCAGCAGCACCCACAGCAGCGCCTGCTTCCAATCCCGTGCCGGCGTGAGTGCAGCTTCCCCGGCCAGCGGCTCGGCCGCGCTTTCCAGTCGCGCCAGCGACGGCTGCCAGCCCGGTGCATTGCGCATGCGCAGGTCATCCACCAGCACCTGCACCGGCGCGTCCACCCGCTTGGCCGTCGCACTGCCCACCGCCAATGCGTACGGGGCCGCGCCCTGGCTGACAAACACCAGTACTTCGCTGCGGTAGCCCAGCCGCAGGACTGGCGTTGGCGCGGTGGCGGCAGGGTCGGCCACCAGCTTCCAGTAACGGTCACGCACCACGCCGTTCAGCGCCTGCGGTGCCGAGCGGGACCTGCCGCCGGCCTGCTGTACCTGGTAGGCCACCCACGGCGCGGCCCGCCGCTGCCAGGGTGCGTCGGCATCGTCGCGGCTGAACGCCGTCCACTGCACGAGGCTGTTGCCATCGGTATCCACGTCAAGCTGGCGCACCGGGAACCGTCCGTGCAGCTCGAACTCGAAACTGCCATCGCCCCCGCTGACGGCGGTGGGCGTCTCCCATTCCCACACCAGCGTTGCCGGAGCGGGGGTCAGCTCGGCCAGTGCCATCCGCAGCGTGGGCAGGCGTTGGCCGTCCTGCGGCAGCACACGCAGGTAGCGCGCACTGCCCTGCAACGCGAGGCGTCGCTGCAGCAGGCGGCGATCGCCGCGCTGCAGATCCACCAGCGCGGCCGGCTCGCCCATCGAATGCCACTGGCGCAGGTCGTCACTGCCATCCACGCGCACAGCAGCCTGCAGCGGCGCGCTGGGGGCTGCCCAGTCCAGCACCAATGCCGCGATGGGGGCATCGCCCAAAGCGCTGGCGTCGATCAGCCAGCCCGCACCCGGCGCCGGTGCCGCCGCGCTCAACCGCGCCTGCACCTGGCGCACGCGTCCCTCGGCATCACGTTCGGCCACCACCTGCAGATTGTCCTGGCTGCGCGCATCCAGCGCCGGCAAGGCAAACCACGGCAGCTCGCGCTGTACCGGCGGCTGTGCCAACGGCTGTTCGGGCTGCAGCAGGGCCGAGGGCAATGCCTGCCCCGCCGCGTTGTAGGCCTGCACGTCACTGAGCTGCGGCGACACCGCACGTTGGTAGATGCGTGCATCGAGCACGACACGGTAGGCACCCGACTGTTCACTGGACAGGCTCAGCGGCCATTGCTCGGCCCAGTCACGCCGGTACTCCTGCGCCGCAGCGGTGCCGGCCAGCAGCACCGCCAGCAGCAGCGCGGTCTTCTTCATGCGGCTTCTCCCTGTTCTGCGCCGGCACGCGGCGGTGCCGGCGCCAGGTAACCCACCACTGTGCACAGCAGCCCATAGGCGATGAACGATGCGATGCCGAGCAGGTTGCCCAGGTGCTGGCGGTCGATGAGCACCAGCTTGGCCAGCACCACCGCCATCAGCACGGCGCCCACCACCCACAGCGCACGTTGCCCACGGCGCGAGCCCCACACCCAGGCGATCACGCCGAGTACGCTCCACAGTACGGTCAGGCTGGTCTGGGCGAGGCTCGAGGACACCAACGCGGGGCTCCAGCGCATCTGTCCCCAGTGATGCACGCCGTGCAGCACCAGGCTGGTCAGCGCGACGAAACCGGCAATGGCCAGCAGCGGCACCCGCCGCCGCTGCAGCGCGTCCGGCGCCTGCCCCGAGTAAAGCCAGCGTGCGAACAGGACCAGACTGGCCCACTGCGCGAGCTCGGCGGGGTTGAGCACCGGCAGCCAGGGCAACGGCGTGGCTCGCCCGGCGATGAGATGTATGCCGAGCCAGGCCAGACCAAGCCCGGCGAACAGAAGCAGCTGCAACGGCAGTCGTGCAGGTGCGAACGCAACGCCCAGCGGCAGGCTCAGCCACGACCAGCGCAGCAGCGACAGCGCAGTCAACGCCAGCCATGGCAGCAGCACCAGCAGCACGCGCCAGCCCTCTGCCAGCTCGTACTGACCCGAGAGCCAGATCGTGGCCAGCGAGAGCACCGTCGGCCACAGCAACAGCCACACGAACTGGACGACGCGGGCGATGAGCCCGGCGCCGCCACGCAGCGCCAGCAGCGCGCGGGTCCCCAGCACGGCCATCGCCAGCCAGGCGATACCGCCATGACCGGCGAAAGGCTGCTGGTGCACCGCGCATTGCCACAGCGCCAGCGGGAACGCCATGGCCAGCATGCACAGCGTCGTCAACGCCAGCACCGGCGACGGCAGACGACGATGGACTTCGGCGGCCAGCCATGCGGACAGGGCCAGCCCGCACAGCAGCAGGTCCGGCTCCAGCGCGGTGGGCGCGAAGCGGATCACCTCGTGGACCATACCGCCCAGCCACCACAGCAGGCCCCAGAGGTAATAGACCAGCGCAACACTGCGGCGGCCGTACTGACGACAGCTCCAGGCCGAGGCGAAGCCGGCGACGGCCAGCAGCAGTGCGCCCAGGCTGGTTGGATTGAGCAGCGCCACCGCGTCGGTGTGCCAGTGATCGGCACCGGCAACAAAGGCAAACGCAGCGGCCACCTGCAGCAGCGCACCGGTGATCTGCGGCAGCAGGCGACGCTGGCGCAGGCCCAGCCACACCAGCCCGGCGCCTTCCAGCGCGAACACCGCACCGGTGGCACGGGCCGACAATGCCAACGGCACTGCCAGCGTGGCAAAGCCCACGGCCAGCACCGCATAGCTCTGCGCCAGCGCGATCCAGCCGGGTCGGCCGATCAGCGCGCGCGCCAGCAGGGCGTACAGTGCGGCCAGCCCCACGGCAAGCAGTGCCAGCGTCATCGGCTGCCCGTCCAGCAGCGCTGCCTGCAGCGAGAAGGCCACCAGCGGCGTGCCAAACAGCAGGCTGCCGTCCACGATATCGCGCTGGCGTGCGGACTGGCGGCGTGCGTTCAGCAGCGGAATGAGCAGATAGAACGCGAAGAACAGCAGCAGGAAGGGCTGCGTGCTGTGCAGGTGCTCGGGACGGTAGACCAGCACGCCCCAGACAGTGCCGATGCCGAACGTGAAGGCAAAGCCCAGCAGGTTCAACACGCGCCATGCGCGCTTCCAGGCGATGGCGAAGATACCCGCGTTGAGCACGGCGTAGTAACTGAACAGTGCTACATGGCTGCCTGCGCCGGTGGACAGCCACAGCGGCGCCATGAAGCCGGCAAGGATGCCCAGCACCGCCAGCGTGCGCGAGTTCTGCACCACCGCCAGCACGCACATGCCGGCCACCAGCGCGATGCTGGCGGCAAACGCCGCAGCGGCGGGGATCAGGTCATAGCGCTTGAATGCCGCGAACACGGTCAGCAGCAGCACACCGATCGCGCCGCCCTGCAAAGCCAGGGCAAACAATGCGCGGCGCTCACGTTGACGCCAGCCGAAGGCCAGCAGCACCAGGGCAGCAACGGTGATGCCGACCAGCCGGAGCTCGATCGGCACATCCAGCAGGCCCTGGTCGCTGACGTACTTCAGCAGCGCAGCAATGCCCGCCATGAACACCAGCATGCCGACCTTGACCGGCACGTTGCCTTCGGTGAACCAGCGTTTGCCGGCCTGCAGGGCGCGCTCGACCATGCCGGGGCCGCGAGGCACCGGCGGTGGCCCCGCTACGGGCGCAGGATCAATCGACGCATCGGCCGTCGACTGTGCAGCAGCGCGTTGTGACTGCGAGGGCGAGGGCAGCGGCGGCGGCGCGGCAGCAACCGGCGGCGGTACCGGCGCGGGAGCGGGGTCCGGCACAGACACTGGCCCGGGCTCGACCGTACGTGCCCGCACGGTATCGACCGAGGCCAGCGGTGCGACCGACGCGCGCTCGACCAGCTGCCGTTCCAACGCGTCCACGCGCCGGCGCAGCCCCATGATCATCACCAGTGCAATCAGCAACAGTACCGGTATGGCCAGCGCCATCAGACCCAGTACGACAAGCAATCCTTCCATCTACGGGCATCCTGCAGTTCGCCGGCTCCCAATCGCGCCGGCCCGCCGCCATGCTACGTCAAGACGCGCAGAGGGCGAGTGCATGCCCGCACGTCAGCATCCGGGGGCCTGGTCCCCCAGCCGGTGCCACTGCAGATAGCCCTGCTGCAGGCCGTCGGCGACGTGCTGCTGGAAGGCTGCATCCTGCAGGGCTGCGGCATCCTCCGCATTGGTGTGGAAGCCGAGTTCGACAAGAAGGGAGGGTGCCTGTGCCAGACGGTTTTCACCGTAGTTGCCCGATCTGGGCTGCACGTCAACGCGGTAATCGGCGTAGATCGGATCGGCACGCAGTGCCTCGCGCACGGCGCACAGCAGAACGTGTCCGAAATGCCGGTCTGCCTCACGCCCTGGTTGGTAGAAACCGATCATGCCCCGTGCCTGCGGGCTGGCTGCGGCATTGGTGTGCAGGTGGATCAGCGCCTGTACGCCGAGCGCGTTGGCCAGCAGCGGACGGCTGCGGATGTCATCGTTGTAGTGCGCCAGAGCAGCGGTGCGGTCCTCCCAGCTCTGCCAGATGTCTTCACGCTGCGGCATCCAGGCGTGGATGTGGTACCGGGCGGCCATCGTCCACCATGGTTTTGCTGCCTCGGGATGCAGCGCGTCCGCAGTGCTGCGCGCGCGGTGCACCTTCACCGCAGCCGCGGCGAGGCCGTCGGCCAGACGCGCCGCAAACCGCGGGGTGACCAGATCTTCGACCATGCCATGCGCCCAGGGCCGCTGCAGCCGCCAGTCCGCAAACCCCTGATGGTAGTAGTGACCATGCCCGGCGGCGACCAGAACGCCATCGCCGCCCTGCGCACGATCGACGCGCCGGCCTTGGCTGTCCTCAGCTGCGCTGTACCACGCCTCGAGGCTGCGCCCGCCGAAAACAAACTGCACATCGTCCACCGCGACCTTGCCGTTGCGGGTCATCAACTCCGTGCGCAAGGCCTGCAGCCGCTCATCCAGACTGGCCGGCACCTGCCGACCGTCGCCGGGCGCCTCCAGAAATGCGGCGCCCAGCTCGACCACCCAATGGCCAGGCGTCGTCTGTCGTACAGCAGTCGAGCGGGTGGCTGCAGCAGGTGCCTGTGCCTCCATCTGCGCGTGCAGCCGCTGCGCCAGTGCGTTGTCCGCCGAGGGCGGGGTCATCGCACCCGCGGCCATGGGCAGCATCGCGCAGGCAAGTACAACGTTGCTCCAGCGTGCGTTCATGCTCTTTCTCCGTTCCGGGTCAGGAGCAGGATGCAGGCCCCTGTCCCGCAGCGACGCGGTGTCGGCCCCGCGATCACCGAAGCGCAACGGCCTGCCGAACTGAACGTGCTGGACGTCGCGGCGTTGGCCGAGCTGCCGTCGGCCTGCCAGGCCATTAACGACAAGCCCCGGCCGAAGCCGGGGTCTGTACAGGTCCTGCCGGACGCGCTGCAATCAGCCCGCGACGACCTTGGCCATTTCCAGGCACTTGTTCGAGTAGCCCCACTCGTTGTCGTACCAGCTCACCAGCTTGACGAAGGTGCCGTCCAGCGCGATACCGGCTTCGGCGTCGAACACCGAGGTGTGGGTTTCACCGCGGAAATCGGTGGCCACCACCTTGTCTTCGGTGTAGCCAAGCACCCCCTTCAACGCGCCTTCGCTCTGCGCCTTCACTTCGGCGCAGATCTCGGCGTAGGTCGCTTCCTTCTCCAGTTCGACGGTCAGGTCGACCACCGACACGTCCGAGGTCGGCACGCGGAAGCTCATGCCGGTCAGCTTCTTGTTGAGCTCCGGAATCACCACGCCCACGGCCTTGGCCGCGCCGGTGGAGGACGGAATGATGTTTTCCAGGATGCCACGGCCACCGCGCCAGTCCTTGTTGGACGGACCATCGACGGTCTTCTGGGTGGCGGTGGCCGCGTGCACGGTGGTCATCAGGCCACGCTTGATGCCCCACTTGTCATTGATCACCTTGGCCAGCGGGGCCAGGCAGTTGGTGGTGCACGAAGCGTTGGAAATGATGGCCTGGCCGGCATAGGTCGCGTGGTTGACGCCGTAGACGAACATCGGCGTGTCATCCTTGGACGGCGCCGAGAGGATGACCTTCTTCGCGCCGGCATCGAGGTGCTTCTGCGCGGTTTCCTTGGTCAGGAACAGGCCGGTGGACTCGATCACCACGTCCACGCCCACCTCGTCCCACTTCAGGTTCGCCGGGTCACGCTCCTGGGTCAGGCGCACTTTCCTGCCGTTGACCAGCAGGTTGCCGCCTTCCACGGCCACGTCGGCCTTGAAGCGGCCGTGCACCGAGTCGTACTTCAGCATGTAGGCCAGGTAGTCGGGCTCCAGCAGATCGTTGATGGCCACGATCTCGATGTCGTCGCCAAAGTTCAGCACCGCCGAGCGCAGCACGTTGCGGCCGATGCGACCGAAACCGTTGATACCAACCTTGATTGCCATGTTGACGAACTCCTGCAGCCGCGCGTGGTGCGGCGGGATGGATAGGGCCGATCATTCTAGCAGGCCGTGGTTGACCACCGCGGGTCAGCCCAGGCCTTTCCCCGCATGCCTGCGCGGGATTTGATCCGGATCAAGGCGTTGCGCGCAGCCACGGCGGAGACTGGCCCCATTCCACCCCGCAACGAGACCGCACCATGCGCACCGCCTCCCCCCTGCTTCTGACCGGCCTGGCTGCCGCCCTCTCCCTCGCCGCCGCGCCGGCGATGGCCCAGTCCAAGGGTGACTGGACGGTGGCCGCCGGTGCCCACCAGGTCGCCCCCAGGTCCAGCAACGGTACGCTCGCCGGCGGGCTGAAGGTCGACGTGGGCAACGACATCAAGCCCACCATCACCGGTGAATACTTCATCGCCGACAACTTCGGCATCGAAGTGCTGGCCGCCCTGCCCTTCAAGCACGACATCAACATCGCCGGCCTGGGCCGCGTGGGCAGCACCAAGCATCTGCCGCCGGTGGTGAGCCTGCAGTACCACTTCAACAGCCAGGGCCAGGTTTCGCCGTTCGTCGGGCTGGGCCTGAACTACACAACCTTCTTCAGTGAGCACACCGGTGGCGCGCTGGCCGGCAGCAAGCTCAAGCTGGAAGACAGCTGGGGCCTGGCCGCCCATGCCGGCCTGGATTTCAAGGTCAGCGACAACGGTGCCCTGCGCGTCGACGTGCGCTGGATCGACATCGACAGCACGGTAAAGCTCGATGGCCAGAAGCTGGGCAAGGTCAACATCGATCCGCTGGCTTACGGTGTGGCGTACGTCTTCAAGTTCTGAGCCCACACGGGGCTGCGGTCGAGCGCCGCAGCCCATGCGCCGGCCAGGTGACGGCCGTGGCCGTCTCGCCGTGCGGCGGCAGGCCCAGCGGCGACCGCGGGAGGGCCTGCGGATAGAATAGCCGCATGAAACTTCTGCACCCCTTCCTGCTGGCCGCCGCGCTGGCGCCCGCCCTGTTCGCCCTTCCCTCCACCGCCCATGCCTGGGGCGCCCAAGGCCACCGGCTGGTCGGCCGGGTGGCTGAAACACGTCTCAATGACACCGCCCGTGCCGAAGTCGCCCGCCTGCTGGCCGGCGAGGCCGACCCCACCCTGTCCGGCGTTGCCCCGTGGGCAGACCAGCTTCGCGCTACCGACCGTGACCTCGGCCGCCGCTCTGCGGGCTGGCACTACGTCAACATCGCCGAGGACGATTGCCACTATGTGGCCGCCAAGCATTGCCCGGACGGCAACTGCGTGGTCGAGGCCCTGCAGGCACAGACCGCGATCCTGGGCGACCGTTCGCGCAGCGACGCCGAGCGCGCGCAGGCGCTGAAGTTCGTGGTGCATCTGGTCGGCGACCTGCACCAGCCGATGCACGCCGGTTACGGACATGACAAGGGCGGCAACGATTTCCAGCTGCAGTTCGGCAACCGGGGCACCAACCTGCACTCGCTGTGGGACAGCGGCCTGCTCAATACCCGCCGCCTGGACGACGATGGCTACCTGCAGGTGCTGCAGGCGCTGCCCCGTCCGCGCGTCGCATCGCGGGTCAATCTGCGCAACGATGCGCCGGCGTGGGCCGAGGCCAGCTGCCGCATCGCGGTTGCACCTGGCGTATACCCGGCCTCGCGTAAGCTCGGCGCGGAATACACCGAACACTATCGTCCGGTGGCCGAGCGCGAGCTGCGTCTTGCCGGCGAGCGCCTGGCCCACCTGCTCAACGGCGTGATCGGTCGCCGCTGAGGAGGCACCATGCCGGTCCAGGTCCAGTCGTTCTTCCATTCCGCAAGCCACACCTTCAGCTACGTCGTGCACGATCCGGCCACGGGTGAGGCGGCGGTGATCGACCCCGTGCTGGATCTGGACCCGGACACCGGGGCGATTGAAGAGACGCCGCTGGAGCCGTTGCTGGCCCATGTGCAGCAGCACGGGCTGACGGTGCGCTGGCTGCTGGAGACCCACGCCCATGCCGACCATGTGTCGGCAGGGCGCAGGCTCAAGCAGCACTTTCCGCAGGCGCAGCTGGCCATCGGCAGCGGCATCCGCGCGGTGCAGGCCACCTTTGCCCCCCGTTATGACGTCAGCCTTCCCGCCGAAGGCGAGGACTTCGACCAGCTGCTGGACCACGACAGCCGCTTTGCTCTCGGCGAGGTGGTAGCGCAGGTGATCGCCGTACCGGGCCACACCAGTGACAGCGTGGCCTATCTGATCGGCGATGCGCTGTTCCCGGGTGACTCGCTGTTCATGCCCGATGGTGGCACGGCACGCTGTGACTTCCCCGGCGGCGATGCCGCCCAGTTGTATCGATCGATCCAGCGGCTGCTGGCACTGCCCGATGACACCCGCGTATTTGTCTGCCATGACTATGGCCCCGGCGGCCGCCCGATCGCCAATGAGACCAGCATCGGTGCACAGCGCGCGCACAACATCCACGTACGCCAGGGCATCAGCGAGGCCGCGTTCGTGGCCATGCGCCAGGAACGCGATGCCACGCTGGCCGAGCCCAGGCTGATGCAGCCCTCGGTGAAAGCCAACATCCAGGGCGGCGCCCGCTGAGGCGCCACAGCTGCCTCAGCGCCCCTGTGTGCGCACCGTCGTGCGACCGCGCACGATCTCGAAGGTGAAGGCATACAGCAGGCTCACCGGTACCGGTTCGATACGCTCGGCGCTGCGGCAGTCGCCGCGATCCTGCGGCACCTGCCCGGCAGGATAGTGACACAGCGCAGCGGGCTCGAACTTCCATTGCGCCACCGCCGCCTGCGCTGCCTGCAGCAGGGCCGCGTTCTCCTCGCTGTTGCCGGCATCGCACTCGGTCCGGTCAGTCAGCGGCAGGCTGCGCTGTACCACGCCCTCGGCATCGACCACCACCTGCAGGCAGACGGTAGTGGGCGCCAGCTCGGTGCGCGGATCGGCCGCACCGAGCACCGGTTCGGGGGCATGATGCAGGCGAGGCATCCGGTAGCCTTCGCCGGCAGCCAGCGTGTACGGCTGCACCTGTGCCACGCTGCCAGCGGCCGGCGGTATGACCGCCAATCGCTGGTGCGCGACGTTTTCCGAACGTGTGTCGACCAGGGTGAGCCGGTCATGTGCCGCACAGCCGGCCAGCGCGAGGCCGGCCAGCGCGGTGAGGCCCGCGCCTACGGACGGTGGAAATCGCATGCCGGTCTCCTCAATCAACGCTGATGCGCGTGCCACTGTCATCGTCGAGCGCGAACGTGACCGGAACCCGTACCGCTGCGGCCACCGGCCTGCCATCCTTCATCGCCGGCTCGAACGTCCACTGCCGTGCGGCGGCCAGCGTGGCTTCCTCGAATATGCCGGGGTTGGTGGCGCTGACCACACGTACGTCGCGCACCTGGCCCTGCGCATCCACGTCCACCTGCACGGTGACCACACCGGTCTGCCCCTGCTCGAATGCAGCGCTCGGGTAAGCCGGAGCGGACATCTTGCGCACCTGCACCTGCTGGGAGCCGGCAGCAGGCGGTGCAGCGCTCTGGCTGGCCCATGCTGCGGTACCCACAATCGCGCACAGTGTCACCACCAACAGCTTGCCGGTCATGCGTGGCAGCGGCTTCCTTTCTGACTGCTTCAACATCGCGATACGCTCCTTCAGCAGGGGTTGGCAGCGCCAATGGCAAGCCATCGGCGCGACCGGGCGGGCCAGCTGCGCTTTGAGCAGCGCAGTGGCATAGAGACGGCGCAGGGCCGGATGAGGGTCCAGAGTGCGGGCATCGCAGGCCAGTTCCTGGTCCTGCAGGAACCGGCGTGCTGCCCAGGGCATCAGCGGGTGGAACCAGAACAGGCAGCGCAGCAGCAACAGCCCGCCATTGGCCCAGTGATCCCCCTGCCGACGATGGTGGCGCTCATGCTGCAGCACCATGTCCTGCTCGGCCGGGCTGAAGCGCAGGTCGAAATCCGGCCCGACCACGATGCGGGGCCGCCACAGCCCGACCAACGCGGGCAGACCCGGATCGGCACTGGCCTGCCAGCTGCCATCCTGGCGCTTGACCAAGGGCCCCAGCGCACGCACGAAGCGCTGCTGCGCACGCCAGCCGCGCGCGGCGGTGAGCATTACGCCGGCGGCCCATACGGCAAGCACCGCGTAGCTCCAGCCCGCCTGCGCGCCAGCTGAGGCCGCCGATGAACCGTGGCCGATACCGGGCATGAGCAGCGCCGGCACCGTGACCATTTCAGCCAGCTGCGGCGCTGGCAGCGCAACGGCGAGCAGCACGATGGGCAGCAGACACCAGCTGCGATAGGTCACAACCGCGCCACCCAGCCGGAGCAGCAATGGGCGCAGCAGCGCGACCAGCAGCATCGCCACCAGCAGCCAGAGGCTGGCGCGCAGCAACAACGCGAGCAGCTCACTCATCGCCAAGCTCCTGGATCAGCTGCCGCAGTTCGGCAATATCCTGGGCGCTGAGCTGGCCGCGCTGGCTGAAGTGGGCCACCAGCGGGGCAACACGACCGTCGAACACGCGGCCGAGAAAGTCCTGGCTCTGCGCCTCCACCCACGCCTGGCGCTGCAGCAGCGGGTGGTACAGGTACCGGCGGCCTTCGCGTCGGGCACTGATCGCGCCCTTGGTCAGCAGCCGGTTGAGCAGGGTCTTGATCGTCGGCTCGGCCCAGTTGCGGCCCGCCAACGCCTGGACCACCTCCTCGGCCGTGCGCGGCGCCTGCTCCCACAGCACTTCCATCACAACCGCCTCGGCTTCGCTGATCTGGATCATCGTTTACACCCGTAATCGGACGGTTTGATTACATGCGTAATCGTCCAAAGTGTCAAGCCCTGTGGACCGGACATTCAGCGCCTGCGCGCGAGCATGACCGAAACCCGTGTGGAGCCCCGCATGAAAGCACTGCGCAAGCATGACTTTCCGGTCGAACAGGCCCGTCGCCTGCTTGAACCCGGTCCCATCGTGCTGGTCAGCACAGCGTGGAAGGGGCAGCGCAACCTGATGACGCTGGGCTGGCACATGGTGATGGGGTTTTCGCCCTCGCTGCTGGCCACCTACATCTGGAACGAGAACCACAGCTTCGCGCTGGCGCGCCGCAGCGGGCAATGTGTGATCAACGTGCCTGGCGTGGAGCTGCTCGACACGCTGGTGGACATCGGCAACTGCAGCGGTCGCGAGGTCGACAAGTTCGCGCGGTTCGAGCTTGATGCCGTGCCGGCCCGCCAGGTGCAGGCACCGCTGGTGGGTCAATGCCACTCAAGCTTCGAGTGCCGGCTGCACGACGGCAGCCGGATCGGACGGGACAACCTTTTCATCTGGGAGATCGTGCACGCGCACGTCGCCCGGCGCCCCCGGCTGCCGCGCACCGTGCACTACCGCGGCGACGGAAAGTTCATGGTCTCTGGTGCGGAAGTATCGCGTCGCGGCCGGTTCAAGCCGGACATGCTGTAATCGATGTTCATCGGCAACGGAAACACCGCACATGCGTGAGCAGTCGAGCGACCTGGAAGCAGCAGTGGACTGGCTGCTGGCCCGTGTGGAAGGCCCGCTGCGCGTGGCCGCGCCGCTGGCGCTGGGCAAGCCGCACCGTCTGTTGAACGCGCTGTACGCGCGTATCGAGAACGATGCCGAGCGTCCGCTGCAGCTGTACACCGCCCTGTCACTCAACCCGCCCCAGGCACACGGCGACGGCCTGGAAGCCCGCTTTCTGGGCCCGTTTGCACAACGCCATTTCGGCGCCGATTTCCCGCGCCTGGCCTACGCCGATGCAATGCGCGGCGACCGTCTGCCCGCGCATGTGCAGGTCGAGGAGTTCTACATGCAGTCCGGCGCCCTGCTGGGCTCACGGCAGGCGCAGAGCAGTTATACCAGCCTCAACTACACCCATGCAGCCGACGCTGTGGCGCAGCGCGCGCCGCACGCCATCGTGCAGAAGGTCGCGCGCCGCGAGGGCAGCACCCGGTTGTCGTTGTCATGCAACAACGACATCACCCAGGACACCCTTGATGCGATCGCCGCACGCGGCCTGCCGCGGCCGCTGCTGATCGCCGAGATCGACCCACAGCTGCCCTGGCTGGGCGGCACTGCGGCGGTGGACGAGGACTTCTTCGACCTGGTGGTGACGCCACCGGGTCCGTATCCGGCGCTGTTCGCACTGCCCCGGCAGCCGGTGACCGACGCCGACCATGCCATCGGTCTGTATGCCAGCACGCTGGTGCGCGACGGCGGTACGCTGCAGATCGGCATCGGCGCGCTGGCCGACGCACTGAGCCATGCGCTGGTCCTTCGCCACACCGACAATGCGCGCTACCGGCGCGTGCTTCATGCGCTGGACCCGCAGCTGGCCGACCATCCGCTGGTGCAGGAAATCGGTGGCCTGGATCCCTTCGAGCACGGCCTGTACGGCTGCAGCGAAATGCTCAACGAAGGCTTCCGCGTGCTGGTCGAGTGCGGCGTGATCAAGCGCAGGGTGCACGATGACCGGGCGCTGATGCAGCGCCTGCACGATGGCACGGCCAGCACCACGGACCATGCCACGCTCGACGCCGAAGGTGAGTATCTGCACGGTGCCTTCTACCTCGGTTCACCGCAGTTCTACCAATGGCTGCGCGACCTGCCGCCGGACCAGTGCCGTGCGATCGACATGCGCCGTATCAGCGAGATCAACCAGCTTTACGGCAACGACCCGGCACTGCAGGCTCTGCAGCGCCGCCACGCACGCTTCTTCAACTCCTGCATGATGACCACCGCGCTGGGAGCCGCAGTCTCCGATGCGCTGGAAGATGGTCGCGTGGTCTCCGGTGTGGGCGGCCAGTACAACTTCGTCGCCATGGCCCATGCGCTGCCCGAAGGGCGCAGCGTGCTGATGTTCCGCGCCGCGCGCGATGAAGGCGGCCAGCGCGTGTCCAACGTGCGCTGGAACTACGGCCACGTCACCATTCCGCGTCACCTGCGTGACATTCACCTCAACGAGTACGGCCTTGCCGACCTGCGCGGGCTGACCGACGAGGACTGCGTGCGGGCCATGCTGGCCATCACCGAGGGCCGCTTCCAGACCACCTTGCAGGAGCAGGCCAGTGCCGCACGCAAGCTGCGCAGCGCCGTCGGCCTGGACGCGGCGCGTCAGCAGCGCAACACCCCGCAGGCACTCGCAGACGCGCTGGCGCCGTTCCGTGCCGACGGCACCCTGCCCGATTATCCGCTGGGCAGCGATTTCAGCGCTGAGGAGCAAGCACTGGCCAAGGCGCTGGGGTGGCTCAAGGCCAACACCGCCACGCGCGCGCAGACGCTGCGGACAGTATGGGCGGCGCTTTGGCAGCGCAGATCAGCAGGGCACGCCCTGTACCTGCAGAGGATGGGGCTGCAGACACGCGCAGGCGTCAGCGCATGGCTCAATGCCCGGCTGCTGCGCTTGGCGCTCACGTGCACGGGCGCACCGGCAGCACCATCTGACCGGTCCTGAAAACGGGCGTCAGCGCCGCCCACAGCCCGGAAATATCTGTCTCACATCAAGGGTTTAAGCGTGGCAGGCGAGGTGCGAGAGTGACCGGTTTCCGTTACCGCGAGATCCGGACATGCGTCTGATGCACTCCCTGTTGCCGCTGTGCGTGCTGGCCCTGGCCAGCTGCACCGCCGCTACCACGCCCTCCGCCACGTCGGTTCCCCGTGCCGACCTTTCGCAGTTCCGGTACCCGCTGGCGCAGATGCAGACCATCTCCAACCCGACGCTGCTGGCCCATCGCAATTTCTACGAGGCGCCATCGCAGGGACCGGACGCGGCCTGGTTCGATGCGGTCAAGCAGGGCAACCTGGAAAAGGTGAAGGCGATGGTCGACGCTGGCCAGAATCTGGAAGCCAAGGACGAGGCGTCACTGGGCCAGACCGCATTGGGCTGGGCGGCGTTCATCGGCTATGAAGACATCGTGCGCTACCTGGTCGAGCACGGCGCGGACATCCGCGCGACCGACCGCGCCGATGTCTACAACGCACTGAAGTCCGCCGTGATGGGCCCCAATGTGGAGGTCGTGAAGTACCTGCATGGCCTGCTCAAGGACGAGACCGACTTCGACGCCCGTGAAAGCGATCAGGAGACGTTGTTCATGGTGGCGGCAGTGGATGGGCGCGTGGACACGGTGAAGTACATGCTGCAGTTCCACCCGGACGTGAACGTGGTGGCGGTGAACGAAAAACCGAAACTGGACGAGAGCCCGCTCAGCGGCGCCTGCGAACACGGCTTCAAGGAAATGGCGGACCTGCTGATCGCCCACGGTGCGATCAACCACAAGACCGGCCGCGCCAGCTGCCAGTGAACGGATGCGATCACCCCTGTCCTGGCCGCACCGGGCTCAGCCCGGCGAGCGCGCAGCGCGGTGGTGGTGCGTCGGACCGACCGGCAAGCAGCGGGCACCGCGCGGCGTCCTGAACGAAAAAGGCCGGCTTGCGCCGGCCTTTTTCTGTTGCGTTACAGCGCCTTGGCTGCCTCCACCACGTGCGCGGTGGTGATGCCGAAGTGCTTGTACAGCGCATCGGCCGGCGCCGAGGCGCCAAAGGTGTCGATACCAATCACCGCGCCGTCCAGACCGACGAACTGGCGCCAGAAACCGGTGACGCCGGCTTCAATGGCCACGCGCCTGCGCACGGCATTGGGCAGCACCGATTCACGATAGGCGGCATCCTGACGCAGGAAGACGTCGGTGGACGGCATGGACACCACGCGGGTCTTCAGACCGGCGGCATCCAGCTCGGCCTTGGCTTCCACCGCCAGGCCGACTTCCGAGCCGGTGGCGATCAGGATCACATCCGGGGTGCCGGCGGCATCGGCCAGCACGTAGCCACCGCGCTCGATCTGGGCGATCTGCTCGGCGCTGCGCGGCTGATGCGGCAGATTCTGGCGGCTGAAGACCAGGCAGCTCGGGCCATCCTGACGGGTGATCGCCGCCTTCCAGCTGACCGCCGACTCGACCGCATCGCAGGGGCGCCACACATCGTTGTTGGGGATGTAACGCAGCGAAGCCAGATGTTCAACCGGCTGATGGGTCGGGCCGTCCTCGCCCAGACCGATCGAGTCATGCGTATACACATGGATGGCGTGGGCCGGAATCAGCGCGCTCATGCGAACGGCGTTGCGGGCATAGTCGCTGAACACCAGGAAGGTCGCGTCGAACGGCAGGAAACCGCCATGCAGCGCCAGACCGTTGGCAATGGCGCTCATGCCGAACTCGCGCACACCGTAGTACACGTAGTTGGCATTGGCATCATCGGTGGCAACCGACTTGCTGGCCTTCCACAGGGTGAGATTGGAATGGGCCAGGTCGGCCGAGCCACCCACCATTTCCGGCAGCAGCGGGGCAAACGCTTCGATGGCCAGCTGCGAGGCTTTGCGCGAGGCGATCGTCGGGCCTTCGGCGGCCACTTTGGCGATGTAGGCATCGGCCTGGGCGATGAAATCGGCCGGCAGTTCGCCATGCGAACGGCGGGTGAGTTCGTCGGCTTCAGCCGGGTACTGGCGGGCGTACTTGTCGAACTGCTGTTCCCACTCGGCCTGGCGCAGGGTGCCGGTACCGCCGGCACGCCAGCCGGCGTAGATTTCTTCGGGAATCTCGAACGGGCCGTAGTTCCAGTCCAGCGCCTTGCGGGTGGCTTCCAGCTCGTCCTTGCCCAGCGGGGCGCCGTGGCTGGATTCCTTGCCCGCCTTGGCCGGCGAGCCAAAGCCGATCGTGGTGCGGCAGCAGATCAGGGTCGGCTTGCTGTCCTGGGCCAGCGCGGCTTCGATACCGGCCTTGATGCTCTCCGGATCGTGACCGTCCACGTCGCGCACCACGTTCCAGCCGTAGGCTTCGAAACGCGCCGCCGTGTTGTCGGTGAACCAGCCCTGGGTGTTGCCATCGATGGAGATGTGGTTGTCATCCCAGAAGCAGACCAGCTTGCCCAGACCCCAGGTGCCGGCCAGCGAGGCGGCTTCGTGCGACACGCCTTCCATCAGGCAGCCATCGCCCAGGAACACCCAGGTGCGATGGTCGACGATTTCCAGCTCCGGGCGATTGAAGCGCTGGGCGAGCAGCTTCTCCGCCAGGGCGAAACCGACAGCGTTGGCCAGACCCTGACCCAGCGGACCGGTGGTGGTTTCCACGCCGGGAGTTTCATGGTGCTCCGGGTGGCCGGCGGTCTTGCTGCCGAGCTGGCGGAACTGCTTGAGCTGCTCGATCGGCAGGTCGTAGCCGCTCAGGTGCAGCAGCGCGTACTGCAGCATCGAGCCATGCCCGTTGGACAGCACGAAACGGTCACGGTTGAACCACTTCGGGTTGTTCGGGTTATGGCGGAGATAGTCGTTCCAGAGCACTTCGGCGATATCGGCCATGCCCATGGGCATGCCGGGATGGCCGGACTTTGCGGTTTCGACCGCATCAGCGGCAAGGAAGCGGATGGCGTTGGCCAACTGGCGGCGGGTGGGCTGCGTCATGGTTCTGTCGGAATCGGGAGGCGGCCGCGGACGTGCGGGCGGGTCATTGTCCCATATGGGACAGAGCGGCGCATGACTGGCCGATCCCAGCGCCCATTGCAGCAGCGTGACGTGAATGAGCCATCATCACCCAGGCGACGAGCGAGCGCTGCCTCTGCGGCAGGGGACGACCGTTGGTCGTCACTGGCTGCCAGCCGCGCTGCGCGCTCGCCGGGCAGAGCCCGGCGCTACGGGGCTCTGCAGGTATTGCCGTCGTACGCGGTTCAGCGGCTGACCGGCGGCACCACGGGAGCCTCTTCGGTTTCGCCTTTGGCAACCAGCGTGGTCAGTGCCAGGTCGCCGGTCACGTTCAGTGCGGTGCGGCACATGTCCAGGAAGTGATTCACGCCAAGGATCAGGCCGATCCCGAGCGGATTGACGCCGACCATCGCACAGATCATCGCCACCACCGGCAGCGAGCCCGATGGCACGCCGGCCGTGCCGATACCGCCCAGGATGCAGACCGCCATCACCATCATCTGCTGGCCGATGGACAGATCGACGCCGAAGAACTGGGCCAGGAAGATCACCGTGACGCCTTCGAACAACGCCGTGCCGTTCTGGTTGGCGGTGGCGCCCACGGTAAGCACGAAGCGCGATACGCGCTGCGGCAGGCCCATCTGATCGGCCACGCGCAGCGCGGTGGGCAGGGTCGCATTGCTCGATGCGGTGGAGAAGGCCATCACCGTGGCTTCCTGGGTCTCACGGAAGAACGCCAGCGGCGAACGTCCCGACAGCCACACCGCCACGCCGTAGCTGACCACCATGTGCAGGGCCAGCGCCAGCACCACCACGCCTACATAGGCGCCCAGGCGGATCAGCAGTTCGAAGCCGAACAGTGCGGCCAGGTTGAACATGAAGCAGGCCACCGCGTACGGCGCCAGACGGATGACCAGGTTGATCAGGGTCATCGAGACTTCGAAGATGCCTTCGATGGCACGGCGCAGCGGTGCGACCTTTTCATCGTCGGTGAGCACCATGCCGATGCCGAACATCAGCGCGAAGAACATCAGCGACAGGATGGCGCCGTTGCTGGACGCCGCTTCGACCACGTTGCTCGGCACGATCGACAGCAGCATGTCCACGCCCTTGGGCGAGCCATGGATGTTGGCGACGATCTCCCGGCTGCGCTCCATGTTCTCGGTCAGCAGCTGGTTGGCCAGCGCCGGGTCGACACCCACGCCGGGCTTGAGCAGGTTGACCAGCACCAGACCGATGCCGACCGCGACGCTGGACAACACCACGGTGTAGGCCAGCGTCTTCCAGCCGATCCGCCCCAGCGCGCGCACGTCGCCCATTTCCGACACGCCCATCACCAGCGCCGAGAAGATCAGCGGGACGATCAGCATGAAGATCAGATTGAGGAACAGACCCGACGCCGGCGTGGTGACGTAGTTCATCACCAGCCGCGCCGCATCCATCAACGCGGGCATCTGCGCGCCGAGGGCGTGCACCAGCAGACCCAACACCAGGCCTATGGCGAAGCCGATGCCCATTTTCCAGTGCAAGGGCATCTTCTTCTTGGCGGGGCGGTCTGCTGTCATCGGGCGGAATCCTCGAAAATGAAAGTACTGTAGCAAAGGCCGCCCCGCGCCCGGATTCAACCGGGTGGGTACAAGGGCGGCAGTGCAGTCTGGGCAGGTTCGCTGCGTGTCGACCAGTGCGGTCGGTCATGGAAGGCCTGTCTGAGCGCCCGTCGTACCGCAGGCAGATCGCCCTGACCGGCCCAGCGCGCCCGTTGCAGATCCATAAGCGCCTGGCGCTGACGCGGATCACCCAGTTTTTCGATCACCTGCTCCAGCCGCGTCACACCGGCCATGGCGCACAGGTGGTCGGCCACTTCCCCGAGGTCACCGGTATCGAGCAGCCGCCGCAAGGTGGTTGCGTCAGTGGACGGCGATGAGCGTGCCGGTCCGGCCACGGCCGACGTAGCCGACGGCAGGGCCGCGCGACGTCCCCGACGCCAGCCCCAGACCAGCGTCAGCAGCCAGAGCAGCAGCAGCGCTCCCACTGCGGCCAGCCACGGCCTGTCCGTTGTCGCCGTGCCGCTCGCTGGCGCGACGCCGGTCGCGTCATCGGGCAGCGCCGACTGCGTGTCGATGGCCTGTACCGTCCCGGCACCCTGACCGTCGGCAGCGGCGGCCACCTGCAACGGCAGGGGCGGCAGGCTGGCCTGGCGGGCCTGCCCGGCGCCCACGTCCCACCATGCCATCTGCAGGCCAGGCAGCTGCAGCGTGCCACCGGCGCGCGGCACCACGGCATAGCGGCGCGTCACCCGCAGCACGGGCGTGGCGCCATCGAAGCTCTCCTCGTACTGCGCGGGCTCGGCAAACAGCTGGGCGCCGTCGACGGCATCGGGCACGGGCAGCGCCGGGAACTGCGAGCGGGTCGCGCCGCGCACCCTGGCCTCCACCTCCACCGTGGCGGCCTGCCCGGCCTGGGCCTGCCGCGGCACCTGGGTGTAGCGCAGGCTGAGCTGATGCAATGGCAGCCACGGCAGCGGCGCGTCGGCAGGTTGCGGCTGCACCTGCAGCACCTGGGTGCTGCTGGCGGCGCTGATGCGGCCATCGCCGGGATCGGTGCCGAACATGTCCTGGAAAAAGCCGCCTGCGGTACGGCCGCTGAAGCGCGCTGCTGGCAGGGTCAAGGCGCCGCTGCGTTCGGGTACCAGCAGGTAGTGGCGCTGCACCCGGTTGTAGCGACGCCCGTTGATCTCCTGCACATCGCTGCGGTCCTGGCCGACCACCTGCAGCGAGGCACCGTCGGGCGCATCGAACACCAGCTCACCGGCGGCCAGCTGGGCGGCGTAATACAGCTGCACCACCACGCCCACGCTCTGCTGCACGTAGGGGCTGGCATCATCGACGACCACCTCGATGAAGGCGCGTGCATCGCTGTCGCTACGGCCGGCAACCGCATCGACCTGCAGCGGCAGCGGCGCGGTGCGGGCGCTGCCAAGCGAAAGTGCCGGCACGGTCAGGCTGCCACTGCGACGCGGGGTCAACGCAAAGCCGAACAGCGTGCTGCGCTGGGTGCGCCCACCGCTCCAGCGCGTCTGCTGGCTGCGCGACTGGCTGCCCACCTCGAAGTCGGCCTGCAGCGGCGAAAGGTCCGGCGATGCAGCGCTGTCGGTTTCGATGTTCAGCGTGACCGTCTCGCCCAGCCCCACCTGCGACCGGTCCAGCCAGGCGCGGGTCTGCGCCTGGACAAGCATCGGCAGACACAGCAGCAGACACAACAGTGCGTGGATGACGCATCGGCGATGGGGGGCGGCAGGGCTCATCGGGGTCACCACTCTCGTTCTCGTTTCCTGCGTTCGGCTTCCAGTTCGAACTTGGCCCGCAGCAGTTCACCCGGTTCGTCGGGTACGCGCCGCATCCACGCTTCGAGGGCCTGCTGCTGTTCGCGCTGCTGCGGCGTGCGGCCGTTGCTGCGCACCGCCTGCCCGTCCTCATCGGCACCGGCCTGCGGCGCGTTCTGCATGGCCTGCTGCATGCGCTCGCGCTGCTGCGCATCGGCACGCTGCTGCTGCTCGGGGTCGGCTGCCGCACCGCCCGGCTGCGTCGATGCCGCACGATCACGCTCACCCGCAGGCGGCGCGCGGCCTGCGGCGTCATGACCGTCCTGCGCGGCCGTCGGGTCGCCGGACCCGCGCGTGCCCTGCGCTCCGTTCTGCCCGCTCTGCTGTTGCCCCGGACCGGTCTGGCCCTGCTGGGTCTGCGCGTTGCGCTGCTCGTTTTCGCCCGTGCGGCCCTGCTCACCGCGGCGCTGCTTGTCGCCCTGCTGCCCCTGGTTGCCGGGCTGCTGGGCGTCCGCTTTGCGCCTCCGTGCGGCATCGACCACACGTCGGTTGGCCTCGGCATCGGCCATGCCGGGCTGCAGCGCCAGCGCACGGTCGTAGGCGGCGATGGCGCCCTCCAGATCACCCTGGCGCGCACGCGTGTTGCCCAGGTTGTACCAGCCTTCGCTGTTGTCGATGCCCGAGAAGAAACGCTGCGCACTGCGGTAGTCCCCGGCGCGGTAGGCCTGCACGCCCTGTTCCATCTGCTGTTGCTGGCGCTGGTCGGCGCGCTGCCACAGCGTGCCCTGCGCGGCACCCCGCACATCTGCCGGCGCTGCCGCGCGGGCCTGTTGCAGCGGCATGCCCACCAGCAGGGCCAGGACGAGCACACCGGCACTACGCCGGCGGAAGGCGAACAGCGCCAGCAGCATCAACGGCGGCAGCAGCCAATAGCCCTGGTCGCGCCACTGCGTGCCACCGCCCTGCCCCGTCGGCAGGGGCGGTCCGTCGGCACGCAGTACGTCAAGTGCAGCCAGGTCGGCATCGTCCGCACGCAGACGTTGATAGCGGCCGCCACCAGCCTGCGCCAGCTGGCGCAGGCTGGGCTCGTCCAGTGCGGCGCTGGCGACGCCGCCCTGGCCGTCGCGGTAGGCGGCGCCGGCCGCTGTCCCCAACCCCAGAACCGAGACCCGCATGCCCTGGCTGAGCGCCTGCGTGGCCGCATCGATCGCCTCACGGTCGGCGCGGTCGGTGATCAGCAGGATGCGCCCACTGCGCGCGCCACTGCGCTGCAGCAAGCGGATGGCCTGATCCAACGCGCGGTCGGCGCGCTGTCCGTCGGCCGGCATGACCTCCGGCGACAGCGCATCCAGATACAGCGCAACATTGGCCACGTCATCGGTCAACGGGGCAACGGTATAGGCATCGTCGGCGTAGACCAGCAGCGCCAGCTGGCCGCCTTCGCGTTGCTGCAGCAGCCGTGCGAGTTTGGCGCGCGCCTGCAGCAACCGGCTCGGCGGCAGGTCGGCGGCGGTGGTGCGGCGCGACAGATCCAACGCCACCACCAGCGGCGCCTGCGGCTGCAGCAGCGGCTGCGCCTGCCGCTCCCAGCCGGGACCGGCCAGCGCCAGCACGGCCAGCACCCAGCCCAGTACCACTGCCCACGGCCAGCGCGCGCGCCGGGAAACCCCTGCCTCAAGCAGATGCGGCAGCAGGTGGGCGTCGACCTGGCCCTGCCAGTCCACGCTGCGGCGTCCGCGCGACCACGCCCACAGCATGATCAGTGGCACAGCCAGCAGCGCCCACAGCCAGAACGGTCGTGCCCAGTGCAGCCACGGCAGCAGGTCCGCGCTCATCGGCGCCGCTCCGGCCACAGGCCCGCAGACAGACCGAGCAGAAGCGCCAGCAGCAGTGGCCAGATGTAGGCCTCCTGCCGTGGCCGAAGCGCAGGCCCAGGCTGCTGCACCGGCTCCAGCTCGTCCAGCTGGGCGTAGATGCCCGCCAGCCGGCCGGTGTCACGTGCGCGGAAGAACCGTCCACCCGTGGTCTGCGCGATCTGCCGCAGCGTCGCCTCATCGACCGGATCGCGGCCCTGGCCTACGCTGTAGCCGAACATCTTCATCCGCCCATCGCCGCCGAAGGCGACGGTGTAGACCCGCACCTGCTCGGCTGCGGCCAGTTCGGCCGCCCGCAGCGGAGTCAGCACGCCCGCATTGCTGACCCCGTCGGTGAGCAGGATCAGCACGCGCTGTCCTTCCGGCTGGTCACGCAGGCGTTTGACCGCCAGCGCGATCGCATCGCCGATGGCGGTCTCGCGCCCGGCCAGACCGACCACCGCATCGTTCAACTGTTCGCGCACGCTGGCCAGGTCGGCGGTCAGCGGGGTCAACGCGTAGGCGCGGTCACCGAACACCAGCAGACCCACATGGTCGCCCGCGCGGCGGTCAAGAAAGTCGGCCAGCACGGCCTTGGCCGCGACCAGCCGCGGCACCGCGCGATCGCCCAGCACCATGTCCGGCTCGTTCATGCTGCCGGACACATCCAGCGCCAACATCAGCTGCCGCGCCTGCACCGGCGGGCTGACCGCATCGCCCAGCCACTGCGGCCGCGCCAGTGCGACGCACAACGCGGCCCACGCCAGCCACAGCAGCAGCTGCTTGACCCAGCGCGGACCACTGCCGGCGCCTTCGTCGAGCTGGCGCAGCAGCTGTGCCGGCCACGGCACGCGCAGCGCGGCACTGGCTGCGCTGTGGCGCGGCCACAGGTACATCAGCAGCGGCAGCGGCAAGGCGAGCAGCGCCCATGGCCAGGCCAGCGCCATCTCCGGCAGCGTCCAACCGGCTACGGTCATGGCTGGCGCTCCTGCAGCAGGTCGACGAATCGCCGCTGTATCCAGCTCAGCAACGCCTGCACCTGGGCGGCATCGACCTGCCGCCGGTATGCGCCGTCGCCGAGCAGCGCCTGCTGCGCCGGAGACAACTGGCCGGTGGGGTCCACGGCCTGCAGCCACGCCGCATCGCGCAGCTGCGCGCTGTCCGGCCGCCGCTCGCGCAACGCGCGGCGCAGCAGCGTGACGGCGATGGTCAGGCGGGCGAGGTCGTCACCGGCCGTGCTCAGTTCCTGCTGGAAGACGCGCGCCCATGCGGCACGCCGACGACGCCGCCGCCACGCGCGCCAGAGCGGAATGGCGGCCAGCAGCAGAAGCACAGCGGCCAGCAGCCACCAGCCTGGCGCGGGCGGCCAGAGCGAGGGTGGCGGCGGCAGGTGCACATCGCGCAGTGGCAGGCTGGCGCTCATCGGCGCGGCTCCTGCAGGCCCGGCTGCAGCCAGGCCGCGCTGTGCGCATCGGTGGCGACCACATGAACGGCCAGCCGCTGCGCCCCCAGCTGCTGCTGCAGCTGCTGCAGCGGTGCGACGAAATGCGCCTGCCACTGCGCACGGACCGTCGCTCGCTGCAGGTCCAGCTGCACGCGCTGGCCCTGCGCGAAGAACGGCAGGCGCGCTGCCGGCGGCTCCAGTTCAAGCGGATCGACCAGCAGCAGCAGGTCGACCTCATGGTGCTGTGCCAACGCAGCCCAGCGCGCGGTCGGCAGCGCCAGCGCGCGCTGCGGGTCGGCCAGCACCAGCAGGCGCGCACCGGGGCGAAGCACCCGCGTGGTCTGCTGCAGCGCGCGCTCAAGACCCGCATCGTCCGGTGGCGGCTGCCGGTACCAGCGGCACAGTGCGTCCAGTACCCGCAGCACGCCCCGGGTACCGCCTGCCGGCGGCACCGGCGCTTCGGCATCGCTGCCGCGCAGCGCTGCAACACGGTCGCCACGGCGCAGTGCCGACCATGCCGCCACGGCACCGACCCGCGCGGCCTGCACCGACTTGAACCGGCAGCGCGTGCCGAAATAAAGGGCCGGATCGGTATCGGCCACGATCAGCGTGACCCGTTCGCGCTCGGCCTGGAACAGCTTGGTATGGGCACGACCGCTGCGCGCGGTGAGACGCCAGTCGATGTGGCGCGCATCATCGCCGGGCACATACTCACGCGACTCGGCATATTCCATGCCGCGGCCGCGCAGGGCCGCGGGTGCCTGGCCGCTGCTGCCGACCCGCCCATGCCGCGGCGCCGGCGGCCGCATGGCCGCCCCGCGTAGTGCGACCAGCTCGGCCAACGTCGGTACGCGGCCGTTGTCGGGAGAAAGGGCTTCAACCTGCATGGCCAACCGCCGTTGCTCAGGGCGCCGGCACGCGGGCCAGCAGTTCCTGCACCAGCCGGGTGCCATCCCAGCCTTCGGCAGTGGCTTCGTAGCTGGGCAGCACACGGTGCGCCAGCACGTCCACGGCCACGGCACGGACGTCATCCGGGGTGACGAAGTCTCGGCCCGTCAGCCATGCACGCGCGCGCGCGCAACGTTCCAGCGCGATGGAGCCGCGTGGACTGGCACCCCAGGCGATACGTCGCGCCAGGGCCGCGTCGTAGCGGGCCGGTTCGCGACTGGCCAGCACCAGTTCCACGAGATAGCGCTCCAGCGCCGGTGCCATATGCAGGTCGAGCACCGCCGCGCGCGCGTCATGCACATCCTGCAGCGGCATCTTCGCCGGGGAAACCGGCGGTGCCTGCAACGCGCCACGCGCGCGCTCGCGGGCCAGACGCAGGATCTGCGCTTCGGCATCCGTGTCGGGATAACCGATGCGCACGTACATCAGGAAACGATCCAGCTGCGCTTCGGGCAGCGGGAACGTGCCCTCCTGTTCGATCGGGTTCTGGGTGGCCATCACCAGGAACAGGGGCGGCAGCGGATAGGTGTGACGACCCACGGTGACCTGCCGTTCGCCCATGGCTTCCAGCAGCGCCGACTGCACCTTGGCCGGCGCCCGGTTGATTTCATCGGCCAGCAGGATCGGATGGAAGATCGGGCCCGGCACGAACTCGAACCGACCCTCCTGCGGGCGCCAGATCTCGGTACCGGTCAGGTCGGCCGGCAGCAGGTCAGGTGTGAACTGTACGCGTGAGAAGTCGGCTTCCAGCCGCGCAGCCAGCGCGCGGATCGCCGTGGTCTTGGCCAGCCCGGGCGCGCCTTCCACCAGCAGATGGCCGTCGGCGAGCAGCGCGATCAACAGGCGCTCGACCAGCGCGTCCTGCCCGACGATCTCGCTGCACAGCCCCTCGCGCAGCGCACCGAAGGCCGCATGCAGGCGGGACATGGACGCATCACCAACGGAAGGCAACGGCGGAACAGCGGTATCGGTAGGCATCATGACGCTTGGACCAACGGCAGCAGGCACGGTTCCCCATCATCGCAGCCTGCGCCGTTGAAGGCATCAAGATTGGGTTAATGGCGGACAACCGGCGCGGGCTGCCGCGTCGGCGGCGGCAGCGGTGAGCGCAACGGCAAGCGTGTGACGACCAACGGTCGTCACCTGCCTGGAGCCCTCAGTTGCCCTTGGCCACGCGCAGCACCTTCGGGGTCACGAAGACCAGCAGCTCCGCCTTGTCCTTGCCGCGGCCGCGCTGCTTGAACAGGTTGCCCAGGAACGGCACATCACCCAGGAAGGGCACCTTGCGGATGCTGCTGCGATCACTGAACTCGTAAACGCCACCGATCACCACCGTCTGGCCATCCTCCACCAGCACCGCGGTGTTGACCTCGCGACGGTTGATCGACGGCACCGTGCCGTAGCCATCAAGCTCGATCCACTGGTCGACCTCGTCCTTCTTGACCTGCATGTTGAGGAACACGCGGTTGTCGTTGGTGATGGTCGGGGTGACCTTGAGCTCCAGCACGACTTCCTTGAACTGCACGTTGGCCTGGCTGCCACCGGTGCCGCCGGAGGAAATGGTCACATAGCCGATTTCCTTGCCCTGCTTGATCAGCGCCTCGCGCTGGTTGGTGGTCACCACGCGCGGGTTGGAGATCACCTCGCCACGCGCCTCTTCCTGCATGGCCGACAGCTCCACGTCCAGCAGGTAGCCGGCATTGAGGATCGACAAGGCCAGCGAACCGGGGCTGTTGCCGACCACGGCCGCCGGCAGGTTCCACATCAGCCCGCGGGTGATGGTGTTGGGCGTGCGGATCGGTGCCGCACCGGTCTGCCCGTTGGCCACCCAGGTGTTATAGGCGCGCTGGTATTCCAGGTCGCGTGCTGCCTGGTCGTTGATGTTGGTGTTGTTGTCGTTGACATTGCTGCCGAAGAACACATTGTCACGGCTGCCGGAAATGCCGAACTTGGCCCCCAGCTCGCGGGCGAACGTATCGGTGGCGATGACGATGCGGCTTTCGATCAGAACCTGGTCGACCGGCCGGTCGATCTTCGAGATCAGCTCGCGCATCCGCTCGACCTTCTTCGGGATGTCGCTGATCATCAGCATGTTGGTGCGCTCGTCAGCGACGATGCGGCCACGCCCGCTGAGGAAGCCACTGTCTTCCTGCGAAGCCGAACCCTGGCCGCCACTGCCGCTGCTGGAACCGCCGATGCCACGCGCTTCGGTCAGGGCTTTGAAGATCGCCGACGCGCTGTGGTAGTTGATCTGGATGTAGTCGGTGATCAGGTCCTCGCGGTTCTCGATGGCGATGCGCGCGTCTTCCTTCTCCTGCTCGAACTTGGCCAGCTCGGCCTGCGGGCCGACCCAGATCACGCTGCCGTCGCGGCGCTTGTCCAGCCCCTTGGCGCGCAGCACGATGTCCAGCGCCTGGTCCCACGGCACGTTCACCAGGCGCAGGGTCACGTTGCCCTGCACGCTGTCGGAGGCCACCACGTTGAGGTTGGACTCCTCGGCGATCAGCTGCAGCACGGTGCGCACCGGCACGTCCTGGAAGTTGAAGGTCACCGGGCGGCCGCTGTAACCGCGCTGGGCCAGCGCCGTGGCCGCTTGGGTCACCGCCGCGGCGCTGACCGCGCCGGTAGCCGGCACGCCCTGGCTCGGGGTGATTTCCACCACATACTCATTGCCGCTCTGGTAGGCCAGCGATGCGTACTGGCCGCGGGTGCTGAGCACCAGCTGCGTGCCACCGCCGTAGGGCTTGGCGTCGATGCGCTGTACCGGGGTGGCGAAGTCCACCACGTTCAACGGCTTCTGCAGCTGCTCGGGCAGGCGTGCATTGCCCACGTCGATGACCACGCTGCCGGCCTGGTTGCGCAGGTCCGGGTTTGCGCCCTGGCCGTCGAACTGCAGGATCAGCTTGCCCGCGCCATCGTCGCCGCGCTTGAAGTCGATCTTGGAAACCGCCAGTGCGGTCGGCGCGGTCGGCGCTGCCGTCGCTGCCGCCGCCGGTGCAGCAGCCGTCGTCGCCGGCTGTGCCGCCGCCACCGGGCCACAGGCCAGCAGCAGCGCGACTCCCAGCGCGCTGATGCGGTTCAGGGCGTTGCGCCGGATGGAACGCGGCCCCTGGGCATTGTGAAAGGTCATCGTGCTATTCCCCAATAATCATTCATTGATCTTCAAGTGCGAGCGAGGCCGGACGTTCCAGCCAGCCCCCCGCACCATCCGGCACCAGTTCAATCAGCTCGATGCGGTCCTCGCGGACCCCGGTCACCCGGCCATCGCTCTGGCCCAGGTAGACACCCGGGCGCACGCGGTAGGTCACCTTGTCCGGCGCCATCACCAGCGCCACGGTGCCTGCCCCGGTGCCGATGGTGCCGACCATGTCCAGGCTGTCCAGCGGGAAGGCTTCCAGCGGCTCCTTGCGCCGGTTCGGGTCCGGACGCAGGCCGTTGTTGCCCTGCGGGTTGGTCCACGCATCGGTGAACGGATCGCGCATGCCCTGGGCCGAGTACTCGAAGGTCTCGAACTGCTGCATCACCGGCAGCGGTTCGAGAGCGGGCGCTGGGCGCGCGCGGACATCGGCGGCCCACTTTTCCAGGTTGGGTGCATCGCCCGGCGTGCTGGTGACGCTGCGGCCGCACCCGGCCAGCAGTACCAGCAGCAACATCGCCGCACCGCGCCCGATCATGCCAGGCCTCATTTCCGGCCTCCCTTCCTGCGGGTCTTGGCGGCTTCGGCGGCCGCTTCGGCGGCAGCCGCTTCCTGCTGTTCCATCTCCACTTCATCCAGGTAGCGGTAGGTCTTGACCGTGCCGGACAGCTCCAGCGCGCCACTGCGGGTGGAGGCGGTGATGCCGGTCTTGGGGTCCTTCGGTTTGAGGTTGATGTCGTGCATGGTCAGGATGACCACGCGCGGCAACGAGGCCACGCCGCTGACGAAGGCGCCGAACTGGTGATAGCTGCCGACCATGCGCAGCTTGATCGGCTTTTCGGCATAGAACTCGCGTACCTGCTCCGACGCCGGCTCGAACAGCTCGTTGACCAGGCCGCTGGCCAGCGCGGTCTGCGAGATGTCGATGATCAGGTCGGGCATTTCGGTCTTGCTCGGCAGCTGGCGCAGCATCTGCTGCAGTACCTGCTCCATCTGGGCCAGCTGCTGCTTGAGCGGCTCCAGGTTCACCGCACGGCCCTGTTCCTTTTCGAACTCCGCGCGCAGCTCCACTTCCTTGCGCTCAAGCTTGCCCAGTTCTTCGCGCTTGCCACTGATGGCCACGAACCAGGCCAGCCCCATGATCAGCAGCGCGACCAGCAGGCAGAACACCACCTTGGCCTTCTGCGGCCAGTTGCCGATGTCGTTGAAGTCGAGTTCGTTGATGTTGAATTTCTTCTGGCTCATGCGGCCCCCTTCTGCACGCTGGACGGTGCCTTGCCGGGTTCCACCGGTGGCGGCGGTGCCAGGCGGCTGCCCTCCACTGCAGGCGCGGTCGGTGTGGCCGGTACGGGCGGCGCAGCCGGGACAGCCGGCGCCGCAGCATCCGTTGCGGGCCCGTCAGCTGGCGGCGCGATGCCGGGCGCCAGGTCGGCCGCATCGGCACTGACCGGTGCCGCAGCCGGGTCGTCGAGACCGACATTCACCGCGTCCTCGCTCTGCGCTGGCAGCTTGACCTTGACCACGAACACGTACGGCAGCGCCTTGATGTCGGCCAGCGGACCGGTGCGGCCTTCCTTGTCCGGCGTGCGCGCTTCGATGATCGACAGCTCCGGGTTGGTCATCCAGCCGGAGGTCTCCAGGTTGCGCATGTAGGCCGAAACCCGCGCGTTGGACTGAGTGCGCCCCTCCAGCGTGAGCACGTCGCCCTCCTGCTTGAGCGCGGTGAGCACCACGCCATCGGGAATGGTGCGCACCAGCGCGTCGAAGAGGTGGACCATCTGCGAGCGCTTGGCCTGCAGTTCCTCGATGACCTTCTTGCGCGCCAGCAGACGTTCCTTCTGGGCGTCGAGACGGTCGATCTCCTTGTTCTGTTCCTTGACCTTCTTGATCTCGGTCTGCAGGAAAGTGTTGCGGTCGGTCTGCCCACTGACCTGGCGGTCGTAGTAGAACCACACCATCAGCGACAGCAGCAGACCACCGACGGCGGCCAGCCCCAGCATGCCGTAGAACTCGCGCTGGCGCTGCCGACGGCGCTCGGCGCGCCAGGGCAGAAGATTGATGCGGGCCATCAGTCAAAGCTCCTCAACGCCAGACCGGTGGCGATCATCAGCGCCGGCGCATCCTGGGCCAGCGCGTGGGCCTGCACCTTCGGGCCCAGGGTCATCTGCGCCAGCGGGTTGGCCACCACGGTGGGCACCCCCAGCTGCTCTTCCACCAGCTCGGGCAGGCCTGCCAGCGCGGCGCAGCCGCCGGCGAGCACGATGTGGTCGACGCGGTTGAACTCGCTGCCCGCATAGAAGAACTGCAGCAGGCGGCTGATCTGCTGGACCGAGGCTTCCTTGAACGGCTCGAGCACTTCCAGCTCGTAGCTTTCCGGCAGGCCGCCCTGGCGCTTGGCCAGTCCGGCTTCCTCGTAGCTCAACCCGTAGCGGCGCATGATCTCGTCGGTCAACTGCTTGCCGCCGAACACCTGCTCACGGCTGTACAGGCTGCGCCCCCCGCGCAGAACGTTCAGCGTGGTCATGGTCGCGCCGATGTCCAGCAGCGCCACCACGCCGTCGCTGGATACCGGCAGCTCGCTGGCAACCAGGGCAAAGGCGTTTTCGACCGCGAAGGCCTCCACGTCCATCACCTTGGCGGCAAGCCCGCCCAGTTCCAGCGCGGACTGACGCAATTCGACGTTTTCCGAACGCGAGGCGGCCAGCAGCACCTGGACCATTTCGGGGTTGTTGGCGATCGGGCCAAGCACCTCGAAGTCCAGGTTAACTTCTTCAATGGGATACGGAATGTAGTTGACCGCCTCAAGCTCGATCTGGGCTTCCAGCTCGTTCTCGTCCAGCTCGGCCGGCATCGGGATCACCTTGGTGATCACCGCCGAGCCGGCCACGGCGGCCGCCGCCTGGCGGGCCTTGGTCCCGGAGCGGTTCACCGCACGCCGGATCGCTTCGCCGACGGCCTCGACCTCGACGATGTTCTTTTCCACCACCGCATTCGGCGGCAGGGGTTCCACGGCGTAATGTTCCACACGGAAGCGGTTGCCGCTGCGTGACAGCTGCAACAGCTTGACCGCAGTCGAGCTGATATCGACGCCGATGAGCGGCGTCTGGCTTTTCGGGATGAGCCCCACGGTTTTTCCCCTGCCGACGGGCACTTGGGCACAAAAGTGCGCAAGCATTGAACATTTTCTTAGCAATCAGCAACCGCATGCCGTGAAGACACCTTCACAGAATGTCACCCGACGACGCGGCTTCCCCTTGCACTCCCCAGGAAGGGCCCCAGCCCATCCCCTGCGTAATCTATACTCTGCGGCCACGAAATCTGCAAACGGAATCTGTCCCAGATGACACGTTTTCGCCGCTGGCTGCGCTGGACCCTGATCCTGACCCTGGTCCTGGCGTTGATTGGCGCGGCCGCGGCCGGCGGCCTTTACTACGCCATCTCCTCCCGGCTGCCCGATGTCCAGTCCCTCAAGGACGTGGAGATGCAGGAGCCGATGTACGTCTACGCAGCCGATGGACAGCTGATGGCGGTGTTCGGCGAGACCCGGCGCAGCCCGGTCAGCATGGACCAGGTGCCCGAGCGGCTGAAGCAGGCCTTCCTGGCCACCGAGGATGCCCGCTTCTACGAGCATGGCGGCGTTGACTACAAGGGCATCGCCCGCGCGGTGTGGCTGCTGGCCACCACCCGCGACAAGCGCGTGCCGGGCGGTTCGACGATCACCCAGCAGGTAGCCCGGCAGTTCTTCCTGAGCTCGGAGTACAGCTACACGCGCAAGCTGGCCGAGATCCTGCTGGCGCGGAAGATCGAGTCCGAGCTGACCAAGGACGAGATCTTCGAGCTGTATCTGAACAAGAGCTTCTTCGGCAACCGCGCCTACGGCGTGGCTGCAGCAGCCCAGTTCTACTACGGCAAGTCGCTGGATCAGCTGGACCTGGACGAGATGGCCTCGCTGGCCGGCATCCCCAAATTCCCCTCCTCCGGCAACCCGCTCTCCAACCCCGAGCGCGCCCGCCAGCGTCGTGACAATTACGTTCTGCAGCGCATGGCCGACCTGCGCTTCATCTCCCAGGCCGAGGCCGATGCGGCCAAGGCTGTGGAGATGCATGCCACCGCGCACGAGCCGCCGGTGCAGGTGGAAGCCCCGTACGTGGCCGAGCTGGTCCGTCAGGAAATGATCGCCCGCTTCGGTGGCGATGTGGTCAACAAGGGCTATCACGTAACCACCACCATCGATGCCACGCTGCAGACCGCAGCCAACACCGCCGTGCGCGACGGCCTGCTGCTCTATGACCACCGCCACGGCTGGCATGGCGTGGAGAAGGAAGTGACGCTGGGCGCGGATGACGATGCTGCCGCCCTGGCCACTCACCTGGCCGGCATTCCTGCCCAGGCCGGCCTGCTGCCGGCCATCGTGGCCTCCACCGCTGCTGATGGCAGCGCGACCGTCGTGCTGGCCAACCGCAATGAAGTGGTGCTGCCGACCGCCGCCTCGCGCTGGACCAACAAGAGCCCGGCGACCCTGCTCAAGCGCGGCGACGTGGTGCGCGTGCGGGTGGGCGAGAAGGAAGGCCAGTGGCTGCTGGATCAGATTCCGCGCGGCCAGTCCGCGCTGGTCTCGATGGACGCCAACAGCGGCGCGCTGCGCGCCCTGGTCGGTGGCTTCAGTTTCTCCGGCAACAAGTTCAACCGTGCCACCCAGGCACGGCGCCAGCCGGGTTCAAGCTTCAAGCCGTTCATCTATGCGGCAGCGTTCGACAAGGGCTACAACCCGGCCTCGATCGTGCTCGACGCGCCGGTGGTGTTCCGCGACCGTCGCGGCAAGACCTGGGCACCCCAGAACGACGGCGGCGGCTTCCGCGGGCCGATGCGTCTGCGCGAGGCACTGGTACAGTCGCGCAACCTGGTTTCGGTGCGCCTGCTGGACGGCATGGGCGTGGATTATGCGCGCAAGTACATCAGCCAGTTCGGCTTTGCCGAGGCCGAACTGCCGCCGAACCTGTCGATGTCGCTGGGCACCGCCTCGCTGACCCCGCTGTCAGTGGCACGCGGCTACGCGGTGTTCGCCAACGGCGGCTCGCGCGTGGACAGCTGGCTGATCGACCAGGTCACCGACCGCGACGGCAATGTGGTGTTCAAGGAAAACCCGGCCATGGCCTGCCGCGACTGCGCCGGCACCAGCCACGGTGAACCGGCCAACCAGGTCGTGGATGGGTTCAACTTCGGTGCGGTCGCACCGCCGGCCAGTGCCGCTGCCGCCGAGCCCAGCGCCGATCAGCCGGCCACGCCGCCGAACCCCGATGCCCGTACCGCGCCGCGCGCCATCGATGCGCGCACGGCCTACCAGCTGGTGTCGATGATGCGCGACGTGGTCCAGCGCGGTACCGGCACTGCCGCCAAGGTTCTCGGCCGTGAGGACGTGGGCGGCAAGACCGGCTCGACCAACGACCACCGCGACGCATGGTTCTCCGGCTTCGGTGGCCCGCTGGCCACCACGGTGTGGGTGGGGCGCGACGACTTCCGTTCGCTGGGCTACCGCGAATACGGTGGCCGCGCCGCGCTGCCGATCTGGATCGAGTACATGAAGGTCGCGCTGAAGGATGCGCCCATCGCGCTGAACGAGCCGCCGGCCGGCATGGTGCAGACCAGCCTCAATGGCGCGACCGAATGGGTCAAGGAAGAAGACCTCGACCGCCTGCAGGACTACGACGTGGACCTGTACAACACGCCGCAGGCCGACGCGGCCGCGTTCGATATCTTCTGATCTGCCGGTTGGCGCGGGCTGACCGCGCCAGCCACGCATCCACCGCAGTGCAGGCGCGGTGATGGTCGTGAACGGTGGCCTGGGATAGGCTGTCGGCTGGCCTCACTGGAGTCATCGCATGCACCGTTCCAGCCCGCATGCCAGCCACTCCACCCGTCAGCGCCGGCTGCGGGTGGCCCACGAAGCGGCGCGGTTGATGGCCGACAGCGGCCTGCACGACTACCAGCAGGCCAAGCGCAAGGCCGCCGAGAGGCTTGGCATCCACGACGATGCATCGCTGCCGCGCAACACTGAGATCGAGCAGGCACTGCGCGAGCATCAGCGTCTGTTCGCCGGCGCTGCCCATGTTGCGGCGCTGCGCCAACGGCGGCAGAGCGCGGTGGAGGCAATGGAGTTCCTGCACGCTTTTGCCCCCCGCCTTGCCGGCCCGGTACTGGACGGCACGGCTGATGCACGCAGCCCGGTGCAACTGTATCTGCACAGTGATGATGCCGATGCGGTGCAGCGCCATCTGGACGACCACGGGATTCCCGCACAGGCGCACACGCGTCGGCTGCGGATGGACCGCGAGCACAGCCTCGACGTCCCGCTGTGGACCTTCAGTGCCGACGAGCTGGCCTTCGAGCTGCTGGTACTGCCCTACGACGCCCTGCGCCAGTCACCACTGTCCATCGTTGATGACAGACCGCAACGCCGTGCGACCCTTTCCCAGTTGCGCCAGCTTCTGGCCGAGCAGGACGGCACGCTGCTGGGAACCTGAGCGCGCAGCCGGCAGGGGCGTCAGTGCCAGCGGCAGGCGGGCACGCGCTGGCGCTCTCTCAACCGGCCCGGTGCACACCCTGCCGTTGATGCCAGTGGAGCATCAGCAGCCACCGCCACACCAGCGTGCAATCGTCAGCGCCCGCCAGGACGGCATCCCATTGCGCCCGGTACATCCGATCATCCAGCCCCCGCAGTTCATCTGACGCAGAGGCCAGCAGCGCATGCGCCCAGTCGCGCAGCGGCCCGCGCAGCCAACAGGCCAGCGGTGTGGTGCGGGTCCGGATCGGTGCCAGAGCGAGTGCATGCGGAAGATACCGCGCAAGCAGTTGCTGCAGCGCCTGGGGCCGGATCTGGTGATGATCGCGCGGCCGCAAGGAGAGCTGCCCCGCCTGTTCGACCAGGTCGCGCTGCAGCCATGGCAGCAGGGCCTGTGCGCAGCGCTGCCTGCCCCCAGCGGCGATGACCGGCAGTACCCCGTCGCCGAGGTCCATCGTGAAACCGGCACACAGAGGGTCACGGGCCGAGGCGGCAGTGGCCGCATCGCGTCGCTGGTGGTCTGTCGGGATGGCCGCCAGCAGCACGGGCCCGGGCTGCGGTGGCTGACGCCCTTCATGGATTCTCCGCCATGCCCGGTGACAGACGCGCCGCGCAGCCGACGCCCAGCCCGGCAGCAGCGCAGTTTGATCCGCTGACCACACCCGATCGGCGCCCGCTGCGCTCAGTGCAATGGTGGTGTCTCCACCCGCAGCCCAGCAATGGGCCAGTGCATGCTGCAGCGTCCCGGCATCCGCGCAGGGTTCATCACAGCCGGCCAGCAGACGCAGCACCCCATCGAGCAGGGTGCCGCCTCCGCAGTAAAACTCTTCGTGGGCGAGCCCAAGCTGGCGCGCCACCGCCCGGTTCCAGTGGCACACGTCGTCCGCCTTTTTGCCCAGGATGAGGGATGAGGCATGCAGCTGGACACCCGACTGCACCTGGGCAACCGCTGCCAGAAGTGCCGCAGCGGAGCCACCGGTCAGCAATGATGTCAATGGCCGTCGCTTTCGGTTCGCTTCGAGCAGACCGTGCAGCATCAGGTCGATGCGACGCAGCGCCGCCGTCTGCCCCCCTGCCGGCGGCTGCCCGGCGCGCCCGCACATGCCTGGTGCAGAACAGTACGACCGCTGCTGTATGCCGGGCACATGTCCGCTCGCACCTGCACGCAGCTGTGCATGTCCGACCGCAAACCAGGCACCTGCCGCAAGCTTGAACGTGTCCTGCAGCAGGCAATATGGCGCGGGCACACAGCCACGTGCCAGATAGATGCTGATGCTCTGCAGATCCAGCTGCGACGGTGTCGTGCGTTCCAGCGCTCCCAGACTGCTGCCGAACACCAGTCCCTCGGTTCTCCAGCCGTAGTAGAGGTTGCGCTGCCCGAACCGGTCGCGGGCCAGCGAGAGCTGCCGGTTCGGGCGGTCCCACAGCGCCAGGGCGAAGCTCCCGTCCAGCATCGAGAGCACCGCGGCCAGCCCACGCAGGACGATCGCCTCGATCAACTCCGCAGCGCTCAGCACCCGCCACGCGTTGCTGCCGCTGGAGGCCAGCATCCAGCATTCGCCCTCCAGCGCCAGAACGTAGCGACCACACTTCGACACGGCGGGACCATCGCAATGGCCCGCCGTATCGTTGCTGATGTGCACCATGCCCAGATCGTGATCCGGGTCGTGCCAGGCCCACTGGACGCGTGACGGCTGCAGCGGGCTTCCCGCCCGGGACAACGTTGAAGGACATGCTCGCAGTCCTTGCGGCTGCATGTACCAGATGCCTCGCAGGTAACTCATCCGCCTGCTCCTCGGGCCGGCCTCAGTGGCGCAGAGGCCTCAGCCAGCGCGACTCAGAAGTTGTAGCCATAGGCAATGTTGATCTGACGATTGTGCAGCCGGTTGCCACCGGCAGCCTGCGCTGCCTTGTTGCCGCTGCGGGTCTTCATGGTGGTCCATTCGGTACGCAGGAAACTGTTTTTGCTTACATGGAAGTTCGCGCCGACTCCGTAGACAGGTGCCAAAGCGGTGCTGCGCGTCCGACGCGCGTCACTGCCTGCGGCCGGGCTGTACTTGCCCTGCAGGTAGCCGAGACCGGCGCGCCCGTACAGTTCAACCGATTCACCCAGCGGCAGGATGCCCAACGCGGAGACCGACAGCGCGCGTCCGGTCATCATGTCCTTGGCTCGCCCTGCGTTCTTCTTCGAGGACTTTCGTCCGCCCAGTTGACTGCTGAAATCCGCCTCCAGTGCCAGGTTGTTGTTCAAGCGGTAACCGGCGCCCAGCGTGTAGGCGAAACGCCCATCCTTCAACTTCTGCTTGCGTGTCCCCTGGCCGTTCTTTGCGGGTGCAAAGATGTCGCTTTTGCCGATACCGACGACGCCGTAGACCCCCTCACGGTCCAGATCGGCGGCCGAGGCCAGCGGGGCAGCAGCAGCCAGAGTCAGAGCAGCGGTAAAGGTAATGAAGTACTTCATGAGGTGAAACTCCGTTTGGTTGGAGTCCCTAGTGTGCTTCGGTGCGCCGGCCCTCTCCTCAGTGCGCCTGCAGTGGATCTGTAACGCAACGCTGCCATCAGTAAGCGAATGTAACCGCAACGCTGGACGTCGTCGGCTCACCTCTGATCTGCTTCTTGCAGAAATCCCCATATCGTTCCGCAAGGCCGCCTCATAGCATTTTCCTCTTCGCTCACCCCTCGGTTGGTCAATGCCAAAACTCCTGCTTGTGGAAGATGATGTCCGGCTTGCACAGATGATCTCGCGGTACCTGCTCGCCCATCATTTCACCATTGTCTGCGCCTCTGACGGCGCGCAGGCACTGCAACGGCTGGCGGAAAGCACCCCTGATGTGGTTCTTCTCGACCTGCAGCTGCCGGACATGGACGGGATGGACCTGTGCCGCGAGATGCGCAGCCGCTACGAGGGCCTGCTGCTGATCTTCAGCGCTCGCGGTGACGACATCAGCCATGTGCTCGGGCTGGAGCTGGGGGCCGACGACTACATCCCCAAGCCCGTCGAGCCCCGGGTGCTGCTTGCGCGGCTGCGTGCACATCTGCGCCGCCGCCAGAGCCCGGCGACTGCTTCCACAACCATCGCCTTCGGCACACTGCGCATCAATCCTGAAGGACGGATGGTCGAGCTGGACGATCAGCCGGTACAGCTGACCACTGCCGAGTTCGATCTGCTGTTGATGCTGGCGCGCAATGCCGGGCAGGTCGTAAATCGTGAACAGCTTTTCAAAGCGCTGCGTGGTATCGACTTTGATGGTATGGATCGGTCCATCGATGCCCGTGTGTCGCGCCTGCGACGCAAGCTGGGCGACAACGAACAGGAACCTCTGCGCATCAGAACGGTGCGTGGCCGCGGCTATCTGTTCAGCCCCGGCACGTGGCAATGAGCAGGCGTTCCTGGCGAACAGGAACAGCCTTCGCTCTCTACCTGCGCTACTGCATTGTGCTGGCTGTCGGCCAGACACTGCTGCTGGTGGCCGGCATGTTCATCTGGGACCGGATCAGCGCAGCGCAGCAGCACCGGGCGATGATCCTGCAGAGCCGGGCAACCCACGCCCTGATCCAGCAGCAGCTGCTGGCCATCCCGCCCGCCTCGCGCCCAGCCGCCCTCAGCGCACTGCAGCTGCAGGTCCAGCGCTCCCTCGCCCTGTATTCCAGGCAGGCCATTGGGGGGATGCTCGACGCCGACCAGCAGCGGGCGCTTTCCAAGGGCCGCGTGGTGCTTACCGACGATGACAGAACCAGCTACGGGCAGCTGACAGGCACCGATATGGTTCTGCGCGTGGGCGAGACCGAGGCCGGCGCGGACCTCGAGGAGGATATCGATCTGTTCGATGCGGGCGATATCGTCGAACTGCTGCTCGTGCTGACAGGTGCCATTGCCGCCCCCATCTTTCTGCTCATCCGGTGGTTGGGCCATGATGTCGACCTGCTTGATGCAACGGTTCGCGGCATGCATGCCAACGAGTTCAATCAGGATGTGCCACGCATGCGCACGCGATTGATGCGCCCGCTCGGCCTGGCATTGCACGAACTCTCGGCGCAGATGCAGGCCCTGCTCGACGGACAGCGTTTGATGAGCCAGGCGGTTGCCCACGAGATGCGTACGCCGCTGGCACGGCTGCGCTTCACTACCGGCTATCTGGAAGAGCAGGACGACCTCGACCCTGCAACGCACGCGCTGGTCCAGGATCTGCGCGCCGATCTGGAGACGCTGGAGGCGCTGACCAATGCCGGCGTTGAATACATGCGTTTCGGCCGCATGCCCATCGTGGAGCGGGATCAGGTGGATGTTGAAAGCCTGATGCGTGCGGTGCTGCACGTCATCGAAGGCCGCGCCGATATTGCCTTCAGCCTGCACCACGCGCCATTGCCCCCCATCAATGCCAATGCCGCCGCATTGGAGCTGGCACTTCGCAACCTTGTCGGAAATGCCTGTACGCATGCCAGGAGCCGCATCGAGATCACCATCGATCGGGTCGACGAGGCGATACGCTTCCGGATCGACGACGATGGC
The DNA here is from genome assembly GCF_032911385.1 of Stenotrophomonas sp. C3(2023). NCBI lineage: Bacteria > Pseudomonadati > Pseudomonadota > Gammaproteobacteria > Lysobacterales > Lysobacteraceae > Stenotrophomonas > Stenotrophomonas sp. C3(2023). The sequence continues at coordinate 677,026 of NZ_JAWJLO010000001.1, read as the reverse complement.
GAAGGAATCGCGGTAGAGGATCGTCAGCGGGTGTTTGAACCGTATGTCCGGCTGGGCCGGAATGCGGGGGGCTTCGGCTTGGGCCTTGCCATGGCCAGAGCCATTGCTGAACGCCATGGTGGCAGCCTGGAAGCGCTGCAGTCGCCGCTTGGCGGGGCCCGCCTGGAACTGCTGATCCATCAGGCCGACCTGGCGACCTGAACGATACCGGACACGCAAACGCCCCGCGATGCGGGGCGTTCTTCAAGCTGCGTCCGCCGGAGCGATCAGCCCTGGTAGTCGCGCACGTCGTGACCGGTGTAGACCTGGCGCGGACGGCCGATCTTCATCTCCGGGTCGACCTGCTGTTCCAGCCAGTGCGCCACCCAGCCGGACGTGCGGCCCAGGGCGAACATCACCGTGAACATCTCGGTCGGGATCTGCAGCGCCTTGTAGATGATGCCGCTGTAGAAATCGACGTTCGGGTACAGCTTGCGGGCGACGAAGTAATCGTCCTGCAGCGCCGCCTGTTCCAGCTTCACCGCAACGTCCAGCAGCGGATCCTGTACGCCCAGCTGCTGCAGTACCTTGCTGGTCATCTCACCGATGACCTTGGCGCGCGGGTCGAAGTTCTTGTAGACGCGGTGGCCGAAGCCCATCAGGCGGAAGCCGGAGGTCTTGTCCTTGGCCTTGAGCACAGCCGACTCGACGTTGTCCGCGCTGCCGATCTCTTCAAGCATCTTCAACACGGCTTCGTTGGCACCGCCGTGGGCCGGACCCCACAGCGCGGTGACGCCAGCGGCCACCGACGCGTACGGATTGGCACCGGTCGAACCGACCAGGCGTACGGTCGAGGTCGAGGCGTTCTGCTCGTGATCGGCGTGCAGGATGAACAGCAGGTCCAGCGCCTTGACCACGTCCTGGTTCAGTTCGTACTGGCCATCGGCCGACTCGAAGGTCTGCTTCAGGAAGCGGCTGACGTAGTCCAGCGAGGTATCCGGCTTGTTGGCCGGCAGGCCCTTGCCGTGGCGGTAGATCAGCGCCGACAGGGTCGGAACCTTGGCGATCAGGCGCACGGCAGCCTGGCGACGCTGGTCGGCGTCGGAAAGGTCCAGCGAGGCGTGGTACTGAGCAGACAGCTGGGCGATGGAGGCCGCCAGGATCGCCATCGGGTGGGCATCCTTGGCGAAGCTGCCGATCAGGGTGTTGATCGACGCATCAACATCGGCCTCGGCGGCCAGTTCGGCATTGAAGGCCTCAAGCTGCTCGGCGCTCGGGCGTTCGCCATTGATCAGCAGGTAAGCCACTTCGACGTAGCTCGACTTTTCCGAGAGCTGCTCGATCGGGTAACCGCGGTACAGCAGCACGCCGTTGTCGCCGTCGATGTAGGTGATGGCGGACTTGCAGCTGGCGGTAGCGGTGAAGCCGGAATCGTAGGTGAAGTACCCCGTTTCCTTGGTCAGCTTCGAAATGTCGACGCAGTCGTTGCCGAGAGTGGGTTTGATGACCGGCAGAACAACCGACGTGTCGCCGGCGTTGAGCGTGACCTGAGCAAGATCGGACACTGTTTGCGCTCCTTCATGGGAAGGCGCCTGCCCAAGCGCATTGGTCAGGCACGTGAATGACGTCCTCGGCCTGTGCCGGGGATCGGAGCATTATCGCACAGCAGCATTTTGCAGGGGGTAGACGGAAGTCGTAGACGGCCTGCACCCGGGACGCGGCATGTGCTGCCGTTGCAGGCGTCCATACGCGGCACGAACGCAGCGTTCCAGCGCCGCATTGCCGCCCGCTCCCCAAAAGCAAACGGCCGCGCAATGCGCGGCCGCTGCTTCAAGCTCGGTCCGGCAGGTCTCAGCGAGCGTAACGCTTCTGGAACTTGTCGATACGGCCGGAGGTGTCGATCACCTTGTGCTTGCCCGTGTAGAACGGGTGCGAAGCGGAGGAGATTTCGACCTTCACGAGCGGGTACTCGTTGCCGTCTTCCCACTTGATGCTGTCCTTGGTGGACATGGTCGAGCGGGTCAGGAACTTGAAGTCGGAGGTGACGTCATGGAAGACGACGTCGCGGTAATCAGGATGGATATCGGCCTTCATGGGCGGCACACCTTGGTGGGCTAGTTAAGAGCGGCATTATAAGCGCGGCCATCGGCCCGGGGCAAGTCTGCCCCGTCCGGCCCCGAACCGCCGCGCTTCTGCGGCGCCGGGGCTGCACGGGTCAGGCGCCCAATGCCTGCCGGACCAGTGCCTCGAAGCGCTGCTGGTCGTACTCCATCAGCAACTCACAGTTGTCTGGCCGCCCGGTCTGGCGGTTCCAGTCCACTACGGTAGCACCGCGGCTGAACGTGCCGTTCAGTTCGATCGACAACGGCCGCGCCTCGACCCGCAGCGCGCCATCGGGGTTCAGCGCCCAGGCCATCGCCAACGCGTCGGCGGTGAACCAGCGGTCACCCCTGCTGTCCTCGGACAGCGCCCGGGTCTTGCGCGAAATGAGCTCATAGAACCGGGCACGCGCATCGTCGGCCTGCAGCCATTGTTCGGCCTGCGGCAGCGGCAGCCCGTGAGCTACGGTCGCTTCCCAGTCCGAGACCTTCAAATGCGGGAACGCGGTGAACACTACGTGGGCCGCTTCCGGATCGAAAGCGATATTGAACTCGGCTGCGGGGGTGATGTTGCCGTGGCAGGTCACCGCTCCGCCCATCACCACAATGCGCCCGATACGCTGCGGCAGGGTCGGATCGAGTTTCAGCGCCAGCGCCAGATTGGTCAGCGGGCCCAGCATCACCAGCATCAGCTCGCCGTTGTACTGGTGGGACAGCCGCAGGATCGCCAGTGCCGCGTGCTCGGCCTCGGCCTGACGCCTGGGCAGCGGCAGATCCACGTCACCGTACCCATCGCGGCCATGCACATGCGCGGCATCGACCGACGGATGCAACAGCGGATCGGGGCTGCCGGCGAACACCGGCACGTCGTCGCGGCCGGCGACTTCGCACAGCTTCAGGCCATTGCGTACGGTGTACTCCAGGCCGACATTGCCGGCCGCGATGGTCAGCGCGACCACCTCGTGGCGTTGATCGGCGAAGGCCATCAACAGGGCCAAGGCATCGTCCACACCGGGGTCGGTGTCGATCAACAGCGGAATCTTCTGGGTCATGGTTGCCGTCTACGGAGCGGCAACGAAGTGTGGACCGGGACGCGCAGCGTTGCAAGACCGGCCACCGACGCCGTATCGCCGGCTCTGACTCGTAGCGCCGGGCTCTGCCCGGCGAGCGCGAAGCGAGGCTTGATCGCGACCCGACCGGCATAGCACCGGGCGAGCGCGAGGCGCGGCAAGACCGCCGCGATCTGTTCGAAGAGCCGCCGGGCAGAGCCCGGCGCTACGCCGAGGCGTACCGCACGGCGGTGCCGATCCAGCGTTCGACCAGCCGGTCAGCCAGCGCCGGCTGCTGCTCAAGCAAGCGGTCGGCCAGCGCGTGTACGCCCGGCAGCAGGCCCGCGTCGCGGGCCAGATCGGCAATGCGGAAACCGGCCAGACCGGTCTGGCGCGTCCCGAGCAACTCGCCGGGGCCACGCAGTTCCAGGTCCTTCTCGGCAATGAGAAAGCCGTCGTTGGTTTCGCGCATGGTCTGCAGGCGCTGCCGCGCCATGGCAGAGAGCGGGCCCTGGTACAGCAGCACGCAGCGCGAAACCGCCGAGCCACGCCCCACCCGTCCCCGCAGCTGGTGCAGCTGCGCCAGTCCCAGCCGCTCGGCATTCTCGATCACCATCAGCGAAGCATTGGGTACGTCCACGCCCACTTCGATCACCGTGGTCGCCACCAGAAGATCGATGTCGCCGGCCTTGAACGCCACCATCGTGGCCTGCTTCTCGGCCGCTTTCATCCGGCCATGCACCAGACCGACCCGTACACCCGGCAGCAGCGCCTGCAGCGACTCATAGGTGGCCTGCGCGGGCGTGGCGTCGAGCTCCTCGCTTTCCTCGATCAACGTGCACACCCAGTACACCTGCCGCCCCTCCGCGCAGGCCAGCGCGATGCGCTCGATCAGCTCGGGACGCCGGTCAGCGTTGAGTGCCACGGTCTGCACTGGCGTGCGCCCGGGAGGCAGTTCGTCGATGGCGGACACATCCAGGTCAGCGTACTCGGACATCGCCAGCGTGCGCGGAATCGGTGTGGCAGTCATCACCAGCTGGTGCGGCACGCTGTGCGCGCCCGCGCCCTTGTCGCGCAGCGCCAGGCGCTGATGCACACCGAAGCGGTGCTGCTCGTCGACGATGGCCAGGGCAAGATCATGAAAGACCACCGCTTCCTGCATGAGCGCGTGGGTGCCGACCACTACCTGCGCCTGTCCGTTGGCCACCGCCTCGAGCACGCTCGCACGCGCCTTGCCGGTGACCTTGCCAGCCAGCCATGCCACCTCCACGCCCAGCGGCTGCAGCCAGTTGCGCAGGTTCAACAGATGCTGTTCGGCGAGCAGCTCGGTTGGCGCCGCCAGCGCCACCTGCTTGCCCTGCTCCACCGCCAGCATCGCCGCCAGCGCGGCCACCACGGTCTTGCCCGAACCCACATCGCCCTGCACCAGCCGCAGCATCGGGCTGGGCCGGGCCAGGTCCTGGCGGATCTGTGCGAACACGCGCTGCTGCGCGCCGGTGAGCGCGAACGGCAGCTGCTTGAGCAGGGCCTTGGCCAGCCGGCCCGCACCGGCCAGTGGCGGTGCGTGGTGCGCCTGCAGCGCGATGCGCTGGCGGCGCAGACTGAGGTGATGGGCCAGCAGCTCTTCCAGCGCAAGTCGGCGCTGCGCGGTGTGGGTGCCAGCCGCCAGCGCCGCCAGGTCGGCATCCACCGGCGGGCGATGCACGGTAAGCAGTGCACTGCGCAGCGAAGGCAGCGACAACCCGTCGAGCCAGCCCGGCGGGAGCAGTTCCAGCGAGGCCTCGTCCGGCAGCCGGTCAAGCGCCTGCCCGATCAGCTTGCGCATCGTCGCCGGGCCGACACCTTCCACGGCCGGATATACCGGGTCGAGACTGTCCCCCAGCGGCGGATCGTCATGCCGGCCCAGCACGTGGTAACTGGGGTGGACGATTTCCAGCCCCACCTGCCCCGGCTTGGGCGTGCCGAAACACCGCAGCCGGTTGCCCACCGCGAACTGTCCCAGCTGCTGCTGGCGGAACTGGAAAAAGCGCAGCACCAGCGTGCCGCGCCCTTCATCCTCGATGGCGACCTTCAGCATCGGGCGCCTGCGCATGGCGCGCTCGACCGCTACCACACGTCCTTCCACCTGCGCGGGCACGCCCGTGCGCAGGTCTTCAATCAGGCAGACACGGGTGCGGTCTTCATACCGCAGCGGCAGGTGCAGCCACAGGTCCTGCAGAGTGGCCAGACCACGCGCCTGCAGTTTGCCGGCCACGGCCGGACCGACGCCGGCGAGCATCGCCAGCGTGGCCTCGCCGGCCGGTGCCAGCGCAGGGGTTGCAAGCGCCTTGCGCGCCATCAGCCGATCAGCCGATCAGCCGATGACCATCACCGCGTCGACTTCGAAGTTGGCGCCCTTGGGCAGGCCGGACACTTCGATGGTGGAGCGCGCCGGGAACGGTGCCTGGAAATAGTCCTGCATGACCGCGTTGACCTTGGCGAACTCGCCCAGGTCGGTCAGGTACAGGCCCAGGCGCACGATCTGGTCGAGCGAGCCGCCGGCTTCTTCGGCCACCGCCTTGAGGTTGTCGAAGGCGCGACGGGCCTGGGCTTCCACGTCACCGGCACCGACGATCTCGCCGGTGGCCGGGTCCAGCGGAATCTGGCCGGAGAAGTAGACGGTGTTGCCGGCCTGCACGGCCTGCGAGTACGGGCCGATGGCGGCCGGGGCCTTGGCGGTGTTGATGATCTTGCGGGACATGCGGCACTCCGGTGAGTCGAAAAAACAGAGCGCTGATTGTACCGGACCGCGTAGAGCGGGGCTCTGCCCCGCTGCCGGGGAAAGCGTGACGACCAACGGTCGTCACCTACCGGAGCAGGCTGTGACGACCAACGGTCGTCACCTACCGGGCGCCGCGTCGCCTACTGCCGGCGTACCGACTGCACCACCGACAGGCGGCGCAGACGACGCATGACTTCGGCCAGATGATTGCGGTCGCGCACCTGTACATTGAACGCCAGCACCGCGGCATTGAAATCGCGGTCCAGATAATCCACCCGTTCAATGTTGGACTGGCTCTGCGCGATGGCGGCGGCCAGCTGCGCCAGCACCCCGGTGCCGTTTTCCACCTCGACGATCAGCGAGGTGTCGTAGTCACCGGACACCGTGGTATCCCAGCCGATCAGCACCCAGCGCTCGGGCGACTTGCGCAGCTCGGCCAGGTTCGGACAGTCCATGCGATGCACCACGATGCCCTTGCCGGCGGTGTGGTAGCCCATGATGTCATCGCCCGGAATCGGCTGGCAGCAGTTGGCGAAGGTGACCACGCCGCGCTCGCTGCCGTTGATCAGGATCTTCTCCTGCGAATGCCGTCCGCCGGCGCCGCCACGCAGTTCGGCGTAGGCCATCAGCGCCTGCGCGGCCTGGGTCGGCATCCAGTTGCCCAGCGCCACTTCGGCCAGCAGGGCCTCGAGGCGCGGGAAGCGGTGTTCGGCCAGGAAGGCGTCGAGGCGGCCCTTGGGCAGCCGCTCCAGCGACGAATCCATGGCCTCCAGCGCGCGGTCCAGCATGCGATGACCCAGCTGCACCGCGTCCTCGTGCTCAAGCTGCTTGAGCTGGTGACGGATGGCGGTACGCGCCTTGCTGGTGACCACGAATTCCAGCCACTGCGGCTTGGGCGTGGCCGAGCGCGCGGTGATGATCTCCACCGACTGGCCGGACACCAGCTTGGTCCGCAAGGGCACCAGCTTCTTGTCCACGCGCGATGCCACGGCGGTGTTGCCGACATCGGTGTGCACCGCGTAGGCGAAGTCCAAGGCGGTGGCATTGCGCGGCAACGCCAGGATCTTGCCCTTGGGCGTGAACAGGTAGACCTCGTCGGGGAACAGGTCGACCTTGACGTTGTCCAGGAACTCCAGCGACGAGCCGGCGGCGCGCTGCGAGTCGATCAGCTCGACGATCCAGGCGTGAGCGCGGCTCTGCGCGCTGTTGGGCGAGTCACCACCGAACTTGTAGGTCCAGTGCGCGGCCACGCCGCGCTCGGCAATCAGGTCCATTTCCTCGGTGCGGATCTGCACCTCGATCGGCGAGCCGTACGGACCGAACAGCACGGTGTGCAGTGACTGGTAGCCGTTGGCCTTGGGAATGGCGATGAAATCGCGGAAGCGGCCATCCAGCGGTTTGAACGTGGCGTGCACCGAGCCCAGCGCGTGGTAGCTGTTGGGCACGCTGCGCACCACCAGCCGGAAGCCGAACACGTCCATGACCTGGTCGAAGCTTTTGTTCTCCTCGCGCATCTTGTTGTAGATGCTCCAAGGGGTCTTGATCCGGCTCACCAGCCGGTGCTCCAGCCCTTCCTTGGCCAGGCGCTGGCTCAGCTGCACCTCCACCTGCGCCATCGCCTCGCGGCGCACCACCGGCTGGCTGCGGATGTGCTTTTCAATGATCGCGTGGCGCCACGGGTACAGCGCCTTGAAGCCCAGGTTCTGCAGCTCGCTCTTGACCAGGCTCATGCCCAGGCGCTGGGCGATGGGCGCATAGATCTCCAGCGTTTCGCGGGCGATGCGGCCGCGCGCCTCGCGGCTCTGCGCGCCGAGGGTGCGCATGTTGTGCAGGCGGTCGGCCAGCTTGATCATGATCACGCGCAGGTCGCGCGACATCGCCAGCAGCATCTTGCGGAAGCTCTCGGCCGCCGCTTCCTGGCGGTCGCGGAACTTCAGCTTGTCCAGCTTGGTCACGCCATCGACCAGCTCGGCAACCGCTTCGCCGAACTCGGCCGCCAGGGCTTCGCGGGTCAGCGGGGTGTCTTCAATGGTGTCGTGCAGGATCGCGGCGATCAGCGCCTCGACATCCAGGCCGAGCTCGGCCAGCACCTGCGCCACGGCCACCGGGTGGGTGATGTACGGTTCGCCGGACTTGCGTGTCTGCCCGGCGTGCGCCGAGGCACCCACCTCCCATGCGCGCCGCAGCAGCGGCACCTGGTCGGGCGGCAGATAGCTTGCCGCGCGTTCAAGTTGCAGGACGTAATCGGGTACAACCGCGGCGGGCGGCGCGGCGACCTTGGCAGTGGGGCCTGGGTTCATGGCCGCAGACTATTCCAGCAGGCGAATAACAGCAAACCCTGAATGCGAAAGAGCCCGCGCAAGGCGGGCTCTTTCAGGCATGTACTAGACGATTGACTGAGTCAATCAGTCGTCGTTCTTCGACATGTCTTCATCGGCCACCACTTCCGCGGCGGCCCACTCCAGCGCTTCGCGCTCGGCACGCTCACGCTCGGCCTTCTCGACTTCGTCGATCAGCGCGTTGTCGATCTTGCGGGCGGCGATCTCGCGCAGCGCCAGCACGGTCGGCTTGTCTTCGGTTTCGCTGTTGTCCAGCGTGGCCTGCACGCCGTTGGCAAGCTGACGGGCGCGCTTGGACGCCATCATGACCAGCTCGAAACGGTTGTTAACGACTTCCAGGCAATCTTCTACGGTGATGCGGGCCATACGGGCTCCCGGCGACCGGTCGGCCGCTCAGTCGAATGAGGGAAAGGGGATGGAGTGTAGCGGCAGGGGCTGGACAAAATCAAGCCAGCCCTGCCCCCAGCCTTTATGAATCAACCAGTTGCAGACCCGGACCCGTCCGGTCAGTCGCTCTCCCCGGGTTCGGGGCTGAGCAGCGCCTGGATCAGGCCGGCATGGCGGACCTTCTGCGCCTCGCGGCGCAGGCGGCTGGCGGTGAAGATGGCGCACAGCTCATCGACGGCGGTGTCGAACACTTCATTGACGATGACGTAGTCGAAATCGTTGAAGTGCAGCATCTCCTCACGCGCCGCGCCCAGCCGCTGGGCGATCACCGCCTCGCTGTCCTGGCCACGCTTGCGCATGCGGTCCTGCAGCGCCTGCCGCGAGGGCGGCAGGATGAACACCGTCACCGTGCCCGGCACCAGTTGGCGTACCTGCTGGGCGCCCTGCCAGTCGATCTCCAGCAGCACGTCCTGGCCGGCGGCCAGCTGCGGTTCCACCGACTGACGGGCGGTGCCTTTCCAGTCGCCGTGCACCCAGGCGTGCTCGAAGAAGTCGCCCGCGGCGATCATCCGCTCGAACTCGCCGGCACTGACGAAGTGATAGTGCTGACCGTTGACCTCGCCCGGACGCATCGCCCGCGAGGTGAAGGAAATGGACAGCGCGATCTGCGGATCGCGCGCCAGCGTGGCATTGACGATGCTGCTCTTGCCGGCGCCCGAGGGGGCGGCAACGATGTACAGCGTACCGCGCGCGGGCTTGCCGTTCGGCGTGGGCTGGATGCTCATTCGATGTTCTGTACCTGTTCGCGGATCTGGTCGATCAGTACCTTCAGCTCGACGGCGGCATTGGAGGTGCGGCTGTCCACCGATTTGGAGCCCAGGGTGTTGGCTTCGCGGTTGAACTCCTGCAGCAGGAAGTCGAGGCGGCGCCCGACCGGCTCGCGCTGGGTGAGCACCCGGCGGATCTCCACGATGTGGCTGCCCAGCCGGTCCAGTTCCTCATCCACGTCCAGCTTCTGCAGCCACATCACCAGCTCCTGCTCGGCGCGGCCGGGATCGACCGGGTGCGGCAGGTCGGCCAGGCGCGCGGCCAGCTTGACCCGCTGGCCCTCGCGAATGGCCGGGATCAGGGTGCGGACCTCACCGGCAATGCGTGCGATGGACTCCACACGTTCACTGATGGCGGTGGCCAGCTTGTCGCCCTCACGTTCACGCGCGGCGATGAACCCGTCCAGCACCTGCTCCAACAGCGCCAGCGCTTCGGCCTGCAGGGCGGCAGCATCGGCGGCCTCACCCTGGGTCACACCAGGCAGCTGCAGCAACTCGGTGAAGCTCACCTGCAGGTTGGGAAAGTCGGAAGTGAGCCGGTGCGCCAGCTGGCCCAGCTGACCCAGCAGCGCTTCGTTAACCTGCAGGCTGGCGGCCGACTCCGGCGCGCGCAGGCGCATCACCAGGTCCAGCTTGCCGCGGCTCAGCCGGGCAGCGATGCGCTCGCGCAGCTGCGGCTCCAGCGCGCGCAGCTCTTCCGGCAGGCGCGTGCCCACCTCCAGGAAGCGGTGATTCACCGAGCGCAGCTCGCAGCCCAGCGTGCCCCACGGGGTGGCGCGCTCGCCGCCGGCATAGGCGGTCATGCTTCGAATCATGAGGGTTTCCGATGCTCGCAAAGCGGGAATGTTACCCTAGCCGCCCTATTCCAGCCTCCCTGCCCGCCCCCGCCATGGGTGCGGGCATGGCGGCGTTCCCCCCTGTCTTCACGGAACCCCCAGCATGTCCGATTCCCGTCCCAGCGGCCGCCAGCCTGACCAGTTGCGTCCGGTCGTCATCCAACGCGGCTTCACCCGCCATGCCGAGGGCTCGGTGCTGGTGTGCTTTGGCGAGACCCGCGTGCTGTGCACCGCCAGCGTTGAAAACCGCGTGCCGGGCTTCCTGCGCGGCAAGGGCGAAGGCTGGGTGACCGCCGAGTACGGCATGCTGCCGCGCGCCACCCACACCCGCAGCGACCGCGAAGCGGCGCGCGGCAAGCAGGGCGGCCGCACGCTGGAGATCCAGCGCCTGATCGGTCGCAGCCTGCGTGCCTGCGTGGACCGCAACGCGTTGGGCGAGCGCACCATCACGCTGGACTGCGATGTGCTGCAGGCCGACGGCGGCACCCGCACGGCGGCCATCACCGGTGCCTACGTCGCCCTGGTGGACGCGGTGAACGTGCTGATGAAGCGTGGCGACATCAAGCGCAACCCGGTGCTCGGCGCCGTGGCGGCGGTGTCGGTGGGTGTCTACCGCGGCACGCCAGTGCTGGATCTGGATTACGCCGAGGACAGCGACTGCGACACCGACATGAATGTGGTGATGAACGACGGTGGCGGCTTCATTGAGCTGCAGGGCACGGCCGAAGGCCATGCGTTCCGCCGTGACGAGCTCGATGCCCTGCTCGGCCTGGCTGAGAAGGGTGTGAGCGAACTGCTGGCTGCCCAGCAGGCGGCGCTGTCGGCATGAGCCGCCGCATTGCCCTGACCACCCTGCTGGTGGCCGAGTACGACGAGGCCATCGCCTGGTACACCGGCAAGCTTGGCTTCGCCCTGCTCGAGGACATCGACCAGGGCAACAGGCGCTGGGTGGTGGTCGGGCCGACCGACGGCAGCGCGGCCGCACTGCTGCTGGCCCGTGCCAGCAACGAGGACCAGCGCAGCCGCATCGGCAACCAGACCGGTGGCCGGGTCGGCTTCTTCCTCCACACCGACGATTTCCGGCGCGACCATGCGGCGATGCTGGCAGCAGGCGTGGAGTTCCTGGAAGCACCGCGCCACGAATCCTACGCCACGGTCGCGGTGTTCCGCGATTTGTACGGCAACACCTGGGACCTGCTGGAGCCACGCTGATGACTACCCTCGTACTGGCCAGCCACAATGCGGGCAAGCTCAAGGAGATGCAGGCCATGCTGGCCGACCTGCCGCTGCAGATCCGCTCGGCGGCCGAGCTGGGCCTGGGTGATGTGGACGAGACCGGCCTGACCTTCGTCGAGAACGCGCTGCTCAAGGCACGCGCCGCCTGCCGGGCGACCGGTCTGCCCGCACTGGCTGACGACTCGGGTCTGATCGTTGACGCACTGGACGGCGCGCCGGGTCTGTACAGCGCCCGCTACGCGGGCAGCCCGACCGACGATGCAGCCAACAATGCCAAGCTGCTGCAGGCCTTGGCCGAGGTACCCGACGACCAGCGCAGCGCACGCTTCCATGCGGTGATCGTCCTGCTGCGTCACGCCCACGACCCGCAGCCGCTGATCTGCGAGGGTTCCTGGGAAGGGGTGATTCTGCGCGAGGCGCGCGGCAGCAATGGCTTCGGATACAACCCGGTGTTCCTGGACCCACAGCACAACCTGACCGCTGCCGAGATGGACGCTGCGCAGAAGAACCGCATCAGCCACCGCGCACGGGCGCTGCAGCAGCTCAAGCAGCAGCTGGGCGCGCGCCTGCTCTCCGCCTGAGCCCCACTGCACGACCGACCTGCTGCCGGCACCCGCGATGAAACCCATGTCGTCCTCCCACACGCACTGCACCCACCCACCCGGCGAAGCCTGCACCGGCGACCACGCACACGACCCGGCCCCGGTGCTGGTGCCGCCGCCGTTGTCGCTGTACGTGCACCTGCCGTGGTGCGTACGCAAGTGCCCGTACTGCGATTTCAATTCGCACCAGGCCAAGGGCGCGCTGCCGTTCGAGGCCTACATCGACGCGCTGGTGGCCGACCTCGACCAGGACCTGCCACTGGTCTGGGGCCGTGTGGTGCACAGCGTGTTTTTCGGTGGCGGCACGCCCAGCCTGTTTCCGCCCGAAGCGATCGACCGCTTTCTGCAGCAGGCCTCGGCGCGCCTGCGCTTTGCGCCGAATGCCGAGATCACACTGGAGACCAACCCCGGTACGGCCGAACACGGTCGCTTCGATCTGTACCGTCGGGCCGGCGTGAACCGGCTGAGCTTCGGCATCCAGAGCTTCGACGATGAAGCGCTCAAGCGCCTTGGCCGCATCCACGACAGCGGCCAGGCCGAGCGTGCGGTGAAGATGGCCCAGGACGCAGGCTATGACAACTTCAACATCGACCTGATGTACGCGCTGCCCGAGCAGACGCTGGCCAGCGCCGAGCATGACCTGGAACGTGCGTTCGCCTTGCAGCCGGCACACCTCTCGCATTATCAGCTGACGCTGGAGCCCAACACGGTCTTTCACGCCCGGCCGCCGCAGGGCATCCCGGACGAAGACCATGCCTGGGACATGCAGGAGCGCTGCCAGGCGCTGCTGGCCGAGCACGGTTACGCGCAGTACGAAGTCAGCGCGTATGCACGGCCGGGCCGGCAGAGCGCGCACAATCTCAACTACTGGCGCTTTGGCGACTACCTCGGCATCGGCGCGGGAGCGCACGGCAAGATTTCCTCGGGTGCCGGCCAGCAGGTGCTGCGGCGCTGGAAGCACAAGCACCCGCAGACGTTCATGGACACGGCCGGCACTGCGGCGTCGATCGGCGGTGATGAGGTAATCAGCGCCGAGCGGCTGCCGTTTGAATACATGCTCAATCTGCTGCGGTTGCACGAAGGCTTCAGCCTGCGCGATTTCAGTTCGCGCACCGGGCTGGCGGCTGAAGCGATTGCCGCGCCGTTGGCAACGGCGCAGCAGCGCGGCTGGCTGGCCCGCGAGGGTGAGCTGTGGGTGCCGACCGAACTGGGACGGCGGTTCACCAATGACGTGGTAGAGCTGTTCCTGTAGGGGGGATTGTTGCGGGGGTGCGGCGGGTGACCTTGGCCTTCCCCTTCGGTAGGTGACGACCGTTGGTCGTCACGCTCCAGCGGCGCAGCCGTGCCGTTCGGACGTACCGCGGGGGTGCGGGCAACGGCGTGACGACCAACGGTCGTCCCCTACCGGGGGCCCGCGCAACGGACACGCGGCGGCGTGGCCGTGCCGTTCGGGCGTACCGCGGGGGTGCGGGCAACGGCGTGACGACCAACGGTCGTCACCTACCGGGGGCCTGCGCAACGGACACGCGGCGGGCCGCTCCGCTGTTGGTAGGTGACGACCGTTGGTCGTCACGCTGTTGATCTGGCGGTTGCCATGGGAGCGGGGCAGAGCCCCGCGCTACGTGCCTCGGACTTCGAGCGGCTCAGGCGTTCGCCGCCGCTGCCGCAAACACCGGGCGGGTCAGGTTGTCCGCTTCGCCATCGGTGCACAGCACCTCGTCTTCGATGCGGATGCCGCCGTAAGGCCGGAAGAAGTCCACCCGGTCCCAGGCAATCGCATCGCCATGGCCCGCCTTCTTCACTTCGTCCAGCAGCATGTCGATGAAGTACACGCCCGGCTCGATGGTCACCACCATGTCGCGCTCCAGCGGCCGGGTCAGGCGCAGATAGGGATGACCGGCCGGGCGCTCGATGCGGCCGCCGGCATCGCTGGCCGCGAAGCCGGCCACATCGTGCACCTGCAGGCCGATCGAGTGACCGATGCCGTGCGGGAAGAACGCCGCGCTCACGCCGGTCTCCAGTGCCGTCTGTGGCGACACCTTGATGACACCGAAGTCCTTCAATACGCCCATCAACGACAGATGCGCATCGATGTGCAGCTGCCTGTAATCGAAGCCGGCGCGTACCGCCGCGCACATCTTCTGCTGCGCCTGGTCCACGGCTTCGATCATCGCCGCGAACTCGTCGTGGCCGGCGGCAGCGTAGGTACGGGTGATGTCGCTGGCATAGCCGTGCGCGCTGGCGCCGGCATCGATCAGGAAGCTGCGCAGCGGCTGCGGCGCGCGACGGCCCAGTTCGGTGTAATGCAGCACCGCGGCATGTTCGTTGAGCGCCACGATGTTGCCGTAGGGCAGCTCGGTGGCGTCCTGTCCCACCGCCTGGCAGTACGCCATGTGGATGGTGAACTCGTCCGCACCATTGCGGAACGCGGCCTCGGCCGCGCGGTGGCCGCGCACGCCCAGTACCTGCGCCTGACGCATCAAGGCGATCTCATACGGCGTCTTGAACGCGCGGTGGTAGTCCAGATAGTCCAGCACCGGCGCCGGGTTGTTCGGCACCCAGTCGCCGAGCGTGCTCTGCGGTTCGCCAAGCACTGCACAGCGGGCACGGTTACCGGGCAGCAGCGCCAGCGCCTCCTGCGGCGTGCGGATGATGTGGATGTCGAAATGCTCTACCCACCACCCGCTGGGCGCATCCGGCACCACGTGCCAGTAATCGAACGGCTGATGGAAGATCACCTGCGGCCGCTTGCCGGGGGTGAACACCAGCCAGCTGTCGGGCACGCGGGTCAGTGGCAGCCACGCCTTGAACTGCGGGTTCACCGCGTACGGGTAATCACGATCGTCGAAGACCTGGTAATGCAGACGGCCGCTGGGCACCACCAGGTGGTCGAAACCACCGCGGGCCAACGCCTGCTCGGCACGCTGGCTCAGCGTGGCCAGGTGGGCGGCATACAGGGTGGCAGGGTCGTGCTGGGTCATCAGGCAGGCTCGCAGGAAAACAGCTGTTGATTGTGCCGCAAGCGGCGCCGCCCTGCTGTGCTGGAACCGGCGCTCACTCTGCCGAAGTATCCTGCTCGATCCATGCGCGCAGCGCGTGGCGGTGTGCGCGGCTGACGGTGAGAAAGCGCAACCCGCTCCACGCCTGCCCTGGCACATGTGCGGGCTCACTCCACAGCAGATGGGCGCCGATGTCGATGACCTGCTGCACGCCGCCCGCCATCGGCAGCGGAAACTGCAGCTGGTACAGCGCGTCCTCGCGCAGCGGCATGGACGCCAGCAGCAGCATGCCGGTTTCGGAGATGTTGCCGAGACGACCAACCACCTGCCCGCTCATCAGGTCAGTGACCGGCACCAGCTCGGCAACGCTGCGGCGGGGTGCGCGACGCGTGTCGGCCGGGCTCTGGTCGCTGCTGGTCATGCGCGTTCTCCCGCGTCATCGCCGGCCAGTGTGCGCAAGGTGCGCAGGGTCGCCTGCCAGGCGCGGTCGATCAGCCGCCCCTTGTCCTCGGTGACCACTCGTGACTGCCCTTGCGCCATCAAGCGGGCCAGCGTGTCCAATGTGTACTCGGCCACCTTCTGCCCGCGCGCATTGACGAACAGGGCGTGATCGGTGACTTGGCTGTACCAGGAAAGGCGTTGTCGGTGCTGGTCGCCCTGCTGGTTGGTGGTGAACTCGAACCAGCTGCCGAACGGCAGGCTGCGCAGCTGCCGGTAGCAGTCCTCCTCGACAGCGCTGCGCGCCAGCGGAGCCGGCTGACGCGGGCCCGGCGCCTCGGTCTGTTCGCCCAGGCGGGCGCGTGCCTTCAGCCGCGCCGTCAACTCCGTGCGCGAGCTGCCGTCGTCCTCGCCGCCCGGTGTCGAGAGCCGTCGCGAAATCGCCTGCGCCTCATCAGCGTGATAGCCGATCTGCAGCAGGGCAGCGTTGATCTGCCCGGCAAGCGCGGCGTCTGCCGCATGGCCCTGCCCCGTCGGCATCGCGGTGACCTCGGCGATACGGCAGGTTTCTGCCAGCCGCTGCTCCCACTCCGGCGCGTCATTGCCGTGGCGCAGCTGGGTCAGGGTGAGGACGTCGGCCCATGCCTGGCGCAGCAGCGTCTGCACGAAGCGCGGCGGCGGCGTCCGCGCGCAGCACCGGGCGATCTGATCGCTGGCCAGCTGCCGCGCCACCTCCAACCGCTCGCGGCCGCGCGCCGCTTCCACATGGCGGCGCTCGGCCAGCTCGGCCTTGTGCGCCGCGGCGCGGAAATGCTGCTGTACCTCCTCGTGGGCGCTGGCAAAGACCTGCGGATCATCGCTGAAGTTGGCCACCACCGTATCGACGGTGCGGCCGAGTTTCTGCATCAGCTGCGGATCAAGGTCGTCGGCCTCAAGCCAGGCCGCTCCAGCTTCGGCGACAGCGTTGAGCAGCTCGCGCGCCGGATGCTGGTCGCGCACGAAGAAGCCCGGATCGGCCAGCGCAGCACGCGCCAGTGGTACCTGCAGCCGCCCGACCAGATCCTGCTCGGGCGCGTGCGTGCGCATCTGCTGCTGGATCTGCTCGAACAGCAGGCTGAGCAGGTCCAGTGTGTCGTTGTCCTTGACCGTCAGCGCAGCCTGCGCGCCCTGCTCGGCACGCAGCTGGGCCAGCACGGCGTCCTGCACGTCGCTGATGCTGCGCGGCACGGCACCGTGGGCGACACGGGCCTGCAGCTGCGCCAGGATCGCATCCACGCGCGCACTGGCCACCGCCTGCGCGGCAGGCGGCGCGGCGGCCTGCACCACGTTCGGGGTGGGGAAACCCGCGCCCGGCGCCGCGGCGCCCGCCCGCGCGGACAGGGTCGCGGTCTGCCCTGCCCCTGCCGGTACGCGCGCCTGCGCAAGCAGCTGGTGCAGCGCCGTCATCGCCGGCGCGGTCAGATCCGGCGACGGCAGGGGCGGCGGCAACGACGCAGACAACGTTGCCGGGCCTTCCACCACCGCCTGGGCTGGCGGGGCCAGCGCTTCATGCATCAGCGCGGCCCAGGAGGCGGGCGCGCCACCATTCCATTGCATCACCGGCGCCGCCACCGCACGGCGCGCTGCAGGTGCGCGCCCCGGCTGGGTGACGATCCGCCGCGTCGTGGCCTCGCGGGCCAGGTAGGGCGTGTACACCAGCCCTGGCAGTACACCCTCGTGGTCGAGCAGCACGTTGGCCCGCTCGATCAGCTCGCCGAGGCGCTCCAGCACCTGGCGCTGGAAGCTGGCGAACAACGCCAGCTGCGCGGCCAGCTCCAGCCCGGCCTGTTCGCCGATGCGGCGCACGATGGCGCACAGCTGCACCGGGCCGAAAGGATTCTCCTCCAGCTCCAGGGCCGGCCGGGCGCCCAGCACGGCCAGCCGTTGGCCAAGCAGCTGCAGGCTGTTACTGGAGCGCAGCGACTCGCGGCGGATGATCTCGGCCAGCACGATGTCACGGTCGATATCGGTGTCAGCCACCAGGGTCAGCGTGGGCGGTGGCGGTCGCGGCGCTGCCACCTCGGCGGCAGGGACAGACAGCGGCGGGTCCACCACGTGGCCCAGCGCGTCGGCATGCAGGTCAAGAAAACGCGCACCAAAGCTGTCAGCGAATGGATGCAGCTGCCGTGCCTGGGCCAGCAGATCGGCCTGCACCTGGCTGTTGCGCGCCGTCTCGGCCTGCCGCAGCAGCTCGCGCTCCAGCTCGACCACGGTCAGCGTCAGCGGACCTGCCAGCGACTGCTGCACCAGACCGTGGAGGCGGGTGAGCAGCTGGCGGACACGCGGTGGCGCCGGCACGCTGGCAAAGCGGGCGCTGTCGCCGGGCAGCGGTGGGGCCAAGGCAGGCATGTGGGTGGACGTCCAGTTCCCCTGTATGGCGGCGAATCTAGCCTGTTGACGCCATCAGCGCCAGCTGCGCCGCATCAGCGGCGTTCTGACCTGGCGCTGCGATGAGGGCCGGAGCCCAGGCGACACTTCTATTCTGGTTCTTTAGAGACGTCGCCTCATCCTTGAGGCCGACCTGATTGATTCTTCCTTTGCGGTGCGACATCTGCAGGATTCCCCATACACAGGCACCTCCATGCTGCATAGCGTGCGCGGCACCCGCCATCAAGGCATATCGAGATAGTCCACCCCATGTCGAATCGAACCGCGCGCCGCTGCCGGTGCCGTCGCCTGCTACCCGCCTTGCTCCTGGTTTGCCTGGCCTGCATGGCTCCGGCCATGGCCGGATCATCCCGGTCGTCATCCACCGCGACAGCCCCCGTGATCAGCGCAACACCCACCACCGATGCAGGCTGGGCCATGCTGGAGGAAATACTCAGCAATGAAGCGCAGCGGATCGTGGAGACGATGCCTCTGATCGATGGCCAGAAGATGCATGGGCCGATCAAGGTCAAGATTGATCCGATCGAAAAGAAAATGACCCTGCTGCTGTCCAAGGACTATCTTGCCGACGGGACGGGAGCAGCGTTCGAGGACATCGTGTCCTATGTCGGCAGCGCCATCGTCTCGACCGCCGCACCGGCAATCGAACTCAATGGCTGGGACACTCTGGTGGAAGGCCGCCCCTTGAGCTACTACTTTCCTGAGGACTACGCCAGGGCAAGCCTCCGCTCATCCTCGTCAGCGAACTCAAGTGTCGCAGTGTTTGGCGGACATGGATGGTACTACCATTACAACTTCAAGGACTGGCGTGCACAGCGCGATCCGAGCAACGGAATTCTTGAAGATGAGATAACCACTGAATACTCGCGCAGGCTGGAAAAGATGCTTCGCGATTCTTACCGCGCACAGGTCTTCGAACCTCGAGGCCACAGCACAGACATCCACACGCCCAGTGGCCAGCCATGGTGGCGACTGGCAACACGCTATTGGCTGAAAAGAGCGCTCCCTAACAGACCTGACATATGGCATTCGCTTCCTGGATCAGCAAGCCCCCTCAGGGAGCGCAATGAAGACATCCGCAGCAGGCCTCTATATGCCAATGAAGTCAAAGCCGATACGACGATTCACCTGCACACCAACGCGCACATCGACACGCGCACCAGAGGAACAGGGGTTTTGTATCACGCTGGCAGGAGCAGAGATGAAAACCTTGCCCGCAACATCCTGTGCTACATGGACGAATACATCCATATCAGAAGTGCTTACAAGGATTGGATAGTTCCCGCAAATCCAACACCAAGAATGGACCTCGGCGAGAACAAGCTCGCAGACATGCCCTCGGTCATCGTCGAACTTGGTTTCCACACCAACCCTGACGACGCCCGCGCGCTGCAGGATGCCGTGTTCCAGGAAGGGGCGACTGCAGGCATCGCCAAGGGCTGGTACCTGTATACGCAGGGCATGGGCTGCAAAAAGATGAAGATCCTGCATATTCCTGACGTCGAAGCACTCTACGGCGAACACCAGCAGATCAAGGTCGAGTATGAAGGTATTCCCTTGTCGATGATCCAGGTGATTTCCTCGATCAAGAACTGCCCTGCCAACGCGCCTTGCCGCGGCTTCAATGGCGGTGGTCCCAAGGACGGGCCAGTCACGCTGGATATCTCCTGTCCGATCCCGGACCTCAAGGAACCGCTGGTGCTCGACGTGGAAACAAAACTGATGGACTTCTCGGGAGGGTCGGCGCCGTTGTATCACCACAAAGTGAAGTGCATGCCTGGCGGCGCCGAAGGTCCCGGCCCGTGGCGGGGCCTTGCCCGCAGACGCTGAAAAGCAGCAGAGCCGGTGCCCGGTCGGCGCCGGCCTCTGCGTCAGCCTGCCATTTCCGCTTCGATCTCCTCAGCGCTGCGCGCCAGGCCCGCGGTCAGCACGCGATGGCCGTCGCCGGTGATCAGCACGTCGTCCTCGGTACGGATGCCGATGCCGCGCCAGCGCGCGTCCACCGTCGTGTCGTCGGCATTGATGTACAGACCCGGTTCGATGGTGAACACCATGCCCGGCTCCAGCAGCCGTGACTCGCCGGCGACGCGGTAATCACCGACGTCGTGCACATCCAGTCCCAGCCAATGCCCGGTCTTGTGCCGGTAGAACCGCTGGTAGTGCCGCTCGGCGATGTTCTGCTCCACGCTGCCCTTGAGCAGGCCAAGCTGCAGCAGGCCCTCGGTCAGCGTCTGCACCGCAGCCAGATGCCCGGCCTCGTAAGGCACACCCGGGCGCGCCTGTGCCAACGCGGCAGCCTGCGCGGCGCCGACCAGATCGTGCAGGGCACGCTGGGCAGCGCTGAAGCGGCCGCCGACCGGGAACGTGCGGGTGATGTCGCTGGCGTAGCCGCGGTACTCGGCACCGGCATCGATGAGTACCAGTTCACCGTCGTGCGAGCGGGCGTTGTTGTCACGGTAATGCAGGATGCAACCGTTTCGACCGGCACCGACGATGCTGGCGTACGCAGCGCACCCATCGTTGGCGCGGAACACACGCTCCAGCTCGGCCTGCAGCTCGTACTCATGCAGGCCCGGCTTTGCAGCACGCATCGCCGCGCGATGCGCCTGCATGCTGATGCGCGCTGCGGTCTCCATCAGTGCGATTTCCGCCGGCGATTTGAACAGGCGCTGCTCGTGCAACAGATGGCCCAGCTCGAGGAACTCGTGCGGCGGCTGTGCGCCATGGCGCACCTGCGCGCGCACACGGTTGACCCAGCCGATCAGCTTCAGATCGAACTCGGCGTCGCGCCCAAAGTGGTAATAGACCCGCGAGCGTCCTTCCAGCAGGCCGGGCAGAATATCGTCCAGATCAGTGATCGGGTAAGCGTCGTCCATGCCGTGGTCGCGCACGGCGCCCTCCTGGCCGGCACGCGCCCCGTCCCAGGCCTCCCGGTCGGGGTCACGCTCACGGCAGAACAGAATCGCCTCGCCATGGCGCCGGCCGGGAATCAGCACCAGCACGGCTTCAGGCTCGGCAAAACCGGTCAGATACCAGAAATCCGAGTCCTGCCGGTACGGATAATGGGTATCCAGGCTGCGCACCTTCTCCGAGGCCGCCGGCAGCACCAGGATCGCGTCATCACCGGCAGCCTCCATCAACTGGCGTCGCCGGTCCGCATATTCGCCGGCCGTAATGCCGGTGCGCTGCTGGATGTCCATCAGTTCAGGCGCTGGCGGTGGCGTGCAGCCATCACGCAGTCGCCGTGCAGCAGCAGCACGGCCACGCGGATGAACTCTTC
Source organism: Stenotrophomonas sp. C3(2023) (assembly GCF_032911385.1). Taxonomy (NCBI): domain Bacteria; kingdom Pseudomonadati; phylum Pseudomonadota; class Gammaproteobacteria; order Lysobacterales; family Lysobacteraceae; genus Stenotrophomonas; species Stenotrophomonas sp. C3(2023). The sequence continues at coordinate 655,767 of NZ_JAWJLO010000001.1, read as the reverse complement.
GATCTCGGCCAGCGCTTCTTCATCGTCCTCACCGTCACTGTCGAAGTCTTCGCTGGAGGCACTGGCCAGGCTGGCCATGTCCTTCAGCGCCTCTTCGCCCTCTTCGGTCAGGGTCGGCCGGCGCCCACCGGCGCCCAGACCGAAGCCGCCCAGGAACGAGCGCGCCCAGCTGAACAGCGCATCGGCCTGAGCCTGGACGTCGGCGCCATCGGTCAGCAGCAGTTCGAAACCAAAATCACGGTCTTCCAGCTGCTTGACCGTGACCTCCAGCAGCTCGGCCAGCACGTTGTCATCGGCCAGCGGCGGCAGCGCATCGTCGGCCAGCACGCGCGCGGGCCAGTCCTTGCCCGGCGCGCCACCGGCAGCCAGCCAGCCGCACAGACCACCATGCAGTTCGGCGGCGGTGGCACCCAGGCCCAGGGCCTGGCTGGCGCGGGAAACGTCGTCAACAGAGGGGAGTTCGGTCATCGTGGTGCTCGTTGTAAGTGGATGCGACGCCGGGCATGCGCCCCGCGTCGCCAGTGCCCTAGTCTAGAGCGTGCGACCGCGTCCGGCAGCTACCCGCACCGGTGCTTGACCGCCACCTGCGGCCTTGACACTCTTGCCCGCATGGACCCGATACCCACCCTGGACCCGTTACAGGCCTTCGCCGCCAGGGTGGAAGCCCTGCTCGAGCGCAACCAGCGCCTGACCGAGGAGAACCGCAGCCTGCGCCAGCAGCAGGAGCAGCTGATCGGTGAGCGCTCGACCCTGCTGGCCAAGAACGAGCAGGCGCGCTCGCGGGTGGAGGCGATGATCACCCGGCTCAAATCGCTGGAGCAGCACACATGAGCCAGAACGAACCGGTCAGTGTCCGCATTCTGGACCGCGAATACACGGTGGGCGTGGGCAGCGACGAGCGCGACAGCCTGATGGCCGCCTCGCGCGTGCTCGACGCAAAGATGCGCGAGATCCGCGGCAGCAACCGCATGGCCGCAGTGGACCGGGTCGCCGTACTGGCCGCGCTCAACCTGGCCCATGAGCTGCAGCTGCTGCGCGATGAGCAGGCGCGACAGGCAGCCGCGCTGCAGCAGACGCTGGCCGACCTCAACCGACGGCTGGACCGTGCGATTGACGGTACCTGAGCAATTGCACGACGCCATCGTTTTCATGCTGAATTGGGATGCAATGTTGCCGACGAATGGTCACCTCAAGGGCTGGTCGCGGCGCTCGACAGGGCTATAATGACCCTGCGTTCTCTGCGGTGTACGACGGCGTGTGCAAACATTCGCCTTGTCCCTTAATAACGACACCGGGTGCGCGACGGAACCGGGAGTGCAAGTCCGCCTTGCAGCGGGAAGCCCGATGGTTCCCCAGCGTACCCACTTGAACCTCGGGTTCAAGGTCGTTTCGCATGCATCGTCATTGCGGAGAATGCAATCATTCCACGAAGGCGGCGTCCCCGGACGCCGCCTTCGTTTTTTCGCGCGCCGAGGCACGGCACAATAGCCGGGTTTTCCGCCCGGGCTTGCCATGACCGACACTCCGATCGACCCGCTCCGTACGCAGCTGCGCACCACCCTGCGCGAGCGCCGACGTGCCCTGCCCGCACCGGCGCGCATCGCCGCGGCCGAGGCACTGGCCGACAACCTGCTCGCCCTGCCCTTCGCGCCGACACGCGGGCATGTTGCCGGGTACTGGGCCAGCGATGGTGAGATCGCCCTGCACCGTTGGCAGCTGCAGCTGCCAGCCACGGTGCAGTACTGCCTGCCGATGCTGCATGGCGACAGTCTGCGCTTCGCGCCGTGGCAGCCCGGCCAGGGTCTGCGCCAGAACCGCTTCGGCATTCCCGAGCCGGACATGGACAGTGCCGATGCGCTGCCGCCGGAGCAGATGGCACTGGTGGTCACGCCGCTGGTGGGCTTCGATGCCACCGGCGGACGCTTGGGCATGGGGGGCGGCTGGTATGATCGCAGCTTCGCATTCCGTCACGGGCGCCCCGCGCCGCCGTGGCTGGTGGGCGCCGCCTTCGCGGTGCAGCAGGTCCCGGCCGTGCCGCTGGCCGGCTGGGACGTGCTGGTCGACGCCATCTGCACTGATGCGAGCACGCTCTTTCCTTCCCCGGTGAACGCATGACCGCCCGCAAGCGCTATTGGCTGATGAAGTCCGAACCGGACGCTTTTTCCATCGATGACCTGCAACGGGTCGGTACTGAGCCGTGGAACGGTGTACGCAACTACCAGGCGCGCAATTTCATGCGCGATGGCATGCAGGTCGGCGACGGCATCCTGTTCTACCACTCCAACACCAAGGTGCCGGGAATCGTGGGCATCGCCCGCGTCGCCAGCACGGCCTATCCGGACGACACCCAGTTCGACCCGGACTCGGACTATCACGACCCGAAAAGCACGCGCGAGAACCCGCGCTGGATGCTGGTGGACGTCGCCTTCGAGCGCAAGCTGGCCAAGGTCATCGCGCTGGAGGAAATCAAGCAGCACCGCGACGAACTGGGCGAGGGCTTTCCGCTCACCGCCAACGGCAACCGTCTTTCGGTGTTCCCGGTTACCGCCGCGCAGTGGAAGCTGCTGCTGTCGCTGGAAAAACAATCCTGATCCCCGCCTGAGACCCCATCATGTCCGAAGCCAAGCGCCTGGCCGCCGAGAAAGCCATCGAGTATGTTGAAGATGGCATGATCGTCGGCGTCGGCACCGGTTCCACCGTTGCCTACTTCATCGATGCGCTGGCGCGCATCCAGCACCGCATCAAGGGTGCGGTCTCCAGCTCCGAGCAGAGCACCGCGCGACTCAAGCAGCACGGCATCGAGGTGTTCGAGCTCAACCATACCGGCACCCTGTCGCTGTACGTCGATGGCGCTGACGAATGCGATCCGGGCAAGTGCCTGATCAAGGGCGGCGGTGCCGCGCTGACGCGCGAGAAGATCATCGCCGAAGCCAGCGAGCGCTTCATCTGCATCGTCGACCCGAGCAAGCAGGTACCGGTGCTGGGCCAGTTCCCGCTGCCGGTGGAAGTCATCCCGATGGCCCGCAGCCTGGTGGCCCGGCAGATCCGCGACATGACCGGCGGCCAGCCGGCCTGGCGCGAAGGTGTGATCACCGATAATGGCAACCAGATCCTGGACATCCACCACCTGCAGATCACCGACCCGGAAAAGCTGGAGCGCGAGCTCAACCAGCTGCCGGGCGTGGTGTGCGTCGGCCTGTTCGCCCGCCGCCGTGCCGATGTGGTGATCGTTGGCGGCGAGCCGCCGCGTGTGCTCTGACCTCTGCTGGCCGGCGCCCGCAGCCGGCCTTCCTGCCCTGCGCAAAGGAAAACCCATGAAGATGCGTTCACTTGCCCTGCTGGTGCTGCCGCTGCTGGCCCTGGCCGGCTGTGCCAGCGACCCGGCCCGCCACTGGGTGGAACTGGACGGCAACCGCTACAAGGTGGAACTGGCCCAGGATGACGCCACCCGGGCGCGCGGCCTGATGTTCCGCGACAGCATGCCCGCCGACCACGGCATGCTGTTCATCCACGATCGTCAGGAAATGCAGGCGTACTGGATGAAGAATACCCGCCTGGCGCTGGACATCCTGTACTTCGACGATGCCCGCCGTCTGGTCAGCCAGCAGCGCGACGTGCCGCCGTGCTCGGCGGGCGATCGCTGTCCGCCGTATCCCAGCAGCGCGCCTGCTCGCTACGTGCTGGAGCTCAACGCCGGCCAGGCCGAGAAAATCAATCTCAAGGACGGCACCGAGCTGAAGTTCGGCCCAGGCATCCCGCTGGAGTGAAGGCCCTCGTCGCGCACGCGGTGTTCACGCCGCGCGGCTTGAAACCGCCGCGCTTTGCCTCCAGTCTGTAGCCATGCAGGACCGGATCACATTGCCCGAGTGGGAGACCCTGGCCGAACTCGATGATGAGTCGCTGCCGCTGCTGTCGACCGCGCTGCTGATCGCCCGCGACGAGTATCCCGGGCTGGATCCGCAGCAGTACGACGCTACGGTGCAGGCCCATGTCGAGCATCTGCGCGCCGAGGTCGACACCATCGACGCGACCCCGCTGAAGATGGCCGCCGTCAACCGCCACCTGTTCGACGAGCTGGGCTACAGCGGCGACCACGACGAGTATTACGACCCGCGCAACAGCTACCTCAACCAGGTCTTCGAGCGGCGCCTCGGCAACCCCATTTCGCTGGCGCTGGTACAGATCGAGGTTGCCCGCCGGCTTGGCATTGCGCTGGATGGCGTTTCGTTCCCCGGACATTTCCTGGTGCGTCTGCCGGTCGATGACGGCGTGCTGGTCATGGACCCGTTCAACGGCGGCCGTCCGCTGGGCGTGGATGAACTGCGCGAACGGGCCAGCCCTCACCTCGGCGGGCAGCTGCCCGATGACCAGGTGCTGGCGCAGATTCTGGACCCGGCGCCCAGCCGCGCCATCCTGATGCGCATGCTGCGCAACCTGCATGGCGTGTATGCGCAGGCCCAGCAATGGGACCGGGCCGCGCGCAGTGCGGACCGGCTGCTGAAGCTGGCACCCGAGCAGGACGATGCACTGCGCGACCGCGGGCTGGCCTACCTCGCGCTGGATTACCTCAGCGGCGCGCGCCGTGACCTCGGCCGTTACCTCACCCGCAACCCGGACGCCGACGATGCGCAGCAGCTGCGCGAAAAACTGGTGGATCTGGGTGGCCCACGCGTGCGCCTGCATTGACCTGCGTACCGCGCACCGGGCTGACCGGCATCGCCGGCAGCTGCGGCACCATGCAACGGCGCGTTACGCGTCGTCGATCTCGATCATCTCGAAATCATCCTTGCCCATGCCGCAGTCCGGGCAGGTCCAGTCGTCGCTGATGTCCGCCCAGCGCGTGCCCGCAGCGATGCCTTCCTCGGGAAGGCCTTCGGCCTCGTCATAGATGAAGCCACATATCAGGCACATCCAGCGCTTGAATGTAGTCGCGTCGGTATTGCTCATCGGATAATCACCATCATTGCTTCTCCCGGCCATTGTCCCACCCTGGCCGCTTCCACTGGTAGACCGCCATGCTCTCAGTTGCCCAGCGCCCACGTGGCGTGTACCTGATTACCCCCGACGAACCCGATACCGCGCAGCTGCTGGCGCGCACCGCGCCGCTGCTGGCCGCCGGTGCGACCTGGCTGCAGTACCGCAACAAGCGCGCCAGCGACAGCCTGCGCCGGGAACAGGCCGAAGCGCTGCTCGCACTGTGTGCCGTGCACGAGGTACCGCTGATCGTCAATGACGACGCTGCGCTGGCGCATGCCATCGGCGCGGCCGGCGTTCATCTCGGCGGTACCGACGGCGATGTCCCCAGCGCGCGCGCACTGCTGGGGCCGCAGGCCATCATCGGTGCGTCCTGTTATGACCAGCTGGCCAATGCCGAACGTGCCGTCGCCGACGGCGCCAGCTACGTGGCGTTCGGGGCGTTCTTTCCGACCACCACCAAGGTCACCTCCAGCCGCGCCCATCCCGACCTGCTGCGGCAAAGCGCCGCACTGGGCGTGCCGCGGGTGGCCATCGGCGGCCTGAGCCCGGACAATGTCGAACCCGTCATCGATGCCGGCGCCGACCTGGTCGCCGTGGTCAGTGGCATCTATGCCGCCGCCGACCCGGTTGCCGCCCTGCGCGCCTTTCTCGCCCCGTTCCGGCCCCACCAGGAAGCCTCATGAACCACGATCAGTCCCACGCCCTGTTCTCACGCGCCCAGCAGCTGCTGCCCGGCGGCGTCAACTCGCCGGTACGCGCCTTCAAGTCGGTCGGCGGCGAACCGTTCTTCGTCGAGCGGGCCGACGGTGCCTACCTGTTCGACGTCGATGGCAACCGCTACATCGACTACGTCGGCTCGTGGGGTCCGATGATCGTCGGTCACAACCACAGTGCCGTGCGCCAGGCGGTCAAGAAGGCCATCGACAACGGCCTCTCCTTTGGTGCGCCCTGCGCCGCCGAGGTCGCCATGGCCGAGACCATCACCCGGCTGGTCCCCTCGTGCGAGATGGTGCGGATGGTCAACTCGGGCACCGAGGCCACGCTGTCGGCCATCCGCCTGGCACGCGGCGCCACCGGACGCAACCGTATCGTCAAGTTTGAAGGCTGTTACCACGGCCATGGCGACTCGTTCCTGGTCAAGGCCGGCAGCGGCATGCTGACCCTGGGCGTGCCGACCTCCCCCGGCGTTCCGGCGGGACTGAGCGAGCTTACCCTCACCCTGCCCTACAACGATTTCGAAGCGGCCTCTGCGCTGTTCGAGGAACAGGGCGAGGACATCGCCGGCCTGATCATCGAGCCGGTGGTCGGCAATGCCAACTGCATCCCGCCGCGCGACGGGTATCTGCAGCATCTGCGTGCGCTGTGCACCGCGCACGGTGCCGTGCTGATCTTCGACGAGGTGATGACCGGTTTCCGCGTGGCGCTGGGCGGCGCACAGGCGCAGTACGGCATCACCCCGGATCTGACCACCTTCGGCAAGATCATCGGCGGCGGCATGCCGGTAGGTGCCTATGGCGGGCGGCGCGACCTGATGCAGCAGATCGCTCCGGCCGGGCCGATCTACCAGGCCGGTACGCTCAGCGGCAATCCCGTGGCGATGGCCGCTGGCCTGGCCATGCTGGAACTGGTGCAGGCGCCGGGTTTCCACGCTGACCTGTCGGCACGCGCGGCACGCCTGTGCGCAGGATTGGAAAGCGCGGCTGCCGAGGCCGGGGTGGCGGTGACCACCACCCAGGTCGGTGCGATGTTCGGTCTGTTCTTCACCGACCGGAAGGTGGAAACCTACGCGCAGGCGACGGCGTGCGACATTCCGGCGTTCAACCGCTTTTTCCACGCGATGCTGGAACAGGGCGTGTTCCTGGCGCCGTCGGCGTACGAGGCCGGCTTCATCTCCAGCGCGCACGATGATGCGGTGATCGAGGCGACGCTGGCGGCGGCGCGTGTAGCGTTCAAGGCGGTGAAGGGCTGAGGGGAAGCAGTGACGACCAACGGTCGTCACCTACCGCGGCAGGCAGAGCCCTCGTGATCCAGGTGGGTGACGACCGTTGGTCGTCACATGCTGCAGCTCAGCCGAAGGTGAAGCGGCCTTTCATCATGGCGAAGTGGCCGGGGAACGAACAGAAGTAGGTGTACGCTCCCCCCTTCTGCAGCCCGCGCGTGGAGAACCGCACCTTGGTGCTCTCGCCCCCCCCGATCACCGGGGTATGCGCGAGCACGCGCGTATCGTTCTTCGGCAGGTAACTGTCAGCCAGCGTGCCGCGCATGCCCAGCATCGCCACCGGCTGGTAGTCGGCCGTGCGGGTCAGCACCCAGTTGTGGCCCATCGCGGTGGCGGCCATGCGGCCGGTGTGGCGCAGGGTCAGCTCGACCTCGGTGCAATCGGCCGCCACGGCAATGCTGCTGCGGCTGAAGGTCATCTGGTCGGTGCTGTCGATGCTCACCGCGCAGACCTTCGCCATGGCCGCCGGCGCCATCAGCACGCCTGCCAGTCCCACTGTCCACATTGCCTTGCGCACGCGTCCGCACTCCTCTCATTGATGCCCCCATTGTAGGAAGCGCACCGGCCACCCGGCTGCGACCGGCTGTCGCACCCCGGCGGCTGCATGCGGCATGCTGGCGGACATGGCGCCAAACATTTCATTGCTGCTGCTCGATGCCGACGGGGTGCTGCTGCACGTGCAGCGCTCGCGCTACGTGCAGCATCTGGCAGCGAACATGTGCCTGTCGCCATCGGGTGTGCAGGCGCTGGCCTCCAGCCACGGACTGGACCGCGCCTACAGCGAGGGGGCACTGGACACGGCCGGCTACCTGGCATCGCTCTCACGCGCGGTCGGGTGCCGCATCGATGCCGCGCAGTGGGTGGAGGCCAGAACACGGGCCAGCACCCCGCAGCATTCGGTGCTGCAGCGGCTGCAGGCGTTGCCGGAGCGGGTGGCGTTGGCGGTGCTGAGCAACAACGGCGCGCTGATCGAGCAGGTGATCGCCCATCACCTGCCGGATCTGTGGCCGCGACTGGCCGGCCGCATCCTGTGCAGCGGCCGTCTGGGTATCCGCAAGCCTGAGCCGAGAATATTCCTGCAGGCCCTGCAGCTGCTGCAGGGCACACCTTCCCAGACCTTGTTCGTAGACGATCTTTTCACCCATGTGCGCGGCGCGCGGCAGGCCGGCGTGCATGCCGAAACCGTGCATGATGGCCGCAGCCTCGGCAAGGTCCTCAAACGCTACGCGTGGTGATGGCCAGATGCCGGGCGCTGCCCGGCACGGTGTGATCAGCGCCCAGCCAGGTACGACTGGATGGCAGCACGCAGCCGCGTAAGACCCTCGGCGAGCTCTTGATCGGTGATGTTCAGTGCCGGCACGAAGCGCAGCACGTCCGGCCCTGCCTGCAGGATCAGCAGACCCTGCGCGGCGGCATGGTCCAGCATCACTCCGGCCTGACCGGCATGGTCGGCATTGAGCACTGCGCCAAGCATCAGACCACGCCCGCGCACCTGGCTGAAGACATTGAACTCGGCGTCGATCTGCTGCAGCCCTGCCTGCAACGCCTGCGACTGCCGGCCGACGTTGTGACCGATCGCATCCGAGGCCAGCTTGCGCAGCGCAACGCGGGCGACCGCAGCAGCCAGCGGATTGCCGCCGAAGGTGGTGCCGTGCGCCCCGAACTGCATCGCCTCGGCCACCTTTGGGCCGGCCAGCATCGCGCCGATCGGGAAACCGCCGCCCAGCGCCTTGGCCAGGGTGACGATGTCCGGGGTGACGTTGTCCTGCCAGTGGGCAAACAGCGTACCGGTACGGCCCATGCCGGTCTGGATCTCATCCAGCACCAGCAACGCCTGGTGCTGGTCACACAGTTCGCGCACACGCTGCAGGAAGCCCGGCTTGGCCGGCATCACCCCGCCCTCGCCCTGTACCGGCTCGAGCATCACGGCGGCCACGTCGCCGGCGGCCATGGCAGTCTCCAGCTGCACCTCGTCGTTGAAGTCAACGTAGCGGAAGCCCTGCGGCAGGGGTTCGTAGCCTTCCTGGTACTTGGGCTGGGCGGTCGCGGTGACCGTGCCCAGCGTGCGCCCGTGGAAGCTGCCGCGGAAGGTCACGATGACCCGGCGGTCCGCGCTGCGACCCTGGCTGGACGCCCATTTGCGCACCAGCTTGATGGCCACCTCATTGGCCTCGGCACCGGAGTTGCACAGGAACACCCGCTCGGCGAAGCGCGAGGCCTGCACCAGCTCCTCGGCCAGGTGCAGCGGCGGCGCGCTGTAGAACACATTGCTGGTGTGCCAGAGCTTGTCGGCCTGCTCCAGCAGCGCCGCCTTCAGATCGGGGTCGTTATGCCCCAGTCCGCACACCGCGATGCCGGCGGCCAGGTCGATGAACTCGCGGCCCTGGCTGTCCCAGACGCGCGCGCCCTGGCCACGCTCCAACACCAGCTGGCGCGGCTTGTACACCGGCAGGTAATAGTGCGACAGAGAAATCAGCGGGTCGGCGGCGGTCATGGCGGTCTGCGGCTTGGGAAAGGTCCCATTCTCGCCCCGCCGCCCCTGCGGCACAATGCGACCATGCGTCCCCTTTCCGACCCCCCGCTGAGCCCTGCCGCCGACACCGGCTGGCGCCGCCACTGGTTCGACATCATCTACCGGCATGACACGCCGCCCTCGCGCAACTTCGATCTGCTGCTGGTGGCGGCGATCATCGCCAGCGTGCTGGTGGTGATGCTCGACAGCGTGCAGCACCTGCACGCGCGCTGGTCACACTGGATGTACGGCGTGGAATGGGCGTTCACCGTGCTGTTCACCGCCGAGTACGTGGCGCGCCTGATGGTGGTCAGACGCCCTCTGCGTTATGCGTTCAGCATCTGGGGCGTGATCGACCTGCTGTCCATCCTGCCAACCTATCTCTCATTGCTGGTTCCCGGTGCGCAGAGCCTGCTGGTGGTGCGTGCGCTGCGCATCCTGCGGGTGTTCCGCATCCTCAAGCTGACCCGCTACATCGAGGAAAGCGGCGTGCTGATGCATGCGCTGTGGCGCAGCCGACGCAAGGTGCTGGTCTTCCTGTTCACGGTGATCACCATCACCATCATCGCCGGGGCGCTGATGTACCTGCTGGAAGGCCCTGCCCACGGCTTCAGCAACATCCCCAGCAGCATGTACTGGGCGGTGGTGACCATGGCGACGGTCGGCTTCGGCGACATCGTGCCGCAGACGGCGCTGGGTCGGTTTGTCACCTCGGTGCTCATCCTGATCGGTTACAGCATCATCGCCGTCCCCACCGGCATCTACACTGCCGAACTGGCCAACAGCATGCGCGAAGCCGGGCAGCAGGGGCAGCCCAGCCAGGACTGCAGCCGTTGCGGGCTGCAGACCCATGTGGCGGATGCGCGCTACTGCAGCCGCTGCGGCAACGCACTGAGCATCGCCGCAGCGGACTGAACGCGCTAGCGGACGCTCACCGTTGCATGCCGCGCCGGTGGGCTGGTTCAGGCCCGCGTGCCTGTGTCGCCGCCGCCGCCGCCTCCCGCAGGCGCTGGTGACGGTTGCGCTCGGCCAGCCGCTCTCCGGGCGGAGCGCTGCCCACGCGCCCGGCAGCGGGGTGGATGCGCTGCTGCGCCGGTGAACTGGGTACGCTGGCCGCTACTCGGTCCCTCTCGCGATGCGCAGGGGGCTGGGCCGGGAAATCACGTACGGCGGCACGTGGCGGCGCGTGGTGGATTTCCAGCCGTCCACCGCTGTTGCCATGGAAGGTCATCGACTCGACGATGCGTCGGTCGGCCAGCAGATGCATCTCTTCCGGCCGCCCTTGGTTGAGTCTGACGGCCACGCCGGAGGCCAGCTGCTGAACGTCCCTGGCCGAGAATGTCGACGGCGGAGGTGTCCACCGGGTCAGGCTGCGCGCCTGCCCTGCGGGCGACGGAACGGGTTCCCCGGTGATGGCATCCACCATCACGCGTGGCTCCGGCCGTGCGGGCAGCACCAGTGCCGGCAGGTTTGCGCTGTCGAGCAGGCGCAGCTCAAGCCTGCCCTGATCGACATGCCCGTGCTCTTCAAGCCCGGCGGGAACCGTGACGATGTTGCCTCTCATTGTGCTGCCATGGGGCACCCGCAGCGTGCCGGGCCCGCGTGCAGCGATCGCGGCAGCATCGCCCGCGCCTGCCAACGCTGGCGGCGACGACGACGCCAGCGGATGCAACGGACGATCTGGCAATGCAGGCACGGCCGGCGCGGGCAGGCCAGCAGCCGGCACGCTCTGCGGAGCCTGCAGCATCCGGTGCCGGACATCGGCCTGCTCCACGCTCCGTAGCCGCACCTGGTAGTTGGCCATCGCACCGGCGTACAAGCTGAAAGCACCTGCCGCAGCGGCCCATTGCTCGCGTACTGCGCGGCGCTGAGCGTCCCGCTCGTCGCGGCCAGCGGCCCTGATCTGCGCCGAGTGATCCCTGTCTGCCTGGTACTGCTCTTGGGTTCTGTTGTGGTACGCCTGATTGGTCGCGCGGAACTGGTCCAGGCGGGCCTGCGCGGTGACAACCACGTGCTCCCGCTCCGCACGCGCCTGTTGCGCGCGTGCGTTTGCCTGCCTGTTCGCGGTTTCCCGTGCCGCCTGCACGCGTTGCTGCTGCCGCCGTTGTGGTTCTGCATTGCGCTGTATGAGTGCGCTCAGCTGCTGCAAGCGGCCGTCCGAGTGGAGGTTCGGCGGCAACTCCGCCGGCCCGTCGGGGTGCGGGTACCTGCCGACGTTGGGTTCGCGGGCAAGCAGTTCCCGTAGCGGCATCGCTCTGCCTCGCTCGTCACGGACAGGGACCACCAGAAGCTCCGGATGGCGCTGGCCGACAACGTCCTCAAAGATCAGCGCGGCCAGCGGCTGCAGGTTTCGATGACCGCGACCAGGTGCCAGCTCCTGCAGCGTAGAGAAACCTGCGCCCCTGCCAACCATCGCTGCCACCACCTGGGCGTCGTCTGCCTGTGTCAACGCGCGCCGCAACGACTCGCTCACCAGTGCACCAAAGGCCGCACCGTTGCTGCGCTGTTGGCTGCCCGCAGGCGGCCGCAGCGACTCGCTCACCGCCAAACGGACAAGACCGGCGGCCGCATCCGGATCCAGCAGGACCCGGGCCTGCGCCCTGGGCGGCATGGATTGGCAGGCCACCAGCATCCGTGCGACAGCCGCCACCCGTGCCGGACGAGCCACCTCGTCAGCAGGCTGGCACATCCTTGCCAGTATCACCGCCGCCTGCTCAGGTGTATGGCCCCGCGGCGTCGGCACCGCCTGCTCCGGACGTCGCCCCTCCTGATGCGCACGTCCTTGCGCCTGCTGCCAGGCGTCGGCCACTGCATCGCGGTCGTCCTCATCGAGCGCCGGCCCCGCTTGGGTGACAAGCGTCTCGACCAGCACGGCGCAGCCGGCCTGGCGTGCGGCAGGCTCGGCACTTAGACGGATCAGTCGACGTACCAGTGCATCCTCGAGTTCTGTCAAGGATGGGCTGTCATCGTCGCGATCGCCGACAAGTACCAGGGCGGCATCCCGGGCAGAGAATCCTTCTGCATCCACCACCAGTCGCAGGCCCTGTGCAAGCTGGGCGTAGGCATCCTCCGTGCCGGTCGCTTCGGCCATGTCGATCAGTCCGAGCAGCAGCTCACGCCCCTGTCCGCGCAGCAATACCGCGGCTTCTGCAGGCTGCTGCTGCGCGACCAGGTCCAGCGCTGCGGCAGCGGCAGCAACCCGCTGATTGTACGGAACCCGCGTGTCATGCAACGTCTGCAGCTGCGACTCCATCTGCTGGACCTGCGGTCCTGGCTCTGCAGTGGGCGGAACACCCGGCGCTGCCTGCTGGTTCAGCAGGGTCTGCAACCACATGGAGGCATCCGCACGCGCCTGCTGGAACGCCGCTGCGCTGTCCGCATCTGTCGCGCTGCGGTCAAAGTCAGCGGCAAGCCCCACACGCCGTCCCGCCTCGGTCTGCGCCAAAGCCTCCAGTGCTGCCTGCTGCTGCGGCGTCAGCGCTGGATGGGCACACGTTGCCAGCGCGTACTGCTCGCCCAGGCGCGCCAGCGCCGAGGCAGCGGCTGACGCCAGATCCAGGTTCTGATCCGCCGCGTCCACGGCCTGCTGAACCGCCGCGATAGCCGATGCCATGTCGGCATCGAATTCACGGTTGGCGTAGTCGGCAAAATCCTGATCCACCAGGTTGGGGAGGGCCCCACCGATACGGGACATCGCATCGATGCGCCGTTCCAGGGGTTGCCCTGCGTCGCGCAGCGTCTGCCCCAGCAGCGTGATCTCTGCCCGCACGCCCACCGTGCGCCGTGCCGCTTCGCGCATCTGCTGCTGGGCGGCCGAAAGCGTGGGCAGCTGCCGGTCCATACTCGGATCGACCAGGACTTCCACCGCAACGCCCAGCCCTACGGCAGCCGCAGCCGGTTGCGCTGCGGCCGCCCGCAGCCGCTGGATCAGGCCCGAGTCCTGCCCGTATGCCGCTCCGTCTCGGGCAACGAGATCAAGCAGCTCGCCGAGCGCAGTAGCCGGAGCGCTGGCATGCATCGCCGTGCCCGATGCCGGCTGCTCCAACAGGTCCAGCCCCACACGCATCACTCTCTCGGCGGACCCCGAGTTGAGCCAGCCAAAACGTCCTTCAACAGATAGTGCATGCAGATGCGAGGTCATCCTGTAAAGCGACTGGACCCGCTGTTCGAGCGGCTGACTGCGGTCGCTCAGCGTAGCCCACTCCCCGTCGATGGCCATTTCCGCATCTTCGTCGCTACCCAACTGGGTTGCGAAGCTCGCCGAGCTTTCCGAGCCATCCGTTGAAACAAGCTCGAATTCATAGGGCGGTAACATCTCCTCGTCGGCCGCGAGAGGCTGTGCGACCTGCGCGGGATAGACAGACGTCGGGGAACCGGCGGTCGACGTTCCCACCGTCGCCGAGGCAGGAGACGTTGTAGCAAAGGATGCAGGTGACGGTCTTGGTGCCGGCGTCGGTTCGGGCACAGCAGGCACATGCTCTGCCTGCGCTGTAAACGGTCGCGTCTGCTGCAGACGTGTGTTGCGGTTAATGATGTTCTGTCGGCGCACCGGATCGGGCTCGGCATCTATCAGCGCCTGCACGGCCGCCGACGAGAGGTGGCCCGGCTGTTCCCAGAACTGCTCCAGCTGGCGGACAGACAGCTCGCTAAGCGCATTCTCCAGCTGCTGCAGCGCGATCACCCGGACGACATGCCCATTCCAGGTTGCCTCAAGTGTTCTCACATGTTCGCGTGCGGTTTCCAGCTCGGGCGAGCCCGACTCGTTATCAAACTCGTCACTACTGCTGGCCGAAAGGGCTCGTCCCACCGGATTGCGGGGCCGGGAGGGACCCGGCGTCGGTGCGGCGTTGAATCGATCACTCATGCATCGTCCTCCTGACGTGACAGGGAAGCTCAGCGGGTCTGGGCGAGCAATCGGCCGCATCATGCAGCGCGTGCAATCGCCTGTCTGAGCAGGATCGATGTTAGCGACCGGGCGTCGCTGGCAGAACCGTCAAACCCGACACAGGTCAAGGCGCGGGTCCACCGCGCTGCGCGCAAAGCCGGCGGCAGCTGCAAGCGCCGCCAGCTCCGTGTGCGTCAGCGTGAGCGACGGTTGCTCATGTCCACCAGATCGTTGTATGCATCCAGCAGTTTTGCCTGGCTGCCCTCCGGCGCCGTGCCGTTTGCCAGCAGCATCTGCTCGCTGCGGGTCAGCGGCTTGTTGGCCTTGACCCGCTCGATGCGGCGACCGGCCTGGCGCACGAGGCCGTCGGCCGAGCGCTGCACATGGCCCCACGGTGCGTCACCCTCACCCACCTTCTCCTTCTGCGCCTGGTCCAGCAGATCCTGATAGACCTTCAGCTGCGCTTCGGACGCGGCTACGTCAGGCTGGTCTTCGTTGAGCAGGGTCACCAGCTTCTTACCCTCGCCCAACAGGCTCAGCTGATAGAAATTCACGCTGCGACCTTCGTCCTTTTCGACCTGCGCGATCTGCGCATCACGGCGCTGGTCTTCCTTCACATCGAGCGCATCGGAGAGCTCGCCACTGGCGGCGTGGAACGCCTTGTAGGCCTGCATGAACGGGGCATGCAGCGTTTTCATGCCTTCGCCTCCGTCACGCTTGTAGTCCTCGCGCTCGTAGTAGCGGCTGGCTTCTTCGATCTTCTCGTTGACTGCGAGAAACGCCTGCTGGAACCTGCGCGCGACCGGATCCAGTTCCGCATCGGCCGGGCCCTGCTCCAGCGCGGCCGTCATCGGCTCGCCGCACATCTCGACACGATGGGTGGGAATCATGCGCGGTCCACGCACCAGGGTCTCCTTGCCGGTCGGGCCCGCATCGACATCGTCGATCCAGGACACATAGCTTTCCATGGCCTCCTGGACCGGCTGGCCTACGCCGTTGAAGCAGTTGACGTAGGCATTGATCCTGGAAATTTCCTGTTGGTCGTGCGGGGCTGCCCCCTGCTTGGAACAACCGGCCAGCAGCGCGCCCAGCGCGATGGCAACGAGGGGGAGATAACGGGGGAGGTGATGCATTCTGCACTCCATGCAGGTCGAAAGGGCGCGCAGGCTAACAAAACCGATGCAACGCGGCGTGTACGAAAGCCCCCTGTGCCGGCCGTTCGCTACAGAAACAGATCCGGCAACAGCGGCTGCGTTGGATCCACCGCATAGGCGGACAGATCCTTGACGCCGGCCTGCGCCAACACGTCTTCATCGATCAGGAAATGGCCGTGGAAACCATCGGCGGCACGCACGAGCACGGCGTGCGCGGCGTCGGCCACCACCTGCGGCCTGCGACAACCGGCCGCATCGACGCCGGGAATCATGTTGATCGCATCGGTGGCGATGATCGTGCGCGGCCACAACGCGTTGACTGCCACGCCCTTTGGGCCGAACTCGGCGGCCAGCCCCAGCGTGACCAGGCTCATGCCCATCTTCGCCAGCGTGTACCCGGTATGCGGGCCCCACCATTTCGGGTCCAGGCTGGGCGGTGGCGCCAGGGTCAAAACATGCGGATTGGGCGCCTGCAGCAGGTGCGGCAGACAGGCCTGCGCGCACAGGAAACTGCCTCTGGCGTTGACCTGCTGCATCAGGTCGAAACGCTTCATCGGCGTGTCCAGCGTGCCGCGCAACCAGATCGCGCTGGCATTGTTGACCAGGATGTCGATGCCGCCAAAGGTGTCCACGGTTGCTGCCACGGCCGCGCGCACCTGGTCCTCGTCGCGGATGTCGCATTTGACCGCCAGTGCCTGGCCGCCTGCGGCATGTACCGCCTCGGCAGCCGAGTGGATGGTGCCCGGCAGTCTGGGATTGGGCACGGCTGACTTGGCCGCGATGGCGATGTTGGCGCCGTCCCGGGCCGCACGCAGGGCGATGGCCAGACCAATGCCGCGGGAAGCACCGGTGATGAAAAGGGTTTTCCCCTGCAGGCTGGTCATGGCACGCTCCAGAAGACGATGTGGCTGCATTATGCCGCCACCACACAGGCTTTACCGGCGGCGTGCTCCGCTGGCACTCCGGTCTACTGCATCGAGACGCTCGCCATGACCCATCGTATGCTGCCGCTGTACTCGCTGATGCTGCTGGCTGCATGTCAACCCGCGCCGTCCGCACCGCCCCATGCCACGGCCGACGCCGCGACAGCCGCACCCGTCGCATCCATCCGCTGGGACAAGCGGATCACCTGGGATGGCGACATCAACGCCTGCCGACAGGGCCAGCCCAGCGTCCAGTGTCTGCAGGATGCGATGCGCGGGGGCGGCGCCAGCCCCGCTGCCATTGCCGCGGCTGGTGAGCTGTCGGTCAATGGCGAGTTGGCCTACGTGAGCGCCTGGCACGAACACGACGGCATCGGTGTGGCCACCGTGACCTACCCGTTCCGCGCCAACACCAACCAGGGCACGCTGCTGGTGGACAGCGCAGGGCGACGCATCGATGTGGACGCCATTCCCACCCAGGACAACGGAGCGCAGGATCCGGTGGCGCAGGCGGTACTGCAGTCACACCCGGGCGCGATGCCGTTTGCCCCCGCGCAGGCAGCCGGCACGGCGGCGTTGGAGCAGAGCGGTGTGCGCCTGCTGTACCGCACGCCGCTGCGCCAGTGTCATGCATGCGCGGATGTGGGGCAGTTGCAGGTGGCCTACGATTTCGACGACAAGCGCGTCTTCCGTGACCGCCAGGCCATCGCGCCGTGACCTGACCGCCGGTTTCAGGGCTTGGGGCCCTGCCCCTCGTTGTCCTCCCAGTGCAGGATGCGCCGGGTGACGAAGCGGTAGACCGGCTTGCCCGTGGCAAACCACAGCTCGCGCACCCACGAGGTGCGCTTGAGCACGCGCTTCTCCACCGGCGTCAATGACGTGCGGCAGTACATCCGCTTGTGCTTGAGCAGGTGGCGCAGATCCTCGCGGGCCAGCAGGCGCATCCAGCGCGAGCGCGGATGCCCGATCACCGCAAGCTGGAAGTCGATCAACGCGGGCCGGCCGTCCTCGGTGACCAGCCAGTTGGCCTCCTTGGCCAGGTCGTTGTGCGCCACGCCCCGTCGATGAAGCTGCTGCAGCAGGCGCCGGGCCGAGCGGAACCAGGCCAGGTCACCGTGCGGTGGCCGCTGGTACATCGCGTCGCCCGCCATGAAGCTGCGATCCAGCCAGTGGCCGTCCCAGGCAAGCAGTTGTGGCACATCGGCCATGCCCCGCAGGTGCCGCAGCGCCCGTGCTTCGCGCCGCGCCAACCACCATGCAGGGACCCGCAGCCACCAGGGCGTTGCCCCCAGGTCGCGGCGTACAAAGCGTCCCTGCGGCCCCTCGACCAGCAGGATGCGGCCAAAGCTGTCGGACTTGAGCGCCGTATGCGGCTGCATATGAGGAGATGCCATGGCCCATTCTAGGCCATCGCCGCGCTGGCCACCGGACTGTAATGGCTTGTAACGGCTGACAACGCATCGGCGGTGCGCCCCTATAATCGGGCGATGGACTCTTCTTGGATTGACGCCACCCTGGCGTGGATTGCGGCTCATCCCGTGCTCGCCGGTGCGGTCATTTTCCTGATCGCCTTCTGCGACGCGGTCATTGTGCTCGGCGCGCTGGTGCCCGCCCTGCCGTTGCTGTTCGCCGTCGGCGTGTTCATCGGCCTGGGCCAGATATCCGGTCCCTACGCCGTGGCCTGCGCGGCGCTGGGCGCTTTCGCGGGTGACGGCATCAGCTACTGGATCGGCCGACGCTGGGGCGACCGTCTGCGCGGGATATGGCCGTTCAGCCGCTATCCGCAGCTGCTCGAGCGCGGCGAGCTGATGTTCCGCCGCAACGCGTTCAAGAGCATTCTGGTGGCGCGCTACGTCGGTGCCATCCGGCCGTTCGTGCCGGCCATCGCCGGCATGATGAAGATGCCGGTCAGCCGTTACGTCCAGGCCAGCGGCATGGCCTGTCTGTCCTGGGCGGTGCTGTTCCTGATTCCCGGCTGGGTATTGGGTGAGGCCTACGATGCGGTGGCAGCGGTGGCCGGCCGGTTGGTGGTGGTGGTTGGTCTGCTCGGTGTCATCCTCGGCCTGGTCTGGGCGATCGTGCTCTACAGCTACCAGTGGTCGGCCTCGCGCATGGACAACTGGCTGGCGCGGCTGCTGGCCTGGTCGCAGCGCCATCCCAGGCTGGGGCGCTATTCGGTGTCGGTGTTCGATCCGCAGCGCCGCGAATCGGTGCCACTGGCCATGCTTGCGCTGATGCTGCTGTTGCTGGGTTGGGCTTGGTTCGTGCTGCTGATGGTGGTGGTCGCCCATGGCGAGCCGCTGAGCGTTGACCTGTGGGTGCATCAGACCATGCTGGCGCTGCGCAACCCGCTCGCCGACCACCCGATGGCCGCACTGGCATCGCTCGGTGCCTGGCAGGTGCTGCTGCCGGCCACGGCCGCCGGCATGGGTTATCTGCTCTGGCGCCGGCGCTGGATGGCCGCGGCGCACTGGCTGGCCGCGCTGGCCTTCGGCCTGGCGCTGACCAAACTGCTGGGCACCACGGTGGACGTGGTGCGACCGCCGCATGCCAGCAGTGGCTTCGGCTTCCCCTCGGTGTCGGTGACGATGGCCACCATCACCTTCGGCTTCTTCGCGGTGCTGATCGCCCGCGAACTGCCCGGTCGCACCCGCGTGTGGCCGTACCTTGTCTCCGGCGTGGTGGTGAGCCTGATCGGCTTCGCGCGCCTGTACCTGGGCGCACACTGGCTCAGCGATGTGGTCGGCGGCATGTTGTTCGGCACCTTCTGGCTGCTGGTGCTGGGCATCGCCTACCGTCGCCGTTTCAACCGGTCGTTCTGGGTCAAGCCAGCCGCCTGGCTGTTCTACGGCACCTTCGCCGTCGCCGCGCTGTGGTACGCCCCGCGCAACATCCCGGTCAAGCTGGACCGCTTCGAGCCGGCCCAGCCGGCGCCGGTGGCGATGGACGCGCAGTTGTGGTGGCAGCAGGGTTGGCAGCAGATGCCGCCGCGCCGTAACGAGTTCGACGACGACCAGCGTTGGCCGCTGGATGTGCAGGTGGCCGGCCCGTTGGCCCCCTTGCAGGCCAAGCTGGAGGCCCAGGGCTGGCGCGCGCAGGAGCAGGCAGGCTGGGAAGAGGCACTCCAGATGCTTGAAAAGAACACGGCCCCGCGTGAGTTGCCGGTCCTGCCGGCCACGTTGGACACCCAGGTTGAAAGCTTGTTGATGGTGCGCGACGGCGAACGCGAGGACGAACTGTTCGTGCTGCGCCTGTGGCCGGCGGGCCACGTCCTGCAGCCCGGCGACCAGCCGCTGTGGCTGGGCAGCGCGCAGACCCTGCGCCACACCCGCCACTTCAAGTGGATCGGCATGTGGCACCCGCTGCGCGGCGTCGATCCGGCCCTGCAGGCCGTGCGTGGCGCGCTGCAGGGCAGCCTGCCCGAGGCGCAGGACATGCATCCGCAGAGCGGCCTGCCGGTGCTGCGCATCCGCACCAGCGACGTACCGCAGGCCGACGCCGCCGGAGGGTAGAGCCGACCCATGGTCGGCTCACCGCGCGCCAGCGCGGTGGGGTTGCTGCGGTGAGACCCGCCGGGCAGAGCCCGGCGCTACGTGGGTATCCAGCCCAGCAGCCGATCCAGACGCTGATGGACGTCGTCCACCTGCAGCAGCTGCAGACGCTGCCGGTCTTCCAACGGCAGCAGCTGGGCCAGCTGCCAGCCGACCCAGCCCGCCTGGTCAAGCAGGATCGGGCTGCCCGGTTCGTACGCTGGACCGGCCTGTTCGATGATGTGGGTAAGCAGCGTAGCCAGCAGCGAATGCTCAGGCCGCAGCTCGTCATCGGCATCGTCGGTGCACCACTGCACCTGCGCGACCACCAGCCCGTTGTCACGCACGCGGGTGTGTTCGACATGGAAGCGCCGGCCGCCGCGCAGCTGCAGCTGCAGTACGCCGTCAGCGCCGAGGTCGAAATCCTCGACGCGCGCTTCCACGCCGTAGGCTGCCGGCACGGCTGGCGCCCCGGTTTCTTCTCCCTGCAGGATCAGGCAGACGCCGAACGTGCCGCCGTTGCGGCCGCACTCGCGCAGCAGGTCCAGATAGCGTCGCTCGAACACCCGCAGGCCGAGCACGGCACCGGGCAGCAGCACGGTGTGCAGCGGAAACAACGGCAGCGCCGCCACGTCCAGCCCGCCGTCGCCTGCCGTGCTCATGCGCCCTGCAACTGGCGGTGGAACCGCCGCGGCGCGCCATCGAAGCCGCCGTTGGACATGAACACCACATGGTCACCTGCGCGCGTGCTGGCCTGCAGCTGCGCGAGCAGTGCATCGGTGTCGGCCACGGCATGCGCCTGGCCCCGCACCGCGCCGATCACTGCGGCAGCATCCCAGGCCAGCTCGGGGCGGTGCAGGAACACTACCTCGTCGGCCAGCGCCAGCGAGGGTGCGAGTGCCTGCGCATGCGCGCCCAGGCGCATCGAATTACTGCGTGGCTCCATCGCCACCACGATGCGCGCGGCACCAACCCTGGCCCGCAGTCCTTCGAGTGTGGTCGCAATAGCGGTGGGATGGTG
The DNA here is from genome assembly GCF_032911385.1 of Stenotrophomonas sp. C3(2023). NCBI lineage: Bacteria > Pseudomonadati > Pseudomonadota > Gammaproteobacteria > Lysobacterales > Lysobacteraceae > Stenotrophomonas > Stenotrophomonas sp. C3(2023). The sequence goes on along the minus strand of NZ_JAWJLO010000001.1, from coordinate 634,766 downwards.
GGCGAAGTCGTCGTAGACGGTGATGCCGGCAGCTTCGCCGATCAGTTCCAGGCGTCGTTTGACGCTGCGGAAGCGCGCCAGCGCCGGCAGTACGTCCGGCAGCGCCACGCCAACTGCATGCGCGGCCGCCAGCGCGGCCAGACCGTTGAGCACGTTGTGCCGGCCCAGCAATGCCCAGCGCACCTCACCGACACGCTGGCCTCTGTGGTGCACCACGAAGGCACTGCCGTCGGCACTGAGCAGTTCGGCGTGCCACTCCAGCGTCGCATCAAAGCCGAATCGCTCCACCGGCGTCCAGCACCCCATCTGCAGCACCTTGGCCAGGTGCGCGTCTTCGCCATTGACGATCAGCCGGCCACGCGCCGGCACGGTGCGCACCAGATGGTGGAACTGACGCTCGATCGCTTCCACATCCGGGAAGATGTCGGCGTGGTCGTATTCAAGATTGTTGAGGATGGCCACCAGCGGCCGGTAATGCACGAACTTGCTGCGCTTGTCGAAGAACGCGGTGTCGTACTCATCGGCCTCGACGACAAACTCGCGGCCCTGCCCAAGACGCGCCGAGACGCCGAAATCCTCGGCCACGCCGCCGATCAGGAAACCCGGTGCACGGCCCGCGGCTTCCAGCAGCCAGGTCAGGATGGTGGTGGTGGTGGTCTTGCCATGGGTGCCGGCCACGGCCAGGGTGTCGCGCCCGGGCAGAACACGCTCGGCCAGCCACTGCGCGCCGGAAACATAGCGCTGGCCGGCATCAAGCACGGCTTCGACGGCGGGATTCCCCCGCGACAGCGCGTTGCCGATCACCACCTCGTTCACCGCGGAAGGCACGCTGTCGGCGTGGTAGCCCTGGTCGAGCTGGATGCCCAGCTGTTCCAGTTGCGTCGACATCGGCGGATAGATCGCCTGGTCGCTGCCGCTGACCGCAGCCCCCTGCTCGCGCGCCAGCGCGGCCACGCCGCCCATGAAGGTGCCGGCAATTCCAAGAATATGTACGCTGCTCATGCCCTGATTGTCACCGATCCAGGCGCTGACGACACGGCACAGACTGCATGTCAGATAACTCCTAGCGCCTATGTGAGAAAAGCTTGGGATGCTGTCGGGGATATCCCGATAGCGTCAAATAATGATCGCGAGGACAATCGGTGCCGCCAGCCGCAGTCCCCAACCGGTCCTACTCCCCAAGAGGCCATCCCCATGGGAGCTCATGCTGCGGGGCCCTGAGCAAGCCCTACTGCTGGCGCCTACAAACAAACAGGCCTGGTCCGCAAGGATCAGGCCTGTTTCGTTTCGTGCGCCGGGTACCCTGCGGCGCAGAGCACCCTGCACTGCATCGATATCAGGGCTTGATCGCCTGATGGATGCGCGCTTCCACCTCATCCAGCTCACCCACGCCGTCCACGCGAGCCAGGGTGCCGCGACCGGCGTAGAAATCCACCACCGGGGCGGTCTGCTCGTTATATACCTGCAGGCGCTGGCGGACCGACTCGGGATTGTCGTCGGCACGGCCCTGTTCTTTGGCACGACCTGCGATGCGCTCGACCAGCAGCTCGGTCGGCACATCCAGCTGTACCACCGCGTCCAGCGGCTGACCGATGCGGGCCAGCAGTTCACCCAGTGCGTTGGCCTGGGCGACGTTGCGCGGGTAGCCGTCGAGGATGAAGCCCTTGGACACATCGGCCTGGGCCAGACGCGACTCGAGCATGCCCAGCAGGATCTCATCGGACACCAGGTTGCCGGCATCCATCACCGAGCGTGCCTGCTTGCCCAGCTCGGAACCGGCGGCGATTTCGGCGCGCAGCATGTCGCCAGTGGAAATATGGGCGATATCGAGCTTGTCCTTCAGGCGGGTTGCCTGTGTCCCCTTGCCCGAACCGGGCGGTCCCAACAGAACCAATCGCATCAACCTGACTCCAACTTGTTGAAAATTCGAAAGATGCCGCGTCCGGACTGTTCGGTATCGCTGCACCGCAATACCCCCACTTTACCGCATACGGGTAATGTCCCTGCAATGTCCCTCCCCAGAACCGGAGTCTCCATGCGCCAAGGCACCCTGCTCTACGCCCAGTCCGGCGGCGTCACTGCCGTCATCAATGCGACCGCCTCGGCGGTGATCCAGGAAGCGCGTGCGCGCGGTGTCACCGTGCTGGCCGCGCGCAACGGCATCCTCGGCGCGCTGCGCGAAGATCTGATCGACACGCGCAAGGAGTCGATCGCCGCGATCCGCGCGCTGGCACACACGCCGGGCGGTGCATTTGGCTCGTGCCGCTTCAAGCTCAAGTCGCTCGACGCCGACCAGGCCCGCTACCAGCGCCTGCTGGAGGTGCTGCAGGCGCACGACGTGCGCTGGTTCCTTTACAACGGCGGCAATGACTCGGCCGACACCGCCCTGAAAGTGTCCCAGCTTGCCCGCGCCTCGGGCTATGACCTGACCTGCGTCGGCGTGCCCAAGACCATCGACAACGATCTGGCGGTGACCGACACCTGCCCGGGCTTTGGCTCGGCAGCCAAGTACACCGCCGTGTCGGTGCGCGAAGCCGCACTGGATGTTGCGGCGATGGCCGATACCTCCACGCGGGTGTTCATCTACGAGGCTATGGGCCGCCATGCCGGTTGGCTGGCCGCTGCCGCCGGTCTGGCCGGCGAAGGCCCGGAGCAGGCACCGCACATCATCCTGCTGCCCGAGCGCGCCTACGACGAGGCGACCTTCCTGGCCAAGGTGCAGGCGGTGGTGGACCAGGTCGGTTACTGCGTGGTGGTGGCCTCCGAGGGCATCGCCGATGCCGACGGACGCTTTGTTGCCGACGCCGGCGGGGGTACCGACTCGTTTGGGCACACCCAACTCGGCGGCGTGGCCGCGCACCTGGCCGGGCGGGTCAAGGACGTACTCGGCCTGAAGGTGCATTGGACCCTGCCCGACTACCTGCAACGCTCGGCCCGCCACCTGGCCAGCCGCACCGACTGGGAACAGGCACAGGCCGTGGGCAAAGCGGCGGTGCGCATGGCACTGGCCGGGCAGAACGGGGTGATGCCGGTCATCGTGCGCAGCAGTGACGCACCCTACCGCTGGAAAATCGAAGCCGCGCCCCTGCAGAAGATCGCCAACCACGAGAAGAAGATGCCGGCCGGCTTCATCCGTCGCGATGGCTTTGGCATCACCGCCAAGGCACGCGCCTATCTGCGGCCGCTGATCAAAGGCGAGGCGCCGCTGCCGTATGGCCCCGACGGGTTGCCGCGCTATGTGACGCTGAAGAACGTGGCGGTCAAGCGCAGGCTGCCGGCATACGAAGCCTGAGTGTCCTGGGGCCGGGCACGCCCGGTCCCAGCGGGGCGCCGACTCACCGGCAGGCAGCGCCTTCCATCTGCAGCTGTGCGGCGAACATCGGAATGGCCGCGATGGTACCGGCGGCCGCCTGGCGCTTGGCATCCTCCAGATAGATGCGTGACTGGCCTTGTCCATCGCGCTCGGCTGCGCTGGCCGCTGGCAGGCGCCAGACCCGCACCACGGCCTGCTGGGTCGGGCAGGCCGCGTTTGGTACGCGGATCACGTCGTTGAGCTTCCAACCCTTGGCCGCATCGGGCTGGGTCTTGGCTGGGTCGACGAAGCGCGCACGCGGTTGGCACTGTTCGCTGGTACGCACCGCTGCAAAACGATAAGGCTGCTCCGCCTGGCCGGTGAACGCACCTTCCAGCCGGGCGCACGCTTCGGGAATCTGGCGCAGCGTGTGCACCGCACCTACCGCCTGCGGCGCACCGACCGCACGCTGCAGTTCCGGGGTCTCAGCAGCGTGGGCAGCCACCGGCAGCAGGGTGGCCAGCAGCAACAGGGGCAAGCGCATGCGACATTCTCCAACGGGACTGTGCGCAGGCTTGCAGAACGTGGCTTAACGGGGTGACAAGGCGCGGGATGTCACGGTGTCCGCCACGCCGGCTTGCCCTTCAGCGCGCGGCGTGACCATACTGGCGCCACCAGGGATTGCTGAACACCGCCATACGTTGGACGACCGCTCCGGTCGGCACGGGCTGGTTCATTGCGTTGGCCCGTCGTCCCCCTCGTGGTGAGTTCACCACCGCTGGATGCCTACCATCCAACCCGGGAGGGGATTCATGCTGGAACGTCATGGCCTTCTACTGGCGCTGGCCTGCGCCGTTGTTGCGATTGCCTACGGCATCGTGTCCGTCCGCTGGATCCTGCGCCAGCCCAGCGGCAACCCACGCATGCTGGCCATCGCCACCGCGATCCAGGAAGGCGCGCGCGCCTACCTCAACCGTCAATACCTGACCATCGGCATCGCCGGGGTCGTGCTGTTCGTGCTGGTCGGCGTTTTCCTGGGCTGGTACACGGCCGTGGGCTTCGCCCTCGGTGCCGTGTTGTCCGGCCTTGCCGGCTACATCGGCATGAATGTCTCGGTGCGCGCCAATGTGCGCACCGCCGAGGCCGCGCGCAACGGTCTGAGTGCAGCAATGGATGTGGCCTTCCGCGGCGGCGCGATCACCGGCATGCTGGTGGTCGGTCTGGGCCTGCTCGGCGTGGCCGGCTACTACGGCCTGCTGCTGCGGCTGGGCCTGCCGGTGGACCAGGCGCTGCACGCCTTGGTTGGACTGGCATTCGGCTCCTCGCTGATCTCCATTTTCGCCCGGCTCGGTGGCGGCATCTTCACCAAGGGTGCGGACGTCGGCGCCGACCTGGTGGGCAAAGTGGAAGCAGGCATCCCCGAAGACGACCCGCGCAACCCGGCGGTCATCGCCGACAATGTCGGTGACAATGTCGGCGACTGCGCGGGCATGGCGGCTGACCTGTTCGAGACCTATGCCGTCACCGTGATCGCCACCATGCTGCTCGGCAGCCTGATGCTGGCCGAGGCCGGCACCAATGCCGTGCTGTATCCGCTGGTGCTGGGCGGTGTCTCGATCATCGCCTCGATCATCGGGGCGCTGTTCGTCAAGGTGAAACCGGGCGGCTCGATCATGGGCGCGCTGTACAAGGGCGTGCTGGTTTCGGCCGTGCTGGCTGCCATCGCCTTCTTCCCGGTGACCACCGCCCTGATGGACGACAACGTACATGGGCCGTATGCACTCTACGGATGTGCCCTGATCGGGCTGGTACTGACCGGTCTGATCGTGTGGATCACCGAGTACTACACCGGCACCCAGTACCGGCCCGTGCAGCACGTGGCCCAGGCGTCGACCACCGGCCACGGTACCAACATCATTGCCGGGCTCGGCGTTTCGATGAAGTCCACCGCGCTGCCGGTGGTGGCCGTCTGCGCAGCGATCTGGGGTGCCCACGCGCTTGGAGGGCTGTACGGTATCGCCATCGCCGCCACCGCCATGTTGTCGATGGCCGGCATGATCGTGGCGCTTGATGCCTACGGGCCGATCACCGACAACGCCGGCGGCATCGCCGAAATGGCCGAGCTGCCGTCGTCGATCCGCGACATCACCGACCCGCTCGACGCGGTCGGCAACACCACCAAGGCGGTGACCAAGGGCTATGCGATTGGTTCGGCCGCCCTGGCGGCACTGGTGCTGTTTGCCGACTACACCCACAACCTGCAGGCGGCCTACCCTGGCGTGGAGTTCCGCTTCGACCTGTCCAACCATGAAGTGATCATTGGTCTGCTGATCGGCGGGCTGATCCCCTACCTGTTCGGCGCGATGGCGATGGAAGCGGTCGGCCGCGCGGCGGGTGCGGTGGTGGAGGAAGTACGCCGCCAGTTCCGTGAGATCGCCGGCATCATGCAGGGCACGGGCAAGCCGCAGTACGACCGTGCCGTGGACATGCTGACCCGCTCGGCGATCCGCGAGATGATCCTGCCCTCGTTGCTGCCGGTGGTGGTGCCGGTCATCGTCGGCCTGCTGCTGGGACCGCGCGCCTTGGGCGGCCTGCTGATCGGCACGATTGTCACCGGCCTGTTCGTGGCCATCTCGATGACCACCGGCGGCGGCGCCTGGGACAACGCAAAGAAGTACATCGAGGATGGCCATTTTGGTGGCAAAGGCAGTGAAGCGCACAAGGCCGCGGTGACCGGCGACACCGTGGGCGATCCCTACAAGGACACTGCCGGCCCGGCGATAAATCCGCTGATCAAGATCATCAACATCGTGGCTTTGCTGCTGGTGCCATTGTTGTGACGGGCATGGCCCGTCACTACCCTGTCATCACGTGCAGTGCGCGGGCTCGACATGCATGATGTCGTCATCCCCTATCGCCGAGGACGACATCAATGATCACCACCGAACCGCGCATGACGAACCTGTTCGAGCAGCTGGGCCTGGATGCCAGCGATGAAGCCATTGCCACCTTCATCCGAACGCACCAGCTGGAAGCCGACGTGCAGATCACCAAGGCGCCGTTCTGGAGCGACAGTCAGCGTCAGTTCCTGTCCGAGTCGCTGCAGCAGGACGCGGCGTGGACGACCATCGTCGATCAGTTGAACGAGGCGCTGCACGAGGTTGCCGTCAAGGCGGCCACGCCCTGACTGCACGCTCAGAGGCAGTCGGTCAGTGCGTCGTAGCTGCTGCGACCACTGGCCGGCAACACGGTATCCAGCGCATCGCGTCCGACCAGGTTCTGCTGCATCCAGGCCCAGGTGGTGTACTCGCCCACGGGTAGTTCGCATGCATAGGTCTGCGCCTGCACCACTGGTACCGGGTTCTGTCCGCCGACCCGCGCATGGCTGCCGGCAAAGCTCCACAGGCACTGGGCAACCCTGCCGTCGTGGCGGCGGACCGCACAGCGCAGCTGCAGCGCGCGCAGGTTGGCGTACTCTCCTTCGCAGAACGTGTCGCCGCAGATGTCGTCAAACCCCTGCACCAGCGCCCGCTCCATCCGCTCGAACGCCTCCCGGCCCGCGCCCGGCACGGGATGGTCCCGCGCATCGACGTGCGCCACCTCCTCCACGCCGGCGACGTTGATCAGCAGCACCGCATGCAGAAGCCATGGCGTCATGAGGGGGTCCCCGGTCGCGACAGGCAATCGAGCAGTGACTGCTTCAGGCTCACGGATGCGCCTGGCAGGATCACCTGCAACGGGGCATCCACGTCGAGCGTGCGGTGGAAGCTCTCCACTTCCACCCCGGTGACGATGGGCAGCGTGCACCGCCATACCACAACATCCGCCTTGATGCTGCCGACCGCACGGACCTGGAGGTCGCTGCCCGCTACCACCCACACGCAGGCTGCCACCTCGCTGCGCCGCGTACGCACCGAGCAGCGCAACTGCATGGGCCACAGCACCCGCCCGGAGGCGCAGACCTGGATCGCACACAGCTTGAAGAAGGCGGCCCCCAGGTGGTCCTCCAGCGCGTGGAACCGGTCCCAGTTGGCCTCGTTCGTTGGAAAATCGACGAGGTCGACGAAATGCGGTGCGGGGATGGATACGTCCGCCAGCGCTGCCGGGGCACTGACGGCCATCACCGACAGGCCCAGCAACAGACGCCGCGCCTTGGCGCGCAGCGCGCCGACAGGCATGACACGGCGGGAGGATACGACGGCCGGGACAGACATCTGGAGTACTCCTAGAGATGCGTTGCAAGCATCGCCGGCCCGACATCGGGCCGCCATCGGCCAGCGACTGAGACGGCTGTCGGGAGGTTTGCCGCGTCGTCGGCTCACCCGCTGCACAACCGACGGCAAAGGCATAAAATGCATTTTTACGCCCCCCAAGTCGGAGCACAGCAATGGGTCTGGAACTCGTATCCCCCGGCAAGAACCCGCCGGAAGAAATCAACGTCATCATCGAGATCCCGAAGGACTCGGAACCGGTCAAGTACGAAGTGGACAAGGACACCGGCGCCATCTTCGTCGACCGCATCCTGTCGACCCCGATGCGCTACCCGTGCAACTACGGCTATGTGCCCAGCACCCTGTGCGGCGATGGCGATCCGGCCGACGTGCTGGTCGTGCTCCCGCTTCCCCTGGTGCCCGGCTCGGTGGTGCGCTGCCGTCCGGTGGGCGTGCTGAAGATGAGCGATGAGGCCGGCAGCGACGAGAAGATCCTCGCGGTTCCGGTCGCCAAGATCTTCAGCGGCTACGCGCATGTTGAAGACATCGGCCAGGTATCCAGCCACTGGCTGGAGCGGATCGGCCACTTCTTCGAGCATTACAAGGACCTGGAAAAGGGCAAGTGGGTCAAGCTGGATGGCTGGGGCGGCGCCGCCGAAGCCAAGCAGATCCTGATTGACGCTCACCAGCGCTTCCTCGACGGCAAGGCCTGATCGAGGCTGCCGAAGGCCATCGCGCGGGCATGCCTGCGCGATGGCCATCACAATTGCGGTGCCGGATTGCCGCAAATCAGTGCAAGACGCGTCACGCTCGGCTCATTTCGAGTAAATTGCCCTCTTCACATTGACCGCGGCTATCGCCGCCGTCTACCAGGGGAGCGTGTCGTGCGTATTCTGCTAGTTGGGGACCAGGCCAGCCTGCCGGCTGAGCTTGGTGAATTCATTGCTGATCTCGGCGAGGACTGGCAGACGCTGCTGAGTCCGGACGGGCACGGGGCGATGTCGATCGTCGCCGGTTCGCCGATCGATGCGGTCATCGTGAGCCCGCATCTTCCCGACCTCGATGCAACCACCCTGCTCGGTCAGGTGCGCACCCTGCGTCCAGAGACGATCCGCATCGCCTTGATCCAGGCACAGCAGGGCACGCGGCCGCCGCCCGCGCGCCTGATAGGGGTCGCCCACCGCTTCCTGCCGCTGCCGCTGGCGCCGGAAGTGCTGCTCGAAGCCCTGACCAGTCTGGAAGAGCTGCGGGAACTGCTGGACAGCCCGGTGCTGCGCGATGCCATCGGCCGCATCGAAAAACTGCCTTCACCGCCGCATCTCTATCTGAGTCTGACCCAGGCGCTGGAGGACGACGACGATACCGACAGTGCGGACGTCGAGCGTCTGGTGGCGGCCGACCCGGCCATCGCGGCCAAGGTGCTGCAGCTGTCCAACTCCGCTTTCTACAGCAGTGGGCGGATCATTGCCGATCTGCGTACGGCGGTCACCCGGCTGGGGCTGGCCACACTGCGCGACCTGGTGCTGGCATCGGAAGTCTTCTCGGCGCCCACGCTGCCAGCCTCAGAACGCAATGCGCTGCAGGCCCGCGCTCTGCTCGCCTCGCGTCTGGCCGCGCGCCTGCTGCCGGCCAGCAGTGCGGAGCTGGGCGCCACGGCCGCCCTGCTGGCCGACATCGGCCTGTTGCTGCCTGGCGTGCGCAACGAGCGCAACGCCGCCGCAGACGCAGATGACGCCCGACCCGGTCATGCCGCCGCGGGCGCGTGGCTGCTGGGACTGTGGGGGCTGCCGATGCCGATCATCGAAGCGGTCGGCTTCCACCTGCAGCCACAACGCTCGGCCACCCGCAGTTTCTGGGTGACCGGCGCGGTCCACGTGGCACTGGCACTGGTCAACGGCGATCCCATCGACGAGGCGTACCTGCAGCGTGCAGGCGTGTTGTCGAAGCTGCCGCAGTGGCGCGACTACGCCAACGAGTTGATGGGTGTGACCCAGGCCGAAGCCTGAGGCAGGTCGCGGCGGCCGGCCGCGCTGCGCGCGCGGGCCGACTGCGGGGTCGGCTCCACCCGCAGGTCTGACATCCGGCGCAAAGAAAGAAAAAGGGCGGGCCTTGCGGCCCGCCCTTTTCATGTCGCTGCGCTTGAATGGATCAGAAGCGCTGGGTGTACTTCATGTACAGGAAGCGACCGATGTCGAAGCCACCGTAGTAGCCGAAGCTCGAGTTCGGTGCGCTGTACATCAGCGGGCCGCGATGGTCGAACACATTGTTCGCGCCCAGGGCGATGGTCGCATCCCACGGTGCCTTCCAGCTGACCTGGACGTCGTGGAAGGTGTTCGAACCGGTCTTGCGCAGCGGATCGGACTCACCGTTGGAGTTGTGATCCGGCAGGTCGCACCACTGCGAGCCCAGGTCGATGCAGCTTTCGCGCATGCCCGAGTAGTAGCGGGCGGTGTAGCTGACCGCGAAGTCACCACGCTCCCAGTTCACGCCCACGTTCGAACGCACGCGGAACAGACCGGCTTCGCTGACGCGACCGTCGGTGATGTTCTGGCCGGCCGAGTTCTGCGCCTGCTCGTCGTACTTGGACAGGTAGCTGGTCTGCCAGTCGATGCTGAACTGACCGATAGCCAGTTCCGGCAGACGGTACTTGACGCCCAGATCGTAACCTTCGGTCATCATCTGACCCAGGTTGGCGGTGCCGTAGCGCAGGGCGCTGATGTGGCCGTCAGCCGCACGGGTGATGCCGGCGCAACGGGCGGAATTGCCCAGCACGTAGCAGTCACGCAGGATGCGATCAACGCTGTCGGCGATGATCATGTCCTTGATCTCGTAGCGGTACCAGTCCAGCGAGATGTCCAGACCCTGGACCCAGCGCGGGCTCCAGACGATACCGGCGGTCTTGCTGGTCGAGGTTTCCGGCTTCAGGTTCGGGTTGGAACCGGAGATGAACTGGTCCGGGGTAGCGCACGGCCAGGTGCTGCACGGAACGCCACCCGAGCCGATCTGCAGGTAGTCGGCCGGCACGCCGGCGGCGGTGCAGGCGGCATTGCCGGCAACGCTGCCAGCGACACGGACCGAGCAAGGATCGGTGTAACGCTCGAAGCTGCCGTCCTCGCCACCGTACATGTCGCTGATGGTCGGGGCGCGGAAGCCTTCGGCGTAGGTCGCACGAACCAGCAGTTCGTCGATCGGACGCCACACCAGGCCGAACTTGGAGTTCAGGGTGTCGCCGAAGTTGCTGTAGTCCGAATAGCGGGTTGCAGCATTGAAGGTCAGTTCCTTGGCGAACGCCATGTCGGCCAGGATCGGAACATTCAGCTCCAGGTACGCTTCGTTGAGGCTGTACTCACCGGAGGTGGTGGTCGACGGCAGGCCGGTGCTCTGGCCCGACTGGCGGAAGGCATCCGGCACGAAGGAGCCCTGCTCCTTGCGGTGCTCGTAGCCCACCGCGATGCCCAGCTCACCAGCCGGCAGGTCCATCAGCGAACCGGACAGGTTGGCGGTGAACGAGGTGGTCTTGGTGACGCCGGTGTCGGTGTAGATCGGGAACAGGAAGTTCTGCAGGTCCGGGTTGGCCAGCGAGCCTTCGCCTGCCACGCCATACGGCAGCAGCGGGTTCCACGGACGGCAGGCGGTCAGCGGCACCGGTGCGGCAGCGGTACCGCACTGGGCGACGCCGTCTGCGTTGATGAACGAGCTGCCCAGCGCCTGCTGGGAGGCGATCAGGCTCATGTCGCCATGGCCGCTCTTGGTCAGCTCATTGCGATTCCACAGCGCGCCGACGTCCCAGTCCCAGGTCTTGCCGGCGAAGTCGAAGTAACCGCTGATGGTCGGCGCAAAACGCAGGGTCTTGAGGTCGTTGCGGGTGGTGCGCGGCACTTCCCACAGACGACGACGGAACTCGACGTCGGTGCCCGGCAGCGGGCTGAAGGCGCTGTCGCCGGACAGCGGGGTGTCAAACGACTGCGACTGGTACGGGTAACCGGCGATCTGCTGATCGGTGGTGCGCTGGTTGTACAGCAGGTCAGCGTTGAAGGTGATGCTGTCGGTGAAGTCGTAGTTGCCGTTGATGTAGACGGACTTACGCTCGATGCCGGTCTGCACCATCATCTGCTGGTTGGCGTTGGCGTACTCGGCCGGGGTCAGCACATGGTAATCGGCCGGGTTGGTCGGATCACCGCCCGGATTGAGGGTCATCCATTCCGGCTGCGGCTGGCCCTGCGGGCGGCCGAGGCAGGTGCCCCACACGCGCGGGTCGCACCAGGTGCCGTTCTGGCTGATCGGGCTCCAGTCGTCGGCAGTCGAGTTCGGGCCCAGGGCGCCGTCGCGGCTGAACCAACGGTTCTTCGCCCAGACCGGATCCTGCTTGGAGTATTCGGCCGACAGGGTCACGCCACCGCGCTCGCCTTCCGAACCCATGGTGAACGAGTAGGTGCTGGTGTCACCGTCGCCCTGGCCGTACTGGCCATAGGTGACGCTGGCTTCAGCGCCGTCGAAGCGCTTGCGGGTGATCACGTTGACCACGCCGGCGATCGCGTCCGAACCGTAGATGGCCGACGCGCCGTCCTTGAGCACTTCGATGCGCTCGACGGCCGACATCGGGATCTGGCTCAGATCCTGCAGGCCGCTGGTGGTGGCGCCCAGGCGCTTGCCGTTCATCAGCACCAGGGTACGGCTGGCGCCCAGGTTGCGCAGGTCGACGTAGTAACCGCCCACGTTCTCGCCGGAGGACAGCGCGTCAGCGCGCGAGATCGCCGGCGAACCTGCCGAGGTCAGGTTCTGCAGCACATCGGCAACCGAGGTGAAGCCCTGCTTTTCCAGGCCTTCGCGGCTCAGGGTCAGGATCGGCTGCTGGGTTTCCATCGAGGCGCCGCGGATGCGCGAGCCGGTGACTTCAATGCGGTCCAGGTCGGTCGCGCCCTGCGCTTCCTGAGCGGAAGCGAAGGTCGGCGCCAGCGCCAGCGCAATGCCGGCCGGCAGCAGGCCGAGCCGCACTGCGGGAGTACGAACGTTCATCAATCTCTCCAAGGTACGTTAGTGGCGTGTTAAAACGCCCAAGAACGTTACGATTGTGTTGCCGCGCTGGGTTTGCGCCAGCCAGCCAGTGACTTTGCCGACTGTGGCGGGAGCTTCGCGATGCCCTCACGGAAGCGTGAGGCGGAGGTTCCGTACCGTGCCCGGAAGGCCCGTGCGAAGCTGCAGCAGTTGTCGAAACCGCTGGCCGCAGCGACTTCACCGACCATCATGTCGGTGTCGCGCAACAGGTCGGCTGCCCGTTCCAGCCGCAGGCGCGCAGAAAGCGACTGCGGGCTTTCTTCATACAGGCTCTGGAACGTCTTGGAGAGATACCAGCTGGAGAAGTTGGTCAGTTCGGCCAGTTCGCCGATGCGCACCACGCGGTGGCTGTTGCCCTCCAGATAGAGACGGGCACGCTGCATGCGACCAAATACCTGGCGCTTGCGGCTGCGGGAGCGGCCAGGGCAGCGCTGCACGTGCGTGGCCAGGCTGCGCTGCAGGGTCGCCAGGTGCAGCAGCAGCGGACGCAGGCCGTGGGCCGGCAGTTCACTCTGCAGGGCGTCGCGCCAGAGCCGCAGGGCAACGCGCGCATCGCCGCGGCTGATGTCGCCGCGACCGGCGTACAGACCACAGTCTGCCAGCTCGGTCAGCATCCGCATGGCGTCCGCATTCAGACTCAAACCGATGCAAAGGCCATTGCGCCCGGCCTGCACCAGCGGGCGGGATTCCTTCTCGAATGCGATCCACTGACCCTGGCGCAGGCGGAACCGGCCTTCCTTGGCTTCGACCCACGCGCTGCCGCGCACCTGGATCCAGACGGTGAAGCTGGTGCCCGCCGTCTGCAGGCTGCCCAGCCGGGCCACGCCCAGACAGGTGGGGGGCAGGTCATCGACCGACTTGTCCAGGGAGAGCGTTTGGCCGCGATCGGCCAGAGAGAGCTGACGCATGGGTGCACCGGGGATTTGCCAAGACAGGGGTTCTGTTTTGCCAAATGAGTGCAGTCGCGGTCAGGACGATCCGACGAGAACGCCACGAATTCGCCACGAGATCGTGGCGAAAAAAATACGAAATCTATTTTTCTTTCTGGATCAGTACGTTACCCATCACCGAAAACAGTGACGGAGGGGCGGCGGGCAGGGCCATCAGACCAATGCCCGCGCCGTCGGACACCGCCAGGGACGCGTAGACGGCCGCGCCGTCCGGGCTGATGCTGAAGCCATTGCCGGTGGGCAGCCGATCCACGTCAAGGCACCGTGCGGCCGTGTCGCGCCGCGACTCCAGGGTCGACAGCCGTGACGCGCAGGCGAACGTGCTGTCCAGATAGACCACCTTTCCGCCTGCGTCACTGCTCCAGTTACGGTAGCGCCAGCGTCCAGGGGCTTCGGCACTGACCTGACGCAGGCTGGACGGCGCCAGCGCGCTGTCGATCGACCACAGCCCGCTGGCCCCGAAACGGCTGAACAGCACGCGTCGGCCGTGGCGGTCGAAGCGGGCCTGCGAGACCCCCTTCACACTGCCCAGCAGTCTCCATGGTCGTTCACTGCGGTCGTACAAGGCCAGCCGGGTCTGCAGCTGGTCATCACGTTCGACCAGAAGCAGATGCTGCGGGTTGTCGGTGTACAGCGCCTGGATCGGCCGGCTGACCGGTACCGCCAGCGCGCTGGCCTGCTCGTCGCGCGGAGAAATCTCGTAGACCCGCGCCACGCCGTGATCATCACGGCCCACCACCAGCAGCTGGCGGCTGTCGGCCGACCAGTCCGGCGCCTGCCGCGCATCCGGCCGAAGCCCCTGCACCAGCCTCAGCGAGTCCGGCCGGCGCAGGTCGGCCCACCACAGTGCGTAGCTGCCTGAGCGGTCCGAGGCAAACACGAAGTGCTGGCCATCCGGCGCGATGACCGGCTGGCTGTCACGCCCTCCGGACGCGAACAGGCGTTTTGCCTGCTCCGGGGCTGCCAGTGGCACTTCGAACAGGCCGAACTGTGCCTTTCGCCGCACAAACGCCAGACTGTCAGTGCGGCGGGCGATGCTCGGCCATTGCGCGTCATCCAGCCCGAGATCGCGTATCTGGCGACTCTGGATCTCCAGCTGATAGAGCCGTACCTCACTGTCCACGCGCCGCCCGAACACGATGGCACGTCCGTCGCCGCGCCAGGCCCAGCCGCGGATCTCCGCCGCGTCGTCCGTCAGCGGCTGCAGCGGCCCTCCCTCGGCCGGCATCATCCACAGATCGCCCAGCTGCGGGTTACGCACAAACACCAGCCAGCGCCCATCGGGCGAAAAGCGCGGGGCGTAATCGAAATCATCGCCGCCCACGTTGTAGGCCGGTACCCGCCAGTTGCCACTGGCCAGGTCCAGCACGCGAATGCCGCGGTGCGCATAGCGCCCCACCATGCTGCCAAACACCAGGCCGCGCCCGTCCGGCGTCCAGTCGAAACTGAGCAGCTCGGTGCCATCGCAACGGGCGGCCTGGCGCAGATTGCCGCCGGTTGCCGCCGCGATCAGCACCTGGCAGCCGCCATCATGATGGAAGCGCGCGAAGGCGATTTCGCGCCCATCCGGCGACCAGGTGGGGAAGCGATCCAGCGCGCCGGCGACCGGCTCGATCAGGTTGCGCGAGGGCGCGTTGCCCGAGGTCTGCACCTTGATCACGCCGCCCTCGCCATCGGCGTCGCTGCCCTCGTAGGCGACCTGTGAGCCGTCGGGTGACAGGCTGGGGTAAGTCTCGAAACCGCCGGTCGCGGTGATCAAGCGGTACGGACGCTGCGGGCTGCCGACCACCCGTCCATCGTCCACTGCCGCATCCAGCGCCGAGCGGGGCGCCTGCCGCTGTACCAGAACCGCGGCCATCACCAACAGCGCGACCAGCATGCACAGGCCGATGCCGAGATAGACAAATCGCCGGATGTGCCGCCAGCGGCCGTGATGACGTGGCGGCACCGTCACCGGGTCCGCCACGGATGGCGTTGCCTCCCCCCCCGTGAGGGCCGTGTCCGGGTCGGCCGCGACCGGCGATGGTTCCGCGGCCGTGACCGGCACCAGCAACCGATAGCCGGTCTTGGCGATGGTCTCGATGTAGCCGTTGCCGGGCTCGCCGTCCTGGGCAAACGCCTTGCGCAGCTGGGTGACCGCCTGGGTAAGCACGTCGTTGGTCGGCGCAGTGTCCGGCCATACCTCGGCAAACAGTTCCTCACGCGTAACCACCCGCCCCTGGTGTGCCACCAGCAGGCGGAGCACGCCAACCGCCTTGGGCGTCAGACGACGGACACGGCGCACCCCCGGCACCTGCACCTCTCGCGAGGACATGGTGACCGTGCACTGGCCGACCCGCAGGACATCAGCGTCGGCGTTGGCAGGCGCGCTGGTGTTCATGCGGCACGTGGAAGGGGTGAGCACCATCGTTCAGGGCCGAATCGGGGGTGCCGACGGTGCCCTTTCTGCGACTGGCCAGATTCTGCAAACAGCATGGACCTATACCGCAAAAAAAATGAAGCGCGCGAATACTAGCCTATACAAGTTAACTGCGAGCTTCCGCGGACGACATCAGGCTCTCTCTCGCCGACGCATTCAGATAAAAAGCTGCAAAATTCGCGCTCTCCGAGCGCGTTTTTTTTAGCCAGCGTTCAGTTATCACGACGTTGCAGCATGGTGAGGCCGACCAGTCGCGAGACCACCAGCGCGACGTACATCACACCTGAAAACTGCGCCAGCATTACCAATGCGCGTGCCTCGGGGCGCACCGGCGCGACGTCGCTGAGGCCCACACCGGAGAGCAAGCTGAAGCTGAGATAAAGCAGCTCCATCCAGGTGCGCAACTCTCCCGCGTCGTGAGCGATGAAGCTGCCCGGATACCAGCGCTGACACACCGAGAATGCGTAAGCGAAGCCCCACGCCAGCAGCGTGAACGTGGCACCGGCGGCGAACAGCTCATCCCGGGTGACTTTGTGGTCATCCAGCATGTAGGCGATCAACGCCCCGGCGGTGTAGAAGTACAGCAGGCTCTCCAGCAGCTGTGCAGTGGTGCCCAGGCCGGGCTGGCCGAGCAGAACCGCAGCCGAGGAGAACATCACCGCTGGCACGGCAAGCGCCAATGCCAGCCAGATGCCCAGCGGGCTGCGCTGCACCACCCACAAGGCGAGCCCGAGCACCGCAATGCCGAATGCGCCCAGCGCGGTCTGGCCGGCCACGGTCTGGTCGAGCGTGGGATAAAGCACCACCCCCAGCAGCTGGGCCGCCAGCAGCCACGCCGACGGATGCCGGCGGGCAACGGCCAACCACCGCAGTTTCAACGACACCGCCATGAAGGATCCAGCACGGATGATGAGGCGAGCATAGCCGGGTTGCAGCTGCGGGCGCAGCGGCGCTACATAACGCGGCCGTGACGGCGCATTCAGTATCATGCACGCGCGGCGTATGGTCCTGTTCACCGCAGTCGTCTGCACGGTCGGCCCTGCCGCGTCCTGCAGCGTCATTCATTGCAAGCCTCTGCTCGCTCCCTCATTACCATTGATCGGAGAAGCTCCTTCATGGTGTTTCGAATTTCCATCGCGCTGGTCGCCGCACTGGTGCTGCTGGCGGGCCTGGCGCCCGGCCCCTTCAACGATGTCGTACAGGCCGCGCTGGGCGAGGTCATCCGCGGCGCCGGGTGGATGTACCTGCTGGTCGTCTTCATGACGTTGGTGTTTCTGGCCTACCTGGCCTTTGGCCGCTTTGCCAACCTGCGCATCGGTGGCGAAGACGCTGAGCCCGAATTCTCGCGTGCCAGCTGGTTGTCGATGCTGTTTGCCGCCGGCATGGGCATCGGCCTGGTGTTCTGGGGCGCGGCCGAACCGGTCTCGCATCTGGTCAAGCCGCCGGAAGGCCTGACGCCGGAAAGCATGGAGGCCGCGCGCGCGTCGATGCGCTACGCCTTCTTCCATTGGGGCCTGCACCCGTGGTCGATCTACGCGCTGATCGGGCTCTCCATGGCGTGGTTCCAGTACAACCGCAACGGACGTGGCCTGATCAGCGACATGCTGCAGCCGGTGATCGGTCGTCATCACCGCAGCTGGGTGGGCCACACGATCAACATCGCTGCGGTGGTGGCCACCGCCATTGGTGTTGCCACCACGCTTGGCTTCGGCACCATCCAGATCGCCGCCGGCCTGCAGCGGGTGTTCGGCATCAACGCCACCGTAGGCGTGCAGATGACCATCATCGCCATCGCCTTCGTGCTGTACATGGCCTCCACCACCAGCGGTGTCGACCGCGGCATCAAGTGGTTGTCCAACGCCAACCTGATCCTGGCGGGCGTACTGCTGGTGCTGGTGCTGGCCCTGGGACCTACCGGTTTCATCGCCGACACCTTCACCACCACACTGGGTTCGTACCTGAACCAGCTGGTGACGATGAGCCTGCGCATGTCGCCGTTCTCGGGCAGCACCTGGGTGGCCGACTGGACGATCTTCTACTGGGCCTGGTGGATCTCGTGGGCGCCGTTCGTCGGGGCGTTCATCGCACGGGTGTCGCGGGGCCGCAGCATCCGCGAGTTCGTGGTGGGCGTGGTGCTCGCCCCTACCCTGCTCGGCTTCGTCTGGTTCTCGGTATTCGGCGGCAGTGCGTTGTGGTCCCAGCTCTACGGCCACGTCGACATGCTGCAGGCGCTGCAGGCCGGCTATGAGACAGTGCTGTTCACGCTGTTTGACAGCATGGCCTGGCCGATGGTGTTGTCGGCCATCGCACTGGTGCTGCTGATCATCTTCTTCGTCACCTCGGCCGATTCGGCAGTGCTGGTGCTGTCGAGCATGTCCACCGACGAGGCCGGCGATCCCCCGCTTTCACGCAAGATCACCTGGGGCGTGGCGATCGCGTTGATCGCCGCAGCGCTGCTGGTGGCCGGCGGCCTGGATGCACTGCAGGGCATGATCACGATCACCGCATTGCCGTTCGCGGTGCTGATGGTGCTGGTGATGGTGTCGCTGTACCGGGTGCTGGACACCGAGCACGCGCTGCAGCATCGCCGGTCACAGCGCGCGCGGCGGATGATCGAAGCGTGGATCGAACGCGAGACGGCAGCGCAGGAAGAAACGCGGCGCGAAGCCGCGCGCGTGCACGACCAGGATTGAGCGGATGTGGCGGGGCATTGCCCCGCCAGCCCAACCGCAACGGCCCGGTAGGTGACGACCGTTGGTCGTCACGCGGTTGATCCTGACGTTGATCTTGATGAGACCAACCCGCCTGGCCTCACCCGGAACCGGCTTGGGCGTTGCCGCCCTCAGTAGCCCGCCGCCTGGCCATCCTTGCGGCTTTCCGATGCGCCGTAGTACACACCGCTTTCCGGGTCGCGCATGATCGCCTGGTAGCCACCATACGGACCATCGGCGAACACCACCCGATGCCCCTTGCGCATCAGCGCGCGCACCGTTTCGTAGGCGAAGCCGGTTTCCAGATTCACTTCCCCGCCGTCGGTCATCGCCGTGGCCTGGCCGGTCGGTTCGGTCGAGCCTTCGTGCTGGATGCGCGGCGCATCGCCCGCTTCCTGCAGATTCATGCCGAAGTCCACCAGGTTCATCACGATCTGCGCATGACCCTGCGGCTGCATCGCCCCGCCCATGACGCCAAAGCTGGCATATGGCTTGCCGTCCTTGGTGATGAAGCCGGGAATGATGGTCTGGAAGGGACGTTTGCCCGGTGCATAGCCATTTGGATGGCCCTCCTGCAGCACGAACATCTCACCGCGGTCCTGCAGGATGAACCCCAACCCCGGCGGCGCCATGCCGCTGCCCATGCCACGGTAATTGGACTGGATCAGCGAGACCATCATGCCGTCGGCGTCGGCCACGGTCATGTAGATCGTGTCGCCCTCCTCCAGCTGTTTCGGCGTACCCGGCTGTACCGTCTTGAGCGCACTGTCCATCGAGATCAGCGCGCGTCGTTGTGCGGCGTACTCCTTGGAGATCAGCCGCTGCACCGGCGCCGGCTGGAATGCCATGTCCGCATAGAAACGCGCGCGGTCGGCGAACGCCAGCTTTTTGGCTTCAACGAACAGGTGCACGTGCTCGGGCGAACCAAACGGAATCTTCGAGAAATCGTAGCCTTCAAGCACATTGAGAATCTGCAGCGCGGCGATGCCCTGGCTGTTGGGCGGCAGCTCCCACACATCGTAGCCGCGGTAGCTGCTGCTGACCGGTTCGATCCACTCGCCCTCATGGTCGGCCATGTCCTGGTAGCTCAGGTACCCTCCGTTGGCCTTGAAATACCTGTCGATGGTGCGGGCGATGTCACCCTTGTAGAACGCGTCGCGGCCGCCGTCGGCGATCTGCTGCAGGGTGTCGGCCAGGTTGGGGTTCTTCCACATCTGGCCCTTGCGCGGCGCATGGCCGTCAACGGTGAACTGCTCGCTGAAACCGGGATGCTTCGACAACCGCGGCACCGAGCGGTCCCAGTAATACGCGATGACCTCGGACACCGGATGTCCCTCGCGCGCATAGCGGATCGCCGGCGCCAGATTCTCGGCCATCGGCTTGCGGCCAAACCGCTCGTGCAGCGCGAACCAGCCATCCACCGCCCCGGGCACGGATACCGGCAGGGGGCCGGTCGCCGGAATCTCCTTGAGCCCGCGACGGCGGAACTCGGCCAGGGTCAGCGAGCGCGGCGAGCGACCCGAGCCGTTATAGCCGTGCAATCTCCCGGTGCGGGGGTCCCAGACGATGGCGAACAGGTCGCCCCCGATGCCGTTGCCTGTCGGCTCCATCAGACCCAGCGCAGCGTTGGCTGCGATGGCCGCGTCGACCGCTGAGCCGCCTGCCTTCATCACATCCAGCGCGATCTGGGTCGCCAGCGGCTGCGAGGTGGCGGCCATTGCATGCGGCGCGATGACCTCCGAGCGGGTGGCAAACGTGTGGCCGGTGATGCGGTCGGCAGCGGCGGCCATGGTCGGCAGGCTGGCCAGCAGGGCGGCGCCGAGCAGGGTTCGGACAAGGGTCAAGGGCACGGTCGATTCCAGCAGGAGGTCGGGTCGATCTTCGCGCACCTGGATGCTCACGTGGTATCGGGCAGAGGTCATGGGTGATGTTGACGTCCCCCAAGGGGCCGCGCGCACTACGGCCCCGAACGGGCAGCTGGCACGACGGCACCGCCTTCGTTTCAATCGCAACAAAGCCCGTCCCGCAAGGGTTCCAGGTGGATTCATGGGTAACCATCGGCAATGTCGCCCAAACCGTTGACAAGGTCGAAACAGGCGTGTTTTCCTCGGCCCCATGTTGCAACGCCACACGCCACCGCGAGACCACCACGCCGCCGCCGATACCGGTGCCGCGCCGCTGCGTTCGCTTCTCGTGCTCGTACTTATTAGCCAGCCTACAGGTGCGGGACGAGCCAGCGTGTAAGCAGAACACACACAACGGAACTCGATCAGAACCCGCACCGGCCCCGGTGCGGGTTTTTTCGTTTCAGGAACCCGTCACACCGCGCACCACCTCCACCCGCCTTCCCTCTTTCCAAGGAACCACCACGATGAGCACCAACGACCTGCCCCAGACCAAGATCGCTGTCATCGGCTACGGCAGCCAGGGCCGCGCCCACGCACTGAACCTGCGCGAATCCGGCTTCGAGGTCGTGGTCGGCCTGCGGCCCGGCGGCCCCACGGAAGTGAAAGCGCAGGCTGATGGCTTCACCGTCAAGGCGCCGGCCGAGGCGGTGAAGGATGCTGATCTGGTCGCCGTGCTGACGCCGGACATGGTGCAGAAGAAGCTCTACGAAGACGTGCTGGCGCCGAACATGAAACAGGGCGCCTGCCTGCTGTTCGCCCACGGCCTGAATGTGCATTACGGCATGATCACCCCGCGCGATGACCTGGACGTGGTGCTGGTCGCGCCGAAGGGCCCAGGCGCGCTGGTGCGCCGCGAGTATGAAATCGGCCGCGGCGTGCCCTGCATCTGGGCCGTCTACCAGGACACCAGCGGCAAGGCGGCAGCACATGCGTTGGCCTACGCCGGTGGCCTGGGCGGTGCCCGCGCGAACCTGATCCAGACCACCTTCAAGGAAGAAACCGAAACCGATCTGTTCGGCGAGCAGGCCGTACTGTGCGGTGGCGCCTCGGCGTTGGTCCAGGCCGGTTTCGAAACCCTGGTCGAGGCCGGTTACCAGCCAGAGATCGCCTATTACGAGGTGCTGCACGAACTGAAGCTGATCGTCGACCTGTTCTACGAAGGCGGCATCTCGCGCATGCTGGAGTTCATCTCCGAGACCGCGCAATACGGCGACTACGTGAGCGGGCCGCGGGTGATCGATGCCGGCACCAAGGCACGCATGAAGGAAGTGCTCAAGGACATCCAGGACGGCACCTTCACCAAGAACTGGGTGGCCGAGTACGAGGCCGGGCTGCCGAACTACAACCGCTTCAAGCAGGCCGATCTGGAGCATCCGATCGAGAAGGTGGGCAAGGAACTGCGCGCCAAGATGGTCTGGCTGCAGGGCCAGGCCGCGTAAACGCGCGGCCCTCCTCTTCCCCGCTTCGCAAGGTTGCCCATGAACACCCCCGAACAACGAAGCGCGCCGCCCAACGGCGCGCGCTGGTTGACCCAGGCGCTGGAGGCCGAAGGCGTGCAGACGCTGTTCGGCTACCCCGGCGGCACCATCATGCCGTTCTATGACGCGCTGGTGGACTCGTCGCTCAAGCACATCCTGGTGCGCCACGAGCAGGGTGCCGCTCTGGCCGCCAACGGCTTTGCGCGTGCCAGCGGCCGCGTCGGCGTCTGCGTCGCCACCTCGGGTCCAGGCGCCTCGAATCTGGTCACCGGCATTGCCGACGCCATGCTCGACTCGGTGCCGATGGTCTGCATCACCGGCCAGGTCGCCACGCCGCTGCTGGGTACTGACGCGTTCCAGGAACTGGATGTGTTCGGTCTGACCCTGCCGATCGTCAAGCACAGCTGGCTGGTGCGCAGCGTGGATGATCTGCCGCAGGTGGTCGCCGCTGCGTTCCGGATCGCGCGCGAAGGGCGTCCGGGGCCGGTGCTGATCGACATGCCCAAGGACGTGCAGCTGGCCGATGCAAGCCATCTGCCAGCCCATGTACCGGCCACGGTGGAGGCGCCCCCGGCGCCGGCCGACGCTGCGCTGGCCGAGGCCTTCGCCGCATTGGCGGCCGCTGAAAAGCCGGTGATCTATGCCGGCGGCGGCATTGCGCTGGGCAACGCGGTGCAGGCGCTGCGTGATTTCGCCCAGGCCAGCGGCATCCCCACCGTGATGACCCTGCGCGGCTTGGGTGCGCTGCCACCGTCGCATCCGCAGTCGCTGGGCATGCTGGGCATGCATGGCACCCGCGCGGCCAACATGGCCGTGCAGGAGTGCGACCTGCTGCTGGTGCTGGGTGCCCGCTTCGACGACCGTGCCACCGGCAAGCTGGCCGAGTTCGCGCCATTTGCACGCGTCGTGCATATCGACGCCGACGCCTACGAGATCTCCAAACTGCGGGCCGCTGACATCGCCGTGCCCGGCAATGTCGCTCAGGCGATCGCCGCGCTGCAGGCCGCTTTCCCGGTCCCGCTGCCGCAGCAGCAGGCCTGGCGGGCGCGCTGCAGCCAGCACCGCGAGCGCTTTGCCAACCGGTACGATGCGCCGGGCGCGCACATCTACGCACCGGCGCTGCTCAAACGGCTGAGCGAGCTGGCACCGGCCGATGCGGTGATCGCCTGCGATGTCGGCCAGCATCAGATGTGGGTGGCGCAGCATTGCCGCTTCCAGCACCCGCGCAACCACCTGACCAGCGGTGCGCTGGGCACAATGGGCTTCGGTCTGCCGGCCGCGATGGGCGCGCAGTTCGCCTGCCCGGACCGCACTGTGGTGCTGGTCTCCGGCGATGGCAGCTTCATGATGAACGTGCAGGAGCTGGCCACCATCGCCCGCTGCCGCCTGCCGGTGAAGATCGTGCTGCTGGACAACAGCTCGCTGGGCATGGTCCGGCAGTGGCAGGAACTGTTCTTCGCCGAGCGCTACAGCGAGATCGACCTGTCCGACAACCCGGACTTCGTCGCGCTGGCCAAGGTCTTTGGCATTGCCGCCACCCGTATCGACAACCGCGACGATGTGGAAGGCGGCCTGGCCGCGCTGCTGGCCGAACCCGGCCCGGCGCTGCTGCACGTGGCCATCGATGCACGCGCCAACGTCTGGCCACTGGTGCCGCCGAACACCGCCAACAGCACCATGCTGGAAGCCAACCCTGCACATGTCTCCCAGGAGGTGCCCAATGCAATACCGGCTTGATCTGGTGCTGCATCCGGCCGAAGGCGCGCTGCTGCGCGTGATCGGCATGGTCGAGCGTCGCGGCTTTGCCCCGCGCGCGATTGCTGGCGCACCTGCTGCAGACGATCAGGGCCGCTGGCACCTGTACATGGTGGTCGACGGGCAGCGCCCGCCCGAAACGCTGCGCCTGCAACTGGAGAAAATCTACGACTGCATCGCGGTGGATATCACCCCGCTGGCCGACACCCTGCAGGGCGTGGCCGCATGAGCGCCCGTACCGTCCAGAGGGTACCGGCGCGGAGGTGTCTTCTCGGCTGCGCGTGCGCATGGGTGGCGCCGTACCGCCCACAGGTGTCCAATGCCCTCGCCTGACAACGCTGTGGATGGCGACGTCGGCGGCGTAACCGTTGCCGACGTGCTGGCCGCGCAGGCACGCCTGCGTCGTTTCCTCCCAGCAACACCGGTCCATCATGCCGAGCGATTCGGCACCTGGCTGAAGCTGGAGAACCTGCAGCGTACCGGCTCGTACAAGGTGCGCGGCGCGCTGAACGCGCTGTTGGCAGGTCGTGAACGCGGCGACACCCGCCCGGTGATCTGCGCTTCGGCTGGCAACCATGCCCAGGGTGTGGCCTGGTCGGCCTATCGGCTGAATGTGTCGGCGATCACCGTGATGCCGCATGGTGCGCCGGCCAACAAGATCGCTGGCGTGGGTCACTGGGGTGCCACGGTCCGCCAGCACGGCGAGAGCTACGACGAGGCCTACGCGTTCGCGCGCGAGCTGGCGCAGCAGCACGGTTACCGTTTCCTCTCCGCGTTTGACGACCCGGATGTGATTGCTGGTCAGGGCACGGTCGGCATCGAGCTGGCCGCGCACAGTCCGGAGGCGGTGATCGTGCCGATCGGCGGCGGCGGGCTCGCTTCGGGCGTCGCGCTGGCCTTGAAATCGCAGGGCGTGCGCATCATTGGCGCGCAGGTCGAGGGCGTCGATTCGATGGCCCGTGCGCTCCGCGGTGATACCCAGCCGCTGGCGCCGGCTGCATCGCTGGCCGATGGCGTACGGGTCAAGGTGCCGGGCCTGCTGACGCGCCGCCTGTGCGCCGCACTGCTGGACGATGTGGTGATCGTGCGTGAAGCCGAGCTGCGCGAAACCGTGGTGCGTCTGGCGCTGGAAGAAAACCTGATCGCCGAAGGTGCTGGCGCGCTGGCCTTGGCGGCGGGCCGCCGGGTTGCCAGCCGGCGCAAATTCGCGGTGATTTCCGGCGGCAACATCGATGCCGCTGTACTCGCCCGGCTGCTCACCGACATCCGCCCGCGCCCGCCGCGCAAGCCGCGACGGCGACGTGCCGACACTCCCCGGCCTGCGGCACCTGCAGCATCCGTGGCCGCCGTATCCGCTTCCCCTTCAACTCTGCTGACCGCCATTGCCGCCGTCGAGGAAACAACACCATGAACACCAGCCCCGTATCTCCCCGAATTAGAATCTTCGACACCACCCTGCGCGATGGCGAGCAGTCACCCGGCTGCAGCATGAGCCCCCAGCAGAAGCTGGTGATGGCACGTGCGCTCGACGAGCTGGGCGTGGATGTCATCGAAACCGGCTTCCCGGCCAGCTCGCAGAGCGACCGCGAAGCGATGGCCATGATCGGCCGTGAGATCCGCCGTCCCATCCTGGCCGTGCTGTCGCGCTGCCTGGCCGGCGACATCGAGACCTCGGCGCGGGCCCTGGAGTCGGCGGCACATCCGCGCCTGCACGTATTCCTGTCCACCAGCCCGCTGCACCGCGAGCACAAGCTGCGGATGACCCGCGAGCAGGTGCTGGAGTCGGTGCACAGACACGTATCGCTGGCGCGCTCGCACATCGACGATGTCGAGTTTTCCGCCGAGGATGCCACCCGTACCGAGCTGGACTATCTGATCGAGGTGGCGCGTGTGGCCATCGCCGCCGGTGCCACCACCATCAACCTGCCCGACACCGTGGGCTTCACCACCCCCGAAGAAATCCGCACGATGTTCCAGCAGGTGATCGCAGGCGTGGCGGAGGTACCTGGTGCGGCCAACGTGGTCTTCAGCGCGCACTGCCACAACGACCTGGGCCTGGCGGTGGCCAACTCGCTGGCCGCCGTCGAGGGCGGTGCGCGCCAGGTCGAGTGCACCATCAACGGCATCGGCGAGCGCGCGGGCAACTGCTCGCTGGAAGAAATCGCGATGGCGCTGAAGGTGCGTCAGGCGTTCTACGAACAGCAGACCTCGATCAACAGCCCGCGCATCGTCTCGGCGTCACAGCTGCTGCAGCGCCTGGTCGGCATGCCGGTGCAGCGGAACAAGGCCATCGTCGGAGCGAACGCCTTCGCGCATGAATCCGGCATCCACCAGCACGGCATGCTGCGGCACCGCGGCACCTACGAAATCATGCGGCCTGAGGACGTGGGCTGGGCCGACTCGCAGATGGTGCTGGGTCGTCACAGTGGCCGTGCCGCGGTCGAAGCACGTCTGCGGGCGCTGGGCTTCTGGCTGGAGGAAGAAGAGCTGAAGCTGGTGTTCGACCAGTTCAAGAACCTGTGTGAGCAGCAGCGCGTGGTTACCGACGCCGATCTGCAGGTGCTGATGCAGGGCGGCGACACCGCGCAGGGCTACCGTCTGGCCTCGATGACCATCAGCGATGTGGGCAGCCGCGCCAACGCACTGGTCGAGCTGTCCGACCCGGACGGCAATCGCGTGGCGGAAACCGCGCAGGGCGACGGTCCGGTCGACGCCCTGTTCGGCGCACTGTCAGCCGCCACTGGTGTGAGCCTGCAGTTGGACAGCTACCAGGTCCACAGTGTGGGCATCGGCGCTGATGCGCGCGGTGAAGCCAATCTGAGCGTGCGCCACCAGGACGAGGTCTTCGAAGGCACTGGTACCAGCCGCGACATCATCGAAGCCTCCGCGTTGGCCTGGCTGGATGTGACCAATCGACTGCTGCGGCAGCGCCAGGCCGCCGCCGCCGAGCAGACCGTTACCGCCGCTGCCTGAGGACACCGCCAATGCACGCCTTCTCTGTTTCCGCTCCTGACGCTGGTCAACACTGGAACCCACAGGACTACGCCATCGACGCCGGCTTCGTGCCGGTACTCGGCGGCGCAGCCGTGCGGCTGCTGGCACCGCGCGCCGGCGAACGGATCCTAGATCTGGGTTGTGGCGATGGCGTACTCAGCAGTGAACTTGCTCTCAGCGGCGCCCATGTTACCGGCGTGGATGCCTCGCCGGAACTGGTCAACGCCGCGCGCGCGCGCGGCATCCACGCCGAACTGATGGACGGCCATGCGCTACGCTTCACAGCGCAGTTCGATGCAGTGTTCAGCAATGCGGCGCTGCACTGGATGCGCGCACCCGACCGGGTCCTGGAAGGTGTTCGCCGGGCGCTGAGGCCCGGTGGCCGCTTCGTCGGTGAGTTCGGCGGCCACGGCAATGTGGCGCGGATCATCGCTGCGGTGCAGGCCGCCCGTGCCGCGCACGGCCATGGCAGCAGTCCCTTCGCCTGGTATTTTCCCACCGCCGAGGCGTACGCCGACCGCCTGCACCAGCACGGCTTCACGGTGGAGCTGATCGAGACCGTGCAGCGGCCAACCCCGCTGCCCACCGGCGTCGCCGGCTGGTTGCGGGTGTTTGCCGCACCTTTGCTGGAAGACCTGTCGCAGCCGGACCGCGAACAGGTCCGTCAAGCGGCCGCCGGACTGCTGTCCGATCTCCCCCGCGACGCGCAGGAACTGCCGCTCGCCGACTATGTCCGTCTTCGGTTCCAGGCGTCAGTGCGCTGAGCTTGACGCGCGCCCCGTTGTTTCCCGATGTTCGTATTCCGCTCAATCGCCAGGCCACTCAATGACCTCCCCGCCCCGCTCCCTGTACGACAAACTGTGGGACGCCCATGTCGTCGTCCCCGAATCCGACAGCGCTCCTGCCGTGCTGTACATCGACCTGCATCTGATCCACGAGGTCACCTCGCCGCAGGCATTCACCGAACTGCGTCAGCGCGGTCTGGCGCCACGCCGGCCCGATCGCACCAAGGCCACCATGGATCATTCCACGCCGACGCTGCCGGCCGATGCCGATGGCAGGCTGCCGTATGCCAGCGCCGCCTCCGAGGCGCAGGTGGCGATGCTGGCGCGCAACTGCAGCGAGTACGGCATTGAGCTGTTCGACATGGCCTCGGACAACCGTGGCATCGTGCATGTCATCGCACCGGAGCAGGGCTTCACCCAGCCCGGCATGACCATCGTCTGTGGTGACAGTCACACCTCCACCCACGGCGCGTTTGGTGCGCTGGCGTTCGGCATCGGCACCAGCGAGGTTGGCCATGTGCTGGCCACCCAGTGCCTGCTGCAGCGCAAGGCCAGGACCATGGCCATCACCGTCGACGGCCCGCTGGCCCCAGGGGTGGGCGCCAAGGATGTGGTGCTGCACATCATCGGGGTGATCGGGGTCAACGGCGGTACCGGCCATGTCATCGAGTTCCGTGGCAGCACCATCGAAGCGATGACCATGGAACAGCGCATGACCCTGTGCAACATGTCCATCGAGGCTGGCGCGCGTGCCGGCATGGTTGCGCCCGACCAGGTGACCTTCGACTTCGTCGCGGCAACGCCGCGCGGCCCCAAGGGCGCCGCGTTCGAGGCAGCGGTTGAAACCTGGACGCAGCTGCGCAGTGACGAGGGTGCGCGCTTTGACGCCGAGGTCCACATCAATGCGGCCGACATCCGCCCCACCCTGACCTGGGGAACGCACCCGGGCACCGCCATAGCGGTGGATGCACCGATTCCCGCCGCCAGCGATGCAGCCGCACAGAAGGGGCTGGACTACATGCAGCTGCAGGCCGGGCAGGCGCTGGTGGGCACCCCGGTGGATGTGGTCTTTGTTGGCTCGTGCACCAACGGCCGGCTCAGCGACATGCGCGAGGTGGCGCAGGTGCTGCGTGGCCGCCGCGTCGCCGAGCGCGTACGCATGCTGGTGGTCCCCGGCTCGGAGATCGTCAAACGCCAGGCCGAGGCCGAGGGCATCGATGCGATCGTACGCGCGGCCGGCGCCGAATGGCGGGAGCCGGGGTGTTCGATGTGCATTGCCATGAACGGTGACCTGGTGGCGCCGGGGCAGCTGGCGGTGAGTACCAGCAACCGCAACTTCGAGGGGCGTCAGGGCCCGGGATCACGTACCCTGCTGGCCTCGCCGATGAGCGCGGCCTGGGCGGCGGTAAACGGCCACGTTGCCGACACCCGCACCTTGTTCACCAAGGAGGTGGCCTGATGAGCGCGCTGCGTACCCTGTCTTCGGCCAGCATCGTGCTGCCCCAGACCAACATCGACACCGACCAGATCATTCCGGCGCGTTTTCTGTCGACCACCGAACGCGCCGGGCTGGGCCGCAATGCCTTCAACGACTGGCGCTGGCAGGCCGACGGCACGCCCAATCCTGCTTTTGCCTTCAACCAGCCACACAACGCCGGCCGCAGCATTCTGCTGGCCGGGCGCAACTTCGGCTGCGGTTCCTCGCGCGAACATGCGCCATGGGCGTTGACCGACCTGGGCCTGCGCGCCATCGTCAGCAGCGAGATCGCTGACATCTTCCGCGGCAACGCGCTGAAGAACGGCCTGCTGCCGATCGTGCTGGACGAAGCCGACGTGCAGGTGCTGATGCAGCGCCCGGACGATGTGCTGACCGTTGATATCGCCGCGCGCGAGCTGCGTACCCCTGACGGCCGCATCTATGCCTTCCCCCTCGATGGTTTCTCGCAGACCTGTCTGCTGGAAGGTGTCGATCAGCTCGGCTATCTGCTGGGTCGGGTCTCTGAAATCGAACATTACGAGAGTGAACATGCACGCTGAAATCGTTGTCCTGCCCGGTGATGGCATCGGCCCGGAAGTGGCCGCCGCCGCTGTGGCCGTGCTGCAGGCGGTCGCCACGCGTTTCCATCACAGCTTCACCTTCAGCGAGCATGACATCGGCGGCATCGCCATCGACCGCCACGGCGAGCCGCTGCCGGCCACGACCCTGGCTGCCTGCCAGGCTGCCGACGCCGTGCTGCTCGGGGCGGTGGGAGGCCCAAAGTGGTCCGACCCCAATGCCAGGGTGCGGCCGGAACAAGGGCTGCTGGCGATCCGCAAAGCGCTGGGTCTGTACGCCAACCTGCGTCCGGTGCGCACCCACGAGGCTGCGCTCGGTGCCTCACCGATCAAGGCCGAACTGCTGCGCGGCGTCGACTTCGTGGTGGTACGCGAGCTGACCGGTGGCATCTACTTTGGTGACAAGACCCGCGACGCCGACAGCGCCAGCGACCTGTGCCGCTATACCGTGGTGGAGATCGAGCGCGTGCTGCGCAGCGCGTTCGCCCTGGCGCGCCAGCGACGCGGCAAGCTGACCTCGGTGGACAAGGCCAACGTGCTGGAAACCTCGCGGCTGTGGCGCGACGTCGCCACGCGGATCGGCCGCGACGAGTTTGCCGACGTGGTGTTGGAGCACCAGCTGGTCGACTCCATGGCGATGCATCTGCTGGCCAAGCCGCGCGAGTACGATGTGATCGTCACCGAGAACATGTTCGGCGACATCCTCACCGATGAGGCCTCGATGCTGGCAGGCTCGCTCGGCCTGCTGCCGTCGGCCTCGCTGGGCGAACCGGGCGCGGTAGGCATCTACGAGCCGATCCACGGGTCGGCACCGGACATCGCCGGCAAGGGCATCGCCAATCCCTACGCGACAATCTTCAGTGCGGCGATGCTGTTGCGTCATTCGCTGCAGCTGGACGCGGAAGCTGCAGCGGTGGAGGCGGCCGTGCATGCCACGCTGGACGCCGGTGTATTCACCGCCGACCTGGCCGCCCAGGGCGCGGCGGTGAGTACCGCGCAGGCTACCGAAGCGGTGCTGGCCCAGCTGTCGTAGAGCCGACCCCATGGTCGGCTGCTGTTCGGACAGACCGCGGTGGTTCTGCCGCGCTGCGCGCGGTGAGCCGACCATGGGTCGGCTCTACCAGAGGCGCTGTGCTGTGGCGTCGGTCGCTGCCTGCGGGGCTATTGCGGTTTCACCCGGAACCAGGCGGCATACAGGGCTGGCAGAAACACCAGCGTCAGCACGGTGCCGATGATCAGGCCACCCATGATCGAGATTGCCATCGAACCATAGAACGCACTGCGCGACAGCGGGATCATGGCCAGGATCGCGGCCAGCGCGGTCAGTACGATCGGGCGGAACCGGCGTACGGTCGCGTCGATGATCGCATGCCAACGGTCGTGACCGGCGTCGATGTCCTGCTGGATCTGGTCGATCAGGATCACCGAGTTGCGCATGATCATGCCGGCCAGGGCGATCGTGCCCAGCATCGCCACAAAACCGAATGGCACGCGGAAGATCAGCAGGAACAGCGTGGCGCCGATGATGCCCAACGGCGCGGTCACCAGCACCATCGCGGCGCGCGAGAAGCTGCGCAGCTGCAGCATCAGCAGGGTCGCCACCACCGCCAGGAACAGCGGCAGTCCGGCCTTGATCGAATCCTGCCCGCGGGCCGAGTCCTCCACCGTGCCGCCGGTCTCCAGCAGGTAACCACTGGGCAACGCGCTGCGGATGCCGTCCAGCGTGGGCTGGATCTGCTTGACCACGTCCAGCGGTTGCATGCCATCGCCGATATCAGCGCGCACGGTCACCGTCGGCAAGCGGTCTCGATGCCAGATGATGCCGTCCTCGAAACCGTATTCCAGCGTGGCCACCTGCGAGAGCGTGATGCTCTCGCCGTTGCCGACCGGCATGGCCAGACTGGAAAGCTGTTCCAGCTGCGCGCGGTCCTGGGCCTGCCCGCGCAGCAGCATCTCGATCTGGCGGTTGCCTTCACGGTAGACGCTTACGCTCTGACCAGCCAACGCGCTGGCCAGGAACTGGCTGACCTGCGCACTGCTGACGCCAAGCGCGCGGGCGCGGTCCTGGTCGATGACCAGCCGCACGACCTTGCTCGGTTCGCTCCAGTCCAGATTGACGTTCACGGTATGCGGATTGGCACGCACCTGCTCCAGCACCTGACGGGCAATCTGCTGCACCTCGGCGATATGCTCACCCGACACCCGGAACTGCACCGGGTAACCCACCGGCGGTCCATTCTCCAGACGGGTCACGCGCATCTGCACGTCCGGGAACTGCGGCAGCACTTCATCCAGCAGCCACTGCCGGGTGGACTCGCGGGCGTGGATATCCTGGGCCAGCACGACGAACTGGGCGAAGTTGGTTGCTGGCAGCTGCTGGTCCAGTGGCAGGTAGAAGCGCGGCGACCCGGTGCCCACATAGGCCACATAGTTGGTCAGGTCGGTACGCGTGGCCAGCAGCTTCTCCAGCTTCTCCGCCTGGGCCTGCGTGGCCGTCAGCGAGGCACCCTCGGCCAGCTCGATATCCACCATCAGCTCCGGGCGCGTGGAGTCGGGGAAGAACTGCTGCGGCACGAAGCGGAACATCAGCAGCGAGAACACGAACAGCGCGGCCGTCGCCAGAATCACCCACCAGCGCCGGCGCAGGCAGGCATCGAGAAAACGCCGGAAGCGCTGGTAGAACGGCCGCTGGTAGGGATCATGGTCCTGGCCATGCGGCGCCGGGGCGATCAGGTTGGCCAGTGCCGGCTGGCGGTCGGCCCAGCGCTGCCGGAACGCCAGCCAGCGTCCGGCCACGCTGCCCGGCTTCGGCGGCTGCCGGTTGAACAGATCCGGCAGCATCTTGTCGCCAAGGTAGGGAATGAACAGCACCGCGGCGATCCACGACACCACCAGCGCGATGGTCACCACCTGGAACAGCGAGCGGGTGTATTCGCCGGTGCTGGACGCCGCGGTGGCGATCGGCAGAAAACCGGCGGCGGTGATCAAGGTGCCCGTCAGCATCGGGAAGGCGGTGGACTCCCAGGCAAAACTGGCCGCGCGCAGGCGGTCGTACCCCTGCTCCATCTTGGTGGCCATCATTTCCACGGCAATGATCGCATCGTCCACCAGCAGGCCCAGGGCAAGCACCAGCGCCCCGAGCGAAATCTTGTGCAGGCCGATGCCGAAGTAATGCATGACGAAGAAGGTCATCGCCAGCACCAGCGGAATCGAGACCGCCACCACCATGCCGGTGCGCACGCCGAGGGAGAAGAAACTCACCAGCAGCACGATGATCACCGCTTCGGTCAGCACGCGTACGAACTCACCGACCGAGTCGTCCACCGCGCGGGGCTGGTCGGAGACCTTGCGCAGCTGCATGCCGGCCGGCAGCGTCTTCTGCAGGCGGTCGAACTCGGCATCCAGATTGGCGCCCAGCTTGAGGATGTCGCCCCCGTCCTTCATCGCCACCGCAAGACCGATCGCATCGTGGCCAAGGAAACGCATCTTTGCCGAAGACGGATCGGCGAACCCGCGCTTGATCTGCGCGATGTCGCCCAGCCGCACGGTGCGCTCTCCGGCACGGATCGGGAAGGCGGCAATGGCTTGGATGCTGTCGAACTGGCCGCTCACGCGCAGCTGCACGCGATCGGTGGCGGTTTCGAAGAAGCTGGTGCCGGTGATGGCGTTCTGGTCGGCAAGCGCCTGCTGGACCTGCTGCATGGAAATGCCAAGGGTGGCCAGGCGGGTATTGGATATCTCGATCCAGACCTTCTCATCCTGCAGGCCCAGCAGGTCCACCTTGCCCACGTCGGGCACGCGCTGCAGTTCCAGCTGGATGCGGTCGGCATAGTCGCGCATCACGGCGTAGTCGAAGCCGTCGCCGGTCAGCGCGTAGATGTTGCCGAAGGTGTCGCCGAACTCATCATTGAAGAACGGACCGACGATCTCGCGCGGCAGCGTGGCCTGGATGTCACCGACGCGCTTGCGCACCTGGTACCAGAGGTCGGGGATGTCCTTGGAGCGCATGTCGTCGCGGGCCATGAAGATGACCTGCGACTCGCCGGGACGCGAGTAGGAGCGGATGAACTCGAACTCGCCGGTGTTCATCAGCGCCTTTTCGATCGGCTCGGTCACCTGCCGCGAGACCTGCTCGGCAGTGGCGCCTGGCCACATCGTGCGCACCACCATCGCCTTGAAGGTGAACGGCGGGTCCTCGGACTGACCCAGATGCTTGTAAGACCACGCGCCGATGAGCGCCAGCGCCAGCATCGCAAACAGCACAAGCGGGCGGTTGGACAGCGCCCATTCGGAAAGGTTGAATCGACGCACGGCGCTTACTCCCCGGCCTTGGCAGCGGGTGCAGCGGGCGCCTTGAGCACGGGCCGGTTATGCCGGTCCACCGCACGCACGGCCTGGCCATCGCGCAGCAGATGCCCGCCTGCCGCAACCACCCAGTCGGTCGCACTGACACCGGACAGCACCGGCACGCTTTCGCTGCCGTAGGCGCCGATGGTCACCGGCACCGCCTTCAGCGTGGCGTTGGCCGGGTCGACGACCCAGACGCTGGTCCTGCCGTCCGGGCCCTGCTGGATGGCCGCCAGCGGCAGCTGCAGGGTGCCGGCACGGCCGGCTGTGCTGTAGACCTTGGCGCTCTGGCCCAGTTCGACCCCGGCCAGCGCGGCCGGATCCAGGCTGACCCGCGCCGCATAGGTCCGCGCCTGCGCATCAGCTGCAGCGGCGATCTCGCGCAGCGTGCCGGGCAGGCGCTGGCCGGGACGGTTCCACAGTTCCACCTGCACCGGTTGGCCCACCGCGTAATCGGCGATGGTGGCCTCGGGCAGGTAGATCAGCACCTCGCGGCCGCCATCGGCGGCAAGATTGAAGATGGTCTGCCCAGCGGCCACCACCTGTCCGGCCTCGGCCTCGCGGCTGGCGATGACGCCGTCGGCGGGGGCGCGCAGCTGCGCGTAGTCGGCCTGGTTGCGCAGTACATCGAGATTGGCGCGGGCGGCATTGGCCTGACCCTGCGCGGCTTTGAACGCGGCGACCTGCTGGTCCAGCGTGGAGCGGCTCACCAGCTGCTGGTCGGCCAGCGTCCGGTAGCGGGCCAGGTCGTCACGCGCGCGGACAAGGTCGGCCTCGGCGGCCTGCAGCTGCGCCTGCGAGGCGCGTGCCTGCAGCGCGAAATCGGCCGCGTCCAGCTCGGCCAGCAGTTGGCCCTTGCGTACGCGCTGGCCCGCATCGACCTCCCGTTTGACCAGGTTGCCGCCGACGCGGAAGGACAGCGGGCTCTCCTGCCGTGCGCGGATCTCGCCGGCGTACGTGGCCGGGGCCTGCCCCACCGGCTGGCCCGGCTGCACCACCAGCACCGGCACGGCGGTCGCCGGCTCGGCCGGCTTGCCCGTGCACGCCGCCAACATGGCCGCGCACAACAGATGTCCCATCCAACGCATGCTTTTCATCGGTCTACTTCCTGCTGCCGGGTGACGGTGACGACGGCACGGTATGCCTGCCGGGATTTAGTGAACCCGGCGGTATAGTATAAATATCAAACCTGTTGGTCTAGTATTGCCCGGATGATGTGTCCCTTCTCCCGTAAATCTGCTGCAACGTCCGCCGGCAAGAGCGCCGGTCCCGGGCGCCCGAAGGATCTGGGCAAGCGCGCAGCCATTCTTGAAGCAGCCAAGGCGCTGTTTGTGGAGCAGGGATATACCGGCGTCAGCATGGACAGCATCGCCAGCCGGGCCGGCGTCTCCAAGCTCACCGTGTACAGCCATTTCGGCGACAAGGAGACATTGTTCACCGAGGCGGTGAAGAGCAAGTGCGAGCAGATGCTCCCGGACCTGCTGTTCGTCGCTCCCCCCGAGGGGCCGGTGCGTGAGCAGCTGCTGGGCATCGGCCTGGCCTTCTTCCAGATGATCACCTCCGAAGAGGCGGTGGCGGTGCAGCGGGTGATGATGGCGCCGGAAACCGACGAGCGGTTGCGCGCGATGTTCTGGCAGGCCGGCCCCCAGCGCGCCAACGACGCGCTGGCCAGTTTCCTGCAGCTGCGCGTGCAGCGCGGCGAGCTGGACATCGCCGATTGCCAGACCGCCGCGCTGCAGTTTCTCAACCTGGTCAAGGGGGAGCTGCACTCGCATCTGATGTGTGGCCGCCCGCCGGCACCGGATGATCAGCAAGGGCTGGCCCACGTGGCGGCCAGCGTGGATTTCTTCCTGCGCGCCTACAGCCCGCGCGGCGGTGCGGCCGGGCTTCCCGGGAGCTGAGCGACAAACCTGAACAGCCCGGAAGTTGCGATGACTTCCGGCACTGCGACCACGGCGGCCCAAAATACATGCTCTGGGCGCGCCGCCGGCCCCCGGCACCGGTAAAATGGCCGACTCACTGCGCTGGATTAGAACCTCATGACATTCGATTTCCCCCACGCCCGCGAACTGATGGTTGAACAGCAGATCCGTCCCTGGGACGTGCTGGACATCAAGGTGCTCGACGTACTGGCCCGCCTGCCGCGCGAGGAATTCGTGCCGGCCGCGCACCGCAAGCTGGCCTACGCCGACGTTGAACTGCCGCTGGGCCAGGGCCAGAAGATGATGAAGCCGGTCATCGAAGGCCGCACCCTGCAGGCGCTGGATCTGCAGCCGGGCGACGAAGTGCTGGAAATCGGCACCGGCAGCGGCTTCCTCACCGCCTGCGTGGCCGCGCTGGCGCGCGACGTGCTCAGCCTGGAGATCGACCCGGAACTGGCCGCCAGCGCGCGCGCCAATCTGGATCGCACCGGCCTGGGCAACAACGCCCGCGTTGAAGTGGCCGACGCACTGGCCTGGCAGACCGAGCGCCGCTTCGATGTGATCGTTGTCACTGGTGCGGTTGACCAGGTGCCGTCACAGTTCGCCTCATGGCTGCGTCCGGGTGGTCGCCTGTTCGTCATCCACGGCCGTTCGCCGGCCATGGAAGGCCTGCTGATCCAGGCCGACGGCAGCAGCGAATCGCTGTTTGAAACCGATATCGACTACCTGCGCGGTGCCGCGCCGGCCCCCCAGTTCCATCTCTGAGTCCAAGGAAGCCGCAATGATCCGCCGAACCCTCGCTATTGCGCTGGCCACCGCCCTGCTGCCGCTGTCCGCCCATGCTGCCGACCTGCTGCAGGTCTATGAAATGGCCCGCAATGGCGACCCGCAGCTCGCGGCCGCCGAGTCCACCCGGCTGTATGACAAGGAAGGCGCCGTGCAGGCGCGTGCCGCGCTGCTCCCGCAGATCAACGGCGTGGCCTCGCTCAGCCGCACCCGCAGCGAAGCCGACGCCTCCCGCAACAGCGGCACGTTCGAGTCGAAGAACCGGCGCTACACGCTGGACGGCTCGCAGACGCTGTTCAACTGGAGCCAGATGAGCACCCTGCGTTCGCAGCGTGACCTCAGCCGCGCGGCCGATTTCACCCTGGATTCGGCCAACGATGACCTGATCGTGCGCACCTCGGCGGCCTACTTCAACGTGCTGGTGGCGATCGAGTCGCTCAACGCCGCCCGGACCAACGAAGAAGCGGCGCGCAAGCAGTTCGACTTCGCCGACAAGCGGCTGGAAGTGGGTCTGGTGCCGATCACCGACGTGCATGAAGCACGTGCCCAGTACGACCAGGCACGGGCCAACACCATCGTGACCCAGAACACGCTGGCTGATGCCTACCAGGCCCTGACCGAGCTGACCGGCCAGCCGGTGACCAACCTGCGTGGCCTGCCGGAAGACTTCCGCCCGGCGGTGCCGGCCAACCGCGGCAACATCGACCAGCTGGTGCAGGAGGCGGTGACCCGGAACCCGGCGCTGAAGGCGCAGGAGCTGAAGGTCAGCGCGGCCGAATCCGGCGTGCAGGCGGCCCGTGGCGCGCACTATCCCACCCTGTCGCTGGGCGGCAGCTGGGGCAAGAGCGCGACCTGGGGTGACAGCGTCGGCGCAGGCTCGCTGAGCCCGGATGCGCGTACCAACAGCGTCGGTCTGACCCTGAACGTGCCGATCTTCTCCGGCGGTGCCACCCAGTCCGGCGTGCGCCAGGCGCTGGCCCAGCGTGATATCGCCCAGGACGGCTACGAGCAGCAGAAGCGCGCCCTGGACCGCAACACCCGCAATGCCTACCAGACCCTGGTGGCCGGCATCAGCGAAGTCGAAGCACGTCGCCTGGCGGTGGTCTCGGCGCAGAGCGCGTACGACGCCTCGCAGGTCGGCCTCGAAGTCGGTACCCGCACCGTGCTGGACGTGATCCAGAACCAGCGCATCCTGTTCTCGGCCCAGCTGGATTACGCCAACGCGCGCTATACCTTCCTGCAGAACCGCCTGCTGCTGAGCCAGGCCGTGGGCAGCCTGGACATCGCCGAACTGCAGGACATCAACCGTCTGCTGACGATGGATGCCGGCAACCCGAGCACCACCGTGAACTGATCGCCTGCGCGGTCTCATTGCTTTGGAAACCACCCGCTTGCGGGTGGTTTTTTTTTGCGTAGACCATTTATTCGGCCGGTGACGTGTCGCGTCTGGCCAATGCGCGGCGTCGACGCTGCGATGGTGATCGGCCCAGTGATGCGGAAATGGAATCCCGATAGACACAAGATTCGCTAAAGCGCGTTCGACTGAAACATACGCGCCGTTTTCAGCACTGCTGTGGCGGTATGCAGGACATGTCGGAAACGCCCCTTGAAGCCGCTCTGCGCCTCGCCCAACCTGCGCGCATTCCATCGCCCCGGAGGCACCTGCTTGGACAGTCATAGTCGATTCCGCTGCTGAGCTGGCCGATTCGCGACTTCCTGCAGGTCCCGTTCGTCCAGGACGGGAACACGCGCTGTGCGTCGCACAGCCGTTCTCTTTGACAGCACCGAAACCTGCTCCGCTTCCGCGCAGGTGCCGCTGGCGTATCCGCTCGTCTGGAGATACCCATGCGCGTTCCTCTGTTGTTCGTTCTGCTTCCCTTGGCCGGTCTGTGCTGCAGCCCGACCGCCCGTGCCGCCGCCAGCCTGCTGGTCAACGATGCCAGCATCACCCCCGCAGGCCGGTGCCAGCTTGAAAGCTGGGTGCGCCTGCACCACCGCAACGGCCAGGAGCGGGTCGCGGTGGCGGCCTGCACCTGGGCTGGCACCGAGTGGTCACTCGGCCTTGGCAACCACAGCGGCGAATCCACCCGCGATGCCGCCCTGGGCATCAAGCGGCCACTTCCCCTGGCCGGCACCTCACCGCTGCAGCTGGCCGTTGCGCTGGCCTTCGACCACGACCTGCACCACACACGCAGCCGCGGGCTGAGCCTGGGCCTGCCAATGAGCATCGCGCTTGGGCCGGCCAGCACCGTACACGTGGAAGCCGGGCTGCGGCGACAGCACGATGCACGTGGCTGGACGTTCGGCACTGGCCTGGAGCGGCTGCTGTCGCCGCGCTGGAGCGTGCTCGGCGAACTGGCGCGTGACGTCCACCGCGATACCCACGTGCAGTTCGGTCTGCGCAGGCAGCTGCCATCTGGCAGCACGCTGGACCTGCTGCACGGTCGTGCCCTTGGCGACGCCCGCACGCACTGGGTGACGCTCGGCTTGAATCTCGCGCTGCCCCACTGACCTGCCGCGCTACCGCCCTCCCCGCCGCCTTGGCGGCGACCGCCTCGACACTCTGGAGTGACCCATGAACCGTGAAGAACTGGTGTTCTACACCCGCACCCTGCTACTGCAGCCCGACCGTGATGATTTTGCCGCGCTGGTCCGCCGCGCCCATCCCTCCGACCTCACCGACGTCCTGCGTCAGGCGACGCCCGGCAAGGTGGCGGCCCTGTTGCTGCTGCTTGAGCCGCGTGTGCGGGCCGCACTGTTCGCTCACTTCGACGCTGAGCGCCAGGATCAGCTGATCTGCGCGCTGCCCCGAAAGGCAGTCTCCGAGCTGTTCGAACACCTGCCTGCCGACGACCGCGCCGACCTGTTCAACCGGCTGGACACGGCGACCCGGCCTGAACTGCTGGCCTCGCTGCAGCGCGCCGAGCGCGAGGACATCCTGCGCCTGTCTGCCTACCAGGAAGGCACCGTCGGGGCGGCCACCACCTCCGACTTCGTCGCGGTGAGCGCCGACATGTCGGTGGCCGATGCGCTGGCACACCTGCGCACCCAGGACGCGGACAGCGAAACCATCTACGTGCTCTACGTGCTGGACGAGCAGCAGCGACTGCGTGGCACCGTATCGCTGCGTTCGCTGGTGGTTGCCGAGCCCCAGGTGCCGCTGTCCGCGCTGATGCAGACCGAACCGGTGTTCGTGCGGGCGGGCTGGCCGGTCGCCCAGGCCGTGGCGTTGATCCGCCGCTACGATCTGCTGGCCGTGCCGGTCATCAACGGCGGTGAACGCATGATCGGCATCGTCACCGTGGACGACGCCATGGACCTGGACAAGGAACATGATGCCAACCAGCTGGCCCGCTTTGGCGGCGCGGCCACCACTGGCGGCAATGATCTGGACGTGACGCGCACACCGCTGCGGCGGCTGTTCACCGTGCGCCTGTTCTGGCTGGCCATGCTCACCGTGTTCGGCATCATCACCAGCACGTTCGTCGCCGCCCAGGAGGAGCTGCTGTCCAGCGTCATTGTCCTGGCTGCTTTCATTGCACCGATCGTGGACATGGGGGGCAACACCGGAAGCCAGTCGGCCACGCTGGTCATACGCAGCATGGCGCTGGGCGAGCTCGGCATGGGCTGGCGACATGTGTGGTTCGTCGTCCGCCGCGAGCTGCCGGTTGCCGCAGGCCTGGGCGTCACCATTGCGGTGCTGGAGGCCGTGCTTGCCTTCTTCAGCAAGGGCGTAGGCGGCGACGTACTGATGGTGGTCGGCTTGAGCATGCTGGTCTGCACCGCACTGGGCGGGGTCATCGGTGCGTTGCTGCCATTTGCGGCGCGTCGCATCGGTGCCGACCCGGCCACGCTGTCCTCGCCGCTGATCACCTCGATCATGGACCTGCTGGGTGTTTTCATCTACTTCGGCTTTGCGTGGCTGCTGCTGGCCGATCAACTCCGCGGCGTCGCATCCTGAGCCGCCCCTTCGAATGGCGAGGAGCCGCCCATGCAGCTTTTCAGTGGAATGGACCCGCTGGCCGCGCTCGAAACCTTCAGCCGGCTGGCGCTGGCCTTCGTGCTCGGGGCTGCCGTCGGCCTGGAACGCCAGATCCGCCAGCGCACCGCCGGCCTGCGCACCAACGTACTGGTCGCAGCGGGCGCAGCGCTGTTCGTGGACATCGCCATGCGCTTCGAGGCGCAGCACGGCGGCGCTCCCGGTGCGCTGCAGGTGGTGGCCTATGTGGTGTCCGGCGTGGGCTTCCTGGGTGCCGGCGTGATCATGCGCGAGGAAGGCAATGTGCGTGGTCTGAACACGGCTGCCACGTTGTGGGGCTCGGCGGCCATCGGCGTGGCCTCCGGCACCGGCATGCTGGTCGAAGCCCTGCTCGGTGCCGCGTTCGTGCTGGCCGCCAACACCCTGCTGCGCCCGATCGTCAACGCGATCAACCGGCAACCGCTCGACGTCGGCTCGGTGGAAGTCACCAATACGGTCTACATCATTGTCGGCAAACAGCGCCAGCGCGCGCTGCTCACCGCGCTGGAGAACGAGCTGGATGCCTGCGACTACCCGGCCACCCACATGGCGGTACACGCCTTTGGCGAAGACGACGTGGAAATCGAGGCCACCCTGACCGCAACCTCGGTGGACGCCAGCGTGCTCGACGCACTGGTGCTGCGGCTGCAGCGCCTGCCTGCGGTGCGCCAGGCATTCTGGAGCCCGAGCACCACCGAATGAGCCGATGACCCGGCGATCGACGACCGCCGGGTTGTCGCGCTCAGAAACCGATGTTGACGGCCAGCTGCGGTGCCACGGTGTTGGCGGTGTTGCGGCCCGCCACCGGCACCTGCACGCCAGCGATGACGCCGACCGCATCGCTGAAGTGGTACTGCACCGCCGGCAGCAAGGAGGCACGCCATGAACGCAGCGGCGCATCAGCCACCACGGTGCCGTCGGCGTCCACGCCACTGAGGCGGGTACCGCTGTTGCGCTCATACATGGCCTCACCCACCAGCGTCCAGCGCGGGCTGAGGCTGTACTCGGCCGAGGTTGTGGCCACCAGACCGGCGCCGAGCGTGGCGCGGCCCCTGAAGCCCGTCGTGGTGCCGTAGACGCTGGCGCCCTGCACCTGCGCGTGCGCACCGGGCAGACGCCATGCCGCTGCCGCGCGCAGGCGCAGGAATCCGTCGTGCGCGTACATCTGGCTGTGCAGCGCCAACGTCGTGGTATCGGCACCACTGCCGTTGCCGCTCTGCTTTTCCGGCTGCAGCTGGTCATGCCGGCCGGTGGCCAGCCCGCGTCGCACCCCGGCAGCCACGCGCACGCGCGAGGGGCCGGCGCCGTCGTAGAGCCCGACCAGCGCACTGACCGTGCTGTCGCCCAGCGACAGGTCCCGGCGGCTGCCGTCC
Source organism: Stenotrophomonas sp. C3(2023) (assembly GCF_032911385.1). Classification (NCBI taxonomy): domain Bacteria; kingdom Pseudomonadati; phylum Pseudomonadota; class Gammaproteobacteria; order Lysobacterales; family Lysobacteraceae; genus Stenotrophomonas; species Stenotrophomonas sp. C3(2023). The sequence goes on along the minus strand of NZ_JAWJLO010000001.1, from coordinate 592,708 downwards.
TGGGTCGTGTCGAAGGCACCGCGCACGGTGAGACCCAGCGTCAGCCAGTCGGTCAATCCGTACTGCATCGGCAGCAGCAGGCTCCAGCTGGTGGGGGCATCCACTGCGTGGCGGTCACCGCTGCCATCAAACACGCTCGACGTGCGCCCCGCCACCAGATAGGGCTCGATGTTGCCGGCGCCGGCCGGCAGCGTCGGCGCGGGGCTCGCCAGTGGACCGATGAAACGCGGGCCGCCTTCAGCGGCCGCTGCGGAAAAAACGCAGGCCAGTGCGCATGCACCAGCCAACAGACCCAGGGCGTGCGCGCGCACACCGACAGATTGCACCATTGCCAACTCCACGAATGCAGGCGGATGCCTGCCCGTGGACGCTACGAACGGCGCCCATTGCGTTGAATCGGATGCGGCCTAATTCAACGCAATGACATCGACAGTTGTCGTGTCAGGCGGGCGTTGCCACTGGCGGAGGCAACAGCGGCGCCACCAGCTGCAGCGTGCGTTGCAGCGCGCCGCGGCCGCTGCTGACCAGCGCGCAGCCTGCCTGTGCCATGCTCTGCCGCGCCTGCGGATCGTCCAGCAGATGCAGCAGGTGGTCACCGACCTGCTGCGCATCCTGGCCGATCAGCAAGGCATCGGCCTCCTGCATCCGTCGGGAGATTTCAGCGAAATTGTGCAGGTGCGGACCCGTAACGACAGCGGTTCCGACCGCGGCCGGCTCCAGCAGGTTATGCCCGCCTACCGACTGCAGGCTGCCGCCGACGAAGGCCACCTGGGCGCAGGCGTAGAACGCCATCAGTTCGCCGAGCGTGTCGATGACAAACACATCGCTGTCGGCCGCCGGCCACTGCTGCCCACGGCGTGTAGCCACCTTCCAACCCTGGTCACGGGCCAGCGCTTCCACGCGTCCGAACCGCTCGGGATGACGGGGCGCCCATAGCAGCAGAAGCTCCGGATGCTGCTGGCGCAGCCGTCGGTGCAGTTCGATGACCGCCGCTTCTTCCCCTTCGTGGGTGCTGGCGGCAATCCATACCGGCCGCCCTGCCGGTACCCGCGCATGGAAGGGCTCGACCACGGCCTGCACGTTGGGCGTGGCGATGTCGAACTTGAGATTGCCCAAGGCCTGCACCTGCTCCGGCTGCGCACCCAGCTGCACGAAGCGCTCGGCATCGGCCTGCGACTGCGCCGCCACGCAGGTCACGGTGCGCAGCGCGCGGCGGATCAGCGCGGCCAGCAGACGATAGCCACGCAACGAGCGCGCCGACAGGCGCGCATTGAGGATGTAGACCGGAATCTGGCGGCTGCGGCAGCCAAACAACATGTTCGGCCACAGCTCGGTTTCCAGGATCAGCGCCAGGCTCGGCTGGAAATGGCCCAGAAAGCGGTTCACGCTGCCCGGCACGTCGTAGGGCAGGTAGACGTGGTCCAGTGCCGTGCCCCACAGCGCCCGCACGCGTTCGGACCCGGTCGGCGTGATGGTGGTGATGACCCAGCGGATATCCGGACGCAGTGCGCGCAGCGCGTTGACCAGCGGTGCGGCGGCGTTGACCTCGCCCACCGACACCGCATGCAGCCAGACCCGCGGCTGGGCATTGGTGTCGGGGTAGGACGCGTAGCGCTCGTCCCAGCGCTGGAAGTACTCGCGGACCCGGAAACCGCGCCAGACCAGGTGATACACGGTGAACGGCAGCAGCAGGTAGAGCACGGCCGAATACAGGCCGCGCAGGATCCACTCGACAGGGTCTTTGCGCATGCGGCAAGGATACGGGAGGCACTGCGGAAAGACACGCGGCCCGAGGACGGCGGGATTGCTAGAATGCAGGCATGTCCGATGCTTCCACCGCCGTCCGTCCCTCGCTTGCCGACCCGCGCAACTGGCCGATGTTCGCCGCCATGCTCGGCGCCTTCGCCGTGGCCCGCCTGCCGTGGGGCCTGCAGCGTGCGCTCGGCCGCGGTGTCGGCACGGTGGCCTGGCGGCTGGCCAGCAGCCGTCGCCGCGCCGCCGAAGTCAATCTGCGCCTGTGTTTCCCCGAGAAGGATGAAGCCTGGCGCCAGCGCCTGCTGCGCGACAGCTTCGACGCCCTGGGTGTGGGCATCTTCGAGTTCGCCCGGGCCTGGTGGGGCAGCATCGATGCCATCCGCCCGAAGGTCCAGGTTGAAGGGCTTGAGCACCTGCAGCGGATGCAGGCACAGGGCCGCGGCGTGCTGCTGGTGTCCGGTCATTTCATGACCCTGGAGATGTGCGGGCGCCTGCTGTGTGACCACGTCGAGCTTTCCGGCATGTACCGCAAACACCGCAACCCGGTGTACGAGTGGGCGGTGAAGTTCGGCCGCCTGCGGTATGCCAAGGCCATGTATGCCAACGAGGACATCCGCGCCACGGTGCGGCATCTGAAGAAGGGTGGTTTTCTCTGGTACGCACCTGACCAGGACATGCGTGGCAAGGACACCGTGTTTGTCCCCTTCTTCGGCCACACCGCCGCCACCATCACTGCCACCCACCAGCTGGCCCGCATGACCGGCTGTGCGGTGATTCCCTACTTCCACCGCCGCGAGGGCGGCCGCTATTTTCTGAAGATCGGCGCGCCGCTGGAGGACTTCCCCGGCCAGGATGTGGAAGCAGACACCGCCCGTGTGAACGAAGCCATTGAACAGATGGTGCGCGAGGCTCCCGACCAGTACCTGTGGATCCACCGCCGCTTCAAGCGCCAGCCCGGCGGCCGCAGCAGCTACTACAGCTGACCCTCTCTCCACCTGGCGCGGCACCGTGCACCGCCGACAGGCTGCGCGATGGATGGGCCGCCGCAGGCGACGTCAACCAACCGCGCCCGGCCTACCGGTCGCGTGCCAGCAGACTGCCAGCGAAGAGCGCCGCCAGCAGCACCGTCACCCCACCCCAGAACGTCGAATAGAACGCCAGATGGGTGTTGAACGGGAACACCGTCACCGCCAGCGCCAGCATTGCCGGCCGCGCACGCTCGCGCGCCGCCGCCGGGGCATACCGCCACGCCCGCCAAGCCTGCGCCGCAGCCGCCAGCCACAACAGCAGGCCCAGCACGCCCGTCTCGGCGAGAATCTCCAGCACGATCTGATGCGCATGCAGGGCCGGGCCAGGACCCCACTCGCCCGGCGTATCCGGCTGCGGGTCGCAGCCCGGATACGCTTCGCGGAAGCCGCGCGCACCCACACCATTGACCGGGTGGTGCTCGATCATGCAGCCGGCCGCCATCCAGATCCGGCCCCGGCCCGACAGGGCCTGGTCAACGCCGGCCCGGTCGCCTTTCAAGGCCAGCGCCGTGCGCTGCACGCGCTCGCCCAGCGCTGGCACGGTCAGCGCCAGCGCTACCGCACCGGCCAGCACCGCCGCGGCCAGCAGCAGCATCTGGCGCATGCCCAGCACGCGCCAGCCGCTGTAGGCCACGACCAGAGCGAAGGTCAGCCAGGACGCCCGCGAGCCGGCCAGCAACAGCACCGTGGCCAGCACCAGCACCGCCAGCAGCCACGCCGCGCGGCCGAAGCGCTGCGCCAGCGGCAACAACAGAAATGGCGACAGGCTGGCCAGCACCTGGCCCAGCTTCAGGTTGCACGGGCCGAGCACACCGCCCAGGCGGCCGACCGCATCCATATCCGCCGGTGCGCACAGGCCATGGCCGCTGCCGAGCTGCTTGAGCTGGTCCAACGACCAGAACAGCGGACTGGTGCCAGCTACCGCCTGCACCAGCGCATCCAGCGTCCATATTGCGGTGATGACGCCCAGGCCCTGCAGGGTCAGGCGGCGTCGCCCGGGCTCGCCCACGGCGATGGCCACCAGCCACATGAAAGGTAGATAGCGCAGCCCGGCCGCTGCCTTGCTCCAGGCCGTGCCCGGGTCCACCGCATCGATGACCGAGAAGGCCTGCGGCAGCCAGAAACCCAGGAACAGGATGCTGGTCAGCGCCCAGGCGGCGGGGGTCAACAACCGGGGCTGACCACGCATCCGGCGCGCCACCATGCGCGCGGCGGCATACAGCGCGCCCAGCACCAGTACACCTTCGGCAACGCCCGGCAATGGCCAGAACACCACGAAGGCGAGCACCCACCAGGGTGCCCAGTACCCGGCGCGGTCGTCGGCGCGCGGCAGGGGGGCGTCAGCCGGCGAGGTTGGCATAGAGGCGGAGGGTGTCTCGCTGCATGGCTTGCAGGGTAAAGGGAATCTTCGAGGGAAGCGCGGGCGGCGAGGCCAGCAGGGCCAGCGCGCGTTCACCCAGCGCGGTGGCGTCGCCCAGCGGCACTGCGCCGGAAGGCTGCAGCTGGCGCAGCAGTTCGCCCGCGCCACCATGATCCCAGCCCAGCACCGGGCGCCCGACCGACAGCGCCTCCACTACCGTGCGGCCAAAGGCCTCGGGCTTGTCGGAGAGCTGCAGGACCAGGTCGCTGGCCGCGTAGGCCTCGGCGATGCGGGAGATCGGTGGGCTGATCCGCAGCGCATCGTCAACGCCCAGCTGGCGCGCCTGTTGGCGCAGCTCCTGCAGGTACGCCTCGCGGCCGGGTTCATCGGCCCCAAGCATCCACAGCTGGGCTGGTACACCTGCACGGTGCAGGTGGGCGAGCAGGCCCAACGCATGCGCATGGCCTTTCAGCCGGGTGCCGCGCCCGGGCAGCAGCAGCAAAGGGGCCGTTACCTGGCCGAGCCACGGAAATGCCTGCGCCAGCGCGTGTCTCGGCCGTCGGTCGGTGCGTCCCACTCGCGGGAACTGTGCGGTGTCCACACCGCGCGGAATCACCTGCAGCCGCTCCTCGGGGACGGTCGGATAATGGCGGCGCACAAACGCGCGAACGGTCTCAGATACACAGATCACCCGTTCGCCGCTGGTCATCACCGCGCTGTAGCGGCCCGGCGAATTCAGGCCGTGCACGGTGGTAACCCAATGCGGGCGCTGCGCGGCGGGCATCGCGCGCAGCGCATGCAGCCCCAGCCAGGCCGGCAGCCGCGAGCGGGCGTGGACGATGTCAGCGCCGATCTCGGCGAACAGGCGCCGCAGCGTGGGCAGGTGACGCAGGGTCAGCAGCGATTTGCGGCCGATGTCCAGCGTCAGGTGTTCCGCGCCGCTGGCCAGCAGCGGCTCGACCAGCCGTCCACCGGCCGACACCACCAGCGCACGGTGGCCTGCGTCGACCAGCGCCGCGGCGATCTCAAGGGTGGAGCGCTCGACCCCGCCGGAGTGCAGCGCCGGCAGCAACTGCACCACGGTCAATCGGCGCATCGGCAGATGCCCGCTCAGTCGGCCAGCACGAACACGGCGCCGCAGTAGGCGCACCTGGCTTCGCCGTTGGGCTCATCCTCGATCGGCAGGTAAACCCGCGGGTGCGAGTTCCACAGCGCCATTTCCGGGGTCGGGCAGCTCAGCGGCAGGTCGCGGCGGTGCACGGTGTAGCGCTTCTCGGCGTTGGCGGGCGCGGTGGCGATGTGGCTCATGGCGGTGTCAAGGAAGGAATTGCGAGAAGCGCGATTCTAGCACCTGCGGGAGGGTGCGGCCCGGGGGGGCCGGCGGCGAACGGAAGAGCCCCTCGCGGCTGGCAACCGCGTGCATGTGCGCGAGGCCGGGCGGGTGGGGCGTGCGGGGGACGCCGCAAGTACATCCATGTAGGCTTGTGTCCGCCCATCCAGGGCTCCCACACCCCCGCAAGCCCCACCCGCCCGGCTTGGACAGATTGCGGGCGCGCCAGCCGCGTGGAAAAAGGTAAAGATCAAAAGCAACGGCAGATGCAACCGCAACGGCCGAGCCGTTTCTGCTGTGCGCTGTCTGCTTCTGGTTTTGGTAGGTGACGACCGTTGGTCGTCACGCTGTTGCCGTAGTTTCTGCTTTCTCTTCCTTCTCAAAGCGGCTGGCACAGGCCTTGGCCCGGAGAGGATTCACGGCGTCCCCCGCAAGCCCCACCCGCCCGGCCTCGCGCACACACACGCAGTTGCCAGCCGCGAGGGGCGGTGGCGTTGGCGGCAAAAAACGTGCCCTGAAGAGCGCGCTCGTCGAAGTAAAGAGCAGAAACAACGGCAACAGCGTGACGACCAACGGTCGTCACCTACCAGAAGCAAGCCACAGCGAACTCCCTCTGGATGGGCGGACACATGCCTCCAGGGATGGATTCACGGCGTCCCCCGCACGCCCCACCCGCCCGGCCAATCCGACCAACCCAGCCAGCCGCGAGGGGCTGCGCCGTTGGCGGCGGCAAAAAAAAACGCGCCCCGAAGGGCGCGCTCGTAACACTGGAACCATGAGGAAGACTTACGCCTTCTTCTCGGCTTCCAGCTGCTTGCGGATCTGCGCATCCACCGCCGCAATCGCGGTCATGTTCAACACCCGGCGCGCGGTGGCGCTGGTGGTGAGGATGTGCGCCGGCTTGTTCACGCCCATCAGGATCGGACCGATCGCCACGCCATCGGTGAACACGCGCACCAGGTTATAGGCGATGTTGGCCGCTTCCAGGTTCGGCAGCACGAACAGGTTGGCACGGCCCTGCAGGGTCGAGCCCGGCAGCAGCTTCTGCCGCAGCGCTTCGTCCCATGCGGTGTCACCCTGCATCTCGCCGTCCACGTTCAGGCGCGGGTTGCGCTTGAGCAGCATCTCACGGACCTGGCGCATCTTCACCGCGTCCCTGGAGTCGTGGCTGCCAAAGTTGGAGTGCGACAGCAATGCCACCTTCGGCTCGATGCCGAACAGCTTCATGCGGTAGGCCGCCTGCAGCGTCGCCTCGGTGATCTGCTCGGCGGTGGGATCTTCCTGCACGTGCGTATCTACGAAGAAGAACACGCCCTGCTGGTTGATCACACCGGTCATCGCCGAGGTCGAGGTGACCTTCGATTCCAGCGGCAGCACGCTGCGCACATAGCCCAGCTTCTTATGGAAGCGGCCGACAATGCCGGTCAGCAGCGCATCGGCTTCGCCGCGCGCCACCATCACCGCGGCAATCAGGGTCGGGCGCGAGCGCATCAGATTCTTGGCGGCGGCCACGGTGACGCCGCGGCGGCCGGTCAGCGCGTGGTAATACTGCCAGTACTCGTTGAAGCGCGGATCATCGTTGATGTTGGTGACTTCGATGTTCTCGCCGATCTTCAGGCGCAGGCCCAGGCGCTCGATGCGCGCCTCGATGACGTCCGGGCGGCCAATCAGGATCGGGTGCGCCAGGCCTTCATCGACCACGTTCTGCACCGCCTGCAGCACCACTTCCTCTTCGCCTTCGGCATACACCACGCGCTGCTTGTCGGTGCGCGCGCGGTCGTAGACCGGCTTCATCATCAGGCTGGTGCGGTAAACGAACTGCGAGAGCTTCTGCCGGTAGGCGTCCATGTCGGCAATGGGGCGCGCGGCAACCCCCGAATCCATCGCGGCCTGGGCCACGGCGGCCGACAGCTCCACCAGCAGGCGACGGTCGAACGGACGCGGAATCAGGTACTCACGGCCAAAGCTCGGGGTGTCACCGCCGTAGGCCGAGCCCATGTCAGTGGCGGCGCGGCGCGCCAGTGCGGCAATGGCGCGCACGCAGGCGATCTTCATTTCCTCGTTGATCGCGGTGGCGCCAACGTCCAGCGCGCCGCGGAACAGGTAGGGGAAGCAAAGTACGTTGTTGACCTGGTTCGGGTAGTCCGAACGGCCGGTGCCGATGATCGCGTCCGGACGCACCGCACGCACCTGCTCGGGCATGATTTCCGGGGTCGGGTTGGCCAGCGCGAAGATCACCGGGTCCGGCGCCATCGTCTTGACCATCTCCGCGCTCAGGATGCCCGGTGCCGACAGGCCCAGGAAGATGTCCGCGCCCTCGACGATCTCGGCCAGGGTGCGCTTGTCGGTATCACGCGCGTAGCGCTGCTTTTCCACGTCCAGGTCGGTGCGCCCGGTATGGATGACGCCTTCGCGGTCAAAGGCCAGGATGTTCTCCGGCTTCAGGCCCAGCTGCACCAGCATGTTGACGCAGGAAATGCCCGCCGCACCCATGCCGGTGGTGGCCAGCTTGACCTCTTCGATCTTCTTGCCGGTGATGGCCATGGCATTGAGCACGGCCGCACCGACGATGATCGCGGTGCCGTGCTGGTCGTCATGGAACACCGGAATCTTCATGCGTTCACGCAGCTTGCGTTCGACGATGAAGCATTCCGGCGCCTTGATGTCTTCCAGGTTGATGCCACCGAACGTCGGCTCCAGCGAAGCGATGATGTCCACCAGCTTGTCCGGGTCAAGCTCGTCCACCTCGATGTCGAACACATCGATGCCGGCGAACTTCTGGAACAACACGCCCTTGCCTTCCATCACCGGCTTGCCGGCCAGCGGACCGATGTTGCCCAAGCCCAGCACGGCGGTGCCGTTGGAGATGACCGCAACCAGATTGCCGCGCGCGGTGAGCTCGCTGGCCTGCTGCGGATCTGCCTTGATCGCCTCGCAGGCGTAGGCAACGCCGGGAGAATAGGCCAACGACAGATCACGCTGGGTCAGCATCGGCTTGGTCGCGGCGACGCGGATCTTGCCCGGCGGCGACATGCGGTGGTAATCGAGGGCGGCCTGTTTGAAATCTTCGTTGGACATCGACTGGGACACATGAATGGGCGAGAGGGACAGGGGATCATACCCCCGTTGAGCGGTGAGGACCTGTCGCGCGGCTGTCGCTGGCGTGCTGCAGGCGCACAATCCCGTGGCGTATGTAGCCTGCCGGAAGAGGCCTGGCGGCGCAGTGCAGCGCCGTGCAGCGAGGTCCTTGAAACCGACTGCGGGGCGGGTCATCGCTGACCAGCCCCGCAGATGAAACATGTTGAACTCAGGCGTTGCCGGCCTGTGCGGCAGCCACTGCCGGGGCTGCGGGAACCGCATCGACCGGGAGCGGCAGCTCGCTTTCGCGGCCATCCAGCGCCAGCTGCAGGCGCCTGCTGTCCAGCGCACCTTCCCAGCGGGACACCACCACCGTGGCCACGGCGTTGCCGATGAAGTTGGTCAGCGAGCGGCATTCGCTCATGAAGCGGTCCACGCCGAGGATCAGCGCCATGCCGGCCACCGGTACCTCGGGCACGACCGCCAGGGTGGCTGCCAGGGTGATGAAGCCGGCACCGGTAACACCGGCGGCGCCCTTGGAGCTGAGCATCGCCACCAGCAGCAGGGCGATCTGGTGACCCAGAGTCAGCTCGGTATTGGTGGCCTGGGCGATGAACAGCGCGGCCAGGGTCATGTAGATGTTGGTGCCATCCAGGTTGAACGAATAGCCGGTGGGCACGACCAGGCCGACCACCGACTTGCTGCAGCCGGCACGCTCCATCTTCTCCATCAGCGAGGGCAGCGCCGACTCGGAGGACGAGGTGCCCAGCACCAGCAGCAGCTCGGCCTTCAGGTACCGGGCCAGCTTGAACACCGAGAAGCCGCAGAAGCGGGACACCGCACCCAGGATCACGGCCACGAACAGGAACGCGGTGAGGTAGAACGAACCGACCAGCCAGGCCAGATTGACCAGCGAGCCCACGCCATATTTGCCGATGGTGAAGGCGATCGCACCAAAGGCACCGATCGGGGCGGCCTTCATCAGGATGTGCACGAGCTTGAACACCGGAGCGACCAGCGCCTCCAGGAAGCTCACCACCGGCCGTCCCTTCTCACCGACCATGGCCAGCGAGATGCCGAACAGCACAGCCACGAACAGCACCTGCAGGATGTTGCCATCGACGAAGGCGCTGACCAGCGTCTTGGGGATGATGTCCATCAGGAACCCGACCAGGGTCAGGTCATGGGACTTCTGGACGTAGCTGTTCACCGCGGTCTGGTCGAGCTCGGCCGGGTTGATGTTCATGCCCGCGCCGGGCTGCACGACATGGGCCACCACCATGCCCACCACCAGTGCCAGCGTGGAGAAGAACAGGAAGTACACCATGGCCTTGACGAACACCCGACCCACGGTGCGCAGCTGGGTCATGCCGGCAATGCCGGTGACGATGGTCAGGAAGATGACCGGCGCGATGATCATCTTCACCAGGTTGATGAAGGCATCCCCCAGCGGTTTCATCTTTTCACCGGCCAAGGGGTCGTAATGACCCAGCAGGGCGCCCAGAATGATGGCGACGATGACCTGGAAATACAGCTGCCGGTAGAACGGCATTGGGGCGGCAGGAACCTTGGGCGCGGCAGGAACGTGCATGGGCGGACTCCGGAAGGGGCGGATGACGCCAACAGCGCAGTACGCACGCGGTCCGGCATCGGATGGCGCCTTTGTACGCCCGCTCAGCGCCCGTGCAGATAACCTATTGGTACTAACGCGCCGGTTCAGCAAAGCCGCTGCAAATACACTGGGGCCGTCACATCGCCCCGAGCCCGGCTCTGCCGGTACCATGTGCACCCCGTCGTCGCCTTCAGCGGGTGCTCTGGCGACCGATATAACGAATCCATGACGTCAGCCTCCGGCCTCGAGCGACTCCGCGCCGCGGTCCGCTGACCTTCCCCCGGCAATCAAACGTGAAGAGACTGCATTCCATGCGCATCACCCCCACCCTGCTCGCCCTGGGCCTCGCCGCCACCCCGCTGCTGGCCTCGGCCGCCGACTGGGACAACTGGCCGACCAAGGCGACCTTCGCCAACGGCACCGAACTGGCTGCCACCGGCAATATCGCCTATGACTGGAACAACTTCTCCGACGGCATCGCCAACGCCGACGCCGTGCGCCGCAAGGAATTCGGCGCCACGTTGAAGAAGAAGGGCGTGTACGACGCCATGGTGTACTACGACTTCCAGTCCGAGACCTGGCTGGACGTCTTCCTGCGTCTGGAAAGCAAGGCCCTGTTTGGTACCGACATCGGCCGCTTCCGCTTCGGCTACATCAAGACCCCGGTGGGCCTGGACAGCGTGACCAGCTCGCGCGCGGGCAGCCTGATGGAAGTGGCGCTGCCGGTGCAGGCCATCTACGCCGGTCGTCGTACCGGTGTGGAATGGTCGATGGAGCGCCCGGCCTACCTGCTGCAGGCCGGCGCGTACGGCGGCAAGGATCTGCACGGCGACAACCCGGGCACCATGCAGGCGCTGCGTGCGGTGTGGACCCCGGTGAAGGCCGAAGCCAATGTCGTCCACCTCGGCCTGGCGCTGTCGCAGGAGAATCCGCGTGGCTGGCGCGATGGCCGCGATGTGCACCATGAAGCGACCGCGCGCCTGCGCGCACGCCCCGAAGCGGGCCTGACCGACCTGCGTTTCGTCGATTCCGGTGCGCTCACCACCGCAGACAAGATCAACCGTGTCGGCCTGGAAGGCGTATGGATCCGCGGCCCGTTCTCGGTGCAGGCCGAAGCCCTGCAGGCGACGATCAAGCGCGATGGCAAGCCGGACTTCACCGGCGAAGGCCAGTACGCGATGGCCAGCTGGGTCGTCACCGGCGAGTCGCGCGGCTATGCCGGCGGTGCCGTCTCCAACGTCAAGCCGGCCCGTGACTTCGGCGCGGTGGAACTGCTGGCGCGCTACAGCCGCCTGGACCTGGACGATGCCGATGTGCTCGGCGGCCGCCAGCATGACTGGACGCTGGGTGCCAACTGGTACCTGGGCAGCCACCTCAAGCTGCAGGCCAACTACGTGAAGGTCGATGCCAGCCGTCGCGGCATCAAGCGCGATCCGGAAATCTTCGAAGTCCGCGCCCAGGTCCATTTCTGATCAACCCACAGGCGTCGGCCGTGGCAGTGGCCGGGCCGATCGCATCCGGTGAGCGTCGCCGCGCCGCGCGCTCACCCGGCCGGCCCCGGCGCTGCAGCTGAGGGCTGTGCATGTACCGTCTGGGACGCTACCGCAAGCTGTTGCTGACCCTGCTGGTGATGCTGGGCGGCACGGTGCTGTGCGCGGTGGTGGCCGGCCACCTTGCGGGACGGCGCGCCATGGCCGCCGAGAGCCAGCAGGTGCAGCGTCAGCTGCGCCTGTACGCGCAGGGACTGCAGCAGCGTATCGACCGCTTCGGCACCCTGCCGCAGGTGCTGGCGCTGGACCCGGACCTGATCCGCGCCCTGCGCGAGCCCCCCGATGCTGCTGGCCGCCAGCGCCTCAATCTCAAGCTGCAGCGTGCCAACGAGGTCACCCGCACCTCCACGCTCACCCTGGTGGCGCGCAACGGTGTCGCCGTGGCCGCCAGCAACTGGAACGAGCCGACCACCAACGTCGGCGAGGACTACAGCTACCGGCCGTACTACCTGGAGGGCATGGCGACCGGCCATGGCCGCTTCTACGGCATCGGCATGACCACCGGCGTGCCCGGCTATTTCCTGTCGCACGCGCTGGAAGACCAGGACGGCACGCGGCTCGGCATTGTGGTGATCAAGATCGAGCTTTCGGCACTGGAACAGGAATGGCTGGCCAGTCCGGACCTGGTGATGGCCAGTGACAGCCACGATGTGGTGTTCCTGGCCAATGCCAGCAACTGGCGCTATCGCCTGCTGCGCCCGCTGGGGGCGGCCGAACGCGAGGAGCTGCGGGCCAGCCGCCAGTTCGGCAACCGGCAGCTGCGTCCTCTGCAGTCCCGTACCGAGCAGGTGCTGGACGACGGTGGCCGGTTGGTCCGCATGCTCGATCCTGCTTCGCCAGCGACGCTGCTCTGGCAGACCCAGGCCCTGCCCGAAGAAGGTTGGAACCTGCACCTGCTGCACGATGCGCAGGGTACCGTGGCGGTCGCCCGCAGCACCGCCATCGGCGCCGGCGCGGCATGGCTGGCACTGTGTCTGCTGGTGCTGCTGGTGCAGCAGCGGCGACGCCTGTCGCAGCATCGCCAGCGCAGCCGGCGTGAGCTGGAGTCACTGCTCAAGCAGCATGCGCAGGAACTGCGTACCGCGCAGGACGGGCTCATGCAGGCCGCGCAGGAGGCCGACCATGGCCTGAGCCGCAGTCTGGAACATCTGCCGCAGGGCGTGGTCATCATTGATGCGCAGCAGCGCCTGGTGGCCTGGAACTCACGCTACGTCGAGCTGTTCCGCTTCCCGCCCGGTCTGGTGACAGTAGGCACGCCGATCGAGGAACTGTTCCGCTTCAACGCTCGCCGGGGCCTGCTCGGACCGGGTCCGATCGAGGAGGCCATCGAGCGTCGCCTCAACCATCTGCGCAGCGGCCGGCCGCATATGCGTGAGAGCGAGAAGGACGACGGCACGGTGCTGGAAATACGTGGCAATCCACTGCCCGACGGCGGGTTTGTGACCAGCTATGCCGACATCACCAGTTACAAGAATGCCGCGCGTGAGCTGCGATCGCTGGCGGATGCGCTGGAGCATCGCGTCGCTGAGCGCACGCGCGACCTTGATGCCGCGCGCAACGAGGCCGAACAGGCAAACCGCTACAAGACCCGCTTCGTCGCCTCGGCCGTGCACGACCTGCTGCAGCCGCTCAATGCCGCGCGCATGTTCGTTTCCGTCCTGCGCGGCAAGCTGGTGGACCCCGGCCAGCAGCAGACCAGCGATCATATCGATGCCGCGCTGGCGGCGCAGGATGCGATCCTGGTCAGCCTGCTGGACATCTCACGGCTGGAATCGGGCAGCCTGCCGACACGCGTGAGGGCATTTTCGCTGGCACCGCTGCTGGAAACGCTGGCCCGCGAGTTCGGCATCGATGCGCAGGCACGGGGGCTGGTCATGCGCTGGGTGCCGACCACTGCGATCATCCGCAGTGACGAGGCCCTGCTGCGCCGGATTCTGCAGAACTTCCTCTCCAATGCCCTGCGCTACACCGAACGCGGACGCGTGCTGCTGGGCTGCCGCCGACGTGGCGACACGCTCTGGATCCAGGTGCACGATCAGGGCCCGGGCATCCCCGAAAGCCTGCACCGGGAGATCTTCGAGGAGTTCCGGCGCCTGCACGACGGCCAGGAACGCGGTGCCGGGCTGGGTCTGGCCATCGTCGAGCGCATTGGACGGCTGCTGGGCCACCGCATCGCGGTTCATTCCACGCTGGGCCAAGGCAGCGTTTTCGAGGTGGGCGTTCCGTTGGCCGCAGCCGCTGACCCCGTCGCGCCGCCTGCGGCGACGGAGCAGCAGCATGACAGCGCCGACGGGAATCCGCTGCAGGGACGTGACGTCTGGGTCATCGACGATGACGCGCACGTCATCGCCGCCAGCCGTGCACTGCTTGAACGATGGCGATGCCACGTCTCGCTGGCGGACGGGCCTGCCGCCGCGCTGGACGCCGCGGTGGCCGGCCACGCCCCGGAACTGCTGCTGCTGGATGTGCGGATGGGCGACCATGACGGCCCCGCCCTTTACGAGCGCCTGGCCGAGCAATGGCAGAGCCGGCCGCCGGTGATCCTGGTGACCGCCGAGCGGGACGACGACCTGCGTGCCCGCGCTGCCGAACAGGGCTGGGGCTTTCTATCCAAACCGGTGCGCCCGCCCGCACTGCGCGCGCTGATGAGCCAGCTGCTGCTGCGACACCGGCGATGAACACCGGACCGTCATCGTCGACCTGCCTGCAAGGCCCTTGGCAGGTGACGACCGTTGGTCGTCACGCTTCAACGGCGCAACCGTGCCGTGCGGCTGCAGAGCAGCGCAGGAGCTGCCGGGCAGAGCCCGGCACTACGGGCTGCGGGCAGCCGCGCCCTGGTAGGTGACGACCGTTGGTCGTCACGCTCCAGCGGCGCAGCCGTGCCGTCGGGACATACGGCGAGCGCTCGAGCAGAGGCGTGACGACCAACGGTCGTCACCTACCGACGCCAGTGTTACGCAACAATGCAGGCCGCGCTGCCTCGCAGGGCTACCAGCGGTAGGCTGCGCTGAGCGCAAGGGCATCGGCGATGTAGCGTCGCTCACCCGCTTGATTCCAGGACCGGCCGAGCGCGGCACGCAGCGTCCAGTGTTCGCCGACGGGCTGCGCGCGCAGCAACGTCGCCGAGCGCAGGCGTCCGTTGCGGGGTCCGGTCACGCCGTCGTCCTCTGCAAGCGAATTACCTGCGGTCAGCCAGAGAGAGCTGGACCCAGCACCGCGTGCATCGCGCCACAGCAGCACCAGCCTCGTCGCGTTGCCGGACGCCGAGCGCGCGCCACGCTGCCAGTTGCGCAAATGACGCAGACGGGTTTCCCAGCGGATGCCGCGCAGACGTGCTTCACCATGAACTGCCGAGCTGACCACGCCGCTGCGATGCCGGGACTGGCTGACGCCTACTCTGGCCTCGTGCACTCCGCCGACCCGGAACGACAGTGTCTGCTCCAGCACCCAGACCGGGAACACGGGGCTGTTGCCACCCCATTGCATGCGACTGTGCGACGTCAGACGGTCACCCCGACGTTGCTGCCAGCCAAGTTCGAGTCGGTTGCCCGCAGCATGGCCAGTTGACGAGCGCCGTTCGCCGCGCGCGATGCCCAGCTGCCAGCCGCCCTGGGGCAGCGTGCCGAGCACATCGATACCCGTGACATGGCGCTCGCCCAGGCCCTCGCCATAACCGGTCCAGCCGCCGTGCATCACTACAGTCGGCCCGGCAGCAGTGGCGGCGGCAAACGGCAACAACCCCGCCAGAAGAAGAAAACGGTGCATGTGCCTTCCCCATCAATAGGTATCGAGGTCCTGCCTGAGCTGGTAGCGCCCCGCAGGCAGATTGCGCACCACGGTGATGCGCGGACCCAGCGTCGTACGCGGTGCCACGCATCGTCCCGGCAGGACGATGCACTGGATGCCCAGTGACGAACCGGCGCCGATCAGGCAACCGAGCTTTTCCATGCCAGTGTCGAGCCAGGCATCGCCCTGTCGTACCTTGATGGTCTGCCTGTCCAGGCGATGATTGCTGGTGCGCACCTGTGCGCCCAGATAGACGTCGGGCTCGAGCACACTATCGGCGACGTAGCATTGCGGTCCCACGCTGACCCGTTCCTCAAGCCATGCGTGCTTCATTTCCACCGCAAAGCCGATCCGGCAGCCCGGGCCGATCAGGGTGCAGGGCCTGATCAGTGCATTGTTGCCGATCAGACAGTCATCACCGATTACCACCGGACCTTCGATACGGGCGCCCGGACAGACGCGGCTGCGTGCACCGATGCGTACCGCGCCCTCGATGACAGCGTCCCGCGCCACGTCTGCAGTGGGATCGATGGCCGCGATGGTGTCCGCAAGCCACGTCTCCAGTGCGGCTACATCATTCCACCACATGGCGATACCTCGTTGGTTTGTCGCGCTTGGGTTCGCGGCCGGTCCACAGCCCGGCCAACCCGTGCGTTGCCCAGATGGCATAGGCCAGCGCTACGTAGATGACCGCCAGCCATGAGAAGAACACCAGCCGCCACCGTTGGTGACGCCAGCCGCTGTAGAGCCCGAGCAGGCTGACCAGCACGATCCACAGCAGCGGGAACATCACCAGCAGAATGCCGTGCGGACCTTCGTGCTCGATGACGGACTGCACGCCGAGGTATACCCACGCCGCCATGCCCAGGACCACCACCCACACCATCGGCAACATGCTGAAGAAGCCGAACCGGCTGAACAGCAGGCGCCAGTGCAGCCGGGTACAGACGGCGTAGCCCACGATCCAGCGACGCCAGCGACGCCACTCCTCGCGCACGGTGGTGCATTCCTGCGGATACACCACGCACTGATGCGCCTGGCGCACGCGGAACCCGTTGGCCACCAGGGTCCAGGTCAGATCAAGGTCCTCGACCTTGGTCCGGTCGGAAAAGCCGAAACGGCGCAGCACGTCCGTGCGGAACATGCCGCAAGCACCGGAGATGATGAAGGGGGCTCCGCCGAGCAGCTGCTGCAGCCCGCGCTTGAGGGTGATCATCGGCAGCTTCACGCTGGCGCGGATCTGGGGCAGCAGGCCGCCGTTGCGCAGGTCGGAGGACGGAATGCCACCCACCGCGTCCGCGCCCCGTTCGATCTCGGCCAGCAGGTAGCCCAGGTCATCACCGTCGGGCTTGACCCAGGTGTCCGCATCGGTGAGGAAAACCTGGTCGGCGGTGCAGTACTGCAGCCCGTTCATGAGTGCGCCGCCCTTGCCGGTGTTCTCCTGTCGAATGGCGAGCAGACGCCCCTCCGACTGCCGGGCCACCAGGTCCATTATCGCCGGGGTGTCATCGGTGGAGCCGTCGTCGACGCAGATGACGCGGGCGATATAGGGATTGGCCAGCAGGTTGCGCAGCGACTGTTCAAGGCAGGGACCTTCGTTGTAGGCCGGCACGATCGCATCGACGACACCCCGCCGGCGACTGGGCGGACGTCGACCGCGCCAGTAGAACAGGGCCGCTGCCAGCAGCACCACCGCCAGCCATATGAGCTCTTTCATAGCACCACCTTGTAGGGCATGAAGCCTTCGCAGGGCCCAAGACCGATCTGTCCGCCCCGGAACTCCAGACGGCAGCGGACCTGCTCGGGACACATGTAATCGCGGTGCGCCTGGCTGTGGTGCAGGCTCAACGCGGCAACCTTGGCGTCGACGAACGCGTCGACGGACTCGAACACCACCGGCGCGAAGTCCGGCCACGAACTGGGCGCTTCATAGCTCAGCACCTGCGGCACGCGGCGGCAGGCGATGATGGAGGCCTGGAACACCGCACGATGATCCTGATGGCGATCGCGCTCGAACATGGTGTAGACGCGGTCCGGGCGCAGCACATCACACTGCGCCTGGATCGCCGCGGTCACCCTGCTCTGATGCGAATCGAGGCAGGTGTCCGGCAGATGCTCCTGCACGATGTCGGTGATGCCCAACAGCCTCAGCGCGCTTGCGGTCTCGTCGCAGCGGCCGTGTCCGGGGCGGGTGCCGGCGTCGCCGGCGGTGAGTATCAGGGCCCGCACATGCACACCCTGGCTCACCAGCTTGGCCAGCGTTGCTCCACATCCCAGTTCGATGTCATCAGGATGTGCCCCGATGGCAAGTACGCGTTTTACAGGCATGAGAGATCATCCACGGCGAAGGGGTGTCCGGCCGCCTGTACCGCATGGCTGCCGCTCCGGTGGTTGATAATCTCGGCGAACCCGACTTTCGACGTCAGCGGGAAACTGCTGACGTCACGGTCAGCAACCGCCGCAGCCTGACCGCTTCACCCCGGTTCGCGACCGATGTCGCCTTCCGGCTCCAGCGCCTTGACCAGCACGGCGGCCTGGGTGCGGCTGTGGCATTCAAGCTTCTTGAGGATCGCCGTAACGTGTACCTTGACGGTGTTCTCGGCCAAACCCAACGTGTATGCAATCTGCTTGTTGAGCAGGCCATCGGCCAAGCACAGCAGCACCCGGAACTGCTGCGGCGTCAACTGGGCCAGCCGGCTCGCCAGCAGCGCATCGGCTTCCGAGCGCTCGGCCGCCATCGCCGGAAACCACAGGCCACCATCAAGCACTGCCGCCAATGCGCTGCCGATGGTCTCCAGCGGAGCGGATTTGGGGATGAACCCGGCGGCACCGAACTGCTGTGCACGCCGTATCACCCGCGGATGGTCGTTGGAGGACAGGATCACCACCGGCACGTCGGGGTGCGCGCCGCGCACATGCAGCAGTGCCGAAAAACCGTGCGCGCCCGGCATGGTCAGGTCGAGCAGCACCAGGTCAAGGTCGGCATCGGCATCCAGTGCCTGCTCAAGGGCTTCGGCGCTGGCCACTTCGCGCACGCGCACCTGCGGCAGGCTCTCGCGCAGCGAGTGGACCACCGCTGCGCGCAGCAACGGATGATCATCGGCAACCAGCAGGTTCAGTTCGCTCATGGCGCAATTCTGCCATGGTGTCTGCCGCACTTTGCATGTTTGTTCATTGCCGGGGCTCCCCCGATGCCGTGTGCTGCCGGTACCACCCACCGCATCGTCCACCATGACCGCTGGCATCGCTCTGCTGTTGCTGTTGGCCACCACCACGCTGCTGGCCAGCGGCCGCGTGTTGCCGATGGTGGTATTCGCGCTGTTGCCTCCGTTGGCCGCGCTGCTGCTGGGCACCAGCCCACAGCAGCTCGGCGTTGCCGTGCAGGCGGGCCTGGCCCGCACGGCCCCGGTCGCCACCCTGTTTCTGTGCGCGGTCTGCTTTGCCGGCCTGATGCGCGAGCGCGGCGTGTTCCAGCCGCTGATGACGCTGGCGCTGCGGGCGAGCGGCACGCAGCCGGTGCGTGTCTGCCTGGTGACCGCCCTGCTGGGCCTGCTGGCCCACCTTGACGGGGCCGGCCCCACCACCTTCCTGCTCGTTCTCCCCGTGCTGCTGCCGGTCTACGATGCGCTGCAGATGCGGCGCAGTACCTTGTTGATGCTGCTGGCAGCGGCGGCTGGGCTGTTCAATCTTCTGCCCTGGGGCGGACCGCTGGGGCGCGCTGCGGCAGTCACCGGAATCGACGTGACCACGCTCTGGCGGACGCTGTTGCCGGTACAGCTGCTCGGCATTGCGCTGTTGCTTGCCATGGCCGCGCTGGCCGGCGTGGTGGAGTCGCGTCGGCGCGGCTCGCATGTGCAACCGGTTCAACCGGTGCAACCGTCGGTCATTGCCGAGCCGCCGTGTGTGCCGCCCCGGCGCTCCGCGCGGGCCGAAGTGATCCTCTGTCTGCTGACACTCGCCCTGCTCCTCGGCACAACGGTACCGGCCTGGCTTGTCTTCATGCTCGCGCTTGCCGTGGCACTGCCCTTGGGCGCCTCCAGCCTGCACGAACAACGGCGGCACCTGGCCCGCCACGCACCGGCGGCGGTCGAGCTGGCTCTGGTCGTTCTCAGCGCTGGCGTGCTGCTCGGCGTGCTCGAGGGCACCGGCATGATCAAGGCGCTGGCCGATGCAGCCAGCTCCGCACTGCCGACAGCGCTTCTGCGGCATCAGCATCTGCTGCTCGCGGTACTGGCCACGCCCGCGCACCTGCTGGTCAGCACCGATGCCTGGTATTTCGCGCTGCTGCCGCTCGTGCTGCAGTCAAGCGCCGCGCACGGCGTGGAGGCCAGCAGTGTGGTCAATGCGCTGACGCTGGCCAACACCCTCGGGGGCTACGTCGGCCCCTATTCCACGGCGGTCTGGCTGGCCCTGGGCATGAGTGGCGTCAGCTATTCCGATTACCTGCGCCGCGTGCTGCCGTGGATCTGGTCCTACACCCTGCTGATGCTGGGAATCGGCTATCTGCTGGGGCTGTTCTGAGGCTGCGCCGGGCGTGCCTCGCCTGCCGGCCCCACGCTGCGCTTCCAGACATCGAGAAACTGCTGGCGCTTCAATCCATCGAGGTAGACCAGCAGGCCGGGGCCCAGCGGGATCGGTCGGCGACTGCGCCCGGGACCATGCTCGCGCACTGTTCCATCGCTGACGATCGGCAGCAGCCGCGCCTCACGCGCCAGCACCCGTTGTCCGCGTGGTGACAGCAGATAGTCGAGGAAGCGTCGGGCCTGCTGCGGGTGCGGACTGGTGCGCGGAATGACCGCCGTGCGCAGCATCACCAGCGTGTAGTCCTGAGGCTCGACGATGCCCAACGGTGCGCCCGCGTCGATGCGCGCCTGGGCATAGGAGCCCAGTACGTTGTAGACCAGCGACAGCTGGCCGCTGCTGACCTTGTCCAGCAGCACACCGGTACGCTCCTCGCGTACCACGTTGTTGCTGCCCAGCGCCCCCAGCAGTGCGCCGGCCATGCTGCCGCGCTGTGCATCCTGGGTGGCCAGCAGATAGCCGACGCTGCTGCGCTCTATGTCATAGGTGCCGACCTTGCCCTGCAGCGGTGCGCCGGGCGCCTGCAGCAGGTCCAGCAGCTCCCGTCGCGTGCGTGGCACGCGGGCCGCTGGCAGCGCGCGCGTGTTGTAGACAATCGCCACCGGCTCATAGCTGATCCCGAACGCCTCGTTGCGCCAGCGAGCCCATGAGGGGAGTGCAGCCGTCTGCGGTGACTGATGGGCCAATGCGTGGCCGTCGTTGACCAGCTTCGTCTGCAGGTCCATGCCGCTGGAAATCAACAGGTCCGGCGACGTGGCCGCGTTTCTGTCCAGCAGATAGCGCGCGTGCAGGTCCTGGGTGATGATGTCCTCATAGATCACCTCCACCCCCGGGTTGGACCGCTGGTAGTCCTCGATGACCACGGCGAACACCTCGATGTCGGTGGTGCCGTGGATGCGCAGCTGCGCGGTGGCCGTGCCCTTGGCCGGAAACCGCTGCACATCACCCGGGTTGGCCCAGGCGCCCGGCGCCAGCAGCAGCATCACCACCAGGCACACACGATGCATCATGCCGGCTTCTCCGGCAGGGTGACGGTGGCCACCAGGCCACCTCCTTGGCGGTTGGCCAGGTCGATCCGGCCGCCATGCGCTTCCACCACGCGCTTGACGATGGCAAGCCCCAGCCCCGCCCCACCGGCGGACGCCTGCTCACCGCGTGCGAAGCGCTCGAACACGCGTGCTGCATCGGCTGCGGCGATGCCGGGTCCGTGATCGACGATGGTCAGCACCGCCTGCCCCTCACCGATGGTGAGCGCGACCTGCAGAGGTCCCTCGCCGCCATGCTTGAGCGCGTTGTCCAGCAGGTTCTTGATCGCTTCGCGCAGCAGCAGGGCATCGCCGTGTAGATGGATCGGCTCGTCGGTCAAGCTCAGCTGCACCTGCGGTGCCGGCCCCGCCTGGGGAAGCGCTTCATGCAGAGCCTGGCGCACGGTCTCGGCCAGGTCGACCTGTGCGAATCGCTGCAGGTTGGAACGGTGGGTGACGCTGGCATCGCTGAGCAGCTGGTTCAACAGGCGGCTCATGTGCGTCGCGTTGCGCTCGATCGACCGCAGGCTGCGCCGCATGTCCTGCGGATCCTCATCATCCATCGCGAGCTGGGCCTGTGCGCGAAGCGCCGCGAGCGGCGTGCGCATCTGGTGCGCTGCCTCGGCCATGAACGCACGCAGGGTCTCGTTGCTGGTGGACAGCCGTGCCATGAAGCGGTTGAGCGCCGCCACCATCTGGTCCATTTCGCGTGGCACATGGGCATCCAGCGGGCGCAGATCGGACGGCTCACGTCGCGACAGCTCACGCTCCACCCGCACCAGCGGCCGGAATGCCCGGTGCACACCCACCACGACCAGCGCAAGCAACAGCAGCGAAAGTACACCGATGGCCAGCAGCGCGCGCGTCACCATGTCAGCGGCCAGTGCATCGCGCGCGCGCCGGGTCTGGCCGACCTGCACCTGTACCTCGCCCGTCTCCGTTTCCGAGGAAAGGTTGCGGGCAACCACAACGAAGCGAACCGGCTCACCGCTGTAGATCGCATCGAACAGGCGGGGCTGCTGCCCGTTGGGCGCTGCCGGAGCGCGCGGCAGGTCGCCGTAGCCGGTGATCAGCCGGCCGCGGCTGTCAGCGACCTGGTAGAACACGCGATCATCCGGTGCCATCGACAGCAGGTCCAGTGCAGCATAGGGCAGGTCCACCTGCCACTGTCCCTCCACCAATGCCACCGAGTCGGCGATGGACAGCGCCGAGGACACCAGCAGATGGTCGTAGGAACGGTTGGCTGCGCGCTTGCCGTAATCACGCGCGGCAAACAGCAGGGCCACGGCGAATATCGCCAGCAGCGCGCCCAGATACAGCAGCAGCGTGTAGCGCAGCGAACGGGGCGCGGACGCGTCACCCCTGGCCATCACCGGCCTCGGTCGCCTCCAGCAGGTAGCCGACCCCGCGTACGGTGACGATACGCACCGGCGCCTTCGCCAGCCTGCGCCGCAGGCGACCTACGTAGAGCTCGATCGCGTTGGGCCCTGCTTCGTCATCGAAGCCGAACAACCCGTTGCCGATCTCGTCCTTGCCCACCACCTGGCCCAGCCTGCCCATCAGGATTTCCAGCAGGCGGAACTCGCGGTTGGGCAGGTCGACGACCTCGCCATCGACGGTCAGCCGGTGGGCGGCATTGTCGAACTGCAATCCACCAATCTGCACCACGTCGCTGGCCTGGCCACGCCCACGCCGCAGCAGCACCCGGCAGCGCGCCTCGAACTCGCGGAAATCGAACGGTTTGCCAAGATAGTCGTCGGCGCCCACATCCAGCGCCTGCACCCGATCCTCGATGCCGTCACGCGCGGTCAGCATCAGTACCGGCGTGCTGTCGCCGCGCTCGCGCATGCCCGACAGCACCCGCAGCCCATCCAGCCTGGGCAGCCCGATATCCAGCACGACCAGGTCAAAGCGCTGGTAGCGCAGCACGCTGGCAGCGGCCAGTCCATCATGCTGCCAGTCCACCGCGTGCCCACTGCGGCGCATGCGACGGGTGATGGCATCGGCGAGATCCGGATTGTCTTCAACCAGCAGCAGGCGCATGGAAACGGGAGACGGCAGGCGACAGACCTGAATGCTAGCGCGATGTGGGCGTGCGCGCAGGTGCTGCATGGCTTTCGCTGCGTCGCACAAACCGCTGACAGGCGGATGACAGCTTGCGGCACACAGACTGCCTCCCTCGCACCCGGCCCCGGGTGCCACCACTGCAGCGCATTCTGCGTGCGCACCTGGGAGGGTTTGTGGATCACAACATCAGCCGTTGGCACCTGGCGACCGCCTGTGCACTGCTGTCGGCCGCGATACCGGTCAGCGCCGCTGCCGACGACAGCGCGTTTTCCGCCAGCCTCGGCGGGCGCCTCCACCTGGATTTCGCCACGTTCGACAATGACGACCGTGGCTTCCCGAACAAGGACGACACCGAAGTACGGCGCGCGTGGCTGGACGTATCCGGCAAGCTACAGGGGCTGAACTACAAGCTCGAAGCGGACGTGTCCGGCGACCGCGTCGAAGCGAAGGACGTCTACCTGGCCCACGCGTTCGGCGGTGCCGGTACGCTCACGGTGGGCCAGTTCAAGCAGTACTTTTCGCTCGATGATCGCACCAGCTCCAACTACGGCAGCTTTCTGGAACGTGGCAACGCGGGCACCACGCTGGCGCCGCTGTACCGCCTCGGCGCATCGTGGCAGGCCAACCCGGGTGACTTCACCTGGGCGGCCAGCCTCTACAGCCTGGAGAGCATTGACGCCTGGCAGGTGAAGGGGCGCGCCGCCGGCGGCCGGGTCACCTGGGCCCCGCATCCTGCGGCAGGCGATGTACTGCATCTGGGTCTGTCGCTGGCGCATGAGGCCTATGACCGCCCCGGCGCGGACGGCGTCCCGGCACTGCGTATCCGGCCGCGTCCGGCGGGACACCTCTCAGACCAGAGCCGTCTGACCCTGATCGACTTCGCCGCAGGCCGCGACACCGACGTCGAGAAATGGTCACTGGAGTATGCACAGGTGCGCGGTCCGCTTTCCTGGCAGGGCGAGTTCAGCGGTGCCACCTTCAATGACAGTGCCCAGCGCGGCAAGGTGCTGGCCGGCTACGGCATGCTCAGCTGGTTCCTCACCGGTGAGTCGAAAGCCTACGACCGCCGCACCGGCCGCTTCGCGCGGATCGAGGACATCCGGCACAGGGCCGGCGCCTTCGAGCTTGCGCTGCGCTACGACCAGATGCGTGGGAACCAGCATCTGGACGGGCAGCCCGATCTGCGCCGCGGCAGCACCCAGGCGTGGACACTCGGCGGCAACTGGTACCTGCGCGACGACCTGCGCTTCATGCTCAACGTCATCCAGAGCCACAACCGCGACCGACTGGCAGGTACCACCGTGGACCGCACACGCGCGGTCACCGGCCGACTGCAGTTTGACTTCTGAACCCTGCCGTCTTTCCCCTTTCTCACCGCAGTACGCAAGGAGTCCGCAGATGATGCTGAGCATCCTCGGCTTTGGCATGGTCATTACGTTCATGTACTTGATCATGAGCAAACGGCTGTCGCCGCTCGTCGCCCTGATCACCATTCCCATCGTCTTCGCCCTGCTCGGCGGCTTTGGTGCCGGCATCGACGAAATGATGCTCGATGGCATCAAGAAAATCGCGCCGACCGGCGTGATGCTGATGTTCGCCATCCTGTACTTCGGCGTCATGATCGATGCGGGTCTGTTCGAACCGTTGGTCCGGATCATCCTGCGCATCGTCAAGGGCGATCCGCTGAAGATCGTCATGGGCACGGCCGTGCTGGCGATGCTGATATCGCTCGACGGTGATGGCTCGACCACCTACATGATCACCGTGTCGGCGATGCTGCCGCTGTACCGGCGGCTTGGCATGAGCGCGCTGAACATGACCTGCGTGACCATCCTGGCCGGCGGTGTGATGAACCTCACCCCGTGGGGCGGCCCGACCGCCCGGGCCGCAACCGCGTTGCACGTGGATCCGGCTGATGTGTTCATCCCCCTGATTCCCTCGATGGTCATCGCCTGCGCCGGCATCCTGCTGCTGGCCTGGTACCTGGGCCTGAAGGAGCGCCGCCGCCTGGGCGTCGTGGCGCTGCCTGCGGGCGGTTCATGGATGGATGGCAGTGTCAGTGATGACGGCGACGCACTGCCCACCGTCGAAGACACCGAAGACACCAAGCGGCCGAAGCTGCTGTGGGTCAACCTGCTGCTGACCTTGGCCCTGATGACCGCACTGGTGCTGGGCGTGCTGCCGATGCCGGTGCTGTTCATGGTCGGCTTCGCCATCGCGCTGGTGATCAACTATCCCAACCTGGCCGAACAGCGTCGCCGTGTGGTCAACCATGCCGGCAACGTGCTGTCGGTGGTCTCGCTGATCTTCGCTGCCGGCATTTTCACCGGCATCCTCAACAACACCGGCATGGTCGAAGCGATGTCGCACAGCTTCCTGGCGATCATTCCGCAGAGCTGGGGACCGTACCTGGCGGTGATCACCGCGATCGCCTCGATGCCGTTCACCTTCTTCATGTCCAACGACGCTTTCTACTTCGGCGTGCTGCCGATCCTTTCCGAAGCGGCGGGCAACTACGGCATCACCCCGGTGGAAATGGCACGCGCCTCGCTGGCCGGCCAGCCCGTGCACCTGCTCAGCCCGCTGGTGCCCTCCACGTACCTGCTGGTCGGTCTGGCCAAGGTCGAGTTCGCCGACCACCAGCGCTTCACCCTGAAATGGGCGGTGCTGATCTCGCTGCTGCTGATGGCCGGCAGCCTGCTGTTCGCCCTGTACCCACTGGCCGCCTGATTCCCCGCCCTGGACCTGGAGCACACCATGACCCTTCGCATCGCATACGTCACCAGCGGCATGGGCAGCGTTGGCACTTCCATCTGCCAGACGCTTTCCCGCGCCGGCCACACGGTCGTTGCCGGCTGCGCGCCGGACTCACCGCGCAAGGCCGGCTGGCTGCGCGAACAGCGCGAGCTCGGGTTTGACTTCATCGCCTCCGAAGGCAACGCCACCGATTGGGAGTCGACCAGCTCAGCCTTCCGCAAGGTGCGGGAGGAGGTGGGAGAAATCGATGTGCTGGTGAACAACTCCGGCGGCAGCCGCGACGTACTGTTCCGGCAGATGAGCCAGGAAGACTGGAACGCCGTGATCGCCTCCAACCTCAACGCACTTTTCAATCTGACCAAGCAGGTGGTGGACGGCATGACGCGCCGGGGCTGGGGCCGGATCATCAACATCGGATCGGTGAGTGCGCACAAGGGACAGATCGGCCAGGTGAACTACGCCACCGCCAAGGCCGCGATGCACGGGTTCAGCCGTGCACTGGCGGCCGAGGTCGCCGCGCGCGGCGTCACCGTCAATACGCTTTCGCCGGGCTACATCGCCAGCCAGGCCATCACTGCTTTCCCCCCTGACGTGCTTGACCGGCTGGCCGGCTCGGTGCCCCTGCGCCGGCTGGGCCGGCCTGAGGAAGTGGCCGCGCTGTGTGGCTGGTTGGCGTCGGACGAAGCCGCCTATGTCACCGGCGCCGACTACGCGGTCAACGGTGGTCTGTACATGGGTTGAGGGCAGCACGGTAGCGCCGGGCTCTGCCCGGCGAGCCAGATCAGGAGCGTGACGACCAACGGTCGTCACCTGCCAGAGCGGGAGTCCGCCCCCTACTCCGGGGCCAGCTGGTCCATCCGGATGCGGTTGGCGAACAGGGAGAACGCGAGCATGCCCGCCAACCCGTTGGCGCGCGCCACCCAGTGCGGCAGCCACTTCGGCGGCTGCAGCGTACCCGCCTGGAACAGCGGCGCGAACGTGATCGCATCGGTCAGTGTCATCTTTCCCGCGAACAACCATCGGCAGACCTGCAACCGGTCCTGCGCCAGCATGTGCCGGAAGAAGGTGTGCACCGATACCAGCCCGCGCAGGTACACCGTGTCCTTGGTGAAGGCCATGCCCCCCGTCGGCGGCACGCCGCGGAACACCCGCTGCGCCGAAGCGAAGCTCTCTTCGTTGTTCTGCCCCGCCGCGCAGAAATAGCGGAACACCTCGATGAAGTCGGCGCCTTCGCGCGCCATTGCGATGGCTTCAGTGCGCAGGCTGATGCGCTTGAGCCGTTCGATGTCGATGCTGCCGGTGATCTGCTCGGCGAAGGTTGCCAGCCCCTCCTGCGTGGCCGTCAGCCGCGGTGAGGACAGCGCCAGGCTCGGCAGCACGGTCTGCTCGCGTCCGTTCAGGGCGGTCAGTGAATGCACCAGCGCTTCATGGTGGAACAGCTGTGCACGATCGTAGGCACTGAAGCGTGCGCTGGTACGCAGCCGGATCCGCGTCGGCCCGGCTGCGGCCTTGGAGACCAGTTCCGGGTCCAGCTGCACGTGAATCACACGGCCCTCAAAAAAACTGTCCAGATCGTTCTGCAGCTGCAACTGCAATGCTGTAGCCGAGACCGGCACCTGTTCTTCCGGTGCGAGCAGTTCATGGTCCAGCTCGTTGGCGATCTGGATGAAATGGCGTGCCGCGTCGCGTGTGCTCGGTCCGTTGCCGGGCAAGGGCTGTTCCGGGGCGCCGAACAGCTCCACCGAACACGCATCCACAGCCGCGGTGCCCAGCCCCTCCAGCAGCCGCGCCGCCACGTCCCAGCTGTGCGCGGACTGCTGGATGTACTGGCCAAGCGGATGCTGTTCGTCGCAGGCGGCCACGATCTGCTCGAGCGCGCGCCGCGCATTGCTGAAATCCAGCGTCGGGTAGACCACCTGCGGCAGCCTCGGCTGTCCCTGGGCCACGCTCGTCAGAAAGGGGGCCTGCAGGGCAGCCGGCCAGCTGGTCAGTGCCAGCAGGCGGATGTCGGCCACAGCGTCGACCAGCCGCGCATCCAGCGCGGCATGGTGGGCCACCTCACGATCCAGTGTCCGGATACGGTCCATGCGGGGACTATAACCAATTGCGACACAGCGACAGATTCCGGCAGCGGGGCAGAGCCCCGCTCTACGTCGGGGATGTCTGCGGCAGCGGGGCAGAGCCCGGCTCTACGGGCGGCGCGGTCTGGGTTTGCCGCTGGGCCGGAACTGCTGGCCACGGCCGGTGCTGCGTCGCTCCTGCGCGGTTTCTGCCTGGCGGACTGCCAGCTTGGCCGCTGCAGCAGCGACTTCTTCCTTCAGTTTGAAGTAGTTGATCAGGCGGCTTTCTTCGATCACGCCTGCGTCGATCGCCTCACGTACCGCGCACCCCGGTTCGCGATCATGCGAACAGTCGCGGAAGCGGCACTGGGCCGCCAGTGCTTCGATGTCGGCAAACCCACCTTCGGCCAGGGTTTCCTCGCCGGTAGGCTTGAGCTCGCGCATCCCGGGGGTATCGATCAGACAGGCACCGCTGGGCAGCGGCATCAGCGCACGGTGGGTGGTGGTATGACGCCCGCGCGAATCATTGGCCCGCACCGCGTTGGTCTTCATCCGCTGCTCGCCCAGCAGCGTGTTGGTCAGCGTCGACTTGCCGGCACCCGAGGACCCCACCAGTACCACGGTGCGGCCGGCCTGCAGCCACGGCAGCAGCACCGCCACGCTGTCGCTGTCCAGGCCGTTCACCGCGCGCAGGGCGATGCCCTGTGCCTCCAGCTCTTCCAGCACCGCCAACGCATCGTCGGTGTAGTCGGTCTGGTCGGCCTTGGTCAGCACCACCACCGGCTCAGCCCCGCCGCCGCCCACCAGCAGCAGGTAACGTTCGATCCGCCGTGGATTGAAGTCCGCATCCAGCCCGCAGACGATGAACACCGTATCCACGTTGGCCGCAATCACCTGCTGGTGATAGTGCTCGCCTGCGGCACCGCGCTTGATCGAGGTCCGGCGCGGCAGCAGCGCGACGATGCGCACCCCGTCCAGCAGAACCCAGTCGCCCACGGCAGGCCGCTCGTGACTGGGAAAGCGCGGGCGCTGCCACTCGGGCAACGACTCGGCCTTGATTGCCGCTCCGGGCGCGTCCGCCACCACGTAGTGCGTGCGGTGCTGTTCGACCACGCGCGCCGGGCGCGCCTGCGGGTGCTGCTCCATCACGGCGAGCCAGTCGGCCTGGGTGGGCAGCCCCGGCCAGGGCCAGCCGATGGTCTGCAGAAGAGGGAAGTCGGGGCTGTTGGTCATCGCGCCCATTCTACCCGTGGCAAGCGGCTTCCAGCCCAGTCCGGCCGGGCCTGGCGGTGCCGCCCTGCACTGCATCAATTCCGCTACCATGGGCTTCCATGCCCCTTGACGGCCCAGCCCCCATGTCCACCCCCTCGCACAAGCCCCTGGCCACCCGCGAGCGCCTTTCCGAAGTGCGCTACGAGATCCGCGGAGAGCTGGCGCGGCGAGCGCGGGAGCTGGAGGCGCAGGGCCA
Organism: Stenotrophomonas sp. C3(2023); assembly: GCF_032911385.1. Taxonomy (NCBI): domain Bacteria; kingdom Pseudomonadati; phylum Pseudomonadota; class Gammaproteobacteria; order Lysobacterales; family Lysobacteraceae; genus Stenotrophomonas; species Stenotrophomonas sp. C3(2023). The sequence goes on along the minus strand of NZ_JAWJLO010000001.1, from coordinate 563,251 downwards.
CAAGCTGATCAAGCTCAACATCGGCAATCCGGGCAGTTTCGGCTTCCGCGCGCCCGAGCATCTGCAGCGGGCGATCGCCGATGACATGGGCCGGACCGACCCCTATACGCACCAGCAGGGCCTGCCCGAAGCCCGCGAAGCGGTCGCTGCTGCGTACGCGCGCCGCGGCTGCCCGGATGCACATCCGGACCGGGTCTACATCGGCAATGGTGTCAGCGAGCTGATCGACCTGTCGCTGCGGGCCCTGCTCAACCCGGGTGATGAGGTACTGCTGCCCTCGCCGGACTACCCGCTGTGGTCGGCGGCCACCATCCTCAATGATGGGCGTCCGGTGTATTACCGCTGCGCGCCGGAGAATGGCTTCCAGCCTGACCCGAGTGAAATCGAGACGCTGGTCTCCTCGCGCACGCGCGCCATCGTGCTGATCAACCCGAACAACCCCAGTGGCGCCAGCTACCCGCGTGAGCTGCTGCTGCAGATCGTGGCCATTGCCCGTCGTCACAACCTGCTGTTGCTGGTGGACGAGATCTACGACCAGATCCTCTATGACGGCGCGCAGTTCCACCCGGTCGCGCCCTTGGCCGAAGACCACCCATGCCTGACCTTCAGTGGGCTGAGCAAGGTGCATCGCGCCTGCGGCTGGCGCGTGGGCTGGGCGGTGCTGTCCGGCGCGGCCGACCGGTTGGGTGAGTTCCGTGCCGCGCTGGATCTGCTCAGTGCGCTGCGCCTGTGTGCGAACGTGCCGGGCCAGTACGCAATCGAGGCCGCAGTGAATGGCCCCGATACCATCAGTGCGCTGTGTGCGCCCGGTGGGCGCCTGTACGAGACCCGCCGCGCGGTGATCGAGAGCTGCGCGGCCAGCGAGCACCTGTCACTGGTGGCGCCGGCCGGCGCGCTGTACGCGTTCCCCGGCGTGATCGGCGACGCGGCCAAGGCCTTCGACGATCACAGCTTCGCGCTGGACCTGATGAACCAGGAAGGCGTACTGGTGGTGCCCGGCGCCAGCTTCAACGTGCCTTACCGGCACCACTTCCGGGTCACCCTGCTGCCGGAAGCGGCGATGATGCGCGATGTATTCGCCCGCATCGACCGCGCGCTTTCGCGCCGCGCCGAAGCCAACCGCAAGGTGGTGCCGCTGAAGGCGCGCTCGGTCGCCTGACGTCTCCGCGAGGCCCTGTCCGCATGTCGTATTCATACCTCGCCCTGGGCGACTCCTACACCATCGGCGAAGGTGTTGCGCCGGCGGGACGTTGGCCGCACCAGCTGGCCGCCGCCCTGCGCGCCGCAGGCGTCGCGCTGGCCGATCCGCAGATCATCGCGACCACCGGCTGGACCACCGACGAGCTTGATGCGGGTATCGACAGCGCAGCACCGCAGGGGCCGTTTGATCTGGTCAGCCTGCTGATCGGGGTGAACAACCAGTACCGCTGGCGCAGCGTGGACGAATACCGCGCCCAGTTCGCCCTGCTGCTGGAGCGTGCGCAGGCGTTCAGTCGTCACGGCAGCGACGGCGTGCTGGTGCTGTCGATCCCCGACTGGGGGGTGACCCCGTTCGCGCACGCGTCCGGCCGCAACCTTGTGCAGATCGCCCGCGAGCTGGACGCCTTCAATGCCGCTGCGGCGCAGGTCTGCAAGGCGCAGGGCGTCGCATTCGTCGATATCACCGGCATCAGCCGCCAGGAGGGCGGCGAGGCGGCAATGCTGGCCGAGGACGGCCTGCATCCATCGGCAGCCATGTACCAGCGCTGGAGCCTGCAGGCCGAGCCTGTCGCGCGCCGCCTGCTCGCCGCGATGCGCTGACCCCATGACAGGCATGCCAGTGGACGGCGCCCTGCTGCAGCACACGCCCCTGCCCTGCCAGCCACTGTCGTCGGCACAGGCGCGCGCGATCGCCGACGCCTTCCGCCCCGCGCGCGCCTGGGGCAACCGGCGCGATTACTACTACAGCCGCGCCAAGCTCGGCAGCGACCCCTTGTACGACGGCGTACTGCAGCAGCTGGAAGGCAGCGACCGGCCCCTGCTTGATCTGGGCTGTGGACTGGGGCTGCTGGCCCATGTGCTGCGCCAGCGCGGCGCCAGCCAGAACTATCTCGGCGTGGATGTGGACGCAGTAAAGATCCGACGTGCCGAGCACGCCGCGCAGCGCGCCGGGCTGGCGCGGGTGCGTTTTGCCGCACTGGACGTGCAGGCCCGGTTGCCTGCGCACAGCGGCGATGTGGCCCTGCTGGACGTGCTGCAGTACCTGCACGAAGTGCCGCAGCAGACCTTGCTGCAGCAGGCGGCCGCCCGCGTTGCGCCCGGTGCGCGTCTGCTGCTGCGGACCCCGCTGGCGACCGGCGACGGCCGCGATCGCACCACGCGCGTGGCCGACCGGCTGGCGTGGGTGATCGGCTGGATGGGTACACGGCCGCGGCATTACCCGGACCCGGGAAAACTCTGTTCGGTGCTCACGGCTGCCGGGCTGCAGGTCGAGGCCGCGCGCCCATTGCATGGGCGCACCCCGTTCAACAGCTGGCTGCTGGTGGCGTACCGCGAGGGGTGAGCCGGGCCATGCCCGTCGCCGCCCTGCAGGTGACGACCAACGGTCGTCACCTGCCAGAAGCCTCAGTACTTCGGTACGCCGTTGTCGACGTCGCTGGACCAGGCATCGATGCCGCCGGTGACGTTGAAGACCTTGGTGAACCCCAGCGCGCGGAACTGCTCGGCCGCCTGGGCGCTGCGGCCGCCGTGGTGGCACAGGAAGGCCAGCGCGGTGTCCTTCGGCAGCGCTTCCAGCTCCGCACGGCCGGCACCGTCAAAGACCTTGAACGGCACACCCACGGCGGCAATGGCGCGCTCCTCGGCCGGACGCACATCCACCAGCAGTACATTGCCGGCGCGCACCTGGTCGTCGGCATCGCGCACCGACAGTTCCTGCACCGCCTGCGGGGCGTTGGGGTTGTTGATGGCCAGGCCCTTGCCGCGGATATCGTCGACCCAGTCGATGGTGATGCCGTTGGCACGGCGCGCACTGGCCAGGTCGAACTGCACGCGCAGACCATTGGATTCGGCGGCAATCGCGCCCTGGTCATACGGCGCCAGTTGGAAGTTCGGCTGGAAGCGGGCGTCGATGCCCAGCTGCAGTGCCGCGCCCGGGGCATCGGCCAGCGCGCCCTTGAGCATTTCCACGGCTGCGGGGGTGACGGTGATGGACGGCGGCGTGCGGTCGGGCGCTTCCAGGCCCAGCACGCTGCTCAGCTCGCCGCTGCTGGCCATCTGCAGGATGATGTCGCTGCCACCGATCAATTCGCCGTCGATGTAGAGCTGCGGGATGGTCGGCCAGTCGCCGTAGGCCTTGATGCCCTCGCGGATCTCCTGGTCGGCCAGCACGTTCACGTGTGCGAACTCAACGCCCAGGTCCTGCAGCGCGCCCACTGCCTTGGCCGAAAAGCCGCACTGCGGCATGGCCGGCTGGCCCTTCATGAACAGGACAACGCGGTCGGCGCTGAGGAGGGATTCGATGCGCGTACGCAGGGCGGGATCGAGAGACATGGCGGCCTGGGCTTTTTGAAGTATCAGACCGGTGATTCTACCCGCCGTGGCATCATGGGGAATGACCCCAGCAGAAACATTGCATCGCATTCCCGCCCACCCCTGGCGATGGGTGCCCTGGCTGGTGCTGTCCCAGCTGGCGGTACTCGCGGTCGGCTGGCAGCTCGGCTGGGCCTGGGGTCTGGGCTGCATGGTCATCAGCCACGCCACCTTTCTGGTGCCCGTATTCCTGCCCAATGCGCGTTTCTATGCGCCGGTGCTCAGCCGGGTGGACGACGCGGGCAACAGCGTGTGGCTGACCATCGATGACGGTCCCAGCGCTGAAACCCCCGCCGTGCTCGACCTGCTCGACCGCTACCAGGCCCGGGCGACCTTCTTTCTGGTTGGCGAGCGCGCCCTGGAGCACCCTGAGCAGGTCCGGCAGATCATTGCCCGTGGCCACGACATCGGCAACCACAGTCACTCCCACCCGCAGACCCGCTTCTGGCGGCTGGGGCCGGCCACCATGTCGGCCGAGATAGGGCAGTGCCAGCAGGCGCTGACCGCGCTGGCGGGATACCCGCCGCGCTGGTACCGCTCGGTGGTGGGCATGACCAACCCGTTCGTGGCCGCCGCGCTCAAGCGTCATGGCCTGACCCGCGTCGGCTGGAGCGCGCGCGGCTTTGATGGGGTGAACTGCAGCCCCGAGGACGTGCTGCAGCGGCTGCTGCCGCGCCTGCGGCCGGGGGCGATCGTGCTGCTGCACGAGGGCGCTGCCCATGGTCACAACCTGGCCATCATCGAAGGCGTGCTGCAGGCGCTGGATCAGCGCGGCCTGCGTGCCGCGCTGCCGGTACCGGCTCAGCCGGCGAACCCGCCTTCGGCCAGATAATCCAGCTCTTCCGGCGTCGGGATGCGTCCGAGCACCGCATTGCGGTGCGGGAACCGCCCGAAGCGGCGGATGAGGTCACGGTGCAGTTCGGCAAACTGCAGATACTCCTTGTCGCCGAGCACGTCGAACATCGCCACCGAGCGGTCCTGGTCCAGCGGATCTTCCGAATGCTCGAATGGCAGGTAGATGAACGCACGCAGCTTGGGCACCAGCTGCAGATCCAGCCCCTCCTCGATGGCGCGCGTGGCGTAATGGCGCGCCAGGCCGTCGGTGGCGTAGGAGTGGGCGGTGCCACGGAAGCAGTTGCGCGGGAACTGGTCCAACAGCAGCAGCAGCGCCAGTGCGCCTTCGGCGGTGGCCAGCCAATGCTCGCGCGCGCGTGCCGCCGCCGCATGGTGCTCGTCCAGGAACAACGCCCGGAAGCGGGCGTCGAACCCATCATCGCGCGCGAACCATTTTTCCGGTCCCGCCTCGGTCCAGAACCGGACCACCTGCGCTGCCATTTCCATATCGTGCTCCTGGAGCGGGGCGCCCTGGCCCTTTGCGCTCATCATCATTCGTCAAAGCGCAGGTGGCGAACCGACTTGCCGTTGCGCCGGATCAACCGCAGCGCTTCGATGCCGATCTGGATGTGGTTGTCCACGAACTGCGAACTGACCCTGGCATCGGATGCCTCGGTCTTGACTCCATCGGGAATCATCGGCTGATCCGAGACCAGCAGCAAGGCTCCGGTGGGAATATGGTTGGCAAAACCGGCCGCGAACACGGTCGCCGTCTCCATGTCGATGGCCATGCAGCGCATGCGGCGCAGGCGCTCCTTGAACGCCTCGTCATGCTCCCAGACCCGCCGGTTGGTGGTGTAGACCGTACCGGTCCAGTAATCATGGCCCAGGTCGCGGATCATCGTGGAGGCCGCCCGCTGCAGCGCGAAGGCCGGCAATGCCGGCACTTCGGCAGGCAGGTAGTCGTCGGAGGTTCCCTCGCCGCGGATCGCGGCAATCGGCAACACCAGGTCCCCGAGCTGGTTTTTGCGCTTGAGGCCGCCACACTTGCCCAGGAACAGCACCGCCCTGGGACTCACTGCGGAGAGCAGGTCCATCACGATGGCGGCATTGGGACTGCCCATGCCGAAGTTGATCAGGGTGATGCCGTCGGCGGTGACGCTGGGCATCGGCCGGTCGAGTCCGACAACGCTGCCACCGGTCAACGCGGCAAAGCTGTGCAGGTAGCCACCGAAGTTGGTCAGCAGAACATGCTGGCCGAACTGGTCCAGCGGCACGCCGGTGTACCGGGGCAGCCAGTTCTCGACGATCTCCTGCTTGCTCTTCATCACACGGGCTCAAGGCGGGCGGTCAATTCTGCGGCCATGGCCGCACGGAGTCGAGGGCACACGCGTCTGCCGCAAGCCGCCGCACACCCTGACGACCGTGCAAAAGGTCACTTGGCAAGCGGCCCCAGGCCCGGCTAGCGTCGGCGGGTCACATTCGCAACGGGGAACTCCATGCACCATCTCGTGCGCGCCGGCCTTGCCGTGGCGCTGTTGTCGGCCGTGTCCAGCCAGGCCGTTGGCGCCTCGCGTTTCCTGCAGGACCCCTACCCCAGCACCTACCGACCGCAGCCGAGCGAAGCGGTGCTGATCCACAACGCGACCGTGCTCACCGGCACCGGCCAGCGCCTGGACGATGCCGATGTGCTGCTGCGCGATGGCCGCATCGAAGCAGTGGGGCGCGGCCTGCAGGCGGGTGCCGAGGTGCGCCGCGTGGACGCACATGGGCGCTGGGTAACCCCCGGACTGATCGACGTGCATTCGCATCTGGGCGTCTACCCCAGTCCCGGCGTGAGCGCGCACAGCGACGGCAACGAAATGACCGCGCCGGTCACCGCCAACGTATGGGCTGAACACTCGGTATGGCCGCAGGACCCGGGCTTTGCCGAAGCCCTTGCCGGCGGCGTGACCAGCATGCAGGTGCTGCCCGGCTCGGCCAACCTGGTCGGTGGCCGCGGCGTGACCCTGAAGAACGTGCCGACCACCACCTATCAGGCGATGAAGTTTCCCGGTGCACCGTGGGGCCTGAAGATGGCCTGTGGCGAAAACCCCAAGCGCGTCTACGGTGGCAAGGGCACGGCTCCGGCCACACGCATGGGCAATGTGGCCGGCTACCGCGCGGCCTTCATCGATGCCAGCGAGTACATCGCAAAAAACAGCCCCAAGCCGACACCGCGCAAGCGCTGGTTCGGCAGTGGCGATGGCAGCGACAGCAGCGGCGACAGCGGCGGCAAGCGCGACCTCAAGCTGGACACGCTGGCCGGTGCGATCCAGGGCGACATCCGCGTGCACATTCACTGCTACCGTGCCGATGAGATGGCCACCATGCTCGACCTGGCCGACGAATTCGGCTTCAAGGTGGCCGCGTTCCATCACGGGGTGGAAGCCTACAAGCTGGCCGACCGGCTTGCCGCCGAGGGCGTATGTGGGGCGCTGTGGGCTGACTGGTGGGGCTTCAAGATGGAAGCCTTCGACGGCATTGCCGAGAACATCGCGCTGGTCGACCGCCCGGCCAACAGCTGCGCCGTGGTTCATTCGGACTCGCCCGAGGGCATCCAGCGCCTCAACCAGGAGGCGGCCAAGGCCGTGGCCGCCGCGCGCCGCGCCGGCATGGATGAGATCCCACCGGAGCGCGCGATCACCTGGCTCACCCACAACGCTGCACGGGCGTTGGGCATCGAAGGACAGACCGGCTCGCTCGAGGTGGGCAAGATGGCCGATGTGGTGGTCTGGAATGGAAATCCCTTCAGCTCGTACGCGCTGGCTGACCAGGTGTTCATCGACGGGCACCGCTATTACGACCGCACGGTGCCCGGCGCCAAACCGGTGTCTGATTTCCGCCTTGGCCAGGAGGTGCAGTGATGGATGGATTGAACAGGATCTGCTCTGCAGGCCGTCGTACATGGCGCCTGGCTGCCGCGGCCGCGCTGCTGATGTTCGGCCCGGTCGCCGCCGCCCAGGACGTGCTGATCCGCGATGCGACGGTGCATACCGTGAGCGCCCGCGGCAGCCTGCAGCATGCCGATGTGCTGGTGCGCGGCGGCCTCATCGCTGCGGTGGGCCCCGGCCTGTCTGCGCCGGCAGGCGTACAGGTGGTCGAAGCCGGCGGACGGCCGCTGACCCCCGCGCTGTTTGCCGGCATCACCGAGATCGGCATCGAGGAGGTCTCCGGCGAAGCCAGCACGGTCGACAGCCACCTCAAACTGGGCGAACAGCCGCTGCGCCCTGAGTTTGACGTGACCCTGGCCTACAACCCGGCTTCGGTGCTGGTGCCGGTGGCACGTGTGGAGGGGCTTGGCTTCACCGCGTTGGGCGCCACCACCGGCGGCGGCTTCGTTGCCGGCCAGGGCGGCGTGCTGCGTCTGGATGGCAGCCTCGACCCGATCGGGCCGCGCGCCCTGTATCTGCGCCTGGGCGCCGAGGCGGCCGAACTCACTGGGCAGTCCCGGGCAGCGCAGTGGATGCTGCTGCAGCAGATGGTCGACGAAGCGCGCGGGCGGATTGCGGCTGATTCACCACATGCGCTGCTGACCCCGGCCGGACGCCGCACGCTGGCCGGGTATCTGGCTGGTCAGGGTCGGATCATCGTCGCGGTGGACCGCGCGTCCGATATCCGCCAGCTGCTGCGCTGGGCCCAGCGCGAGAAGGTACGCATCGCCATTGCCGGCGGCGCCGAAGCCTGGCAGCTTGCCACCGAGCTGGCCGCTGCGCAGGTGCCGGTCTTCGTCGATGCGCTGGGCAACCTGCCGGCCAGCTTCGACCAGCTTGGCGCCACGCTGGAAAACGCCGCACGCCTGCAGCGCGCGGGCGTCCCGGTCAGCTTCGCCCAGCGCGAGGACGTCTCCCACAATGCACGCAAGATCCGCCAACTGGCCGGCAATGCGGTGGCCCATGGTCTGCCCTGGGCCGATGGCCTGGCCGGACTGACCCGGGTGCCGGCCCAGGTGCTGGGCGTGGCCGACCGCATCGGCAGCATCGAGCCGGGCATGCAGGCTGACCTGGTGCTGTGGGAGGGCGACCCGCTGGATGTGGCGCATTACGCCGAGCAGGTGTGGCTCGGCGGCCAGGCGATGCCGATGCGCTCGCGGCAGACCGAGCTGCGCGACCGCTACCTGCACCGCGCCCGCGTCCGCTGACATCCTGGAGGTGGCGGTGCAGCGGCGACGCTGAGGTCCAGCCGGCATGGCGGCCACCCGGCTGCAGCATCGGGGGCCGTTTTGCGATAGCGTTCACACTTCGAGCTACGCAAAACGGCCCGGAGGGGGCCCGCCGATGCGCATTGGAATCGTTGTCGACTCCGCCTGCGACCTGCCGCAGGACTTCATCACCGACCACCGGATCGTGCTGCTGCCGATCACCGTGCGCATCGGCGAAGCCATGCTGGCCGACCACCGCGACGAACAGGCCACGCTGAGCTTCCTGCATGCCCATGTCGCCGAGCATGGCGCCGAGGCGGAAACCATCCCCTTCAACGTGCAGCAGATCCGCGACCTGTTCCTGCAGCAGCTGGTCATCGACTACGACCACGTGTTCTGCATGACCATCACCCGGACCCGCAGCCCGATCCATGACAGTGCGCTGCAGGCCAGCTTTGCCATCCTCAACGACTACAAGCCGGTGCGGCAGGCGGCCGGTTACAACTCGCCCTTCGCGCTGCGGGTGATCGACACCCAGAACCTGTTCGCCGCCCAGGCCGTGACCGCGGTGGAAGCGGTGCGCCTGCGAGACAGCGGCGCCAGCGTGCAGCAGATCCGTGAACGGCTGGAGGAACTGGCCGGCAACGTGCACGGCTACATGGTTACCCGCGACCTCTACTACATGCGTGCCCGCGCCCGCCACAAGGGCGACCGCAGCGTGGGTCTGCTGAGTGCCGCGCTGGGCAGCGCGCTGGACATCAAACCCATCCTGCATGGATACCGTGGCGACACCGCACCGGTGGCCAAGATCAAGGGCTTCGACAACGCTGTGGCGAAGCTGTTCGAGGTGGTGGGCAAGCGCGTACGTCATGGCCTGATGACGCCGACCGTATGTGTGAGCTACGGCGGTGAACTCGACGAGCTGCGCGCCCTGCCCGGCTACTCCCGCCTGCAGGCGATCTGCGAGGAGAACGGGGTACAGCTGTATGCCTCGGTGATGAGCCTGACCGGCATGGTCAACGTGGGCAAAGGCGCAGTGACGGTCGGCTTCGCTGACCAGCCGCATCGTTTCGAGTGAAGGCAGGCCTCGGCCCGCCGCCTGCACGTGGCCTGCACCGCGCACCTGCAACGCTTTGCGCGCCTACAAGGAGATGGACATGACCCAGTACCACATCAGCCTGCCCGACCCCGCCAAAGCGCGCGGCACCGACGGCGAGTTGGCCTTCACCGCGCACGGCGCCGAAGGCTTTGCCGAGCAGCTGCAGGACGCGCTGCGCAGCACCACGCTGTTCGATCGCTGGCGCGGCAAGCAGCCTGACCCCGACGCCGTGGAAGACCAGTGGGGCGCGACCGACCCGCAGGCAACCGTGACCGGCGAACAGAAGGACCTGCGCATCAACCTGGTGGCCACCACCAGCATCGACAGCGACGTGTTCAAGCAGCGCATGCGGCTGCTGGCCGGCCACAACTGGGAGCTGCGCGACGTGCGTTGAGCGCGACTGCCGCGTAGAGCCGGGCTCTGCCCGGCTGCTCTTCGTTTCGGTGCACGTGTAAACCAGCCGGGCAGAGCCCGTCTCTACACCTTCAGCGCCTTGGCGTGGTGCGCGATGTGCTCACCGATGAAGCTGGCGATGAAGTAATAGCTGTGGTCGTAACCCGGCTGCAGACGCAGCTCAAGCGGATGGCCGGCAGCTTTGCAGGCCTCGGCCAGACGCTGCGGCTGCAGCTGTGCGGCAAGGAACTCATCAGCATCGCCCTGGTCCACCAGCAGTGGCAGACGCTCGCGCGCATCGGCGATCAGCGCCGTGGCATCCCACTGCGCCCATGCGGCACGGTCATCACCAAGATAGGCGCTGAAGGCTTTTTCACCCCACGGCACCTGGCTCGGCGCGACGATCGGTGAGAACGCCGATACGCTGCGGTAGTGCCCCGGGTTGCGCAGGGCCAGCACCAGCGCGCCGTGACCTCCCATCGAATGACCACTGATCGCACGCGCGTCGGTAGCGGCGAACTGCGCCTCGATCAGCGCCGGCAGCTCGTTCACTACATAGTCGTGCATCCGGTAATGCTGTGCCCACGGCTGCTCGGTGGCATCGAGGTAGAACCCTGCCCCCTTGCCCAGGTCGTAACCGTCGGCATCGGCAACCGCATCGCCACGCGGGCTCGTGTCGGGCGCGACGAGGATGATCCCGTGTTCGGCGGCATAGCGCTGGGCGCCGGCCTTGGTGATGAAGTTCTGCTCGGTGCAGGTCAGCCCGCTCAGCCAGTACAGCACCGGCAGCTTCTGCGTGTCCGCCTGTGGCGGCAGGTAGACCGCCACATTCATCGTGCAGCCCAGCACCTGCGAGGTGTGGCGGTAAACGTCCTGCCAGCCGCCAAAGCAGGCGCGGCGTTCAATGCGTTCCATGGAAATCTCCGCAGCGGGGCGGCGGGCACGCGGCCCGCCGCCAGGTGGCTCAGTAGTGGACGACGGAGCGGATCGACTTGCCTTCGTGCATCAGGTCGAACGCTTCGTTGATCTTCTCCAGTTCCATCGTGTGGGTGACAAACGGTGCCAGCGCGATGTCGCCCTTCATCGCGTCCTCGACCATGCCGGGCAACTGGCTGCGCCCCTTGACGCCACCAAAGGCGGTACCCATCCACTTGCGGCCGGTCACCAGCTGGAACGGGCGGGTGGAAATTTCCTGGCCCGAACCGGCCACGCCGATCACCACGCTCTGGCCCCAGCCGCGGTGTGCGCATTCCAGTGCCGCGCGCATGACGTTGACGTTGCCGATGCATTCAAAGCTGTGGTCAACACCCCAGGTGGTCATCTCGACGATCACCTGCTGGATGGGCTTGTCGAAGTCCTTCGGATTGATGCAGTCGGTGGCGCCGAACTCGCGCGCCAGCTCGAACTTGGACGGATTGGTGTCCACAGCGATGATGCGACCGGCCTTGGCCTGGCGCGCGCCCTGGATCACGGCCAGGCCGATGCCGCCGAGACCGAACACGGCCACGCTGTCACCTTCCTGCACCTTGGCGGTGTTGTGCACCGCGCCGATGCCGGTGGTGACGCCGCAGCCGAGCAGGCATACATGTTCCGGGTTCGCATCCGGGTTGATCTTTGCCAGCGATACCTCGGCCACCACGGTGTACTCGCTGAAGGTCGAGCAACCCATGTAGTGGTAGATCGGTTCACCGTTGTAACTGAAACGCGTGGTGCCGTCGGGCATCACGCCTTTGCCCTGGGTTGCGCGCACGGCGACGCACAGGTTGGTCTTGCCGCTCGTGCAGAACAGGCATTGGCCACACTCGGCGGTGTACAGCGGAATCACGTGGTCGCCCGGCTTGACGCTGGTCACGCCCTCGCCCACCTCGACCACGATGCCGGCGCCCTCATGGCCCAGCACGGCCGGGAACAGGCCTTCCGGATCATCGCCGGACAGCGTGAACGCATCGGTGTGGCAGACACCGGTATGAGTGATCCTGACCAGCACTTCGCCGGCTTTGGGCGGGGCGACGTCGATCTCGACGATCTGCAACGGCTGGCCGGGACCAAACGCAACGGCGGCACGGGATTTCATGGTGGGTTCTCCAAGGGAAACACGGGGGGCAGGGATAGGCAGGGCCGGTGTTGCGGACCTGTCGCGGCCGGGCGCGCGGACCGGCCCGGCGGCAATTGGGGGTTATTTGAGATAGGAGCGGATCAGGCCACTCATCTCACGCACGCGTTCGGCGCGCTGCGCCTCGGAAGTGGCTGGCTGGCCGAACTCCTCGCGCAGATGCGCTTCCATGACCTCGGACATCAGGCCGTTGACCGCACCACGGATGGCCGCGATCTGCTGCAGTACCGGGCCACAGTCGGCACCCGCTTCCAGCGCACGGTCCAACGCATCGCACTGGCCGCGGATGCGGCGCACGCGTGCCAGGACCTTCTTCTTTTCTTCAGGTGAGTGCGGCATGGACCATCCAAGGCAGAACTATACTGGGGGATAGTATACCGATGTGCGCAAGAGCGCTACCGGGCGGCCCCACTCACCCACGCAGATGGTCCACGAACGCGCGCAGCGCCGAGGCCATCTGCCTCTGCCGCGGGTAGTAGAGGACGAAACCGGCAAACGGCTCGCTCCACTCTTCCAGCACGGTCACCAGCGTGCCGGCCTGCAGGTGTGCCCGCGCGGCGTCCTCCAGCACATACGCCAGACCCAGCCCATCCAGCACCGCGCGGATGATGGTGGACTGCTCACCGAGCGTCAGCCGGCCCGGCACATCCATTTCCAGTGCGTGGCCATCGCGCTCGAACTGCCATTTGTAGATGTGCCCGCTGGCGAAGCGGAACCGGATGCACTCGTGCATCAGCAGGTCGTGCGGATGCTGCGGTGCCGGCCGTCGCTGGAGATAGGCAGGCGATGCCACGATCAGCCCGCGCAGCGCGGGGCCCAAAGGCACGGCGACCATGTCCTCAGGCACGAACTCATGCAGGCGTACACCGGCGTCGTAGCCTTCGTGCACGATGTCGACCAGTCCATCGTTCTCGGTCAGGTCCACGCGCACGTCCGGGTGCGCGGCCATGAAGGCGGCCAGTCTCGGGCTGAGCTGTGTCGCCACGGCGGCGCGGGTGGCATTGATGCGCAGCAACCCGGAAGGGGTGGCACGGAACTGGTTCATCTCATCCAGCGCGTCGTGCACCTGGTCCAGCGCGGGCTGCAGTCGCTCCAGCAGACGCTGGCCGGCTTCGGTCAGCGCCACGCTGCGCGTGGTGCGATGGAACAGGCCGACGCCAAGGCGCTCTTCCAGCGCGCGGATGGCATAGCTCACCGCCGAAGTCGACAGAGCCAGTTCGGCACCGGCGCGGCGAAAGCTGCGATGACGGGCCACGGCGGCGAAGGCGGCCAGATGGGTAAGGTTGTCGGTGGCCAAGATTGTGCAGTCCGGCTGGATGAATCATCCCGATTCCGGGCCTATGTGCCCGGCGGTGGCCCGCGTATTGTAAAGCGCCTTTCCACAAACCCTGCCAAGGATTCCCCATGTCCCTCGCCCACGGCTATGCCGTCACTTCCACCACCGCCCCGCTGGCACCGCACACCTTCGAGCGCCGGGCGGTAGGCCCCAACGACGTGCGTATCGACGTGCTGTACAGCGGCATCTGCCATTCCGACCTGCATCAGGCGCGGGATGACTGGGGTGGCGCGCAGTACCCGATGGTGCCGGGGCACGAGATCATCGGCCGCGTTGTCGAAGTGGGCGCCGAGGTCAGCACGCTGAAGGTCGGTGACTACGCTGGCGTAGGCTGCATGGTCGACTCCTGCCGCCACTGTGATGCCTGCAGCCACGATCTGGAGCAGTACTGCGAGGAAGGCCCGACCTACACCTACAACAGCCAGGACCGACAGACCGGTGAGTTGACCATGGGCGGCTACTCGGACCATATCGTGGTCGAGCAGCGCTTCGTGGTGAAGGTCTCCGAGAAGCTGGACCTGAAGGCCGCCGCGCCGCTGCTGTGTGCTGGCATCACCACCTGGTCGCCGCTGCGCCACTGGAAGGTCGGCCCCGGCCAGAAGGTCGGCGTGATCGGCCTTGGCGGCCTGGGCCATATGGGCGTCAAGTTCGCCAAGGCGCTGGGCGCGCATGTGGTGATGATCACCACCACACCGGAGAAGGGCGCCGACGCCAAGCGCCTGGGCGCCGACGAGGTGCTGGTCTCGCGTGATCCCGTGCAGATGAAGGCGCACGCCAACAGCTTCGATTTCCTGCTCAACACGGTGCCGGTCGGCCATGACACCAACCCGTACATGAGCCTGCTCAAGCGCGACGCCACCCTGTGCCTGGTCGGTGTGATCACCGGACTGGAGCCGGCACTGATGGGTGCCAGCGTGATCTTCGGGCGCAAGCATGTGACTGGCTCGGCGATCGGCGGCATGGCCGAGACCCAGGAAATGATGGACTTCTGCGCTGAGCACGGCATCGTCGCCGATGTCGAGGTCATCGACATCAAGGACGTCAACCAGGCCTGGGAGCGGATGGCCAGCAATGACGTGCGCTACCGCTTCGTGATCGACATGGCCACGATCAAACCTGCGGCCTGATGCGCGCAGGCTCGCACTGAGTCACAGCACGGCACTCAAACGCCCCGGTCCAACAGGACCGGGGCGTTTTCTTTGCGGCCGCCGGCGCCTGGCTTGCTGCGCTGAAGGTCGCCCCTGCCACCGAGGCAGCAGGGCCACCTGACGCTGCCGGACACTGCCTTGGCGGCTGCCGCCTTGCGTGAACGCGTGTTCCCATCCGCCTCATACAGACGGTTACAGAACCTCAGGAAACTGCAATGACAGGTCAGCCGCTGGCCGCTGACGATCACCCTCTGCACGCCGATTGCCTGCAGCGCTCTCCGTCATCGCCGAGGTTTGATCATGCACGATGTTCCATCCCGCTCTGTTGTTAGCCCCCAACGCGTTCTGTCCCGCGCGCTTGCATTGGCCACGCTTGCCTGCAGCGCCCCCGCCGCACTGGCTGAAACCTCCAGCGAGGCTCGTGACCAGTGGCAACGCCAGCGCGCCCAGCAGCATGCGCTGCACACCCGTAGCCTGGTGGGTGCCGGTCCGGCCGGCAACGCAGCCAACGCACCGCGTAGCAGCCCACCGCTGGCTGCTGCCGGCGACCGCCAGCAGTGGCGCACCCCGGAGTTCCTCCAAGGTGGTGGACTTGGCATGATCAAAGCTGATGCTGCCTACGCACGTGGTCTGAGCGGAACTGGCATCCGGCTGGGCGTCCTGGACTCAGGCACATGGCTGGATCATCCCGAATTCGCAGGCAGGGACCACCGGAGCATTCTCCTGCAGGCACCGGGTCCCGATGGCGGCCTGTGCCAACGCGGCGCTGCTCTGGCGGGGCCGGACGCCTGCTACTTCCGCGACGGTCGCGACCCGAGCTACGAGTTTCTGGTAATCGATGAGAACGTTCCAGACGATCTGAGGCAGCAGATCGAGGACACCTACGGTCCTGCCGGTCTCAATCCGCAGGACCACGGCACCCACGTCGGCGGCATCATCGCCGCCAACCGGGATGGCCGAGGCATGCATGGGGTGGCCTTTGGTGCGCTGCTCACCGTTGCCAACAACGAGTACGACAGCTTGAACCACTTTTTCATGCAGGATGGCCAACTGCAACGACGCGATATCGATGGCAAGGAAATGCCCGACGCGTTGGTGCCGGTGATGTTCGACAGGTTCGCCCAGGATGGTACGCGCGCGATCAACAACAGCTGGGGCATCGGTGTCTCTGCAACAACACTGGAAGAGCTGCAGGAGATCCTCGCCTCACCCAGCCTGCAGCACTTCAGCAAGACATATGGCACCGTCAGCGCACGACACGGCATGCTGCAGGTCTGGGCGGCAGGCAATGCCGCGGGCGAAGGCACGCCGGACGAGCGTCCCGGCGCCGATGCACTGGCCTCACTCCCGCATGCCCTGCGCGAACTGGAGCCGTTGTGGCTGAGTGTGGTCGCGGTGGACGATCAACAGGAACTGGACCCGTTCTCGGTCAAATGCGGACTCACCGCCAGCTGGTGCCTTGCCGCACCTGGCAGCGGGATCGACTCGACCCGGATCGGTGCTGCCGATGATCCGGTCGGCGTGCGCATGCGCGGCGACGATGTTCATGTAGACGTGCCCAGCGATGCATTGCTGCCGGAGTATGGACGCTACGGCGGTACCTCGATGGCGGCCCCGCATGTCACCGGTGCACTGGGTCTGCTGTTCGAGCGCTTCCCCTACCTGGACAACGCCCAGGTGCGCGATGTGCTGCTTACCACCGCCACCGATCTGGGCGCGTCCGGTGTCGATGAGATCTACGGCTGGGGCCTGATCAACCTGGAAAAAGCCATCGAAGGCTATGGCCAGCTGCGCGTGGACACCGACGTGGTGATGAACCAGCGTGCCGGTGGCCGCAAGGTGTGGCAGGGCGATGCGTGGGATGACTGGACCAATGACATCGGCGGCCCCGGTGCACTGACCAAGTCAGGTATCGGTTGGCTGCGACTGAGTGGTGACAACACATTCAATGGCGCGCTTGTACGCGAGGGAATCCTTGAACTCGATGGGCACAATACGTTGACCAGCGCGGTGCAGGTCGACGGCGGCCAGCTGCGTCTCAACGGCAGTCTGCTCGGCACCAGCCTGCAGGTGCACGCGGGCAGCGCGCTGGTCAGCAGCAGCGGCGTGCTTGAGGGCTCGAACCTGCTCATCAACGGTGGCAGCGTGCGCTTTGATGGCAAGCAGCGCAGCGGCCATACCGCCATCGAACAGAACGGCATGCTCGGCGGTACTGGCACACTGAGTAACACCGACAACAACGGAACCCTGGTCCCAGGCGATGGTCTGGGCGGCGGCACACTGAAGATCAACGGCAACTACCGCCAGGGCAGCAATGGCACGCTGCTGGCCAGTCTGGCCGGGGACAATCCTGCGCTGCTGACGGTCAGCGGCAGTGCCGTCCTCAGCGGCAACGTAGTGGCCGCGCCGGTTGAAGGCCAGTTCTACCTCGGCGAGCAGTTCAATCTGCTGCACGCCGAGGGCGGTATCAGCGGCAGTTTCGCCAGTCTGGATACGCACGCATTTTCACCGTTTCTGCAATTCTCGTTGCAGGGCGATGCCAGCACCCTGCGCGTGGATGTCCAGCGCGGGGCCAGCCTGCACAGCGCTGCCGTGGGTCACAACCAGCAGGCGCTGGCGGCCGTGCTCGATACCCTGCCAGTAAGGCAGGGCCTGCCGCAGCCGCTGACCCAGCTGTTCCCGCAGCAACTGGGCACGGCACTGGATGGCCTCAGCGGTGAACTGCATGCAGCCGCGCCGCTGGCGCTGGCTCAGAGCAGCCGCTATGTGCGCGATGCCGTATTGGCACGCAGCAACGCCGGCGCGCTGGCCCCCCAGGCCGATGCCGCGCCAGCCACGGTGTGGGTACAGGCCATCGGTGGTGCAACGACCATGCAAGGCGGCGCGGGCCTGGCCAGCGCCCGCAGCAACAGTACCGGCCTGCTCGCCGGTGCCGAGTACATGCTGGGCTACACCCAGCTGGGCATGGTGCTGGGCAGCGGTCGCAGCGACGTGCGCCAGGCACAGGGGCGCCAGGCCAGACTGCGCAGCGACAACCGCCATGTCGGCCTGTATGCCAGCCACGACTGGGGGGCGCTGACCGTGGGCGGCGGCATGGCCTACAGCCGCCATCGCATCGACAGCGAACGCCAGCTCCAGTTCCAGGGCTTCCACGATGCGTTGGCCGCGCGCCAGCACGGCAGCACCCGCCAGCTGTTTGCCGAGGGCAGCTACCGCTTCGGCAGCGAACAGATCGGACTCAGCCCCTACCTGCAGGTGGCCCGGGTGCGCGTGGACCTCGGCGACGTACGCGAACGTGGTGGTGCCGCTGCCCTGCACGGCAAGGTCGGTAGAATTGACAGCACGACGGTCGGCACTGGTCTGCGTTTTGACAAAGGCCTGCAGGCTCAGGGCCAGGACAACAGCTGGCTGCGCCTGACCGGCAGCCTTGGCTATCAGCGTAACCTCGGTGACCGCGAAGGCGCAGCGTTGCTCGGCTTCAATACCGGCAACCGCTTCGGCGTCGCCTCGACCGCGATTGCGCGCAGCGCCTGGACCGGCGAACTGGGCATCAGTGCCTGGCTCACACCACGGCAACAGCTGCAGCTGGGCTACAGCGGCCAGTTCGCCAGCCGCAACCGTGACCATGCGCTCAACGCAAGCTGGTCGCTGACATTCTGACTACGTAGAACGGGCCGCTGCCTCGTCTCGCCATGGCCACCCATGGCAGCCAGGCAGCGCCCCGGCTCTGCTCAATACGCGAACTCACGGAACACGTGGTCCACGTTGCCATGCCAGCGACCATGGAACAGCGCCAGCTTGCGCTCGGCCGGGGTGAGCCCCGACTCGACGATCTCACGCAGCACGTCCAGGTACTGG
This sequence comes from Stenotrophomonas sp. C3(2023), assembly GCF_032911385.1. Classification (NCBI taxonomy): domain Bacteria; kingdom Pseudomonadati; phylum Pseudomonadota; class Gammaproteobacteria; order Lysobacterales; family Lysobacteraceae; genus Stenotrophomonas; species Stenotrophomonas sp. C3(2023). The sequence continues at coordinate 544,720 of NZ_JAWJLO010000001.1, read as the reverse complement.
CTTTCATCCTGACCATCGGCGTTGCGCGCACCACGACGCTGCAAACCGGCCACGGCGATGTCCACGGCGTGGCGTGCGAGATCGCGCACGCTGCCACTACGGAACGGCAGGTTCAACGCATGCCGCGGCACGCCGTCGCGCAATGCGTGGCGCTCTTCCAGGCTGAAGTCGCGCACCAGGTCCCACGCTGCGTCCAGCGCGGCATCGTCGTACAGCAGCCCTACCCAGAACGCCGGCAGCGCGCACAGGCGGCTCCACGGGCCACCGTCGGCACCGCGCATCTCCAGGTATTTCTTCAACCGCACTTCAGGGAAGGCCGTCGTCATGTGGTCGGCCCAGTCGGTCAGCGTGGGCAGCGCGCCGGGCAGCACCGGAAGACGACCCTGCATGAAATCACGGAAGCTCTGGCCACTGGCATCGTGGTACGTACCGTCGCGGTAGGAGAAGTACATCGGCACGTCGAGCAGGTAGTCCACATAACGCTCGTAGCCGAAGCCATCCTCGAAGACGAAGTCGAGCATGCCGGTGCGGTCGGCATCTGTGTCGGTCCAGATGTGCGAGCGGTAGCTGAGGAAGCCGTTCGGCTTGCCCTCGGTGAACGGCGAGTCGGCAAACAGCGCGGTGGCGATCGGCTGCAGTGCCAGCGACACGCGGAACTTCTTCACCATGTCCGCTTCGCTGGCGTAATCCAGGTTCACCTGCACGGTGGAGGTGCGCGTCATCATGTCCAGGCCCAGCGAGCCGACCTTGGGCATGTACTCGCGCATGATGCGGTAGCGGCCCTTGGGCATCCACGGCATCTCATCGCGGCGCCACTTCGGCTGGAAGCCCATGCCGAGAAAGCCCAGCTGAAGTTCGCCGGCCACCTGCGCGACCTCGTTGAGGTGGGTGCCGGTTTCAACACAGGTCTGGTGGATGGTCTCCAGTGCCGCGCCGGAGAGTTCCAGCTGACCGGCCGGCTCCAGTGTCACCGACGCGCCGTCGCGCAGCAGCGCGATCGTGTTGCCCTTTTCCTGCACCGGCGTCCAACCGAAGCGGGTCAGCCCGTTCAACAGGGCCTGGATGCCGCGGTCGCCCTCGAACGTCGGCGGGCGCAGGTCGTCGAGGCGGAAGCCGAATTTCTCGTGTTCGGTGCCGATGCGCCACTGCGGCCGCGGCTTCTCGCCCGAAGCGAGAACCTCCACCAGCTGCGAACGATCGGTGATGGGCGTCTGTTCGACGTGGCTGGGGCTCGACAAGGGGGTGACTCGCTGCGGGGGGTGGCGGGAACGGAGGTGGGGTTGCGCCCCGACCATCGCAAGGGCGCACTATAGCGTGGCGCCTGCCCGCGTCACGCGCCTGTGACGGTTTTCAGCATCCTATCGGCAACCCCTTGACCGCCGTGAGCTGCCACCGATGGGACGAGGACGCTTGAGGACAGGGATGCATGACCCTGCCCGAGCCTGATGGCCACGCCGCGCTGCTGGCCGGGATGGCCGGCCTGGTCATCTGCGACAACGCGAAGGGCTACGCGTGGAACAGCGCGCGGCCGCTGAAGCGTGTGGCTGCCGGTAACCGGCCAGTTTCAATGGGTAGGTGACGACCGTTGGTCGTCACGCTTGAGCGGCCCGGCCATGCTGTGATGCCGCGCGCGGTGGCAACGGCGTGACGACCAACGGTCGTCACCTACCGGGGCGGGGTGCTGTGATGCCGCGCGCGGTGGCTACGGCGTGACGACCAACGGTCGTCACCTACCGGCGGGGTGCTGGGATGCTGCGTGCGGTGGCTACGGCGTGACGACCAACGGTCGTCACCTACCGGGGCGGGGTGCTGGGATGCTGCGCGCGGTGGCAACGGCGTGACGACCAACGGTCGTCACCTACCGGGGCGGGGTGCTGGGATGCCGCGCGCGGTGGCTACGGCGTGACGACCAACGGTCGTCACCTACCGGCGGGGTGCTGGGATGCCGCGCGCGGTGGCAACGGCGTGACGACCAACGGTCGTCACCTACCGGTGCGGGGTGCTGAAATGCTGCGCGCGGTGGCAACGGCGTGACGACCAACGGTCGTCACCTACCGGTGCGGGGTGCTGTGATGCCGCGCGCAACCCGGCTCAGGGCAGGCCGAGCCAGCCGCCGATGATGCCGCGGGCCTCGTCCACGCCGAGACGGTCCGGGCCGGAAAACACCTGCACGCTCACCGTATCGCCGAATGCGCTGTGCAGTTCCTTTTTGACCTTCTGCAGCGCCTGCATCTGCTGGCCGCGGCCAAGCTTGTCAGCCTTGGTCAGCAGGGCGTGCGCCGGCAGGCCGCGCTGCACCGCATAGGCCAGCATCTGCCGGTCGTAGTCCTTCAGCGGGTGGCGGATGTCCATCACCACCACCAGACCGCGCAGCGCCTGGCGCGTGCGGAAATACTGGTCGATGAAGGCCTGCCAGTGCGCCTGCAGGTCCAGTGGCACCTTGGCGTAGCCATACCCGGGCAGATCGACCAGATGCGCCTCGGGGTTGATCTGGAAGAACACCAGCTGCTGGGTGCGGCCGGGGGTCTTGGACACACGGGCCAGGCCGTTCTGCCGGGTCAGCGCGTTGAGGGCACTGGACTTGCCAGCGTTGGAGCGGCCGGCGAATGCCACTTCGGCACCTTCATCGGGCGGCAGCTGCCGCGCATTGTGGGCCGAAAGATGGTAACGGGCGCGTTCAATATGTAGAGACATGCGCATAGGATCGCACGTCGGCGCTGTTCACGCCCGCCCATGCTGCACTGCTGCGTTGACCCTGCCCGCGCGCGGCGTTGATAATCCGGGCATCCCGGCGCTGGGTCCGGCCGGTCCAAACGGAGCTATAGCATGCGCCACGCTCGCGTTCTTGCCGTTTCTGCAGTTGTCGTCAGCGCCATCGCCGCGGCCGCCTGGGCGCAGACCACGGTGACTCCGTTGCCGGACAACGGACCGATCCAGACCGCCTCGCTCGACGTCGACTTCAGCAGAACCACCTGGGGCGACCCGGTCGCGGGCCAGGGCAAGGCCGCCGCCTGCGCTGCCTGCCATGGCGCCGACGGCAATGCGACGGTCGAGATGTACCCCAGCATCGCCGGGCAGAGCGAGCGCTACGCCGCCCAGCAGATTGCGCTGATCGCCAGCGGCCAGCGCACCAGCGGTGCCGCCGCCGCCATGGTGCCGTTCGTGCAGAATCTCACCCCGCAGGACATGCGTGATATCGCCGCCTACTTCGCCACGCAGAAGGCCGGTGCCGGGCTGGCCGACGACAGCCTGGTCAGCGAGGGCCCCTACAAGGGCATGAAGTTCTTCGAGATCGGCCAGCAGCTGTACCGCGGCGGCGATGCCGGACGCGGGCTGCCGGCCTGCATGGCCTGCCATGGGCCCTCCGGTGCGGGCAACCCGGGCCCGGCCTACCCGCATGTGGGCGGCCAGCACGCCAGCTATGTCGCACGTCGCCTGCAGGAATACCAGGCCGGGCAGACCCACGAGACCGACAAGGCCCATTTCCAGATCATGGCCAGCATCGCCGCCAAGCTCACCGAGCAGGAGATCCAGGCACTGGGCAGCTACCTGCAGGGCCTGCACAACCGCGCCGACGACGTGGCCGCAGAGGCAGCTGCCGGCCCGGCACCCGCCGCGCCCTGACACGCTGCGTCACAGCGTCGGGGTCCACCGGCGCGGCCGTGTGCGGTATGTTCATCTCCATGCTGGCGCCCGCCAGCCCCTGACCCCGGAGATGTCCTTCAATGCGGTTGCTTCCCCGTCTGTTGCTGTCCCTGCTGGCGCTGATGCCGCTGGCCCTGTCCGCCGCCCCGTCCGCCGCACCGCTGCAGGAAGGGCGTGATTACGCGCTGATCGCCAACCCGGGCCCGTTCGCCCCGCTGGCCGGCAGGATCGAAGTCGTGGAGGTGTTCGGCTATACCTGCCCGCACTGCGCGCACTTCGAGCCGCAGCTGGCGCCGTGGGCGGCCAAGCTGCCCAAGGACGTGCGCTTCACCCTGGTGCCGGCCGCCTTTGGCGGCATGTGGGATGCCTGGGCGCGCGCCTATTACGCCGCCGACCAGCTGGGCGTCGCCAAACGCAGCCACGCCGACGTGTTCAAGGCGCTGCACGACACCGGCGAACTGCCGATGCAGAACGTCGGTGCCGACGAGCTGGCCGCGTTCTACAGCCGGTACGGCGTGACCCCGGCCGCCTTCAACGAAGCCCTGCGCAGCCCCGGCGTCGAACAGAAAATGACCGGTGCCCGCAACTTCCTGCGCCGCACCCAGGTGCCCGGCACCCCGGCCATCATCATCAATGGCAAGTACATGGTCCGCGGCAGCAGCTTCGACGACCAGCTGCGCATCGCCAGTGAGCTGATCAGCCGCATCCGCAGCAACAAGGCTCCCTGAACCGGCGCCGATCCTCGCGTGGCGTGAATGCCCGCGCATGTCATCATTCCCACCTGGCCGCTGCATCGCGTCGGCCCCACCATTGCTGGAGCGCTTTGATGAAGACCCGTTTCGCCCTGACCCTGGCGGCCCTGCTGCCTATCCTGGCCGCCTGCTCGCCTGACGACGGCTCGTCCAACACCACCCCGGCCGCGCCCGCGACCGCCCCGGCAGCCGAACCCGCTGCCGCTCCGGCCGCCGCCCCCAGCGAGCCGACCGCAGGCAGCGAGGCCGCACCGGCCAGCGCCGAGCAGGCGCCCGCCGCCGCTGCTGCACCGATGAACCTCAGCGGCCCGGAACCGGTGGCCGGTACCGACTACGTGGAGATCCCGAACGGCAAGCCGTTCCAGCCGGTGGCCGGCAAGGTCGAAGTGGTCGAGATCTTCGGCTACGTCTGTCCGGCCTGCGCTGCGTTCCAGCCGCTGGTCGGCCCGTGGAAGGCCGGCCTGCCGGGTGATGTGAACTTCGTCTATGTGCCGGCCATGTTCGGCAACACCTGGGACGACTACGGCCGCGCCTTCTACGCCGCGCAGACCCTGGGCGTGCAGGAGAAGACCCACGAAGCCCTGTATGCCGCCATCCACGCCGACCAGACCCTGAAGGGTGAGCGCGGCCGTGACAGCGTAAAGGACATCGCCGGCTTCTACGCCAAGCACGGTGTGGACGCCAAGCAGTTCGTGGCCACCATGAGCAGCTTCGCGGTGAACGCCAAGACCAACGCGGCCAAGCAGTTCGCCCAGCGCAGCCAGATCACCGGCACGCCCTCGATCATCGTCGACGGCAAGTACCTGGTGAAGGGCAAGAGCTTCCCGGACATGCTGCGCATCGCCGACCATCTGATCGCACGCGAGCGTGCGGCCAAGGCCGGCAACTGACCCAGGCAAGGCGCGCTTTCGTGAACTCCCCCCACGCACGTACGTTGCGCCTGCTGACCGCGAACATCCAGGCCGGTTCAAGCACCCGCCGCTACAGCGACTATGTGACCCGCAGCTGGTCACATGCGCTGCCGGCGGGGCGCAAGCGCAGCAGTCTGGATGCCATCGCCACGCTGGCCAGCGGCCATGACATCGTCGGCCTGCAGGAGGCCGACCCCGGCAGCCTGCGCTCCGGCTTCACCAACCAGACCCACTACCTGGCACAGCAGGCCGGTTTCAGCTATTGGAGCCACCAGCCGAATCGCCGCATGGGCGGCGTGGCATCGTCGGCCAACGGCCTGCTCAGCCGCCTGCAGCCGGTGGAAGTGCAGGACCACGCGCTGCCTGGCCGCATCGGCGGGCGCGGCGTGCTGCTGGCCAAATTCGGTGAAGGCCGCGAAGGCCTGGCCGTGGCCGTGGCCCACCTGTCGCTGGGCGCCGGTTCACGGCTGTCCCAGCTGGGCTTCATCGCCGACCTGCTCGCCGACCATCCCAATGCCGTGCTGATGGGCGACTTCAACTGCCTGGCCGAACGGCCCGAGATGCAGGTGCTGTACCAGAAGACCCAGCTGCAGCCCCCGGGCTGTGTGGTGCCGACCTTCCCGAGCTGGCGGCCGGACCGTGCCATCGACCACATCCTGGTCAGCAGCACGTTGCAGCAGCGCTCGGTGGAAGCCGTGCCCGCCGCGTTCTCCGATCACCTCGCGCTGGCCATGCAGATCGACGTGCCCACCAGCGCCCTGCGACCCGCCTGACGCTTGATCCTCGTAGAGCGGGGCTCTGCCCCGCTGCTCTTCCGCACGATCTGGCGACGCCGCGCGCAGCCACGGGCCACGCCCGTCACCCCACGACCTCCCCGCGCCGCGCCTTCACCGCCAGCGCGGCACCCACCGCCGCACGACCGGCTGCATGCAGCCCGCTCAGCACCCACAGCAGGGCATGCAGGTCGGCACGCAGCGCCCCGTCCAGCGCACGCCCGCTGCCGAGCAGATCGGTCGCCGCCGCGCGTGTGGCAGGGGCACGGTCATCGTCGATCCCGGCGAGCAGGGCCAGCAGCATCGCCAGGTCCTAGCGCTGCCAACACCGCGTCCTGCGCGGAAAAGAAGCGGTCACCGCCAGCAGGCTCGGCCTCTGTTCCGTTCTGTCAGTTTTTCATCATCCACACCGGCGCGCCGGCCGGGGATACGCTGGAAAGCCTTGATCCTGCGAGCTTCAGGTCACATCAAACAGCCCTTTGACACCTCAACGGCTGCGCGATATTCCGTGTACGTTGAATAAGGACCGCCGTAGCCCTTGTGTGCTGTCAGCGCTGCACAAAGCGCCTCGATCATCCGTGCAGCCTCCGGCTTCAGAGACGGCGGCAAACCTTCGCCACCGTTGATCCAGACCAGCGACCATCGGGACCAACCGGCACCGCCTCTCTCACCGCCTCCGTCGATCATGTCCAACCTTAATTCCAACAACTCACCACGCCAGTAGAACGTCCAGAACGTTCTGTTCCTGAGCTCCGGCTCACCACCACCCCCATTGGCTACATTTCTCAGATAGATGTTCCGCTCACGATCGATCGCCCAACTACGAGCACGCGTACCGCCGAACACGAACTCCTTGTCGATCTCCGCAATGCCGAACGCGACAGCGTCCGACTCCGAAATATCCTCAAGTACAAACGACATTTATTTTTCCTTGGCTTGAATACTGCTACTCATTCACACCGTACAGAGTCACTGAAGGTAATCGCCGACCTACCGTCATCACCATCACGCACAGATTGCGAGGGGCATCCAATAATCGAATCGTCCCTCGCTCACGTAGAGCGGGGCTCTGCCCCGCTGCTTTCCGGACCCCAGGGCAGGCCACGTGCCGGGCAGAGCCCGGCACTACGGGCGCAGGGTGACGGTGGCGCAACTGAAAGCCACGGCGGTTCCGGCTCCAGCCAGGCATCACTGCATCATCTGGCCACCCTGGCTTCTCTCCATCTGCTCACGTGCCTGCTGGAACTGCATCAGTGCCTGCGCCTGCTGCTGGTCAAGCGCCTCGGCTTGCTGCAGCACCTCGCGCAGCGCGGGTGCTGGCGTGTCCAGCGGCGTTGCCGAATGGAATCCCGGAGTTGTTCCATACACGTAGGCGACATCGTTCTGGAGGGTGAACTTCCGGAGTTCATCCGCACGTTCGTTCGCGGTCTATTGTCCAATCGCGCGCATTGGTTCGACCTACAAACGACTTGTCAATCATCTCCAGATCGTAAGCCAGCACATCAGCATCAGAAATTAGCTCATTTAAAAAAGGCATTCGGTCCCCAGTTCGTTTTCTTGGTTTACCGCACAGGAACGTCCCAGGCTCGAGGTGAGCTACCGCCCCCCTTCTGCGGGTAATCAGCAACGCGCCCGTGCCACAGATCCCACCGCCGCCGGCCGGCCTGCGCATGTTCCGTGGGCGGTGCCATCCAGACGCTCAGCGGGTGGGTGAAATGATCCACCGCCGACGAATGCCCGATCACGGTCGTCCCGCGAAAATAGTCCCTGCTGTCCAGCCGCAGAACGTTGTTCTCATCGCGCAGCGCATCGTGCGTGGCAGGCACGCGCAGCCGTTCCATGCGCTCATCAGCGCGCCCTACGATCATTTCAAAAGCGGCGAGCTGACCCAGCCGATCGCTCATCCCGGCCAGCGCCGCGCGCGGAAGCCCTTCGATGTAGGTGACATGTGGGCTGGCAATGATGCGAGGCACTTCAATAACCCCGAAGGCGCTGAGAGGGTGGGCGCCGGCAACGATGCCGTAGACCTCGCCGACCGTTGCCTCGGTGAACCGGATCAGTGCTTCCACGCACGGGCTGCCCGCCTGCTCGTAGAGCCACTCGGTGGCGGGCCCTTCGTAGACATCGTCTGTGATATCGGAAACGGCGACGCCAAACACCTTTGCCACGGCCGCCAGAAACTCAGGGGAGTTCAGGAACTGAGCGACCGGGGTCCTTTGAAAGGCACGGATATCGTCGCCGCCATCGAGCATCGCCGCGATCACGTCAGCGGAGGAAATGCCCGCGCCAACAGGCCCGCTGGAAAGCACCGTGATCAACCCTGGCGCGTCTGCACAGACATGCGATGCCAGCAGGGCAAGCGAACCCGCTGTCGAAAAGCACTCAGGGTAATCGCGCAACGTTGTGACAGCCTCGCGGAGGGACAACGGCGCCGTCACGGCCACGTGCCCTCGTCGAGGTCGCGCTCCCCAGAATCCGCCAGCGGAATCAACCCGATCACAGGCCACATGTCACGCCTCCCCGCGCCGGGTTGCCGGCGTCTGCTGGCTGCTTCCCTTCTTTCCGACAACAGCGGGCGACAGCTTCCTCACCGCAACGGGCGGCAGCAGCCGCTTCTTGAAGTACGGGTCGTTGTAATACCTGATCTTCTGGCACATCACCGGATTGGCAACGCCCTCGTACAGAAACACCTGCTTGTCAGCGCCCATGGCCTTCAACTCCTGCGGCAGCATCAAGGCGCGCCGCTGCTCGCTTTCGGAATACGAAACACTGCCGTGCCTGCCGCGGCTCTGCGATGTGTTGCGCAGGCGCACGGTGGTGTAGCCCAGCATGTCCGAATACTCGTTGGCGTCCTGCTGCTCGCGAGGGGCGTAGATGATCTGCAGCGCATGATTGGTGACGAGGGTGCGCGCCACCTCCTTGCCGTAGGTTGCATCCAGCTGGGCCATGCTCTGGATGATCGGCAGCAGGCGAAGGTTGTAGCCCGCCATGTAGCTCACCGCATTGGCGATGATGTCGACCTTGCCGATTGAAGTGAACTCGTCCATCAGCAGCAGGCACTGGTGCTTGAGCTCGGGGTTGTCCTGCGGCAGCTCTCTGGTATTGAGGTTGATCAGCTGGCTGAACATCAGGTTGATCAGCACACGTGCCTCGGCCAGCTTGTTGGGCTGGATGCCGATGTAGATGCTCATCTTCTTCCTGCGCACATCGGTGAGCAGAAAGTCATTGCCGCTGGTCGCCGCGTCCAGGATCGGATTGATGAACTGGTTGAGTGGCTCCCTGAACGTCCCCATGATCGAGGCGAAGGTCTCTTCTGCCTGCGACATCAGATTCTCGAAGGCCAGTCGGGTGTCACTGCTGACGAACGCACGTTGCGAGAGCTTGCTGAAGTACGTCCTCAGATCACCGCCGTTGCCGGAGGACAGGCGATAGATCTCTCCCAGGGTCGGGTACTCCCAGTCCTGATCGGGGAAGGTTCGCCTGATCTGATCATCGTGGCAGTCGAACAGGTACAGGCTGAATGCCATGAACGCATTGCGTGCCTGGCCAACCCAGAACTTCTGCGCATCCGAACCGTCCGGATAGAGCATCGCCGCCACGCTCATCAGATCCGAAATACGCTGCACCGGATCAGAAGCAATATAGTGCAGCGGATTCCAGCGATGGGTGCGTCCGTCTTCGGCGAAGGGATTGAACAGGAATACCTCCTGTCCCTGACTCTGACGCCAGCCAGAGGTCTTGGCATGGTTTTCCAGTTTGATGTCCAGCACCAGCACCGAGCCCTGGTACTCGAGCAGGTTGGGAATGACGATGCCCACGCCTTTGCCCGAGCGCGTGGGTGCGGCGAGAATCACAAACTGCTGGCCGTGCAGACGCAGCAGCCTGCCCCGGTACTTGCCCACCACGATGCCGGTGGCCGAGGCCTTGAACATGTTCTGCGCAGCCAGCTCCCCGGCCGATGCAAAGCGGGCGTCGCCGTGCACGGCGGCCGCCTTGTGCCTGAGCAGCGGTACCATCAGCGCCATCCACGCCAGCAGCGGCAGACCAAAGCCCGCGCCGCCGGCCACTTTGATCTTCAGGACGTAGGGCGCCACCTGCGGCAGGTCGATTGCACGGACGTAGGACCAGTACGTATCGAGCCCCAGCGGTGCTCGCAGTTTGAGCAGCATCAGGGTGAACTGCCCGGCAAGGTATTCACCGGCGATGAGTGCTGCCAGCAGGCTCCCGATGGCGACGCAGAACCTGTGCGAAGCCCTCACGAGAACGTTCCATTGATGCCTGCGCTGCGCTCACACCAGCGTCTTGCAACGTGTTGCATCCATTTTCCTTCGTGTTGCCGGTTCAGCGCGCCTGTCGACACTGGCACTTCAGACGCAGGCAATGGCTGCGCCCAGCCATCCAGGCGGGTGGATTGAATTCACGCTGCGGATGTTGGCGGCTGGATGGCGCTCGCACCATCGAATTTCAAAAAATCAATTAAAGGCGCAAGAACCAATCAGTCACCGTGATTATTTCTGACATCAATCAATAAACCGCGAGCACAGCGGCCTTGCAATCAGCTTGTAGCTGATAGTCGAATCAGCTCGATCAGCTAGCACGTTCTCACAGCCAGATCTGCCCAACTGGTGCGAAACGAACTCCTTACGTCACAGGATGTCGTCAAGCGTCTGCCATCGATTAAATATCCCGTGTGCCTGACGCGCGGGGGCAGCACCACAAGTCGTTCGCGACAGCGGACCCGCGGATGGCGCAACGGCAGCAGGCCCTGCCACCGGGGTGGCCCCCATGGGTACGCCGGCCACCGCACAGGCCGACGCCGGCCCCAGGCCCAGCGGACCGTCCTTCATCGCCATCCCCCCAGGGCGGCCTGCCCGGCGGCAGGCAGGGGCCTAAAACGACATTGCAGGTGCGAATCATTCCTATTAACATGTCGCGTCGCCGCGCATGCCAAGGAGGCCGCCGGCACCCGGTCGCTGCACAGGGCCCTGCCCTGCCATGTGAACCGCCCCCTCTTTTGCCCACCCAGGCCGCAGGATCGGCCCGGGCGCGACCGCCGCCTACTGGAACCCTCATGACCCGCTCCGCCCGCTCCCCCCTGCAACGCCGGTTGTCGCAGGCCGTGCTGCTTGCCCTCGCACCTCTTGCCACCGCCCCGGTGTTTGCCGAGGACAGCAGCAGCAGCGCCACCACCCTCGATGGCATCGTGGTCAAGGGCGAGCGCGCGGAAGGCTACTCGGTGCGCCGCACCTCGGCCGGCACCCGCTTCGACCTGGCACCGCGCGAGATTCCGCAGTCGGTGAGCATCATCAGCCACCAGCGCATCGAGGACCAGAATCTCGATGACATCATCGATGTGCTCAACAACACCACCGGCGTCACCAGCACGCAGAGCGATACCGAGCGTACCGAGTTCTACGCGCGCGGCTTCTATATCGACAGCTACCAGTTCGACGGCCTGCCGACCCAGATGGTGCAGAACTGGAGCTACGGTGACTCCGGGCTGGACCTGGCCCTGTACGACCGGGTGGAGATCGTGCGGGGTGCCACCGGCCTGCTCACCGGCGCCGGCAACCCGTCGGCCTCGGTCAACCTGATCCGCAAGCACGCCGACAGCGCCGAGCTGACCGGCAGTGTCTCGGTCAACGTCGGCAGCTGGGGCCGCACCCGCACCACCGTGGATGTCACCACCCCGCTCAACGCCAGCGGTTCGGTGCGCGGCCGGGTGATCGGCAGCTACCTCGATACCGAAGCGCAGATGGACAACTACGACCAGCACAAGACGCTTGGCTATGCCGTCATCGACGCCGACCTGACCCCGGACACCCAGCTCAGCGTGGGCTACGACTACCAGCAGAAGCGTGCCAACGGCGCGACCTGGGGTGGCTTCCCGATGGTCTATTCCGATGGTACCCGGACCAACTATTCGACCGCGTTCCTGGCCAACCCCGAGTGGACCTACTGGGACACCACCAGCAAGCGCGCGTTCGCCACGCTTGAGCATGCGTTCGCCAACGCATGGAAGTTCAAGATCGGTGCCACCCACGACAAGACCACCGCCAACGACAAACTGTTCTATCCGTTCTATTCCGCGCTGGACAGGAACACCGGCGCCGGTGTCACCCCGATGGCCGGCCTGTACAACACGCAGCGCAAAGTGACAGGCGTGGACGGCTACATTGATGGCCCGTTCCAGCTGTTCGGCCGCGAACACCAGTTCATGGCGGGGCTGAGCTACAACAAGCGCGACTTCGCAAACTACGGTGACTTCCAGAGCGGCTGGACGGGTCTGCCCAGCTATCCCGCCGACCTGGCTGGCTTCCCCGAACCGGACTGGGCCGACGTGCTGCCGCTGCAGAGCGACGGCACCATCACCCAGAAGGCCGCGTATGCCGCCGCACGCCTGTCGCTTGCCGATCCGCTGAAGCTCATTCTCGGTGCGCGCTACAGCGACTGGGAGAATGACTCGCGTGAGGGCACTGTCGCGCAGCGCTTCTCACACAAGGTCACCACGCCGTATGCCGGCCTGGTCTACGAGATCGACCCGGTATGGTCGACCTATGCCAGCTACACCGAGATCTTCCAGCCGCAGACGCTGCGTGCGAAGAATGGCAGCTACCTCGACCCGGTGGACGGCAAGAGCTACGAAGTGGGTGTCAAGGGCGCCTGGTTCGACGACCGCCTCAACGCATCGCTGTCGGTGTTCCGCATCGAGCAGGACAATGTTGGTCAGGCTACCGACGACAAGGTCGACGGCAATGAGAACCAGACCGCCTACATCGCCGCACGCGGCACCGTCAGCCGTGGCTTCGAATTCGAGCTCAACGGTGAGCTGAAGCCAGGCTGGAATGCCAGCTTCGGTGCCTCGCGTTACGTGGCCAAGGACGTCAACGGGACCGACATCAATACCCGTCTGCCGCAGACCGCCATCAAGGCGTTCACCAGCTACACGCCGCAGCAGCTGGAAGAGCTCACCGTCGGTGGCGGTGTGAACTGGCAGAACGGCATCTACTACGCTGTTGCAGGTGTCGGCCGCGTCGAGCAGGACAGCTACGCGCTGGTGAGCGCCTTCGCGCGCTATCGCCTCGCCCCGCAGTTCAGCGTGCAGGTCAACCTCAACAACCTGCTGGACAAGAAGTACTACGCGCAGATCGGTGCGTACGGCGGCTACGGCGACGGCCGCAACGGCTCGATCACGTTCAACTGGTCGTTCTGAGCGCAGCATGACGACACGGTGGCGACGGATATGGCCTGTCACCACCGTGCCGTCCGTCGGCGCTGTACGTCAGTACGGCGGCGCGGCGGGCTCCGGCGGCGCCACGATGTCATCGGCCCCCAGTCCGATCCGTCGCAACTGTACGAGGTCGCGCAGCGGTGACTCACCGTGGACGGGACCAAAGATGGCAGCCATCTTTCTACGCAGCGCAGCGACGTAGTCCCGATCCTCCATCCATCGTGTGAAGAGCGTGGGGTCGCCCCAGGCCAGTGTCTCCAATGCCGGCAGCCCCGGGGCTTCACCAACGTCGGCACGTGCGCGCCAGCCGGGGTAAGCCGACTGCATCTCGGCCGAGCTCAGGTAGGACACCAGCAGCCTTGCCGCCCGCGGATGCGCCGCACGTTTGAGGATGGCGATGCGCTGGTTCCAGACGATGAAGGGCTCTTCGGGCGGCACCATGTACCTCGACCGGCCACCGAACTCATTGGTGTAACCGGTCAGGTTGGCCAGCGCATTGGTTTCTTCGCCGACAACCTGCGCCGCGACGCCGGTGCCGCGTATGAACTCGGGCCGCAGGGCCGCCAGACGCTGCAGAAATTCCTCGCCGTACGTCTGGCGAAGCGCGTCGTAGACGAACAGAACCGCATCGTCGTCATGTGGCCAGGTCAGCACAAGCTTGCCCGCGAACTCCGGCCGAAGCAGATCCTGGATGCGTGCTGGCGAGGGCACCACGCCTTTTGCATGACTGGGCACGAATGCATAGTTCCAGGCCGTTATCCATGCGCCGTCCGGGTCGGCGTACCCCGGCTTCTGCGCCGCAAAACCAATCGGCCGGTAAAGCTCCAGATGTCCTTGCGCCTTCCACCTGGGAAAGTCGAAGGTGGTCTGCAGCATGACGGCATCAGGCGTTGGCAGGCCATTGCGCAGCGCCTCGTCAAGCCGGATGTCATGGAACTTGGACAGATCAACCAGTACGTCCAGCGTCACGCCAGGAAAGCGCTGTTCGAACATCGTCTTGAACCAGTTCATCTGCACCGGCGTATCACCCCCGGCCCACAGTACGACCCGCCCGCCTTCACGCAGCGCGTTTGCATAGAGTTGACACAGCGCGCGCGTCTCCGCCCGCTGTGCCTTGCCAGACGCAGCCGCCTGACGACCGAGGCAGGAAACCGACCCTGACGCGAAGGCAGCGGCCGTGGCAAGGGAGAAGATCACCAGGCCTGCCACTACGCTGAGTGCGGCACTGAACCACTTGATGCTCATGTCCTTCAGCCCCGGTTGCGGTAGTGCGACCCACTCTCACGCGCACGCCGCTGCTCCGCAATTGCCGAAACCCCCCGTCACCTGACGGGGACATCACGGGGACCTGAAAGCGTGAGCAGCTGCCAACACCACCCCGTGAATGTCGCGCCCCACCTGGCCGCGGCAGCTGCAGCGCAGGCAGGAAGCCTGCCTTGCCGACACAGCGTTGGCCCGGACGTTCTGCGCCCGGGCCAACGGCGATATGCCTAGAACCGCAGATCCGCGCGCAGGTACCAGAACCGTCCACGCGGAATGTCGTAGGTCGACGCGTCATAGCCGTTCAATGAGCACGACAGACAGATCGGCGGGTCCTTGTCGAACGCGTTGTTCAAACCCGCACTGAGCTGCAGCCCCTTCATCCAGTCCAGCTTATAGCCCACCTGCAGGTCGTGGTAGGTGATGGCGCCAAGCCGGTTGGTACCCTCGGTGGGGTTGGAGCACACCGCAAAGGCCACCGCATCGCCACAGTCTTCGGTCAGTTCGGAGATGTGCCGCACGGTCCAGGACGCATTCCAGTTGTCCAGCGTCCACGACAGGCTGGCATTGCTGCTCCATTCGGGAATCGCACCGTCAGCCACCTCCACGCCTGGCTTCTGCGGCTGGCGCTGGCCGGCCGCGCCCAGTGCCTCATAGCGGCCGACGAAAGTGTTCTGCCAGCCCAGCTTGAACTGTCCCGCCGCACTTTGTGGCAGGGTCCAGAACAGGTCCACGTCCCACCCGTCGGTCTTGATCGAGCCCAGGTTGGTCAGCCGGTTGTTGAAACTGCTGACCGCACCCGTGGTGGCCCGGGTGATGCCATCGCAGTACAACGGGTCCAGCGTGTCCACGCACAGGTCGAGCTGGGTCTGCGCGTTGATGGCCTGGATGGCGCCGTCGATGTGGTGACGGTAGAAGGTCACCTCCACGTCAAAGCGCTCCGACCAGGACGCATTGCTGCCGAACCATGGGCTCCACACGAAACCGGCGCTGAAGCTGCGCGAGGTCTCCGGTTGTAGTTCGCGGTTGCCGCCGGTGGTGACCGAGATCTGCGAATTGGCCTGCTGGAAACCACCGGGCACGCCAAGCGCCGCACAGTTGGCTGCACTGCCGCGCGGCGGTGTGCCACCCAGCCCCACCGAGCACGGATCGAACAGCTGCAGGTCGGCACGTGCCGCCGAACCGTACAGTTCGCCGATGGAGGGGGCACGGAAGCCCTCGGCATAGGTCGTACGCAGCACGAAGTCGTTGGTCACCTGCCAGCGCAGGCCGTACTTGGGCGTGAACTCGCCGCCGAAGGTCGAGTAATCCGAATAGCGTCCAGCCAGGCTGAGGTCGAGCTTGTCGCCCAGGGCCGAGTCGGCAAAGAGGGGAACGCTCAGCTCCAGGTAGGCTTCGTTGACATCGTAGGAGCCCGAGGTTGGCTGCGACGGTACGCCGTTGTAGTGCCCGATCACGGTCAGCGGGTCAGGCTGATATGAGCCTTCGTACCGCCGATACTCGTAGCCGGTTGCAAACGCCAACGGCCCGGCCGGCAGGGTGAACAGCTCGCTGGACAGATTGGCGCTGAACACACTCAGCTCGTTCTGGCTGCGATCACGCACCACCGGCTGGATCCAGCGCAGCATGTCCGGCGTGATGCTGCCGGCACCACCGAAGATGTCCAGTGGCACGCAGCCGGGCGTGGCTGCACACAGCGCCGGATCTCCCAGCGCCAGGTTGACGTTGTAGATGTTGTAGCTGCCATGATTGGTCTGCTCGGCCTTGTTCCTGCTGTACATGCCATTGACGTCCCAGTACCAGCTGCGGTCGGCGGCGCGGAAGTCGCCGGTCAGCCCGGTCGCCACATAACTCGTGTCGACCTTCTGCTGGAACACGCGCGCGCCGCCTTCCACGGGGCGGCGGCCGATCATCATCAGGTTGTCCGACGAATCCAGGTCAAACCCGAACGGGTTGTACGGGTTGAGCGCGGAGATCACGATGTTGTCAGCCAACGGATTTCCGGTGGCGCCGTCCGGCCCGAAGAACAGCGGCTCCGGCGCGGCCTGGTTGGTCGACTCGCGGCGGTTGCCCAGCGCCTTGACGTACCACTGCACGCTGTCGGTGAGGTCGAAACGGAACTGACCGAACAGCCCTTTGCGCTCGGAGGGGGCGAGCAGCATGTTGTACTGCGCGAAGTTGAAGCGGTCCGCGGTGCCGAAACAATGGTAATCGTCGCTGCGCTCGCACCCTGCACCCCCGTTGAATGCAGGGCTGCCTACGCCGCTGTTCGGGGTCAGGTCGTGGGTGATGCCGGTGTTGGGGTCGGTGAACACGAAACGTCCGTCAGGTGTGGCCGAGCTGCCCAGCGCCAGACCCGTGCCTGGTACCGGGAAGGCCGACTGCGCGCGCGTGCGCGCCAGCACCTCGTCCTGCTTTGTCCAGCTGGCACCGAGGAAGAGGCTGTAGCGGTCACCCTGGGTACCCCAGGCCAGGTCCACACCGCGCTGGGTACCGTCGCCTTTACCGTACTGGCCGTAGTTGAGCGTGACCTGGCCGCCATCGAAGCTGCGGCGGGTGATGATGTTGACCACCCCGGCAATCGCGTCGGAGCCGTACAGCGAGGATGCACCGTCCTCCAGCACTTCAATGCGCTCGACGATGGCCAGCGGAATGGTGTTGAGGTCGGTGGCCGAGCCCACGCCCGAGGCCGATGACTCGTTGACCCAACGGATGCCATCCACCAGCACCAGCACGCGCTTGGCGCCGAGATGACGCAGGTCGATCTGCGCCGAGCCGGCACCGACGCCACTGCCGTCGGGCGGAAAACCGAAGTTGCCCGAGGAGTTGAACTTCGCGTTCAGCGCCGATCCCGATCCGGTGAGCTGCTGCAGCACCTCGCCGATCGAGGTAAGGCCAGTACGCTCGATCTCGCTCCGGGTGAGCGTGTGCACGGGCACCTGCCCTTCCATTTCGGCCCGCTTGATGCGGGTGCCGGTGACTTCCACACGGTCCAGGTCCGTGGCCGCCGGCTGTTGCGCCTGGGCATCAAGGGCCAGCATGGCCACACAGAGGGTGACCGCCGCCGCGAGCGGGCGGTGCATCGGGTGGTTCATTCGCTCTCTCTCCAAAGGAATGCCGTTATTGCTACGCCCCCCTGCGCCAGCGTCTCCTTTGTAAACAAGTTGTAAAGAGGGCGACGTGACGCAGCGCTCTCTTTCACGCTAACCCGACCTTGCTGACTACGCGCCTGCGCCAAGTTCCGATTGAAAAACGCCGATGCACGCATCGCGTCACGGAACACGCCGACAGCTCCCGCCACACTGCGCCGTCGATGCGCCCTGCCACGGTTCTGCGGAGAGCAGATGAAGCTGTCCCTGTTCCATCTCACCTCGATGCTGACGCTGGCCCTTGTGCACGCGGCCACCCGCATGCGCGCGCGCCCTTGCCAGCATGCAGAAGAGGAAGAACTCGGGCGGCTGTATGACCATGCGCTCGCCGAAGGTGGCGCGATCGTGCTGTGGGCCGCTGGCGACACCACCGCGGCAATGGACTGGTATTGCCGGGCGTTCCAGCAGCGCTTTCCTGGGCTCCGGCTGCAGGTGCATGTGGACCGGGCGCATGGTCATTGCGCGCACATCGAGCACTTCCTGGCCGGCAACGGCCGCGGGCCGGACCTGATTCTGCTGCAGAGCGCGGCCGGGTTCGAACGATGGAAAGCACAGGGCGCGCTTCTCGAGTACCGGCCCTTGGGGGCGCAACGACAGAAACCGGGTTATGCCGACCCCGAAGGCGCCTGGATCACCGCGTGGGACAGTGTGCTGGTGCCCTTGTTCCGCAGCGACGTGCCCGCTGCCGAGCAGCCGCAGAGCTACGCGGGATTTCTCATTCCCTCGCTGCATGGGCGGCTGGTGCTGACCTGGCCCCATGACGATGACGTGGTGCTGTATCTGCTTGATCGTCTGCAGCGTGCCTACGGCATCGACTACCTTCGCCGTCTGGCGGCCATGGACCCGTACTTCGTGCATGGCACCTCGGTGCCGGCGGCACTGCTTGAACACAGCACGCGCTTCATCGGCAGCCTCACCGGGCAGGCGGTCGACCCGGGCGGTGCGGTGCCCGCGGCAAGACGCTGGCTGCCCCAGCGCGCGCCGCTGGCCGCCTGCAACCAGCGCATGGCCATCTTCAAGGCAGCACGCCACCCGTTCGGCGCACGCCTCGCGCTGGCCTGGACGGCCTCGTTCGGCTTCCAGTCCAGCCTCGCCACCTGGCGGGCCCGCAGCGACGTGGGCGAACCGCCCGGCCTGCCGCCGTTGGACAGCCTGCACGGCGCCGATGTCACAGGCTTCAACCGCTGGGTCGCCGACGACGACCGCGTACGCGCGCTGCGGTCGCAGATGCGCGCGCTGTTCGGGCCGCATGCGGGGACCTCGCTGCAGCCCGGCGATGAGGCGGCCGGGCGCTTCGAGCGCGTCGCGGGCCACGGCCTCGCGCGGCCTGAGCCCTGCTGCTGACGGCTGCACAGCCGCTGCCCGGGGTCGACCCTGACCATGCGAAACTGCATTCATCCCACGCCGGATATCCTGCGCCGCATGAACCTGCTCCCACGCCCCGTCTGCTCGTTGCTTGCCTTGGCCCTGACCGCCTGCGCGGTCACCGGCACATCCTCCGCCCAGTCCACCGACGCGCAGCGCGCGCAGCTCAAGGCGGCCCTTGCCGACGCCGAGCGCGGCCCGCTCGACCCGGCGCGCGCGGCCGCGCTGACGCGTTCGCCGGCATATGCCTGGCTGGAGTACGCAGACCTGCGGCGCAACATAGACAGCGTCACACCGACGCAGGCGCAGGATTTCCTCAAGCGCTACGAGGGCCAGGCGGTGGCGAGTACCTTCCGCAGCGTCTGGCTGCCGGCGCTGGCACGGCGCAAGGATTGGCCGACGCTGCTCGCGAACTGGGTCCCCACCGACAACGTCGGCCTGCGCTGTGCCCAGCTCAACGCGCGTCAGGCCACCGGCAAACAGGACGCACAGTGGACCGGCGAGGCGCAGCAGTTGTGGCGCAGCAGCGGCAAGTCGCTGCCTGACGCCTGCGATGCAGTGTTCGCCGCACTGCAGGCGCAGGGTGGGCTGAGCGATGCGCTGCGCTGGGAGCGCATCGACCTGGCCGCCGATGAAGGCCAGCCGGCGGTCATGCGCGCAGCGGCGCGCGGCCTGCCCGCTGCCGAGCTGGCACTGGCCAATGACTATGCAGCCTTTGTCGACAGCCCGAGTGCCAAGGCGCTGAACTGGCCCCGCACGGCGCGCAGCCAACGCATCGCCACCGACGGCCTGGCCAAGCTGGCCAAGGCCAACCCCGATGCTACCGAGCAGCAGCTGCCGCAGTACGCCCAGGCGCTCGGGCTGAACGCCGACCAGCAGGCCCAGGTCCGCTACCAGATCGCACTGTGGACGGTGGCCTCCTACCTGCCCGACTCGGCGCGCCGGCTCAATGCCGTTCCCGCATCGGCCTATGACGAGCGGCTGCACGAGTGGCGCGCGCGCGAGGCCATGGCGCGTGGCGACTGGCCTGCCACCCTGCAGGCCATCACCCGGATGGGCCAGACCCAGCGCAGCGATTCGCGCTGGCGCTATTTCGAGGCCCGCATGCTGGAAAAAACCGGCCAGGCCGCGCGCGCCAAGGCAGTGTTCGCGCAGGCAGCGCGCTCGCCGACCTTCCATGGCTTCCTTGCCGCCGACAAACTCGGCCAGCCCTATGCGCTGTGCCCATGGAAGCCCGATGACAGCGCACAGGCACGCAGCGCAGTGGCACGTAACCCGGCACTGGTGCGGGCCATGGAGCTGTACCGCATCGATCGCACCAGCTGGGCACTGGCCGAATGGAACAGTGCGCTGGCCGGCTTTGACGATACCCAGCGCCGGCTTGCCGTCGAGGTCGCGCAGGAGAATGGCTGGTTCGACCGTGCCGTGTTCTCGCTCGGCAAGGTGCCGCGCGAGCAGCAGCTCTACCACCTGCGCTTCCCGCTGCACCACGATGCCAGCATCCGCCGCGAGGCCGCGCGCAATGCACTTGACCCGGCGTGGGTGGCCGCCGAGATCCGTGCCGAGAGCATCTTCAACCCGAACGCGCGTTCGCCCGCCAATGCAATGGGCCTGATGCAGGTCCTGCCGGCTACCGGCGCCAGCGTGGCCAAGGCCATCGGATTGAGCGGCTATGGTGGTGCAGCGAGTCTGTATGACCCGGACACCAACATCACCATCGGCACGGCCTACCTGCGCCAGCTGATGGACAAGTACAACGGGCTGCCGTACGTCACCATCGCCGCGTACAACGCGGGCCCGACCCCGACTGCGCGCTGGCAGAGCCAGCGGCCCGGCTTCGACCCGGACCTGTGGATCGAGACCATCAGCTACAAGGAAACGCGCGAGTACGTGGCCCGCGTGCTGGCGTTCAGCGTCATCTACGACTGGCGCCTCAACGGTGATGCGTTGCCACTGAGCGACCGCCTGATGGGCCGGCTGGTAGATACGCGCAAGCGCTTCGCCTGCCCGGCCGATGCGGCGCAGGGCGGCGACTGAACGCCGCGCTTCGCGCGTGAGCCGACCATGGCGTCGGCGCTACGGGAACGACGCTGCTTCCATGCGATCATGGCGGGATGAAGATCTATCTTGTTGGCGGGGCGGTGCGCGACCGCCTGCTCAAGCTTCCCGCCGGTGACCGCGACTGGGTCGTCGTCGGTGCCACGCCCGCGCAGATGCTGGCGCTGGGTTACCAGGCCGTGGGCCGCGATTTCCCGGTGTTCCTGCACCCGCAGACCCGCGAGGAACATGCGCTGGCACGCACCGAGCGCAAGAGTGGGCGTGGCTACCGCGGCTTCGTGGTCGATGCCGATCCCTCGGTGACGCTGGAAGAGGACCTGCAGCGCCGCGACTTCACCATCAATGCGATCGCCTGCGATGAGGACACTGGCACACTGGTGGACCCTTACGGCGGCGCGCGCGACATCGCCGACCGCGTGCTGCGTCACGTCGGCCCCGCCTTTGTGGAAGACCCGTTGCGCGTGCTGCGCGCGGCCCGCTTCATGGCGCGCTTTGCTCCGCTGGGCTTCCGTGTTGCCGACGAGACCATGGCGCTGATGCGCGAGGTGGCGGCCAGTGGCGAGCTTGACGCGCTCGTGCCCGAGCGGGTCTGGCAGGAGCTGCGCAAGGCGCTTGTCAGCCCACGCCCATCTGCGTTCCTGCGGACACTGCACGAGGCCCATGCGCTTGGCCCCATCCTGCCCGAGCTGGAGGCACTGTATGGCGTGCCGCAGCGTGCCGAGTACCACCCGGAGGTGGACACGGGTGTGCACCAGGAGATGGTGAGTGACATGGCGGCGCAGCTGGCCCCCGGCGATGACCTGGTGGGCTTTGCCGCCCTTGTCCATGACCTGGGCAAGGGTCTGACGCCGCGCGAGCAATGGCCGCGTCACATCATGCATGAGCAGCGCGGCATCAAACCGGTGCGGGAGCTGTGCGCGCGTCTGAAAGTTCCCGCCGAACACCAGCAGCTGGCCGAGGCCGTATGCCGCGAGCATCTCAACGTGCACCGCATCGACGAACTGCGCGATGCCACCGTGCTGGAGCTGATCCAACGGTGCGACGGCCTGCGGCGCCCGGAGCGGATGGCGCGCATCGCCCTGTGCTGCGAGGCCGACAAACGCGGTCGTCTGGGCTTTGAGGACAGCGACTATCCGCAGGGCGCCACGCTGCTGCGCCTGCACCAGGCCGCCGTGGCCGTGCAG
Organism: Stenotrophomonas sp. C3(2023); assembly: GCF_032911385.1. NCBI lineage: Bacteria > Pseudomonadati > Pseudomonadota > Gammaproteobacteria > Lysobacterales > Lysobacteraceae > Stenotrophomonas > Stenotrophomonas sp. C3(2023). The sequence goes on along the minus strand of NZ_JAWJLO010000001.1, from coordinate 522,392 downwards.
GCCCGCGATCTCGACACGACCTACCTGCGGGGGCCGGCCATCGGCGAGGCGCTGCAGCGGGCGCGGGTGGCCGCCATCGCCGCCGCCCGCCAGGCTGCACCGCCGCCGTAACCGCTCAGCAGCGGGTCATCCCACTCAGTGGGTGCCCGCTGCGCGCACGAAGGCAGCAGCACGTTCCTTCAGCTGCGCCATTGCCTCCGGCACGATCTCCATGCCGACATCGAAGCCCGGGTTGAGCACGATGCCGACGCCTTCGGCCATTGCGCCGACCAGCCACTGGAACTCGACCTGCAGCGCATTTTCGAACTGCTCCAGCTGTTCTGCCCACGGCCGTGCGCGGTCGACCGCAGTGAACACCGCAAACATGGGCTGCTCTGCCTCGTTGGTCAGCACCAGCGGGGTGGTTGCGTCATCCCATTCCGAGTCTTCCGCCACCGGCTTGTCCAGCAGCACGATGACACTCTCGGTCAGCAGACCATCAAGGAACGCCTGCGCGGTCAGCGTGCCGTCCTGTGCCTGCAGCAGGCGCACTTCCAGGTCATTGAGGGCTTCAAACTGGTCTTCGTCCTGCACGGTGTCTCCTTGGGCCGGTTGGGCGGTTGCGTGGCTGCCATTCTACCGGTGAGCAGCCGGACCGCTGCTCACCGGCCTGAACCTCACCAATCCAACCGCAGGCCCACCGTGCCCTGCACACTGCGTCGACGACGATCCTGGTTCTCCAGGTCGCGGGTGTAGTCGGCCACCGCATACGCACTCACGGTGCGGTTGAAGCGGCCCACCACACCGGCACCCACTTCCCAGGCGCGGGTGCGCTGCCCGGCGAGAATGCGGTTGTCATCGAAGTCGATGTGGTCATCGCCCGACAGCGTGGTCCAGTAATTGAGCTTGAAGTACGGCTGCCAGCCGTTGTCGGCCAGCCCGTAATCGGCGGCAAGCCGCAGCCCCGCGCGCCCCGTCCACGCGGCATCACCGCCAAAACGGATCGCCGCCACCGCGTCAGCGGCATCATCCAGATCCTGCTGCTGCCAGATCACCTGCAGCTGCGGCTCCAGCCACCACGCCGACTGGCCGAACCGCAGCAACGGCTTGCCCACCTCCACGGAGGCCGTGGTGCCATCACCACGCAGGTCGATGCCGAGGCCGCGGGTGGACCATGCCTTGCCGCGATAGCGGCTCTGCAGCACCACTGCATCGAGGTAGCCACCGTTGCCGCCGTTGAGCGTCCAGGCCAGGCCCACATGCTTGTCGTCCAGGCGGGTCTGGCCGACCTGCACGTTCTCCCAGCCCAACGCCAGGCCGGTGATGCGGCCAACGGCGCGTGTGCGCCCGGCGAACACGCCCAGCTGATGATGCAGCGCACCGTCGGTGCTGGCGTACAGATCCACACCTGCCTGCAGCCCCTGCAGGTCACCGTCGAAACCGGTCAACGCATCGCCCTGCCAATGCTGCTGCTCGCTGCTGCCCACCAGACGTGCCCAGGCGCCGCGAAGGCCGCCCTGCCCGGCCAACAGCCGCTGTTCGCCCTGCCGTTCCTGGAAGGTGCCCAGGCTGGCCTGCGACACCGTGCGCAACAGCGACGGCAGCACCGCATAGGCCGGCGTTTCCAGCCGATAGATCGGCACCACCTCGCCGCGCGGCGCGCGCGCGCCTGGCGTGGGCGGGGTGGCAACCGCCGTGGGCAGCACGGCCGGCGTGTCCGGCACCGGCGGCGGTACCTCCACCGTCGGCGCCGGCACCGGCGGCGGCTCCGGCGGCGGTGCCGGTGGTGCAGGCTCGGCCGCGATGGGATCGGGATCGGGCGCTTCCGGGTCGGTGGGCACATCCGGCGGCGGTGGCGGTGCCGGGGGCAGATCGACCGGCTCGGCGCCCAGATCTTCCGGGGGCGCTGGCACCGGCGCGGGCACCGGCGGGGTCGGCGTTGGCACCGGTGCCGGCGCGGGGGTCACACTGGCCACCAGGGTGGAGCGCAGGTACCAGTTCTCGCCGGTACCCGCACTCACCCCGCCCTTGAACAGGAAGTACTCGTAGGCGCCGACCGAGATCGGGTTGAACAGCGCGAACGCATCGGCCGTGCTGGTGGCGCCGTTCAGCGCCTGCACCACCATGATCCCATCCAGCGTGGTCGCCGCGCCGGTGCCACCCGCGTTGAGGATGCCGATACCGGTCTGCCCCGCGATGCGCCCGCCTTCGACCAGCAGCCGGTCGCTGGCCGAGCTGTCATCACCCAGTACGGTATTGAGATACAGCCCGCCCCCGTTGCCGGTGTAGTTGCCGACGATGGTGAAGCGGTCACCGGCACTGCCGTTGCTGCTCAGGTCGATACGGCCCGCATTGATGACGTTGGCCAGCGCGCCGCTGCCGAAGGCGGCGATGCCACCCACGGTGCCACTGGCAAACAGCGCACTGCCGGCGTCGACCTGCAACGTGCCGGTGCCGGAGCCTGCATCGCCGAGCAGCAGCCTGCCGTCGAAGGTCAGCTGCGTGTCGTTGCGCAGCTCGATCTGCTCCCAGCCGGTGAAGCGGTCCACGCCGGTGGCCTTGACGTTGTCCATCAGCAGCACGTCATCGCCCAGCCCGCCATCGAGCCCGGGCAAGGCGCCCAGATGCGACTGGTTGAGGTTGGCCAGCCGCGCGCTGTCATCGCCTTCGCCCAGATCGATCAAGCCGTAGACCACACCGCCGCCATTCCATTCAAAACGGTCCTGGCCGAAGCTCAACCGCACCTCGCCGCGCACCGTACCACCGGTGATGGTGACGCTGTCGTCGCCGCCGCTGACGCTGATGTTGCCGCCGATGTAACCCTCGGACAGGATGATCGTGTCGTTGCCGAAGCCGGCCACCAGGTTGCCGTCGATGGTGCCGCCGGACATGTCGAAGACATTGTTGTCCAGCTTGAGATTGACCCGGCCGATGCGCCCGCCGGTCATCTCGGCGTAGTCGCCATCCTCGAAGGCACCGATGATCCGACCCCCGGTCATACGGAAATAATCGTAGTTGTCGCCCTGCAGCAGCGCGCCCAGTGTGCCGCCGCTCATTTCGAAGCGGTCCACGCCGTTGCCCTGCTGCACGGTACCGATGACCGTGCCGCCGGTGACCACCATGCTGTCATCACCATCACCCTGGTCGACGCTGGCCAGCGTGCCGCCACTGAGCAGCAGCATATCGGCGCCTGCCCCCTGGCTGACCGCACCGACACTGCCGGCCTGCATGTCGAGCAGGTCGTTACCGCCGCCGAACACGATGCCGCCGCCTGGACCGACGATGGTGCCGGTGTCGATCACCTGGCTGTTACCGGTTCCGCTGAACAGCACACCCGGCCCGGCGCCGCTCTGGATGCTGCCCGCGTTGATCAGCTGGCTGCCCGCGGTGAGCAGCAGCGCACGGTCCTGCAGCGACTGCAGCACGCCGGTGGCCGCGTTGCTGACCGTCAGTACCGATCCGGACGTCAGCGCCGCCCAGGCGCCTCCCCCAGCAGCGATGGTACCGGCGTTGTCGATGACACCACTGCCGCCCGCGCCGAAGGCGATGGCATGTGCGCCGCTGGTACGCAGCTCGGCGCCGCTCTGGACCGTCACGACAACGTCGGCAGCGCCTGCAACCGGCCGGATCGGGGTTGTCGATGGATTGGGCGGGTCGGGCGTGCAGGTCACTGTTTGACCGGACACCGGGGCGACAGGCGAGCAGTCGGCCAGTGCCTGCAACGGCAGCGCAGCGAGGATGGCGAGGGAAAGGCGGGCACGACGGGATGCGGCAGGCAACATGCGAGACTCCTGTGCGAAGACGGCATTACCAGACGGGGATCACGGATCGGCGGGGCGGACGTCAAAAGACTGTCCAGAAACGTCAACACCTTGTCGGGGGCGGCGTGAACATGATGTCGCAGACACCATGCGCCGCCGCATGGAGGAAATGCGTGGCGCCCCTGCGCGCGGGCGGCACATGCACCAGTTGCAAGATGCCGCCGGCTGGCAGGCAGCCCTTGTCAAGGGCAGGAGCAGAAGCGTGACGACTGACAGTCGTCACCTACCAGTCGTCACCTATCCGTCGTCACCTGCCCGTCGTCACCTGCCGAGCGCAGCGCCCTGCCCCGCTCAGATCTTCAGGTAGAGGCGGCGTGCATCCAGCCACCACATGATCGCCCACCACACCGCCACGAACGCAACCGCGCAGGCCAGCGAGGCCATCGCCGCGTCACCCAGCAGCGCAAGCGCCGACGCCTGCAGAGCAGCCCAGGCGCCGCTGGCGATCAGTCCGACCGTCATCACGCCGGAGCCCAGATACGCGGTGATCGCATTGACGCCGAAGCGGCGCCCCAGCGCGGGCCAGCCGCGCTGGTCGATCAGCAGATGCGCCAGCAGCAGCGCCAGCATTGCCCAGCCGCCGGTCCACAGTACATAGCTCGGTGTCCAGAGCTGCTTGTTCCACGGCAGCAGGTCCGCGCCGACCCAGCCGAGCAGCAGGGCCAGCCCGGCCGCCGAGCCCAGCGCGCGCAGGCGACCCGCACGCAGCAGCTGGCCGGCGAGCAGGCCCAGCAGTGTGGTGGCCAACGCGCCCAGCGTACTCAGCAGGCCTTCCGGGTCATGACCCCGTCCGGTCACCGGGTCCCATTGGTAGAGCCACGGCGCAAACAGTGCGGTGTCCAGCCGGCTGGCCGGGTTGACCAGCGGCGCGAGGCTGTCGGCGGTCATCAGCACCGCGGCATAGCCCAGCAGCAGCGCCAGCAGGACGACGCCCTGCAGGCGCCGCGAGCCGTACACCGCCAGCAACCCCACCCCCGCCGCGCAGACGGCAATGCGCTGCAGTACGCCCCACAGCCGGAAATGCGCCACGTCCAGTGCCCACCAGATCAGCAGGTGCAGCACTGCGCCTGCTGCGAGGATGCGCAGTGCACGCTGCACTACGCCGCGCGCCAGCGCAGGCCGCAGCGCGGTGTCGTGCGCTCGCGGCGCAACGCTGAAGGCCAGCGACACGCCAACCAGCAGCAGGAAGAACGGAAACACCAGATCGGTCGGCGTGCAGCCGTCCCACACCGCGTGCTGCAGCGGCGCGTAGACATGGCCCCAGTCACCGGGATTGTTGACCAGCAGCATCGCCGCGACGGTCATGCCACGCAGCGCATCGATCGAGGCCAGCCGTGCGCCGGGGGCAGCACTCATGCGTGCTGGTACTGGCCGGCGATCCAGGTGCCCTGCACCTGCAATGCATCATCCAGCAGCACCAGGTCGGCCTGGAAGCCTTCGGCGATATGGCCCAGCCGATCATCCACATTGAGGAACTGCGCCGGGTAGGTCGAGGCCATCCGCGCCGCCTCGGCCAACGGCTGGCCGAGCAGCTGCACCGTGTTGCGCACGGCGGTGGCCATGTCCAGCGCCGAGCCGGCCAGCGCGCCGGCCGCATTGCGCACCACGCCATCCACCGCGGTAATCACCTCACCGTACAGCGTGAATTCCGGGTCGGCAGCGCCGACCGGCGGCATCGCGTCGGTCACCAGCAGCAGGCGCCCGCGCGGCTTGGCCGCCAGCGCCACGCGCAGGCTGGCCGGGTGCACGTGTACGCCATCGACAATGATGCCGACCCAGCTGTCGCGGTCTTCAAGCGCCGCGCCGACCGCGCCGGGCTCGCGCCCCTGCAGCGGGCTCATCGCGTTGTAGAGATGGGTGAAACCGCGGATGCCAGCGTCCAGCCCAGCGCGGATCTGCTCGTAGCTGCCGGCGGTGTGCCCGGCGGCCACGATCACGCCGCGCTCGACCAGCGCGCGGATCGTCTCCAGCGGTACGCGTTCGGGCGCCAGCGTGACCAGGGTCACCCCGTTCTGCAGCGAGGTCACCATCGCCACTTCTTCGGCGTCGGGCACGCGGAACTTGCTGGCGTCGTGCGTTCCCTTGCGTGCCGGCGCGATGTAGGGCCCCTCCAGATGCAGGCCGAGCACGCCGGGCACGCCTTCCTCGATGGCCTGTCCGGTGGCGCTGATCGCCGCGCGCATCACCGCCACGTCATCGCTGATCAGCGTGGGCAGCAGCGCGGTGGTGCCAAAGCGGCGGTGCGCATCGGCAATGATGCGCAGCGTCTCTACGTCCGGCGTGGCGTTGAACAGCGCACCGCCGCCGCCGTTGACCTGCACGTCGATGAAGCCCGGCAGCAGCCAGCCACCGCCGAGGTCCACCTGTTCGGCGGCATGGCCCAGCTGCGGCGCGGCATCAGGCAGCAGGGCGGTGATCCGTCCGTGCTCGATGACCACGGCCAGATCATCGCGGAAGTCATCACCGGTGAGCACGCGGGCATTGCGCAGCACGGTTGCCATCAGACTGTCTCCGTGACCTTGTTCAGATGCGGCGGCAGATCCGGGTTGTGCCCGCGGCTCAGCGCCAGTGCGTTGATGGCTTTGTAGAAGCTCTGCACCACCAGCAACGGAGCACATAGCGGGTGCGGCGCCTGCGGCTGCGGCAGGCTGCCCCCGGCGCCAGCCAGCCACACCTGTGCACCGCGCCCGGCGAACTCCTGCGCCACGGCAGCAGTACCGGCGCCGGTGCCATCCGGCTGGGCGAAGGCGAGCACCGGAAAGCCCGGCCCCACCAGCGCCATCGGCCCATGTTTGACCTCGGCCGAGCTGTAGGCTTCGGCATGCAGGCCGCAGGTCTCCTTGAACTTCAACGCTGCTTCCTGCGCCGCACCCAGTCCGATGCCACGACCGAGCACGAACAGGTTGCTGGCCGGCTGCAGGCCCGTAGCCATGGGGCTCCAGTCGCAGTCCCAGGCCTGCGCCATGGCCTGCGGCAGGGTTTCCAGCGCGCCCAGCAGCACAGCATCCTGCTTCCAGCTGGCGGCCAGCTGCAGGATCGCCGACAACGAGGCCAGGTAGCTTTTGGTCGCCGCCACGCTGCGCTCGGCGCCGGCGCGCAGCGGAATGACCGTGTCGGCCAGCTGCGCCAACGGCGAGTCCTCGACATTGACCAGCGCCACCACGCGCGCGCCAGCGGCCCTGGCCGCCTCGGCGTTGCGCAGCAGGTCCGGGCTCTTGCCGGACTGCGAGATCACCAGAAACAGCGCACCGCGCAATTGCAGGGGCACTTCATAGACCGACCCGACCGAGGGCGAGGCCGAGGCCACCACCACCCCCAGCTGGGTTTCCAGCACGTACTTGGCGTAGGTGGCGGCATGGTCCGAACTGCCACGCGCACAGGTCACCACGAACGGCGGCGGTGTCTGCCGCAGTTCGGCTGCCAGCGCCTCGACCACGGACCGGTTGGCCAGCAACTGGTGGGCGACCACGGCAGCCGCTTCGGCAGCCTCGCGGTGCATCAGGGTCTCGGTCGGGGCAGGCAGCGGCATGGCGTTTACTCAGGGGGGGTGTCAGGAAGTGCACGGGCAGCGGCAGGCCGCATCGGCGCGGTGGAGCCACGCACCACCAGCTGCGGCACGAAGCCCTGGTTGTGCAGCGGCGATGGGGTTTCGTCGTAGGCATCGCTGCGCAGCTGCGCGATCAGCAGGCGCGCGGCATGGCGGGCGATGTCCTCGGTTGCCTGCTTGGCGGTGGTCAACGGCGGCCACGACTGGCGCGAGAACGGGCTGTCCTCGAAACCGGCAATGGACAGGTCGTAGGGCACGTTCATGCCTGCTGATTTGGCCGCGGCCAGCACACCGGCGGCGATTTCATCGTTGGAGCCGAAGATCGCCGTTGGCGGCTCACGCAGCGCCAGCAGACGGCGCGCACCGCGGAAGCCGTCGTCGAAGGTGTAGTCACCCTGAACCACCAGGTGCTTGTCGGCGGTGATGCCGTAATCCTTCAGCGCCGCCTCGTAGCCGGCATGGCGCTCGCCCGAGGAACGGTGCGAGCTGCCCCCCCACAGGAACCCGATGCGCTGGTGGCCCAGCTGGATCAGGTGCTCGGTGACCTCGTATGCGGCTTCGCGGTCATCGACGAACACACAGGGGCCGTCGTCGGGGTCGGCGGTGGCGGCGATGATGCGCACCAGCTTGATGCCGCGCGCAACCAGCGCCTGCACCAGGTCGGCACGCTCGGACATCGGCGCGGTGAGCACCAACCCCGCCAACCGCGAGCGCTGCACCCAGTCGGCCAGCTCATCGGCCAGCAGCGGCGAACTGGAATCACAGGGATGGATCTGCAGCCCGAAGCCGGTTTCGCGGCACGCGGCCAGCACGCCGTTCTGCACACCGATGATGTGGTACGGGTTGGGATTGTCATACACCAGACCGACCACGAAGCTGCTGCCGCTGCGCAGATTGCGCGCGGAAGGATCGGGCTCGTAGTCCAGCTCGGCGATGGCCCGCAGCACGCGTGCACGGGTGGCCTGCATCACCGACGGTTCGTTGTTGATGACCCGCGATACCGTCTTCAGCGAGACCTTCGCCTGCTCTGCCACATCCTTGATGGTCGCTCTGCGCATTGGGGTTACCTGCGGTGGTTCACGTCCGCCCATGATCGCCGATCAGCCAGCGTCACGGGGCAGGCCCATGCGATAGCCCACCAGCGAATAGAACAGGATGTAGAGGTAGCAGGGAATCATCAGCAGGCCGAACACCAGCTGGAAATCCATGTGCTGCTTGAGCACGGCAAACAACTGCGGAATGATCGCCCCGCCAGCGATGCCCATCACCAGCAGCGCCGAGCCGGTCTCGGTGAAGCGGCCCAGTCCGCGGATGGCCAGCGGGAAAATGGCCGGCCACATCATCGCATTGGCAAACCCCAGCAGCGCGACGAAGCCGACCGAGACATAGCCCTGTGTGAAATAGGCGCCGAGGCAGAACAGTACGCCCAGCACGGCCGAGATGCTCAGGTAGCGCGACTGCGAAACCACGCGGGGAATCAGCAGCAGGCCGGCCACGTAACCAAGCAGCATCGCGCCCAGCGTCAACGAGGTGAACATCTTGGTCTGGTCCAGCGGCAGGTTGAAGCCATGGCCGTAGGTGCCAATCGCATCACCGGCCATCACCTCCACGCCTACGTAGAAGAACAGGCACAGCACGCCCAGCCACAGGTGCGGGAACTGGAAGATGCTGCGACGTTCGCTGCGGCCTGCCGTCGCCGGCGTGGCATTGGCCTCCGACGCACGGATTTCTGGCAGCGGCGAAAACAGCACCGCCACCGCGAGCACGGCGAGCAGCGCGGCCATGGCCAGGTAGGGCGCGTGGATCTTGCTCGCAAACTCGTTGAGCAGCACCTCGCGGGTTGCCGCATCGGCCGCTTCCACCGCTCCGGCCAGGTCGCCGATGCCGTGCAGCACCAGGGTGCCGATGACGATCGGGGCGAGAATGCCGGCGACCTTGTTGCAGATGCCCATCACCGCGATGCGGCGCGCGGCGGTTTCAATCGGCCCCAGGATGCTGATGTAGGGGTTGATCGCCGTCTGCAGCAGGGCCAGGCCCGAGCCGATCACGAACAGGCCCGACAGCGCACCGGCATACCAGCGCTGGGTGGAAAACTCGCCGAACAGGGCCGCGCCGGCCGCCATCACCAGCAGGCTCAGCGCCAGGCCTTTCTTCATGCCGGTGCGGCGCAGGATCCACGACGAGGGCAGCGCCAGGAAGAAGTAGGACAGGTAGAACACCATCAGCACCAGGAAGGCGCCGACCTCGTCCAGCTCGAAGGCCAGCTTGACGAAGGTGATCAACGGCCCGTTCAACCAGGTCAGAAAGCCGATCAGGAAAAACAGGGCGCCGACGATGGCGATGGAGACCACGGGACTGCTGGTACGCGCAGCGGGGACGGCGGACATCAGGCAAGACTCCTGCAGCGACGTGCTCCATGCGGAAACGTCGAAGATGGCTGGGAACAACGTTGTCACATTTATTCGATGCCCACGCGTGCTTGTCAACCTGCCCATCACGCCAGCGCTTTCAATGCTGCACTGCCGCATGCCCGATAGCTGTCGGTCAGACTGCACCACAACGTCGCGCATCCCCTGTGCGCCAAGAGCGTCGTGAACCATGCAATATTTCAATGAAAACGTTTACGGCGGAAACCACGCGTTGCAGCGCAGCAACGAAAACTTCACAAACTCGTTGACATCGTTGTCAACGCAGTAACAGACTCGGCCTCGATCGCCGGCCCCTCGTGCCGGTTGCAGGGAGTCAGCGTGACCGCCGCCAGTCAGCCTGTTGTCCGTGAAGTGAGCCCGCGCGTGCCGTCGTTCCTGGCAGCCGACGTTGGCGGCACCCACGTGCGCGTGGCACGCGTGCAGGCCGGCGCCGACCCCGCCCACCCGGTGCAGCTGCTGGCCTACCGCACCTACCGCAACGCCGACCACGCGGGGCTGTCGGCCATCCTGGCCGACTTCATCGGCGACGGCCCGCGTCCTGCCCACTGCGTGGTCGCCACGGCGGGGCATGCGCGCGCGGACGGAACGGTGATCACCGCCAACGTGCCGTGGCCGCTGTCGGCGCGACAGATCGAGGGGGAGCTCGGTCTGCGCGAGGTGTTCATCGTCAACGACTTCGAAGCAGTGGCCTATGCCGCCGACCAGGTCGATGCGCAGGGGGTATTGCAGCTGTGTGGCCCGGCCACCGCGCCGCGCGCGCCGACACTGGTGGTGGGCCCCGGCACCGGGCTGGGCGCGGCGGTGTGGATTCCGACCGCACGGGGCGCGGTGGTGCTGGCCACCGAAGGCGGACAGCCGACGCTGGCGGCCAGCACCGAACTGGAAATGGCCATCGTGCGTCATATGCAGCGCGACCGTCGTCACGTCTCGATCGAACACGCCCTGTCCGGCCCCGGCCTGATCAACCTGTACAACGCGCTGTGTGCGATCGCTGACTGCCCCGCCTGCCTGACCACCCCGGGCGCGGTCACTGCTGCTGCGCTGGACGGCAGCGACGCGATCGCGCGGCAGGCATTGGACGTGTTCTGCGGCCTGCTCGGCAGCACGATCGGCGACATGGCCCTGGCCTATGGCGCCCACGGCGGCGTCTACCTGGCCGGCGGCATCCTGCCGCAGATCCGCGACTTCCTGCAGAGCAGCAGCTTCGTCGAGCGCTACCTCAACAAGGGGCCGATGTCCGAGGCCCTGGCCCGCATCCCGGTGAAGGTGGTCGAACACGGCCAGCTCGGGGTGATCGGGGCCGCCAGCTGGTACCTGGGCCGCCACGCCCACTGATCGCCCCGCCCCACAGAAAAACCGCGCCGCATTGTGCTCCATCGGAATCTGCATCACCTCGCGTCCCATAGCGTCAGTTTTTGACGCATGCACCCAATCAACGCTGTAACCGCGCGCCGAACAGGCGACTACCAATGATGAGGAGAGACATCATGAACACCCGCACGTCCCTGCTTTCGGCCGCCATCGTCAGCTGCCTGGCCTTCAGCGCACATGCGCAGCAGGCGCAGTCCGCCACCGACCTGGACACCATTACCGTCACCGGCATCCGCGGCTCGATGGAAAAGTCGCTGGACACCAAGCGTGAGGCCAATGCCCGCCTGGAAGTGGTCACCGCCGAAGACGTCGGCAAGCTGCCGGCGCGCAACGTGGCCGACACCCTGCAGCGCCTGCCGGGCGTGAACATCAGCTCGGCCAGCGCCGACGAGGGCGGCTTCGACGAATCCGACCGCGTCAGCCTGCGCGGCACCAGCCCCAGCTTGACCCAGACCTTGATCAACGGGCACACCGTCGCCTCGGCGGACTGGTTCGTGCTCAGCCAGGGCAACAACGTCGGCCGCAGCGTCAGCTACACGCTGCTGCCCTCCGAGCTGGTCAGCTCGGTGGAGGTCAACAAGTCCTCGCAGGCCAAGCTGCAGGACGGCGGCACCACCGGCACGGTCAACGTCATCACCCGCAAGCCGCTGCAGTTCGCCAAGCCGTTCACCGCCGAAGGCTCGATCGGCGCGGTGTACTCCGACCAGGCCGACTCCTACGACCCGCAGCTGTCGGCGCTGTTCAACTTCAAGAACGAAGCCAATACCTTTGGCGTGATGCTGCAGGCTTTCAGCCAGAAGCGCGAACTGCGCCGCGAAGCGCAGGAAGTGCCGGGCGGCTTCTTTGAAATCGGTGCGTCCGACCCGGTCGCCCTGACCAACCCCGATCTGATCGGCGTCAAGGTACCTGGCCTGCTCGGCTCGACCCTGTTCGAGCAGACCCGCGAGCGCAAGGGCGGCCTGCTGTCGGTGCAGTTCAAGCCGAGTGACGACCTGACCTTCGGCTTGAATGGCTTCAGCTCGAAGATGGATGCCAACAACTACAACCGCAACTTCATGATGTGGGGCAGCGCGTTCGCGCGCAGCCAGGCACCAGACCCCGGCTACGTGGTGAAGGACGGCGTGCTCACCCAGGCCAACTACACCGGTCAACCGGGCACCAGCTACGCGGTCTACGACATGATCTACCGCGAGGCCTCGTCCAAGACCAACTACATCACCTTCGACACCGACTGGCAGATCAACGACAACCTGGGCATGAAACTCCAGGCCGGCCGCACCAAGGGCACCGGCTCGACGCCGCGTCAGTTCATCGCCGAGCTGACCATGGCCAACGGCGGTGGTGCCAGCTGGACCACCCACGGCAAGGGCTCGCCGGTGGACTGGAACGTCGGCGGCGACCTCAGCCCGGCGGCCGCCGCATGGGGTGGCACCTGGGGCAACCAGGAAGTCACCGCCGAAGATGAGGAAAAGTTCGCCACGGTTGATTTCAGCCATTACTTCAACAGCGGCGTGGTGTCCTCGATTGATTTCGGTGCCCGCTATGCCGACCATCGCCGCGAGGCGCTGTCGCCGGAAGGCGCGACCCCGGGCGATATCTGGGCGGCCCTGCAGGGCGGTGCCACCGCCAACTACCCCAGCGGCTTTGCCAGCGGCATCGGCGGCAGCTTCCCGCGCAACCTGTGGTACTACACCCCGGGCGCGCTGAAGGACGCCATCATCAACAACTCCACCTGGCTGGCCGGCAATGACGGCCCGACCGGTCGCCACAACTATGGTGCCGAGTGGAAGGTGGCCGAGAAGAACTGGGCCGCCTACCTGCAGGCCAACTTCGTCGGCGACTGGTGGAGCGGCAACATCGGCGTGCGCTACGTCAACGTCAAGCAGGACATCAACACCTACCTGGCGGTGAGCGATGCGGCCAATGCCGATGTAAGCAGCCTGTTCGGCATGTGGAAGGCGCAGTATTTCCAGAACAAGCATGACCGCCTGCTGCCCAGTGCCAACTTCAAATTCGATCTGGACGACAGGCTGGTGCTTCGCGTGGCCGCCTCGCAGACCCAGACCCTGCCGGACTTCTCGGCGCTGGGCGCATCGTCGTGGGGCTCGGACCTGACCCGCACCGGCGGCGGTGGCAACCCGAACCTCAAGCCGGTGCTGTCCACCAATCTGGACATGAACCTGGAGTGGTACTTCATGCCGCGCGGCCTGCTGTCGGTCGGTGTGTTCGGCATGGACCTGAAGGACTACATCGCCTTCGACGTGCAGACCCGCATGCTGTACAGCGAGCTGACCAACCAGCTGGAAGCCTACGAAGTGGCCGCGCCGATCAACACCGACGGCAAGGTCACCGGCGCCGAGTTCACCTACGAACAGCCGATCGGCGACAACTTCGGCATCACCGCCAACTACACCTACGCCAACGGCCGTTCCTCGCACACCTGGGAAGATGGCAGCCACAACCTGCAGGGCACCTCGAAGAACACCTACAACCTGGGTGCGTTCTTCGAGAATGACCGCTTCGGTGCACGTGTCAGCTACACCTACCGCTCGGCGTTCCTGATCAGCCTGTCCGGCGCCAACCCGTACTACCAGGATGATTTCGGCACGTTGTCGGCGTCGCTGAGCTACAAGGCCACCGACTGGCTGAGCATCAGCCTGGACGGTCTGAACCTCAACAACCCGACCTTCAAGTATTACCAGAGCGCGACCATCCCGACCTCGTTCTACAGCAACGGGCGCCAGTACTACCTCAACCTGCGCTTCAAGTACTGATACCTTCACCACACAATCTGCAGTTCCGCAAGCACGCCGGGCCTGGATCATTCCGGGCCCGGCTTTTTTTCGCACGACCGCATCCCGCTGCTGCTCACAGGAGTCTTTCCGATGACCACGCCTACCCGCGCCCAGCTGCGCGCCACCGCTCTACAGGTGAGCCTGCTCGCCGGCCTGCTGGCCACCCTGCCTGCGGCCCCGGCACGGGCCGAGGCGGACCCAGCGCCTGACGCACAGGCCTCTGGCCCCCGGCTGCGCGCCGGCAGCCTGATGCTGATTCCCGCGCCGGTGAACGTGGAACCCGGCCGTGGCAGCGGCTACGCGTTGGCTGCCACCACGCCGCTGCGGGCGCAGGGCGAGGCCGCCCGTCGCGTTGCCACCCAGTTCGCCACGCTGCTGGCGCGCAGCGGCGGCCCGCAGCTGACGCTGGCCAGCGGGCGTGGCAATGATGGCGTGCGCTTCGAACTGTCGCCGAAACCGGCGATGGGCCCGGAAAGCTACAGCCTGCACAGCGACAGCCACGGCATCGTGGTGCGCGCGGTGGATGAAGCGGGTCTGTTCTACGGCGCGACCACCCTGGCCCAGCTGGCGACCGGCGGCAGCGCGGGCAAGGTGCCTGCGCTGACCATCGAGGACGGCCCGCGTTTCACCTGGCGCGGTTTCATGCTCGACTCGGCCCGGCATTTCCAGAGTCTGGAGGAGATCAGGCAGGTCATCGATGCGATGGCCGCGCACAAACTCAACACCCTGCACTGGCACCTCACCGATGACCAGGGCTGGCGCATGGAGATCAAGCGCTATCCGAAGCTGACCGAAGTGGGCAGCTGCCGTCTGCCGGCCGGCGATGGCGGACGCGACCCGGTGACGGGCGCCGAGCGCCCTTACTGCGGTTACTACACCCAGGAGCAGATCCGCGAGGTCATCGCCTATGCCGGCGAGCGGCACATCCAGGTGATTCCGGAAATCGATGTGCCCGGGCACGCCACTGCCGCCATTGCGGCCTATCCCGAACTGGGCGTGTTGGACACGCCCTTGAAACCCTTGAGCGAATGGGGCGTGTTTCCCAACCTGTTCAATGTGGAAGAAGACACCTTTGTCTTTCTGGAAAACGTGCTCGAGGAAGTCATTGCCCTGTTCCCTGCCCGCTATGTACACGTGGGCGGCGATGAGGCGGTCAAGGACCAGTGGATCGCCTCGGCGCGCGTCCAGCAGCGCATGCGAGAGCTCGGTGCCGCCGACGAGATGGCCATGCAGAGCCATGTCATCAAGCGGCTGGAGACGTTTCTCGAGCAGCACGACCGGCGCCTGATCGGATGGGACGAGATTCTCGAGGGCGGCCTGCCACCGCAGGCCACGGTGATGTCCTGGCGCGGCACCGAAGGCGGCCTGGCGGCGGCCAGCAGCGGCCATGACGTGGTCATGTCCCCGGTCACCCATCTGTATCTGGATTATCTGCAGACCGCCTCGCCCAACGAACCACCGGGCCGGCCGCTGCAGGTCGACCTGGCCAAGGTCTACACCTTCGAGCCGGTGCCGGCCACCCTGCCCGCCGACAAGCAGCACCACATCCTGGGCCTGCAGGCCAATATGTTCACCGAGCACACGCGCAGCTTCGCGCGCCTGCAGCACAACCTGTTCCCGCGCCTGGCCGCGGTGGCGGAAACCGGCTGGAGCCCCGCCGACCGTCGCGACTTCGGCGATTTCCTGGCGCGCCTGCCCGCCCAGCTTGAGCGTTACCGCGCGTGGGGCCTGGCGTATGCGCAGACGCCTTTCGAAGTGGACGTGCAGATGCAGAACCAGCGCAGTGCCGGCACCGTCGACATCACCCTGGCCAACCCGCTGGGCTATGAGGTGCGGTACAGCACCGACGGCACGCCGGTAACCGCGCAGTCGCCGCTGTACACGCAGCCGCTGCATGCCCCCGTGCCAGTGACGGTCAATGCCGCGGCGTTCTTCGAGGGCGAGCCGCTGGCCGAAGCGGCGACACAGGTCCGCTATACCGCGCAATCGCTGCTCAGCCGCAGCCACCAGCAGCTGGCCACCTGTCCCGACTCGGGCAAGCTGGTGCTGCGACTGGAAGACGATGGCCCGGCCGACGGTCCGCGAGCGGTGTTCAACGTGGACATCTTCAATCCCTGCTGGCGCTGGCCGGCCGCCGACCTGGACGGGATCGCGAACGTGCGGGTGCGCGCGGGCAATATTCCCTACTACTTCCAGCTGGCGCATGACGAGGCGAACCGTCAGTTCGAGCTGGCGCAGCGCGCGCACGGTGAAATGAGGATCCGCCGCGGCGACTGCAAGGGGCCCGCGTTGGCCGAGGTGGCTCTGCCCGCACGTCCGGACGCGGATGGGTTCGTCTCGCTGGAGGCGAAGCTGCCGAGCGGCTCAGCGGGGATCGCTGACCTGTGCATCAATTTCACCGGCGACACGCGGCCGACGATGTGGGTGCTGGACGAAGTGACCCTGCAGCCGCGCTGAGTACAACGCTGCGGCCGTGGCTTTCGGTAGGTGACGACCGTTGGTCGTCACGCCGTTGCCGTTGCCGACCTCACCCCACGCCACCTGCCGTGGCTTGTGCCATCACCCCTTCAACCGCAGCAGCAGGTCCCGCAGCGGCGTCAGCGCGGTGGCCAGCCCCGCCAGCACGCCGACGGTGTTGGCCGCCGCATCAAAGGGGTCGGCCACACGGGTCGCGGTCAACGCGCCCTGCGCGAACTCGATGCCAATGCCCAGCAGCACCAGCCCGAGCCCGACCCACAGCAACGGGCGTCCGCCGCGATACAGCTGCACCGCACTGGCAGCCAGAAGGAAATAGGCGAGAAAGTGTTCAACCTTGTCACTGCCTGCCGGCAGCGCCAGTGGCGGCGGTGGCATCAGGCAGACCACCACCAGCCCCAGCACGGCCAGCCACCACAGGCTGGCCCACAGCACCGGGCGCCGCAGCGGTTTGAGGCACAGTGCTGCTGTCACAGTCGCCAGCTCAGGTCACCCAGCTCGAAGGCCGGCTCGAAGTCCACCTCACGCTGCAACCCGATGACCTGGAAGCGCTCACCCATGCCACTGGGCAGGGTCAGCTTCTTCAACTGGTCGCGCAGCTGTACGCGGCCGACGTCGTCGGTGCGCTCGTCGGCCAGCGCCAGGCACTGGTCCAGACCATTGCCGAGCAGGAAGCTGGCCTGGCTGCAATAGCCGGCAAGATCAAAACCCGCGTGCAGGCCTGCTTCGGCCATGGCGGTGAAATCCACCGAGGCGGTGATGTCCTGCAGCCCCGGCCACAGGTGCACCTCGTTGTGCACGTGGTGGCGGTAGAACGCGCGCAGCGTGCCGTCGTCGCGTTCGGGTTGATAGAACTCGGCGCGGTTGTAGCCGTAGTCGACAAACAGCAGCGCACCGCGCTGCAGTCCGCCGGCCACCGCCTGCAGCCAGTACGGCAGCTGCGGCAGCAGCTCGGAGCGGTAACCGTCGGCGAACGGACGCTTGAGATAGCGCTCCAGATGACGCACTGCCTGGTGCAGCAGCATGTCGGCCGGCTGCGCCCCGCGCACGAAGCCGCCCTGCGCGTCCAGCTCCACGGTCTCTTCGTAGACTTCGCCGTCCTTGATCAGAAAGCGCGGTGTAGGCAGGGCGTCGATCACCTCGTTGGCAAAGACCACACCTTCCCAGTCGTCATCGAACGGGCGATCCAGCCACTCGACGCGGCTGGCGAGCGCCTCAGGCAGGTTCTGCCGCAGCCGCTGCTGCTGCCGCTCGCGCAGATCCGCACTGGGCTCGAGGATGGCATAGCGCGCTGGCAGCGCCTGCAGCTCGGCCAGCCGCAGCAGCACCGCTTCGGCGAAGGCACCGCTGCCGCCGCCCAGCTCCAGCAGCCGCGCCGGGCCCTGCAGCTGCTGGAATACCGGCGCCAGCGCGTTGGCCACCGTTGACGCAAACAGGCTGCCCATTTCCGGTGCGGTAGTGAAGTCGCCGCTGGCGCCGAACTTGCTGGCACCTGCGCTGTAATACCCCCATCCGGGCGTATAGAGGCACAGCTCCATGAACCGGGAGAACGGGATCGCCCCGCCTTGGCGGGTGATTTCATCGCGCAGGCCCGCCGCCAGCTGCGCGCTATGGGCAAGGGCATCGGCATCGGGCAAGGGGAAGTTGGGCTGCATGGTGTCTTCGAATGCGGTGACAATAGGTACAGGATAGCCGAGCCTTGGAGAGCACCGATGACCGCCCCTGCCCCCGTCGCCCTGATCACCGGCAGCGCGCGCCGTATTGGCGCGGCCATTGCCGGGCGTCTGCACCTTGCCGGCTACCGCGTGGTGCTGCATGCCAACCGGTCCAGCGAAGAACTGCAGCAGCTGGCTTTCAGTTTCGAGAGTGCCGTACCGGGCAGCGTACTGGCCCTGCAGGCGGACCTGCGCCAGGCCGACACCGTGCCTGATCTGGTTGAACAGGCCGTTGCCCACTTCGGCCAGCTCGACGTGCTGGTCAACAATGCGTCCAACTTCTACCCGACCCCGCTGGGCCAGATCAGCGCCGAGCAGATCGACGACCTGTACGCGGTCAACGCGCGCGCGCCGTTGCTGCTGGCGCAGGCGGCGGCACCGCATCTGCGGCGCAGCCAGGGGTGCATCGTCAACCTCACCGACCTGCACGGCACCGACCCGATGCGTGACCACGCCGCCTACACCATGGCCAAGGCCGCGCTGGAGATGGTCACACGCAGCCTTGCGCTGGAACTGGCGCCAAAGGTGCGGGTCAATGCGGTGGCGCCCGGTGCGATTCTGTGGCCCGAACAGGGCAAGGATGACTTCGCCCGCCAGGCGCTGCTGGCGCGCACGCCGCTGGCGCGCACCGGTACCGTGGACGAGATCGCCGAAGCCGTGCACTGGCTGATTGCCGGCGCCGACTTCGTCACCGGGCACACCCTGCGAGTGGATGGTGGCCGCACCCTGACCTGACCGGTGCTGCTACCGCTGCGCGACCGGACGCAGCAGCAGCTGCCCGACCCAACCGCGCTGCGCGCGGGAGCCGATCGTGCGGTCGTCTCCTCGATGACCCGCCGGTGCCATGGACGGGTCAGTCGGCGTCGGGCGCCAGTTCCACGGTCTCGAAAACCTCATCATGCTGCCGATGCGCGCGCCACAGCGCCGCGAGGGTCAGGCCACTGACCGGATCGACAAAATCCGGGGCGATATCGGCCAGCGGCTTGAGCACGAATGCGTGCTTGAGCTCTGGGCGCGGGATGCGCAGATGGCCCGGCCCCTCTACCACCAGATCACCGTAGAACACCACGTCCACGTCCAGGGTCCGATCGGAAAAACGAGGGCCACTGCGATCACGCCCGTGCGCATCCTCCAGCGCATGCAGCCAGTCATCCAGCTCCTGCAGCGGCATGTCGGTCTGCAGCATCACCGCATTGTTGAGGAAGGCCGGGCCCTCGAACCCCACCGCTGCCGTGCGGTAGCTCGGTGAAACGACCACCGCGCCAAAGCGCTCGGCCAATGCCGCAACCGCAGCGTGCAGGTAGCGGCGGGGCTGGACGTTGCTGCCCAGGCTCAAAAGCACGGTGGTCATGCGGTTTCTTGGCGGGTCTGGCGGAGCATCGCCCGCAGGCGACGTTCCTGTGGTGGGGCGTACATGATAGGGCACCTGCCGCAGTCCCACATCCGTGCTGTCACCTGACACGAAAATCAGGTGCCAGCCAGACCCTCGGCGACCGCGCGGAAGACCTGCTGCATTTCCAGCGGCTTGGGCAGCAACCGCACCCTGCCCGGCAACGCCGCCAGTGCGCTGGCGGCTACCGTGTCCTCACACAACACCAGCGCAGGCCCGGCGTAGCCGAGCGCTGCCATCTCGGCAAGCAGATGACTGGCGGCCAGGCAGCGGGGTCCACCGTCGACGATCACCATCGCGGGCATCCCCTGGCGCTGCATCCAGCGCAACGCAGCTGCTCCGTCGGAGACGAGGTGCATCTGATAGGACTGGCTGGACAGTGCGTTGCCCAGCAACGACAGCCGGGTGGCCTCACCGTCCACAACCAGAATCTGCTGGCCGTTGCCCAGAGTCATCGCGGTTTCCTGCCGCTCTGCCGGCTCGGTCGCTGCGCTCTCCACGGCCAGCGGCAAGCGCAGCGCGAACAACGTGCCCTGCCCCACTACGCTGCGTACCGCGATGCTGCCACCGCAGCCTTCGACAATGCGCTTGCAGGACATCAGGCCCAGCCCGGTGCCGTTCGGTTTGGTGGTGAAGAACGGGCTGAACAGCTGCTCCAACGTCTGCGCATCCATGCCGATGCCCTCGTCCTCCACTTCCATGCACAGGGTCTGCCCTTGCGCGCGTGCACGCAGAAACAGACTGCCGCCCTCGGGCATGGCCTGCACCGCATTGAGCGCGAGGTTCAACAGCACCTGCTGCAGCTCGGTGTAGTTGGCATCCACCGAACGTGCCGGATCATCCACCTCGACCTTGAGCTGCACCGATGCGGGCAGGGTACTGCGCAGCAGCAGGGCCACTGCGTCGAACAGATGCTGGATGCGGATGTGCTCACTGGCCTTGCGCGAACCACGCACGAAGGAAAGCATCGACTCGGCCATCTCGTGGCCACGCCGTCCGCATTCGGCGATGACATCGGCCATGTGATGCAGCTGCTTGTCCTCGGTGCGCGCTTTCAGCAGCTCGGGCATGATCAGCAGCGGCTGCAGGATGTTGCGCAGGTCGTGACTCAGCCCGGCCGCCAGCAGCGACAGACTCTCCAGGCGCTGGGCGCGCATCAGTTCGGTTTCCACCCGGCGCCGCTCACGCACTGCCCGCGCATCGCCGACCGCGCGCAGCACGGCCGAGGGCAGCCGCGCTGGCTGGTGCTTGATGATGTAGTCGTTGGCGCCGTGGCGAAGCGCCGCCAGCGCCGAGGCTTCGCCCATGGTCCCGGAGACGAAGATGAAGGGCAGCTCGGGATCGACACGCCGCACCAGATGCAACGCCTCGAAGCCGGTGAAGCCAGGCATGCTCAGGTCAGAAAGCACGATGTCGGGCACACCCGCGGCCAGCGCCTGCTGCAGTTCAACCTCGCTTTCCACGCGCTGGAAGCGGCCGTTTATGCCCGCCTCCCGTATCTGATCGATCATCAGCTCGGCATCCTCGGCACTGTCTTCCACCAGCAGGATGCGCAGTTCTTGCGGCTCAGCGGTGTGCGTCGGCATGGCCTTGCTCTTGCTCCGGATTCTGATTGATGACTCCCCAGAACGTACCCAGGGTCTGCACGGCAACAAAGAACTGCGCCACGTCCACGGGCTTGACCACGTAGGCGTTGACGCCCAGGTCCCAGCTGCGCGCCAGGTCACTTTCTTCGCTGGACGAGGACAGGATCACCACCGGCAGGCGCTTGAGCTGCGCATGCGCGCGGATTTCGCGCAGCACCTCCAAGCCATCCTTGCGCGGCATCTTGATATCCAGCAGCAGCACCGCCGGCAGCCCTTCTTCGCGGGCACTCCATGCGCCACGACGCAGCAGGTAGTCCATGGCATCCACGCCGTCTTCCACATGCACGATGGGATTGGCCAGCCGGGCGTCCTTCAACGCGTCGATGGCCATCTCGGCGTCGGCCTCGCTGTCCTCGGCGAGCAGGATGGTGCGTAATACGGTCATGGAGCACGCTCCGGGTGGTCAGGATCCAGCATGGCGGGCAACGTGAAATGGAAGTGCGCGCCGAGCCCGGGGGCGGCCTCGGCCCAGACCTTGCCGCCGTGGCGGGTGAGCACGCGACGCACCGTGGCCAACCCGATGCCGGTGCCTGGATAATCGCTGGCCTTGTGCAGCCGCTGGAACACGCCGAACAGTCTGCCGGCGTGCGCCATGTCGAAGCCTGCGCCGTTGTCGCTCACAGTGAACAGATGACTGCCGTCGGCCTGCAGCGCATGCACCACGCTCACCCGCGGCGGCTGGCTGCGCGCCGAATACTTCACCGCATTGCCAAGCAGGTTCAACCACACCTGGCGCAGCATGTTCTCATCCCCAACGACCACCGGTAGCGCGTCGATCCGCCACTCCACACGGCACGCAGCTTCACCCTGCTCGGCGTCGGCCTTCAGGTTGGCATCGAGCAACGCGCGCGTGTCGGCCACCATCGACTGCATGTCCAACGGCTGCAGACGCATCGCCGCCCGGCCCAGCCGCGAGTAGACCAGCAGGTCGTCGATCAGCGCGGCCATACGCCGTGCCGAACCGGAAATGACATCCAGATAGTGCAGCGTCTTCTCATCGGCCTGGCCCGCCAGATGCCGGCCGAGCTTGTCCGAAAAACCGGCGACATGGCGCAACGGCGCCCGCAGGTCGTGCGACACCGAATAGCTGAACGCCTCAAGCTCACGGTTCACCTCCGACACCTGGGCGATCTTGCCTTCCAGCTGCCGGTTCAATTCCTGCACCTGCACCTGCACGGTGCGCTGCACGGTCACGTCGCTGAGGGTCATCAACACCATGGGCTGGTCAGCGTCCGGCACCGGCATCCGGCGCGCGTTGATCACCATGTGCCGGGTACTGCCGTCGTCGCTGCGCTGTGCATGTTCGAAATCCCAGAGTTCGCGATCGCGCGCCAGTACGTCGCGCAAGCGTTGGCACAGCGCAGGATCCCGCCAGACACCCTGACCGATGTCCTGCAGCGATACGCCGTCGGTACCGCTGTCCGGCAACCGGTACAGCGCGGCAAAGGCCGGGTTGTGCAGGCGTACGACCAGCTGGGCATCGAGCAGCACGATGGGCTCGCGTACGGTGTCGAGCACGGCGGCGGCGCGCGCGGAGGCACGGCGTGAGCGCAGTTCGGCCAGCCCGCGTTTGTTCCGCTGCCGATGCAGCAGCCAAAGTACGAGCGCGACCAGCGCCAGCTGCGCCGTCAAGGTGACCCAGGCCATCTGCACGGCCTGCTGACGTTGCCGCTCCAGCTTGCCCGCGCGTTGAACCCGCAGCACCTCCTCTTCCCGCTGCAGCTGCTGCACCAGGCCGGACACGGGGTAGCGGGTGGTCAGGGCCTGTACCAGCGCGGCCTGCTCGCGGCCCGGCGAACTGACCGCCACCTGGCGCGCAGCCTGCAGCCATTGGTCAAGCAGACCCTGCAGGCGTCCGAGGGTGAGCAGCTGTGGCGGGTTGTCGGCGCTGAGCGTGGCCAGGCGCTGCAGCACGGCGGCAATCTGATCACCGCGGGCAAGCCGTTGCTGCAGGCGATCGTCCTGCACGCCCTTGGAGAGCACCAGCGCAGACGACTCCACGTCCTGCACATCGGCCTGCAACTGCACCAGCAGACGACCCACTTCGCGTGACCGGGTTTCCCAGGCCTGGGCGGCAGCAGTGTCGACCTCCAGAGCGCGCTGGGCCAGCCAGGGCACAACGATGATCGCGCTGGCAACCAACACCAGCGCCGGCATACGCCAGCGATCGCGGAACTGCTCGATCCGTGCCCGTTCCATAGCCCCTCATCAGCCAGCCCGCGGGCTCAGGCAGCCCGACCTGACAGCACCTGCCTCCCCCTGGCAGGTAGTGACGCCCTGCAATATACCGCAAGCGTCAAACTGCGCTACCGGCCTGCGGCGCGGAATGCGGCCCGCCGGGCGGCAATGAAACGGGGAGCCACCGCTTTCTGATGGCGCGGAACGCGTAATGCCGGGCAAGGCCCGGCATTACGGAAAGACATCGAACGGTGCCGACATCACGGGCAGGGGTCGCCTGCCCGGTTCAACTCAGCGGCTGGCCATCGGCGCAACACGCAGAGCCGACGCATCGACGCGCTGCACGCCCTTGATGCCGCGTGCGGTGGTCACCGCCTTGTCATGCTCGGCCTGGTTGGCCACGGTGCCGCTCAGGCTGACGACGCCATTGACCGTTTCCACCTTGACTTCAGTACCCGGGACGTTGCTGCTGGTCAGCAGATCCGCCTTCACCTTGGTGGTGATCCAGGTGTCGGTGACGGGCTCGTTGGAGTCGTGGCGATCAGCGTGGGTCATGGCGTGGCCATCGTGCTGGCGATCGGTACGCGGCGGATCGTTGGCCAGCGCAAGCGGTGCGGCCAGCAGCAGACCCAGACCGGCTGCCATCGTCAACTGATTGATGTGCTTCATCGTCCTACCTCCTCTCGGTGTGTGTGCACAGTGTGGCCAGACCGGCGTCCACCGCGCGTGGCAGCGGCATGATGCGCGGGTGAATCCACCTGCCAGCGACTGAAACCATTCATGTTGGGCAAGGCGCGCGTCGCTACGCTGGGGTTCCCATCGTGGAGCGCCGGATGGACGCCCCTCTGCAGCTTGCGCTGGTCGGTTACGGTGCTGCCGGCCGCCTCTTTCATGCCCCACTGATTGAACACACCTGTGGTGTGGCGCTGCACACCGTGGTCAGCTCGCGTGGCGATGACCTGCGTCGACAGTTCACCGATGTCCGCATCTGCAACACGCTGGAGCAGGCGCTGGATGATCCGCGCGTCGACGCAGTGGTGATCGCCACACCCAACGCACTGCACGCCCCGATGGCCGCGCAGGCGCTCAAGGCGGGCAAGCACGTGCTGGTCGACAAACCGTTTGCGCTGGACAGCGCGCAGGCGCGCGACCTGCTGAAGCTGGCCGCGGACCGGCAGCGCATCTGCACGGTGTTCCAGAACCGTCGCTTCGACTCGGATTTTCTGACGTTGCAGGCTTTGCTCGCCGACGGCCTCCTGGGCGATGTTGCCGAGTGCCACGTGCATTTCGATCGCTTCCGTCCGCAGGTGCGACCGCGTTGGCGCGAACAGGATGCACCCGGAAGTGGCCTCTGGTACGACCTGGCACCGCACCTGCTGGACCAGATGCTGGTGCTGTTCGGGCTGCCTTCGGCCATCACGGTGGACCTGGACTGCCAGCGCGGCAGCGGTGGCGTCGACTATTTCCACGCGGTGCTGCACTACCCGCGCATGCGGGCATTCCTGCATGCCGGTTCGCTGGTGACGGCGCCGGGCGCGCGTTATCGGGTGCACGGCACGGCGGGAAGCTGGCTCAAGCACGGGCAGGATGTGCAGGAGGCGCAGTTGAACGCGGGGGTGGCGCCCGGGGCACCAGACTGGGGGCTGGACCCGCTCCACGGCGAACACTGCTGGGTCGACGGTGCAGGTGAGCTGCGGCGGCGGCCCGTGGACACGGTCCGGGGTGATTACCGGCGGATTTACCGTCGCTTCGCCGAGGCGATCGCGGGGAGGGGGGCGCCGGAGGTGACGCCTCTGCAGGCGCTGCAGGTGATGCAGTTGCTTGATGCGGGGCGGTTGAGTGCCGAGCAGGGTCGGCAGGTCCTGTTGTAGGGGGGGTACCGGGCGCTGCCCGGTACCCGCGCCTGCGGCGGGCTTCAAGCGAGAGCGAGAGCGAGAGCGAGAGCGAGAGCACAAGCATCGGCTGGGCGTGGTGTCCAGGGTAGGCGGGGTGGTGAGGACTTGCGGGGACGGCAAAAACCGCCCCTCCGGGGTCCGGCCCAGCCGCAAAGCGGCTGTGCGTTCGGGCGCTTGCGAAGCAGTGCTTCGCAAGCAAAGCGCCCTCACCCTGCGGGCCTTGTCTCGCGCCTTGCTCGTATGCGCTGTCCTGCGCATACGGCAAGACCGGGGTTGGGCTCCTGCCCAACCCGCCGGACGCATGCGGCCGGCCCCTGGCGCTCCACACCCCGCAATTCCTCACCGCCCCACCTTCGACACATCCCGATTGACGGCGGGAACAGGCAAGATGCCGCTACACCTCGAACCTTCCAGCAGGATTTGGGGTTCGGGTTTGGGGTTTGGGTTTGGGTGATCGTGGTAGGTGACGACCGTTGGTCGTCACGCTTTCTGCCGTTGGCTGGGGTGTTACTTGATGCGCGGGGGTGGGGGAAGAGCCGGCTTGATGGCGTGGCCGCCGAACTCGTTGCGCATCGCGGCCAGCAGACGGTCGCTGAAGGCGTTTTCCTGGCGGGAGCGCAGGCGCTCCAGCAACGACAGGGTAATGACCGGCGCTGGTACGTCCAGCGCAATGGCTTCGGCGACGGTCCAGCGGCCTTCGCCTGAGTCGGCTACGTAGGGGGCGATCCCCTCCAGCTCGGGGTTGCGCTGCAGCGCCTGTGCGCTCAGATCCAGCAGCCATGAACGCACCACGCTGCCGTGACGCCACAGCTCGGCAATGTTGGCCAGGTCCAGATCGAGTTCGTGCTTCTTTTCCATCAGCGCGAAGCCTTCGGCGTAGGCCTGCATCATTCCGTATTCGATGCCGTTGTGGACCATCTTGGTGAAGTGGCCGGCACCGGCGGGGCCCACGCGCGCCCAGCCCCGGTCGGGTGCCGGGGCGAGGCTGCGCAGCAGCGGCGCGACCTGCTCCACGGCCTGTTCCGTGCCACCCACCATCAGGCAATAGCCTTCCTGCAGCCCCCACACGCCGCCGCTGGTGCCGCAATCAACGTAGTTGATGCCATGCATGGCCACTTCACCGGCGCGCCGCATCGAGTCCTGGTAGTTGGAGTTGCCGCCGTCGATCACCACGTCCCCCGGTGACAACAGCGGCATCAGCTGCGCCAGCGTCTGGTCGACAATCGCGCCCGCCGGCACCATCAGCCATACCACGCGCGGCTGCGGCAACAGGGCTACCGCTTCGGTCAGGCTCGTCACGACCTCCAGGCCGTCGGCGGCTACTGCGTCGCGGGCTTCCGCCCCGGGGTCCTGGCCCACCACCCGGTGGCCACCACGCTGAAGCCGACGCGCCATGTTGGCGCCCATCCGGCCCAGGCCGATCATTGCGATATCCATCAGTGTTCCTTGTGTGCGGGGGCCCGACCGGCGTGTCGCGTTGGCATCTTCATGGTCCTGGCCCGGTGGTGTAAGTCGGTACGTCTGGCTCTGCGCCAGCGCAGCGGCGCAGCTGCGCCTGCTGCCAGCGGCGGTACAGCGTGGTATGCAGGTTGTGCATCGCCAGCTCGATCACGTACGGCGTGCGCGGGTTGCGGTCGAGCAGGCGGACGATGTGGTCGCCGATGGGTTTTATACCGCGCGGATGCACATAGATGAGGAACTGCTGGTAGAACGGATCGTCCAGCAGCGCGTCCATCTGCCGTGCCACCGCCTGCTGCGATGGACTGAGCGCCGCGCGCAGCGCGGGATCGCGCTGCAGCAGCAGACGCTCAAAAAAGGCCACGCCGCGCCGGGGCAGCTGGCGCGACAGCGCCCACAGTTGCGCATTGCGCGCGTCCCATGCAGCGAACCCGCCCTGCGCGGCCAGTGCCTGCGCCGCCTGCTCGCCGACATCGACCACGATGAAGTTCTCGGCCTGGTTGCTGAGATCGTCCAGCGTCTCGCGCCCGAGCGCGTGCTCGATGAAGCCCGGCACACCCATGAACGCCTGTCGCCCCATCGCAGCGGTGCGCACCGCCTTGCCATCGGCAAACAGCTCGCCGCGCTGAGCGCCCAGCAGGATGCTGTCAGTGCCATGCAGCTGGTTGAACGTGCCGATACTCAGCTCGGCCGGACTGAACTCGGCATCGAAGGCCGCGTCGCCGTAGAGCTCGCGCTGGGTAGCCAGCTGCGCGACCTGGCGCCCGACCCCGCATTCGCTGCGAACGTGGCCGTGGTAGAACGCATCCAGCGCCCGTGCATTGCCAGCGTTGGGCTGATAGCCGCGCCCGAAGCTGGCCGTCCGTCGCCAGCCCTGTGCGTTCGCGCCCTGCCAGCCAAATCCGATCCAGCCCATCTGCAGCGCGGAGAAACGGTAACCGGGGTTGTCCTGCAACGCGTCTGCGGCCCGCCGCGCGGCGGCGCCGAGTTCAAATGCGTAGGCGCAGAGGCTGGCAGGATGGTCGAGCAGCCGACGCTCCAGTGCCCGCCACCTGGCGGGCGACAGGTCGGCTGGCACCTGCACCCGCAGGTCGCCGCCGGCCTTGGCCGCCGGGAGGGAGGCGCGCGTGCAGACCAGCCCGCCATGCACCTGCGGGCTTTCCACCGCTGCGACCTCGAAACTCCACCCCAGCCGCTGCAGCAGCGCACGACCGCAGTCGGCGCTGGCCGCCGGCGTTGCCAGCAGCGCCAGCGCCAGGCCGAACGACCTGCCCCACACCTCAACGCGGCTCAGGCGATGCGGCGTCCAGCGGCAGTGGCGAGGACGCCGCTGCAGCCGGCAGGAACTGCTGCAGCCGCTGGAAGAAGCGCGTGTAGAACTGGCCATCCTGCACGGTACTGCTGGCCACCTTGACCAGGGAGTCGTCATTGCTGCCGAACGGCAGTGAGACCGACCCCAGCGCACCAACGCCAACACTGGCCGAGGTCGGGCTCTTCTTCAGCGCGTAGCGGTCCTGCACTGCGCTGGCAAACACCAGCGCCTGATCGCCGCGTGCTGCGCAGGCCACGCGCAGCACCAGCTGTTCATGGTGGTCCTCGCTGGGCTGGAAGTTCTTGCTGGCCTCGACCAGATCGTCGCCGCTGCGGGCGATCGCATAGCCTTGGCTGAGCAGCGTGCGCCGCGCGGCTTCGCAGGCCTGGGCCGGCGTGCCGTCAACGGTGCGCGAGAACATGTCACCGGAGTCGAACGACTCGCGCAGCAGGGTGCTGTCGGCCGCCTTGCCACCGCAGCCGGCCAGCAGCGCGGCCCCGATGAGGGGCAGGATCAGCAGGTACCTAGGGCGCATGGGCGCTCCCGCAGAATGACTCCCTGCAGCCTAACGCGGCAGGCGTAAGCAGCAGGTCTAGAACGGAACAGGGCCGGCCCTGCGGCCGACCCTGCATTGTTCATCGGTTCATCCAGTCAGCATACCGGGCAACCCCGGCGACGCGGTCAGTCCGCCCAGCGACCCGCGCCGGTGGACTGCGGCAACACCTGCGCCGACAGCGGGCGATCCTTCTCGAGCAGGTTCACCGCATCGGCCAGGATCGAGGCCGACTCACGCAGCAGCGGGTCCGGACGCTTTTCGGCGGCCTTTTCGCGCGCAGCATCCTTGACGATGTCGCGTTCATTGCCGGTCAGGCCATCGTCACTGCTGTCATCGGCCAGCGGGTCCAGGTCCAGCCCCAGCTCCTTGCGCACCTGCTGGCGCTCGCGGCGCTGGTTCTCCTGGCGGTCGCGCTCGGCGCGGCGCTCGGCCTCGTTGAGCGAGATGTACTTCTTTGCGGCCTCGGCGCGGAACTGCTCCACGTCCTCGTTCCACCACTGGAACTCGCGGTCGGTGCGGATGCGCGCGGCGTGGCGCTCCTCCAGGCGCGGCAACAGCGGGCCGAAGTTGCCGTACTGCGTGTGCGGCACGGCGGCGATACGGGTCCACGGCAGCGCGTTGTCGTAGGTGCTTTCGCCATACTCGGTCGCATCCACGCTGGCCGGGAACGCCAGGTCGGGAACCACGCCCTTGTGCTGGGTGCTGCTGCCGCTCACGCGGAAGAACTGCGCGATGGTCAGCTTCACCTGGCCGAAGCGCTTGCCCTCGCTGCTGGGCCAGCGGTCCAGGTCAACGATGTTCTGCACGGTGCCCTTGCCGAAGGTGGTCTCACCGATCACCAGTCCGCGGCCGTAGTCCTGGATGGCGCCGGCAAAGATCTCCGAGGCCGAGGCCGAGCCGCGGTTGATCAGCACCGCAAGCGGGCCATCCCACGCCACGGCCGCGCTGCGATCGCTGTTGACGGTGACACGGCCGCCGGATTCGCGCACCTGCACCACCGGGCCTTGCTCGATGAACAGGCCGGTCAGCTCGATGGCCTCATCCAGCGAGCCGCCGCCGTTGTTGCGCAGGTCCAGCACCACACCGTCGAGCTTGTCCTTCTTGAAACCGGCCAGCAGCCGGCCCACGTCGCGGGTCGCGGAGGCGTAGTCGGTGGCATTGCGACGGCGGCCTTCAAAGTCCTGGTAGAAGGTCGGCAGCTTGATCACCCCGATGCGGCGTTCGGGTACACCCTCGCCCGCCGGAATGGTCAGCGTCTCGCCCTTGGCGGCCTGCTCGGCCAGCCGTACCTTCTGCCGGGTCAACACCAGCGTGTGGTGCTTGCCATCCACACCGTCCTCGGCGGAGATGAACTCCAGACGGACGTCGGTGTCCTTGGCGCCACGGATTTTTGCCACTACGTCGTCGATGCGCCAGCCGATCACATCCTCGATCGGGCCGGTACGGCCCTGACCGACACCGACGATGCGGTCACCGACCTTCAGGGTGCCATCCACTGCCGCCGGGCCACCAGCGATGACCTCACGGATCACCACCATGTCGTCCTGCCGCTGCAGCTGGGCGCCGATGCCCTCCAGCGAGAGCGACATCGCCTGGTTGAAGTTCTCCGCCGTACGCGGAGTGAAGTAATCGGTGTGCGGGTCGACAGCACTGGTATAGGCGTTGAGGAAGAACTGGAAGACATCCTCGCCCTTCAGTTCGTTCACCGACTTTTCCAGCGTGGTGTAGCGCTTGTCGAGGGTGCTGCGGATCTCGTCGGGCTTCTTGCCGGCCAGCTTCAGCCGCAGCCAGTCATTCTTGACCGACTTGCGCCACAGCTCGTTCAACTCGGCATCGGTGGCTGCCCACGGCACTTTCTTGCGGTCGTACTCGAAGCGCTCGTCGGTGGTGAAGTCCGGCTCCTGCCGAAGCAGGCTGCGCGCGTAGGCTACCCGCTGGCCGACCCGCTGCCTGTACAGCGAGAACACCTGGAACGCCGGCTCCAGCTGGCCGCCCCGCAGCGCGGCAGCGATGTTGGCCTCGAACGGGGCGAACCGGGCCACGTCAGCCTGCGTGAAGTACTGCTTGCCGCCATCCAGGGTTTCCAGATAGCGCTTGAACACATCCTGCGAGGTGGCTTCATCGAGCGCACGCGGGCGGTAGGCGTAGCGGCTGTCAGAGAGCAGCCCATAGACGAGCTTGGAGGTGGTCACCTGGTCGGCCGTCGCTGCCGACGGCAGCGCAGGGCCTTCGGCCTGGGCGGACAGTGCCAGCGGCGCGGTCAGGGCCAGGGCAAACAGGAATGCGGGGGCTTTGAATTTCATGGACTGGCTCTTGGGCACCTTGCCGAAGGAGAGACTGCGCTGGGTTCTGACTCCATGACAGTGCCTAAAGTTGCCGGCAATGTCACCCTCGTTCAGAAACCCGCTGTCCCAGCCTAAACCGGGCCCTGTAGCAGATTGTGAACACGGCCGCGCCGCCGCGGGACGCAGCCCCGCAGTGGCGCCCGCTCAGGCGACGCCGGCGCCCTTGGCCTGCACGTCGGCGTGGTACGACGAGCGCACCATCGGGCCCGACGCCACGTGGCTGAAGCCCAGCTCATAGCCGTAGTCTTCCAGTGCCTTGTAGTCTTCCGGCGTCCAGTACTTGAGCACCGGATGGTGATGCGCGGTCGGCTGCAGGTACTGGCCGATGGTGATCATGTCCACATCGTGCGCACGCAGGTCGCGCATGGTGGCCTTGATCTGTTCGAATTCCTCGCCCAGACCCAGCATGATGCCGCTCTTGGTCGGCACGGCCGGGTGCTGCGCCTTGAAGTTCTTCAGCAGGTTCAGCGACCACTGGTAGTCGGCGCCCGGGCGCACGTTGCGGTACAGGTCGGGCACGGTTTCAATGTTGTGATTGAACACGTCCGGCGGATTCTTCGCGAGAATCTCCAGGGCGCGTTCCATGCGGCCCTTGCCGCGGAAATCAGGCGTCAGCACCTCGATCCGGGTACCCGGCGACTTCTCGCGGATGGCGGTGATGCAGTCCACGAAGTGCTGGGCACCGCCATCGCGCAGGTCATCGCGGTCGACGCTGGTGACCACCACGTATTTCAGCCCCATGTCGGCCACCGTCTGGCCAAGGCTGGCCGGCTCATTGGCATCGGGCGGCTTCGGCCGGCCGTGGGCCACGTCGCAGAACGAGCAGCGACGGGTGCAGACCTCGCCCAGGATCATGAAGGTGGCGGTGCCATGGCCGAAACACTCGTGGATGTTCGGACAGCTGGCTTCCTCGCACACGGTGACCAGGCGGTTCTCGCGCAGCTTGGCCTTCAGGTTCTGCACTGCATTGCCGGAGGGGATGCGCACGCGGATCCACGAAGGCTTGCGCAGCACCGGCGCGTCGGCGAACTGCACCGGCGAGCGGTTGATCTTGTCCCCGCCCAGCTGTTTGACACCGGTCTGCAGCGGCGCAGCGGCGGGAGCGGCTTCGCCCTGCAGCATCTGCAGGGGAATGGTGCGGGCGGTCTGTTCAGTCATGATGGTCCCGGCGGCACGCGGGCCGCATGGTGGCAAGGCAGGTGGTTCAGGCAGCCAGGTCAGGCAGCTCGGCGGCCGGCTGCAGCAGCAGCCCGAACTGGTGGGCCAGCTGGTCCAGCAGGACGCGCTTGACCGCATCCATCCCGGATGGCCCGCCCAAGTCTACCACCGAGGTCACCTGCAGCCCCTGGTAGCCACAGGGGTTGATGCGGTGGAAGGGCTCCAGATCCATGGCCACGTTGAACGAAAGCCCATGGAAGGTGCAGCCGCGGCGCACGCGGATGCCCAATGCTGCGATCTTGGCGCCAGCGACGTAGACCCCCGGCGCGCCTTCACGGCGCTCGGCACCGATGTTCCATTCGCCAAGCGTGTCGATGATCGCTTGTTCGATATGGCAGACGTAGTCGCGGACGCCCACGCCCAGGCGTGGCAGCTTCAGCAGCGGATACACCACCAGCTGGCCTGGACCGTGATAGGTCACCTGGCCACCGCGGTCCACGTGCAGAACCGGAATATCACCGGCGGCCAGCACATGCTCGGGCTTGCCGGCCTGGCCCAGGGTGAACACCGGATTGTGCTCGACCACCCAAAGCTCATCGGGGGTGTCGTCGCCCCGCGCATCGGTGAAGCGCTGCATGGCACGCCACACCGGTTCGTAGGCCTGGCGACCCAGGTCGCGCACGATGGCCGTACGCGGCGTGGCACCGGTCAAGCCGGTACCGGCAGGGCAGGACGCGGTTACAGCGTCCACTTCACTTCCGGGTGCTCGCGCAATGCACCATGGGCGGCGTCGTACTGCTCGCGGCTGTCGGCCTTGAACGCAATGCGCACCGATACGTACTTGCCGTTGGAGGAGTGCTTCCAGCTGACACGCTCGGTCACTACATCAATGCCGGCAGCGGTCAGCAGGCGCGGAAGTTCATGCTCCAGCCCGCGGTTGGCCGGGCCCATTGCACTGAGCTCGAACTGGCCGGGGAACTGGAAGCCGTGGTCGGGGTTGTCGGACTTGATTTCCATTTCGCGATTATGGGGACGGCCGCCGCCGAACCCAAGCCCCGGCCGTCACAGACCGGGCAGGCGCCGCAGCGGCCGCGTCGGTGGCGTCCTACCGCGCCTGCTGCAGCAACGTCGCACTGACCCAGCCGCGGTTGCCCATCTCATCGTCCACCTCCCACATGCGCCCCTGCCTGGTCCCCGTGGGATACAGCAGTTGGCCGGCCTCCAGCGTGCGCACCGCCGCGCCGCTGCCCAGCGGGTCGGCCAGCAGGCGCCCTGGCTTGAGCAGGCTCACGGCCTGGGCGGCCGCAGCTTTGACCGGATCGGCTGGCAGCCCACCCAGTTCGCTCACCAGCTGCCGGTAGGCCTGCAGGTAGGCCAGGGTAATGACCTTGCCCATCTCGGTCGTGGTGTAGCCGCCAAGCCCCAGCCTCCCAAGCCCGCCTGCGCCCCACAGCGTGCCCTGCCCTGCCCAGCCCAGATCCGTGCGACGGGCATTGCCCTCGGTCACGGCCACCTGTTCGGACGAGCGCAGATCGGTCAGCGCCAGCGTGACGTCAGCGGTGCGGCGCCGCAGGCTGAGGTCGCCCACCAGGCTCCCGGCCCGGCCACCGATCAGGCTGCTCACCACGCCACCGATCCGTCCACCGCCGGCATCGCTGTTGCGCGACACCACGTCCGGTATCAGCGCGTAATCGGCCGCCCGTATCTGCCCTTTGCCCATGTTCGAGCGGTTGCGCAGCTGTCCCGCCGCGCCCAGCGCGCGCTCCTGGTTGGCCAGCTCCAGCCCTGCCCCACGGTCGACCAGGGTGAAGCAGCGCGAGCGGCTCACGAACGCCTTGATCAGGCGGCTCGGCGCCGGCAGCTGCTCGCCGCTCCACCAGTCACGGCGGTCTTCCGGTTCGAGCACGGTGAGGCTGCCCAGCGGTCTGGCACAGGTTGGAATGTCAGCCGTTCCCGTCCTGCCGCCCATGCCAAGACGGTCGCGCAGCCCTGCCGACGCGTCGGGCGCGACCCCGGACAGCACCAGGGCAACCAGCGACGGCAGCAGCGTGCGCGTCAGGAGAGTCGGCAGCTTCAACATGGGTCTACTCCCTATCAGGACGCCGCTTCTGGCAGCGCCGACCATTGCCGGCGACGGCCGGCAGCCTGTGCGGCCGCATCGGCCACGGCGCAGAGCTTGAATTGATCGGCTCGATCAGCGCCGTCGGTATGTGCCGAAGCACCCATCGGAAAAACAGGATGCCCACTCATTCTGTGAACCAGATCACCCAGAAGGCGCGATGAGGTGTGCAGATTTGGTCCGACGGCGCGATGGATGTAAGGAACAGATCGATCCACCCACCGTGCTCGCGTCATCACGGACGCCGGCGTACCGTGTGCACGCCTCTTCCGACATTACATGACGCCGATGCCACTTTCGTTGCCTCTCCGCCGCAGGGTGGTCGTTCTCGCGGGCCTGCTGGCGGGCGTGCCGTCGCTGCCGGCGCTCGCTGCGAGCCAGTGCGGCCCCGACTCGATGCGTGAGCACCCACCGCAGGTCAATTTCCGCGTGGACAACGATCTGTTTGGCGGCGCCGATCAGGATCAGGGCTACACCAATGGCGCGCAGATCACCCTGGTCTCGCCCAACGTCATGGACTACACCGATGACCCGTGTCTGCCGCGACTGGCACGCTGGGTCAACAACCGTCTCGAAGCACTGCGCCCAGGTGAGTTCGAGCAGCAGAACATGATCTTCAGTCTGGCCCAAGGCATCTTCACCCCCAAGGACTTCACCCGACGCGACGTCATCGAAGACGACCGCCCCTACGCAGGTGTGCTGGTGGCTACGTTCGGCTACAACGCGCGCCGCAACAGCCGACTGCAGACCACGCAGTTGACACTGGGCGTGGTCGGCCCCTGGGCACAGGGCAAGCAGGTGCAGAATGCCGTGCACTCGCTGCTGGACGACGAGAAGTTCCAGGGCTGGGACAACCAGTTGCACAACGAACCGGTGTTCGCGTTGACCCACGAACGGATGCGGCGCTGGCCGGCCGATGCCGCGGCCAACGCCGCCGGCTGGGGCTGGGATGCGATCAGTCACTACGGTGGGGCGATCGGCAACCTGTCCACCCATGCCAACGGCGGCGGCGAGGTGCGTTTTGGCTGGAAGCTTCCTGACGACTTTGGCAGTACACCGCTGCGTCCGGCCGGCGAGAACACCGCACCGACGCGCGGCGGCCGCGCGCTAGGTTGGTCGTGGCACGTGTTCGCTACTGCCGATGCCTCCTGGGTGATCCGCGACATCACGCTGGACGGCAATACCTTCCGCAACAGCCACAGCGTGAACAAGCGCGCGCTGGTTGCCTATGGCGGCTACGGCATCGCCGTGATGAAGGGCCGCTGGAAGTTCGCCGTGGCGCGTTATCACAGCACCCGCGAGTTCGACGGACAGGAACAGTCGCCGATCTTTGGCAGCTTCACGGTCAGCCGCAGCCTGTAACCGCAGCGGTACCGGACCCATTGCCGTTTTGCGGGGCCGACCCCACGGTCGGCGGCTCTTCGGTCAGATTGCTTTGCACCTGCCGCGCTGCGCGCGGGAGCCGACCGTGGGGTCGGCTCTACCCGTGCATGCCGACAGCCGGCGCGTGCTTTGCAAAAAAAAAGGGCCCGCAGTCTTTCGACCGCGGGCCCCGCTCCTGCACGGAGGCCGTCGCCTCCGCTTTCACCTACGCGTCTGCGTTACCAGCTGAAGCCGGCACCCGCGGTCACGCTGCGCTCGCTGCCACTGAAGGCACCGCCCAGCGAAACAGACACGTTCTTCTTCTCGCCCAGGATGCGCTGGTAACCCACGGCCAGTGCAGCACGGCCGTTCTGGTTGCCCAGGCCGGCACCTACGCGGTTGTCACCTTCCAGGCCGGCGGTGTTCAGCGCCATACCAGCGTAAGCCGCACTGATCGCACCCATGCGGTCCATGCGCTTGTCCACTGCCTGGAAGCGGGTGTCGGTGTACTGACGCTCGGACTTGAAGCGATCATCCATCTGCTGCATGTTCACCGCGTCGGTCGGCAGCGAGCCGGCGGCCACGTTGCGGATGACCCGCTCGTTGCCTTCCGAACCGACCGAGAACTCGTTGTCACCGTCGGCGGTGGAGCCCTTGCCGATGGCGATCGAGTCCTTGCCGGTGGCCGTGGCGCCATCACCGATGGCAACCGAGCCGTCACCGCTGGCATCCGAGCCGCGGCCCACACCGATCGCACCGTCGCCGTCAGCCTTGCTGCCGTCGCCGATCACCAGCGAACCGTCGCCGACGCCCGGCGCGCCGATGCCCGTACCCGTGCCCGGGGCGGCACCATTGCCACCACCGATGCTGCCATCGGCTACGCCCTTCTCGATGGTGCCGACGCGGCTGTCCAGATCGCTCCAGCGGGCTTCCAGATCGGCGTTCATCTTCCACAGCTGGCCACCGTTGACGGCCTCACGGCTGCCGGCCGCGATCAGGCCATCACCCAGGTTGCCGATGATGGTGCCATTGGTACCGCCCAGCGTGGCGCGGGCCAGGCTGACATCGTCATAGACCAGGGCAGCCAGCGCACGACCATTGTTCGGGTCGATCAGGCCCATGGCCTTCACCTGCGCCATGGTGGCCACATCGGCGTCGTCCACGCCGTTGGCCACGCCGCTCAGCTTGCGCGCACCGGCGGTGCCTGCGAAGTTGACGTTGTCGCCGTCGGTGTCCTTGCCCACGGTCAGGCCGGCGCCCGGCGCTGCCTGCTGCACCAGACCCACCGTGCCGGTGGCCAGGCCGCCGAGCTGGTTGTTGATGTTGGTGATGTCGGTGGTGTTGGTGGTGACGCGGGCATCCAGGTTGGTGATGTCACCCTCGTTCTGGGTCACACGGCCATCCATGCTGGTCAGCGAATCATCCACTGCCTTGAACGAGTCACCGACGTTGGTGTAGTCGGTGCCGCCAATCTGGTAGCTCGGCGCGCTGACCGACCCATCGGGGTTGACCACCGAACCGCCGCCCAGAGCATCGGCCACCGACTGCGCCGTACCGTGCAGCTGCGAACCATTGGTGGCTTCGCTGCTGGTGGCACTGACTTCACCGGCCTTGACGTTGCTGATCACGGTACCGGCGGCACCTTCCAGCGCGATGCTGTCCTTGCCAGCGTCGGCATAGGCCACGGCCAGCGCGTTGCCCGCACCGCCGCTGCCGCCATTGGCCGCCACGTACTGCTTCAGCTGGCCGAAGTTCACCGCGTCGCTATCAGAGGTACCCTCGGCCAGATTGATGATCTGCCGCTGCTGGGCCGAAGAGCCCACCGACACCGCGTTGGCACGGTCGGCCAACGAACCGGCGCCCAAGGCGATGGAGTTGACCCCGGCAGCAGCGACCGTGGCACCACGACCGAAGGCGATCGCGTTGGTAGCCGCCGCGTTGACATTGGCCGTTGCGCCGACGGCGATGGCGTTGTCGGCCAGTGCCTGCGAGGTGTTGCCCAGGGCCAGCGCATTGGTGCCGGTGGCGTTGGCATTGAAGCCTGCGGCCAGCGCATTGTTGCCCGATGCGATGGTGCCATTGCCCAGCGCCACGGCGCTGCCACCGCTGGCCGTGGAGCGGCCCATGGCCAGTGCGCCGTTGGCGGTCGCCTTGGCCTCAGCACCGATGGCCACCGCACTGGTGCCAGTGGCTTCCGAAGCGGCACCCAGTGCCACCGAGAAGCTGCCAGTGCTGTTGGCACCCGAGCCCATGGCGATGGCATTGGTTCCTGCCGTCACCGTAGCCACATCATCGGTGGGCTGGCCGTCGATCTTCAGGAAAGCATCGTCCACGGCCGACTGAGTGCTCATGCCCAGTGCACTCAGGCGCGAGTCAAACGTGTTCAACTGCTGCTGCGTGCGGGCGGTGGTACCCACCACCAGGTCATTCAACTGACCGACGGTGGCAGCATCCGTGCGCGCCTGGCCATCGTCGACATTGGTGATGCGGCGCACCAGACCGCTGGTGGCATTACCCACCGAGACCGTATTGATCTCGCTGGAGACCGAGCCGCTGCCCAGCGACACCGAGTTCAGGCCGACCGCACGTGCGGCGTTGGTGGCATTGGCGCCGCGACCCGCGATATACGGGTTGGCCGTGGCCGCGGCATTGCTCACCGCAGTCAGCTGGCTCATGTTCACCGCATCGCCTGCGTCGACACCGTTGGCCACGTTCTTCAGCCGGACCGGGCCGGTGGCGGCATCACCGAAGGTCACCGAACCATAGTTCGGCGTGCCGTCGGTGTTCTGGTCATAGACCACCGCCGCCCTGCTGTTGCCCGAGGCATCGACCAGGCCGGTATCGGCCAGCTTGTCGCCCAGGTCCTGCAGGCCGTCGCTGTTGTCGGTGGCGCGCTGGTCCAGGTTGGCCAGAGCATCACCCACGTTGTCACGGTTCACGCCACCGATGTTGTAGGTCGGGGCGGTGATCTTGCCGTCAGCGGCCACGGCCGAACCACCGCCGATGGCATTGGCCACCGACTGGGCGGTGCCATGCAGCTGCGAACCATTGATCGCATCGACGCTGGTGGCCGAAACCGCGCCGGCGGCGACGCCGGTCAGGGTGCGGTTGATCGCCGCGCCGCTGGTCAGGTCCTTGCCGGCGAAGTCGACCGACGTACCGTCGGTGTCCTTGCCCACCGTCAGCTTCTGGCCTGCAGCTGCCTGCTGCACCAGACCCACGGTGCCGTTGGTCAGGCCACCGATCTGGGTGTTGATGGTGGTGATGTCGCCTTCGTTCCTGGTGACGCGACCGTCCAGGTCACCCAGCGAGGTGTCCACCGCGCCGAAGGCATCGCCCACGTTGTCGTACGCACTGCCACCGATGGTGAAGCTCGGTGCGCTGATCGTGCCGTCGGTGCCCACAGCGGCGCCGCCGCCAATGGCATCGGCCACCGACTGCGCGGTGCCGTGCAGCTGCGAACCGTTGATGGCTTCGTCGCTGGTGGCGCTGACTTCGCCGGCCTTGACGCCGCTGATCACGGTACCGCCGGTGCCGGCCAGAGCGATCTCGCCCTTGGTCGCGTCGGTGTAGGCCACGGCCAGCGGATCGGCCGCGGCATTGGTGGCTACGTAGTCCTTCAGCTGATTGAAGTTCACCGCGTCGGTGTCGTCGGTGGCCGCTGCCACGTTCTTCAGCTGGGTCGGGCCGGTGGCAGCATCGCCGAAGGTCACCGAACCGAAGTTCGGCGTGCCATCGGTGTTCTGGTCATAGACCACCGCCGCCTTGGTGTTGCCCGAGGCATCGACCAGGCCGGTATCGACCAGCTTGTCGCCCAGGTCCTGCAGGCCGTCGCTGTTGCTGGTGGCGCGCTGGTCCAGGTTGGCCAGTGCATCACCCACGTTGTCACGGTCCACGCCACCGATGTTGTAGGTCGGGGCGGTGATCGTGCCGTCAGCGGCCACCGTGGAACCGCCGCCGATGGCGTCAGCCACCGACTGCGCGGTGCCGTGCAGCTGCGACCCATTGATGGCATCGACGCTGGTGGCCGAGACCGCGCCGGCGGCAACGCCGGTCAGGGTGCGGTTGATCGCCGCGCCGCTGGTCAGGTCCTTGCCGGCGAAGTCGACCGACGTACCGTCGG
>NZ_JAWJLO010000001.1:0-482618 GCF_032911385.1 Stenotrophomonas sp. C3(2023) | reverse complement strand
TCAGCGTGCGGTTGATCGCCGCACCAGCTGCATCAACGCCAGCGAAGCTGACCGAGGTGCCGGCCTTGTCTCCACCCACGGTGATCGCACCGCTGGTGGCGTCCTGCTGCACCAGGCCGATGCTGCCGGTGATTACACTG
Organism: Stenotrophomonas sp. C3(2023); assembly: GCF_032911385.1. Lineage (NCBI taxonomy): Bacteria > Pseudomonadati > Pseudomonadota > Gammaproteobacteria > Lysobacterales > Lysobacteraceae > Stenotrophomonas > Stenotrophomonas sp. C3(2023). The sequence continues at coordinate 482,478 of NZ_JAWJLO010000001.1, read as the reverse complement.
TTCTGCAGGGCGAAAAGCTGCGAGCCGTTGACAGCCTCGGTGCTGGTTGCGCTCAGGTCACCGGCGGCCATGTTGACGAGCTTACGTTTGGTGGTGGCGCTGCCGGTCGAGACGGTGTCGTCCTGGTCAGTTTCAGAGTTGATGCCCAAGGCAACACTGTTGGTGTGCTTGCTGGATGCACCATAGCCGATGGCTACACCGCCAATCGAGGTAACGGAGCTCGCATTACCAATTGCTACTGCAGCGCAACGCGTGTCTGCTGCACCACTGACAACCGCACTTCCGCCGATCGCGATTGAACCACCCGCGTGACCGAGGAGGAGGCTCCCATGGCGATCGAGTAATCAGAGGGTGAAGTGCCAGGTGCGCAACCACTGTTGGACTTGGCGTTACTGCCGATCGCGATGTCCCGGAGACCGCCTGCAGTAGCGCCGTCTCCCAGGGATACGCTGGGTGCGAACGTACCCATGCTGGGGCCTGGCACGGTCGCATCTACGCGACTGACACAGCCAAGGCCGTCGTCCGAGAGAGCTTTGCCCGTGGGGCACTTCTGGGGCGCGTCAGCGGCCAGTGCAACACCAACCGGCAGGGTCAAGGCGACAGCCACCGCAACAGCGAGTCGCTTACGGCCCGTTCTGCCGCGGCAGGCAGCCAGTTCATGCGCCACGCTCCAGGTGCCGGTCGCGATGTTGTAGATGAGCTTGTAAACAGCGTTCATGGTCACGTTTCCTGTAAGTGGAGGGCGTTGAACCGGTCATCGCCGGACGTGATCATGTTGATTGCGACAGCTTCTCCGACATATCGGACAGGACTTAAAACGTCACGCGGATTCCAGGACCCACAGAGCCTTTGAAGGATGTCCAACACCTGCGTGGAGCGGGGCTTTGCGCCGCGGTGACGACCAACAGTCGTCACCCTCGGGATCGTCGCTGTTCCGCTTGAATTCAGGCTGTGGCTCAGAAATCGAGCTGGGTTTTCAACCCGATCACACCCGCCGCCTTCTGGTCGCCCAGCCCACCGGGGTGACGGATGTACTGCAATGTTGGCTGCAGGCGCAGTCCGGGTATCACGCTCACGCCGTAGAACACCTCCAGCGCCTGTTCGGGACGGACATCGATACCCGGCGCGGCCAGCTGCCGTGACACGCGCGGGTTGAGCCAGGTCAGCGCCATGCCCGCCCCCAGCTGGTCCTGCGGCCGTGCGGCCAACGGGCCGTTCCAGGTCAGCAGGCCGTACAGCATGCGGTTGATGCGGCTGGTGCGCGCGTCGCCCTGCGCATAGGCCAATTGCGCCCGCAGGCCCTGTTCGTCATCGTTGGCGCCGCCGCTGAGCTTCTGCCCCGCATGGAACCAGCCGCCATAACTGCCACTGCGCATCATCGGCCCAAGGTCACCTGCGGCGTCGACCGGCTGCACTGCGTCGGCCCGCGGCGCGCTGCTGTACCAGCCCCCCACCGAATAGCGCCCCTGCCGGCCGCCGAGCATCGGCTCCCAGCCCAGCTCGACCGGCGTGAGCGTACCCTGCGTGCCCGACGGTGCAAACCGGAAGCCCCCCCCACGGGTGTCGGCGTAACGCGGGTTGAGCTGGTAAACACCCGCGCGCACATACACCTGCGGGTCAGGGCGATACTGCAGACGGCCGCCCCACTGGCTGATCGGCCAGTTGTACCAGTAATCACCGACAAACGAACCAGGCTGGCCACCGCACAGGCCCAGGTACATCGCCGTGCAGTCCAGCGAGGCGAAATCCTCGCCCACACCCACACGGCCGGCCTTGATATCCCAACGGCCATCGGCGCTTTCGTGGCGCAGCCACAGACGGGTCAGTCGGCTGATGTTGCCGCGGCCGTACACCTCCGCGCTCTGCGACAAAAGGCCCAGCCCGGCCCGCCCCCCGACATCACGACCGTCGCGATGGGTGAGCATCACCTGCGCTTCGGTGCGGTCCCAGCCCCACAGTTTTTCCAGGTCCAGCCGCGTGCCCAGCGCCAACTGGCCCGCGTGCGCGCTGGCCCGGCGCTCACCGCCGCGCAGCACGCGCACATCTTCGGAGGTATAGCCCAGGTTGAACTCGACGCCGCTGTCCTGCAACGCGCGGCGTTTGCCGCCCCAGTCGCCGGACAAGCCGTTCTCAGCCGCCTGGGCCGAGGCGCAGCACAGGGTTGCAGTGACCAGCCACGGAACGCAGCGGGTGAAGGAAATCCGGGGATGCGACATGACGTGCTACCTGCAGGGGGGTCGGACGCACGCTGACACCCCCTTGGAGATAACTCAGCCATCAGCCCCGCATTGCGGCTGGACCCGTCACGTTGCATCGCGACCGGCACTTACACAGGGCAACCCGCATTCCCCGTGCACGCCATGTCCGTCACGCCCTCTGCAGCGATTCAGGCGCGGCCAGCCGCCCTCACGGCGCCTGCCAGGCCCGCAGCAGCGGCAGCGGATCGTAGGCGCCATCGGCACCGTAGATGCCCCAGTGCAGATGCGGCGGCGTGCCCTTGGCGTTGCCTGTGTCACCCACATAGCCCAACACCGTGCCGGGCTGCACCACCTCGCCACGTTCCAGGCCCTCGCGCCAGCCGTCCAGATGGGCGTAGTAATAGCGCTCGCGCGCCGGCCCCAGGACCCACACCTGGCGCCCGCCGAGCCCGCTCTCGCGGATGTCGGCCACCACACCGAGCGTGGCGCTGCGCACCGGGGTACCGCGCGAGGCGAAGATGTCCACACCCTCATGGCGACGATCACGGCCGCGCGGCGCGCCGAACGTGTCGGCCACCTGGCGTGCGCGGACACCCTCCACCGGCACCGGCAGCGCGGTGGGTGGTGGCATCCGTACCAGCTCCCACAGGGTGCGCGGCGCCTGGGCCCATTCGCTCTGCCACAGCGTGGCCGCGCCAACGCCAAGCGCGGCCAGCACCAGCAGGCGCACCGCCCATCGGCGCAACCGCCAGGCAAACGAGGTACGCGCCGATGCGCGCGGTGGAGGTCCGGAAGCAGCCATGGGCCCAGCATCGCAAGGCCGGCGTCGCGCGCGCGTGGACGCGTGCGGCACGGCGCGGTCGCTATGCCGCTGCTAGTCCACCGGCGGCATCGGCGACATCATTCCACACGAGGCCCGGTCCACTGCGGCCAGTGCGGCCGACAGCGCCATTACGGCTTCGGCATTGATCTGCGCGAGCACCGAAACCAGCGCATGCAGTGTCGCGCGAATCGGCTCATCCAGTTCCTGCCGTCCACCGATCAGGTCGGTAACCGCGCTGCGCGCAGCCGCCAGCTCATCGGCGCGCATGGCATACCCCGGCACGGGCTCGGCGAGCAAGGCAAGCAGCATTGCCAGACCATCGCGGGCGACCGAACTGAACTCTTCGGTGGCAGCCAACAGACCGGCCAGCGCGCGCAGCGCCGCACCCACCTGGGCACAGCGGTCAAGGGCGCGGTGAGCCCTCTAATCGAGGGGAATGGAGACGAACGGGCTCGGCGAAGCCGACGCTGGGTGCATGGGGTAGCTCCTGGAGTGCAGCCGGAAACACCGCCGACCGAAACCGGGGCGGCGGGCGATACGCGGCAGCGTGCTGCTCCACATCCGCCACCAAGGTGTCGGATATCGGTCGGTGAACGCTGCTGCGCTCGGGCTCGGGCTGCTAAACCCGGTCGCCACTGAGGACGACGTCGCCGACGTTACGGGAAGTGATCAGCACCGTCAAAAGCAGGCGCACAGCCGGGGCCGTAAACGCTGCTGTGCCGCTGGTCCACGGCGGTCACGGCAGAAGTGGCGATGCGGATAACGTCAGTCAACCTTGATACGAAAGCAGTCGCCTCACCGCTCCCGCTTCTGGATGCTGATCTCGCCGGAGGTTTCCAGAATGGCCAGCGCGATATCCGGATGGCCCTCGCAGCCTGAATGCCGCATCGCCACGTCCAGATCCTCCGGCGCGACATTGCAGCGGCGCAACTGCTTCCAGAACACCTCGCCGTCGCGCACCAGAATGACCGGCGTGCCTTCGGCCCAGGCATGCACGCGGTGGCTGCGTGCGGAGAAGAATCCAACCAGCCAGTTCAAGGCAAGCAGCGTGGCCGCCAGGATCAGCCCACCGAGCAGCGAGGTGTCCTCGCCGATCAACGAGTTCTGCACCGCTGTACCCAGTAGCACGATGACCAGCACATCGAAGGGCGTGGTCTGCCCGAAGGATCGCTTGCCACTCAACCGTGTCAGCAGCAGCACCACGAAGTAGACCGCCACCGCACGCAGTACGAACTCGAACCACGGCATGCCCAGCTCGAACAGATCGCTCATCACCACAACGCTCCCGATCGCGATGCCTCCAGATACGCCACCGGCTGTCCACGCCCTGTGACCGACGCTGCCTCGGCTGACCGCCCCGCGCGCGGCCCTCCCGCGCACCGCATCGAACAGCACTGCTACCCTGCTCGCTTTGCACCACTCACGGAGAACACCATGAAAGGACATCTGCCCAGCACCCTGCTGTCACTCACCGCCATCGCCCTCTCACTGACCGCGCTGGTCCAGCTTCATCGCGCAGACGCGCCAGACCGCGTACTGGAAGTGCGCGGTCTGCGGGTCAAGGATGCGGCGGGGGTAACCCGTGTGGAGATCGGCGCCCCCGTGCAGGACCCGATGGTGCTGGGCGAGCGCGGCCCACGCGCAGCCCCCGCATCCGGCGTGGTGCTCAACGGCCCCGATGGCAACGAGCGCGGCGGCTACCTTACCGTCGATGCCGGCGACGAAGCCGTGTTGACCCTCGATGCCGCCGCTACCGGCCAAGAGGTCTTCAAGGTCGTTGCCAACAAGGATGCAGGTGCCTCGCTGTTTGTGATCCACCAGAACGGCGCGGCCGCCATGCTCACGACCTATCAGGGCCAACCCGAGCTGCGCCTTTACGACGAAAACGGTACGCAGACCTGGAGCCAGCCTGCAGCGGGGTCGGGCGAGCCATTGCGATGAGCGTAGCCCAGCCAGGTGTGCGCTTCACGGTGCAGGCGCAGCTCGGCCAGCGGGACCTGCGGCCATCGCTCGGCGACTCCATCGCCTGCACGGTCGCTGCCTCAAAGAGCACGGGCCAATGAGAAAACCAGAAGAACGGCGAAAAGGCCAAAGAAAGCCGGCAAGGAAACGGCGAAGGCGAGCAGAGCCAACCTTCTACTCGTCCCTGAAACCGTGAAGACATGCTTCCACCCTCGGAAAGGATAGCGGCGCGCCAGATGATCGCGTTCGAGTGGCCACGGTGACCCGTACTCCGTCCACAGGTCCTTTCTGTCTCTTCGAAGCTCCAGAACCAGATAGGTTCTAGCGACCAGGCTCACCACGCCCGCACCGACGGAGAGTGCCCATAACGTGTCCCACGTAACGTAAGTCAGCACTCGCATTTCCCCCAGCTGATCGAGCTATCCATTACGAATGGTTAACCCAATGAATAAAGTGCATTCGAGTGCAACTGCTCCGCTCGGGCGGCGAACTGACTGCCATTTTCGTCCCATACCAAGGCGGCAAAAGCAAGCTCACGATATCCGACCCCAGCCAACCTTCAGACTCAAAGACCCTTGCTGGCTCGCGTCCCCAAGAGTAGAAACAAAACCGGCCCGAGCAGAATCCTGAGTGCGTCCACGGCCAACGCTCTTCCTGGCTGCTTCAGCTTTCGGGACATCGCAGCATACCCGAAGAATCCCGGAAAACGCCCAGCGAGTGCTGCATCCCTGTAATGACGACGCGCCATTCTGTAGTCCTGCCTGGCGCACTCGTAGTACCTGGCGTAAGCGAGACTTACCTCAGGCTCCATACGAATCGCCTCTGCTTCCTGGATGTATCGCAGCGCCCCAAGACGTTGATCGCCGCCCATTTTCATCAACGCCCTGGCGAGAAACAGGTACGTAATCGTGTCCGGCGCCAGGCTGACAGCCTTTCGATAGCTCGCGGCAGCACGCTCAAGATCGACGTCCAGCTCCTCACTGCCGATCTCGTACGCCATCCCCCTCATCAAGTACCCCGAGGGGTGCAAGGCAGAATTTTCTGAGCGTACAAGCTCGCTTGATAGCTCCAGCAACTCGTGTGCGTGCCCCTTACGTATCGATTCGCGCGCGATACGATACGGATCTGCATGACTCATGGCGTCGGAGGCCCCCTGTAAATTGTTGTGCCTCGTTGGTTTGCTTCGCGAATTGAGCCCTCTATGACACGCTGCATGCGTTCGATGTCGCTAGGCCACTGATCTGGCTTCTCCTTACTACATAAGCCCATCACAAGACAGGCGTGCAGCACCCCCTCCTGAAACTCCTTAGTTTTGCAGAAGTCCGCACTTCTTCTTGCTGCGTTGGCCGCTACAGCCACTGCTTCAGGCGTCAACGATACGCCACTGGCCGCGGTGGCGCCGGGGGACCGGCAACCAGCTCGGTAGCGCCCACGTCATAGGCGAACAAGAAACGCTCGATACCGCCGCTGTGCTCGGTGCTCACGGCTCGCCGCAGCGCGTCATAGGCGAACGTCGAATACCGCACGCCATTGAACGACTTGCCCGTGAGCGCACCGGCGAAGCGCGCATCTTCGTAGTGGTATTGCACGGTCGTCACCGGCACGCCGGGCAGCTGGGCGCTGGCAAGCCTGGCCCGCCCGTTGCCAAACGCATTGGCGGTGTAACCGTAGTGATAAAGCGTGCCAGCCGGATCGGCGACCTGGACCAGCTGGTCCCCGTTCCAGATCATCTGAACGCTGCGGCCTGATGAGTGGGTTACCGATTGCAGGTATCTGCCAGCGTAGGCGAAGTTCCAATACACGCCCTGCTCGTTGCGGCGTTGGGTGATGTAGCCCTCGACGCTGTACGTCTCCTGCCCACGCTCGTCGTTGAACAGCGTGAAGCTGCCGTCGCCGTGCCGAGAGATATAGGCGACTGGCTGCGCCCGGTCCTCGTACCAGCGCCCACTCGCGGTATCCAACAGGAACTTCACGCGTCGGCCGTCGGGACGCTGCGCCCAGGCCACGTGTTCCCCGTCCGAGAAGGCAAGCGAGTAGTCAAAGCTGCTCAGCCAGTGGTTACCGAACAGGCCGCCGGCTGTCCAGTGATGGTTGTAGACGCGCTGCAGCTGGAGCGGCATCTCCCCCACGGTGGTGAAGTCGGTCTCAACTTCCACCTTGTTGCCGGTATAGAGGACGACCGGGTTGCCTTGCGACTGCGTGCCGGGCTGGTCACCGCCGCAGGGATCCTGCCGATCATCGGTTTCCTGCTCGGGTGCGGTGAGCGCGCCGATGACGAGCGGGCTGATCTGGATGTCCAGATTCGGGCGGAAGTACCATCCCCAGCCGATGCCCTGGGCCATCAGTGGAGCCAGCGCCTGGACGGTGTCCAACGTCTTCGGCGGCGGTTCTTTTTCTTCTTCTTTCGCCTCCCCCGAGCCACACGGGCCCAGGATCAACGCAGCAGCGACGATGAGTGCGAGCGGTCTGCGCAGCGGCAGTGAGGAAGAAACGAGACGCGGCGTCATGCGTGACCCTTCCCGTTTGGTCGATCCATGTTGAAGCGTGAAAGCGGCCTCAACTCCATGAACACAACCATAACCGATTCTGAACGACTTTGCCGTTTCTGGCTTTTTCCGTTACGAAAGGCGCGTGCGCGCTTTCTGTACCGGCTTTGGGGGATCAACAATAAGCCAGTTTCAAACAAACGATTGAAACGCTCGCAACTTCGCCGAACTGGACATTAATTCCGGGTTCCGCCAGACTGCCGCCCTCTCCGGTACCCTTGGTCCCCATGGCGAAACTGCTGGTCCTGCACGGCCCCAACCTCAACCTGCTCGGTACGCGCGAGCCGGGGGTCTATGGCCACACCACCCTGGCACAGATCGACCGGGCGCTGCAGGCGCAGGCGAGCGCTGCCGGGCATGCGGTGCAGAGCCTGCAGTCCAACGCCGAACACGTGCTGGTGGACCGCGTGCAGGCTGCACGCGAGGACGGAACCGCTTTCATCCTGATCAACCCGGCAGCGTTCACGCATACCTCGGTCGCGCTGCGCGACGCGCTGGCGGCGGTGGACCTGCCGTTCATCGAGATTCACCTGTCCAACCCGCACGCCCGCGAACCGTTCCGCCAGCACAGCTACTTCAGTGACAAGGCGGTCGGCGTGGTCTGCGGCTTCGGCGCCGACAGCTACCGCTATGCGATGGACGCGGCGCTGCTGCGGTTGTCCGCCACCTGATCGTCGACACGGGCATACGCCCTCCCTCACCCAGATAAAGAACAAAGAGGCCCTCATGGATCTGCGCAAAATCAAGAAGCTGATCGACCTGCTGGAAGAGTCCAACCTTGCCGAGATCGAGATCAAGGAAGGTGAGGAGTCGGTGCGTCTGTCGCGCGCGCCGGTCGCCGGCTACGCCCCGGCCCCGGCTGCGCCGGTGTATGCCGCTGCGCCGGCCGCTGCTCCGGCGATGCCGATGCAGTCGCCCACCGAGGCTTCCACCGGCGGCACCGCCAAGCCGGGCCCGGCGCTGCCGGAGGGCCACGTGCTGCGCTCGCCGATGGTCGGCACCTTCTACGCCTCGGCAGCGCCGGACAAGCCGGCCTTCGTCACCGTCGGCCAGCAGGTCAAGGAAGGCGAGACCCTGGCCATCATCGAAGCGATGAAGATGTTCAACCCGATTGAAGCCGACAAGTCGGGCACCATCGTCGCCATCCTCGGCGAGAACGGCACGCCGGTGGAGTTCGACCAGCCGCTGTTCGTGATCGGCTGAGGGGCACACCATGCTCGACAAAGTCGTCATTGCCAACCGAGGGGAGATCGCGCTGCGCATCCTGCGCGCGTGTCACACCCTGGGCATCCGCACGGTGGCCGTACATTCCACGGTCGACCGCAACCTCAAGCACGTCGCCATGGCCGACGAGTCGGTCTGCATCGGCCCGGCACCGTCACCGCAGAGCTACCTCAATGTGCCGGCACTGATTGCCGCCGCTGAAGTGACCGACGCCCAGGCGATCCACCCCGGTTACGGCTTCCTGTCCGAGAACGCGGACTTCGCCGAACGCGTGGAGGAATCGGGCTTCATCTTCATCGGCCCGAAAGCCGACACCATCCGCATGATGGGCGACAAGGTCGAGGCGATCCGCGCGATGAAGTCGGCCGGTGTGCCGTGCGTGCCGGGCTCGGGTGGTCCGCTGGGCGATGACATCGTCGCCAACACCAAGATCGCCCGCGAGATCGGCTACCCGGTCATCATCAAGGCCGCCGGCGGCGGTGGTGGCCGCGGCATGCGCGTGGTGCACGCCGAAGCGTCGCTGAAGACCTCCATCGAGACCACCAAGGCCGAAGCCAAGGCGGCGTTCGGCAACGGTGAGGTCTACATGGAGAAGTTCCTGGAGAACCCGCGCCATGTGGAGATCCAGGTGCTGGCCGACGGCCAGGGCAATGCCATCCACCTCGGTGAACGCGACTGTTCCATGCAGCGCCGCCACCAGAAGGTGGTGGAAGAAGCCCCGGCACCGGGCATCAGCGATGCGCAGCGCGACGAGATCGGCAAGGTGTGCGTGGAAGCGTGCATCCGCATCGGTTACCGCGGCGCAGGCACCTTCGAGTTCCTCTACGAAGACGGCCGCTTCTACTTCATCGAAATGAACACCCGCATCCAGGTGGAGCATCCGGTCACCGAGATGGTCACCGGCATCGACCTGGTGGCCGAGCAGCTGAAGATCGCGGCCGGGCAGAAGCTCTCGATCAAGCAGAGCGACGTGGTGCTCACCGGCCACGCCATCGAGTGCCGCATCAATGCCGAAGATGCCGAAACCTTCGTGCCCAGCCCCGGTGCGATCACCGCCTTCCACCCGCCGGGTGGACCGGGCGTGCGCGTGGACACCCACATCTACGCCGGGTACCGCGTGCCGTCGAACTACGATTCGATGATCGGCAAGCTGATCGTGCACGGCCCGGACCGCGAGACCGCCGTGGCCCGCATGCGGGTGGCGCTGAGCGAGATGGTGGTGGACGGCATCAAGACCAACGTGGCCCTGCAGCAGCGCATCATGCGCGACAAGGGCTTCCAGGCTGGTGGGCAGAACATCCACTACCTGGAAAAGCGTCTGGCCGAGCGCAAGACCAAGTCGATCGCGCTGACCTGATCAGCGCCGGCGCGACGGATACGGAAAGGGCGGGGATATCCCCGCCCTTTCTTTGTCCGGGCTTGTAAGGCGTCGCCGGGCGGGCCCGGCAGAAGCCGGTCAGCGCCTGGGTTCGGCGGCCATCTGGCTGCCGGGCACCGGGCGCACGCCATTGGGCGATGTCGGGTCGACGATCATCATCGTTTCGGTCGAACCATCCGGCCAGACCACCTGGAAGGTGCTGCCGGCCGGCAGCGAGGAGAACGGCAGGCCGCTCTGCGCGCGGTACACCGCGGCAACCTGGCTGGCGCCGGCACTGCGCACTTCCGGCTGCGACTGCACCTTGGTCAGCTCGACCTTGGACAGCAGCCGGTAACGGTCTTCGTAGGTATCGATCATCAGCAGGCCCACTGCGCCGGCCGAGTACGCCACAAACAGGGCAACCCAGAACCAGAACTTGGCACCGTGCAGAAAACGACGGTAGTTCATTGCCCTTCCCTCTTGTCCACCAATTGCCTGACCCACTCTCTCAACCTCCCCGTACCCTGCCGCGCGACGGCAGCGTCATAGACAAAATCGGTGAAGTCCTGTCCTGCGTCCTGCGTGCAGATCCCACCATTTGCGCAAAAACTGTTCATCAACAGGCTCTGCGGTCCGCAGGCCATGCCAAGCTCACATGCCGCCACCCGCCAGGCAACTTCAGTCAGCGGGTCGCCTGCCACCATGCCCGCCAGTGCCTTGTCACCTGCCGCGCGCAGGCCCATCGCCGGGGCCAACGCCATGTAGGCCTCCGGGTCGCGCGAGTCCATCACCCGCTGGACCAGCGCACGCCGGTAGGCCCCGCCTTCGTGCAGCGGCTGGCCGTCCGCCCACAGTGCCGCTTCGGCCGCCAGACTTCCGCCCGCTGCCGCCTGCTGCCGCTGCTGGGTGACCAGCGCGTAACCCAGGCCATCGCTGGCCACAAACCCGCCACAACGCGCGGCCACGCGCTGACGTGCGGCGGCCATGGCCGTCGAGGTCGCATCGCCCAGACCGGTCAACACGTGGTTGTCCAGCTGGTAGCCGCCTGGATCCATCGCGTACTGACTGCAGTAGTCGTAAACGCGGCTGAGCATCCAGCGTGCTTCCACATTGCCGCCGTCGGCCTGCATGCCAAGCCGCTGTGCGTACGCGTACAGGTCGGTGTCCCCTTCAATGTCCGCGCGGATGTCCAACGGCAGACCCGAGGGCAACGCGTTGCTGCGCTCGCGCGGTGTGGCCGCACGCAACGCCGCACCGACCGGAGCTGACGCCATGGCGCTGACCGGCAGCTCGCTGGCCAGGCTCGCCGAGGCCACCGGCGCGGTGTGCTGGGCGTGGCTGCCCAGACGCAGCCCCGCTACCCCGAGCAGCACGACGGCAGGCACGACCAACAGCCAGGTTTTCAGCGCAGGCGCGAGAGCCATGGAAGCCAAAGGACATCAGATTAGGCGGCGAGTTTAGCAAGGCCTATGGGATGCGTCTGAATCCGCGACACAATTCTCATCACAGACCGAGATTGGGCCTGCGCTGCCGGATCGTCTAGCATGCTCATCTTTACCAGGCCGACCCGCCCCATGCCGTTCCTCGAACTTACCCTGCGCTGCACCGAAGCGACCCAGCCCCGTTACGAGAACGCGCTGGAGGACGTTGGTGCGCTGGCGGTCACCCTGCTCGACGCCGAGGCGGACACCAGCAACGAACAGGCGATCCTGGAACCGGGCGTGGGTGAGACCCCGCTGTGGGACACGCTGGTGCTGAGCGCCCTGTTCCCGGCCGATACCAACGGGCTGGCCCTGCTGGCCGCGCTGGAGGCATTTGACGCCGGCCTGGATTGGGGCAGCGCCAGCTTCCGCGCCGTCGAGGACGAGGACTGGGAGCGCGCCTGGCTGGACCAGTTCGAGCCGCTTTCGTTTGGTGACCGCACCTGGATCGTGCCGTGGAATCATGAGCTGCCCGAGGCAGCACAGTCGGCGGAGGCGGCCGTGGTACGCCTGGACCCGGGCCTGGCGTTCGGCTCGGGTACCCACCCCACCACTGCGCTGTGCCTGCGCTGGCTTGACGGGCTGGCCGCGCAGGGTCTGCTGCGCAACCAGCAGGTCCTCGATTTCGGCTGCGGCTCGGGCATCCTGGCGCTGGCGGCGCTGAAGCTGGGCGCTGCCCAGGCCATCGGGGTGGACAACGACCCGCAGGCCCTGATCGCCACCGCCGACAACGCCGAACGCAATGGCGAGCAGGCGCGCATGCAGGTCTACCTGCCGCAGGACGAGCCGGTGGCCACCTACCCGGTGGTGGTGGCCAACATCCTCGCGTCGGCGCTGGACGCGCTGGCCGAACTGCTGGCCGCCCGGGTGGCGGCCGGTGGCCGCATCGCCCTGTCGGGCATCCTGCACGGCCAGGAGCAGGAGCTGCTGGAACGCTATGCCACCTGGTTCGACCAGCTCGAGGCCACCCAGGATGGCGACTGGATGCGCATCACCGGCGTGCGCCGTGCTTGAATGAGCGCTGGTACCGCGTCCGCCCGCCTGCATGACTGAGCCGACCCCGCCCCGCCGCCCGCTGGCCACCTTCCTGCGACCACGACCTGATGCCGGCGAGGCGCAGGCTGTGCCGCAGCCGGACGAGCAGCACGTGCAACCTGAAGGCACTGTTGCGGACCGGCCTGCCGTGGCGCTGTTGCCTGAAGCGGCGACGGCTGACGATACGGTGCCGGGTATACGCGCGGTGGCCGAGGCGCCAGCAGTCGAATCGGATGTGGAACATTCTGCGCCGGTGGCTGCGCCGCTCGCACCGCCTGCCAGCGGCGCCCCCGGCTTTCTGCGTGCACCGCAGGCACGCCTGCCTCCACCGCGCTGGCACTGGGCGGCCGTGGCCGTGCTGGGTGCGCTGCTGCTGCTGCAGATCGCGGTGGCCGACCGTACGCGGCTGGCCGCTGACGCGGCAACCCGGCCTGCGATCTCGGCGCTGTGCGGCCTGCTCGGCTGCAGCCTGCCGGCCTGGCATGAGCCCGGCGCGTTCACCATGACCAGCCGCGATGTGCGGCCGGTGCCCGGCCAGCCCGGCGCGCTGCAGGTGCAGGCCAGCATCCGCAACGACGCCCGCTGGACGCAGGACTGGCCCACGCTGCGCCTGTCGCTGTCCGATGCCGATGGCCGGGTCATCGGCAGCGCCGTATTCACGCCGGCGCAGTACCTGCCCAGCGCGGCAGACCATGCCACCGGCCTGGAGCCGGGGCAAAGCGCCCAGCTGGCCTTCCAGGTGCGCGAGCCGGCCGCGTCGACTGTCGCCTTCAGCTTCGAGTTCCTGTAACACCGGTCCGGCTCCGGCGCCAGCCGTGCAGCCCGGCGCGGCTCGCGCTAGACTGGCCGCCTCACCTTTGTACGCCAGCGACCCGTTCGGGAGCCGGCCTCCAGATCGGGATTTCCCTTGAACGTTGCGCTCTCTCGTCCTGACACCAGTCGTGGCGCTGCCCGGCCGCCGCTGCGCGAACATGTGGCCCAGTCGGTGCGCCGCTACCTGCGGGACCTGGACGGCTGCGATGCGGACGACGTCTACGAGATCGTGCTGCGCGAGATGGAGATTCCGCTGTTCGTGGAAGTGCTCAACCACTGCGAAGGCAACCAGAGCCGCGCGGCGGCGATGCTGGGCATCCACCGTGCCACCCTGCGCAAGAAGCTCAAGGAATACGGCATCAGCGCCTGAGGCGCGGATGCGGCAGCATCGGCCCTGGTGCCGGTGGGTGACGAGCGTTGGTCGTCACGCCCTCAGCGAGCGCCTACAATAACGGCCCCGCTCGCTGCCCACTGCCCTGCCCCATGAGTGCTGACCTGCTGCCCGTCCGTCGGGCCCTGCTTTCTGTTTCCGACAAGACCGGCCTGATCGAACTGGCCACGGCGCTGGCTGGCCGCGGTGTGGAACTGCTGTCCACTGGTGGCACCGCCAAGGCACTGCGCGAAGCGGGGCTGGCGGTCAAGGATGTCGCCGATGTGACCGGCTTCCCGGAAATGATGGACGGGCGGGTCAAGACCCTGCATCCGATGGTGCACGGCGGCCTGCTCGGCCGTGCAGGTCTGGATGATGCGGTGATGGCCGAGCATGGCATCGGTGCCATCGACCTGCTGGTGCTGAACCTGTACCCGTTCGAATCGGTCACCGCCAAGGCCGGCTGCACGCTGGCCGATGCGGTGGAGAACATCGACATCGGCGGGCCGGCAATGCTGCGCTCGGCAGCGAAGAACTTCGCCCGCGTGGCCGTGGCCACCGACCCGTCGCAGTACGAGGAACTGTTGCGCGCACTGGCCGCCAATGATGGCAGGCTCAGCGCCGCCCAGCGCTTCGCCTTCTCGGTGGCCGCGTTCAACCGCGTCGCCCAGTACGACGCAGCGATCAGCAATTACCTCTCCGCCGTGGCCGCTGCCGATGTGGACGTACCGGTGCGCACCGAGTTCCCCGCGCAGATGAACTCCACCTTCGTCAAGGTGATGGACCTGCGTTACGGCGAGAACCCGCACCAGAGCGGCGCGTTCTACCGCGACCTGTACCCGGTGCCGGGCACGCTGGCCACCTTCCAGCAGCTGCAGGGCAAGGAACTGAGCTACAACAACCTGGCCGACGCCGACGCGGCCTGGGAGTGCGTGCGCCAGTTCGATGCGCCGGCCTGCGTCATCGTCAAGCACGCCAACCCGTGCGGCGTGGCGGTGGGCGCCGGCAACGGCGATGCCTACGAGCTGGCCTACGCCACCGATCCGACCAGCGCGTTTGGCGGCATCATCGCCTTCAACACGCCGCTGGACGCTGCCACCGCCAAGGTGATCCTGGACCGGCAGTTCGTCGAAGTGCTGATCGCACCCGAGTACGAACCGGCCGCGCTGGCGTACGCGCAGAAGAAGGCCAACGTGCGCGTGCTGCGCATTCCGCACGGCGATGGCCTGAACAACTACGACACCAAGCGCGTGGGCTCGGGCCTGCTGCTGCAGTCGTCGGACAACCGCGGCATGAGCCGCGACGAGCTGACCGTGGTCAGCCAGCGCGCGCCCACCGAAAAGCAGTTCACCGACCTGCTGTTTGCCTGGAAGGTCGCCAAGTTCGTCAAGTCCAACGCCATCGTCTATGCCAAGGACAACCGCACCATCGGCGTCGGTGCCGGGCAGATGAGCCGCGTCTACTCGGCGCGTATCGCCGGCATCAAGGCCGCCGATGCCAACCTGGTGGTGGAAGGGTCGGTCATGGCCTCCGATGCGTTCTTCCCGTTCCGCGACGGCATCGACGCCGCCGCCGCCGCCGGCATCGCCGCGGTGATCCAGCCGGGTGGTTCGATGCGCGACGCCGAGGTGATCGCCGCCGCCGACGAACACGGCCTGGCCATGGTGTTCACCGGCGTGCGCCACTTCCGCCACTGATCCATCTGCAAAGCCGGGCATTGCCCGGCTTTTTCCATGCATTCGAGAACCCATTCCATGAAGATCCTCGTCATCGGCTCTGGCGGCCGCGAACACGCACTTGCCTGGAAGCTGGCCCAGTCGGCCCGTGTGGATGAAGTGCTGGTGGCTCCCGGCAACGCCGGCACCGCCACCGAAGCGAAGTGCCGCAACGTAGCCGTCAAGGTCACCGACCTCGATGGACTGCTCGCGCTGGCGCAGAACGAAGGCGTGGCGCTGACCGTGGTCGGCCCTGAAGTGCCGCTGGTGGCCGGTGTGGTCGATCGCTTCCGCGCCGTTGGCCTGCGCATCTTCGGGCCCACCGCCGCCGCCGCGCAGCTGGAAGGCAGCAAGGCCTACGCCAAGGACTTCCTGGCGCGGCACAACATTCCCACCGCGTTCTATGCCGTGCACACCGAGGTGGACGCCGCCCTGGCCTACATCCATGAGAAAGGCGCGCCCATCGTGGTCAAGGCCGATGGCCTGGCCGCCGGCAAGGGCGTCATCGTGGCGATGACCCTGGCCGAGGCCGAGGACGCGGTACGTGACATGCTCTCCGGCAATGCGTTCGGCGATGCCGGCGCGCGCGTGGTGATCGAGGAATTCCTTGATGGCGAGGAAGCCAGCTTCATCTCGATGGTGGACGGCACCTTCGCGCTGCCGATGGCCACCTCGCAGGACCACAAGCGCGTGGGCGACGGCGATACCGGCCCCAACACCGGAGGCATGGGGGCCTACTCACCTGCCCCGGTGGTCACCGAGGCGGTGCATGCGCGGGTGATGCGCGAGGTGGTCAACCCCACCGTGCAGGGCATGATCGCCGACGGCATCCCGTTCACCGGCTTCCTCTATGCGGGGCTGATGATCGATGCCAACGGCGCGCCGAAGGTGATCGAGTTCAATGTGCGCTTCGGCGACCCGGAAACGCAGCCGGTGATGCTGCGCCTGCAGTCGGACCTGGTGGAGCTGGTGGAAGCAGCCATCGACGGCACGCTGGATCAGGTGCAGGCACAGTGGGACCCGCGCCCGTCGCTGGGCGTGGTGCTGGCCGCCCGCCCCTATCCGGACGCGCCGATCACCGGCGAGGTGATTTCCGGCCTGGACGCCGTGCCGACCAGTGCCAAGGTGTTCCATGCCGGCACCGTGCTGGACGCGCAGGGCCAGGTGCTCAGTGCCGGTGGCCGCGTGCTGTGCGTTGCCGCGCTGGGCGGGAGCGTGCGTGAGGCGCAGGCTCATGCCTATGCCGGCGTGGCGGCGATCCGCTGGCCCAACGCGTTCCACCGCACCGACATCGGCTGGCGCGCCATCGCCCGCGAAGGCTGAGGGCCGTGGTAGGTGACGACCGTTGGTCGTCACGGGCAGCGCCAGGATCAAACGTGTGACGACCAACGGTCGTCACCTACCACCGCCGCGCGACGGCACAAAAAAGGCCGCGGTCCCTGGGACCGCGGCCTTCGTCTTTCAGGTCGGGCTGGAATCAGGCCGAGAACAGCGCCTTCATCTTCTTCAGCGCGTTGGCCTCGACCTGGCGGATCCGCTCGGCCGATACGCCATATTCGTCCGCCAGCTCCTGCAGGGTCACCTTGCTGTCCGCATCCAGCCAACGGCGACGGATGATGTCACGCGAACGGGCATCCAGTTCGGCCAGACCCTCGCGCAGCAGCTGCAGCTGGTTGTCCTCGCTGTCGGCGCGCTCATACGCCTGCGACGGCTCCTCGTCGTTGGCGACCAGGTACGCCGCCGGCGACGGCGGTGCGTGATCGTCGTCCTCGTCGCTGGGCGCGTCAAAGCCGACATCGCGACCGGACAGGCGCGACTCCATCTCCAGCACTTCGCGCTCGGAGACATTGAGGTCCTTGGCCACCGCGCTGACCTCGGCCGCGTTCATCCACCCCAGGCGCTTCTTGGATTTGCGCAGGTTGAAGAACAGCTTGCGCTGGGCCTTGGTGGTAGCAACCTTGACGATGCGCCAGTTCTTCAGGATGAACTCGTGCATTTCCGCGCGGATCCAGTGCACCGCGAAGGACACCAGGCGCACGCCCATGTCCGGGTCGAAGCGCTTGACCGCTTTCATCAGGCCGATGTTGCCTTCCTGGATCAGATCACCCAGGGCAAGGCCGTAGCCGTTGTAGCCGCGGGCAACGTGAACCACGAAGCGCAGGTGGGAATGGACCAGCTCGCGCGCAGCGTCCAGGTCCTGTTCGTCGCGGAAACGACGGGACAGATCCTGTTCCTCATCGACCGACAGCACCGGAATCTGGTGCACGGCACCGATGTAGGCGTCCAGCGAACCGAGCGCACTGGGAATCGGGAGATTGTTTGCCACAAGGGCAGTAGAGGTGTTCTGGCTCATGGTGCTCATCTTAGCAGTCCCGGTTTTGGACTGCTAAAGGGGGGAAAAAGTTCCAGCGTTCCGTAGATGGGACACTGGCGCTGACCACCCGTCTACCGTAGCGCGAAATGATGACAGTGGCGAGAGGCGGGCGCTCGGCGAATAATCCTTGATAAAGCAGTGACTTGCACGAGAAATTAGCGGTTTCCAGCGTCATTGGCGGCTGAATGTCGCACCCACCCCTGCCTGCTCAGGTCGTCCAGGTTGTCGGTCGTTCAGCCGGTTGGGACGCGCGTGGTCTGACAGCTGTTGAACTGCCGTTGGGGTGAGACCGACCGTACGCCAATGAGCGCCCCCGCCGCGCTGCGCGCGGTGCGCCGACCGTGGGGTCGGCACTACAAGGCGAAAGCGACGGCGCGTCCCGGTGCACGCCCCCGCCGCGCTGCGCGCGGTGCGCCGACCGTGGGGTCGGCACTACCAGAGCCGCGATCCCCACCGAAGGCACCCGCCCCGCGCTGCCCGGCAGGCTCGCATTTACCGAAGCCTAATAATACCCGGCCAGATTGAGGAAGAAGCCCTTCTGGTCGTACTGCAGCTCGGTCATATCGTCGCTGAACTCGGTGAAGTTGTAACCCAGTCCTACCTTGAAGTTCTCGCCGACGCGCCGGTCCACACCCACCAGCCAGCCCTTGCGCACGCCACCGTCGCGCACCTTTAACCAGCGATGTTCGGCCAGTGCCTCCCACTGCTGGAACAGCCGGTAACGCAGCTGCCCGGCCGCGAAGTCGGCGCGGCTGTCCAGCCACGGCCCCTGGCCGCGTCCGGTGCGGAACTCACCCCAGCGCGAGGCAAACTTGCCGGCCACTTCCCAGCGGTCGGTCACCTGCATCACGCCTTCAAAGGACAGGATCTGTGATTTCTGGTCGTACACCGTCACGCCTTCCTGGCCGAGTGAGGCCACGTCATACAGATAGGTGTACTTGCCGAACGCTGCCCAGCGCGTGTTGTCATGTGGCCGCCAGGCGAAGCCGAGATTGGTTTCGACCAGCTTGGCGTCGGCCACCGGATTGCGCTGGTCCTGGGTGTCGGCGTAGTTGGCCCGCAGCGCGATGCGCCAGTCTTCGTTGATCCTGTACAGCAGGCGATTGGTGGTCACCCACTGCTCGCGGTCTTCCGCGCCTTTGTCGCGGCGGTACTCCAGCTTGCTGTTCCACTGTGTGTTCGCGTCGGTACGCCCGCCGCTCACGCTGTAGGCGCGGCGGTCGACGCTGCCGGTGGTGGCATCCAGGTTGCCGTCCATCACGGTGAAGCCCAGGTTCCAACCCTGCGCCGGATAGAAATCCATGCCGAAGGTGTTGACCAGGCCGGCGGTGTCGTCGCGGCGGTCTTTCAGGTACTGGCTCTCGTTGAATACATTGACCTGGTTGCTCAGGCGCCAACGCTGGCCCAACGTCCAGCCGGTCTGCTGCCGGGTGTTGTACAGCGGATCGGTGGTGGTGCGGTCGGTGCTGTAGCTGTAGTTGCCGTAGAAGCTGTGGTCCGGCGACATCCAGTACTCGGCCTCCACCTTGCCGCCGTCGCCCCGGCTGCCGCTGCTCACCTCGGCCGCCACGCTGGAACGATCACCAAACAGGTAGCGCGCCCCCAGTGTGGCCAGGTCGTTCTTCTCGTAGGCGCCGCCGTCATCGTCCACGGTCAGCTGGCCGATGCCGTACAGCTCCCACTTCGCACCAAAGCGTTGCCGGTAGCTCAGCGCCGCCAGCGTGCCGTCCACATCGAAGCCGGCGTTCTCCTCGCGCACCCGCCGCAGCTCGGCGCCGAACTGTCCGGTATCGCCCAGCCGCCAGTCCATCGTCAGCTGTGACTGCTCCACGGCCACCTCGCCGCGCTCGGCGCGGCTGTGCCGACCGTACAGGCTCAGGTTGTCGGTGAAGTAACCGAGGAACTCGGCACCGTACTCCTCAACGGCCAGGCCGCTGTCCATGCGCGAAACCGAGAACCCGGCATCCACATCGCGCCACCATGCCCCCATGCTCCAGTCCTGTTGCGTCCAGCCGAGTTCGCGCAGGTTGGCGCGTGCTTCGACGGCACGCGCGTCGCCCTTGCGGTTGCCGCTTACCGGGTTGCGCTGGATGAAACTCAGGCCGCCGTTGTCGGAATAGAAGATCGGCGCCGCGGTGGCTTCGCTGCGCGTCTGCTCGATCTTGAGGTAGGTACCGCGCCCGGCCTGCAGGGTGAGGTCGGCGCCGATCAGGCTGTAATCGTCACCGCTGCGGTTTTCATCGACATACGTGCCACCGACGGCCACGTGGTCACCGAACCACTGCTTGCCGCGCACACCTGCACTGACATCGTCGGTGCTGAAGCCCAGTGGCACATATTCGTAGTCCACCAGCAGGATCTGGTCGTAGCCGTCCAGCGGGGTGTCACGGGTCAGGGTACGCACGTTCTCGCGCGTGATCTGCGCAAGCGCACGGGTCAGCAGCAGGCGTCCCTGGATTTCATTGATCTCGTAATCCACGCCTCGGGTCAGCGTACTGCGCACCTCGGTGCGGCCCGTGGTGCGGTCGCGCACTTCCAGCACCACCTGCTCCGAGCCGGGCAGCAGGTCGCCATGGCGCAGGTAGTACAGGCTGCCGCCGGTACCAAGAAACTCACTGTGGCCCAGCGCGGACTGTGCTTCGGACCCGAACGCTTTCACGTAGGAGCGCGGGTCGCCCAGCGGCGTGGTCGCGCGCGAGCGCCAGCTCAGTGCCGCACCATACAGCGAGCGCACGTACTGACCATATTCGGTACCGGTGAAGCCGGTGGCGAAGTTGCCCCACAGCGCCTGGTTCTGGCCCCAATCCACGCGCACATAGAGCTTGCCCTGCGTGTCCACGTCGCGGTAGGTCATCGAATCATCGCCGTACACAGGGTAATACTGCTCAGGGTCCAGACGCCGGAACACGTCGCGCGCGTCGGCGTCGAGGAAGCCGCTGAACAGCCGCTTCAGTTCGCGGTCGTAGGTGTCGGCCTGTGCGGTCACCACGTACTTGCCGCGCATCTTGCTCTTCAGATAGAACGCCAGGCGGCCCTCGCTGAGGAAGCCATCGTCACGGTCGCGGTCGGCCACCAGCGGGTCGAGGTTGCCGCTGGCAGTGTTCTTCGAGAGGGTCACATCGGCCAGCGCGACCAGGAACCGGTAACTGCCGGTCACATTGACCGCCAGATCGCGGGTCACCGGGGGCACGCCCTGGGCTTCCACCTGCACCTGGTACTGATGCTGGCCCATGGGTTCAAGGAACTCGGCAGCGAATTTCTGTTCCAGATCGACCGGGAAACTCTGGCCGTTGATCAGCACGCGGGCATTGGGCGGCAGGCCACGGCCGTAGATGCGTACGCGCGAGCCGTAGATGGGTATGTTCTGCTGGCGCAGTGCGTTCTGGCCGTAGATGGCATTGGTGAGCTGCTCATCGCGGGCTTCGTCTCCCTGCAGTACACGTCCCAGCGTGCGTTGGACGTTGTCCCGTACCAGCTGGGTACCGCGCTCGTAGTCGGTGGGCAGCACCAGCTGGAAGGTCTGCGGGCGGGTTTCGTCGAAACTGCCGTCGGCGCCATACGCACGCGCGATGTAGAGCAGTTCGTCGCCGACGCGCAAGTTGAGGTTGGAAGGCAGCTGGCCGTCCCATTCGGTGTTGGCCACATAGTCCACGGGCATGTCGATACGCGCCAGCGGTGTGACCAGGTCCAGGTCGGACGCGCGGTAGATGACGATCTCGATGCGCTCGATGAACGAGGCGTAGTTGTTGTAGCCGTGGAAGCGCAGTGGGCGGGTCAGCTGGCCGTTCTCGAACGGGACCATCGAGGCGCCCTGCACGTTGAGCACCGGCGCTGACAGCGAAGGGTCTTCGGTTGCCCAGACCACCGCGCCGTCCGGCAGCTCGGTGACGAACTGCCCACCCGGCGCAGGCACGGGGCGTGTGCCGGGCGTCGGCGCGGCATCATGGACCTGCAGCAGCAGGTCGTTGCCACGACGGCAGCCGTCGGCGCCACACAGTGTCTGCGGTGGGGCTGCGTCCACCGCTGCAGGCGGCGGCAGCGGTGCGGCGGTGGGCGCGATCTCCTGGGCATGACCGGCCTGCAGCCACAACGCGAGGACGGTGATCAGGGCACTCAGCGGCATCTTGTTGAGCATCGTCGTGTCCTCAGCGATCGGCGCGGTCGGCAGCGGAAGCAGGAGGTGCCGGCACTGCGGTGACCTCCACCTGGTCAGCCAAGGGCGCAGGCAATCGGTCCAGCAGCTGGCGACGCACCACCTCCACCCGCTGGGCCGCCACCTCGGGAGCGCCCGCTGGCACGGCCACCCTCACCTGTCCCCCTCCGCGCTGCTGCAGTACCTGCGCCGCATGGACCAGCACTGCTTCGTTGCCAGGCAGCAGGCCAGCGGTGCCTGGCGCGAACAGGCCCTGGCCGAGCTCAAGCACCGGCCGCGCGGTCGGTGGCGTGAAGCGGCCTTCGGGCAGACGGACGCCGAAGTCGAAGCGCGCCGGCAGGCCGGGCGTCACCCGACGCAGCAGCGGGTTGGGCGTGGTGAAGCCGGCATCGGCTGGCAGGGTGGCGGGGTCCACCTTGAGGATGAAGTTGCGCCCGCGCACCGCACCGCCGTCGATGCCCAGCAGGTGGTAGCGGCCATAGGCATCGGTCTCCACCACCAGTCCCTCGACCGAGGCCACGCGAACACCGGGAATGCCGCGCTCGCCGGGGTCCTGCACGCCGTTGCCGTTGCGGTCGTCGAACACGCTGCCGATGATCAGGCTCTCATCCAGCAGCGGCTCGCCCACCACTTCGACGTCAGCGCCGGCGACGTTGCCGATGCTCGCGCCGCTGGCATCTACGGCGGTCACCCGGTTGGTATGGATGCCCTGGCCGACGCCCGCGCCGACCCGCAGGTAGTAGACCACCGTGGCACGTCCGTTGCCGGGTACATCGATGCCTTCGATGCGCAGCGGCGAGGTGGCACTGACGAAGGCCGCGTTGTCCTGGTCGCGGACTTCCAGCCCTTGGGCAACGTAGGTGAAGCCTGCCGGCAGGGTGTCAAGCAGGGTCACCGCCAGTGCATCGGTGGCGCCCATGTTCTCCACCGTCACCACGTAGCGCACCAGGTCGCCGACCTGCGCGGTGCGCTGCAGCGACTGCTTGGTGAGGCGCAGCACGGTCTGCCCGGCATCGACCCGGATGTCGACCACGCCCTGCACACACAACGGCACCGGCACCGAGTTGTCGCAGATGGTGTAGATGAAGTTGTCCGGACCCACATAGCCCGCCGCACCGGTGTACACGCAGTTGCCGGTGCCGTCGCAGACCGCGCGACCGTTCGGCGGATCACGCAGCACCTGCAGCGTGCTCCAGTCGATCGGCGAGCCGCTGGCACTGACGTTGTCGCGCAGATTGATGGCGACCGGCTCACCTTCGGTGGTGGTGACCGACTCGTCCACCACGGTGATCGTGTTGGGCAGCACCTGCACGGTGACCACCGCGCTGCCACAGCTCGCCGGCACCGCAGCAGTGGCCGGACGGCAGACGGTGTAAGTGAAGCTGTCCGGACCGTTGAAGTTGGCCGCCGGCGTGTAGCGCACCGTGCCGTCGGCCAGCACCTCGGCCGTGCCATTCACTGGCGCGGTACTGATGCTCAGCTCCACTGTGCCCGGCGCCACCGGCTGGCCGTCCACGCGGTCGTTGAGCAGCACCGCGATCACTACCGGGGTTTCCTGCGCCGTGGACGCTGCATCCGCAGCCGCTTCCACCGGCACTGCCGCCGGGGTGTTGGCCAGGGTCACGCTCACCGTACCGATGTCGCAGACAGTCGGGTCGGCGATCAGGCAGATCCGGTACGTGGTGGTATAGGTGGCGCCTGCCACGCCCGCAGCAACGTCCACGCTGCCGTTGGGCTGAATGGTGAGCACGGTGGTGTTGCTGGGGGTCAGCTGCACCAGCGTGGGATCCAGCGCAGCGCCGTTCAGGGTGTCGTTGACCAGCACGTTGAGCACACCCTGTGCACCGGTGACCGGCACCTCGGTGGCGCCGTCATCGACGGCGGTCAGCGTGACCGCAGCGGCGCCCAGGTCGACGCTCACCGTGGCGGTATCGCAGACCGCAGCATACGGCGAGGCGAGGCAGACCCGGTAGGTGAAGCTGTCGGTGCCGCGTTGCCCGGCCTGCGGCGTGTAGACGTAGCTGCCATCCGCGTTGAGCACCACGCTGCCACGCTGGGGAGCGGCCTGCAGCGAGAACACCGCGCCGCTGCCGACGTTGTCGTTGGCACCGACGTTGCCGCTGACCGGCTGGTCATTGGTGACCGTGGCCGTGTCATTGACCGCCTGCGGGCTGACCACCACCAGCACGCTGGCGGTATCGCAGTTGGCCGGCACGGCGGTTTCGCACGCCTGGTAGGTGAGCGTCAGCGCACCGGCCTGTGCCGACGGTGCAATGCTGATCACACCGCTGGGCCCGATGCTGAAGCCTGCCGGTGCGTTGACCAGGCTCAGGGTGACCTGTCCCTGCTGCACCGAATTGCCGCCCAGCGTGTCGTTGGCCAGCACCGAGGCGGTGTTGCCGCCCGCCCCCGGCGTGGTTGGCGTGCTGCTGAAGTTGTCATCCAGCGCCACCAGCGCAGCGCCCGCTGCGGTCACCGTGAGGCTTACCGTGGCGGTGTGGCAGACCGCGCCATCCGGAGCCGGCAGGCAGACCTGGTAGGTGAGCGTGTCCGGACCGGTATAGCCCGGGTTGGGCGTGTAGCTCAGCGTTCCATCCGGGTTGACCGTGACCGTGCCGTTGGCGGGCAGACCCGGCACGGTGACCACGGCGCCCGGCGGCACGGTGTCGTTGGCCAGCACGTCCAGCACCGTGGTGCCGCCGCCCGGGGCCGGGAGCGTGTCGTTGACCGCGTTCGGACGCACCGCCACGATCACCTGCGCGCTCGCGCAGTTGGCCGGCACCGCGGTCTCGCAGACCTGGTACTGCAGAGTGACCGCCGACGGCGGCACGCTGCCGTCGACCGTGATCACGCCATCGGGCGCCATGCTGTAGCCGGCAGGCGGCGCGAGCAGCGTCGCGGTCACAGGGGTGGTGCCCGGCACGATGGCCACGCCATTGAAGCTGTCGTTGAGCAGCACGCTTGCCGTGCTGCCGCCACCGGGCGCCAGCGGCGTGGACCGGAAGTCATCGTTGACGGCTCCCAGCAGGCTGGAGACCGCGTTGACGGTGACAGTCACGGTGGCTGCGTTGCAGACCGCACCATCCGGAGCCGGCAGGCAGACCTGGTAGGTGAGCGTGTCGGTGCCGGTGAAACCTGCGGTGGGCGTGTAGCTGATGCTGCCATCGCCGTTGACGATAGCCGTGCCGCTGCCCGGCGGCACCGCGATCGTCACCACCGGATTGACCGGCAGCGTATCGTTGCCCAGAACATCGAGCACAGTGGTGGTGCCACCAGTGGCCGGCAGGTTGTCATCGACCGCATCCGGGCGCACTGCAACGATGGCCTGTGCGGTAGCGCAGTTGGTCGGCGCTGCCGTTTCGCAGACCTGGTACTGCAGGGTGACCGCCGACGGCGGCACGCTGCCCGCCACCGTGATCACGCCATCGGGCGCCATGGTGTAGCCGGCCGGCGGCGCGAGCAGGGTCGCGGTCACCGGCGTGGTACCCGGCACGATGGCCACGCCGTTGAAGGTGTCGTTGAGCAGCACGCTGGACGTGCTGCCACCGCCCGGTGCCAGCGCAGCCGGCCGGAAGTCATCGTTTGCCGCCTGCAGAAGCGTCGCCGCCACGGTGATGGTGACCACAGCCGTGTGGCAGACCGCGCTGTCCGGAGCCGGCAGGCACACCTGGTAGGTGAGCGTGTCGGTGCCGGTGAAGCCTGCGGTGGGCGTGTAGCTGAGGCTGCCACAAGATACCTGCGCATACTTTCAAAGATCGTGGGAGTCGGCCTCAGCGCCTGTCCCGTCTGCTGCGAAGTTTCCTTCGTAGCGAGCCGCCCATTATAGCCGGCAAATCCGCTTCGTCAACACCTTTTTTCAAGGCCGTCACACCGAGGTGGACGTTGTTGTCGACGCTGCGTCGAGGTCAGCCCCGAGAGGCTTTCGTCGTTGCGAGCCGCCTATTATGCCGGACTTTTCCAGTCCGTCAACACCTTCGTTCGATCATCTCGTCCGGCGGTGGAGGCGCCCCTCCGGGCAACTGCGCCTTGCGGCAGCCCGTTGCGTCGGGGGAGGGAAAGTATGTTCTCTTGTGCAGCGTTTGTGAAGGGGTTCGACGAAACTTTTTCGCTGACCTGGGCCGGCGTTCACATGACCGCCGGCCCCGCTTCATGCTGACCGGTCAGGCGGCGAGCAGACGCACCCGCGCGAAGGTGCGCTTGCCTACCTGCAGCAAGCCTTCAAAACCAGGCTGCAGCACCTGCTGCGCGTCTTCGACGACCTCGCCGTCCACCTTGACCGCGCGCTCCTTGAGCTTGCGGTTGGCTTCGGAATTGCTCGGGGTCAGGCCCGCCGCGGTCAGCAGCGCGGCGATGCGCAGGCCGTCGGCGGGGATGGCCACGTCCTGCAGCGGCAACTGGGTGATGTCCCCCTGCCCGGTCACCGCGGCTTCCCAACCGGCGATGGCCTGCTCGGCCGCAGCAGCGTCGTGGAAGCGGGTGGCCAGCTCGCGCGCCAGCCGCAGCTTCACCACACGCGGGTTCAGTCCGCCGCCAGCAACCTGGTCGCGCAGGGACTGCGCCTCGGCCTGGCTGATGTCAAAGGACAGCAGTTCGATCCAGCGCCACATCAGGTCGTCGCCGATCTTCATGGTCTTGGTGACGATGTCGATGGCCGGTTCGCTGACACCGATGTAGTTGCCCAGTGACTTGGACATCTTGGCCACACCATCGAGCCCCTCCAGCAGCGGCATGGTCAGCACGATCTGCGGCTTCTGACCGTAGTGTTCCTGAAGGCCGCGGCCCATCAGCAGGTTGAACTTCTGGTCGGTGCCGCCGCACTCCACGTCCGCTTCCAGCGCCACCGAGTCGTAGCCCTGCACCAGCGGGTACAGAAACTCATGCAGGGCGATGGACTGCTGGGCCGCATAGCGCTTGGCAAAGTCATCGCGCTCGAGCATGCGGGCCACGGTGTGCTGGCCGGCCAGACGGATCATGTCCGCCGCGCCCATCTCGCCGAACCATTCCGAATTGAAGCGGACCTCGGTGCGGCTGCGGTCGAGCACCTTGAACACCTGCTCTTCGTAGGTGCGCGCGTTGGCCAGCACGTCATCGCGGCTGAGCGGCTTGCGGGTCGCGTTCTTGCCCGACGGGTCGCCGATCATGCCGGTGAAGTCACCGATCAGGAAGATGACCTGATGGCCCAGCTGCTGGAACTGGCGCAGCTTGTTGAGCAGTACCGTGTGGCCCAGGTGCAGGTCCGGCGCGGTCGGGTCGAAGCCAGCCTTCACGCGCAGGGGGCGCCCGCTTTCCAGACGGGCGCGCAGCTCGTCGCTCTTCAGGATTTCGTCGGCTCCGCGACCGATCAGGGCAAGGGCTTCATCAATGGACGACACGTTTACTACTCCCGGCGAGGCCGTTTTGTTCTGTGGGGTTGTTAACGCCAAGTTAACCCGATCGGCTTCACAAAAGCCAACAGGCACAAGGGTTTGACGCGCTTTTCCTAGGTCTTTATGGTAACCCGCGATTGGGCCCGCGCTTCCGGGCCAGCCAGGATATTCCCACTGATGCTCAATTCCGACCACGGCCGTGCGCGCAAGCAGCGCTTCAAGGAACGGCTTCACGTCCTTCACGACAATGCACTCCATCGGAAGCTCAGGCAGCACCTACCCGCGGCGTTCAATGAGCGCTGGACCCGACGACATTGGATGCACGCCAGTCTGTTTGCGACCATCGGCGCGCTGGTAGCGACGATCGTGCCGGGCTTCTCCACCACTATCGACAGCCCGTTCCCCGATGCACACACCAGCCTGGCGCTGCCCTTGCCGCCGATGGACGATGCGCGCCGGCAGCACACCCCCGGTGACAGCTGGCAGGTACTGAGCGTGCAGCGCGGCCAGACGCTGAGTGATCTGTTCGACAAGGCGGGCATCCCCGCCACCACGATGCATCGTGTACTGGATCATCCCGGTGTGCGCGACGCACTGGTGCGGCTGCGTCCGGGTACCGAGATCGCCTTTGATGTGCCGCTTTCCGGTGAACTGCGGGCCATCCGCTTCAACCGCGATGGCGAGCACCGGGTCGAGCTGGCCCTCAACGGCGATGAGATCAAGGAAACGGTGAGCGCGCGCGAAACCAGCACGCGCACGGTGGTAGCCAGTGGCGAGATCACCAGCTCGCTGTACGCCGCCGCACGCCGCGCCGGCCTGTCGCCCTCGGCGATTGCCACGATGACCGACGAGATCTTCAAGTACGATATCGACTTTTCCAAGGAAGTGCAGCCCGGCGACCGCTTCAGCGTGGTGATGGACGAGACCTGGCGCGAAGGCGAGCGGATCGACACCAGCAAGATCCTGGCCGCCACCTTCACCAGCGGCGGCAAAACCTATTCGGGCTTCCGCTTCGAGCGCAACGGCAAGAGCGAGTATTTCGACGCCAGCGGGCGGCCCCTGAAGAAGAGCTTCATCCGCATGCCGATCCAGTTCGCGCGGCTGAGCTCGAACTTCGGCGCCCGCCGGCACCCGGTGCTGGGCAAGATGCGCATGCACAAGGGCGTGGACTACGCCGCCCGCACCGGTACCCCGATCATGGCCGCCGGCGATGCGCGCGTGCAGTTCGCCGGTGTCCAGCGCGGTTACGGCAACGTCGTCATCCTCGATCACGGCCGTGGGCACACCACGTTGTACGGTCACATGTCGCGCTTTGCCAACATCCGTCAGGGCCAGCGCGTGGCGCAGGGCACGGTGATCGGCTATGTGGGGTCCACGGGCCTGGCGACCGGCCCGCACCTGCATTACGAATTCCGCGTCAACGGCGTGCACCGCAATCCGCTGCAGGTGACCATGCCGCCGCCGGAGCCGCTGCGCGGCGCCGAACTGGCCGCGTTCCGTGCCCAGACCGGCCCGGCAATGGCGCGCATTGAAGGCATGGAGAAGCTGATCTATGCCGACGCCAGCCCGGCAAAGCCGGCGGCAACGGCGGTAGCGGCGGCAACGGCCCCGGTGCCGCCTGCCAAGCGTGGCTGAGCCGCGTTGACGCATGCCTCGAGGGCGCCCAAGCTGGCGCCCTCGTCTTTTCTGGATCCGCCATGGCTGCTGCGCCCCGTCACCCCGAGCCCGAAGATGGACTGCTGTACCTGGGCCTGATGTCCGGCACCAGTGCCGACGGCATCGATGCGGCGCTGGTGCGGTTTCCGGCCGCAGGCGGCTGCCGCTTCGTCGCCGGGCTGACCCATGCGTGGGAGCCCACCCTGCAGCAGCGGCTGATAGCACTGGGCCAGGGCGCTGACCTCGCCTCGCTGGACGAGCTGGGAGACCTTGATGCCCGCATCGGGCTGGCCTTTGCCGAGGCCGCATTGCGCCTGCTGGACGATGCGGGTGTGACCTCGGACCAGGTGCGGGCGATCGGCTCGCACGGGCAGACCGTGCGCCACCGTCCCATGGCCGATCCGGCGTTCACCCTCCAGCTCGGCGACGCCAACCGCATCGCCGAGCGCACCGGCATCACCACCGTCGCCGACTTCCGTCGCCGCGACGTGGCTGCAGGCGGCCAGGGCGCGCCGCTGATGCCGGCCTTCCATCTGGCCATGCTCGGGACTGCCGCGCAGGACCGCGCGATCCTCAACCTCGGCGGCATCGGCAACCTCAGTCTGGTGCGCCACGACGGCAGCATTCTGGGCTTCGATACCGGGCCGGCCAATGCCCTGCTGGATGGCTGGTGCCAGCGTCATACCGGTAGGCCGTATGACCACGATGGCGGCTTCGCCGCTGCCGGCACGGTACTGCCGGCGCTGCTGCAGCGGTGGCTGGACGATCCGTGGTTCGCGCTGCCACCGCCGAAAAGCACGGGGCGTGAGCAGTTCCACATGGACTGGGTGGATGCCGCCGTCGCCGGCATGCCGCATGCGCCCGCCGATGTGCAGGCCACCCTGCTCGAGCTGACCGCCGCCACCGTTGCCGAGGCGCTGCTGCGGCACCAGCCCGGCACCGCCGAGGTACTGGTGTGCGGCGGCGGCGTGCGCAACGGCCAGCTGATGGCCTGCCTGCAGGCCCACCTGCCGAAGATGTCAGTGGTTTCCAGCGCGCGCCATGGCCTGGACCCGGATTACATGGAGGCGATGGGTTTTGCCTGGCTGGCCCGGCAGACCCTGGAGGGTCTGGCTGGCAATCTGCCCAGCGTAACCGGGGCCAGCGGTCCGCGCGTGCTGGGTGCGATCCATCCGGGCCGGTAGCACAGGGCGCTGCGTCGGCAGCGGCGAAGGCAAAGGCAGAGGCAACAGCACGCAAGGGCGTGACGACCAACGGTCGTCGCCCGCCAGCAGCACGGGGCGGGTCAGTCGGCGGCGCGCTGATGGTCGCCGATGCGTGGCCACAGCCAGACCAGCAGCAGCAGGGTCGGTACGACGGTGACCGAGCTGAGGATGAAGAACATGCTGTAGGAGGTTGCTTCGACAATGTAGCCGGAGACGCCGCCGACGAACTTGCCCGGCAGATTGGCCAGCGACACCAGCAGTGCGTACTGGGTCGCGGTGAAGTTGCGGTCGGTCAGCGAAGACATGAAGGCGACCAGCACCGTCCCGGCAAAGCCCTGGAACAGGTTGTCCGCGCTCAATGCCACATAGAACGCCCACAGCTGGCCCGGGTTGCAGGCCATCACCAGGAAGGCGAGATTGGACAGCGCCACGCCCAGCGCCGCCAGCAGCAGCATCCGGCGGAAGCCGAACGCCGCCACGGCGATGCCACCGGCGAACGCGCCGGCGATACCGACCCAGACGCCGAACAGCTTGGAGACGGTGGCGATGTCGGCCTTGTCGAAGCCCGAATCAAGGTAGAACGGTCCTGCCATTACCCCGATCACCTGGTCCGGGAACTTGAACAGGCCCACGAACGCCAGCAGGGCCACGGCCAGCGGCACACCGTTGCGCTTGAAGAAACCGGTGATCGGCTGCAGGAACGCCTCGCGGACGTCGATGCGCCGCTGCACGGCCTGCACCGGCTGGTCCGGCTCACGGCACAGCAGGGTGGTCAGAATCGGCAGCAGCATCAGCGAGGCCATCGCCAGGTAGGCAACGATCCAGCCCTCGTACTGGGCCAGATAGAGCGCACCGGCGCCGGCCAGGATCAGGCCGATGCGGTAGCCCAGCGTATAGGTGGCTGCCAATGCGGCCTGCGCCGTCTCAGGCGCGATTTCGATGCGGTAGGCGTCGACCACCGAGTCCTGCGTCGCGCCGGCAAAGGAGGCCACCAGCACCCAGGCCACCAGCGGAGCCACGCCCTGCTCGGGACGCACGAAGGCAAGCGCCACCAGGCCGACCAGCACCAGCACCTGCGAGACCAACAACCACGAGCGGCGGCGGCCGAGGAAGGCGGTCAGCGGGAAAGCGTAGCGGTCCAGCAGAGGCGCCCAGACGAACTTGAGCAGGTAGAAGAAGCTGGCCAGACTGATCAGCCCGATGCTGCCCAGGTCCAGGCCGACATCGCGCAGGCGCGTGGACAGGGTCTGCGAGGCGATCAGCAGAAACGGCAGGCCACTGCCGAACCCGAGCAGCGCCATGGTCAGGGCCGAAGGCGTGGCGAAGGCGCGCTTGATGCCCGCCCAGCCCTTGTACGATGGTGTGGCGGCGATCTCGCTCACAGCGCGTAGTCCACGCTGAAGGGGGCGTGGTCGGAGAAGCGCTGGTCGCGGTAGATCGAGCAGCCCTGCAGGCGATCGCGCAGGCCCGGGGTGACGAACTGGTAGTCGATGCGCCAGCCGACGTTGTTGGCGCGGGCGGCACCGCGGTTGCTCCACCAGGTGTAATCCTCACCGGTGGGGTTGAGCAGCCGGTAGGCATCGGTCCAACCGCGGCCACTGGTCAGGTCGGTTGGCTGGCCGTGGTCGGCGCAGAGTGCGTTGAGCCAGTCGCGCTCTTCCGGCAGGCAGCCCGAGTTTTTCTGGTTGGACTTCCAGTTCCGGATATCCAGCGCCGAGCGCACGATGTTCCAGTCGCCGCAGAGCACGTAATCGCGCCCGCTGTGCAGCCACTGGTCGAGGATCGGCCGCAGCCACTCCATCACTTCGAACTTGAATCCCTGGCGCAGGTCGCCGGAACTGCCCGACGGGATATAGAAGGACACCACGCTCAGGTTGCCGTAACGGGCCTCGATATACCGCCCTTCGTCGTCGAACGGCGACCAGCCCAATGAGGTCAGTACCTGGTCCGGCTCACGCCGGCTGTAGATGCCCACCCCGCTGTACCCCTTGCGGGTGATGGCGTCGCGATAGAAGCAGTGGTGACCGTCAGGCCGGAACATCGCATCGGTCAGCTGCGCTTCCTGCGCCTTGGTCTCCTGCAGGCAGAGGATGTCGGCCTCCTGGGTGGCGAACCAGTCGAGGAAGCCCTTGGTGGCGGCGGAGCGGATGCCATTGGCGTTGAAACTGATGATGCGCATGCAGAACCTGTAGTGGAGACCGGGAGGACCAGTGGTCCTTCGCCGGGCATCGTACCAATGCGCTGCGGCCTGCGGGTGGAAATCCGGCGCGGGCAGGCGGCGCGTTCCGCCGCGACGACGCCCCCCCGCATGCAGTACGCTCTGCATTCCAGAAATGAACAGTATTTGAGCAAGATGAGCGACCATCGTCACCGTTTCCTGCAGCTGGCCCTGGCGGCCGATGCCCTGCGTTTTGGCCAGTTCACCCTGAAGTCCGGTCGACTGAGCCCCTATTTTTTCAATGCCGGCCGCTTTGACTCCGGCTCCCGCCTGGCCCAGCTGGGGCTGTGCTACGCCGACGCGGTTGCCGCCGCCGGGATCAGGTACGACGTGGTATTCGGCCCCGCCTACAAGGGGATTCCGCTGGCCACCGCGATGGCCTGCGAGCTGGCCCAGCGTGGCCAGGACCTGCCGCTGTCGTTCAACCGCAAGGAAGTGAAGGACCACGGCGAAGGCGGCCAGCTGATCGGTGCCGACCTCAACGGCAAGCGCGTGCTCATCGTTGACGATGTGATCACCGCCGGCACCGCCATCCGCGAAGCGCTGTCGATCATCCGCGCCGCCGGCGGCACCCCGGCCGGCATCGTGGTTGCGCTGGACCGCCAGGAGATCGCCTCGGAAACCGATTCTCGCTCGGCCGCGCAGGCGGTGGCCGAAGAAGCCGGCATTCCGGTGGTGGCCGTGGCCACGCTGGCCGACCTGCTGGAGTTCGCATCCGGTAATCCGGAGCTTGTCGGTTACCGCCAGTCGCTGGAAGATTACCGCTCGCGCTACGGCATCGCCGCCAAGCGCTGAACCATCCCGGGGAGGGGATCGTCATGGCCAGGGCAACGCTGCTCACCACCGCCGTCGTTCTGCTGCTCGTGCTTCCCCTGACCGCAGCGGCCCAGCAATCCACCCGCGACAAACGCCAGGGTGAAGGCAAAGCGCGCAAGCTCTACTGCTGGAACGAGGGCAATGAACGGATCTGCAGCGACACACTGCCGGCAGACGCGGTCAACAATGCACGTGAGGAGTTCAACGCCCGCACCGGCCAGCGCAGTGCGCAGGTGGGTGCGGCATTGAATGCGGACGAGCGCGCCGATGCCGCGGTGGAAGCCGAGCAGGCGCGCCTGGACCTGATGGCGCAGCAGACCCGGCAACGGACCGAGCAGGCACTGCTGTCCAACTACCCGGACGAGGCCGCGCTGCGCACGGTCTTCAATGAGCGTGCCAGTATTCTGGACAACACCATCGCCACGGCGCGCTACAACGTGGCCAGCCTGCGCGAGGGCCTGTTCACCGCGCTGGCCAGCGCCGGCGAACGCGAGCTGGCTGGCGCCAAGGTCAGCGACAAGCAGACCGAGGTGATCCGGCAGCGCCACGCCCAGTTGCGGGCGCAGCAGCGGCTGCAGGCCGGATTCGAGCGGCAGCGCCAGGAGCTGGACGCCGAGGTGGAGGCCACCCTGCTGCGCTTCCGGCAGCTGAAAGGCCTGTAACGCCCGGTCGCACACGTTGCGCAGCGGGGCAGAGCCCCGCTCTACGCGCCGAGAACTCAGAATCCCAGTGCGGTGCTGCCGACCAGCGGCTGCAGCTGGCTGCGGAACAGTGACTTGATGCGTTCCAGTGCGGCTTCGTCGTCACCCTCGAACCGCAGAACCAGCATCGGGGTGGTATTGGACGCAC
Source organism: Stenotrophomonas sp. C3(2023) (assembly GCF_032911385.1). Lineage (NCBI taxonomy): Bacteria > Pseudomonadati > Pseudomonadota > Gammaproteobacteria > Lysobacterales > Lysobacteraceae > Stenotrophomonas > Stenotrophomonas sp. C3(2023). The sequence goes on along the minus strand of NZ_JAWJLO010000001.1, from coordinate 448,317 downwards.
GCACCAGTCCCCACCCGTCAGCGAAGTCAACGCGCAGACCGTCAATGGTCGACACACGGCCACCGACAAACGGGTTGTCCGGACCCTGCGCCGCGCTCAGCACCAGCGACATCAGCGCATGCGGCGTCCCCTGCTCCACCGGCACCTTGATCTCCGGCGTGGTCACCGCATCGGGCAGTCCGGCCAGCACCTCCTGCGGCGACTCATCGCGCAGGGCGAGAATCTCCAGCAGGCGCGCGGCGGCGTACAGGCCATCGTCGAACCCATACCAGCGTTCGCGGAAGAAGAAGTGCCCGGTCATCTCGCCGGCCAGCTCGGCATCGGTCTGCGCCATCCTGGCCTTGATGAGCGAATGCCCGGTCTTCCACATCTGCGGGCTGCCCCCGTGGCGGAGCACGAAATCAGCCAGCCTGCCGGTGCACTTCACGTCGTAGATCACCATCGCGCCCGGGTTGCGCATCAGCACGTCGGCGGCGAACAGCATCAGCAGGCGATCGGCGTAGACGATGGTGCCATCGGGGGTGACCACGCCAAGCCGGTCACCGTCGCCGTCAAAGGCCACGCCGAGGTCTGCGCCGAAGCGCTTGACCGTCTGTACCAGGTCGTCAAGGTTGCCCGGTTCGCTGGGATCGGGATGATGGTTGGGGAAGGTGCCGTCGACATCGCAGTAGAGCGGAATGACCTCGGCCCCGATGGCTTCCAGCAGCGGCTGGGCAAGCACGCCGGCCACGCCATTGCCGGCATCGGCGACGACCTTCAGCGGGCGCTCCAGCTGCACGTCGTTGGCGATGCGCTGCACATAGTCGTCGCCCACCTCGCGCTGCTGGTAGCTGCCCGGCTCGGCGGCCTGCGCGAGGCGGCCTTCGACGATGCGCTGGTACAGGGCGGTGACCGCATCGCCGGACAGGGTGACGCCGGCGATGACGATCTTGAAGCCGTTGTAGTCCACCGGATTGTGGCTGCCGGTGACCGCCACGCAGCTTCCGGTCTGCAGCTGATGGCTGGCGAAGTACACCACCGGCGTGGGCGCCAGGCCGATATCGATGACGTTGCAGCCGGCGCGGCGCAGCCCCTCGGCCAGCGCGCCACTCAGCTCGGGTCCGGAAAGACGGCCATCACGGCCGATCACGACCTCGGCCAATCCCTGTTCGAGTACTTCACTGCCGATCGCCTGGCCGATCAGGGCGGCCACCTTGGGGGTCAGCTCGCGCCCCACCACGCCACGGATGTCGTAGGCGCGGAAGATGCCTTCGGGCACATGCGGTACCTCCACCGGTGCCGGCACCGACACAACGTGTTCGGCGACCGGGGCCTCGACAGCCGCCTGCGCCAGACTCTCACGCAGGGTGAGTCCGGTATCGCCGTCGCTCTCTGCAGCCGCGTTGCGACGTCGTGGCAAGCGTACCCGGCCCAGCACCAGCAGCAGCGCGATGGCACCGAGCAGGGCCGCCACGATTGCCGACGGTAACGCGCCCAGGCCCAGCGGGCCCGGTTCGACACCGGGAACAGCCGCCGCCACCCGCAGCCCGCTGCCAGGCACCGGCCGCGCCAGCGAGTTCGCACTGTCGGCCAGCTTGCGACTGCCGCGCTCGGCGATGTTGTAGTTGCCCTGGCGCAGGGCCAGATAGGCGCGCCCCGGGCTGTTGACCGCCGCCAACGGCGCGGTCAGGCGCTGCAGTGGCTGACGGACGTACACCACGACGGGCGCCTGGCCGGACGGCTCGACCACTGCGGCAAGACCAAGGCGCACGCCTCCTGCATCGCGCACCACACGCAGCACCGGCGCCCCTTCGCGCAGCGCTGATTCAAGCAGCGCCAACCGCGCATAGCCGAAGCTCGCCGGGTCGGCATAGGCGGCGTCCAGCGTAGCCGGCAGAACCTGCACCGCTTCCACGCCCGTCCACGCCTGCTGCAGCGCTGCGGCCGCAGCCGCCGCATCACCGTTGGACAGCGCCTGCTGCACCGGTTCGGCGCGCAGCAGCGCGCTGAACTGCGCGCGCTGTGCGGCGACGGTCTTCTCCACGCCCTTCAGCGCGGTATCACGCGCGCGCTCGAGCTCACTGGCAACCGACGCCTCGCGCCACTGCTGCGCGGCGCTCCAGCCGAACACCGCGGCCAGCAGGGCCAGAGCAACGGCCAACAACAGCCCTGTGCGCCCGGTCACGGCCAATATCTCTTTCCCCTTGCTGCCCATTGCGCTCCCCCCCGGGTGGTCAACGTACTCCGGTGTGCCCGAAACCGCCTGCTCCACGTTCGCTGGCAGTGAAAGTATCCACTACCTGCAGGCTGACGCGGGCGATGGGCACCACCACCAGCTGCGCGATGCGGTCACCGGCTTCGATGGTGAACGCTTCGCGGCCCCGGTTCCAGACGCTGATCAACAACGGACCCTGGTAATCCGCATCGATCAACCCGGTGCCGTTGCCCAGCACGATGCCGTGGCGATGCCCGAGCCCGGAGCGCGGCAGGATCACCGCGCACAGGTTGGGGTCGGCGACGTGGATCGCCAGCCCGCTCGGCACCAGTGCCGTGTCGCCAGGCTGCAGGGTCAGCGGCGCTTCGAGCGCGGCGCGCAGGTCGAGCCCCGCGCTGGCTTCGGTGGCATAGGCCGGCAGCGGCCAGGTATCGCCGAAACGCGGATCCAGCAGCTTTACCTGCAGCGGCTGCAGAGCAGCGGAGGACGAGGAGGTGTTCATGCTTTGAGCCTTTGTGCCACCAGGGCAAGAAGTTGTTCAGCCAGTTCGGCCTTGGAGGTCGCCGGGAAAACCTGCTCGCCGTCCTGCCAGTAAGCGGTGGCGGCGTTGTCATCGCTTTCAAAGCCGCCCGTAGCGAGGCCGACCTGGTTGGCGATCACCAGATCCAGATGCTTGTCGACCAGCTTGCCACGTGCGTACTTTTCCACGTCGTGGGTTTCGGCAGCAAAACCGACCACCAGCTTGAGCGCCTGCTCCTGCGCCGCCACCTCGGCCAGGATGTCGACGGTGCGCACCAGCTCAAGCACCAGCGAGGTGCTGCCGGCGGACTTTTTCAGCTTCTGCGGCGCCACCTGGCGCGGCGTGTAGTCAGACACCGCGGCGGCACCGATGTAGATGTCCGCCGGCAATGCCTCAAGCACCGCCTGGCGCATCTGCGCGGCCGAACGCACGCTGATCCGCTGCACGCCGGCCGGGCAAGGCAGCTGCACCGGCCCACTGACCAGCACCACCTGCGCGCCTTGTCGGGCAGCGGCCGTGGCCAGCGCGTACCCCATCTTGCCGCTGCTGCGGTTGCCGACGTAACGCACCGGGTCGATATCTTCGTAGGTGGGGCCGGCGCTGATCACGATGCGCAGCCCGGCCAGCGCATTGCGGGCGCCGTCCGCCTGCGGTGGCGCGTGTGCGGCCACCAGCGCGGCCACGATGTCGCCCGGCTCAGCCAGGCGGCCCGGGCCCGACTCGCCCTCGGCCAGCGGGCCGTCCACCGGTCCGATGATCTGGGCGCCGCGCTCGCGCAGCAGGGTGATGTTGGCCTGTGTGGCAGGATGCAGCCACATGCGATGGTTCATCGCCGGGCACAGGGTCAGCGGGGCGGTACTGGCCAGACACAGCGTGGTCACCAGGTCATCGGCCTGGCCGTGGGCGAGGCGGGCCAGCAGGTCCGCCGTGCCCGGTGCAACCACGATGCGGTCGGCCCAGCGCGCCAGTTCGATATGCCCCATGGCCTGCTCGGCAGCACTGTCCCACAGGGTCGTCCGGGTGGGCTGGCCGGACAGCGCCTGGAAGCTGAGCGGCGTGACGAACTGCTGCGCACCGGCGGTCATCGCCACCTGCACCAGCGCACCGGCATCGCGCAGGCGGCGGACCAGTTCCAATGACTTGTAGGCGGCAATACCGCCGCCCACGCACAGCAGCAGCTTCCTGCCCTGCAGGGAGCGCTGCACCTGCAGGGATGCCATGGGTTGGTCGGCCACCGGTAAATCCTATGCAAACAAAGGCATTAGCTTACCCGAAGGTCCGTAAAACACCGCTAGCGGCCGATATAACCTGGGGCGATAACGTGATTCATCGACCCTCGGTACGCGACCTGCCGCCGCGTGCGCATACGAACGGCGCCGTCATGGGAGTTCATCGTGCCCCTTCGCGTCATCATCGCCGACGATCACGCCCTCATCCGCCAGGGCGTGCAGATGCTGCTGGAGCAGAACCAGGTGGCCACCGTCGCCGTGGCAGCCAGCGGCGATAACCTTCTCGACCAGCTGCACCAGCACGATTGCGACGTGCTGGTACTGGACCTGGCCATGCCGGGAACGGGACCTGATGGTCCGGCACTGCTGCTGCAGATCCGCGCCCGCTATCCGATGCTGCCCGTGCTGCTGTTCACTGGCACAGCCAGCACCGCACTGCTGGCCCACCTGATGCGACGTGGCGTGCGCGGCGCCGTGGAAAAATCGGAATCAATGGACGAGCTGGTTGCCGCGGTGCAGGCCGTAGCGGCTGGGGAGCGGTTCGTTTCCTCGCACCTTCAGCAGCGCATGCTGGCGCGCGACATCGACCCCCAGCAGAGTCCGCCCCCCCTGTCGCTGCGTGAACGGGCCGTCGTCGAGCAGCTGCAGGGCGGCTTGCCGCTGGGCCGCATCGCCCACCTGCACGGGCGCAGCCCCAAGACCGTCAGCCGGCAGAAAATCGATGCAATGCGCAAGCTGGGCGTCGTCGGCGATTACGAACTGCATCAGCTGCTGCGGGCCTGTCCCACAGCCGCCGTCGCTGTTGCCCGATCAGAATCCGTGGCCGGCACCGATGCGACGCCACTCGACGCCCCCTCACACTGGCCTCATGACGATCATTGACTGGCCGGCACCCGAACGCCCACGCGAACGCCTTCTGGCCAATGGCCCGGGCGTGCTCTCAGATGCCGAACTGCTCGCGCTGTTTCTCGGCTCCGGCAGCAAAGGCCTGGACGCGGTGGCCACCGCGCGTCGGCTGCTGGCCCACCACGGGCCGCTGCGGCGCCTGCTTGATCGCCCCGCCAGCGAGCTGATGCAGCTGCCGGGGCTGGGCCCGGCCCACAGCTGCACACTGGTCGCCGGCCTGGAGCTGGCGCGCCGCCATCTGGCCGCGCAGCTGCGTGAAGGCGACGCGTTGGCCAGCTGCCCACAGGTGGCAGGGCGCTACCTGCAGCAACTGCTGCGCGGACGCGCCAATGAGGTGTTCGTCGGCCTGTTCCTGGACAACCAGCACCGCCTGCTGGCCTGCGAAGAACTGTTCCAGGGCACGGTCAACGGGGCGGTGATCCATCCGCGGGAAGTGGTCAGGCGAGCACTGGCCCTCAATGCCGCGGCGATGATCATCAGCCACAACCATCCCTCGGGCGACCCCACACCGTCCCAGGCCGACCGTGATGTCACCTGCCAGCTCACCGCTTCACTGGCCCTGGTCGACGTTCGCCTGCTCGACCATATCGTCATTGGCGAGGGGCCCCCCGTTTCATTTGCTGAACAGGGGTGGATGAATCCGCCAACGAACAGCGCAGGTGGGCCGATCAGCTGATTCTCCGGGAAGCGTCGCGGGGTTGCTGCTGTCCCTTGGTCAAGGCGACAACGCCTGGACCGGGTAGATCGGCTAAAATGGGGGATTCCGCCGCTCACTTCACAGCAGGCCTCGTGAAAAATATCGTCCGCGCCCTGATCAGCCAAGGCATCGAAGCCCTGCGCGCCAATGGCACCCTGCCCGCAGACACCCTGCCCCCGGAATTCGTGGTGGAACGCCCGAAAACCCGCGAGCACGGTGATTTCGCCACCAATGCCGCCATGCTGCTGGCCAAGGCCGCGCGCAGCAATCCGCGCGCCCTGGCACAGGCGCTGGTGGAGGCCCTGCCCCGCAGCGGCGACGTGAGCCGCGTGGAAATCGCCGGCCCGGGGTTCATCAACTTCCACCTTGCCCCCGCCGCCTACCAGCGCGAGACGGCCTGCGTGCTCAAGGAAGGTGCCGACTACGGTCGCAACCTCTCGGGCAACGGCCGCGTCGTGGGGGTGGAGTACGTGTCGGCCAACCCGACCGGCCCCCTGCATGTCGGCCATGGTCGCGCCGCCGCCATCGGCGACTGTGTCGCCCGCGTGCTCGATGCCAACGGCTGGAACGCCAAGCGTGAGTTCTACTACAACGACGCGGGCGTGCAGATCGAAAATCTGGCCCGTTCGACCCAGGCCCGCATCAATGGCCTGACCCCCGACGATGCCGGCTGGCCGGAAGACGGTTACCGTGGCGACTACATCGCCGACGTTGCGCGTGCCTACATGAGCGGGGCCAGCGTGGAGCTGGAAGGCACCACCGTGGTCGGCAGCAAGGACCCGCAGGACATGGAGGCGATCCGTCGCTTCGCGGTGGCCTACCTGCGCAACGAGCAGAACCTGGACCTGGCCGCGTTCGGGGTCGACTTCGACATCTACTTCCTGGAAAGCTCGCTGTACGCCGATGGCAAGGTCGCCGAAGCGGTCGCCACCCTGGTGGCCTCGGGCCACACCTATGAGGAAGGTGGCGCGCTGTGGCTGCGCAGCACCGACTTCGGTGACGACAAGGACCGCGTGATGCGCAAGTCCGACGGCACCTTCACCTACTTCGTGCCGGACGTGGCCTACCACCTGTCCAAGTGGCAGCGCGGCTATGAGCGCGCCATCACCGAGCTGGGCGCCGACCATCACGGCTCGCTGGCACGCGTGCGCGCCGGCCTGCAGGCGATGAGCGTCGGCATTCCGCAGGGCTGGCCGGAGTATGTGCTGCACCAGATGGTCACGGTGATGCGCGGCGGCGAGGAAGTGAAGCTCTCCAAGCGTGCGGGCAGCTATTTCACCCTGCGTGACCTGATCGAAGAGGCCGGCCGTGATGCGACGCGCTGGTTCCTGATCGCGCGCAAACCCGACTCGCAGCTGACCTTCGACATCGATCTTGCCCGCCAGCAGAGCAATGACAACCCGGTGTTCTATGTGCAGTACGCGCATGCACGGGTCTGCAGCCTGCTGCGCCAGGCACAGGAAAAGCGCCTGGACTATCGCCAGAGCGAGGGCGTGGCCGGGCTGGGCCAGCTGGGTGATGAGGCCTCGCTGGCATTGATGACCGAGTTGTCGCGGTTCCCGGAAGTGGTCGAAGCCGCCGGCACCGCGCTGGAGCCACACCTTGTCGCGCAGTACCTGCGTGAATTGGCGCACGCCTTCCACACGTGGTATCACGGAACACCGGTGCTGGTGGAAGACGCCACCGATCGCAACAGCAAACTCGCCCTGGCCTGCGCCGCACGCCAGGTGCTGGCCAATGGCCTTGAACTCCTGGGCGTCAGCGCCCCGGAAAAAATGTAACAACGGAGAAGCAGTAGACATGGCAGCACGACGCGGCAAGAGCCAGGCACGGCGCAACAGCAGCCAGGGCACGCCCGGATGGGTGTGGCTGGTGGCCGGTGTGGCGATCGCCGCCGTGGTGTTCCTGGCGGCACCGGATCTGTTCAAGGGCGATAATGGTGGCTTCCTGCGCGCCGGCCCGCGCCCGGACCCGAACGCACAGCCGGCGCCCGTGGCCGACGCGGAAACCGACGTCGGCAGCGAGGTCGGCCCTGCGCCGGCAAAGCCGGCCGAACCGGCACGCCCGGCCGCCACCCAGTACGACTTCTACACCCTGCTGCCAGGCAAGGAAGTGGAAATGTCCGATGCCGAGCTGGCCGCCAGCGCCCGCGCCGAAGAACAGCGCGTCGCGCGTGCGGAGGCACAGCGCGCGCGTGCGGCACTTGAAGGCCGTCCGGTGCCTGCCACCGCGGAAGCGACGTCCGTGGCCACGGCCGCGCCGGCCGCTACGGTCAATGGCAACCCGGTCGCCACGCAGCCGCTGCCGCCGGCGGTCAGCGAGACGCGTACCGCGCCGGTGGCCGCTGCTGCCGCACCCGCTGCGCGGACCGAGCCGAGCCCTGCGGCAACCACGACGCCTGCCCCGGCCGCGGCCGCGGCCGCCAATGACAGCAATGTCCGTTACATCCTGCAGGCTGGCGCGTTCGGTGCTTCCGGCGACGCCGAGGCCACCAAGGCCAAGCTGGCGATGATCGGCCTGGCCGCCCGCGTGGAGTCGGCGCAGATCAACGGCCGCACCGTCTATCGCGTGCGCATGGGGCCTTACGGCAGCGCGGGCGAACTGGCCGAAGCCAAGCAGAAGCTCGACGGCAGCGGTCTGCAGGCGATGGCGATCAAGGCGCAGTAAGCGCCTTCCAGCAGCATGCCGGGCAACGCCCGGCAGCTGCTTTCAGCGCAGGCCTACCGAAGCGGCTGGGCGCTGGCTGAGGTCACGAACGCGCGACCTGGAAGCCGGCATACGACTGACTCACCGGCATCAGTTCAAGGCGATTGATGTTCAGGTGTGCCGGCAGGTTGGCCACCCACAGGATCTGCTCGGCGATGTCCTCGGCGGTCATCGGGTTGGCCCCGGCATACAGCGTGTCCGAGGCGGCCTGGTCGCCATGGGTGCGCACCACGGTGAACTCGGTTTCGGCCATGCCCGGCTCGATGGTGGTCACCCGTACGCCGGTGCCATGCAGGTCCGAGCGCAGGCCCAGCGAGAACTGGCTGACAAACGCCTTGGTGCCGCCGTAGGTGTTGCCGCCCGGGTACGGATAGACGCCGGCCACCGACGAGATGTTGATGATTGCCCCACGGCGCTCGACCAGCTGCGGCAACAGACGGTGGGTCAAGGTCACCAGCGCGGTCACATTGGTGTCGATCATCGTGCGCCAGTCTTCCAGCGTGGCGCGTTGCGCCGGAGCCGTGCCCTGCGCCAGACCGGCGTTGTTCACCAGCAGGTCGATGCCGGACAAGGCAGGCGGCAGTGCCGCCAGCGCGGCGTCCATCGCGGCCACATCGCGGATGTCGAACGCGGCGGCGTGCACGCGCCCGGGGCCGTAGGCATCCACGAGCGGCTGCAGGCGCTCGGCGCGGCGGCCGGTGGCGATCACGTTCCAGCCATCGCGCACGAAGCGGTGGACGGCAGCGGCGCCGAAGCCGGAAGTGGCGCCGGTGATCAGGGCAGTACGGGACATCAGGCAACTCCACAGGGATCCAGGCCGTCATTCTGTCACTGTCCGTCGCGCGGGGCATGCCACGCCGCATCGGTGCCGGTGCCGGTGCCGCAGCGGGCTACAATGGGAAAGCGGCGCGCCGTGCCGGCAGTGTGGAAGAACCATGATCAACAATGATGTCCTGCGCAGCCTGCGCTATGCCCTGGACCTGGGCGACCACCACATCGTGGTGCTGTGCGAGCTGGCCGATCCCGGCCATGTCGTCACGGTGGAACAGGTCAACGCGTGGCTGAAGGCCGATGGCGAGCCCGGCCACGAGACGCTCCCCGACGCCACCCTGGCCCATGTGCTGGACGGGCTCATCGTGCATCTGCGTGGACGTGATGAGAGCAAGCCGGCGCGGCCGGTGGAAACCCGGCTGGACAACAACCTGATCCTGAAGAAGCTGCGCGTGGCCTTCGAACTGCGTGATGTCGACATGGCCGACATCTTCACCTCGGCCGGCTTCCCGGTGTCCAAGCCGGAGATGAGCGCGCTGTTCCGCCAGCCGGACCACAAGAACTTCCGGCGGGCCGGCGACCAGCTGCTGCGCTATTTCCTCAAGGGTCTGGTGCAGCGGGTACGCGGCGGAGCACCGCGCTGACGAACGCCTGCGCTGCCGGTGTAGGCTGACGCTGCCACACCAGATGGACCCGGCGCCGTGGTGCCGGGCGCAGTGCCACCTGTACGCCGCTGGTGAAGCCGGCCGCCAGTGAGGCCGGCACGATGCCGATGGCCAGGCCGTGGGCAATGAAACGCTCGACCAGGTCCATGTGGTTGACCTCATACCGCACCGTGTGGGCCAGCCCGGCTGCAGCGAACGCATCGTCGGTCTGGCGACGCGCGCCGCTACCGGCAGGAAAATCCACCAGAGCCTCGTCCTGCAGCGCTGCCAGCGGCAGCTGTCGGCGTGCTGCAAGCCGGTGGCCGGCCGGCAGCATGGCCACCAGCACTTCTTCTTCAATCAGCTGATGCTGCAACCCGGCCAGCGCGTCGCCCGGCGGCAACCCGACCAGCGCCACATCCAGCTGGCGTGCCTGCACCTGGGCAAGCAGCACTTCACTGCGATCGGTGCGCAGCTGGAACTCAACCTGCCGATGACGCTGGTGGTAGTCAGCCAGCGCCGCCACCAGGTCGATCCGGCTCTGCGCGGAGATCTGGCCGACGGCAAGCGTGCCGCGCACTTCGCCTGTCGCCGCAGCCACTTCTGCCTGCAGCTGCCTGACCCCGCCCAGCACCTGGCGCGCGTGCCGCAGCAACACCTCGCCGGCCGGAGTGACGCGCAGCCCGCGTGGCAGGCGCTGGAACAGCGCAGTGCCCAGCTCGTCCTCAAGCCGCGCGATCTGGTGGCTGAGCGCTGACTGCACGACATGGCAGCGGACGGCGGCGCGGGTGAAGCTGCCCTCCTCGGCCAGCGCAACGGCGAACTGCAGCTGCTTGAGATTCACTGATCCATCTCATTTCAAGATTGCAGCCATCATTATCATTCGTTTCACAGATGGCGGCATGCGCGACAGACTGCAGGCCTCCCCGGCATCAACGGCTTCGTACATGAACAACTCCGCTCTTCCTGCCCTGCAACGCTGGCAGGTCCTGTTGATGGCCCTGGCCACCGGCGTCGCCGTGGCCAGCAACTATTACGCCCAGCCGCTGCTGCACACGATGGCCGGGCAGCTGGATACCTCGTTCGAGCGCATCGGTCTGGTGGTGACAGTGGCGCAGCTCAGCTATGCCGCCGGTCTGTTGCTGCTGGTGCCGCTGGGTGACCTGTTCGAGCGTCGCCGGCTGATCGTGGTGATGTCGCTGCTGTCGGCCAGTGGCCTGGCCATCAGCGCCTGCAGCGGCACGCTGGCGATGCTGCTGGTGGGCACCGCGATCACCGGCCTGTTCTCGGTGGTCGCGCAGGTGCTGGTGCCGTTTGCCGCCACGCTGGCGTCGCCTGCCGAGCGCGGCCGCGTGGTGGGCACGGTGATGGCCGGTCTGCTGCTGGGCATTCTGCTGGCGCGCACGGTGGCTGGCGCGGTCTCCAGTCTGGGCGACTGGCGCTGGGTCTACTGGTTCGCGGCCGGTCTGCTGGTGCTCACCACCGTGGCCCTGCAGCGGGGCCTGCCCCGCTACCGGCAGGATGCCGGACTGCGGTATTTCGCTCTGCTGCGCTCGATCGGCCAGTTGTTTGCGAGCGAGCCGGCGTTCCGCCTGCGCACGCTGCTGGGCGCCTGCAGCTTTGCCATGTTCGCGTTGTTCTGGACGCCGCTGGCCTTCCTGCTGGCCCAGCCGCCCTACCAGTACAGTGACGCCACCATCGGCCTGTTCGGTCTGGTCGGTGCCGCGGGGACACTGGCGGCCGGCCTGGCCGGGCGCATGGCCGACCGCGGCCAGGCCAACCGGGCGACATTGATCGCGTTGCTGCTGCTGTTGCTCTCCTGGATGCCACTGCTGCTGGCCAGCCGTTCGCTCGCCGCCCTGCTGCTGGGTGTGGTGGCGCTGGACCTGGCCGCGCAGCTGCTGCACGTGAGCAACCAGAACGTGATCTACGCGCTGCAGCCGCAGGCCCGCAACCGGCTCAACGCGGGCTACATGACCGGCTACTTCATGGGCGGCTCACTGGGCTCGCTGGCCTCCGCGCAGCTGTATCCGGCCTTCGGCTGGACAGGCATCTGCGTGGCAGGTGCAGGTATCGCCACAGCTGCGCTGCTCACGTGGTACCGCAGCGGTTCATCCGCGCGGTCGCCGGCAGGGTGAGGCCAGCGGCGCGCTATCATGGCGGCCTGTTTGCAAGGAGTTACCCGTGGACGCCATCCTGACCCCCGTATCGATCGGCGAGCTGATCGACAAGATCACCATTCTCGAGATCAAGGCCGAGCGGATTGCCGACCCGGCCAAGCTGACCAATGTGCGCGCTGAACTCGATGGCCTGTTGCCGCTGTGGGAAGACCAGCATCAGGCGCAGCCGGATCTGGGCGCGCTGAAGGACCAGCTCAAGGCCATCAACGAGCGCATGTGGGACATCCAGGACCAGCTGCGCGACAAGGAAGCGGCCCAGGTCTTCGATGAGGCCTTCGTGAAGCTGGCGCGCGGCGTCTACCAGACCAATGGCGAGCGCGTGCAGGTCAAGAACGAGATCAACCGGCTGGCCGGTTCGCACCTGGTGGAAGAAAAGCAGTACCAGGGCGAGTGACCTGCACTTAGCGCCCATTGCGCCCATCACGGTGGGGCGCACCGTCGGAGCAGACAAAAAAACAGGCCCGGTTCGCACCGGGCCTGTTGCGTTTCACGACAATGCAGCGCAGCTGCAGGTCAAGTGGCTTACCAGCTGAAGCGCGGGCCGACCGACCATTCCTTGTTGCCGTCGTTGTTCATCTTGATGTCGCCGCTCAGGCCCCAGTTCTGGTTCAGCTTGACCTGGCCACCAAGACGGCCGTAGAACTCGCCGTCCGGGTTGATGCCGTGCTTCTTGCTGTAATCCTCGTAACCGGCCATCACGTAGGTTTCGATGTGCTCACCGAATGCGGTGCGCAGGCCGACTTCGGCGCTGTAGCCATTGAAGTCCAGGCCGCCCTTCGGGTCGAACTTGTTGTAGGCAGCGCGCGCGACGAAGTCGCTCGACGGCAGCACCTGCACGTTGTAACCCACACCGACGCGCCACTGCTGCAGATCGGTCTTGGTGGCGTCCAGTTCGGTCTTGCTGTAGTCACCGAACACGTGCATGTTCGGCAGCACGCCGTAGGAGGCCTTCACGCCCCAGCCGTCACCGCGCAGGGCATCGTTGGCCTTGACGTAGTTGCCTTCAACAAAGTTGTAGGACAGGTTCTCGGCAGCCGAGGCGCCGAACGGAAGAGCGGAGGCCAGGGCCAGTGCAATCAGCTTGTTCTTCATAGGTACAACCTCTTTTCTTGCGTTGTGCGCAGGATGCCGGGGCATCCCCGCGTGGGGATATGTAAAGTTTCCGTTTTTCGACACAACGCCACCTGAAAGCGACCAGCGCATTTTTGGCTTGTATTCAGCTGTTTTGAGGCATACGCGCGCACAGATGCCAGATTGGTCGTTGAAGACGGCGTGAGGACAAGAGTTGTTCCGCCGGCGCAGCAGAGAGATGCTGGCGGTGACGCCTCAGGAAGGAGCACGACGACATGGACAGGTTGATCCGAAGCGGGCTGGTCCTTGCAGCGCTCGTCGCGCTGGGCGTCACGCCGGCGCGCAACAGCGGGTTCTGGTCGATCCCGCCGCGGGAGCCCGACAGGTGCTGGCTGCCGACCACCCGCTGCAGGCGCAGCGCGCCCTCGCAGCGGCGCCCGCTCGGCTGCAGGCGCCGGTGGACGGCGCGGCGCTGGAAGTGCGCGACAACAACTTCTGGCTGATCCATGCCGACGGCCGCACACAGGCGCTGACCCGTGACGGTGAGGACGGCCACGGCTACGGCGTACGACCGGACTGGACGCTGCGCGGCATTGCGCGCCGCCAGGCCGCTGCCCCCGCCCCTCCCTTCGCGACCTGGTGGTCGCCCGATGCGCGCCAGGTGTTCGGCGTGCGCTACGACGAGCGCCACGTTGCGCACTACCCTTATCTGGACAGTGCGCCCGACACCGGCGCGCGCCCGCGCCTGCACCAGGTCCATCTGGGACTGCCGGGCGACAGCGCGCAGGTGGCCAGCAGCTGGTTCATCCTCGACGTGGACAGCGGCGCGAAGCGCACGATCAGCCCGCCGCACGGCTGGCAGGTGCTCAGCGAGGCCGGGGCGCTGGGGTGGCGGGCGGGCAAGGTGTATTCGGCCATGGTGCGTTACGACGGCCCGGCACGGTTGCAGCTGGTCGAGCTCGACCTGCGCAGCGGCCAGCTGCGTCCGCTGCTTGAAGAACGCAGCGCCACACGCGTACAGCTCAATCTCTACCCCTACAGCCGTCCGGCAGTGACGGTGCTGGCGCAACACGGGCAGCTGGTGTGGTTCTCGCAGCGTGATGGCTGGGGTCACCTCTACCTGCTTGATCTGGTCAACGGTGGGCCCCTGCGCCAACTGACCCGTGGGCGCTGGAACGTGCGTGACATCGTCGGTGTGGACGAGAGCGGCGCCGCGCTGTGGGTGACCGGCAGCGCCGTGGACGCCGCCGACCCGTATCTGCGGCAGCTGTACCGCGTGCCGCTCGATGGAAGTGGCGCCGTGGCGCTGACCGATGACACGCTGGACCATGCCATCGACGCTGGCACGGGCCCCCTGTCCGGTGCGCGGGCGCCACACGGCATGGCACCGCACGGCCGCCTGTTCATCGATACGGTCTCTTCGGTCAGCGCCCCCCCTCGTACCGTGCTGCGCTCAGGCGAGGATGGTCGTGTGCACATGGTGCTGGAAGACGCGGACGTGCGCCGCGTGTACGCCGCCGGCTGGCGTGCACCGCAGCGGGTGCAGGTGTTGGCCGCCGACGGCCACACGCCGCTGATGGCCACCGTTTACCTGCCGCCCGGATATCACGATGGCGGGCGCTATCCGGTCGTCGATGCGATGTACGGTGGTGTATTCATCCACAACGCACCGACCACCTTCGCCGACGCAGTGTCCGCGCAGAATCCGGTCTCACGCGCCAGCCTGGCCGAACTGGGCTTCGTGGTTGTCACTGTCGATGCCCGCGGCACCGGCGGCCGCGAGAAGGCGTTCACCGATGCGAGTTTCAACGACGGCGCCGACACCCAGCTGGAGGACCATGTGCATGCGCTGCGCCAGCTTGCCAGTCGCTTCACCGGCATGGACCTGCAGCGGGTGGGCATCTACGGGCATTCGTTCGGCGGCTACAGTGCCGCGCGGGCGCTGCTGCGCCATCCGGGCTTCTACAAGGTGGCGGTCGCCTCGGCCGGCAGCCACAACCTGCAGGGCATCTACGGCGGTGCGGTGCATGGCATGGACAGGCTGTTTGTCGGCATGTCGCCGGACGGGACGAAGCAGCGCCTGGCCGCGCTGCGCGCACTGGACAACGCCGCCCTGGCTGATCAGCTGCGCGGCCGGCTTCTGCTGGTCTACGGCGAACTGGACGAGAATGCGCCACCCGCGCTGACGCTGCAGCTGGCGGCTGCATTCAACCGGGCCAACAAACCCTACGACCTGCTGTACCTGGCCAACCAGGACCACGAGCTGTTCCGCAACGATGCCTATTACACGCGCCGGTTGTGGGATTACTTCGTGCTGCACCTCGCCGGGCAGGTGCCACCGGCCGATGCCCCGCTCGCCTGGTGAATGCGCGCCGCCTGGCTTCTGCACGCCCAGCCCGTCCATCCAGGTCCAGACTGTCGGCCATGGTCGTCTTCATGAAGTGCTGCATGCCGCAGCATCACCAAGGAGAGCGCAATGAGCTACGTAGATGGGTTCGTGATCGCCGTGCCCACGGCCAACAAGCAGGCCTTCCTCGAGCACGCCCGCATGAGCGATGAAATGATCATCGGTTTCGGCGCCCTCCGTGTGGTGGAATGCTGGGCCGATGACGTGCCGCACGGTACGCTGACCGACTTCTACGGCGCGGTGCAGGCCCGCGAAGATGAGACCGCGGTGTTCTCGTGGATCGAGTGGCCGGACAAGGCCACGCGCGACGCCGGCATGCAGAAGATGATGGACGACCCGCGTATGGACCCGGCCAACACCCCCATGCCATTTGATGGCAGGCGGATGATCTACGGTGGCTTCATGCCCCTGCTGGACCTGGGTGGCGCTGCCGGTAGATGAGCCGTCCGGCCCGTCTGCACGCCCGCCACGAGGCGGGCATGCAGACGGTAGCGCCGTGCCGGGTATGATTACCTGGCGCGCCTGGCGGCCTTTTTGGCGACCGTCCTGCTGGCACCCGCCGCCGTCCTGGTGACGGTCTTCTTCGCAACCGCAGTCTTCTTGCCGACGGACTTCTTCGCAACCGCAGTCTTCCTGCCGACGGACTTCTTCGCGACCGCAGCCTTCCTGCCGACGGACTTCTTCGCGACCGCAGCCTTCCTGCCGACGGACTTCTTCGCGACCGCAGCCTTCTTGGCGACGGTCTTCTTCGCGACCGCAGCCTTCTTGCCGACGGTCTTCTTCGCGACCGCAGTCTTCTTGCCGACGGTCTTCTTCGCGACTGCTGCCTTCTTGCCGACGGTCTGCTTCGCGACTGCTGCCTTCTTGCCGACGGTCTTCTTCGCGACTGCTGCCTTCTTGCCGACGGTCTTCTTCGCGACTGCTGCCTTCTTGCCGACGGTCTTCTTGGCGACTGCTGCCTTGCTGGCAACGGTCTTCTTTGCGACCGCAGCCTTCTTGCCGACGGTCTTCTTTGCGACCGCAGCCTTCTTGCCAACGGTCTTCTTCGTCGTTGCGGTCTTGTCAGTCAGCGTCTTCTTCGCGACGGCTGCCTTGTCGGCTACCGTCTTCTTCGCCGCAGCTGCCTTGCGGGTGACCGCCTTGGTCGCTGCGGCCTTCTTGCTGGCCACTTCCTTCTTCAGGGCAGCGGCTTCGGCCTTGGCGTTGTTCTTGGCCGCTTCCAGCTTCTGCTTGACCTTGGACACCGACTTGCCCACCGAGCTGGCGGCGCTCCCCGCCTTCTCCGCCACGGTCTTCTCGACCTTGGCAACCGCCTTGCGCGCCTTGGCGACGCGATCACCGGTCGCCTTGCTGACGCGCTTGGCAGTCTTCTTGACAGCACTCACCGCTTCTTCGGCGGCATGGACGATGGTCTCGCTGACGCTGGTCGCAGCTTCCTGTGCATTTTCGGCGACGTCGGTCAGCGTCGTGGTCACACCATTACCGTTGCTCATGAGTGCCCTCCTGGGGGCGTTGGATGTCAAAACGGAGGCGATGCTATACCGGCTGCGGTCATCGTGGAACGGCTCGGCACACCGAGCAACGTGCCGGTCGGGCCGGTGCACGACGCGCCCTGCCGAGCGCACCCTCACCAACTGTCGGAAAACCGCCTTTTTTATAGGCCTTTCGTCAATCGAAGCGCTGCTTTCTGGCGGGTCCACCGACGGCTGTGTCCAGGTTCTGCTGCTCGCTTTCCCGCATGCGCCACGCGGCCATCCGCGCGAAAGTGCGCAGCCCGCACGCGTCCTCGGCGAGGGCGTCTGGTGTTGCGACGGGCCTGTTTCATGGCATGTTTATGCCTGTAGCGGGAAACTTTCCGCCGCCGTTTTCATTCTCCTTCTGGCCCACTTCGAGCCCTCATTCCATGCGCCCGCTTCCGACCCTGCTCACGCTCGCGCTGGCCGCCGCCTTCGGCGGTTTCGTCGCCACCGCCATCGACGCCACCCTCGACAACCGCGCCGCTGCCGCGCCCACGCCCTTGACGATTCCGGCCAGCGCCTCATTGCCTGCCTCGGTGGCCGGGCAACCCGTTCCCTCTCTGGCGCCGATGCTGGAGCGTGCGATGCCGGCCGTGGTGAGCGTCAACACCAAACAGGTGGTGCGGGTCCGCAACCCCTTCTTCGACGATCCGTTCTTCCGTCGCCTGTTCCCGGACATCCCGCAGGAGCGCATCAACGAATCACTCGGCTCGGGGGTCATCATCGATGCGAGCGACGGGCTGGTGCTCACCAATCACCACGTGATCGACAACGCCGACGACGTCCAGGTCACCCTCGCCGACGGCCGGACGGTCAAGGCCGAGTTCCTGGGCTCGGACCGTGACACCGACATCGCGCTGATCCGCATCCCGGCCAAGGACCTTACCGCCCTGCCGCTGGGCAACAGCGACCAGTTGCGGGTAGGCGACTTCGTGGTGGCCATCGGCAATCCCTTCGGCTTCACCCAGACGGTCACCTCGGGCATCGTCTCGGCTGTCGGACGCAGCGGCATCCGCGGCCTGGGCTACCAGAACTTCATCCAGACCGATGCTTCCATCAACCCTGGCAACTCCGGCGGCGCGCTGGTGAACCTGCAGGGGCAGCTGGTGGGTATCAATACCGCCAGCTTCAACCCGCAGGGCAGCATGGCCGGCAACATCGGGCTGGGCCTGGCCATTCCGTCCAACCTGGCGCGCAACGTGGTCGACCAGCTGGTCAAGCACGGCGTGGTGGTGCGCGGCACGCTTGGCATCGAAAGCCAGAATCTCACCCCGCAGCTGGCCCAGGGCCTGGGCCTGCAGGAAACACGTGGTGCGCTGGTCAGTCGCGTGCTGGCCGGCTCGGCTGCGGCGGCGGCGGGGCTGCGCGCGGGTGATGTGATCGTCGCCGCCAACGGCCAGCGCGTGGACAACGCGCAGGCCCTGCACAACATCGAGGGTCTGGCCGAGGTAGGCAGCCGCATGACCCTGGACGTGCGGCGCGATGGCAAGCCCCTGCAGATCAAGGCCACGCTGAAGGAGCAGCCGCGTTCCGTTGCCGGTGAGAGCCTCGACCCACGTCTGGGCGGGGCCAGCTTCGTCGACCTGCCGGAGTCGCTGCGCCAGTCCGGCATCAGCGGCGTGCTGGTCGACGAGGTGACGCGGGGCAGCCGCGCTGCCGCATCCGGCCTGGCAAAGGGCGACATCATCACCGAAGCCAGCGCAGGCGAGTTCAGTGACCTGGCCGGCTGGCAGGCCAACTTCCAGCAGCGTCCCGCCCAGCTCGTGCTGCGCATCGTCCGTGGCAACGCGCGGGGACAGCTGGTCATGCGATGAGGCCATCACGTACCGTTACGCGCCCTATACCCGGACGGTGGTATCCATGATCTTCCAAGGCGTCCATCCTCCGATGGCGAGCCCCGTTCCCCACTCTGCAGGAGATAGTCGATGAGCCCCACCAATACCGAAAACCTCAAGGATCAGCTGGGTGAAGCCGGTTCGCACCTGAAGCAGGCGGCCAATGCGGCTGGCGGCGCGATCAAGGGTGCCGCCGGTGCTGCCGGCGATGAGCTGCGCATCGGCAAGGCCAACGTGAAGGCCGAACTCTCCGATACGGCCCTGTCCGGCCTGGCCGCTGCCGAGTTCGGCGGCGCTGCTGCCAAGGAACAGGTCGATGCGCTGATGGACAAGGGCAAGGACCTGGTCGACAGCGCGGCCGAGCTGATCCGTGAGCGTCCGCTGGCCTCGTTCGGTGTGGCCTTCGCGGCTGGCTGGCTGATCGCCAAGCTGGCCAGCAACAACAGCGACAAGTAAGCCGCGGCGTGAGCGAAGAAAGCACCCGCGCGCCCGATCCGGAGGCAACCCCGCCACTGGAAGAGAGCATCCGCCAGGTCGGCAAAGCCGGCCGGGCGACCTTGGACGCCGCGCGCAGCTCGATGGGCTCGTTGCGGCGCCTGGCGTCAGCCGATTTCGCTTTGGCCCGCAGCGCATTCGGCCGCGCTCTGGCCTGGGCAGGCGTGGCCATCGTATTCGGCGCCACGGCCTGGCTGCTGCTGGCTGCCACGCTGATCGTACTGCTGCAGACCTGGGGCCTGTCCTGGCTGCAGTCGCTGCTCAGTGCCTCGGGTGTGAGCCTGGTCGTGACCGGCTATGCGGCGTGGCGCGTCTCCTACTTCTTCCACCACACGGGCATGCATGCCACGCGCAGGCAGCTTTCGCGCCTGGGCCTGTTCGACGAGCCGGCCGAGGTCGACCCGGATGCGGACGTGGAACTGCCGGAGCAGGTGAAAT
Organism: Stenotrophomonas sp. C3(2023); assembly: GCF_032911385.1. Lineage (NCBI taxonomy): Bacteria > Pseudomonadati > Pseudomonadota > Gammaproteobacteria > Lysobacterales > Lysobacteraceae > Stenotrophomonas > Stenotrophomonas sp. C3(2023). Next base: position 428,707 of record NZ_JAWJLO010000001.1, on the reverse strand, counting down.
GAGGTTCAGCGCATTGCGTACCCGTGTCCGACGCTGCGAGCAGGTGGTGTCGGTTCGCCTGGAAAACACGCATCAGGAATGGGGCGTGCTCAGCCAGGTCTGGCGCAAGGGCTGGTCGCCGCTGCGCATCGTGGTGGTTGGCCTTGCCGGTGGCTTCATCGCCGGCAAGCTGGAACTGCCGCGCAAGGTCAATGGCGCGCGCTGGCTGCAGATGGCCGGCTCGGTTTCCAACCTGTTCACCACGGCGCAGGCTGCCTTCGCATCGGTTGTGGCGGCGCAGGCCGCCGCTGCTGCAGACCAGGCAGCCGACCAGGTGGATGAAGCCGCCGATGAAGTTGCCGCCGCAGCAGCCGCGCCTGCTGCCGCGCCGGCGCCCGCACGTGCCGCGCGGGCGGTGGAACGCCCCGCGACCACGGCCCGTGCCGACGTACGCGAACCTCAACCTGCCGAAGCAGCAACCGAACTCTCCGAGCGCTGATCGCGGCGACGTTGCACGGGTCGCTGTCGGTGCTCCTGCTGGCCTACATCAACCCGTGCTTCCATGACCTCAACCGACCCGATCGTTACGCCTGGTGAACCCGGCTCCACCCAGGCCGTGGCCCCGCCTCCGCCCCGGCCGCGCGCGCCGGTTTCGCTGGTGGTGCTGGCCACGCTGGCGGTTGCCTTTGCCCTGTGGGCCGCGCAGGCGGTCGTGCTGCCGATCCTGCTGGCAATGTTCTTCGCGCTGGTCGGCAACCCCATCCTGCGCCTGCTGCAGCGGATGTGGGTGCCGCGCGCGCTGGCGGCTCTGCTGGTCATCGGGCTCGGACTCGGCGGTACCGGCGCACTGGCCGTGCAGCTGATCGGACCGACCATGGAGTGGGCCCAGGAAGCGCCGCAGCAGCTGCGGCAGATCGGCCGCCAGGTGTCCGACCTGACCCGGCCCGTGCAGCAGGCCAACCAGGCGGCCGAGAGCTTTGCGCGCGCAGCAGCAGGTGAAGGCAGCCGGCGCGTCCAGGTGGTGCGTACCCAGCTCGACCACCCCTACAAGGTGATCACCCGGGCGCCACGCCTGCTGGCGTCGGTGCTGGCCGTGGTCCTGCTCACCCTGTTCTTCATGATCTACGGGCAGGACCTGCAGCGGCATGCCATCGCCCTGTTCCCCAGCCGCCAGCAACAGCGCTTCACCAGTGACATCCTGCGTTCGATCGAGCGCGAAGTCTCCCGCTATGTGCTGACGATCACCGTGATCAACACCGTGGTCGGGCTGGTATTTGCCGGCATTCTGATGCTGCTTGGCCTGCAGCTGCAGGATGCGCTGCTGTGGGGCACAGTGGTGGCCGTGCTGAACTTCGCGCCCTACGTGGGGCCGCTGATCGGCGTGGCGCTGATGCTGTTGATGGGCTTTGTCGAGTTCAACGAACCGCTGCTCGCACTGACGCCAGCAGCGATCTATCTGGCCCTGCATACGCTGGAAGGCCAACTGGTGACGCCCATTGTCCTGGGCCGGCGGATGAAGATCTCCCCGCTGGTGCTGATTCTGGCGCTGATGCTGTTCGGCTGGTTGTGGGGGCTGGTAGGGCTGCTGCTGGCGGTGCCGATGCTGGTGTGCGTGAAGCTGGTGCTGACCCGCCTGGACGGCATGCAGGGCTGGGCACGGCTGCTCCAGTAGCGCGGGGCTCTGCCCCGCTACTCTGTTGTTCTGCTGCTCTCCTGCCCCGCTGCGCTGCCTCGGCGCGCAGTCCCCCGGCCATCCACTGCCGGCAGTAGAATGGCCGGGTGAACGAACCCATTCTTGCCGTTACCCTCGACCTCGACGATACGCTGTGGCCCTTCGCGCCGATCGGGGCGCGCATTGACCAGGCCCTGTACGACTGGATGTGCGAGCACAGCCCTGCCACCGCAGCGATGTATCCAATGGCGGCGATGAACGCGCTGCGTGAGCGCACGTTCCGCGATAATCCCCAGCTGCACCATGACCTCAGTGAACTGCGCCGCCTGAGCCTGCGCGAGGCATTGCTGGCCAGCGGCGCCAGCCTCGACCTGGTCGAGCCGGCGTACGAGGCGTTCTTTGCCGTGCGCAACCAGGTGGAGTGCTACCCGGATGCGATTGATGCGTTGGAGCGTATCGCCGCCCGCGTACCGGTGGCCGCACTGAGCAATGGCAACGCCGACCTGGAGCGCATTGGTCTGGCCGAACACTTCGTGTTCCAGCTGGGTGCCCGTGAGCACGGCGCGGCCAAGCCCGACCCCGGCATATTCCATGCCGCCTGCCAGCGTCTGGGCGTGCCGCCCGCGCAGGTCCTGCACGTGGGCGACCACGTCGACATGGACGTGGCCGGCGCCATCGCGGCCGGCCTGCGCGGCTGCTGGATCAACCGCGACGCCGCGCAGTGGCCGCACACCCATGTGCAGCCGGATCTGCATTTCGACACCTTGACCGGCCTTGCCGACTGGCTTGATGACCAGCACGCGGCCACCGCTACGACCCGGAGTTCCTGAAGATGAGCACCATCACCGGCTTTACCTCTGATACCGCGCATGCGCTGCCGCTGCATGTGTTCGACCGCGCGCAGTTCGCCCAGTGGCTGCCGCAGCAGGATGAGGCTACCCGCAACTGGCTGCAGGCGCAGGGTTTCACTGCGAGCGCGCACTCGGCCGTGCTGCTGGCCGGTACGCACGGTCTGGCCGGTGCCATCATCGGCGTGGGTGACCGTGGCGATGCCTACAGCTATGCGCATGCCCCGCATGCGCTGCCGGAGGGCAGCACATGGCAGCTGGCCACCGCGTTGCCGGAAGCCGAGCAGGCGCTGCTGGAGCTGGGCTGGGGCCTGGGCAGCTACCGCTTCGACCGCTACCGCAAGCGCAACCGTGCGCCGGCCCGGCTGCTGGCCACGCCCTCGGGCGAAGTGGCCGACCTGATCGCCGCGAGCCTGCGCGTGCGCGACTGGGTCAATACGCCAACCGAGGACATGGGCCCGCAGCAGCTGGAGGACGCCGCCCGTCAGCTTGCCGAAACGCATGGCGCGCAGCTTGAAGCGATCACCGGCGATGCACTGCTGGAGCGGGGTTTCCCCGCCATCCATGCGGTCGGCCGCGCATCGCACCGCGCCCCCCGGCTGATCGTGCTGCGCTGGGGCAGGTCGACCGATCCGAAACTGGTTCTGGTCGGCAAGGGCGTGTGCTTCGACACCGGCGGGCTGGACATCAAGCCGGCTGACGGCATGCGCAACATGAAGAAGGACATGGGCGGCGCAGCGCACGCACTGGCGCTGGCCGGGCTGATCATGGCGCGGGAACTGCCGGTGCAGCTGACCCTGCTGGTGCCGGCGGTGGAAAATGCCATCGGCCCCGATGCGTTCCGCCCCGGTGAAGTCATCGCCACCCGCAAGGGCCTGAGCATCGAAATCGACAACACCGACGCCGAAGGTCGGGTGATCCTGTGCGACGCACTCACCTTTGCCGGCGAGCAGCAGCCTGATCTGGTGCTGGACTTCGCCACGCTCACCGGCGCCGCACGCATCGCGCTGGGCCCGGACCTGCCGGCGTTGTTCAGCAATGACGATGCGCTCGCGCAGCAGTGGCTGCAGGCCGGCGAACAGACCCGTGATCCGGTCTGGCGCATGCCGCTGTGGCGTCCCTACCTGCGCTACCTGAGCAGCGGCATTGCCGACCTGGCCAACGCCGGTTCGCGCATGGCCGGCTCGGTGACCGCTGCGCTGTATCTGGAACGTTTCCTCGAGGAAGGCCAGCGTTGGGCGCACCTGGATGTCTACGCGTGGAACGATGGCGAGCGCCCGGGCCGGCCGGCCGGTGGCGAGGCGCTGGCGCTGCGCTCGGCCTGGACGATGTTGAAGGCGCGGTACGCCTGACGCCTCGAGAGCAGGCCGAACCGTGCTGCGCGCGGTGAGCCGACCGTAGGGTCGGCTCTTCAGGCCGTTGCGGCCAATGTTTGCGAAAAATTGAATACCACTGCCACATGGGTTCTGCGAGGATGACCCGGTCGCTTTCCGACCTGGCAGTACACCCATGCCCCTGTTCCGCTTTACCCGTGCTGGCGGCCTCTCCCGCAAAGCACGCGCGCACTCGCCGCTGCCCTGGATCGCCCTGATCGCCCTGCTGCTGGGCAGCGCCGCGCTGGGCTTTGCGTGGCTGGCCGGCTGGATCGGCCATCGCCTTACAGCCCAATCGTTCACCGACAGCATCGAGGCCACCGGGCCGGCCCATCCGGGTTTCCGGCGGGCGCACAGCAAGGGCGTCTGTGTGTCGGGTTACTTTGAAGGCGCGCCGGCCGGCGCCGCGTTGTCGAGCGCACGGGTGTTCACCCAGCCACGGGTGCCTGTGCTCGGCCGCCTGTCGATCGGTGGTGGCGATCCGCACGGCGCTGACAACAGCGCGCGCGTGCGCAGCATTGCGCTGCAGCTGAGCAGTGACGATGGCCAGGTCTGGCGGATGGCGATGAACAGTTTCCCGTTCTTTGCCGTGCCCACCATCGAGGCCTTCCACGAGCAGACGCTGGCGCAGACACCGGACCCGGCCACCGGCAAACCCGACCCGGCAAAGATGGCGGCGGTACTGGAGAAGTATCCCAGCGCACGCGCGTTCCAGCAGTGGGCGAGGACCGCACCCTGGCCGGACAGCTGGGCGAGCACCGAGTACAACAGCGTCAACAGCTTCTGGTTCGTCGCCGCAGATGGTCAGCGGCGCGCGGTGCGTTGGCAGTGGCAGCCGCAGACGCCACTGGTGGCGATGGACGAGGCCACACGCCAAGGCGCCGATGCGGATTTTCTCAGCCAGGACCTGCAGCAGCGGCTGGTGGCCGGGCCGGTACGCTGGAACCTGGTTGTCACCCTGGCCGGGCCGCAGGACGACGTCGATGATCCGTCCACACCGTGGCCGGCGTCGCGCCAGCAGGTGCAGGCCGGCGTGCTCACCCTGCAGTCGATGCAGTCGCAGGAGGAAGGCGCCTGCGGTGAGCTCAATTTCGATCCGCTGATTCTTCCGACCGGCATCGAGCGCAGCAATGACGCCATTCTTGCCGCGCGTTCGGCGGTGTACTCGCAATCGTTCAACCGTCGCGAGCGCGAGCGCGCCCGTGGCCAGGAGACACGCTGATGGCCTCTTCTCCGCGCGGTCATTTCAACCTGCTGGCCCGGCTGCTGCACTGGAGCATGGCGGTGATGATCCTGGCCATGCTGGTGATCGGCGTGAGCATGGTCGCCTCACTGCACTGGCGCCCTGCCCTGCTCGACCTGCACCGCCCGCTGGGTGCGCTGATCTTCCTGCTGGCACTGCTCCGGCTGTACAACCGGCTGCGGCATGCGCCTCCGCCGCTGCCAGCCGACCTGCCGCACTGGCAGGTGTTGGCGGCCAAGGCGTCGCACTGGCTGCTGTATGCCCTGATGCTGGCCATGCCGCTGGTCGGCTGGGCGATGTTGTCCGCCGGTGGCTATCCCATCGTGCTGTGGGGCGGTGTGCATCTGCCTGCCATCGCACCGCACACCCCGGCGATGTACACGGCGCTGCGCAGTGCGCACAGCCTGCTGGCCTATGTGCTGTTTGCCACGGTGCTGATGCACGTCGGCGCTGCGCTGTTCCATGCCTGGGTGCGCCGCGATGGCGTGTTCCGTTCAATGGCGCGCGGTCGCTGAGCTGGCGGCGGGTGACAACGGTGGAGCGTCAACGCCGCTGCCTGCCGCGTTGCGCGCCCGCCGGGCATGGCTCGGCGCTACGCTGTTACAGCCACCCTTTCTGCCGGGCCAGACGGTAGGCTTCGATGCGGTTGGCCACCCCCAGTTTGCCGATGCACTCGGAGAGATAATTGCGCACGGTGCCGTGTGAGAGGCCGAGCTGCTCGGCGATATCACCCGCCGAGCGCCCCTCGCCGGCCAGACGCAGCACCTTGCGCTCGCGGTCGGTCAGCGGGTCGGCCTGCGACCAGGCATCCAGCGCCAGTTGAGGATCAATCGCGCGCATGCCCTGCCGCACACGACGAAGTGCATCGGCCAGGTGCTCGGCAGGTGAGTCCTTGAGCAGGTAACCGCGCACGTCCGCCTCCAGCGCACGGCGCAGAAAACCGGCACGGGCGAAGGTGGTGACGATGACGACCTGGATCGGCAACTGTTGCCGTGCGATGCGCTGCGCCAGCTCCAGCCCGGTCAGGCCCGGCATCTCGATGTCGGTGACCAGGATGTCCGGCTGGGTCTGCTGCAGCAGGCGCCACGCTGCCTCGCCGTCGGCGGCGGTGCCGACCACCTCGATGTCCGCCTCCAGACCCAGCAGGGCCGACAGTGCACCACGGACCATGGCCTGGTCTTCGGCCAGCACGATGCGGATCATGCGCTGTTCTCCGCCGCGAGCGGAAGCGGCGCGGGTGCTGGCGCGGACGGTGGCAGCGGTACGCTGGCCAGCACGCAGGTGCCTTCGCCGCGCCGTGCGCTGATGCTCAGGCTGCCGTGCAGCGCCCGCAGGCGTTCGCGCATCCCGGCCAGACCATTGCCCTCGACCACCCCGTGGCCCTGTCCATCGTCACGGATGCTCATGTGCAGCGTGCGGCCGTCCTGCTCGAAGCCGATCTCGGCCCGTCGCGCGCGCGCGTGCCGGGCAATGTTGGTGACCGCCTCGCGCAGCACCAGCGCCAACGCCTGCTCCACGGCGGGCGGCAGACCCGGCGGTGGTGCGTACTGCAGCAGCACGCCCTGGCATTCCAGCAGCAGACGCGCCGCCGCCAGCTCGCCGGCCAGATCGCTGGAGCGGATGCCGGTCACCGCACTGCGCACCTGCGCCAGCGCCTCGCGCGCGACCGCTTCGGCTTCGCCGATCTCCAGCCGCGCACGGGCGTCACCGCGGTCGTGCAGCTTGCCGGCCAGCTCCAGCTTCAGTGTGATCAGTGAGAGCGTATGCCCGAGCAGGTCATGCAGGTCGCGGCCGATGCGTTCGCGTTCGGCGGTGGTTGCCAGCCGGCGCACCTCTTCCTGGCTCAACCGCAGTTCGGCCTCTTTTTCCTGCCCGATGGCGGCCACGTTGATGCAGATACCGATGATCAATGCCATCAGCGGCACCCAGATCAGGCTCTGCCAGGGATAGCCAATCAACCATGCCACCACTACGAACAGGGCGTTGCAGCCCAGCAGCTGCAGCAGGTAACGCAGGCCACTGTGGCCCCAGCCACGCAGCATCACGCAGCCAAAAATGAAATAGCTCACCGAGGAGGGATACCAGGCCAGCAGGGCCAGGCCCATCGCCACCATGGCCCAGGCGTAGTAAGCGGCGTGGCGGCGCGGGGCCAGCAGCACCCGCGCGAACAGCAGCAGGAATACCGGGTAGGTCAGTGCGGTGAGCAGCAGCCAGCGCCAGGTGTAGCCGCTGGTGGTGAACAACGGGGTCAGAAACACCCAAGCCGTCCACAGCAGATGCACCGCGTTGGCATACGGCGATACGCCACGGGCGAGGTCCTCGGCGGCCGCGGAGTCCGGCGCGGGGCGCAGCAGGCGGGCGAACCAGGCAGTCATCTCGGCATCCAGGCAGGCAACGCGGGCGATGATGCCACGGCCATGGCGGTAGCGCGCGGCCAGTGCGCAGCGCAGCGCGGCAGCGGGCGCCGCCGAGGCGGCGTGCCCGTCTGCTGTGCGCGGACCGGGCGTGGCGGTATGCAAGACACCATCGAGGTTTTCCATGCGGGACGGGCACAGCGTGGCGTCTGCCCCGGCCATTGCGCAGTGCCACGCATCAGCACGCGCAGGTGACAGCTGTCACTGCCGGTCCGGAGTCCGACCGGTGCAGGCTATGTCCACCCCGGCATCTGTTTGCTCCGGACCCGAACCGAGGTCACACTCGGCGTGATCCTTCGTCCTGGCTGCCATGAACGCTTCCCACGAACTGCTCAAGGAACTGCGCATCGACCGCAAGGCACCGCCGCCGCCCGCTCCGGGTGGCCGTCGCCGGTGGTGGATCCTGCTGGCCGTAGTGCTGGCCCTGCTCGCGGCGCTGGCCGCCTTCTGGCTGCTGCGGCCGCGCCCGGTGCAGGTCGAGACCGCCCCCGCGGTGGCCATCGGCAGCGCGGCCGGCAGCAGTTCGGTGCTCGATGCCAGTGGCTATGTCGTGGCCCGCCGCATGGCCACCGTGTCCGCCAAGATCACCGGCAAGGTCCGCGAGGTGATGATCGAAGAAGGCATGCGGGTCGAGGAAGGCCAGGTCATGGCCACGCTGGACCCGATCGATGCCGATGCGCAGCGCGGCCTCTCGGCCGCGCAGGTACAGGCGGCACGCAGCCAGGTCGCCGGCCTGCAGGCCCAGCTGAAACAGGCCGAGGCCGAAGCGGCGCGCCTGCAGCCGCTGGTGCTGCAGCAGCTGGTGTCGCGCTCGCAGTTCGACCAGGCTGTTGCACAGCGCGATAGCCTGCGCGCGCAGCTGGAGACCGCGCGCCGCAACGTGCAGGTCGCCGGCAGCCAGCTGGCCATTGCCGAACTGGGCGTGGACAACAACACGGTGCGCGCGCCGTTCTCCGGGGTAGTGACCGCCAAGGCGGCCCAGCCAGGGGAAATCGTCTCGCCGCTGTCGGCGGGCGGTGGCTTCACCCGCACCGGCATCGGCACCATCGTCGACATGGACTCGCTGGAGATCGAGGTCGAAGTGGGTGAGGCCTTCATCGGGCGCGTGCAGCCGAAGATGCCGGTCGAGGCAACGCTCAATGCCTACCCCGACTGGAAGATCCCGGCCGAGGTGATCGCCATCATCCCCACCGCCGACCGCGGCAAGGCCACAGTGAAGGTGCGTGTGGCGATCAAGACCCGCGACGCGCGCATCGTGCCGGAGATGGGCGTGCGGGTGAGCTTCCTGGAGCAGGCACCGCCCGATGCCGGCGCTGCCCCCAAGGGCGTGCGGGTGCCGGCGGCGGCCGTTCTGCAGCGCGACGGCGGCGATGCTGTGTTCGTGGTCGACGACCAGTCCAGGGCGCACCTGCGCAAGGTGCAGGCCGGGCTGGCGATGAACAAGGACCGGCAGATCGTGCAGGGTCTGCGCGCCGGTGAACAGGTGGTGGTGCAGCCTCCGGATGATCTGTCTGACGGCAGTGCGGTGGTTGAGGCCGGCGCACGCTGACCCATCGCTGCAGCAAGCGTTCCCGCAACGGCCCGGGCGCCCGCGCCCACGGCCATCCGTTCTGCGCAGGCTGCGCCACCGGCCTGTATCGTGCCTGCGCGTGGCCCGCGCAGCGCCTTCCTGTCCGCTTACATGGAGCATCGGCATGTCGACCCTGGTAGCACTGCGCAACATCACCAAGACGTATCAGCGAGGCCCCGAGCAGGTGCAGGTTCTGCATGGCATCGACCTGGATATCGAGAGCGGCGATTTCGTCGCGCTGATGGGGCCCTCAGGCTCAGGCAAGACCACCCTGCTCAACCTCATCGGCGGGCTCGACTCGCCCAGCAGCGGCGAAATCAGCATCGAGGGCGAGCGCATCGACCAGATGAGTGGCGGGCAGCTGTCGACCTGGCGCAGTCATCACGTCGGCTTCGTGTTCCAGTTCTACAACCTGATGCCGATGCTCACCGCGCAGAAGAACGTGGAGCTGCCGCTGCTGCTGACCCACCTCAACGCGGCCCAGCGTCGGCGCAACGCTGAGATCGCCCTGACCCTGGTCGGCCTGGCCGAGCGCCGCGATCATCGGCCCAATGAGCTTTCCGGCGGCCAGCAGCAGCGCGTGGCGATTGCCCGCGCGATCGTTTCGGACCCGACGTTCCTGATCTGCGACGAACCGACCGGCGACCTGGACCGCCAGTCGGCCGAGGAAATCCTGCAGTTGCTGCAGCAGCTCAACCGCGAGCACGGCAAGACCATCATCATGGTGACCCATGACCCCAAGGCCGCCGAGTACGCCACGCACACGGTGCACCTGGACAAGGGCGAACTGGCCGGCACCCCGGCCGCGCACTGAGGGAGACGGCGATGAAGTACTTCTCGTTGATCTGGGCGCAGTTGTTCCGCAGCCGTACCCGGACCCTGCTGACGCTGTTGTCGGTGGTGGCGGCGTTTCTGCTGTTCGGCATGCTCGATTCGGTCCGCGTTGCCTTCACCTCCGGCGGCAACGTGGAAGGCGCCAACCGGCTGATCACCGCCTCGCGCCTGTCGATCACCCAGTCGCTGCCGATCCGCCTGGAGTCGCAGATCCGCCAGGTCGAGGGCGTGCGGGATGTTACCTATGGCATGTGGTTTGGTGGCATCTACCAGGACCCGAAGAACTTCTTCCCCAACTTCTCGGTGGCGCCGAACTATTTCGACATCTACCGCGAGCTGGAGATCGCGCCTGCGCAGCTGCGCGACTGGCAGGACACGCGCACCGGCGCGGTGGTCGGCGAAAGCCTGGCCAACCAGTTCGGCTGGAAGATCGGCGACACCATTCCGATGCAGGCCACGATCTTTCCGCGTGGCGGCAGCAATGACTGGCCGTTGCAGCTGGTAGGCATCTACCGCTCCAAGGATCGCGCCCAGGCCGGCAACGAGGAAAGGCAGCTGATGATGAACTGGAAGTACTTCGATGAGTCCAACGACTACATCAAGAACCAGGTCAGCTGGTACACCGTCACCTTGGACAACCCGGACAACGCCTCGCGCGTAGCCCAGGCCATCGATGCGATCTCGGCCAATTCCGACCATGAAACCAGGACCCAGACCGAGTCCGCGTTCCAGCAGGCCTTCATCAAACAGTTCGCCGACATTGGAATGATCGTCACCTCGATCATGGCCGCGGTGTTCTTCACCCTGCTGCTGCTTACCGGCAACACCATGGCCCAGGCGGTGCGCGAGCGTGTTCCCGAGCTGGCCACGCTGAAGACGCTGGGCTTCAAGGACGGCACGATGCTGGCGCTGGTGATGGTCGAATCGGTGCTGCTGATCGGGCTGGGCGGAGGCATCGGCATGGGTCTTGCCGCCCTGCTCCTGCCGGTGCTGGCACCGCGCACGCAGGGGCTGCTGCCACCGCATATTCCGCTGTCGACCTGGCTGGTCGGCATCGCGCTGATCGTGGTGATCGGCATCGTGGTGGGCCTGCTGCCGGCATTGCGCGCGCAGCGGTTGAAGATCGTCGATGCACTGGCCGGCCGTTGAGGAGAACACCATGAAGCGTCTGATGAAGGTTCTGGGCAACATCGGCGTGGTAGTGCTGCTGGCGATGCTGCTGCTGGTGTGGATCTGGCTGCCATGGCAGGGCGTGCTGCTGGCCGTGGCCGGCATCACCGCATGGCTGCTGCTCACCCGCAGCGGCCGTCTGGCGCTGGCTGCCACCCGCATCGGCGTAGCGAGCCTGCCGCAGCGCTGGGGTGCCTCGTCGGTGATCGTGGTCGGCATCGCCGGCGTGGTCGGCGTGCTGGTGGCGATGCTGGCGATGGGCGAGGGCTTCAAGGCCACACTCGGCTCCACCGGCGATGACACCACCGCCATCGTGCTGCGCGGCGGTTCGCAGGCCGAAACCAACTCGGTGATCACCCGCGAGCAGGTGCCCCTGCTCTCCACCCTGCCTGGCATCGCCAGGGACGACAGCGGCCGTGCCCTGCTCTCGCCCGAGCTTTCGCAGGTGGTCAACCTGGTCTCGCGCAGCGACGGCACCGATGTCAACGCACAGTTCCGCGGTGTCGGTGAGCAGGCCTGGGCGGTGCATGACAAAGTGCGCATCATCGAAGGCCGGCGCTTTGCCACCGGCAAGCGGGAGATCGTGGTGGGCCAGGGAGCGCAGGGTCAGTTCCGTGGGCTGGACGTGGGCAGCACGCTGCGGCTGGGCAACCAGGACTGGACCGTAGTGGGTCTGTTCGCCTCGGGCGATGCACACGACTCGGAGCTGTGGACCGATGCCGATACGCTGGCCACCACCTATCAGCGCAGCGCGTGGCAGTCGATCAGCGTGCGCACCGAGGGCAGCGCCGGCTTCGAGCAGTTCAAGGCGGCCGTGGCCGATGATCCGCGCCTGAAGCTGGACGTGGAAACCACACGCGCCTATTACAGCAAGCAGGGCGGCGGACTTAACACGCTGATCAAGGTGCTGGGCACGGTGATCGGCGCGATCATGGCGGTCGGTGCGGTGTTTGGGGCGCTCAACACCATGTACGCGGCGGTGGCCACCCGCGCCAGGGAAATCGCCACCATGCGCGCGATCGGGTTTCGCGGGCTGCCGGTGGTGACCGCGATCATGCTGGAGACGATGCTGCTGGCCCTGCTCGGCGGCCTGCTGGGTGGTGCGATCGCGTGGGCGGTATTCAACGGCTACAGCGTCTCCACCATCGGCAGCAACTTCAGCGCCGTGGTATTCAAGTTCCACGTCTCCGCGCCGCTGTTGTGGAGCGGCTTGAAGTGGGCGCTCGGCATCGGCCTGGTCGGCGGCCTGTTCCCCGCGCTGCGCGCAGCGCGGCTGCCGATCACCACGGCCCTGCGCGAGGTGTGATCGTCTGATATCCACACCACGGGCCACGGCCCGAGCGCAGAACACGCCGGGCCCTGCCCGGCGTTTTTGCGTGCGTCAGCAGAAATTCATTTTCGAGCATGTAACGACGCGAATGGACCGTTTCATGTGAAAACAACTTACACTCGCGCCCCCCACGTTGGTTGCAGTACCGCGCGCTCATTGAACGGGCGCATGTTTTTTTCGAAACACGAGATTTCACGGATGTATCTGAAAACCACCCCGTTGCGCAGTGCCATCGTCATCGCGCTGGCTGCCAGCAGCACCCCCGCCTTCGCCCAGAACGCGGACGCCACCACCACCCTCGACCGCATCGAGATCACCGGCTCGCGCATCCGCCAGGCATCGGTGGAAACCGCCCAGCCGGTGATGTCGCTCAACCGCGCCGAGATCGAGAAGAAGGGCTACGTCAACGTCGCCGACATTCTGCAGGACGTCACCGCCGCAGGTGCGCCGAGCATGAGCCGCGCTTCGTCGCTGACTTCCTCGCGCGACTTCGGCGGCATGTATGTCAGCCTGCGCGACCTGGGCCCCGAACGCAGCCTGGTGCTGATCGACGGCCGCCGCATGGGCGTGAGCGCGGGCGGCTACTCCGACCTGGCTTCGATCCCCTCGGCCATCGTCGAGCGCGTTGAGGTGCTGACCGATGGCGCGTCGGCGCTGTACGGCTCCGATGCCATCGCCGGTGTGGTCAACATCATCACCCGCAAGAACTTCGACGGCGGCGAAGCCGGTGTCTACGTCGGCCAGTACAGCGAAGGTGATGGCCAGAAGCGCTCGTACAACGCGGTGTTCGGCAAGACCTTCGACCGTGGCTGGGTCACCGTGGGCGCCGAGCGCACCAAGGAAGACGAAGTGATGGGCGGCGCGCGCGAGTTCAGCCGCTACCCGGGCGGCCCGCGCCACCAGACCGATGGCTTGAGCGGCATCACGCCGTGGGGCTATGCGGTGGTGGGCGGCCAGAACCTCAGCGTCGGCCCGGGCGGCAACCCGGCCAACCTGGCTGATTTCAAGCCCGCGCTGCGTGCCAACGACAGCAACACCAAGACCAACATGAGCCTGCTCACCGGACTGGAGCGCACCTCGGCCTTCGCCAACGGTGGGTTCTCGCTCACCGATGACGTGCGTGTGGTGGCCGATTTGCTGTACAGCAAGCGCGAGTCGATCAAGCACCTGGCCGGCTACCCGTACTCGGTGTCGGCCGCGCAGTCCCGCAACGGCAGCCGCGCTGCGCTGTCCAAGGACAGCATGTTCAACCTGTGGGGCGAGGACGTGCTGTTCGCGCACCGCACCGAAGAACTGCCGCGCGGCACCGAGAACAACCTGGACACCAAGCGCGCCAGCCTGGGTCTGGAAGGTGGTTTCGAAACCGGTTCGCGTTACTGGGACTGGAACGTCAGCTACACCTGGAACCGCAATGAAGGTGAGCGCATCGGCACCGGCAGCATGTTCCAGCCCAACGTCAACGCCGCCGTGGGTCCGTCCTTCATGGACGACAACGGTATCGCCCGCTGTGGCGTGCGTGGCGCGGTGATCGAAGGATGCGTGCCGTGGAATCCGCTGGCGCCGATGGGCTCGACCAGCGCCGGTTCGCTGAGCAACAAGGACGTGCAGGACTACCTGTTCACCCGCTTCGTCGACCAGATCCGCAGCACCACCAAGGTGGCCAGCGCCAACATCTCCGGCTCGCTGTTCGCGCTGCCGGCCGGTGACATGATGGTCGGCCTGGGTGTGGAGCACCGCAGCGAAGAAGCCAGCTACACCCCGGACCTGATGGTGCGCAGCAACCAGATCGCCGGCACCAGCGGCCAGAGCACCCGCGGCGACTACTCGCTCGATGAGGTGTACCTGGAACTGCAGGTACCGCTGCTGGCCGACATGGCCTTCGCGCGCGAACTGTCGCTGGACGTGGCAGGCCGCTACTCGGATTACAACAACTTCGGCAGCACCACCAACAGCAAGTTCGGCCTGAAGTGGCGTCCGATCGACAGCCTGCTGCTGCGTGCCACCTACGGCACCGGCTTCCGTGCGCCGACCGTGGATGACCTGTACGGCGGCTCGGTGACCACCCGCGACTCGTTCACCGACCCCTGCGATACGCTGTTCGGCACTGCAGCTACCAGCAGCGCCGTGGCCGCCCGCTGCGCCGCCGACGTCGGTGCCGGCTTCCGCCAGAAGACCGCCGACGGCAATAACGCCACGGTGCCGGGTCAGCAGGCCACCACCGACTTCAACTCCGGCTCCAACGCCGCGCTGAAGCCGGAAACCGCCAAGACCTGGACCGTGGGCATGGTCTACAGCCCCGAGTTCGTGCCGGGCCTGGACGTGACCCTGGACTGGTGGAAGATCCGCATCGAGAACGTGATCGTGGGCGAGTCGGCCACCGACATTCTCAACCAGTGCTACGTGCAGGGCGTGAGCGCCGCGTGCGACCGCTTCACCCGTGCCGCCTCCGGCGCCAACCGTGGCCAGGTGACCGCGCTGGACCGCTCGCTGGTCAACGCCGGCTACCAGGAAACCGCAGGCTACGACCTGGGTATCCGCTACCGCTCGCCGGAAATGGCGTTCGGTCGCCTCGGTGCAAGCTGGAACACGACCTACACCGACTACCAGGAACAGAAGCGCGACAACGCCGCCTCCACCCCGGTGCGCCAGTACACCGGCTGGGCCGGCAGCTTCCGCGTACGCTCCACGCTGAATCTGGACTGGACCTATGGTGACTTTGGTCTGGGCTGGACCATGCGCTACTACTCCAGCATGAAGGAGAAGTGCTCGTACGCCGCCGAGTGCAACCTGCCCGACTTCAGCTCGCCGTACACCGATGTGTCGCCGACCAACAAGGTGGGCTCCAACACCTTCCACGACCTGCAGGTGCGTTACAGCCTGCCGTGGAACGGCACGGTCTCGATGGGCGTGAACAACGTGTTCGACCACCAAGGTCCGATCATGTACAGCCAGCCGAACAGCAGCTTCACCTACTACGGTGGCTTCGACATTGGTCGTTTCATGTACATGAAGTACCAGCAGCGCTTCTGAGCCTGCCGCACCAGGTCGCGGGCAGGCCACTCTCTCCTGGCCTGACCTGCACACCGACGGCGCCCGCAAGGGCGCCGTTTTTCGTGGTGGGTGACGACCGTTGGTCGTCACGCCTCTGCCTGCCGCGCTGCGCGCGCGAGCCGACCGTGGGGTCGGCTCTACCGGCGGACGGGCGATGCCCGGCGGCGCGCACTCCAGAGGCTGTCGGCGATGAAGATCGCCAGCCCGGTCCAGATCGCCACAAAGCCCAGCGCTCGGCCACCGTCGAAAGGCTCGTTGAAGAAGAACACGCCCAGCACCAGCCCGATGCTCGGGGCGATGTACTGCAGCACCCCCACGGTGGACAGCGCGATGCGCTTTACTCCGTATGCAAACCCGATCAGCGGCAGTGCGGTCACCGCGCCCCCCAGAACCAGCAGCAGGTCGTTGCGCCAGCCCCAGCCCCCGAAGAAACCACCGCCGTGGCCGGGCTGCTCGCTCCACAGCGCAAAGCCCAGCGCGGGCAGGAACAGGTAGAGGCTTTCCACTGCCAGGCCGCCAACCGAATCGACCGAGACCAGCTTGCGCAGCAGCCCATACAGGCCAAACGATCCGGCCAGGCCCAGCGCGATCCACGGTGGCGCGCCGGCGTGCCAGGTCAGCCACGCCACACCCACACCGGCGCAGGCCACCGCCAGCCATTGCACGCGGCGCAGCCGCTCCTTCAGTACCAGCACGCCCAGCAATACGCTCACCAACGGATTGATGAAGTAGCCCAGGCTGGTGTCGATCACGTGGCCTGCGTTGATCGCCCAGATATAGAGCCCCCAGTTGAACGCGATGGCCATGCTGCTCAATGCCAGCGTCGGCAGCGCGCGCGGCTGCCGGGCGATGGCCTTCCACCAGCGCACACCGTTGCTGAGCAGCAGCACGGCAGTCACCAGCACCGTGCTCCAGATGATGCGGTGGGCGATGACCTGCATCGAGGGGACGGCGCGCAGCTGATGCCAGAACAGCGGCACCAGTCCCCACAGCACGAAGGTGGCGGCGGTGACCGCGAAACCGCGACGCTGGTCCTGAAGGGTCGATGCCGGGCTCATCGACGTGCCTTGGCAAGAGTGAGGACCAGCACACCGACCAGGATCACCGCCATCGCGGTGAGGTCGCGCCAGCCGAAACGCTCCCCGTTGAGCAGTGCGCCCAGCAGCACCGCGATCACCGGGTTGACGTAGGCATAGCTGCCCACGAGCGTGGGCCGCACGTTGTGCAGCAGCCACACATAGGCACTGAAGGCGATGATGGAGCCGAACACGGCCAGATAGGCCACGGCCAGCAGGCCGTCGACGCCGGGCAGGCTGGTCGGCCGTTCGCCGGCGGCCAGGCCGGTCAGCACCAGCATCACGCCACCGCATATCATCTGGCCGGCAGCGGTCATGAACGGGCCCGGCAGGTCAAGGTGGCGGGCCCACACCGAGCCGAAGGCCCAGCCGATCGGCGCCACCAGCAGCAGCACCAGACCGGTGGGGCTGGCCGTCAGGCTGCTGCCGGCGTTGAGCCAGACCACGCCGAGAAAGCCGATGCCGACGCCCAGCCACTCGCCGCGGCTGGCATGCTGCCCACGCACGGCCAGCAGCAGGGCCATCCACAGCGGCACCGAGGCGACGGCGGTCGCCGCCAGGCCGGAGGACACGTCGCGCTCGGCCAGCACCACCATGCCGTTGCCCAGCAGCAGCATGGTGAAACCCATGATGCAGAGGTTCCGCCACTGGCGCAGGGTCGGCCGCGGGAGGCGGCGGAACAGGCGCAGCACGAGGTACATCACGCTGCCGGCGAGAATGAAGCGCGCACCCGAGACCGAGGTGAGCGGCAGCACCCCGGCCTGCAGCGCCTTGGCAATGCCCAGATAGGTGGACCCCCACACCACGTAGACCAGCAGCAGAGCAACGGCGACGTGGCTGCCTTTGGCGGCAACCGGCGAGGGAACGGGCGAAGCGGCCATGATCGACCAGGGTGCGGGGGGAACCGGGGATTCTAGGCTGTGGCTGCCGTCACGGCAGCCTGTTCCGCAGGGTGAGGCAGTGTCGCGGTCAAAAGGCCCGTAGCACCAACAGCCCCTCAGCATCCCGATCGTCTCCGATTGCCTTTCAACGTCGTCGCTATGCCGCGAACGCTGACGATCTACTTCATACTGTCGCATCCGGCTCTCTGTGGCCTGCCAGAACCTTCGCTGCGGCGTCACTCACCCAAAGGTGTGATGGTGACCGTCCTGCGACCTGCGTTAAGGTGGCCGGCAGGCGACAGCTGACGCCGTTTTCTGTGTGCCCGTCTGCCGGGTGCCCCCTTCCAACCGGGACAATCCCCACCAGCCCAGGCCTTCCCCCCTCATGAGTGTCTCCACCCCCACCGCCGGCGCCGCCGGCAACGAGAAAGCCGCGCTGCGGCGCTCGATCTCCAATACCCTGAAAGGCTCGGCCGGCAACCTGGTCGAGTGGTACGACGTCTACGTCTACTCGGTCTTCGCGGTCTACTTCGAGTCGCAGTTCTTCTCGGCTGAAGACAAGAACTCCACGTTGTACGTGTGGGCGATCTTCGCTGCCACCTTCCTGATGCGCCCGATCGGCGCCTGGTTCTTCGGCCGCTTCGCCGACCGTCATGGGCGCCGTCTGGCGCTGACCGTGTCGGTAACGGTGATGGCGGTGTGCTCGTTCCTGATCGCCATCACGCCCACTGCGCAGAGCATCGGCATCTGGGCGGCGGTCATCCTGCTGTTCGCGCGCCTGCTGCAGGGGTTCGCCACGGGTGGCGAATACGGCGCCAGTGCGACGTACATGTCCGAGGCTGCCATTCCAGGCCGTCGTGGCCTGCTGTCCTCGTTCCACTACGTCACCCTGGTCGGCGGCCACGTGCTCGCCCAGCTGACCCTGCTGATCATGCTGACCTTCTGGGGCAAGCCGGAAATCTCCGAGTGGGGCTGGCGCATCGCCTTCGGCATCGGCGGCATCGCCGCAGTGGTGGTGTTCTGGCTGCGTCGCGGCATGGACGAAACCATGGAAGCGTCCTCGATCGAGGCGGCCCGTGATGGCAAGGCCAAGAAGTCCGGCTCGATGTACGAACTGTTCGTGCACCAGTGGCGTCCGCTGCTGCTGTGCTTCCTGATCACCGCCGGCGGTACCGTGGCCTTCTACACCTACTCGGTGAACGGCCCGAAGATGATCCAGAGCGCGTTTGCCGGCAATGACGTGATGACCGGCACGCTGATCAACCTGGCCGTGCTGACCTTCCTGATGCTGCTGCAGCCGGTCGGCGGCTGGCTGTCGGACAGCATCGGCCGCAAGAGCCTGCTGGTGTTCTTCGGCATCGGCGGTGTGCTTTACACCGGCTACATGATCACCGCCCTGCCGCAGCAGACCAATGCGTGGATGGCCTTCCTGATCCTGGCCGTGGGCTTTGTGATCCTGACCGGCTACACCTCGATCAATGCCGTGGTGAAGGCCGAACTGTTCCCGACCCACGTGCGTGCACTGGGCGTGGGCCTGGGCTACGCGCTGGCCAACTCGCTGTTCGGTGGCACCGCCCCGTTGCTGTACCAGGGTGCGCTGAAGACCGACCAGGTCGGCAACTTCATCATCTACGTCACCGCGGTCATCGCTGTTTCGCTGTTCGTCTACGTGTTCTTCCTGAAGAACAAGGGCCCGAACTGGCTGGACGGCAACAAGCACTAAGCTGGAAATCTGCCCCGCCTGTACCCGGGCCCGGGTACAGGCGGCGGCAGGGCACACTGTTGTTGGATCAGAAAAGCCGGCAGCTGCCGGCTTTTTTGTTGCCCGCCAACGGCGAAGCGATTCCACCGAATGTCAGGTCGCTCACGTAGCGCCGGGCTCTGCCCGGCGGCGGAATACAGCCGGGCAGAGCCCGGCTCTACTTCAGCGGCGTGCGGCTTCGCTGGCGTCGCGGGTCTTGCGGAACTCCGAGCCCTCGTCCCACTGCGGCCAGCGGCGGCTGTTGGCCAGCTCGGCGCCCAGGTCGTACACCAGCAGCGTATCGGCAGCGTGACCGGCCGGATCCCAGCTCGGCGTCCAGGCATCGCAGGCCTGGTGGTAGCAGTCGGCAAAGTATTTCTCGCGCAGCGCGCGGCCGGCGTCCACGCCCCCTTCGAGCTTGTCCAGGCCGGGGCCGATGGTGATGGCCGGCACTCCCAGGCGCGCGAACGCGAAGTGATCGGCGCGGTAGAAGAAGCCAGCTTCCAGGTTCGGGTCGGGGCTGTAGCTGCGGTCCCGCGCCTTGGCCACGCGCTCCAGGTCACGCTCCAGCGATACCCGGCCCTTGCCCCACGAGGCGATGTCACGGGTGGCCCCGTCCGGGCTGAACATTTCGATGTTCAGCACGGCTGCGGTCTTTTCCAGCGGCACCACCGGATGGGCGGCGTAGTAGCTCGCGCCCAGCAGTCCTTTCTCCTCGGCCGTCAGCGCGATGAAATACAGGCTGCGCTGCGGCTGCGGACCCGCCGCGAACACGCGGCCCAGTTCGAGCACGGTGGCCACGCCGGTGGCGTTGTCGATGGCGCCGCGACGCACGCGATCACCCTTGGCATCGGGCTGGCCGATGCCGAACGCGTCCCAGTGCGCCGAGAAGATCACTGCCTCATCGGCATGCGCGCCACCGGGCAGCTTGGCTACCACGTTGCGGGTGACCACCTGCTCACGCTGCAGCTTGAAGTCCACGCTCAGACGCGCGTTGTCCAGCGCCACCGGCTGGAACCCGGCCGTCATTGCCTTGCGCTTTTCGGCGTCGAAGTCGAGCCCGGCGTCGGCGAAGATCGCCTCGGCCAGCGAACGCTGCATCCAGCCGCGCAGCGGCGTGTGCTGGGCCATCGCTTCGTCGTTGCCGCGTTCGATGTCGAACAGCGGCGAGGTGCCCGAGCTCTTCACCGTGGCCCAGCCGTAGGCGGCCGGTGCGGTCTCGTGCACGATCAGCACGCCAGCGGCACCGCGACGCGCCGCCTCTTCGTATTTGTAGGTCCAGCGGCCGTAGTAGGTCACCGCCTTGCCATCAAACGCGCCCGGTGCCTCGCTTTCGAAATCGGCATCGTTGATCAGCACCACGGCGATCTTGCCGTGCAGGTCGACGTCCTTGTAATCGTTCCAGTGGCGCTCCGGTGCGTCGATGCCATACCCGACGAAGACCAGCGGCACGTCCTTGAGCTGCACGCGCGCACGCGGCTGCAGGCTCTGCAGGGTCACGTCCTCACCGTTGGCCAGCTGGCGTGTACCGCCTTTCAACTGCAGCGACGCAGTGGCCGGGCCATCGAGCTGGGCACGCACCAAGGGCACCGGCTGCACCCAGCTGCCATCGGCTGCACCGGGCTGCAGGCCATAGCTGCGGAACTGCTCGATCAGATACTGCACCGTGCGCTCTTCGCCTTCGGTGGCCGGCGCGCGGCCCTCGAACGCGTCCGAGGCCAGCACCTGCACATGGCGCGACAATGCCTGCGGGTCGATGCCGCCGCCGGGCAGGTCATTGGCCGCATGGGCCAAGCCGCCCACGAACAGGCAGGAAGACAGCAGCAACACGCGCATCGGATTCACGGCAATACCAGTGCAATCAGGGAGACGCCGCAGTGTAACGCGGCGCCTGTGCACGCGCCTCAACGTGTGCTGCGGTCCAGCCAGCAGGCCAGCCCCTGCGCATTGAGCTCGATGTCCATGGCCAGCACCTGCGTTACCGCATCATCGTCCAGTGCACAGCCATGGGCCTGCGCACGCTCCAGGTACAACGCGGTCAATGCGGCCAGCAGGCAGCGGTGGCGATCGGCCCGCTCGTGACACTGCCGGCCGATCTGCGCCATCGCGTCGATCTGCTCGAGCAGGTCCGCACCGAGACGCTGCACGTCCTGCACCGGCCCGTAATGGGTGAGGTACATGGTCTGCGGCTGCATCTGCAGCATGCGCCGGATGGAAGCCTTCAACGGCTCGGGATCGAACTGGACCGGTGAGGAGGTCGGCACGATGAACGCGCCGCGCGCGCTGTCCAGTTCGCGGTAGGACAGGCCGAAGGTATCGCCGGTGAACCAGCTTTGGCTGCGCGCATCCCATACGCAGAAGTGATGCAGCGCATGACCGGGCGTATGCATGCACAGCAGCGCGCGTCCGGCGAGGTCGATGCGGTGGCCATCGTCGGCAATGCGCAGGCGGTCCGCCGGCACCGCCTCGATGCGCCCATAGCTGCGCGCGATTTCCGCTTCACCATAGACGGCGGTGGCACCGGCAATCAGCCGGGTCGGATCGATCAGATGCGGCGCACCGCGTGGATGCACCACCACGGTGGCGTTGGGCAGCTGTGGCAGCAGCAGGCCGGCGCCGCCGGCATGGTCCAGGTGCACATGGGTGAGCAGCAGCCAGTCCACCGCATCGGGAGCCAGGCCGGCATCGGCCAGTGCGGCAAGCATGGCCGGCACCGCCAGCCCGGTGCCGCAGTCGATGAACGCGGCACGGCCGTTTTGAATGACAAGGTACGCCGCGTCGAAATCGGCGCGCTGGAATCCGGTATCGATGGTGATGATGCTGGGATCAAGCGACATTGCGTCCTGTCCTGGCGCTGGAAACACTGGCTCATGGTAAGCCGCAGTGAAACCAGGCGCGATTCACCTTTGGTGTAGTGCCGGGCTCTGCCCGGCAACCCGATGGGTCTCAGCGCAGCCGTCGCAGCAGCACGGCCAGTGTCATCACCGCCAGAAAGGCACCATAGGCATACAGCACGGCCAGCACCTGCGGCCAGATCGGGCCGGCGTCGTGCTGCGCGCTGCCGCTGCGGAACCCCCAGTGCATCGCCAACACGCTCAACAGCAGAGCGAGCAGCAGAGTGGCGACATCGAAAAGGCGCGCGCGCCTGCCGCGGCGATCGCGCGGGTAGTACCAGTAGAGGCTGCCCAGCAGGGCGAACCAGGGCAGGAACAACAGCAGCGACAACCAGGCCATGGCGGCGGTTCCGGGTCAGGACGCAGCCGCATCATGGCATGAGGGAGGGCGTCGTGCGGGTGCCCGGTGCCCGCGTCGCGCCGGGCGTCGTGCGGGCCCAGTGGCCGCGTAGTGCCGGGCTCTGCCCGGCAGCCCGGGAAGCAACAGCGTGACGACCAACGGTCGTCACCTGCCAAAGCGCGGGTGTCCTGCCGTCAGGCGTCTTCGCGCAGGGTCGCCAGCGCGGCCAGCACCGCGTCCACGTCGGCGTGCAGCTTGAACAGTTCGCTCTGCAGGGCATCGCCATGCTCGGCCTGCTTGAGCACGGCAATCAGCTGGCCTGCATCGCGCGGCGAGTCAAAGCCTTCGCTCTGGATCAGCAGCGCGCCGTCACCGCCGGTCAGCTTGAAGTAGAAACGGCCGTCCTTTTCGCGGTACTGCTTGAACTGCGGGGGCGCCTGGCGGGCCACGCCGGCGTCCTCACTGGCGATGTCGCCCGCGCTGGACAGATCGCGCAGGCCCACCGCCTGGCGCAGCTCCTGCAGCAGCGGCATCGCCAGCGTCTCGCGCAGCTGCTGGCCACGCCGCTGCAGCAGCGCCTCGATCTTGTGCGGTTCGGCCATCAGCGCGTTGTAGCGCTCGCGCAGCGGTGCCAGCTCGCTGTCGATGCGCTCGAACAGCTGCTGCTTGGCATCGCCCCAGCTGATGCCCTCGGCGAAGGCCTGGGCGAAGGCGGCCGTCTGCTCCGGAGTGGCGAAGGCCTGGTACATCTGGAACAACGCCGAGCCCTCGGTGTCCTTCGGCTCACCCGGTGCACGCGAGTCGGTCAGGATCGAGAACACCAGCTTTTTCAGCTCCTCGCGCGGGGCGAACAGCGGAATGGTGTTGTGGTAGCTCTTGCTCATCTTGCGGCCATCCAGTCCCGCCAGCGTGGCGACCTGCTCATCGATCACCACCTCCGGCAGCGGGAAATAATCCTTGCCGTAGACGTGGTTGAAGCGCTGGGCGAAATCACGCGCCATCTCGATGTGCTGGATCTGGTCGCGCCCGACCGGCACTTTGTTGGCCTTGAAGATCAGGATGTCGGCGGCCATCAGCACCGGGTACATGAACAACCCGGCGCTCACCCCGGCGTCCTCGTCCTGCCCTTCCTCGCGGTTCCTGTCCACGGCGGCCTTGTAGGCATGCGCGCGGTTGAGAACGCCCTTGCTGGCGATGGCGGTGAGGAACCACATCAGCTCGGTGGTCTCGCGGATATCGCTCTGGCGATAGAACCACACGTGCTCGGCATCCAGCCCACAGGCCAGCCAGCTGGCGGCGATCTCCAGCGTGGCGCGCTGGGTGCGCTCGGGGTCCTGCGCCTTGATCAGGCTGTGCAGGTCGGCCAGGAAGAAGAAGCTCTCGATGCCCTGCGCCTTGCTGGCGGCGATTGCCGGGCGGATCGCGCCGACGTAGTTGCCCAGGTGCGGGGTGCCGGAGGGGGTGATACCGGTGAGGACTCGGGTGGTCATGGACTGCTCGAAAGGAAACCTGCGGTGAACCGGCTCAGTTTACCGCGCGGCGGCCAACCCCGTTGCACCTGCAGGCGCGTTGACGGGTGTACCTGCCGATGGAGTCCCCGTGATGAAGCGCATGATCCTGCCCCTGCTGTTGTGCCTTGCTATGCCCATGGCGGTGCACGCCGGTCCTGCCCGCCCCGCGCCCATCGAACAGGGCCCGGTGCGGATGGAGCTGGTGGACCGTGACCTTGGCGAACGCCCCCTGCCCCGCTACCGCCACGATGGCCAGTGGTGGAGCGCCGGCGAACGCGGCCACCGCTACGCGGTGCGGCTGCGAAATGACAGCGCCGAGCGCGTGCTGGTGGTGCTCTCGGTGGATGGCGTGAACGCCATCAGCGGTGAGGACGCCGACCCTGGACAATCCGGCTATGTGCTGGGGCCATGGCAGACCACCGACATCGCCGGGTGGCGCAAGTCCAACGACGAGGTGGCCCAGTTCGTCTTCTCCAGTCCGCACGGCAGCTATGCCACGCGCACGGGCAGGCCGGACAACCTCGGGGTGATCGGCATCGCCGTGTTCAACGAGCGCCGGCCGGTACGCCGAACGCCACCCTTCGTCGAACGTTCGGCGCGCCCAGCCGCGGTGGCCGAAGCGCAGAGCGCCTCGGCCGCGCCAGCCGGCGACATGGCCCGGCCGTCCCCGCCTGCACCCGCGCCCGCGCAACGGCTGGGAACGGGGCATGGCGAACGCGAATGGTCGTCGGTGCGTGACACCCATTTCGCACGTGCCAGCCAGATACCCACGCAGATTACCGAGCTGCGCTATGACAATGCGCGCAACCTGCGCGCCCGTGGCATTGCCATGAGCGCATCACCGCGCGGGCCACAGGCTTTCCCACAGCGCTTCGTGCCGGACCCGCCTGCACGCTGAGGCCGACACGCGGAAACAGCAACGGGCCGCAATGCGGCCCGTCGTTTCAACTCATCCCAATACCGCGATCAGCGGTAATCCGGATAATCCTTGCGCAGCGACTCGTCGAAGTCGCGCACTTCCTTCTCGGCGCGGTCCTTGGCCCAGCCATAGCGCTCCTGCAGGCGGCCGGCGAGGTACTCGGCGTTGCCTTCGGCGACGTCGAAGTCGTCATTGGTCAGGTCGCCCCACTTGGCCTGGGCCTTGCCCTTGAGCTGGGTCCACTTGCCGGAAATGATGTCCTTGTTCATTGCTTGCCTCGTCGGTTTGCGTTCTGGGGTGTGGTACGTCTCCAGCATCGGCAAAGGCGCGTTGTGAACCGATCAAGCAACCATGAAAAACGCACTCACCTGCTTGAATGGTTCACTACGCGATCACGCAGTTCGGCGATCACAGATGCCGCAGCCATGCAGCGCGCACAAAAAAGGCCGGGCAATGCCCGGCCTTTTCAGAATGCCTGCGCCGATCAACGACCGCTGGCAGCGTCCTCGACCTTTTCACCGGCCTTCTGCACATCCTTGCCGGCACCGGCCACGGTGTTGCAGCCAGCCAGCATGGCTACCGAGAACATGGACAACAGCATCAGGGCAACGACACGCTTCATTTGAACTTCTCCTGGGTTGGTTTGCAGCCCTACCGCTTCAGCGATCCGGGTCTTGCGCCGGGCTGTGTCTCAGCGTCGGCGCATGGCGTAAATCTGGCGTGGTGAACGTGCAGCGGGCGTGAACGGGCGTGTCAGTCGTTCATCCGCGTAGCACACGGGCGTCACCGCTCCTCCGCTGCCGCGCTCAGTCGCGCATCAGGGTGGACTTGCCAAACAGGCTTTCGACCAGGTCCACGGCCAGCTCGGCGGTGCTGTTGCGGTTGTCCAGCAAGGGATTGAGCTCGACGATGTCCAGCGAGCCCATGCGGCCACTGTCGGCAATCATCTCCATCACCAGCTGCGCCTCGCGGTAGTTGACCCCGCCAGGCACCGTCGTACCCACGCCCGGCGCAATGCTCGGGTCGAGAAAATCCACGTCAAAACTGACATGCAGATGGTCGTCAGCGCCAAGGCCGGCCAAGGCGGCCTCCATGGTGCGCTTCATGCCCGCCTCGTCGATATAGCGCATGTCGTAGACGTCGACCTTGTGGGTCTTGATCAGGCGTTTTTCCTCCGGGTCCACCGAGCGGATGCCGATCTGCCGCACCTGGCTGGGATCGAGTGCCGGCGCGCTGCCGCCGAGATGGGTCAGCGGCTCAGGGCCCAGACCGCACAGGCAGGCCACCGGCATGCCGTGCACGTTGCCTGACGGGGTCACCTCGCTGGTGTTGAAGTCCGAATGCGCATCCAGCCACAGCACACGCAGGTTGCGACCCTGCTCGCGGCACCAGCGCGCCACCGCCGTGATCGAGCCGATGCCCAGACAGTGGTCGCCGCCCAGCATCACCGGCATCCGGCCGGCCTGCAGCTGGGCGTAGCTGGCCTCCATCAGCGCGCGGTTCCAGGCCACCACTTCGTCGAGATGACGGTAGCCTGACACCGGCGCCGTCCACGGGTTGCGCGGGCCGTCGAGGTTGCCCAGGTCATGCACCTCCACCCCACGGGCCTGCAGGGCCTCGGCGAGGCCGGCGATGCGCAGGGCTTCCGGTCCCAGCCGGGCGCCACGGTGGCCGGCCCCGATGTCGGTGGGCACGCCGATCAGGGCAACCGGTGAATACATCGACATGGAAGCTCTCCGCACAAAGAACGCCAGTCTACCCAGCCATCGCGCCGGCCTCTCGCGGCAGCGCAGCAGCGTACGGCGCTGGGGGGGTTGAGTTGACGGCGATGGGCCAGGACCGTCATCACCTCCAGTCCGCGCCGCGCCTGGCTGGCGACGCCACCGGGCCGGGAAACCTCACGTGGCCATTACAACGGCTGGACGGCTCGTTCCCGGCCACGGTGGCATGGTCTGTGACGTTCTTTCTGGAGAGACAGCCATGAGCAAGCGGACCCGCACCATCGTTATTGTCATTGTCGTGCTGGGCCTGCTTGCCGCCGGTGGTCCGTCGTTGATGTGGTACCTGAAACAGGGCGAACACGTGGACCCCGGCTCGCAGCGGGAGTCGCAGAAACAGGAAGTGGAGCAGGAACGGCGTGATCGTTGATCGGTAACGGGCATTTCGCCGTCGAGCGCGTGTCGCCCGTACCCCTTGATCTCTCCGTCTGGGCAGTGATGCGATCAGGCAGCGTCCGCACGCATCAGCGCGTGTCGGCCATTCCCTATCCAGACGGAGAATCGCATGACACGTCCGCTGCTGCGTCGTCTGACGCACTGTGCCCTGGTGCTCGTCCCGTTGGCCGTCCCGGCACATAGCATGGATGCCACACACTTGAGAACCGAGGTCCGCGTTGAACACGCGATGACGCTCGATGCGGTCGCCAAGGAGGTACCCGCGCTGCGCGAGTGGGTCACCGTGCACGCACCCGGACATCCACCGCGTCTGGTGCAAGGTCAGTGGCGGCTTCAACGCACCATGGCCAGTGTCGATGCAGCGCACACCGCGATGGCGGACGCGTCGTCGCCACTTCCCCTGCCCGACAGCGGCAGGGCCGGCGAGCAAATCAGCACCGCGCACGCATCGGGAGAAGCGGTGGAATCCTGGGCGTTCCGCGTGCCGCACGGTGACAGCAGTGGTCGCTGGGACTTGATGCGCTATGACTTCAACGCTGGCGCTGGAGGGCAGCGCTGAGGATGGTGCCGCTTATCCGAATCGAACGGATGACCTACTGTTTACAAGACAGTTGCTCTACCAACTGAGCTAAAGCGGCGACGGCTCCGCGCATGCGGGGCGGGAGCGATTCTATCCCAGTCATGCCAGCTGCTGCGATAGCAAACGGCGTCGCGGCACGTGATCACAAGCTCTCCAGAACGCCGTTAATGCTTATCGTTCAATCACTTAAGCGATCCGAGCAACCGTTTCATTCATCTTTTATTCCAAAGCGTGAAAAAGAAGCGTGCTACATTTCACAATTCGAGAACTAAGCTGTTGACTTTGGCGTAATGAGCAGCTGCGAGAGCGGCACAGGGGATGTTCGTGCAGCGCAGCAGTGCGATTCACCAGTTGGTCCGTCCGGCGAGCGTTGGTTCGACCCACATCAGCGACATGTACGACGTGGTCGGCATCGAAGCCGCCTTGGCACGTTCTTTCGAGCGCGAATCCGGCCTGCGCCTGCTGACCCTCTCCACCAGTGATGGTCGGGCCGTCGCGCAGGTCTCCCATCTGGATACCGATGGTCGCCGCATCGCGGCAATGGCCAATTCCTTCCTGACGCTGGGCGAGACGCTGTCGCGCGAACTTCAGCTCAGCGATGCGGACTACGCGACCATCTGTACGCGTGCCGGGAACGTCGTACTGATTCGTATCGCAGGCAGCAAACCGTTGACGCTGACCGCCGTTGGCCGACCCGAGCTCAATCTGGCGGTGCTGCTGTTCCATGCACGCGACACTGCGCAGCGCTTGGCCGACCTGCTGCAAACGCAGCCCGCCTGACACCCGTCATCCCGTTGCTTCCGCCCTGCCCGGCCCGCGTGTACGTGGGCGCTGTTCACCCGTGACTGAAAAGGATCTGCATGTCCAACCTGACGCTGGAAAAACTCAACACCCTCGCCGGCTTCGTCGGTGCTGCCCTGGTCGACAGCGATAGCGGCATGGCGCTGGCCACAAGCGGTGGTGGCGGCATCAACCTCGAGCTGGCCGCTGCCGGCAACACCGAAGTCGTGCGTGCCAAGCGTCGCGTCGCCGAGCAGCTCGGCATGGCTGACAGCATCGAAGATGTACTGATCACGCTGAGCAGCCAATACCACCTGATCCGTCCGCTGGAAAGCAACCCGCTGCTGTTTCTGTACGTGGTGATGGACCGGAGCAAGTCGAATCTTGCAATGGCGCGGCACGAACTGAAGAGCTTCGAGAAGACCCTGGACTTCAGCTGATCCCTGCAGCAGGCGCCGGCCCGGCACGGTTGCCGGGCGGTGCCTGCGTATGACCGCCGCCGATGAAGACCCCGATCCGCAGCTTCACCGTCGCCGTTGCAGGCCTGGACCTGCTGCACACGACGCGCCTGAAACTTGCCTGTTCGCTGCTGCTGTCAGAGCGCATGGACGTCACCGTGACGTCGTGGCCCTGCACCGGCGCCGACCTGCTGGTCACCGGGCCTGCTCATGAGGCTTGTGGTACCACGCTGGCCGACCCGTCAGCCGATGCGATCCGAACACTGCGCGTGTCGCGGCATGCGGCCCGGCCAGGGCAGGGCGTACTGCCACACGGCGCGACCGTCCGCGATTTCAACGCGCAACTGCGGACGCTGCTGAGCGACAGTGAGCCGGCTGCCGCACTGGCGGCCAGCGACACGACCTCCCCCGCGCCTGTGCTGCTGCAGCTGACCGCCGCCGATCGTGAACCATCCGACCGTCTGCATCTGCTGCAGCGCGGTGCACTGTGGCTTCTGGTCGACCCCGCACGCCACACCATCGCGTTGCCTGCCAGCATCCGGCTGATGGACGTATGTCAGCAGCTGGACGGTCAGTCCTGGTCAACGAGCGAGGTCAGCGAGGCTGATTTCCACCACCAGTACGCCTACCGGCTGCCACAGCGCCAGTCATTTGAAGCGCTGTACTTTGCCATTGGCCACCATCGTCCAGAGCTGCTGGCCGAGCCGCCTGCCTCTCTGCGCCTGCGGCACTGGCCGGACGTGGATGCCACCGACCTTCCGACGAGCTGGTTGCAGCCCATCGCCCTGCTGCATGCAGCGGCCTGGACCCAGGATGCGCTGGCCCAACACTGCCAGGTTCCACGTGCGACCATAGCCTCCCTTTTTGCCGCCGCGTCCTGCAGCGGACTGGCCCTTGCCCAGGAGCGCAGCGTGCCTGTCACCGTTCCCCACCTCGATACCGCCGACAACCGCTTCATGGCACGCCTGGCGCGCCGGTTTGGCCTGGGCCTGCTGCGCAGGAGCCTGGCATGAGCCTGGCGGCCAACAAGCTGGTGTTTGTCGGTGGCATGGGGGCGGGCAAGACCACCGCCGTCCGCGCGATTTCCGACGTGGAACCGGTGAGTACCGAGATGCCGCTGAGCGAGCATGCAACGGCGGAGAAAAGCGAGACCACCGTCGCGATGGATTACAGCTCCATCGAGCTGGATGACGGCGAACTGCTCCATGTTTACGGCGTGCCGGGTCAACGCTATCTGGATTTCATGTGGCCGCTGGTCTGCGATGGTGCACTGGGGGTCGTGGTGCTGGTCAGCGCCGCTTCCAACGAGCCGGTGTCCGAGACGCTTGAACTTCTTCAGGAGTTCGCACGCATTGCCCCGCAAGCCAGCCTTGCGGTGGGTGTGACCCGCACCGACGAACAGGCTGGCTTTCTGCTCCCAGCGTTCCGCGACGCGCTGTTCGACGCAGGTATGAGACTGCCGGTACTGCGCGTGGATGCACGCTCGGCTACCCAGGTCACCTTCCTGGTGAAATCGCTGCTCTCCTACCGCTACGCCCGGATTGATTGAATGCAGCTGACGCAGCCTCAGCGCAGCACGCTGCACTCCAGCCGACGCTGCTGGGCGGCGCCGCTGCGCTGACGCAGGCCATTGGCGTCGGCAGCGGTGGCCAGCTGCCCCTGCAGCCACCAGCGCGGCGGTGGCTCACCGCCGGTGAGTTCAGCGGCAAAGCCAGCGGCCTGCACCGCCGCCAGCCGACGCTGTGCGCCCTCGCGGTTGCGGTACTGGCCCAATGCAATCGCATTGGCCTGCGGGCCGTCGGCAATGATGTAGTAATCGCCCAACCCGGCCGCCTGGATGCGCTGCACCATGGCCTGCGCAGCGGCGCGGTCAGCGGCCGGGGGCAGCATCACCCGGTAGCGGGTGTCGGCGGCGTTGCCCGGCTCGGACACGCGGCGGGCCTGCAGCAGGTCGGTGCCCAGGCGCTGCTGTGCCTCGGTTGCAGCAGCCTGGTCGGCAAACGGTCCGAAGGCGGCACAGCGCGCAGGCGCAGCCTCTGCCCGCGGCGCGGGCGGCGACTGAGGGGCAGCTGCCACGGCGGGCGCGGCGGCCGTGGCTTGATCCGCTGCCGGCGCGACCGGTACGGGCTCGGCCGGTGCGGCTGGCTGGGCTGGCGCGGTGGCGGCAGGCTCGGTGGTGGCGTCGGCCAATGCGGTGTCCGCAGGCGCACGCGCTGGTGCCTGCCCGGCAGCGATCAGCTCAAGCTGGGCTACGCCGCTGGCGGCGGGTATTGGTTGTTCAGCAGGCTCGCCGCGCAGCATCCACCACAGGCCAACGCTGATGTTCAGCAGAACCAGAACGACAATTAGAGCGCGTGTCAGCATGCGCCGATCCTAGCCTGCATCGGCGGGCCGATGCACGGCCCAGCGGGCCAGACCATCCAGCACCAGCAGCGGGCGGTGTCCGGCATCGGCGGGCAGCTGCGGCAGCAGCGCGGGCGCGCCGCCGCCATGCAGCAGCAGGTCCACCGGCGCCTGCAACACCTGCTCGGCCTGCTGGCGGCTGCGCTCGATCAGCGCGATGGCCGCGCCATCGCAGCCCGAGGCCAGGGCGTCGGCAGTGTCATTGGCAAACTCCGCATACGCACCGCCGGTGGCCGGCAGCTGCACGGCACGCGCGTGCAATGCTTCGCGCATGGTGGTTGGCGAAGCGGCGATGCGGCCGCCATGGTGATTGCCGTCGGCGTCGAGCAGGTCGATGGTCAGCGCGGTACCCACCCCGGCAACCAGCACATGCTGGCGGCTGCGTGCGGCGGCCAGCAACGCAAGAAAGCGGTCCACCCCGAAACGCTCCGGCGCGGCATAGGCGATGCGCACACCGGCAAGACGCGCTTCGGTGCGTGCCACGTGCACGTGCTCGAACCGCATGCGCAGGATCTCCAGCATGGTCGCCGTCAGCCCCGGCGCGGCGACGCTGGCCACGTAGGCAGTGCGTCCCTGCGGCAGCGCGCGCAGGGCTTCGCCGCGCAGATCCTCGGCACCATGCGTCCACGCCTGCACATCACCGGCGCGGTCGGCAACCAGCGGCGCGTACTTGAAGCGCGAGTTGCCCAGATCGAACAGCCAATCGCTCATGACACCCTCACGCTGACGTCGCCGGCATGCACGCGTTGTTCGTGGCCGTCGATGAGGACGCGCAACGCGCCATCCTCGGCAAGCCCCAGCGCTTGGCCGTCGCGCCACTGCCCGCCCAGTTCCACGCGCACCTCGCGCCCGGCCAGCAGGTCCAGCCCGGCATAGCGCGGCAGGAACGGGGCCAGGCCCTGCGCATCAAACAGCTCCAGTGCCGGCAGCAACCGCGTCAGCACGGCAGCCACCACGGTGTTGCGCTCGACCGCACTGCCCTGCAGCGTGTCCAGGTCGACCCATGGCTGGCTGATCTGTTCGGCTGCCGTTGCCGGCATATGCACATTGATGCCGATGCCGATGACCGCCCGTGCCGGGCCGGCGTATTCGCCGCCGCCCTCGACCAGCAGACCGACCAGCTTGCGGCCGTCGACCAGCAGGTCGTTGGGCCATTTCAAACCGGCGCGGGTGAAACCAAGGTCGTGCAGCGCCTCGGCCACGGCCACGCCCGCCACCAGGCTCAGTCCGCTCAGCCGCACCAGGCCGCCAGCAAAGGAACGCAGCACCGACAGATAGACATTGGCCGCCAGCGGCGAGGCCCAAGTACGGCCGCGACGACCGCGGCCGCCGGTCTGGCGCTCGGCGAGCAGGACGCGAACCCCCTGTTCAGGTGCGTTGCAACGCAGCAATTCGCCGTTGGTGGACTCCACCGTCCATGCGATCTGCAGGTCGTCGATCAACGTGCCAACCTCTGCTGGCAGCTGC
The DNA here is from genome assembly GCF_032911385.1 of Stenotrophomonas sp. C3(2023). Lineage (NCBI taxonomy): Bacteria > Pseudomonadati > Pseudomonadota > Gammaproteobacteria > Lysobacterales > Lysobacteraceae > Stenotrophomonas > Stenotrophomonas sp. C3(2023). Next base: position 395,999 of record NZ_JAWJLO010000001.1, on the reverse strand, counting down.
GACCGGATCGCCTCGGCCTCCAGCAGGCTCACGCGGCGGGTGATGCCGTAGCCGGCCCCGGCCTGGCCCTGGATGTCGACGCCAGCAGCCCTAAGTGCCTGAATTCGCTTCCAGATGGCGGCGCGGGTCTGGCCCAGCTCGCGTGCCAGCGCATCGCCGGACAGCGGTCCAGCGGCCAGTTTGGCCAGCAATTGGCGATCGTCCACAGCAGCTTCCAACGGATCAACGGCAAAATTATGCGGCAAAGGCGCGCAACTTGCCCGGAGGGGCTTCCAATTCACAAATCAAATCGGGCTAGAATCGGGAACTCACCCGCCCTTCACTCTGGATGTCGTCGATGCGCTGTGCTGCCCATTGCCTGGTCCTGCTGATGGCCCCGATGTCTGCCTTTGCCGCTGCTGCGGTGGGCGGCGAAGGGCAAGGCGGTTGCCTGACTGCAGAAGCCGAACGCGCCCCCTCTGCACGCAGCGCGGCGGCGGCTGTGCCGGTGGCCAACAAGGCCGCACCGGCGCCAGCGGCAAGTGCCGGTGGCGGCGGCGAAGACGATGTGCTGCAGCGCATGCGTGCCCCGAAGTGGCACAGCTTCCTGCCCGGGATGTTCCGCTGATCCAGGCGTTGCTGCGGTGGCTGCGGCCCACGCCCCAGCCGATTGATGCGCAGCAGTGGCAGCGGGCCTGCCAACGCGCGGTGTGGCTGCAGCGGCTCTCGCCCGATCGCAACGCGCGGTTGCAGGCACTGGCCTCGCGCTTCCTGCATGAGAAAACCATCAGCACCGCTGGCGACCTTCAGCTGACCATCGACGATGGCGTGCTGCTTGCCGCGCTGTGCTGCCTGCCGCTGCTGGAGCTGGGTGAGGCGGGCCTGCAGGGCTGGTCGCAACTGATCGTCTATCCGGATGCCTTCCGCGTGCAGCGCAGCCATATCGATGCGGCCGGCGTGCTGCACGAATGGGACGACGAGCTGATCGGCGAATCGTGGGACAGTGGCCCGCTGATTCTTTCCTGGGCCGATGTGCTGGCCGATCTGGCCGCACCGGAAGACGGGTATTGTGTGGCCGTGCATGAGATGGCGCACAAGATCGACGCACTGGACGGCGCGATGGATGGCACGCCGCCGTTGCCGCGCGCGTGGCAGCGGCAGTGGGCTGCGGATTTCCAGCGGGCCTACGATGCGTTCTGCGCGCAGGTGGATGCGGGCGAGGAAGTGCTGATCGACCCCTACGCCGCCGAGGCGCCCGAGGAGTTCTTTGCCGTGGCGACCGAGTACCACTTCAGCGCCCCGCAGGTGCTGGCCGAAGCGCTGCCGGACGTCGCCGCGCATCTGCGGCGGTTCTACGGGCCGAGCGCGTAGCGCCGGGCTCTGCCCGGCTGCTCCACGCAAACCGCCGCGCTGCGCGCTCGCCTCGTAGTGCCGGGCTCTGCCCGGCTGCTCTGCGCAAACCGCCGCGCTGCGCGCTCGCCGGGCAGAGCCCGGCGCTACGTGACGTCTCTCGGTTGCGCGGGAGCCTGGGCGGCGCTTACGGGCCCGGCGGCAGGCGGACTTCGAAGCGGGCGCCGCCCAGCTCGCTGGAGCGGGCCACCAGCAGTTCGCCGCGGTAGTCCTTGATCAGATCCTGCACGATCGACAGGCCGATGCCATGTCCCTGCACGCGCTCATCGCCGCGCACGCCGCGCTGCAGCACCTTGCCGATGTCTTCCGGCGCGATGCCGGGGCCATCATCGTCCACCGCCAGCAGCAGGCCGGGACGTCGCGCGTTCGGCGCGGGCAGTGGCTGGGCGGTCAGCAGCACACGCCGCTTGGCCCACTTGAAGGCGTTCTCCAGCAGGTTGCCCAGCAGTTCCTGCAGGTCGCCCGGCTCGCCGTGGAAGCGGGCGTTCTCATCGATGTCGAACTCGCAGAACACACCCTTGGCCGCATAGACCTTCTCCAGCCCGCGTACGATCTCCTCGGCGTTGGATTCAATCGGCAACGGCGCGGAGAACAGTTTGTGGCCCGAGGAAGCGGCGCGGGCAAGCTGGTAGGACACCAGGTTGTTCATGCGCTGCAGCTGTACGTCCAGCTCTTCGCGCAGCGCTGCGTCATCCGAGCCGCTGTCCAGCTGCGTGCGCAGCACCGCGATGGGTGTTTTCAGGCTGTGCGCCAGGTCGGCCAGCGTATTGCGCTGGCGCTCGAGGTTTTCGCGCTCGCTTTCGATGAAGGCGTTGATGCTGTCGGTCAGCGGCTCAAGTTCGCGCGGGTGGCGCTCGCTCATGCGGGCGCTCTCGCCGCGCTGCACCTTGGTCAGCTCGGTGATCACGCGACGCATCGGACGCAGGCTCCATTGCAGGATGACGGTCTGCAGCAGCAGCAGGATCAGACCGATGCCGCCGAGATAGAACCAGACCCGGCTGCGGAACACACGCAGCTGCGCACCGAGGGCGCGCGAGTCTTCCATCACGTAGATGGTGTACGGGAACTCGGTTGCCGGGTCCGCATCGGCGTCCCAGACCAGGCCCATGCCGTAGCGGTAGACCGAGCCCTCGCTGCCGTCGATCTGGATCATCGGCAGCGGGCCTTCGAATACTTCGTGCACCGGCGGCAACAATCCACCGCCCTGCACCGGCAGCATCGGCCCTTCGGCCGACATCGACTGGCGCTTGCCGTACGGCGAGACGATTTCCATGTACAGGCCGCTGCCGGGCACGTCGAAGCGCGGGTCCGGTGGCTGGTCGGCGATGTAGACCGAGCGGTCGCGGGTGAAATCGATGCTGCCGATGTACGCGCTGGCGTAGTTCTTCATCCGCTCGCGCAGATTGGCGCGCGCGGTATCGGCAAAGGCAGCGTCCAGCGCATAACCGGCCAGGGCCAGAAAGGCCACCAGGCCCACCGAGGCAGCCAGCAGCTGGCGTGCCTGCAGTGAACGCGGCCGCCAGCGTCGGAAAAACCACAGACGGCCGGACATCATGATCCCTTCGTAGCGGGCTCAGCCTTCGTTGCGCGGAATCGCGAAACGGTAGCCGCGGCCACGCACGGTCTCGATCGGCTTCAGCTCGCCGTCCGGGTCCAGCTTCTTGCGCAGGCGGCCGATGAAGACCTCCAGCACGTTCGAGTCGCGGTCGAAATCCTGCTGGTAGATGTGCTCGGTGAGGTCGGCCTTGGAGACCAGTTCACCGGCGTGCATCATCAGGTATTCCAGCACCTTGTACTCGTAGCTGGTCAGGTCGACATTGCTGCCGGCCACACTCACGGTCTGCGCGGCCAGGTCCAGAGCCACCGGGCCACATTCCAGGGTCGGCTTGCTCCAGCCGGCGGCGCGGCGCAGCAGCGCGTTGACGCGGGCCAGCAGCTCCTCGACGTGGAACGGCTTGACCAGATAATCATCGGCACCCTGCTTGAGGCCTTCCACCTTGTCCTGCCAGCTGGAACGGGCGGTCAGGATGAGCACCGGGAACTTCTTGCCCTCGTCGCGCAGCGCCTTGATCAGCTCCATGCCGGACATCTTCGGCAGGCCCAGATCAATGATGCCCACATCGAAGGGAACTTCGCGGCCCATGTACAGACCCTCCTCGCCGTCCTGCGCAGCGTCGACGGCAAAGCCTTCGCGCTTGAGCCGGGCTGCAAGGGTTTCGCGCAACGGGGCTTCGTCTTCGACCAGAAGGATACGCATGAACTCTCCCTGATAGCTGGGTATGGCACTCAGGCCAGTGGGTAGGGGGTGATGCGGCAACTATCCCTGTTCAGGGGTTATCGCCGCGTAGTGAAGACATATCCGATCGCGGTGTGCGGGGCTGTGAACGCTCACGCTGGACGGGGTCGTCCATGTAGCGGACACGGCCGCGCTCGTCCATGTATTTCACACGGTTGATGCTGCCACCGTCGTACGGAACACGCTCTGCCCCCAGAATATGGCCGCCGGTGGTGCGCTGGACATGCCGCACTGCATCGGACAGCGAACGGTCCTGCCCCCTCGGCGCCGGACGCGCATTGGCTTCCATCCGCATCTGCACCTGCGCGGCCGGCTCACGCGGGCGTGGCGGCTGCTGCTGCGCCGATGCCATCGGCATCGAGGCAACTACCAGAACCGCCACGGCGGCGGTGCAGGCAAGACGGCAGGTGGTAGCAGCGGAAACCATCAGTACGATCCTAGCCGAGGTCGGCGATTCGTTCAAAAGTCGTGAAGCCGACCCGTTGAACGGGGGATCGACCTTTACGTTTCTTTTGCAAATTTCGGGTTTCAGCAGTGAATCCGATCTGAACTTTCCGGGCTGCAGCCTGTCCAGTTCAGATAAGTGAATGCACTGGCTGAATACTACCCGCAGCCGCAGCCGTTGGCGACGTTCACGCCGCGCTGCGTTCGCCGTCCCGTTCAGTTACGGCCATCGCCTGCTCCAGCAGTGACCAGTCGGCACCCGGGCGGTGCGCGCCCTCACTGAGGATCTGGCGGAAGGCGCGACCACCGGGCTGGCCATGGAACAGGCCCAGCAGATGGCGGGTGATATGCTTGAGCGCAAGCCCCTCGGCCAGGCGCGCCTCCACGTAGGGCCGCAGCGCGCGCAGCAGTGCCTGCCGGGTCTGCACGGGCTGGCCGCGGTCAGCGCTGTCCAGCACATGCAGCAGGTAGGGGTCGTGATAGGCCGCCCGCCCCAGCATCACCCCGTCCACCTTGCCAGCCTGCGCCTGTACGGCCTCCACGGAGGCCAGCCCGCCATTGAGCACCACCGGCAGCGCCGGGCGCTCCTGCTTGAGGCGGTAGGCCCAGTCATAGCGCAATGGCGGGACCTCGCGGTTTTCCTTCGGCGAGAGCCCCTTGAGCCACGCATTGCGCGCATGGACCACCACCATGGCCGCGCCGGCATCGACCTGACGGTCGACAAAGGCCGCGAACGCATCGTAATCGTTGTCCTCATCGACACCCAGGCGGCATTTCACCGTGACCGGGATCTTCACCGCCGCGACCATCGCGGCCACGCAGTCGGCCACCAGTACCGGCTCGCGCATCAGGCAGGCGCCGAAGCGCCCGGCCTGCACCCGGTCCGACGGGCAGCCGCAGTTGAGGTTGACCTCGTCATAGCCCCAGTCCTGGGCGATACGCGCCGCCTGGGCCAGCAGCGCCGGCTCGCTGCCGCCCAGCTGCAGGGCCAGCGGCTGCTCCACCGGGTCGAAGCCCAGCAGGCGCTGGCGGTCGCCATGGATCACCGCGTTGGCATGGACCATCTCGGTGTACAGGCGCGCACCCGGTGCCAGCAGCCGGTGGAACACGCGGCAGTGGCGGTCCGTCCAGTCCATCATGGGCGCAACGGAGAGGCGCAGGGAATCGGCGTAGCGAGCAGCAGCGGAAGTCATGGAATGAGCGTGAAAACCGGCATTGCCAGTGAGATCAACAGTTTACACCGGACGGCTGAATCCGACCCGGCATCGTGGCGGCTGCCCGTGATCGAGCGCCCCGCCTCATGGCGAAATCCCGACGATCGGCTCAAGCGCTTTCCCAGAGACAAAACGGTGCGCCCGCGCCACGCTGGCACTGCCAGGCCAGGCACGCCATGGCGAGGCGTTACCCCGCGTGATGCCCCATGGACCGACGAGATCAACCCATGTCGAAACATCTGATGCTCCGCTTTTTCAGCCTTCTGGCCCTCGTGGCCGGCGCGTGCGATGCGCACGCTACTGCCGTCCGTTGCGACACGTGTACCAGGGACATCGACTATCGCAACGAAGCCATACGGCAGGGCGCTGGCACGCACCTGATCTTCAACGTTGCAGCAAATCGGATCCAGCAGTACTACATCGGGTCAAACGGGGGCGGTGGGGCCGACGGGTCGGTGCCCCGCGGCGCCGGGCCGGTGGTCATGCTGCAGACGGCACCTGCTGGCGCCATCGAAGAAGTCCAGCGCGCCAACAAGGTGATGGTCGAAGGAGGAGGCACGATCCGTCCTACGTTTGTCGTTCCGATGGCGGTACTGGGACTGAATGCGAGTGCTTCGGCAAAGACCGCGTATGACTACGTCCTGGACAACAATCTGCGTGCGATGGTTGAGTCTGCAGCAGGGCGAGCGGATGTCATCAGCCGGGTCGTGGGCGCCGCCGTGCTTACGGCCATGACCGACCTGCTCCACCATGTCACCAACTACACCGGGCTGCGGGATCAGGCCAGGCTGTTGATGCGGATCGTGTTCAAGGATGGATCCTACGTAACGGTCATCATTGATCTCAACTATCAGAACGGCAAGACCGAGCCGGGCAGTGAGCGCACGCCGGCGGGACAGCTCATACCAGCCGACATTGAGGCAGTTCGTGGGCAATGGTCAGACCATGGTGGTGAAAACCTGAGCCGCATGGTCACGCATCTGCGGACACTGGGCGCAACCCTGACCTCATCAGGCCCCTCGAACTCGGGAACGATACGCGCCATCGTGTGCAGTGGCGCAGGTGCGGCCAAGACCTGCGACGTGCAGTATGTGATCCGGTGAATCCGGCCTGCTCGAGTACGAGCGCCGGCCTTGTTGAGGCCGATGATCTGGAGCCGTGCCAGGCACCTGGCGCCACGCGCTGTCCGCCGCGCCGCCGCGCTGTAGGATGGGCGACCCTGCCGGACCGATCGCCATGCACCAGAACCGCTTTGCTTCGCTGCAGGCCCTGCGCGGCCTGGCCGCCCTTGCCGTCGTGCTGTTCCACCTGCGAGGCACCGAGCTGAAGTACCTGCCCGGCCCTGCCCTGCTGGAGGCGGTGGCGCGCTATGCGGATGCGGGTGTGGACCTGTTCTTCGTGCTTTCCGGTTTTGTCATGACCACGATCACTGCGGGCCGCTACGGCGGCCTGCGGGCGGCGGGCAGCTTCCTGGTGCGGCGCGGGTGGCGGGTGCTGCCGCCGTACTGGCTGTTCACTACGCTGGTGGTGGTGTTGATGCTGCTGGCACCGGGCATGGTCAACAGCTCCTACCAGGGCCAGAGCATTCTTTCCTCCTACCTGCTGCTGCCGCACGCGCAGCTGCCGGTGCTCACCGTCGGCTGGACGCTCGTGCACGAGGCGTGGTTCTACCTGATGTTCGCCGCGGCAATCGCGTTCATTCTCGAGCGTGCGGTGCCGGGCTACCTGCTGCTGTGGGCGGGCGCGGTGGGGGTATTGCGCGCGGTGATGCCAGCCGATGCCAGCCCGGCGTACCAGCTGGTCAGCAACCCGCTGACCCTGGAGTTCATCGCTGGCGGCCTGCTGGGGCTGTACTGGCGGCGCCTGCCCGTCGCGCTGGGTCTGCCGCTGCTGGGCGGCGGGCTGGTGCTGGCAGTAGCGGCGGCGGCCCTGCTGCCAGCGGCGGGGCCGGCCAGCATGAGCGTGTGGACACGGGTGCTGCTGTTCGGCACGGCAAGTGCGCTGCTCGTGGCCGGCGCCGTGTTGGTCGAGGCGCGCCAACGGCGCGCTGTGCCGCGCTGGCTGGCAGCACTGGGTGATTCGTCCTACGCGCTGTATCTGTCGCACATCTTCGTGCTCTCGGCGGTGGGGCGCGTCTGGATGATGCTGTGGCCCTCGGACGCTGCGCTCAATCATGCCGCGTTCGTGATCGCCAACGTGCTCGCCTGCTGCGTGGTGGGCTGGCTGGTGCATCGCTGGGTGGAGCAGCCGTTGCTGCTGTTGCCGCAACGACGCCGGCGCAGCGCGGTGCATGCGGGCCGATAGGGCCGAGGCTGACACGGCACGACTGCGCCGCTGAAGCGTGACGACCAACGGTCGTCACCTACCGGGCCTGGGCAGGTTGAGGCGTGACGACCAACGGTCGTCACCTACCGGGCCCGGGCAGGCTGAGGCGTGACGACCAACGGTCGTTACCTACCGGAGCCGGGTGGCTGGCGGCTGCCGACCTGTTCGATGAGGGTCTGGCTGGCGGCGTTGAGGCCGATCAGCTGCACCTGCGCGCCGTGCGCGGCCAGCTTCTGCTGTACGCGCTGCAGGGCGTCCACGGCGGTCAGGTCCCACAGGTGGGCGTCGCGCAGGTCGATGACCACACGCGGTGCCACGTGCTGGTAGTCAAAGGCGGCGGCGAGCTGCCCGGCGGAGGCGAAGAAGACCTGTCCGCGCACCACGTAGGTCTGCACGTCGCCGGGGGCTTCTACCTCCTGCGCCACCTGCTCCACCACCAGCAGACGGCCGACCTTGCGGGCGAAGAACAGCGCCGAGAGCAGCACGCCGCTGAGCACGCCCTTGGCCAGGTCGTGGGTGGCCACGGTCACCACCACGGTCAGCAGCATCACCGCCGACGAACCGGGCGGATGGGTGCGCAGGTCGCGCAGCGAGCGCCAGCTGAAGGTGCCGATGCTGACCATGATCATCACCGCCACCAGAGCGGCCATCGGAATCTGCCGTACCAGGTCGCTGCCGTAGACCACGAGCACCAGCAGCAGGCTGCCGGCCACCAGGCAGGACAACCGTCCGCGCCCACCGCTGGTGACGTTGATGACCGACTGGCCGATCATCGCGCAGCCGGCCATGCCGCCCAGAAAGCCGGTGGCGGTGTTGGCCAGGCCCTGGCCGACGCATTCGCGGTTGCGCTGGCTGGGCGTCTGGGTGATGTCCTCCACGATCTGCAGGGTCATCATCGATTCGAGCAACCCTACCACCGCCAGCGTCGCCGACACCGGCAGCAGAATGCGCAGCGTTTCCCAGCTCAGCGGCACGTCGGGAATGAAGAACGCAGGCAGCCGGTCGGGCAGCTGGCCCATGTCACCCACGGTGCGCACCTCGATGCCGAAGCCGATCACCACGGCGGTCAGCAGCACGATCGACACCAGGGGCGACGGCACCGCGCGGGTCAGCCGTGGCAGCAGGTAGATGATGGCCAGGCCGGCCGCGCACAGCAGGTAGACTGCCGGCCCGCGACCGACCAGCTCGGGCAGCTGGGCCATGAAGATCAGAATCGCCAGTGCGTTGACGAAACCGGTGATCACCGAGCGCGACACGAAGCGCATCAGCGCGCCCAGCTTGAGGGCGCCGATCAGCATCTGCAGCACGCCGGTGAGAATGGTGGCGGCAAACAGGTACTGCAGGCCGTGGTCCTTGACCAGGTCGACCATCACCAGCGCCATGGCGCCGGTGGCTGCGGAGATCATCCCCGGCCGGCCGCCGGCAATGGCGGTGATCACCGCGATCGAGAACGAGGCATACAGGCCAACGCGCGGGTCGACCCCGGCGATGATGGAAAACGCGATGGCCTCGGGAATCAGGGCCAGCGCAACCACGATGCCCGACAGCACGTCGCCACGGACGTTGCCGAGCCACTGCTGGCGCAGCGGGTAATGGGTTTGCATGGTGGAACTCCGCGCGCACGGACAAGGGCCACGTGGCGCTGCAGTGGAAAAACGACGATCGCCTGAAGCCGCGGACGCGGCTGCCTGGGAAGCAGGATTCAGGGCGGCGTGGTCACTGCGCAGGTCCAGATAGAATCGAGAAGGCGCGCAGTCTACGGCATGGGCCGCGGCGGCTCAACGCGGGGCCTCACCTGGTCGCTGCACGGGCTGCCTATACTGCTGCGGTCTCCCCACGGCGGTGGCCACGGCGCCACCGGCATGACATGCGTCCGCTCAGATCCCGCTACTTCAACCCGCGCACCGAGCAGGGCGTGCTGCGCCTGTCCATCGCCGCCACCCTGCTGATGGCGGTGGCCGCGGTGGTGTTCGGCATTCTGGCCAATTCCTCGCTGATCATCTTCGACGGCGTGTACGGCCTCATCGATGTGGTGATGACGTGGCTGTCGCTGCTGGTCGCCCGCCTGATCGCGCTGTCCACCCAGACCGACACCTTGCAGTCGCGCTTGAACCAGCGCTTCACCATGGGCTTCTGGCACCTGGAACCGATCGTGCTGGGGGTCAGCGGCACGTTGATGATCGGCGCGGCGCTGTATGCACTGATCAACGCCATCGACGCACTCACCTCCGGCGGGCGGCTGATCGCGCTGGGTCCAGCCATCGTTTTTGGTGTGGTGTCGCTGGTGGCCGAAGGCCTGTTCGGCGCGTTCGTGCTGCGCGCCAACCGTCGCATCGGCTCGGAGTTCCTCGGTCTGGACGCGAAGAACTGGTTGATCGCCGCCAGCATGTCGGCCTGCTATGTGGTGGCCTTTGCTGCCGGCGTGCTGGTCAAGGACACGCATTGGGACTGGATCGGTCCGTACATCGACCCGACGATCCTGGCGGTGGTCTGCCTGTTCGTGGTGGTGGCGCCGCTGGGTACGGTGAAGCGGGCACTGGAGGGCATTCTGCTGGTCACGCCCAGCGAGCTGCAGGCTCATGTGGATGCCGTTGCCGGTGCGGTGGTGGCACGGCACGGCTTCCGCGAGTACCGCAGCTACGTGGCCCAGGTCGGGCGCGGCCAGCAGATCGAGCTGTTTTTCGTGGTGCCGGCCGACGATCCGCCGCGTGCGCTGGCCGAGTGGGATGCGCTGCGCGACGAGATCGGCGAGGCGCTTGGCGAGGAGTCACCGGACCGCTGGCTGACCATCGTGTTTACTACCGATCGGGAATGGGCGATCTGACGGGCAGCGGCAGAGCGTGACGACCAACGGTCGTCACCTACCGGGTTCATGATGCGCTGACCCACGCTCGGCCGGCCGCAGCTCTCGGTAGGTGACGACCGTTGGTCGTCACGCTGTAGCTGTTGCCGCTGCGGCGTCTGCGTGCTCGCCGGGCAGAGCCCGGCGCTACGAACGCACGGCTGCGCCGCGAGAGCGTGACGACCAACGGTCGTCACCTACCGGAAGCGGCGCGCTGGCTGGCCTGTTTCCACTGCCGCGGGGATTGCCCGGTCTGCGCCTTGAACGCGCGCGACAGCGCCGCTTCACTGCCGTAGCCGACGTCGCTGGCGATGCGCTTGAGCGGGTGCCCGCGGCGCAGTGCCTGCTGCACTAGGCGGGTACGCCACAGCTGCAGATAGTGACCCGGCGTACTGCCGATCACCGCGCGGAAACTTTCGGCGAAGGCGCTGCGCGACATTCCGGCACGCTCGGCCAGGGCCTGCAGCGACCAGTCCTGTGCGGGATGTTCATGCATCGCCACCAGCGCGTGGCGCAGCCGCGGGTGGCCCATGCCCGCCAGCAGGCCGATCTGGATCTGCCCGCCTTCCATCAAGGTGCGCAGCAGCTGGATCAGCACCGCCTCCAACAGCCGCTCCAGCAGCACCTGGCGGCCGCAGCGCCGGGTAAAGGCCTCATCGAACAGCACCTCCAGCAGAGCGTCTCCGCCCATCAGCGCGGCCAGTGGCAGACACACCGGCGATGGCAGGGCTTCGGCCACCGGATTGCCCGCGCCCGCTTCAAAGTGCACCGCGGCGGTGATGCGGTCCAGCGTCGTCCCGGGTGCCAACTGCAGGTGATGCGGCTGCGCACGGGCGAACAGGACCAGACTGGGCACGTCGATACGCAGTGCATCACCGCGCTCGGGGAGGATGCATACGCTGCCGCCGCGCAACAGGTGCAGCACCGGCTGCGCAGGTGCGGCCAGCAGCGGGCCGCCCGCCGCGTCCTGCGCGTCCTGCGCGGCCTCCAGCAGGTGCGCGCTCAGCGGAAACCGGTCCAACAAGGCCTCAAGGCGGTCGAGCATCTGGACGTTCCATCAAGTTTTCAGGACTTCATGTTGCCACACGTCCACCCGGCTGCGGCAAAGTAGGCTTCACCGGCCACCGGCCTTCATCACCCCTCAGGAGTTCTGCCATGTCCATCGAAAAGGTTCTGTACACCGCCCAAGCCACCGCGACCGGCGGTCGTGAAGGCCGCGCTGTCTCTTCGGACAGCGTGCTCGACGTCCAGCTCTCCACCCCGCGCGAGCTTGGCGGTGCGGGCGGCCCGGGCACCAACCCGGAACAGCTGTTCGCCGCAGGCTACTCGGCCTGCTTCCTCGGCGCGCTGAAGTTCGTCGCCGGCCAGGCCAAGGTCGCGCTGCCGGCGGAAACCACCGTTGCCGGCAAGGTGGGCATCGGCCAGATCCCGACCGGCTTCGGCATCGAGGTCGAGCTGACCATCAGCGTGCCGGGTATCGAGCGCGCGCAGGTGGAGGCGCTGGTGGAAAAGGCGCACGTGGTGTGCCCGTATTCCAACGCCACCCGCGGCAACATCGATGTCAGCCTGATCGTGGCCTGACCCTGCTGCCGGTGCCGGGCTTCTGCCCGGTGCCTGCCGCAGCTGCGGTCAAAAAAATGGGCGGATGCCGGCCGAAGCCGTGCATCCACCCATCCCACCGCGGTTGAACCCGTAGACCGGGTTACGTTTCGTTGCTGACCAGCTGCACGACGCTGGAAAAGTCCAGCTTGCCGCGACCGGCCTGGTGATTCATCGAGTACAGGTTGCGTGCCAGCTCACCCAGCGGGATCGAGGCGCCCACGCCCATCGCCGCTTCCACCGCCAGGCCGAGGTCCTTGAGCATCAGGTCGCTGCCAAAGCCGCCGCTGTAGCCGCGCGATGCAGGCGCGTTTTCCAGCACGCCCGGCCAGGGGTTGCACACTTCGGTGGCCCAGCTGCGGCCGGTGCTCACCGCCATCATCTGCGACAGCACCTTCGGGTCCAGGCCATGCGCCACGCCCAGTGCGATGGACTCGCCGGTTACCGCCATGATCACGCCCAGTGCCATGTTGTTGCACAGCTTGGCCACCTGGCCGGCGCCGCTGGCACCGACATGGAAGATGTTGCGGCCCATCGCCTGCAGCACTGGACGTGCACGTTCCAGCGCGTCTTCCTCACCGCCGACGATGAAGGTCAGTGTGCCCGCCTGGGCACCGGCGGTGCCGCCGGATACCGGTGCGTCGAGCATCTGCAGGCCGCGCGCGGCGGCCGCTTCGGACACCTTGCGTGCGCTGGCCGGTGCGATCGTGCTGCAATCGATCAGCAGCGCGCCAGCAGGGACGGCAGCCAGCAATCCGGCCTCGCCCAGATAGACACTTTCGACGTGGCGGCTGGCCGGCAGCATCGAGATCACGATCTCGGCGTCGGTCAGCGTGTCCAACGCGGAGCCTGCCGCGCTGGCACCGGCATCGACGGCGGCCTGCAGTGCGGCCGGCACCAGATCGAACACGCGCACGGCGTGACCTGCCTTGACCAGATTGGCCGCCATCGGGCCGCCCATGTTGCCCAGACCAATGAACGCAATACGGCTCATGCCGAAGTCCTCTCAAGATGGGAAGTGCCCAGGTCGGCCAGCGGATGCTGGTCGGCCGGCCATGGGGAAACGAAGAAGGCCTGCGCCCACGCGGCGTCCGCCTCGCCCAGGCGGGCCGGGTTCCACTGCGGGTTGCGGTCCTTGTCCACCAGCAATGCGCGGATGCCCTCGGCAAAGTCGCCGTGCGCGGCGCAGTGCAGACCGGCGATGTATTCCAACCGGAAGGCATCGGCCAGGCTGGCCTCGCCGACCGCGCGCTGCAGTTCGAAGGCCAATCGCGCCGAACCCGGCGCGCCGGCCGCCAACGTCTTCTGCGCGTTGAGCAGCCAGGCGTCGTCGGTCTGCAGCGCCGTGATGCGGGCGACGATTCCCTCCAGATCGTCGCCCGCACACAGCGCATCGATCGCAGCAGCATGGGTCTGCAGCGGGCCGGCCGGCGTGCCACTGGCATGGGCCTGCAGCACCGCGTCCAGCTGTGCGTGGTTTTCAGTGGCGTCGCTCGACCAGTCAACCTGCAGCAGGCTGTCCAGCACGGCGCCACGACGTTCTTCGGCCACATGCAGGTCGGCCAGGCCGGCGAAGATCGCATCACCCGGGTTCAGCAGGGCGCCGGTCAGCGCCAGGAACAACCCACCCTTGCCGGGCACGCGCGGCAGCAGCCAGCTGCCGCCCACGTCCGGGAACAGGCCTACGGTGATCTCCGGGAAGGCAAGCTTCGAGCGCTCGCTCACCACGCGATGGCTGGCGCCGGACATCAGTCCGATGCCACCGCCCATCACGATGCCATGGCCCCAGCACAGAATCGGCTTGGGGAAGGTATGGATGAGATGGTCGACGCGGTATTCCACGTCGAAGAACTCGGCAGCGTAGGTGTTGTCACGGATGTCGCGGTGGCCCGCGTCGGCGAACGCGCGCATGCCCTGGTACAGGCTGTGCAGGTCACCACCGGCGCAGAACGCCTTCTCGCCCGCTCCCTGCAGCACGACCATGGCAATGCGCGTGTCATCGGCCCAGGCGCGCAGCTGCGTCAGCAGCAGGTGCGCCATCGGCAGCGAGAAACCATTGAGCGTGCGCGGCGCGTTGAGCGTGGCAAAGCCGATACGCATGCCATTGCCGGCGGCGCGTTCTTCGAACAGCACCGGTGCCGTCTGGGCCGTGAGCGCGCTGTCGCTGCTCATGCGTTCTTCCACTGCGGGCTGCGCTTTTCCAGGAAGGCGTTGACGCCCTCGCCCTGGTCGGCGGTGTCGAACAGATCAACAAACGCTTCGCGCTCGGCCACCAGTGCCGAGGCGTGACTGCCGCTGCGGGTCCACTGCACCAGTGTCTTGCACGCTGCCACGCTGGTCGGGCTCTGCTTGCCGACCTTGGCCGCCCACTCCATCGCCAGCGCCTTGGCCTCACCCTTGCCGACCTTCTGCTCGGCCAGGCCGATGCGCACGGCGGTGTCAGCATCGATGCGCTCGCCCAGCAGGATCATGCGCTTGGCCCAGCCCTCGCCGACCAGACGTGGCAGGTTCTGGGTGCCACCGGCACACGGCAGCAGGCCGACGGTCGCTTCAGGCAGCGCCACCTGGGCGTGCTCTTCGATGATGCGCAGGTCACAGGCCAGCGCGCATTCCAACCCACCGCCCATTGCATAGCCGTTGATCGCCGCGATGGACACACCGCGGAAGGCCGAAAGCGCCTCAAAGGCCTCGCCAAAGCGGCGGGCTGCTTCGCGCGCTGCGGCCTTGTCGCCAGAGGCGAACTGGTTGAGGTCGGCGCCGGCGGAGAAGAACTTCTCGCCGTCACCGCTGATCACCAGCGCGTAGATGCTGCGGTCCGCATTGAGCGCGCCCACCAGGTCGCGCAGTGCGGCCAGGCTGTGCACTGTCCAGGTGTGCGCCGGCGGGTTCTGCAGGGTGATCACCGCGGTGTGGCCTTCGGCCTTCACCGCCAGGCCGACATGCTGCTGGTTGCGCCAATCGTTCATCGCAGTTCCTCTTCGGTGTTGAGCAGGTGTCGTGCCACGATCACCCGCATGATTTCGTTGGTGCCCTCAAGAATCTGGTGCACGCGGCAATCGCGCAACAGCCGCTCGATCGGGTACTCGCGGATATAGCCGTAGCCACCGTGGATCTGCAGCGCCTCGTTGCACACGTTGAAGCCGGCATCGGTGGCGAAGCGCTTGGCCATCGCGCACCACACGTTGGCATCGCTGGCACCGGCGTCGAGCTTGCGTGCGGCGGTGTGGGTCATCTGCCGCGCCGCCACCAGCTGGGTCACCATGTCGGCCAGCTTGAACTGCAGGGCCTGGAACTCGGCCAGCGCCTTGCCGAACTGGCGGCGTTCGCCCATGTAGCGGCGCGCCGCGTCCAGCGCGCCCTGCGCTGCACCCAGCGAGCAGGCGGCGATGTTGATGCGGCCACCGTCCAGCCCCTTCATCGCCAGCTTGAAGCCGCCGCCTTCCTCGCCCAGCAGGTGGTCGGCTGGAATGCGCACGTTCTCGAAGGTGATGCCGCGGGTGGGCTGGCTGTTCCAGCCCATCTTCTCTTCCTTGCGGCCGTAGCTGATGCCCGGCGCATCGGCCGGCACCGCAAACGCGCTGACGCCGCCCGCGCCCGGTCCACCGGTGCGCGCCATCACCACCAGCAGGTCGGTGGCGCCTGCACCGGAAATGAAGGCCTTGGCGCCGTTGAGCACCCAGTGATCGCCATCACGCGTGGCCGAGGTCTTCAGCGAGCCGGCATCCGAACCGGCACCGGGCTCGGTCAGGCAGTAGGAGGCCAGCTTGACCCCTGCCGCCAGCTCGGCTGCCCAGCTCTGGCGCAGCGCCGGGCTGCCCCAGTTGGCCAGCATGGCCGAGGCCATGTTGTGGATGCTGATGTAGGCCGCCGTGGACGGGTCCACATAGGCGAGCTCCTCGATGACGACGGCGGCGTCCAGACGGCTCAGGCCGCTGCCACCTGCCTCGGGGTCCATGTACAGGCCACAGAACCCGAGTTCCCCTGCCTTGGCGATCGCCTCGCGCGGAAAGATGCCCTCCGCATCCCATCGCGCGGCGTGCGGCGCCAGTTCGGCCTGGGCAAAGTCACGCGCTGCCTCTCTATAGGCCTGCTGCGCTTCTTCGAGTTCCGTCGTCATCGAGTGGCTCATGGTCAAACTCCGTAGTTCCGCTGCGCGCTTACTTCAGGCTGATGGTGGTATTGACGCCATGGCTCAGCGTTTCATCGTCGAACCAGCGCGCGGTCACCGTCTTGGTCTGGGTGTAGAACATCACCACCTGCTTGCCGTACGGGCCCAGGTCACCGAGCTTGGATGCGCGCGAGCCGGTGAAGGAGAACAGCGGCACCGGCACCGGAATCGGCACGTTGATGCCGACCTGGCCCACATCGATGTCTTCCTGGAAGCGGCGCGCGGCCGCACCGGACTGGGTGAACAGCGCGGTGCCGTTGCCGTTGGGGTTGCTGTTGACCAGCGCGATGGCCTCCTCCAGCGTTTCGGCTTCCAGGATGACCAGCACCGGCCCGAAGATCTCTTCCTGGTAGATGCGCATGTCGGTGGTGACACCGGCAAAGATGGTCGGGCCAACGAAGTTGCCCTTCTCGAAGCCATCGACCTGCGGGTTGCGGCCATCGAGCACCAGCTGTGCACCCTGCTCCACGCCCGAGGCGATCAGGCCTTCGACCCGTTCGCGCGCCGCGCAGGAAATCACCGGGCCGACATCGGTGCCGGCGACCGTGCCGCCGCTCACCTTCAGCGTACGGGCCTTCTCGACCAGCTCGGGCACCCAGCTGCGTGCCTCGCCCACCAGCACCAGCGTCGAGGCGGCCATGCAGCGCTGGCCAGCCGCGCCGAAGGCAGCGCCGACCATCGCGTTGAGGGTCTGCTCCTTGTTGGCATCGGGCAGCACCACGGCGTGGTTCTTGGCGCCCATCATGCACTGCACGCGCTTGCCGGCCAGCGAGGCGCGGTTGTAGACGTGGGTGCCGACGCGGGTCGAGCCCACGAACGAGACGGCCTTGATGTCCGGGTGGTCGCAGATCGCATTGACCACCGCTTCGCCACCGTGGACGACGTTCAGCACGCCCTTGGGAATGCCGGCTTCCTGCGCCAGTTCCACCAGGCGCATGGTCACCATCGGGTCCTGCTCGGACGGCTTGAGCACGAAGGTGTTGCCGGTGGCGATGGCCATCGGGAACATCCACAGGGGAATCATGGCCGGAAAGTTGAACGGGGTGATGCCCGCGCAGACGCCCAGCGGCTGCATCAGGGTGTAGGTGTCCACACCGTTGGCCACGTTGTTGGCCAGCTCGCCCAGCTGCAGATTGCCGATCGCCGCCGCATGCTCCACCACCTCCAGGCCACGGAACACGTCGCCCTCGGCGTCGGGCAGGGTCTTGCCCTGCTCGGCGCTCAGCGTGTGTGCCAGCTCGCTCATGTTCTCGCGGATCAGCTGCTGGTACTTCAGGAAGATGCGTGCCCGCGTGCCGATGGGGGTCTTGCGCCAGGTCTTGAACGCCTCCTTGGCGGCAGCAACGGCCGCATCCACTTCGCTGCTGGTGGCGAACGGCACCTGGGCCAGCACATCCTGGGTGGCCGGGTTGACCACGTCCTGCCAGTGTTTGCTGGCCGACTCGACGAACTGGCCATCGATCAGCATGCGGATACGGGGCGCTGCAACAGTCATGACGACAATCCCGGGGTACGAAAGATACTTGGCATTATTCACAAGCCGCCACTCGTAATCCCTACGATCTGCGCTTAATCTGGCCAACAACACGTCGATTTTTGTTAATTCAGTGAATTCGGAAAGCTCACATCGGCATCTCGGCCTGCGTCTGGTCAAGCTGCGCGAGGCGCACGGCCTGAGCCAGGCCCAGCTGGCCCAGCAGCTTGGCGTTTCACCCAGCTACCTCAACCAGATCGAGCGCAACAAACGCCCGCTCACCGCCGGGGTGCAGCAGCGCCTGCGCGGTGCGCTGGGCGACCTGAGCAGCCTGTTCGACGCCGATGATCCGGCCGCGTTGCAGCAGGCGCTGGACGAGACGTTGCGCGACCTTGGCCTGGCCGATGTGAGCCCGACCGAACTGCGGGCACTGGCCGGCAACCTGCCGCAGGTCAGCCAGGCGCTGCTGCAGCTGCATCGTCGCCATCTGGCGCTGCGCGAGCATGCCGCTGCGCTGGAGTTCCAGCTTGGCGAGCCCGGGGCCGGCCTGAGCCTGCCTGCGGGCGACCAGGTGCGGGACTTCTTCAACCGCATGCACAACCACATTCCCGAACTGGACGATCTGGCCGAGGCACTGTTCGACGACTGGGGCCTGCAGCCGGGCCACGTCGCCCCGCGGCTGCAGCAGGTGCTGGCCGACCGGCATGGCGTGCTGGTGGAAGTGGCACCACTGCAGGCCGGCCGCGAGAAGCGCCTGCTCGATGCCAGCGGCCGCACCTTGTGGCTGCCGGATTACCTTGAGCCGGGCCAGCAGGCGTTCCAGATGGCCGCCGAGCTGGCCCTGCGCGGGCATGGCGAGCGCATCGATGCGGTGATCGCCCGCGCAGGCTTCCACGACGACGCACGCATCGCGCAGGCCCGCATCGGGCTGTCGAACTACTTCGCTGGCGCGCTGGTGATGCCCTATGGGCGCTTTCTGCGTGCAGCCGAACACAACGGCTATGACATCGAGCTGCTGGCGCACCAGTTCGGGGTCGGCTTCGAAGCGGTCTGCCACCGGCTCAGTACGCTGGCGCGACGCAGCGCACCCGGGCTGCCGTTCTTCTTCATCCGCGTCGACCGTGCGGGCAACGTGTCCAAGCGGCACTCCGCGACCGATTTCCACTTCTCTCAGGTCGGCGGTTCCTGCCCGTTGTGGATCGTCTACGAGGCTTTCAACCAACCAGGGCGCATCCTCACCCAGACCGCGCGCATGCCCGATGGTCGCCGCCACTTCTGGCTGGCACGCCAGGTCAGCAGCGGGCCGGTGGGTCATGGCAAACCGCGCAAGACCTTCGCCGTGGCATTGGGCTGCGACCTGCAGCATGCCGAGCGGCTGGTGTACTCGCGCGGGCTGGACATCCAGAGCCCGGGCAATTCGGTTTCCATCGGCCCCGGCTGCCGGGTGTGCCCGCGCGAGGACTGCATGCAGCGCGCGTTCGCGCAGCTGCCCGGCCGGTGAGACCTCCGGTCAGCGCGGAAAGGTCGTCGCGATCTGGCCGAATCGCGACCGACGATCAGTAGATCGGGGTGACCTTCATCTGCGGCAACGGACGCGGGGCGCCGTCGGTCAGGTCCGGGCCGAGGTCTTCCCAGGTGGCGCCCTGCTCGACCATCGTGCGGTACAACTGTTGCGATTCACGGCGCTTGTCCTGCGCGCCAAGTGCGTAGGACGGCGGTGGCGGCTCGCCCCGGGCAACCATGGAATAGGCTGCACGGTACGCCATGACCTGCTGGGCCGGATCAGCAGTGCGCGATACCTCCAGCGCATGCCGCTGATAGGCCGAGGCGAGGTTGCGCCAGCGCACCCAGTAGTGGTTTTCGAACGAAAACGCACAGAACCGCTGCCCGGCCAGTACGCCCTTTTCGGCGATGCGGCTGAGCACCTCCTGCGGCATGTCCAGGTTCATGCCACCTTCGTTGCCATCGAGCCTGACGTGCACGATGCGGTCGCGATATCCCGGCGCGCGGGCCTGCAGCAGATCGCGCCAGTTCTGCATGGTCGACAGTACCGCAAACACGAAGCGCACCAGTTCGGCAGCGGCCAGCGGCGCGGCAATGGCGTGGTAACCCCGCTGCCAGCCCTGCCGGTTGCCGACCGCGCGACGCACCGCGCGCTGCAGGGCCTGCGCTTCATCCTCGCCGGCTGGCACCTCCTCCTCGCCGCCGGGGTAGACCAGATTCAGCGCGAAGGTCGGCCAGCGCGGCAAGGCGGCGTCGAACAGGTGGATCGGAAAATTGCTGCTGATGCCGCCATCGGAGAACCAGCACAGACGAAAGCCTTCGGCAGCGCTGGCTGCCGGCTGGCCACCGGCAGCCAACCCTTCCATGCTGTCGGCCACGTTGTGACCGGCCCGGCCGGGCTGTGGTGCATGGGTGGCCTGGCGGTGCTGCTGATGGACCAGTTCATGCAACGGCACCGCACTGATCAGCAATGGAAAACTCAGGCTCATGCGCGTGGCCACCAGCACCGGCAGCTGCGCATCCGGAGGCAGCCGATGGTATTCCTTGTCATCCACGCGCAGCGGGGGGCCGGCATGGGCGACCAGCCAGTCCACCACGCTGGCAGGAAACAGCCGGTCGAACTCCTCACGCAGGAACCAGAACCGCGCGTCGGTGAACGGCAGCGTGCGCGGCTCGTTGTGGGAAACACAGGTGCTGATCATCTGCAGGGTGATCGCGCGCGGATCAGCCGGTTCATCGGCATAGCGCGGCGCGTTGTGCAGGTCGGCAAAGGTCAGCGGTGCCTCCAGCGGCAGGCCGGCCAACTGCTGCAGCCGCAGATGCAGCCAGTCGGTCATCGCCGGTCGGCGGGCATCCTCGCTGCGCCCGCTGCAAAGTCCCAGCAGGTTGCCACGGGCCACCCGGGCCACCCGCAGCAATGAGGCAGCCACGCCGGCGCCATACGCGCACAGCAGCGAGGGCAGCAGCGTGCCCAGCACCGCAGACACACCGCCGATGCTGCCCGCCAGCGTCAGCAGCAGGGCCAGCGCAAGCGCGACTTCCAGCGGCGCGATGGTGAACACGGCCAGCAGCAGGCTGACCGCCTTGCGCGGCCAGCGGGCGTCGCCGGCCAGCGTTACCACAAGGCGGAATGCCGCACGCGCCCCACGCGCCGGCTGGAACAGGCTGTAGATGAAGCCGCGGCGGGAAAGCTCGGCCGACACTCCGGCCAACCCCTCGAAGCCGGCCCCGGCAGGCAGGGTCTGGCCGTCGTGCTGACGGCGGTCACCCAACCCCGCCGCGGCAGCCACCGCCGCGGCGATGGCACCGGCGGACGTGCCGCCAATGCTCTTGAAGCGGTAGTCCCGGGCCAGTGCCAGGACCGCGTTGGGATAGACGATGCCACTGGTGATGCCCCCCTTCATGACCAGATCGCAGTACTTGCCTGACATGTGCGTCTCCCGGTTCGCCGTGAGCTTGATTATGGCCGGAGGGTCTCGCAAGGAATGAGACAGACGCGACACCTTGATGCTGGATACGACACGAATCCACAAACGGGCCAAATGTGACTGATTCGCATTTACGGCGTAAGATGCCGCGCCGTCCCCCTCCTCCCCGGCAAACCGCCGTCGCTTCGGATGTCCAACGCCTCGACCCTGACCGAACTGCTGATCCTTGAACGCCCGGCGCTGCTGCGCCTGGTGCGCTCGATCCTGGGCAGCGACGGCGGTGCCGAAGATGTCATCCAGTCAGTGTGGTTCAAGGCGCGCAGCGTCGACAGCAGCCAGCAGATCAGCAATCCGCGCGCCTATCTGTACCGGCTGGCGGCGAACCTGGCGACCGACCATGGCCGCGAGCGCACCCGCCGCAACCGCCTGCTGGCCGACCATTACCTGTGGGGGCCCGACGAGGTGCTTTCCACCGAAGAACAGGTCATGGCGCAGGACGAACTGCAGCGTGTACTGGCGGCGGCCAGCCACCTGCCCGAACCCACCCGCAGCATGTTCCAGCTCAACCGGCTGCAGGGCCTGACCCAGGCCGAGGTCGCCCGCCGCCATGGCGTCTCGGTCACCACGGTGGAGAATCATCTGCGCAGTGCGTTGCAGCGCCTTGCCTGGGCCCGGCGTGGGCGCTGACCCACAATCGGGGTTGGGGACGCGACCACTGCAGGCGTCATGTCCAGGATGAGGGCGCATCGCCCTCCGCCTGCCCGCCCTCCGCTTCTCACCGCCAGCCCATGTGCCCGCATTCCCCTTCGACCACTCTGCCCCTCGCCGAACAGGCCCACGTCTGGATCACCCGCCTGGCCTCCGGGCGCATCGACCAGGCCCAGCTGGAAGCGTTCGAGCACTGGCTTGCCCAGCCCGGCCATCGGCGGGTGTTCGAGTACGAGCGACAGCTCTGGCGCAGCCTTGGTCCGCACCGGCAGCCCGGTTCGGCGCAGCCCGAGTCTGCGCCGCGCCGCCGCAGCCGGCTCTGGCAGCGCGTCGGGGTCACCACCGCCGCGGTGCTGGCGCTGGCAGCGCTGCTGCCCGAAGCATCGCTGCGCTGGCAGGCCGATCATCGCAGTGGTGCCACGCTTGCCGCGGTGACGCTGCCTGATGGCAGCCATGCCGTGCTCGACGCCGACAGTGCCATCGCGCTGCACTACAGCGCCGGGCAGCGACGCGTGGAACTGTTGCGCGGGCAGGCCTGGTTCGAGGTCAAGCCAGAGCCGCAGCGCCCCTTCCAGGTAACGGCCGCAGGCGGTGTGGTCGAGGACATCTCCACCGCTTTCGCGGTCTCGCGCCGCGATGGGCAGGTCGAGGCCATGGTCGAGCAGGGCCGCGTGCGCGTGGCGTCGCACCGGATGGGCGGCTGGACCTATCTGGACGCCGGCCAGCGGGCCCGCTACACCCCGGACAGCCTTGTCACCCGCCTCGATGACGTGGCACCGGACCGCATTGCCAGCTGGCGCCAGGGCGAACTGCTGCTGGAATCGAGCACGGTGGCCGAGGCCGTCGCGCGCATTGCCCGCTATCGCGCGGGGCCCACCTTCGTCCAGGGCGACCTGTCGGTGCTGCCGGCTGTCAGCGCGGCCCTGCGCCTGGACCGGCCGGAACAGGCGCTGGACACGCTGGCCAGCACGGCGGGACTGCGCATCACCCGGCTGCCCATGGGCGTGGCGATTGTGCGGGCAGCGGCGACTGCAAGGCCGTGATCAACACAGCAGGCAGATCGCCTTGGGGATCTGCATGCCTGGTTCGTCTTCATCCATAGAACGTTCTCGCCGCCGCCATGCGCGTTCGACGTGCCCGCACCGCCGTGCGGGTTCTCCGCTGCTCTGGCATCGATCACTCCACAGGTTTCTTCATGCGTACTGCTTTCCGCACGGGCCACCCTCCGCGTCCGACCCGTCTCTGTCTCGCCCTGATCGCTGCGGGCCTGTTCGGCGCCACCGCCCTGCCCGCCGTGGCCCAGTCCGACGCGAGCACTGTCCGCGCGGCCAACGTGCGCTTTGACATTCCCGCCCAGCCGCTGGCCGATGCGCTGCGCAGCTACATGCGCCAGTCCGGCGTGCAGGTGGCCTATCCGGCATCGCTGGCCGATGGCATCACCTCCCGCCCGGTCAGCGGTGAGCTCGACGCGCATGTAGCGTTGAACCGTCTGCTGCAGGGCAGTGGCCTGCTCGCACGGCGCGTCGGCACCGCCGCTGTCAGCCTGGAACGGGCGCCGGGCGCCGCCGGTGGTGTGATCGTGACCGACGCGCTCAGCGTGGCCGGCAATGGCGACGGCGGCGAAGGTGGCAGCGCACAGGCCCGCGCGCTGGACGTCTACCGCAACACCGGTTCCACCGCCTTCATCGCACGCGACACCATCGAACGCTTCCGTGGCACTTCCACCGCCGACATGGTCAAAGGCGTGGCCGGCGTCACCGCCGGTGACCCGCGCGTGGCCAATGCGCTGGACGTCAACATCCGAGGCGTGCAGGGCCAGAGCCGCATCCCGGTGATCATCGACGGTGGCCAGTCGACGATGGATACCTACCGCGGCTATGCCGGCCAGTCCCAGCGCACCTACCTCGACCCCGACCTCATCTCCAGTGTCACCATCACCAAGGGGCCGAGCCTGGGCGTGAATGCCTCCGGCGGCATCGGTGGCGTGGTGGAAATGGAAACCCTGAAGCTTGACGATGTGCTGCGCGCAGGCCGCAGCAGCGGCCTGCGTGTGCGCACCGGCGTGGCCAGCGGCAGCACCAACAATGTGCCCAGCTACAGCGCCGAGCCACGCACCGACCGCAGCGCACTGGGCAGCCAGTTCTTCAACATCGCCGGCGGCAGACAGTGGGACAGCTTCGACCTCGTCGCGGCCTATGCCTGGCGCGAGAACGGCAACTACTTCTCCGGCAAGCACGGCTACCACGATTTCCCGCAGGCCCGCCGCACGCTGGCCCCGCTCAACCCACAGGATACCGAGGTGTTCAACACCTCCTCGCGCTCGGAGTCGATCCTGTTGAAGGGCACCTGGCGCATCGACGAGAACCAGACCCTGGAAGCGGGCTACCGCCGCTATGAGGGCGACGCCGGCGAGATCATGGCCTCACAGATCATCCGGGTGAACCGCGACCGCGTGCCGCAGTGGGAGCCGGGCCACGTCGACATGGACAGTTACAACCTGCGTTACCGCTTCAACCCGGACAACGAACGCGTCGACCTCAAGGCCAACCTCTGGTACACCAAGGCAGAGAGCCTGATGTACAACGGCCTGACCGGGATCACCCCGTGGTACTTCGACCGCCGCACCGAGTGGTACGACGGCCCGACCTTCAACACCGATCCCGGTTACAAGGACGCCTACCGCAACGAGCTGACCCAGAAACGGCTGGGCATGGACGTGGGCAACACCACCCACCTGTCCACCGGCGCCGGCCTGTTCAGCCTCGACTACGGCCTGTCCTTCAGCGATGAGGACATCGGCCCCGGCCCGCACTCGCCGGTGAAGCACGATGACCTGGTCAACAACCGCTTCCTGCGCAACGCCGCGCGCAGGGAATACAGCGCCGTGGCCTCGGTCAAGTGGCAGTCTGATGAACATTGGGAAGTGGTGCTGGGCGGGCGCTACAACCGGGTCAATGTGCGTGACCGCAACCGGCTGGCCACCGTTGCCGGCAGCGAGGTGATCGGCCAGTACCGCTACACCCAGCTGCTCAACGGCAACCCGGACCTGCCGTCGTGGCGCGCGACGCGCATCGCCATGCTCAACTGGTACCCCGATGCCAGTGGTGCGTTCACCGAAGCCTCGTTGCTCGCCTCGCCATACAAGAAGGGCACGGTGGCCGATCTGGGCGGCTGGAACTTCTACGACGCCGACGACGCACAGGACCTGGTGGTGCCGACCCGCTGGACCTGGTCCAGGCCGATCCGCCGTCGCGACGATGCCTTCATGCCCACCGCCAGCGTGGCCTACCGCTTCAACGAAGACACCCTGCTCTACGTGAAATATGCCGAGGGTGTGAAGCTGCCCAGCCTGTTTGAAACCACGCTTGGGCTGTTCACCGCCGCACGTCCGACCAGCGAGCTCAAACCCGAGCGCGCCGGCACCTGGGAGGTGGGCGCCAGCACCGTGGTCCACGGTCTCTTCAGCGAGGGTGACCAGGCGGCGCTCAAGCTGGCCTACTTCAATACCCGCATCGATGACCTGATCACCCGCGACTACCGCACGCTGTCGGCAGGGCTGATCCGCAACATCGACCGCTTCAAGGTCTCGGGCATCGAACTGCAGTCCAGCTATGACAACGGCAGCGTGTTCGCCGATCTGTCGGCGCACTATTACATCGAAGCCAAAACCTGCGCACCGGATATCGCCGCCGAACGCCGCGCCTATGGTGCCTCGCGCAACAATGCGGCACTGGCGGCAACACCGGACTGCGTGGACGGTGGTTTCCAGGGCTCCTACAGCAATACCCAGAACCCGCCCAAGCGCAACGTCAACGCAACGCTCGGCGCGCGCCTGTTCGAGCAGCGGCTGAGGGTGGGCACACGCGTGGTCTACAACTCCGGCCCGATCAGTCGCCTGGACAAACCCTGGAACGAGGGTCTGTCGGCCATCCAGCAGTTGTACAACCCGGCGGCCATCGTCGATGTGTTCGCCAGCTGGAAGGCCAGTGACCAGTTCGCGGTGGACTTCAACATCGACAATGTCACCGACCGCTATTACCTGGACCCGCTCGCGCTGGGCGTGCTGCCCGCGCCGGGACGCAGCGCGCGGCTGGCGCTGACCTACCGCTACTGATCCGGCAAGCAGCGGGCTGGCCTGGCCGGCCCGCTGCCGACGCCCACGCTGCAGGTTCACCTGTCACGAGGCATCATGGCAGCCGCACCCGCGGAGCCAGGCCCTTCACTCCCGCATATTCACCATGACCGACACCGCCATCCTCGACGCCACCCGCAGCCAGCGCCTGAAGGCTGCAACCCGCGACAGCCACAATGCGTTGGACAAGCGCATCATGGCTGGCGACATTTTCGCCAGCCGCGCCCAGTTCGCCCGCTTCCTGCGTGTGCAGTACCGTTTCCACCGCGACATCGAGGCGCTGTACGCCAACCCCGAACTGGACGCGCTGCTGCCCGACCTGGACGAACGCCGCCGACTGCCACAGATCGCGCGCGACCTGGCCGACCTGGAGCAGGCCCTGCCCGCGCCGGCCGCCTCCGCAGTCCCCGCGCCGTTGCCGCTGCCGGCGGCGCTTGGCTGGCTGTACGTGGCCGAGGGCTCGAACCTGGGCGGCACCATCCTGTTCAAGATGGCCGCCCGCCTCGGCCTGGACGCAGGCTTCGGCGCCCGCCACCTGGCTGCCCACCCCGATGGCGCTGCGCGCCACTGGCGTGAGTTCACTGCCGCGCTGGACAGCGTGGCGCTGACCTCCGAACAGGAACAACAGATGATCGACGCCGCCGATGCGGCGTTCCGCAGCGTACATGGCCACGTCGAGCTAGAGTTCGCCTGATGCTTTCGCGCCCGCCCGCCACGGTCGCCCCACACGGTGAGCACTGATGCGCTGGCTGTGGTTCTGCGCAGGCTGGTTGATGGTGGCGCTGGGCGTCATCGGTGCACTGCTGCCGGTGATGCCGACCACCATCTTTCTGATCATGGCCGTTGGCTGTTTTGCACGCAGCTCGCCGCGGTTTGAACGCATGCTGCTTGAGCACCCGCGCTACGGCCGCTCGCTGCGCGAGTGGCGCGAACAGGGCGCGGTGAGCCGCAAAGGCAAGCTGTTCGCCGGCTGCGGCATGGCGCTGGGGTTTGCGATGTTCTGCTGGGGCGCGCGCCCCTCCTGGCCCCTGCTGCTGGGCGTGGGTCTGTTCTT
Organism: Stenotrophomonas sp. C3(2023); assembly: GCF_032911385.1. NCBI lineage: Bacteria > Pseudomonadati > Pseudomonadota > Gammaproteobacteria > Lysobacterales > Lysobacteraceae > Stenotrophomonas > Stenotrophomonas sp. C3(2023). The sequence goes on along the minus strand of NZ_JAWJLO010000001.1, from coordinate 368,923 downwards.
CATCGCCAGTGCGGCCTTCGTGCTGTCGCGGCCAAGCCCGCGCCCGCTGGATCCTCCTCCGCCCCCGGCTGCCGATTGAACGCGACCGCGATCAGGTGCGGCTTGGCCCCTAACCTCTGACTTCGACAACGCCCCATGTTTTTGATTCTGCCTGCTGCCGCTGCTTCGCCGCTGCCCGCCCACCTCACCCCGTGGGGCATGTACCTCGCTGCCGATGTGGTGGTGAAGACCGTGATGATCGGCCTGGCCATCGCCTCGATTGCCACCTGGACCGTGCTGCTGGCCAAGCAGCGCGAGCTGGGCCGCCATGCGCGCCAGCTTCGCCAGGCGCGCAGCGCCCTGTTGGCTTCGGCGCACCTGCCGGCGCCAGGCAGCGGCGCGCCGCTGGATGAAGGCGCTGCACAGGCACTGCTGGAGGCCGCGCGTGCCGAGCTGCGCCTGTCCCACGACACACCGCAGGCCGAGGGCATCAAGGAACGTGTCGGCTCGCGGCTGGAACGCATCGAGCTGGAGCAGGCACGGCAGCTGCGCACGGGGGTGGGCCTGCTCGCCAGCATCGGTGCCATCGCCCCGTTCGTCGGCCTGTTCGGTACGGTGTGGGGCATCATGAACAGCTTCGTCGGCATCGCGCAGGCCAACACCACCAACCTGGCCGTGGTCGCGCCGGGCATTGCCGAAGCCCTGCTGGCCACCGCGCTGGGCCTGGTGGCCGCGATTCCTGCGGTGGTGATCTACAACCATTTCACCCGCAAGCTGGCCACGCTGCGCGGCCTGCATGGCGACCTCTCCGCGGCCGTGCAGCAGCTGGTGTCGCGTGACCTGGACCGCGCTGCGGCGCGCGACGGCGTTTGAGGGCGGCATGGCGATCAGGACCGCACGCCACGACGACGATGCACCGCAGGAAAGCCACGCGATCAACGTCACGCCCTTCATCGATGTGATCCTGGTGCTGCTGATCATCTTCATGGTGGCCGCGCCCTTGGCGACCGTGGATACGCCGGTGGAGCTGCCGGCCAGCAGTGCATCGCCGCAGCCGCGCGACGAGGCGCCGGTGTTCCTGTCGGTGCAGGCCGACCTGTCGATGCACCTCAACGATGTGCCGGTCAGCGCGGTCGGCCTGAAGGCAGCGCTGGATGCGGCCACCGGCGCGGACAGCGAGCGGCGGGTCTACCTGCGCGCGGACACACGCGTGGCCTATGGTGACCTGATGCAGGCGATGAACGCCCTGCGCGCGGCCGGTTACCGCAAGGTGGCGCTGGTCGGGCTGGAACAGCAGGCGCCATGAGCGCGCCCCACCGCGGGCTGCTGCGCTGGTGCAGCAGCCTGGCCATCGTGCTGGCCGTGCATGGGGTGCTGGTATCCGTCGCGCTGTGGTGGACCGCGCGCGCGCCTGTGCCGCCGCAGGCGCTGGCTCCGGACGCCTTGATGGTCGAGCTGGCGGCTGCGCCCGAAGCGCCGCCCGTGCCGCCGCGCGCGCTGCCGCCCGGCCCGCTGATGCGCCAGCAGACGATGGCCGAGCCCGAGCCGTCGCCGGCGCCCGTGCCGAAACTCACGCTTCCGGCCGACGAAACCGCACAGACGCACGCGACGCGGCGCCGTGAGGTGGTTGAACCGGCCGAGGCAACCGACACGCAGGACGTGGCGCAGTCGCTGGCGCCGCCCTCGATACAGGCGCAGGAGGCCACGCGCTACGCTGCGGCGCAGACCGTTACCGGCAGCCCAGGCGACGCGGCGGCCACCTGGCAGGCGCGGCTGCTTGGCCATCTGCAGCAGTTCCGGCGTTACCCGCGCCAGGCCGAGCGGCTGCGCCAGCAGGGCGTGGCCTATGTGCGCTTCAGCGTGGACCGGCAGGGCAACGCCAGCCACGTGCGCATCGGCCGCAGCAGCGGCCATCCGCTGCTGGACGAGGAGACGCTGGCTACGGTGCAGCGTGGCAGCCCCCTGCCAGCGCCGCCACCGGACGTGGCGGGTGATCCGGTCGAGGTCATGGTGCCGGTGGAGTTTTTCCTGCACCGGCGGTGACCCCGCCGCGCTGCGCGGACATCTGCATTGACCTGCGGCGGTGGCGAGGCCACCCTTGTGGGCCCCGCCTGCCGATACTGCGTCGATGACCGTACTGCCTGCCCATATTGCGTTGATCGTGGTCGACCTGCAGCCGGACTTCATGCCTGGTGGCGCGCTGCCCTGCGAGGACGGTGATGCGCTGGTGGAGCCGATCGACGCGCTGCTGCGGCAGCGCCGCTACCAGACCGTTGTTGCTACCCAGGACTGGCACCCGCCACGGCACGCCTCGTTTGCCAGCGAGCATCCTGGCCACCTGCCGTTTGAAGCAATCCTGCTGCACGCGCAGCCGCAGACGTTGTGGCCGGATCATTGTGTGCAAGGCAGTGCAGGTGCCGCGCTGCATGCGGGCGTGGACTGGAATGCGGCCCAGCTGATCCTGCGCAAGGGCACGCGCCAGCAGGTCGACTCCTACAGTGCCTTCCGCGAGAACTTCGGCCCCGAGGGCGGGCGCGCCTCGACCGGGCTGGCCGCCTGGCTGCGCGAGCGCGGCATCACCGAAGTGCATGTGTGCGGGTTGGCGCGCGACTACTGCGTGCTGTGGACGGCACAGGACGCGGCCACCGCCGGGTTCGCCGTGGGCTACCTGTGGGCGCTGACCCGCCCGGTGACCTCGGCCAACGACGATGCCACCCGGCAGGCCCTGGCGACGGCCGGCGTCACCCTGCTCTGACGCCGCGCAGAGCAGGGTCATCACTTCCCCGAAGCCACAGCCACAGGGTAGGTGACGACCGTTGGTCGTCACGCTCCTGCTCTGGCTCTGCGGTAGCTCAAACGTGTGACGACCAACGGTCGTCACCTACCACAAGACACAGCCAGGCCACAGCGCCGTGAACCCGGTAGGTGACGACCGTTGGTCGTCACGCTCCTGCTCTGGCTCTGCGGTGACTCAAACGTGTGACGACCAACGGTCGTCACCTACCACAGGCCACAGCCAGACGGCCGGTCGGATCACCTGCCAAGCGCGTGCTCAGCGGAACACCACCGTGCGATGACGATTGCGCAGGATGCGGTGCTCGACATGGCGACGCACCGCGCGCGCCAGCACCTGCGATTCGATATCGCTGCCCAGCCGTACCAGATCGCGCGGCGTCATCGCGTGGTCCACCCGGGCCACGTCCTGTTCGATGATCGGACCTTCGTCGAGGTCTTCGGTGACATAGTGCGCGGTGGCACCAATGATCTTGACCCCGCGCGCGTGGGCCTGGTGGTAGGGCTGGGCACCCTTGAAGCTGGGCAGGAAGCTGTGATGGATGTTGATCGCGCGGCCGGCCAGCGCACGGCACAGATCGGGCGAAAGAATCTGCATGTAGCGCGCCAGCACCACCAGGTCGATGTTCTCGCGCTCGACCAGATCAATGATCTGCTGCTCCTGCGCGACCCGGTTTTCGTTGCTCACCGGCAGATGATGGAACGGCACCTGGTAGGAGGCCGCCAGCGGCGCGAAGTCGGCGTGGTTGGAGGCAACCGCCGCGATATCCACCTTCAGCTGGCCGCTGTGGGTGCGGAACAGCAGATCGTTCAGGCAGTGGCCCTGCTTGCTGACCAGCACCAGCAGGCGCGCGCGGCGGCGACCGTCATGCAGCTGCCATTGCATGCCGAACGCGCTGGCCAGCGCGCCCATGCCGGCATCGATCACGTCCAGCGGCAGGGTCGCATCGCGGTCAAAGTGCACGCGCAGAAAGAAACGGCCGCTTTCCTCATCGCCATACTGCTGCGCGTCGAGAATATTGCAGCCGTGTTCAAACAGCAGGCCGGAGACGCGGTAGACGATACCGGTGCGGTCCGGGCAGGACAGCGTGAGAATGGAGTCAGGTCGCATCGGCTCGAGTGTAGGCGAGCATGCTGCGCTGCGGTAGCGATGCTCTCACCTGCAACCGATGCGACCGACGTCGCGGTCTTCAGCGGTGCGGGTGCACGGTGATCGCGACCAGCCGCATCACCAGCGGGCGCACCAGCAGCACGCAGCAGAACGCCACCGGCATCGCCAGCAGATAGGCCTGCAGCACGCGTGCCGGATAGTCGGCCTGCACCCCGGCATTGGCGGCGGTGATGACCATGCACATCAGCATGGCCATGATGCCGGCCATGAAGAAGGCGAACACGAAGGGGGTGCTGCGCGCGGGCAGCTTCCAGCGGGGACGGAGGACGGAGGCGTTCATCGGGCTTCCTGCATCAAGGGCCGGGCAGCATGCCCGCCCCGACGCAGTGCCGTCAGTGCCCGCACGCTTGGCACAGCCCCAAGCGCCCCTTGCGGACATTCCGTGGCAAGCTGGCAGGTCCATGAACCTGTTGCAGCTCATCCGCAGCTTCACCCGTACCGCCGAGGCCGGCAGCATTGCCGGTGGTGCCCGCGTGCTGGGCATCAGTGCAGCAGCGGTGGGTCAGAACATCGCCCGGCTTGAGGCCCATCTGGGCGTGCGCCTGTTCAACCGCAGCCCCCGGGCGCTGGCGCTCACCGACGCCGGTGCGCGCTATCTGCAGCAGGTGGCGCACATCGAAACCGACCTGGCCCGCGCCCACGCCGCTGCCAGCGAACAGGCCAACGAGCCCGCCGGGCCGCTGCGCATCGCCTGCACGCGTGCGTTCGGCCGGCACGTACTGGCCCCGATGCTGCCGGGCCTGCAACGGCGCCATCGGCAACTGCAGATCGAGCTGCATCTTTCCGACCGCGCGGTGCGCCATGCCGAGGAGGCCGTCGATGCCAGCATCCGCATCGGCGAGCAGATGCACGACGGGCTGGTGGCGCGGCCGCTGGCGCGCATTCCGTTCGTGTTCTGCGCCGCACCGGTCTATCTCGCGCAGGCCGGCGTGCCGCAGACGCCGGAGCAGCTCGCCACGCATCGCTGCCTGCTGTATCGCTTCCCTACCGAGGGCCGCCTGCTGCGCTGGGCATTTACCCGTGAGGACGGGCGGTACGAGCCGTCACTCGCGCCGGCCATGGTCAGCGATGACATCGACGCGCTGGCCGAGCTGGCCGCTGCCGGTGCCGGCATCACCCGGCTGGCTCAGTTCGTGGCCGAGCCGTACCTGCGCGACGGTCGCCTGCAGGCGGTGCTGGCCGACGGCCCCGGCTGGGCGCACGAGCGGATGCAGGTGGCGTTCTGCGTCAGCGACCGGCGTGACTTCACACCGCGCGTGCGCGCGCTGCACCAGCACATCCAGGCACACCTGCCATCGGCATGGCAGGTGTAACAGGGCGGACCATCACCCGTGTCGCTTCGAGGTGCGACCTGAGCGTGCTGAAAGCGGCGTTGCGAGCGCCGCAACGGCTCAGCCGGCGCTGAACACACCGCGTGCCGTGCGTGGCTCGCAGCGCAGATACTGCGGTGCGGCCACCACGCTGTCGCCCAGCGCGGCGGCGGCATGCCACGGCCAACGCGGATCGTAGAGAATGCCGCGGGCCAGCCCGATCGCGTCGGCGTAGTTGTGGCGCAGGATCGACTCGGCCTGCTCCGGTTCGGTGATCAGGCCCACGGCGATCACCGGCATGCGCTGTACCTTGGCCTTGATCGCCGCAGCGAACGGCACCTGGTAACCCGGGCTCACCTCGATCTTCTGACGTTCGTCCAGACCCGCGCTGGAGACATGCAGGAAGTGGCAGCCGCGCGACTCGAGGATCATCGCCAGCGTCTCGCTCTGCTCCTGGTCCCAGCCACCGGGCACCCAGTCGCTGGCCGAGATGCGCACGCCCACGGCGACCTTGTCCGAGACCGCTTCACGCACGGCGTCAAACACTTCGATCAGCAGGCGCAGCCGGTTCGGCAACGAACCGCCGTAGCCATCGGTGCGCTTGTTGCTCAGCGGCGACAGGAACTGATGCAGCAGGTAACCGTGCGCGGCGTGGATCTCGATCAGTTCCAGGCCCAGCCGCTCGGCGCGGCGGGCGCTGTCGGCGAACGCGGCGACGATGGCGGCGATGCCTTCCTCGTCCAGCGCCTCCGGGGCCGGGTTGCCGGCATGGAACGGCAGCGGCGACGGCGCCACGGTGGTCCAGCCATTGGCATCGGCGGCGGCAATCTGGCCGCCACCGTCCCAGGGCCGCGCGGTGGAGGCCTTGCGCCCGGCGTGGGCCAGCTGCACACCGATCGGCATCGACGACCAGCGCCGCACCGACGCGAGCACCTGGGCCAGCGCCTGCTCGGTGCTGTCATCCCACAGGCCAAGGTCGGCATAGCTGATGCGCCCGCGCGGTTCCACCGCAGTGGCTTCCAGGATCAGCAGGCCTGCGCCGGACTGCGCCAGCTGGCCCAAGTGCATCGTATGCCAGTCGCTGGCGCGCCCCTCCTCGGCCGAGTACTGGCACATCGGCGCAATGACGATGCGATTGGACAGGGTCAACGGACCGAAGGTGACGGGCGAGAACAGCTGGCTCACGAAGAGGTATCCACAGACGGGGGAAGGGGTGGGTATTGCAGCGCTGCTGGCGCTTCGGATCAACTGTTTTGTTGGATCACACTTTCGCGGCAGCGGGCTGGCTGGCCGCTGGCTGCAGCCAGCGGGACAGGGCCTGGGCGCAGTCGCGCTCGTCCTTGAAGACCAGAAGCTCATCGGCACGGGTCACGCCGCGGTTCAGTGCGGCCACCGGCAACCCGGCCTTGACTGCCGCCTGCACGAAGCGGAAGCCGGAATAGACCATCAGCGAGGACCCGACCACCAGCATGGCATCGGCCTGCTGCAGCTCGGCATACGCCTGTTCCACGCGCTCGCGCGGCACGTTTTCGCCGAAGAACACCACGTCCGGCTTCAGCAGCGCGCCGCAGCGGATGCAATCGGGCACGACGAAGGCGCCGAAGTCGGTCTCCAGGTCGGCGTCACCGTCCGGGGCGATGCCCGCGGTCAGCGCCTCCCAGCCCGGGTTGGCCGCCAGCAGGCGAAGCTGCAGGTCCTGGCGGTCGCTGCGCTCGCCGCAGCCCATGCAGCGCACCTGGTCGAGGCGGCCATGCAGGTCGATCACATGGGTACTGCCGGCGCGCTGATGCAGGCCATCGACGTTCTGGGTCAGCAGCGTGCGCAGCTTGCCGGCCGCTTGCAGCGCAGCCAACGCCTGGTGGGTGCCATTGGGCTGGGCAAAGCCGAAACGCGGCCAGCCCAGCAGGCTGCGCGCCCAGTAGCGCTGCCGGGTGGCGGCCTCGCCCATGAAGGCCTGGTAGGTCACCGGCGGGGTGCGCTTCCACTGCCCCGCTGCATCGCGGTAGTCCGGGATGCCCGAGGCGGTGCTGCAGCCGGCGCCGGTCAGCACGAACAGGCGCTGGGCGCGGTCGATGAAGGCATCCAAAGGCAGGCTCATCTCTGCCAGATGGGGCCGTGAAACCGCCGGCACAAGCGCGCTCAGGGCGCCGGCATGCCTTCGGGCAGCGCCGGCACGCTGGTCGGGTGCCCTTCCTCATCCAGCGCGATCATCACGAAGTGGCCGCGCGTGCACAGTTTGCGCTGGCCGCTGTGCAGGTCCTCGGCGATCAGCTCCACTTCCACTTTCATCGAGCTGCGCCCCACTTCCACGATGCGTCCGATGGTTTCCACCATCTCGCCGACCCGGATGGGCAGCTTGAAATCGACCTGGTCGCTGCGCGCGGTGACCACGGTACGGCGTGAGTAGCGCGCTGCGGCGAGGAAGGCGGCCTTGTCCATCCAGGCCAGCGCCTGGCCACCGAACAGGGTGCCCATGTGGTTGGTGTGGTTGGGAAAGACGATTTCAGCCATGCGCACTTCAATGGGCGGCACGGTCTCGGCGATCGGGGTCATGGTGGTGGTCGGCTACGGGGGTGGCGGCAGTTTACCTCCCTAGCAGGGCAGCGCCCTGCATGGGCAGCCGGCGCCTCCGGCGCAACGAAAAAACCCGGCCGGAGCCGGGTCTTTCTTCGCCATCTGACCGGTACGGTCAGAAGTTCATGTCGAAGGCTACTTCGCCCTGCACGCCCACCTGGTAGGCCGAGACGCGGCGTTCGAAGAAGTTGGTCAGCTCCTGCACGTCCTGCAGCTCCATGAAGGGCAGCGGATTGCGCACGTTGTACTTCTTTTCCATGCCCAGCTTGGCGAAGTGCTGGTCGGCACAATGCTCGAGGTACTGCCGCATGTCACGGGTGGAGATGCCGGCCACACCGCCGGACAGCACGTCCTCGGCGAACTGCACTTCGCATTCGATGGCTTCGGCCAGCATGTCATAGACCTGCTGCTTCATTTCGTCGTCGAACAGGTCCGGCTCCTCTTCACGCACCACACGCACCGACTCGAACGCGAAGTCCATGTGTGCGCTCTCGTCGCGGAACACCCAGTTGGTGCCCGAGGCCAGGCCCGGCAGCAAGCCGCGCGAACGGAAGTAGTAGACGTAGGCGAACGCCGCGAAGAAGAACAGCCCTTCGATGCACGCGGCGAAGCAGATCTGGTTGAGCAGGAACTGGCGGCGCTCGGCACGGGTCTCGATGCGCGTGAGGTCCTGGATCGAGTCGATCCACTTGAAGCAGAAATCGGCCTTCTTCTTGATCGAGTCGATGTTCTCCACCGCGGCAAACGCCTTGACGCGCTCTTCCGGGTCCGGCAGATAGTTGTCGAGCAGGGTCAGGTAGAACTGCACATGCAGCGCTTCTTCGTACAGCTGGCGCGACAGGTACATGCGCGCTTCGGGCGCATTGAGGTGCTGGTACAGGTTGAGCACCAGGTTGTTGGACACGATCGAATCGCCGGTGGCGAAAAACGCGACCAGACGGTGGATCAGGTGGCGCTCGCCCGGCGACATCTTGCTGTGCAGGTCGGTGATGTCGATCTGGAAGTTGATCTCTTCCACCGTCCAGGTGTTCTTGATCGCATTCCGGTACATGTCATAGAACTGCGGATAGCGCATCGGGCGCAGGGTCAGTTCAAAACCGGGATCGAGCAGCATCTGCTTGGGCTTGTCGGCCATGGTGTTTCCTTGAATTCTCGGGTTAAAACGCCGGGCTTGGCCCGGCGCCACCTTGGTATTTTCTGCAGTCGAGCATGGCTCGACTCTACAAAGGGGTGTGCCGGCCAAAGGCCAGCACGGCCGCTCTCATTGGCAGGCCTCGCAGGCTTCCGGGTTCTCCAGCGAGCAGGCGATGGCTTCGTCGGTGGTGAACGTCCTGGCCGCACCACCACTGCTGACCGTGGTCTTGGTGATCCTGGTCGCCGGACGCGAGCGCAGGTAGTAAGTGGTCTTGATGCCCTGCTTCCAGGCGTACATGTACATGGAGGACATCGCGCCGATGTTCGGGCTTTCCATGAACAGGTTGAGCGAGGCCGACTGGTCGATGAAGGCGCCACGTTCTGCCGCCATGTCGATCAGCGCACGCATCGGCAGCTCCCACGCGGTGCGGTAGACCTGGCGCAGCGCTTCGGGGATCTGCGCCACGCCCTGGATGGAGCCTTCGGCCAGCTTGATCGCATCGCGCATGTCAGCCGTCCACAGGCCCAGCTTCTTCAGCTCGTTGACCAGGTAACGGTTGACCTGCAGGAAGTCGCCGGACAGGGTTTCGCGCTTGAACAGGTTGGACACCTGCGGTTCCACGCACTCGTAGCAACCGGCGATGGAGGCGATGGTGGCCGTGGGTGCGATGGCGATCATCAGCGAGTTGCGCAGGCCATGTTCCTTGATGCGTGCCCGCAGGGCGTCCCAGCGCGCGGTGTCTTCCGGCACCACGTTCCAGGCGTCGAACTGCAGTTCGCCGCTGGCGGCACGGGTGTCGTTGAACGATGGGTGCCTGCCGCGTTCCTGGGCCAGCTCCGAGGAGGTTTCCAGCGCATGGAAATAGATGGTCTCGGCGATCTTCTTCGACAGCGCGCGGGCTTCGGCGCTGTCAAACGGCAGACGCTTGCGGAAGAACACGTCCTGCAGGCCCATGCAGCCCAGGCCGACCGGGCGCCAGCGCAGATTGGCGCGGCGGGCGGTTTCGATCGGGTAGAAGTTCAGATCGATGACACGGTCGAGCTGACGCACGGCCAGGCGCACGGTCTCGGCCAGCTTCTGGAAATCGAATTCGTTGTGTTCGTCGAAATGGTTGCCCAGGTTGATCGAACCCAGGTTGCACACGGCGGTTTCATCGTTGGAGGTGACCTCCAGGATTTCCGTGCACAGGTTGGACAGGTGGATCACGTTGCCGGCACGCAGGGTCTGGTTGCTGGCGCGGTTGCACTTGTCCTTGAAGGTCATCCAGCCGTTGCCGGTCTCGGCCAGCGTACGCATCATGCGGGCGTACAGCTTGCGCGCGGAGATGGTGCGGTTGGCCTTGCCCTGGGCCTCGGCCTGCAGGTAGGCCGCTTCGAAGGCCTCGCCGAACAGGTCGGTGAACTCCGGCACCACGCGCGGGTCGAACAGCGACCATTCCTGGTCGGCCTCGACGCGCTTCATGAACAGGTCCGGCACCCAGTTGGCCAGATTCAGGTTGTGCGTACGGCGCGCTTCGTCGCCGGTGTTGTCACGCAGCTCGAGGAAGTCCTCGATGTCGGCATGCCAGGTTTCCAGATAGACGCAGGCCGCGCCCTTGCGCTTGCCACCCTGGTTCACCGCGGCGACCGAGGAGTCCATGGTCTTCAGCCACGGCACGATGCCGTTGGAGTGACCGTTGGTGCTCTTGATCAGCGAGCCACGCGAACGCACCCGGCTGTAGCTCACGCCGATGCCGCCGGAGAACTTGGACAGCTGGGCGATGTCGCCGTACTTGGAGTAGATCGATTCCAGCGAGTCCTGCGGCGAATCCAGCAGGAAGCACGAGGACAGCTGCTCGTGGGTGGTGCCGGAATTGAACAGGGTCGGGCTGGACGGCAGATAGTCCAGGTTGCCCATGCGCTTGTACAGCGACAATGCTTCCGGCACGTCCTCGCTCAGCGCGCTGGCGATGCGCAGGAAGAACTGCTGCGGCGTCTCGATCACCTTGCGGGTGTGCGGGTGACGCAGCAGGTAACGGTCATACAGGGTGCGCAGACCGAAGTAATCGAAATTCAGGTCCAGCGAGATGTCGATGGCATCGTTGAGCTTGCGCGCGTTGGTCTGTACGAAGTTCAACAGACGGTCGTTGATCAGGCCCACTTCATGGCCACGACCCACCGACTGCGAGAAGGCGTAGATTTCCTGGCCCGATACTTCCTTGGCGATGTAGTTGGCCAGCAGGCGCGCGGCCAGGCGGCCGTATTCGGGCTCCTCACCGATCAGCAGCGCGGCGGTCCGGATGGACAGCTCATCCAGCTCACGGGTGGTGGCGCCGTTGTACAGACCGGAAATGGTGCGGGTTGCCACGCGCATCGGGTCCACCGAATGCAGGCCCTCCGAGGAACGCTGCACCGCGCGCACGATCTTGTTCAGGTCCACCAGCTCGGTCGTACCGTTGCGCTTGGTCACGCTCATCGCGTTGGCCGTCGGCGGCGAAGTCAGCAGGAACTCGCTTTCCTTTTCGATGGTGGCGCTGGTATCGGTGCTCACGGCGTTTTCCTCTTGGCGTGATAGGACGGATGCACGGTGCGCGGGGGCGCAGGCCCGGGCCATGGTCCACCAGTCTGCGGCGATGGCGTCGCACGTGATGAGACCGTGCGCCGACCTGCCCGCGGCCTGGCGGCGACGGTCCGGCACCGCACGGGTGCAGGCGTGCGGCAGTCAGCAGGGTTCTGGTGGAATCGGCGCGAAGGCATCAGGCCTCCGCCCACCCGTCTCCAGATGGAACCGGACGGCTCCAGCAACGGCGACGAACGCGTTCCCAGTACCGCTGCAGGCGGGGTCGGGCGCCACACCGGGACAGGTGTGGGCGTTCCGCCTGCGGACCCGGCGACTTGTGGTCGCCGCAACCGACGGCCACAAGATAGTGGGGGTGCAGGTGATCGTCAACGCCAAATATGGGGATATCGCCAAATCCCTTGTGGCGTAAGGACCAAGCCGATTACGCCTTCGCTGGACGCCGCGAACCTGCCGGAACCGCGTGCGCAGTCAAGACCGGAAAGCGTCTTCTGGATGCAATGACGCACTCCAGAAACGGAACACTGGCACTTCACAAGCGCTCTACAAGACTGACTGCGCGACGGCCGGGGCTGGGCCCGGCCGCCGCCCTCCGCAGCGCCGTGCGCCCTGGTCCGGGCGTCAGCGCCTCAAGCGTCGCCGATCACAATCCAAAGGTGTAGGAGAGTGTGATGTTGCCGTCCAACGGCACCTCGCTGGTGATGTCGCCACCCATCGCCGCCTTGTTCAACAGCACCGCGCCCACTGACATGTCCACCTCGAACTGCTTGCCGGCCAGCGGTGTCTGCTTGTTTGTGGCGGTTTTCACCCAGGTGTGCACGCTGCCCGTGTCCAGGACGATGCTGGCAGCACCCGTCACATCGGCTGATCCGGGCGCCCCCTTGCCGACCGCAGCGGCCACACCGTCGACTTTGGGATTGCTCAGGGTGACGGTGTAGTAGCCCAGCTTGCTGGTGTCGTTGCCCGGAATCCGGCCGAGGCCGAAGTTGGCGTTGCCGGCCCCGCCCGAGGACTGCGCCCGGTTGTCCATTACCTTGATGCCGATATAGGTGGAGGCCTGTCCGCAGTCCACGGTCCAGTGCGCCGGTTTGACCGACAGGGTCAGATTGGAACCTGAAACGGGAATCAGCGAGGGGTTGATCTTGCCGTAATCGTACAGTCCCTGGTTGTCGGCCAGAACGGTGCATCCTGGCGCCCTCAACGTGCCTGTCATGTCCACCGACTGTTGCGGCAAAGCGGCCCAGGCGCAGGGTGCAAGCGCAAGCAGCAGCGCGCCAACAGCGGAAATCTGGATGTTCATGTCTGCTCCTTAGAGACCGTAAGCGAAATCGAAGGTCAACGAACCCGACAGCGACACGTCGTCGATGATCGGACCGTTCATCGTCTGGCTGCCGGCCAGCACTGGCGTCGCTTCCATGTCGACGGCGAACACGCGACCGATCTGCTGTGTTGCCGACGTGGGTGCCGCCCAGCCCATCACGAAGCCGTCCGTACGTACCACGGTGGATGCCCCTTTGTTGTCGCCCGCATTTTTCCGGTTGGTCGCAAAGACGTGGCTGGCCACGGTATCGACGGTCGGGTTCTTCATCGCGAGCGAGTAGTAGCCGAGTTTGCCGGTGCCGTTGACCAGGCCCATGCCGAACTGGCTGTTGTCATTTGTACTGGCAGTGCCCTTGCGGTTGTCGGTGACACTGAAGCTCATGAAGGTGTCGCCTTCGCAGCTGACCGTCCACTTCTTCGTTATCGGCGTGAGCGTAGAGGTGCTGGTCCCGGTTTTGACGTCGGTGGGCCCCAGCTCGCCGATCTCATAGAGACCGTTATTGTCGACGACCACGGTGCACGCGGGCACGTCGATCGTGCCTTGCACCATCAGCGGCGTTGGTGTGATCTCTGCCGCCTGCGCAGCGCTGGCTCCAAGCAGTGCCATCGCGATGGCACACGGTAAGACCTGCATTCTTTTCATGTTTGACTATCCAGTGGGTGTGAGGCGCCGCCGCGCAGAGCGCTGCGGCGCAGACCAGCAGTCGCCTGCCGGGTGGGCGGCACTCCTGCCGCAGCGTCGGGTCTTCCCTGCCTGCTCAGTTGCAGCGCGCCGTCGCTTCCTCATAGGCGCGCTGTGGATCGAAGCGTGGTGGCACGGCGTACTGCAGCTGGCAGCGCTGTCCGTTGACTTCCATTGACATCGATTGGCCGATCTGGGCGTCGACCAGAAACACGTTGCCCTCGCTGACCGTGGTGCCTGCAAATCCGCCCTGCGGGTCGTGCAGCACGCTGCCCACCGGCGCGGGCGTGCCATCTGCAAGCGTGACCTGCAGCAGCAGCTGCCTGCGCTCACGTGCGTCCACCGTGCGCAGCACAACCGCCGCATGCGCCGGCTTCACTGTGAACGCAGTGGTGGCCAGCTGGAGGTTCAACGGCAGGTGACGCCCGTCGAACCGGATCCTGTTGTTCTGATAGGGCGACAGGCGGGGCAGCACAGCACGTCCGCCGACGAGGGTTCTTGCATAGCCCGCACCCTGCAGGCGGAGCCCGGCAACACCCGGCACATCGACCACCGCGAAGGTGGTGCCGATGCGAGCCGTCGAGGTCGCCACCCGTCCACCGGGTAACACGACCACGCCGCCACTGATGCCGGCATGGCAGCGCGGGCTGCTGCCACCGGACGCACAGCCGAGCTGCACGCTGCCGACAGCGGTTCGTGCCTGCAGGCGGCCGGCGACGTAGCGCGAGCCGTCACTGCGTGTGAGGTCCGCGCTCACCTCGACGTCATCGCTGATGGCCCGCTGCAGGCTGGCACCCAGGCGCAGCGGGCCGTCGCCCTGACGTTGCGCCCGGAAGCCGGCGCTGCCTCTGCGTCCGCCCAGCGGCACCGTCACGTTCAGCCACACCGAGGTTCCGGCCTGCAGGGAAGACCGCTGCGCCGACACCGTGAACGAGGCCCCGAGGAGACGACGCGACCACCCCAGACTCTGATGTCCGCCACAGGCAGCCTGCGTACAGCTGCGCGAGACGCTGTAGCTGGCCGCGCCCCAGCGGGCGCTGGCCCACCCTGCAAACAGCCCGACCGCACGTTCAGCCCCATCCGGCCTGCGCACGAGCGGTTCACCGGCATCCAGGCCAACCGCCTGCTCGAACGCCGTGAAGCGCGCATCGCGGTGACTCAACGAAAGGCCGGCGCTGAACTGCGCGGGCAACTGCAGGCTCCCCTGCAGTTGTACCTCTCTGCCCACGCCTGCCACGGCATGCCGTGAGCCCCGGACGGACGCGGCAAGCCAGCCACCGTGGGGCAAGGACAGCGACGCCTGCGTGGCCACTCCCTGGTAGGCGGAAGCCAGCAGTCCCGCGACCCTGACACTGCCCGACGGGCCGAGGTCGCTGGCATGTTCCAGCACCAGCATCCATGGCCGCGGGCCCCGCTGCGGCGCCCCCCGCGAGGGACGATAGCGGCCGACGCTCAGGCTGGTCTGCGCAGGCTCCGCCTGCCGGGCCTGCGCGGACAACAGCGGCGCGGGCACCGGGTACCGCCTCGTGGTGCCATCGTCTTCGGTGACGACGACTTCCAGGTCACTGCCACCGCTCGCCTCGCCGACGTCGTCGATCAGGAATGGCCCGGGGCCGACAATGGTGCGGTAGATGACCTGGCCGCGCTGGCGCACCTCGGCGACCGCCTGGCTGCGTGCTACGCCGCTTACCGGCACTGCGAGCCGTCGTCCTGCCACCTGCGCGCGGTCGGGAATCAGCTGAACCCCGTCAAACGGCAGGCCGCCATAGGCCTGCGACGCCACGGCAAGCTGGCCGACCTGCAGCAATGCGTCCCAGCGCTCGACGGCACGCTCGGCAAAGGTGGCATCCTGGAACAACGCCTGCTGGCGGACTCCAGTGCTCGCGCTGGCCTGCGCCCGCAACGCCCAGCCGCCTGCATTCAGGCCAAGCTCCACTCGGGCCGAGCCTGACGTCCGCATGCCATGTGCGGAGCGCTGCGCCACGACGAACAGATCGTGGTTGAGCATCAGCGCGGCACCACCTCGCTGCAGGCCATCCTGCTCTGCCTGCAGCGCGCCCTCCGGCACCAGCACTTCTACCCTGGCCTGCGACGGCCGCAGATGCACGCGCCCGCCGGGATGGACGATGCCCAGCTCGATGCAGCTGCCCGCGCCGGGCGGCGCCGGGCGGATGCCCAGGCGCGCCAGTGCCACCGCGTCCAGGCAGGGCTCTCCTTGACCGTCGAACTCGAGCTGCAGCGGTATTCCTTTCCGGCCGTTGACGCTTGCTGAAACCACCTGCAATCCCGGTGAAAAGCGCGCGCCATTGCTGAAGTACGCAGCAACCGAAGGCGAGTAGCCACTGCTTTGCAGTTGTGCGATGTCGAACTGTGCGCCGCCCGGTGCTGCAGCTTCCAAGGCTGACGCCAGGCAGGGCATCCCTCCCATCACCACGATGGCCGGGGTGAGCGCTGCGGCCAGCGGATGCGCGCGGGCCACACCGTGATGTCTGCAGTGTCGAATCATGGCCACGCCCTCGGAACCGCATCGGCGGGATCAGGGCGTGACCGGCAGCGAAACGCGCTGCAGCGCGAATCCGGAACGGCTCAGCGGTACGATCCTGGCCTGCCGCACCGGACCCTCGGCCTTCAGCGCGCGACGTACGGTCTGGCCGGGCATGAGATAGGGGTGGTCCAGCGGTTCAACCTCGGCGCCCGTGTCCAGCTCGAGATCAGGACCCATACGTACGACATGCCGGCCACGGTTGTGCAGCACCAGCTCATTGCCCTGCACTTCCAGCAGCAGATCCTTCCACGGGGCCAGCTCGACAGGTACCCCGCGCGGCTGCACGATGAAGCCGATCTGCTGCCGCACCGGCATGCGCATGCCACTGCCACCCTGCTGCACCACGCCCTCGAAGGAGGCGCGCAACATGTGTTCGCGTTCCAGCACCGCGCTGTCCTTGAGCTGGAACAGAACGACCTGGCTCTGACCGGGATCGATGCGCGTCACCGCTGGGGTCACCAGCACCTCATCTGCCAGTGCCGCATCGTCGAGGTCGTCCAGGCGGCTGAGCAGCAGCATGGGTTCGTCGCCGGGGTTGGTGACCGTGAACGCAACGCGGCCGTCTGCCTGTTTCAACACGATCGTGTTGCTTTCCAGCATGAAGCTGGTCGCAGATACAGGCAGCACGGCAGCAACGGACAGCACGGTGACAACGATGGCACGCTGCATCGCGCGCCATGACAATGAGCAGGCTTTCATAGGTCTCTCTCTGGGTGTGACGCAAAGCAGATGCTGTTCATGCCCATTGCTGGCGCATACCGCATTGCTTCATACGTCGTCGCTGGAGTGACGTATTCTGAGAGTCGACCGGATGTGTAACTATCGGGAAAAACTACATTTTCTGTCCCCGCTCTACCAATCAGCAGGCAGGGGTTATCCTCACCGCAATGTCAGTTTCACCCGATTCCGCTTCAGCAAGCACGTAGCATCACGCGCGATGCGGGGTGCCCAGATACTCGGCGCTCTGCATCTCGATCAGACGCGAGGCGGTGCGCTCGAACGCGCCCTGCAGGCGGGTGCCGCTATACAGCTCGACCGGCGAGGTCGTGGCGGTGCAGACCAGGTTGACGTGGCGGTCGTACAGCTCGTCGATCAGGTTGACGAAGCGACGCGCCGCGTCCTCGTTCATCCGATCGAACGCCGGAATGCCGCCCAGCAGCACCGTGTTGAACTCATGCGCGATTTCGATGTAGTCCGATGGGCCGCGCGGACCTTCGCACAGCGCGGTGAAATCAAACCACGCAATGCTCTTGCCACGTCCACGCACGGCAATCCTGCGCCCTTCGATCTCGATGTTGCCCGGTGCCGCCGCCTGCCCGCCGCTGAGGTCGGCCCAGCGCGTGGCCAGCCAGCCGTCACTGTCCTCACCCAGCGGCGCACGGTAGACCGGCGAACGGGTCAGCGCGCGCATGCGGTAGTCCTCGGTCCCCTCGGCATGCAGCTCCACGCAGAAGCGCTGCAGCAGTTCAATGGCCGGCAGGAAGCTGTCGCGCTGCAGGCCGTTGAGGTAGAGATTGCGGACTTCGGTGTTGGAGGTGGTGACCAGGGTCACCCCTTCGGCAAACAGACGTTCGAGCAGGCGCGCCAGCAGCATCGCATCACCGATGTCGGTGACGAAGAACTCATCAAGCACCAGCACGCGCAGCTTGCTGCGCCATTCCTGGGCGATCTTCGCCAGCGGGTCGGCCTGGCCCTGGTGCTCGCGCAGACGCTCGTGGATGCCGCGCATGAAGCGATGGAAGTGCGTGCGGTACTTCTGCCGGATCGGCAGGCCGTCGTAGAACAGGTCGACCAGGAAGGTCTTGCCCCGGCCCACACCGCCCCAGAAATAAAGACCCTTGACCGGCGTTGGTTTCTTCCAGAACGACGACAGGCGGTCCAGCCAGCCGTCGTCGGCGTCTTCGAGCAGCGCCAGGTGGATCCGGTCGAGCTCGGCCAATGCGGCATGCTGGGCCGGGTCGTTCTGCCACAGCCCCTGCGCCACGCCGTCAGCGTAGCGCTGCGACGGGGTCATCGCCTCCACGCTCATGCCATGGCGTCCGGCAGCCAGCCCTTGACCCCATGGGTGATGGCGCCGCGCAGGTCGATCAGCTTGCGATGGAAGAAATGGCTGGTGTCGGGCATACGCACCAGCTCATGCGGCGCGTCGACGCTGTCGAGCCAGTCGTAGACCGCCTGCGGATCGACGATCTCGTCCTGCTCACCCTGGATCACCAGCCAGCGCGGCGGCGGCGCGATCCCGCTGAAGTCCCAGCGTCCGGCCGGCGGTGCGATGGAGATCAGCGCATCCGGCTGGAGATCGCCGGCGGCCTTGAGCGAGACAAAGCTGCCGAAGCTGAACCCCACCAGCCACAGACGTGCGTGCGGCTGCTGCTGGCGTACCCACGTCACCACCGCCTTGAGGTCGTCCTGCTCGCCGACGCCATGGTCGAACGTGCCTGCCGAACCACCGACGCTGCGGAAATTGAACCGCACCGTGGTGACGCCCAGGTCGCGCAGCGCGCTGGCGGCCATGGTCACCACCTTGTTGTGCAGCGTGCCGCCCTCGGTGGACAGCGGATGGCAGACCACGGCCACCACCGGTTGCAGGGCCACATCATCAAGCCGGGGCAGGTCGACGACCACGTCCAGCGGGCCGACCGGACCTTGCAGGCTCAGCGCCGCCGCTTCTTGGGGGAATGGGGGATTTTGCATGGCACCATGATAGCGTCCCCTGCCGCCTCCCTGCCTGCCCCTCATGATCCATCTTGTCTGTGCGGTGATCTGCAGCGTCCTGGTGTCGGTGCTGCTGAAAGTGGCAGCGCGCCACCGCCTTGATGTCGCGCAGATGGTCACGTGGAACTACCTTGTCGCTGCGTCGATGACCGCACTGCTGCTGCAGCCCTCGCTTGATGCACTGCGCACCGGGCATGCGCCCTGGGCGGCACTGCTGGTGCTGGCGGTGGTCCTGCCCGGACTGTTCCTGGTGCTCGGCCGTGCGGTGGCGGTGGCAGGCATCGTGCGCACCGACGTTGCCCAGCGCCTGTCATTGCTGCTCTCGCTGGCCGCCGCGTTCCTGTTCTTCGGCCAGCAGGCCAGCGCATGGAAGCTGTTCGGCCTCGGTCTGGGTCTGTTTGCGATGGCCGCGATCTGTCTCCGCCCGCGCAGCGATGCGGCCAGCGCTGCGCAGACCAGCGCCGGCGGCGGGCGCTGGTTGCTGGCGGTCTGGGTGGGCTTTGCCGCGGTGGACATCCTGCTCAAGCAGGTGGCCCTGTCCGGCACCCCTTCAATGGCCGCTCTGCTGGTCAGCTTCAGTCTGGCCTTCGTCCTCATGCTGGCGCTGCAGCTGTGGCGGCACATGCGCGGGCGCAGCCGCCTGGCCTGGCGCAATGTGGGCGGCGGCCTCGTGCTGGGTCTGCTGAACGGCGGCAACATCCTGTTCTACGTGCACGCCCACCAGGCGCTGCCGGAAAGTCCGGCCACGGTGTTTGCCGGCATGAACATCGGCGTGGTGGTGCTGGGGGCAGTGGTCGGCATTGCCGTCTTCGGCGAGCCCACCCGGCTGCTCAACCGGATCGGCCTGGCGATCGCGGTGCTGGCCATCGGCCTGATCGCCTGGGGCTGAAGTGCGCGTGTCGAGTTCTGCCTGCAACGCGCGCGCTTCTGCAGCCAGGCACTGAACCCACGCTGCATGCCAACATCGCGCGCCGACGCATGCCAGCAAGCCGGAGACGTCGATGCCGGGGAGCAAGCGATCAGAATGTGATGCATTCCGCCGCCGCGCGTCGGTGATGACACCCGCTACGACCGGCTGCAGGTGCATGGAGTGCCGTTGGCAGCCGGCTGCCATCCTGCGGTTGCCTGCTAGCGTGCCTTCACACCCTCAGGAAGGACGTGGCATGCCCAGACCAAAGCGAAACGTCGGCTCCCTCATCGTCGCGCTGCTCGCCCTCGCCATCATCGGTGCGGCGGGTGCCCAGAGCGCACCGGCGCTGGAGATCGCGCCGCCCCATGATGATGACCCCCGTGTGACCCAGATCAGGCCAGACTCCGCGCCTGCCATCCCCCTCGACCGCAGCACCACCGTGCGGCGTGATGCGCTGGTTGACGTACGTCCCTATCCGTATGGCGGCCGCGACTTCACCTGCGAAAGCCAGTCCCACGGGTTCAACCGCTGTCCGGCGCCGGATGGGCGGATACGTCTGCGGCGACAGCTGTCACGCGCGGCCTGCGTCGAAGGACGCGACTGGGGCGTGGAGCGGCGCGCCGTCTGGGTGGACAACGGCTGCCGCGCCAGCTTCCGCGCGGACTAGCTCAACGGTCGAAACCCAGCAGCAGGGGGTCGTGGTCGGAACTGCGCCACGGCCCCTGCAGATTACGGCCCTGGTAACCGCTGGCTTCCTGCTCGTCGGCATTGATGTGCCACTCGGCCGCGCCGGCCAGACGGGCCGCCATGCCGGCGCTGAGCAGGGCGTGGTCGAGCCTGCCGCTGTAACCGTTGTAGACATAGCTGTAGGGGCGCTCGACCTTGGCCAGCGCGAAGGCGTCCTTCCAGCCCAGCGCGCGCAGGGTGGTGATCGGCGCTTCCATCGCGTAGGCATTGAAGTCGCCCAGCAGCACCGCGTCGGTGCTGCCGCTGCCGGTCGGGTCACGCTGCAGCCAGGCGTTCAGCTGCTGGGCCGAGGCCACCCGCGTGGCGTTCCAGCAGCCTTGGCCATCGTTCTGGTCGGCGTCGGCGCCACTGGCGTCGCGGCAGCCCTTGGACTTGAAATGGTTGGCGACCACCACGAACGGCTTGCCCTGCCCGGCACGGAACGCCTGCGCCAGCGGCACCCGGCTGTGCTCGACGAAGGGCCCGCCGGTGAGCGTGGCCGGTGTGCCTAGCGGGCTGACGCGGCCGCTGCGGTAGATGATGCCGACCCGGATCGGGTTGTCACCCGGGCCTTCGCCCGCGTCGACAAAGCGCCAATCGCCGCTGCTGCCTTCGGCACGGTTGAGGGCGGTCACCAGTTCCGCAATCGCCGAGTGCGGACCATACCCATCGTTTTCCAGTTCCATCAATGCCGCGACGTCGGCCTGCAGCGGCACGATGGTGGCGACCAGTTTTTTCAGCTGGGCCTGGTGTTCTTCAAGGGTGCGGGCGCCGCGCAGCGTGGGAAAACCACCGCCCTGACCATCGCCATTGAAGAAGTTCTCGAGGTTGAAGGCCGCTACCTTCAACTGCCCGGCCACCTGCGGCAGCGCCGGGCGCTCGGGCGCCGGCAGCGCCAGCGTGCGACCCACCTGCAGGCGTGGCCGCCCCTGCGCATCGACCTGCACGCGCCCTTCGACACCGCGCAGCAGCATGCCGGTGCGCAGTATCGCGTCGTGCGCGAGATAAGGCACGCTGGCGGGGTCACGCACATCGCTGCCGTCGTCAAGGACGAGGCGACGGCGCTGGTTGTCGGCCACCACCTGGCTGTACCCCGCGCTGCCCGGGGCGGCCACTTCGGTGGGCTGCCACAGGCGGCCGTCGAAGGCCACTGCCAGTTCGCCAAGGCGCTCCAGGCCGTCGGTCCCGACGAGGGTCAGCGGCGCCGCAATACGCACGTACTGCCCTTCCAGCGCGCGCCAGTCGCTGGGCGCGCGGGTCAGCGTGATGCTGGCGGCACCCTGAGCCAGGCTGCCGGGGGCTCCGGGTTGCGGCTGCGGCTGGGGCTGAGGCTGCGCGGAAACAGCAGAGGCCGCGAAGGCCAGGGCGACGGCAAGGAAACAACGGCGCATCGACAGCAACTCCATGGCAGGTCTGACGGATAGCCCGTCACTTTACCGATAAATGATGACGCGCTGCCGCCCGCACGGCAGGTGACCGCAAGCGGCAAAACAGGAGGCGGGCTGCTGACCAGGTCGGCCAGGCTCATCACCGACCGGTCCCCGGGCCGCCATCCCGCCCGGCGCGCCGGTTGCGCTATTTCAGGTTGGCCAGCATCCAGTCCACCGTGGCATGGATCTGCTCTTCGGTGAGGGCCGGATTGCCGCCCTTGGGCGGCATGATCCCGCCATCGGGGCCGGTGTAGCCCTCCATTGCGTGCTTGTACAAGGTGTCCTTGCCCTGGGCGATGCGCGCATCCCAGTGCCCGTGGTCCAGCGTCGGCGCCAAGCCGACGCCGGTGGTATGACAGGCGGTACACAGGTTGTCGTAGATCACCTTGCCGTCAGTGGTGCCACCGTAGGCCACCTGCGAGGCCGCCTTGGCCAGGGCGGCCGCCTGCGCGGCGGCCTGTGCGGCAGCACCGGTGCTGCCGGCATAGACAGCACCCTCGGGCGCGATGCGCTGCTCGGTGCGCTTGGCCGCCGTGGGCGATATTTCAGGCGGGATGCGCGTGTGCAGCCAGGCGGCCAGCGCGATCAGACCAACCGTGATGGTCGCCAGCGTGGCGATCACCATGGAAAAGCGTTTCAGGAACTGCAGATCGTGATTGCGCACTCTTGGGTACCCCTGGCTGGTAGTCGGTGGACCACGGCTGCTGAGCGTGCCTGCCGGTGCAGTATAGGGCGCAGGGACGGGGCCACAACAGGCAGGGCGCGTGATGCGTCGCAGCACCGGCGCGGGGCCGGCGCGTGGCGACGGGCATGGGCCGTCGTTGCCGCAGGGCGCGGTTCGATCGGATGACGGGCATGGCCCGTCGTTGCCGCAGGGCGCGGTTCGATCGGATGACGGGCATGGCCCGTCACTACCTTCGTGCGCCGGCGGCGCGCAGGCAGAACGCGCTGATCGCTTCGGCAAGGGCGGCTTCGTCGCGATGGGGCTGACGGCTGGGTGCGGTGGGGCCGACCAGGGCTTCGGTGAAGGCGCCGACAATGCAGGCCGCGGTCAGCTCCGCGTCCTGGGCCGGGAACTCGCCGTTGTCCACACCCTGCTCCACCAGCTGGCGGAAGACATCGCCAAAACGGCGACGTCCGCGGATGCGCTCGGCCTCCACCTCCGGGTCCACCGGCTCGACGATGAACGCGTAGGCCAGGCCAGGGCCCGCCAGCGCGCGGCGTACGAAGGTGATCACCGCCTGCTGCAGCCGCTGGGTGGCGCTGCCGGGTCCGGCCCCGATGCCCTCCATGATGCGGACCTCATGGTCCACCGCCGCATTGAGCACTTCGACGAACAGCTCGGCCTTGGACGGGAAGTGCCGGTAGATCAGACCGGTGGACACCCCGGCCTGCGCGGCCACGGCGGTGACCGGCGCATTGCGGTAGCCCCCGGCGGCCACCAGCTCGCGCGCGGCCAGCAGGATGCGCTCGCGCGCGCCTGCCATGCGTTGTTCCATCAATGCCGAGCGTTTGTAGGCCATGGCGTGATTGTAGATTCATTTTTTGAACTCGTGTTCACTTTTTAACCCGATGGCGCTAGGCTGGGTCCATCGCCCGCGCGGGTCACCTGCCCGCATCCCCACCGGCGCGCCCCTTTGCCCTTTCTGCTGACCGTGGAGCCGCCCCCATGCACGTGCCATCCCTGGATTTCGCCCTTGGCGAGGACATCGACCTGCTGCGCGAAAGCGTTGCCCAGTTCGCCGCCGCCCACATCGCCCCGCTGGCGG
Organism: Stenotrophomonas sp. C3(2023); assembly: GCF_032911385.1. Classification (NCBI taxonomy): domain Bacteria; kingdom Pseudomonadati; phylum Pseudomonadota; class Gammaproteobacteria; order Lysobacterales; family Lysobacteraceae; genus Stenotrophomonas; species Stenotrophomonas sp. C3(2023). The sequence continues at coordinate 345,308 of NZ_JAWJLO010000001.1, read as the reverse complement.
CCGAGGCCGATGCCACCAACCAGTTCCCGTTGTCGTTGTGGCCGCAGCTCGGCGCGCAGGGGCTGCTCGGCATCACCGTGGAAGAGCAGTACGGTGGCAGCGGCATGGGCTATCTCGCCCACGTGGTGGCGATGGAGGAGATATCCCGCGCATCGGGCGGCATTGCCCTGTCCTACGGCGCGCACTCCAACCTGTGCGTGAACCAGCTGCGCAAGAACGGCAATGAAGAGCAGAAGCAGCGCTTCCTGCCCGGCCTGTGCGAGGGCAGCAAGGTCGGCGCGCTGGCGATGAGCGAGCCGGGCGCCGGTTCGGACGTGGTCTCGATGAAACTGCGCGCCGACAAGCGCGGTGACCGCTACGTGCTCAACGGCAACAAGATGTGGATCACCAACGGTCCTGACGCCGATGTGCTGGTGGTCTACGCCAAGACCGACGCCAGCGCCGGCGCCAAGGGCATCACCGCGTTCCTGGTCGAAAAGGGCATGAAAGGGTTCTCCACCGCGCAGAAGCTGGACAAGCTGGGCATGCGCTCCTCGCCGACCTGCGAGCTGGTGTTCCAGGACTGCGAGGTGCCGGCCGAAAACGTGCTGGGCACCGAAGGCAGCGGCGTGCGCGTGTTGATGTCCGGGCTGGACTACGAGCGCGTCGTGCTCTCCGGCGGCCCGCTGGGCCTGATGGCCGCGGCCATGGACGTGGTGATGCCTTACGTGCACGAGCGCCATCAGTTCGGTGAGCCGATCGGCAACTTCCAGCTGATCCAGGCCAAGATCGCCGACATGTACGTTGGCCTGGCCGCCTGCCGCGCCTACGTCTACGCGGTGGCGCGCGCCTGCGACCAGGGCCGCACCACCCGTCAGGACGCGGCGGGCGCGATCCTCTATGCCGCCGAGAAGGCCACCTGGCTCACTGGCCAGGCGATCCAGATCCTCGGTGGCAACGGCTACATCAACGAGTACCCGACCGGCCGCCTGTGGCGCGACGCCAAGCTCTACGAGATCGGCGCCGGCACGTCGGAGATCCGCCGCATGCTGATCGGCCGCGAACTGTTCCAGCGCACCCTGTAAGGCCAGACCCATGACCGTACTGACGACCCAGCTGCAACCGGGCAGCGACGCCTTCGAAGCCAACCGCGCTGCCATGCAGACCGTGGTGGACGACCTGCACGCCACGCTGGCCCGCACCGCGCTCGGCGGCAGCGAGGCGGCACGGGCCAAGCACACCGCGCGCGGCAAGCTGCTGGTGCGCGACCGCATCGACGCCCTGCTCGACCCCGGCAGCGCGCTGCTGGAAATCGCGCCACTGGCGGCCCACGGCATGTATGGCGACGCCGTCCCCTGCGCCGGTGTGGTGGCGGGCATCGGCCGCGTCAGCGGTGTGGAATGCGTGATCGTGGCCAACGATGCCACGGTCAAGGGCGGCACCTACTACCCGATGACGGTGAAGAAGCATCTGCGCGCGCAGGAGATCGCCGAGCAGAACCATCTGCCGTGCATCTATCTGGTCGACTCCGGCGGCGCGTTCCTGCCGCTGCAGGACGAGGTGTTCCCGGACCGCGATCACTTCGGTCGCATCTTCTACAACCAGGCCAATCTTTCCGCCCAGGGCATCCCGCAGATCGCCTGCGTGATGGGCAGCTGCACGGCCGGTGGCGCCTATGTGCCGGCAATGAGCGACGAAACGGTGATCGTGCGTGAGCAGGGCACCATCTTCCTCGGCGGCCCGCCGCTGGTGAAGGCCGCTACCGGCGAGGTGGTCAGTGCCGAGGACCTCGGCGGTGCCGACGTGCACACGCGCCTGTCCGGCGTAGCCGACCATATGGCCGACAACGACCTGCAGGCGCTGGCGCGGGTCCGCAGCATCATCGCCCAGCTCAACTGGCGCAAGCCCGAGCCGGCGATGGCGGTGCAACCGCCACAGGAACCGCTGCTGCCCGCACACGAACTGTACGGCGTGATCCCGGCCGATACCCGCAAGCCATTCGATGTGCGCGAGGTGATCGCCCGACTGGTGGACGGTTCGCGCTTTGACGAGTTCAAGCCGCGCTATGGCAGCACCCTGGTCACCGGCTTTGCGCACCTGCATGGCTATCCAGTTGGCATCATCGCCAACAACGGCATCCTGTTTTCCGAGTCGGCGCTCAAGGGTGCGCACTTCATCGAACTGTGCACCCAGCGCAACATTCCGCTGGTGTTCCTGCAGAACATCACCGGCTTCATGGTCGGACGCAAATACGAGCAGGGTGGCATCGCCAAGGATGGCGCCAAGCTGGTGATGGCCGTGGCCTGTGCCAAGGTGCCGAAGTTCACCGTGGTCATCGGTGGCTCGTTCGGTGCCGGCAACTACGGCATGTGCGGCCGCGCCTACTCGCCCAACTTCCTGTGGATGTGGCCCAATGCCCGTATCGGCGTGATGGGCGGTGAGCAGGCTGCCAGCGTGCTGGCCACGGTCAAGCGCGATGGCATCGAGGCCAAGGGTGGGCAGTGGCCGGCCGAGGAGGAAGAGAGCTTCAAGGCGCCCATCCGCGAGCAGTTCGAGCAGCAGGGCCATCCCTATTACGCCAGCGCGCGGCTGTGGGACGACGGTGTCATCGACCCGGCCGACACCCGCCGCGTCCTGGCTCTGGCCCTGTCGGCCAGCCTCAACGCCGCCCCGCAGCAGACACGCTTCGGCGTGTTCCGCATGTGACCTGCGCCATGAACGAGCCTGCTGCCATGAACACCGCCCCGACCTTCCGCAAGATCCTCATCGCCAACCGCGGCGAGATTGCCTGCCGCGTGATCGCGACCTGCCGCCGTCTTGGCATCGCCACGGTGGCGGTGTATTCCGACGCCGATCGCAACGCCCGCCACGTGCGCCTGGCCGACGAAGCCATCCACATCGGCCCGGCCGCCGCGCGTGACAGCTACCTGCGCGCGGACGTGATCCTGGACGCTGCACGTCGCAGCGGCGCGCAGGCCATCCATCCCGGCTACGGTTTCCTCTCCGAGAACGCCGAATTCGCCGACGCCTGCGCGGCAGCGGGCATCACCTTCATCGGCCCCCCCGCCAGCGCGATCCGCGCCATGGGTGACAAAAGTGCGGCCAAGGCGCTGATGGCCGACGCCGGTGTGCCGCTGACCCCGGGCTACCATGGTCACCAGCAGGACCCCGGCTTTCTGCGCGGGCAGGCCGATGCCATCGGCTACCCGGTATTGATCAAGGCCAGCGCTGGTGGCGGCGGCAAAGGCATGCGCAAGGTCGAGCGCAGCGAAGATTTCATCGATGCGCTGGCCAGCTGCCAGCGCGAAGCCAGCGCAGCGTTCGGCAACCCGCACGTGCTGGTGGAGAAGTACATCGAGCGCCCGCGTCATATCGAGATCCAGGTGTTCGGTGACAGCCACGGTGACGTGGTCTACCTGTTCGAGCGCGACTGCTCGGTGCAGCGGCGCCACCAGAAAGTGCTGGAGGAAGCCCCTGCCCCGGGCATGACCGAAGCGCGTCGTGCCGCGATGGGCAAGGCGGCAGTGGACGCCGCCCGTGCCGTCGGCTACGTGGGCGCCGGCACGGTCGAGTTCATCGCCGGCCCGGACGGCGGTTTCTGGTTCATGGAAATGAACACCCGCCTGCAGGTCGAGCATCCGGTCACCGAGTTCATCACCGGCACCGACCTGGTGGAGTGGCAGCTGCGCGTGGCGGCCGGCCAGCCGCTGCCGCTGCGCCAGGAACAGCTGGGCATCGGCGGCCATGCCATCGAGGCGCGGCTCTATGCCGAGGATGCCGACCGTGGCTTCCTGCCCTCCACCGGCACCCTGCGCCATCTGCGCCTGCCCGCGCCGAGCGCGCACGTGCGCGTGGATACAGGCGTCGAACAGGGCGACAGCATTACCCCGTTCTACGACCCGATGATCGCCAAGCTGATCGTCTGGGATGTGGATCGCGATGCCGCGCTGGCACGCATGCGCCAGGCGCTGGCCGACTGCCAGGTGGTGGGCGTGACCACCAACGCCGGTTTCCTGCGCCGCCTGCTGTTCACCGACTCGTTCGCGCAGGCCAGGCTGGATACCGCGCTGATCGAGCGGGAGCAGGCCGCGCTGGAGGCTGGCACGCATGTCGATGAGGCCGCGTGGCCGCTGGCTGCCGTCGCCGCGGTGGCGAGCACGCCGGCAGCGGCGGCCGATGCACGCGACCGCCAGTCACCGTGGCAGCAGCAGGACGGCTGGCGCATCGGTGCTGCAGCACCGCGCGTTGTCCACCTGCAGCATGGCGAACAGCGGCATGTGCTGAAGGTGTGGACGCAGCCGGATGGCTGGCAGGTGCAGCGCGATGACCAGGCGATGCAGCAGCTCAACGGCACCGTCGCCGATGGCCTGCTCACCCTGCAGATCGATGGCCAGCGCCGCAGCGTGCAGGTGCTGCCCGATGGCGAGCAGCTGCATCTCTTCGGTCGCGATGGCCAGCGGCGCTTCACCCTGCACGACCCGGTTGGCGAGTCGGAACAGGGCGTGGGTGATGCCGGCAGTCTGCTGGCACCGATGCCGGGCCGGATCGTCGCCACCCTTGTGGCCGACGGCACCGTGGTCAAGCGCGGCACGCCGCTGCTGGTGCTGGAGGCGATGAAGATGGAGCACACGCTGCAGGCACCGGCCGATGGAACGGTGAAGGGCTACCGGGCCAAGGCCGGGGACCAGGTGGGTGATGGCGCGGTGCTGGTGGACTTCGAGGCAGGCTGATTCACCGGGGGCCGGGCATGGCACACCCGGCCCCCGAGCACGTCATGCGCCGGTCCGCTCCCATACGCGGCCGGCCGGATCAAGTTCGGCCGTCTCCATCGTGTGGGCGCGCCAGCCAAAGCCGCACATCGCCAGCGCCCCCTGGCACACCGCATCCAGACCAAACACCTCTTCCAGAAGACGCTCGTTGATCGCCCCGGTAATGAACGCACCCAGCCCGAGGTCGGTTGCCGAGAGGTACAGCGTCTGCGAAAGATGGCCCGCTTCCAGGGCGACCACGCGGTAGCCTTTCGCATGCCGGCGGTACTTCCAGAACGTGCGGTCGAACCGCGGCACCAGGGTCACCACGCAATGCGCGTTGGCGAACCAGTCCTGCTGGCCCAGGGCCTCCATCGCGAAGGCGCGCAGCCCGGCCGCAGGATCGGGCAGGCGCAGCAGGTGGTGACCCTCGGGCCTGTAATAGTAGAGCCCCGCTTCGATGCCTTCGACGTTCTGCACGATCAGGTAGGCCTCGGTGGGGTGCAGCCCCCCTCCTGACGGACTGCCCTTCTTGTGGAAGCGGAGGTCATCACCGACCTGCACGGAGCCGCGCGCACCGAAGGTCCGCGCGAGCATGCGCGAGAACAGCTGCAATGGCAGCGGGCGCGTTTCGTCGAAATTGCGGCATGTGGCCCGGCGCGCCAGCAGGTCATCGAATGCGGTGTCCTCAGGCAGCGGCAGGCTGAGCCCGGTACCGCACGCCTGTACCCGCGTCGGCGCGGGCGGCGCGCCCAGAACCGCACGCATGCTTACCGCCGTGTCCGTTGCTGATTCGCGGGTGTTGCTGACCGCGTCCACGCCCTGCCATCGCGTGAATGCATGCAGCACGGCAGCAAGCGGATGCCAGTGGGCAGTGCGCTGACGCTGGTCGGCATCATGGTGGCGCTGCTGGGCAGGATCGGCAGGATGCTCACTGACCAGCAGGCCAGCCTGCAGCAGGCTCTGGCAGACCTCTGCCTGATCACCGCCGGCCGGCAGCGCCTGCCAATGCGTAGCGCTGGTGCTGCCGAGAAACTCGCGCTGCCGCTCATCGACCTCGACCTCGGTTCCCAGGTGCGGCGCAAGCGCCAGCCAGCGCAGGCGCCGCGATATGCCCGCGCCACCACCGAGCAGCGAGGCCAGATCGAACGCAGGCTCCTCGCGTGGCTCCAGCACGAGAATCTCGCAGCGACGGAATCGTGAAGCGTGGCGATCGGGCATGGCACACAGGTTCCAGAACGTTGTCCCGTGATAACGGCTGCACCCGCCACATCTTCAACAGCCTGCTCAAGTAGCTTCTGTCGAGGCCGATCTACAGTCGCCTGACTTCTTATTTCCGAGGAACCCTGTGTCACTGCCCGCACTGCCCCCCGCTGTTGCACTTGAGCTGATCTGCCGACTTGCCGACGACGATGCGTTCCGTGCGCTGTTTGTCAGTGACCCCGCTGCTGCCCTGGTTGCAGTTGGCTTTCCTGCAACCGATGCCCAAGCGCTGGTGCTCTGCTGCCACGTCAACGAGCTGGCCTCCAAGGAAGCCATTCTCGCGGCCAAGGAAGAACTGAAGTTGATGCTGACCGCTCAGATTACCCAGATCGTGCCCGCGCTGGATGCCAGCCCGGGTCCGGGCTTCACGCTCAAGGGGCCGTAACCGCCGCCGCACTGCCAGCAGGCCTGCGCAGTGCCGCTGCCAGGTCTCTGGCACGGTTGCTGTCGATGACATTCAAGGTCTGGAAGCAGTAGCCGCAATCAAGCTCGGCATAGGCCAGCCCCCGCGCGCCGGCCAGCCCGTCGGCCATGTGAAGCGCGTCGCGGGTATTGCCCTGGTCGCGCAATGCGTCCATGGCCACCACGCGGGTCTGGTAACGCGCTGATGCGGTAAGCCACGGCTGCAGCAGCTGCATCGCGAGCCCCGGCTGCCCGCGACCGCGCGCGATTTCCGCCTTCACCACCGCCACCATCTCTGACGGAAGCGGCTGTTGTTCGGGAGCGCCAGGTGCTTCGAGCGCACGTACCACGCCCTCGCCGAGCGCAGCGTCCCCCAGACGCGCGGCAAGCAGCGACGCCCCCAGGGCGACCATCGCGTCTTCCGAGGTATCCGCATCGCGCGCACCGCGGCCCAGCACCCGTGGCAGTGACTGCTGGACGGCCAAGCGCGCCGTGCGCAGCGCCTGCTCGCGATCGCCCGCCGCGGCCATCACAGCCGTCATCGGTACCATCAGCGTCCTGCCATCGAAACTGTCGGACCGCAGGAAGCGTTCGTGCGCCTGCACTGCCAGCTGCAATGCCCGGTTCCACTGACGCTGGTCTGCTGCCAGGCTTACCTGCTCGATGACGGCGTGACGCGAGGACGGTGGCAGGGCGAGTACCCGTTCGGCTTCGGCAAATTCACCGCGCACAGCAGCGACCCAGCTGAGGTAGCGGCGGCTCGCCGTGCGACCGCCGTCAACGGCACGCTGCAGAGCGCGATGGGCCCCTGGCCCATCGCCTTTGGCCATCAGAATCCGTCCCATCTGGTCCTGCGCCACGTTGGCCAGCTCGAAACGCGGATCTGCCGCACGCTCGGCGTGCACCAACGCCTCGTCGAGACGGTTGTCCGAATAGAGCCAGATTGCCGCGTTGTGGTGAGCGGCCAGGTAATCAGGATACAGCGCTGCCAGCTGCACCCAGGCCTGACCGGCCTTGCCGGGTTCAAGCAGGCTTGCCCGCCAGGCGTCCAGGTAAAGGCTCTCGCGAGGCGGCAGGCGCGCGCGGTGCGCGTCGACCTGTTCCAGCGCCTTCATGGCCCCGGCATGGTCGACGTTGGCAAACCGCGCGCGCACCTGCGCCATCCACGCCAATGCGAACGTGGGATCCAGCAACACCGCCTTCTCATACATGGACAATGCGCCGGGATAGTCGCCCCTGGAGTAGAAACTCTGCCCCAGTGCGTAGGCACGCAGTGCATCAAGACTCGCGGTGGTGACAGCAGGCAGCGGTGCGGAGTCGGCGTGCACGCGCTCGCTGGCTTCGCCCAGTCGGTGTCGCAGTTCGGCCGTCATCTGGTCGGTCGAACCGAGAACGGACTCCAGTCCCTTGCCGTCCACCGACGCCACCGAGAGCGACTGGCTCGATTGGGGGTCGACGATCTCGACGGTCAGCCGCAGCCGTCCTCCCACTTCGGCGATGGTCGGCATCAGCAGCAGTCGTGCACCAAGTCGTTGCGCAACTTCCGATGCCACCGAGCTGTCGAGCACGGCCTCCGGGTTCAAGCGCATCTGCTTGAGGGTCTCGCGCGCACGCAGATCACTGACCACGTTCACGTAGCGCGACTGTTCCAGGCTGATCCGGAATGCCTGCTGCAGAGAGCCATCGAGCAACGCCTCACCGGTCAGGTTCCGCAGGTCTCCCACCACCACCCAGTCGCGCTCGCCGAAGGCGATGGCCGGCTGCGGCCGGGTCAGCAACCACCCGCCCGTCAGCAGAGCGACCACCAGCGCCAGCTGCGCGGCCAGCGCATACGGCCGCCGCCACAACGGCACGTCGCGCATCGCCTTGGCGCTCTGCCGCGGGCGCCCGCTGCTCGGCGCATTGGCGGCCATCACCGCGAACACCTCCATAGGCTGCGCAACGCCTTTGAAGCGCCAACGGCCGAAGGATTTCCAGCGCAGCCCCTTGCCGGTGTCGCCAAGTTCGGCGGCCGCACGCCGCGCCATCGACTCGGCCGTGGCCGAAACCAGGATCTGCCCCGGTTGCGCCAGCTGCATCAGTCGTGCGGCCATCGGCTTGGCCAGGCCTTCCACCTCCACCGGCTTGGCGCCCAGCGCGATGGCTTCCACGCTGTTCTCCCACAGGATCACCTCACCGACGTGCAGGCCCGCCCGGGCCTGCAGCGGCACCTCATGCTCATGCCCCAGCGTGGTCAGACCCTGCTGGTAGTCCAGCGCGAAGCCCAGTGCATCCGCCGGGCGCTCGAACAGCACGAACAGGCCGTCGGACCGGTCTATCTGCTGGCCGTTCCAGCGTTGCTGCAGCGCCATTACCAGCCGGTCGTGCTGCTGGAACAGGGCAGCGGCCGCACTGTCGCCGATGTGCTCGACCAGGGTGGTCGAATCGCACAGGTCAGTGAACAGCAGAGCGCGCAGCTGCGAGACCTGGTGGACGGTGCCGGCGACGTCATCCATGCGTCGGCCTGCTAGCGGTTGCTGGTGAGGTCGTGGGGCCAGCACACGCGCCGACCGCCCTGCCGCTTGGCCTCGTACAGGGCGCGGTCGGCCCGGGCATACCAGTCGCTCCAGTCGTCGCCGTGCTGCAGCAGATGCGCGCCGATGCTCAGAAAGCAGATCTGCGGCGTACCGTGGCTGCGCTCACGCAGGCCCTGCACGGCGTACAGAATGAAGTCGGCCGCATGCTGGGCCACCTGCTGATCGGCGTGGCTGAGCAGCAGGCAGAACTCATCGCCGCCCAGACGCACCGCCAGATCGTCCGCACCGGCCATCGAGCGCAGGATATTGCCCACGGCCTGCAGTGCGCGGTCGCCGGCCTGATGGCCGTGCGCATCATTGATCTGCTTGAAACCATCGCAGTCGATCAGCAGCAGGGCCTGCGGCGGACTCTCTGCGGCCCGGCGCTCCTGCAGGTACAGCGAAAGCCCACGACGGTTGTGCAGGCCGGTCAGCTCGTCGGTACGCACCAGCTCGCGCGTATGGCTGAGCTGGTGCGTGGTCACGTACAGGTTCTCCAGAGCAGCTTCCAGGTCATGATTGCGGCGGCGCAGCTGGGCGATCAGCGCCTGCTCGTTACCGACCACGCGCATGATCGTGCGGCGCAGAAAATACGCCACCAGACCAGGCTCGGAGTCCACCAGACGATGGAAATCGGCGTTGCCCAGTTCCAGCACGTCGCAGTCGCCCATCGCGCGCGCGTCGGCACTGCGAAGGTGCTCGCCGATCAACAGGCCCAGCTCGCCGAAAAACTCATTGGCGCCCAGTTGTTTGGTCACCAGGTCTTCGCCGAAATCGAGTTCGATGTGGCCACTGACGACGATGAACATGCTGCTGCCGCGCTGACCGCGGCGGAACAGATACTCATCACGATGCAGATGGCGCTGGTGTGCGAAACGGGAGAACAGGGCGAACTCTTCGGCGGAGAGAATGGCGTGCACGATCTCGGCCATCGCCGTGGAGGCAACGTCCGCTGGTACGTGCGCGTTCTCGGCCAGCCCCTTGCCGCTCATCCCCTGGTCCCGACTTCAGTGAATCCCTACTGATGCGCGGAGCATAACACCGCCCAGAAACGTGCGCTGGTTAACATTTTTCGCAACGCCGGGCCGAGCCGGGCGGCGCCTGAACGCGCTTCCCGGCACCTGAAAAAATCATTCAAATACAATACCTTGCGGAATATCGTCCGCGCATGCCGGGGTGTGACACGAGCAACGCTGCCCGTACGCCCCGCGCGCGCGGTTTTCCCAAGCGCGCGGATTCACCTCCGCGCGTGGGGTGCCGGGCACTGTCCCGTACCCCACGCCTGCCTCGAACATGAACGCGTTATTGCACGTTGCCGTCCGCGATCAGGCAGCGCGGCCACCATGGAACTGCGCTTCTTCGGTGCTGCCGGTCAGCGCGGTGGTGGACGACCTGCCTTCCTGGATCGCCTGGGTCACTGCGTCGAAGTAGCCGGTGCCCACCTCGCGCTGGTGTTTGACCGCAGTGAAGCCACGCTCGGCTGCAGCAAACTCTGCTTCCTGCAGTTCCACGAAGGCGCTCATCTGGCGGCGTGCGTAACCATGGGCCAGGTTGAACATCGAGTAGTTCAGCGCATGGAAGCCGGCCAGCGTGATGAACTGGAACCTGTAACCGTAGCGGGCGATTTCCTGCTGGAACCGGGCGATGGTGGCGTCGTCCAGGTTCTGCTTCCAGTTGAAGCTGGGCGAGCAGTTGTAGGCCAGCAGTTTGCCGGGATACTGCGCATGGATCGCCTCGGCAAACCGGCGCGCGAACTCCAGGTCCGGCCTGCCGGTCTCGCACCACACCAGGTCGGCGTAGGGCGCGTAGGCCAGGCCGCGGCTGATCGCCTGGTCCAGACCATTGCGGGTTTTGTAGAAGCCTTCCACGGTGCGCTCGCCGGTGGTGAAGCGCTGGTCGTTGTCGTCGATGTCGCTGGTCAGCAGGTCGGCCGCTTCGGCATCGGTGCGCGCCACCAACAGGGTCGGCACGCCCAGCACGTCGGCAGCCAGCCGCGCGGCGTTGAGCTTCTCGATGGCTTCGCGGGTGGGCACCAGTACCTTGCCGCCCATGTGGCCGCATTTCTTCACCGAAGCCAGCTGGTCTTCAAAGTGCACGCCGGCCGCACCGGCTTCGATCATCGCCTTCATCAGCTCGAACGCGTTGAGCACGCCGCCAAAGCCGGCTTCCGCATCGGCGACGATGGGTTGCAGGAAATCGATGCTGTCGTTGCCTTCGGCGTGGTGCAGTTGATCCGCGCGCAGCAGGGTGTTGTTGATGCGCTTGACCACTGCCGGCACCGAATCGGCCGGATACAGCGACTGATCGGGGTACATCTGCCCGGCCAGGTTGGCATCGGCTGCGACCTGCCAGCCGGACAGGTAGATGGCGTTCAGTCCCGCCTTGACCTGCTGCATGGCCTGGTTGCCGGTGAGTGCACCCAGCGCGTTGACGAAGTCTTTTTCATGCAGGTACCGCCACAGTTTTTCCGCGCCCAACCGGGCCAGCGAATGCTCGACGTGGACGGTGCCGCGCAACCGCACGACGTCGGCGGCACTGTAGTTGCGCTTGATGCCGTGCCAGCGCGGATTGGTGTTCCAGTCGTGCTGGATCTGATCGGCGGTGGGCAAAGTGCTCATGACGTTCTCCAGGTGCGATGGGTGTAGTGGGTGGAGCCGGGCTCTGCCCGGCTGAGCGGGGCAGCGCCCCGCTCTACACGCCCAGCCGGGCGTAGGCGGGTAGGGTCAGAAAGTCATCCAGCTCCGGGCTGCGGCTGAGCTCACCGAGCAGGCTTATCGCCTCGGCGATGCGCCCCCCGCCAGGCAGGCGGCTGGCATCGCCCAACTGTGCGGGCAACCGGGCCAGTACGCTGTCGAGCAGGGCGGTCTCGATCGCGGTGCCATCGTCCAGCTGCTGCCCGGGCGTGTGCAGCCACTGCCACAGCTGGCTGCGGCTGATCTCGGCGGTGGCCGCGTCCTCCATCAGGTGATGGATCGGCACGCAGCCGTTGCCGTCGAGCCAGGCAGCGAGATAGCGCACGCAGACTTCGACATTGCCCTCGAACCCGGCGCGCGAGATCGTGCCGTGTGGCGCTGCGATCAACGCGTCACGGTCAGCACGCACGTCCTGGCGCAGCACGTGGTGCTGATGCGGTGTGGGCATGTGCTCGTCGAAGATCGCCATCGCCACCGGAATCAGCGCCGGGTGGGCAACCCAGGTGCCATCATGGCCGGCGCTGACCTCGCGCAGCTTGTCCGCGCGCACCCGCGCCATCGCATGCTCGTTGGCGGCGGCGTCGTCGTTGATGGGGATCTGGGCGGCCATGCCGCCCATGGCATGCGCGCCGCGACGGTGACAGGTGCGGATCAGCAGCTCCGAGTAGGCCTTCAGGAACGGCTGGGTCATGCCCACCTGGCCGCGCTCGGGCAGCACCTTGTCCGCGTGCCGACGGAAGGTTTTCAGGTAGGAGAAGATGTAATCCCACCGGCCACAGTTCAGGCCGACGATGCGCTCGCGCAGCGCATGCAGGATCTCGTCCATCTCGAACACCGCCGGCAGGGTCTCGATCAGCACGGTCACCTTGATCTGGCCCTGCGGCAGCCCGAGCATGGCTTCGATGTGCGACAGCGCGGTCTCCCACAGCTGGGCTTCTTCCATGCGCTGCAGCTTTGGCAGGTACAGGTAGGGGCCGCGGTCTCTGGCCTGCAGGGCGCGCGCGTTGTGGAAGGCGAACACAGCCGCATCGAACAGGCCGCCGGCCAGCGGCTGGCCATCCACCTGCACGTGTTTCTCATCCAGGTGCCATCCGCGCGGGCGCACGATCAGCACGGCCTGTTCGTCCTGCGGCCGCAGCATGTAGTGCCGGGCCGGCCTGTTGCCAGCCGCAGGGGCGGTGAACTGAAGGTCGCCGCGCACTGCAGCAGCCAGCGTCTGCTGTCCCGCCAGCAGGTTGCGCCAGGTCGGTGCGGTGGAATCCTCGAAGTCGGCCATGAACACTCTGGCGCCGGAGTTCAGCGCGTTGATCACCATCTTCGGATCGGTCGGGCCGGTGATCTCCACGCGCCGGTCCAGCAGCGCCGACGGGATGGACGCAACCTGCCAGTCGCTTTCACGAATGGCCACCGTGTCCGTGCGGAAATCGGGCAGGCCGCCGCCGTCGAAGAACGCCTGCCGGACGCGGCGGGCGGCCAGCTGGGCCTGGCGGCCGGGCTCCACCGCGCGATGCAGTGAAACCAGCAGCGCGAGCAGCGGGGGCGGCAGCACGGCGGACTGGCCGGCGACCTGCGCCAGCAGGTGGATGCCGGGCGTGGCCTTGGCCGGTGACGACGGGGCGGCGACAGCAACGACGGACATGATGGACTCCTGCGTTGGGGACACCGCCACCGTCGCGCGCCGCGCCGTATTTGACAAAGCAGTTATTGCAATTGCTTGGATAAGGTGTGCTTATACTTGTGACATCATGCCCCCACCGCGCGCTCCAAGTCCGCGTTTTTCCTACAAGTCTGACCGGCTCAAGCCACTGCGCGCGTTCTGCCAGACCGTGCGCATGGGGTCGGTCTCACGGGCGGCTGAGGCACTGTTCGTCAGCCAGCCGGCGGTCAGCCAGCAGCTGCAGGCGCTGGAGCGCGACCTGGGCGTGGTGCTGTTCGAGCGCAGCGGACGTCGTCTGGTGCCCAGCCGTGAGGGCCAGCTGCTGTACGACCTGGCCCAGCCGCTGGTGGAAAATCTCGACGGCCTGGAAGCCAGCTTCCGCGACAAGCTGGCCGGGCTGGATGCCGGCGAGCTCAACATCGCGGCCAACAGCTCCACCATCCTCTATCTGCTGCCACGCATCGTCGAACGTTACCGGCAGGTGCACCCGGACGTTCGCCTCACCCTGCACAACGCGATCAGCGCCGATGGCACCGATCTGCTGCGCAGCGATGCTGCCGACCTGGCGGTGGGCTCGATGACCGACGTGCCGGCCGACCTCAGTTACGCACCGGCTTACCGCTTCGAACAGATGCTGATCGTGCCGCACGGGCACCCGCTGGCGCGTGGCGAGCTGGCGCTGTCGGCGGTGTCCGGCTACCCGCTGGTGCTGCCACCGCGACGCCAGATCACCTACCGGCTGGTGGACCAGGTGTTCCAGCGCCATCGCCTGCCCTACACGGTGGCGCTGGAGGTGGGCGGCTGGGAGGTCATCAAGCAGTACGTGGCGATGGGCATGGGCATTTCCATCGTGCCGGCGCTGTGCCTGAACGAAAGTGACCGCGAACGCCTGGTAGCGCGCTCGATGCGCCCGTGGTTTCCCGAGCGCAGCTACGGGGTCATCATGCGCCGCGGCAAGGTGCTCTCGGCGCAGGCGCGAGCGTTCATCGAACTGATCCAGCCCGAATTGCTGAGCCCGCGCGAGTACGACCAGAGCGGGCATTCAGAGCGCTAGGTACACTGGGCCATGTCGATTGAACTGCGCCACCTGCGCTACTTCCTGGCCGTCGCCGATACCCTGCACTTCGGCCAGGCAGCCGAGCGTCTGGGTATGTCCCAGCCACCGCTCAGCCAGCAGATCCGACAGCTGGAACAGTTGATCGGCGCGCAGCTGTTCGTGCGCAGCCATCGGCGCGTGCAGCTCACCGAGGCGGGCACGCTGCTTCAGCAACAGGCGCGCTCGCTGCTGCTGCAGGTGGATGCCACGGTGGAGCAGGTACAGCGTGTGCAGCGCGGTGAACGCGGCGAGCTGCATATCGGCCTGACCCGCGCCACGCCGTTGTCGGCGCAGATTCCGCGCGCCATCTTTGACTACCGCCAGCGCTACCCGCAGGTGCGCCTGCAGCTGCGCGAGATGAACACCCTGCAGCAGATCGACGCGCTGTTGGAAGGCGAGCTGGACGTGGGCATCATCCGCCGGCGTACGTTGCCGCCCGAGCTGGTGGCACGCAGCCTGTTCACCGACCCGTTGGCGGTGGTGCTGCATCGCCAGCACCCTGCCCTGCGCGGCCGCGATCCCGCAAGCACGGTGCTGGCGCTGGAGCAGCTTGCGCATGAGCCGTTCGTGGCCTTCCACCGCAGTGCCGGTGCCGGCATCCATGATCACACGATCGCGCTGTGCGCGGCAGCAGGCTTCACGCCGCGCATCGTGCAGGAGGCCGGAGAAGCCTCCACGCTGATCAGCCTGGCTGCTGCCGGCCTCGGCGCGGCGATCCTGCCGGCATCCTGTGACCACATCCATGTGGAAGGTGCGTGCTTTGTCGCGCTGGCCGACAGCGGCGCGCATTCGGAAGTCCAGCTGGTCTGGCGCCGGGAGAGCGTGACCCCGCTGATCCGCAACTTCACCGCGCTGCTGCTGGCGCGCTTGCCGGCCGGCTGACGACGGTGCCGGGGTGGCCGACGTCCCGGTAGGTGACGACCGTTGGTCGTCACGCGGTTGCTCTAAACGGGCGGCCTCGAAACCAGCACGGCTGCGCCGCTGCAGCGTGACGACCAACGGTCGTCACCTACCGCAGCCAGCGACAGCGAGGGCGTGGCTCTCCGGGCGGCGCCACAGCCGCCAGGCGATGCCGGCGCCGGTCAGGGTCAGCAGGCCGGTAAAGGCGCAGACGCCTTGCCAGTCCAACGCGGTGTAGGCCAGCCCACCGATCGCGCCGAGCACGCTGGAACCGAAGTAATAGGCAAACAGGTACAGCGCAGAAGCCTCCGCCCGCATCGCCCCGGCTCGACTGCCGACCCAGCTGCTGGCCACCGAATGGCCACCGAAGAATCCGAAGGTCACCAGCGCGATGCCCAGCGCCATGCTCCACAGCCAGGGCAGCGCCAGCATCACGATGCCCAGCGCGATCAGCGCGTAGCAGATCGACAACACCCGGCCGCGCCCATGGCGGGTAGCCTGCTGGCCCATCCAGGCCGAGCTGAAGGTGCCCACCAGGTAGACGCTGAAGATCAGACCGACCACCGTCTGGCTGAGCCCGTAGGGCGGAGCCAGCAGGTGGTAGCCGAGGTAGTTGTAGAGCGTGACGAAGACGCCCATCAGCACGAACGCGGTGACGAACAACCATGGCAGGCCGGGGTCGGCGAACAGCGCGCGCCAACGCGTTGGCAGTTGTCGCAGGCCCCCGCGGCGGCTCCGGAAGTGCCGCGAGGGCGGCAGCTGCATCCACAGCAGGACGGTACTTGCCAGCGCGATGATCGACACCGCCCCGATGCCCCAGCGCCAGCCCCAGTGGTCGGCGACGATGCCGGCGATCAGCCGCCCGCTCATGCCGCCCACCGCGTTGCCGCCGATGTACAGTCCCATGGCCAGCCCCAACGCACGGCTGTCCATCTCCTCCACCAGATAGGTCATGGCCACCGCCGGCACACCGCTCAGCGCGATGCCCAGCAGCGCGCGCAGCAGCAGCAGGGTGCTCCAGTCGTGCACCAGTGCGCTGGCCGCCGAGAGTACGGTGGAGGCCAGCAGCGCGGTAATCATCACGTTGCGGCGGCCGATGCGGTCGGAGATCAGGCCCGCCACCAGCATCATCACCGCCAGCAGTCCGGTGCTCAATGACAGCGCGAGCGCGCTGCCTGCCGCCGAGACACCGAAGTGGCGACTGAAGCCAGGCAGCAGCGGCTGCACTGTGTACAGCAGGCCGAAGGTGGAGAAACCGGCCAGGAACAAGGCCAGTGCGGTGCGATGGAAGGCCGGGGTGCCTTGCTGGATGCGGGTGTCGGGTGCGGCGGTATCGCCATTCATTGCAGTCAATCCGGCGAAGGGGTCGGCGCCGGCAAAAGGGGAACGGCGCTCAGCATGGACCCGGTCACCCATTCGATCCATAACCTGAAGTAACCCGATTGATATGTTTTACGACCGGGTCAGTTGCATGTGCAGGGCTCGGTAGGTGACGACCGTTGGTCGTCACGCTCGTGATGTTGCTTTGGGGTTCCACCGCCGCGCTGCGCGCTCGTCGGGCAGGGCCCGGCGCTACGACGCGAGGGGTCTGCCTCGGCCTGTCGTCAAAGGCGTCGCCACTCCAGTCCTTCGCCCCGGCGGTAATAGACCGCCACGGCGCGGCCGTACACCAGGTCGGCATCGACCCAGCCGAAGTATCGGCCGTCATAGCTGTCGCCACGATGGTCCCCCATCACCAGCAGCTTGCCGGCCGGCACCTGCACGTCGGCGACATCGGGACCACCGCCACGGTCGAGTTCGAGGGTGGCGGTCCGGTTGCCGAACTGCTCCTGCAGCGGGCTTTCCGCAGACGAAAGCGCCTGGCCGTTGATGCTCAGATGGCCGTTCCGGACCTGCACGTGATCACCGGCCACCGCCACCACACGCTTGATCAGCCGCGTGCCGTCGGCCGGCGAATCAAACACCGCCACCTCACCGCGCTGTGGCACGCCGGCGTCCAGCAGGCGCACCTGGGTGAACGGCAGGCGCAGCCCGTAGGCGCGCATGTCCACCACCACCCGGTCGCCGGGTTCCAGGGTGGGCTGCATCGAGCCGCTGGGCACCTGGTAGTGGTTGGCCAGCGTGTCGCGCGCGGTGGCGAGCAGACCGAGCATGATCAGCAGCGGCAGCGCTTCCTTCTTCAGCCACTGCAGGGCGCGCTGCGAAAACGGGGGTGGGGCGACCGCATCCATGACAAAGCTCCGATGATGAGAGCGGTATGACCGGCCGTGCAGCCCGATGGTTCCCGGGCAGCGCCCGGCGCGCCAAACGAAAAACGGCGGGGTTTCCCCCGCCGTCCGGCTGTTGCTTACTTCAGGCCGCGGAACTCGAGCAGCGGCTCGACCGAGGGATCCTTGCCGCGGAAGTCGCGGTACAGCTGCGACAGCTCCACGCTGTTGCCACGCGACAGCACCTTGTCGCGGAATGCCTGGCCGTTGGCCGCAGTGAGGCCACCGTGTTCGGTGAACCACTGGAACGCGTCGTGGTCCAGCACCTCGGCCCAGAAGTAGGCGTAGTAGCCGGCCGAGTAGCCGCCGCCCCAGATGTGGTCGAAGTAGGTCGTGCGGTAGCGCGGCGGCACCTGCGGCAGGTCCACCTTGTACTTCTTCAACGCAGCGGCTTCAAAGGCATCCACGTCCTGCAGCGGGGCATCGGCCTTCTGCGTGTGCCAGGCCAGGTCGAGCAGCGCGGCCGACAGGTACTCGGTGGTGGCATAGCCCTGGTTGAAGCTGCGCGCCTTGAGGATCCTGTCCACCAGTTCCTGCGGCATCGGCTCGCCGGTCCGGTAGTTCTTCGCGTAGTTGGCGAACACCTTCGGGTCCAGCGCCCAGTGCTCGTTGAACTGCGAGGGGAACTCGACGAAATCGCGCGAGGTGGCCGTACCGGCAATGGACGGGTACTTCACGTTGGAGAACATGCCATGCAGAGCGTGGCCGAACTCATGGAACAGCGTGGTGACGTCGTCGAAGCTCAGCAGCGCCGGCTGGCCTGCGGCCGGCTTGGTGAAGTTGCAGACGTTGTAGACCACCGGCTTGGCACCGGTCAGCCCATCCTGCTCGACGAACACGTCCATCCACGCGCCACCGGACTTGCTGTCACGCTTGAAGTAGTCGGTGTAGAACAGCGCCAGCGAGGTGCCGTCCTTGTCGAACACTTCGTAGACCTTCATGTCCGGGTGGTAGGTCGGAATGTCGGTGCGCTGCTTGAAGGTGATGCCATACAGCTGGGTGGCGGCGTAGAAGACGCCGTTCTGCAGCACGTTGTCCAGCTCGAAGTACGGCTTGATCTGCGACTCGTCCAGATCGTAGCGGGCCTTGCGCACCTGCTCGGCGTAGAAATCCCAGTCCGAGGCGGCCAGCTTGAAGCCGCCGTTCTGCGCGTCGATGACCTGCTGGATGTCAGCCGCCTCGCTGCGTGCCTTGGCGGTGGCCGCCGGCACGGTGTCGGTCAGCAGCTTCAGCGCGGCGGCCGGCGTCTTGGCCATCTGGTCGCCCAGGTTGTAGGCGGCGTAGCTGTCAAATCCCAGCAGCCTGGCCTTCTGCGCACGCAGCTGGGCCAGGCGCTGCACGGTCTGCCGGGTATCGTTGGCATCGCCGCGCTCGGCACGGGTTTCCGAGGCCTTGAGCACGGCGGCGCGCTGCTCGCGGTCGCTCAATGCGCCCAGCACCGGCTGCTGGGTGGTGTTCTGCAGCGGCAGCAGGAACTTGCCGTCGAGCTTGCGCGCGGCTGCATCGGCGGCGGCGGTATTGATTGCATCCTCGCCCAGCCCGGCCAGCCGGGCCTTGTCATCCACCACCACCGCGCCGGCGGCGGTGGCTGCCACCAGGCGCGTATGGAACTGCGTGGAGAGCGTGGTCTCTTCGACGTTGAGCGTGCGCAGCGTGGCCTTGTCGGCATCGTTGAGCTGAGCGCCCGCACGCACCAGACCGTCGTAGTAGTGCTCGACCAGGCGCTTCTGCACCGGGTCCAGGCCCAGGCTGTCGCGCTGGTCGTACAGCGACTTCACCCGCGCGAACAGCTTCGGGTCGAGATTGATCTCGTCCTGGTGGGCGGCCAGCTTCGGCGCCACCTCTTCCTGGATGGCCTGACGCGCTTCGTTGGTATCGGCCTGCACCAGGCCGAAGAAGATGCGCGAGACGCGGGTCAAGGTCTCACCGCTGCGCTCCAGCGCCACGATGGTGTTGTCGAAGGTCGCCGGCTCGCTGCTGTCGGCGATCTGGCGGACTTCAGCCAGGTGCTGGCGCATGCCTTCATTGAAGGCCGGCAGGTAATCGCTGTCCTGGATGCGGTCGAACGGCGGTGCCTGGTAAGGCAGCGTGCTCGCGCTCAGCAGCGGGTTGGTGGAGGCATCAGCCGGCTGCTGGGCCGGCGCATTCTGGGCTTCGGACACGGGGGTGGACTCCTTGCCGGAACAGGCTGCCAGCGCCAGGCTGATGGCGGCGGCCAGGACAACGGTACGCGACATGTGAAAGGGCTCCTTGAGGGCAGCCCGGATGGACCGCCAGCCCTCCACCCTACTCCTGTGGCGGCGCCCTCGCCTATGCCGGATGTGGCGCCTGATCTGCCCGGCCCGGGTGGCTGTGCGCCACCGGGATCAGACGGTACCGCGGGTCTTGCCGATCCACGGCCGGTAGAACTCGCGGATCGCTGCCATGTCGGCCAGGTCATCGCCGCTGGGGTGGAACACCGGGCCAATGCCGATGGTTTTTTCGGGGTAATGGAAATAGGCGGTCAGCACCGGGACCTCGGCCATCCGCGCGATCTTAAGGAAGCCTGCCTTCCACTGTTTGACCGCCTTGCGGGTGCCTTCCGGGGTGATGGCATACCACATGCGCTCGGAGTTGCGGATCAGGCTCACCGCCTGTTCCACCGTGCCCTGCGGCGAGCTGCGGTCCAGCGGAATCACCCCCAGACGGCGCAGCAGCGGGCCCAGCGGCCACCAGAACAAGGACGCCTTGCCCAGCACCTTCACCTGCATGCCCAGCGCGATCTTGGCCGCCATGCCCCAGAAACCATCCCAGTTGGAGGAATGCGGGGCGATGATGAACACCAGCTTCGGCAGGTCCGGCAGGGTGCCGACCACCTTCCAGCCTCCCAGGCGCAGGACCAGCCGTGCCAGCCAGCGCAGGAAGGCGTTGGGCTTGACCTGCGGCATGCTCGGCGGCACTTCGGGCAACAGCGACGTGGAATCGTTCAAACGGTTACTCCCAATTGCGGGTGGAACGGCCGCGCTTGACCTGCGCGCGTCCCTTCTTGGCGTCCAGGCGACGCAGGGTCGACCCGTAGGTCGGCTTGGTGGCCTTGCGTGCCTTGGGCACGCTCAGACCGGCACGGATGAACTCGGCCAGCCGCTCGCGCGCATCCTCGCGATTGCGGTCCTGGGTACGGAAGCGCTGTGCGTCGATGACCAGCACGCCTTCGCTGGTCACCCGCCGGTCGCGGCGTGCCAGCAGGCGCGCGCGCAATGGCTCGGGTAACGAAGGCGAGCCAGCCACGTCGAAACGCAGCTCCACCGCCGTCGAAACCTTGTTGACGTTCTGCCCACCGGCTCCGCTCGCGCGCACGAACCGCTCGACGATTTCCCCATCGGGAATCGCCAACTGTGCGGAAACGGTGACCGGTCCAGTACCCATGCGCGCATTGTAACGGCAGCCGCACCGATTGGCTGTCGTCAACACGTGGACTACACCGGCGATCAGGCGCGCAACGGGTCGCCTTCGCTGACGCAGCGGTTATGCTGGGCGCTCCATGTACCGCAGGAAGCCCGCATGACGTTCCCGACTTTCACCGTTTCCCCCCTGCTGCGCCGTGGCGCGCTGCTGCTGGCCCTGCTGGTCGGCCCCGGAGTCGCCCTGGCGGCCGCACCGACCGATGGCGACATCAATCGCCTGCTGTCGGCGTCGCGCGCGCAGAGCATGATCGACACCATGCTGCCGCAGATCCTGCAGATGCAGCAGCAGCAGATCCAGCAGTTTGCCGCCCAGCGCCAGTTGACCGCCGCGCAGCAGGACCAGCTGCGCCGCATCCAGGAGCGCGGCGCCAGCGCCGTACGCCAGGCGGTGTCCTGGCAGACCCTGCGCCCGATGTACGTCGACCTGTACAAGAAGACCTTCACCAAGGAGGAAGTAGTGGCCATGGCGGAGTTCTATGAGAGCTCGGCCGGCCAGGGCCTGCTGGACAAGACGCCGGGCCTGATGCAGGAGGTGATGGTGGCGATGCAGGCGCGGATGCAGCCGCTGATGGCCGACCTGGCCAGCGACATCGACAGGATCGTCAACGAAGCCCCGGCCGACTGACCCGCGTACCGTGGTAGCGCCGGGCTCTGCCCGGCGAGCGCGGAGCGCGGCCTTTTTCGCGATCTGTGCGAAGAGCAGCCGACCGTGGGGTCGGCTCTACGCATGCAACGTCCCTGCAGCTCGGGGAGCCGGCGGCTCTGCCCGAGCGCGACGCGCGGTCAGGGCACCGTCCAGCCGAACAGGTCGAGGGCTTTCTGGAACTCCCGGTCCACCGGTGCATGTGTGTCGATCTGGCCCCCTTCCGGATGCGGAAAACGCAGGCGCTCGGCATGCAGCAGCATGCGGTGCACGCCCTGCATGCGGAAGATGCGGTTGTGGCGCCCATCGCCGTGGCTGGTATCACCGATCATGTGATGCGACAGATGCTTGAGGTGGCGACGGATCTGCCGGAAACGGCCGGTCTGCGGCTGGCAGCGCAGCAGCGCGTAACGCGAGTGACTGAACTCGCCGACCGGTACCGCCAGCTCTCCGGTGGCCAGGCGCTGGAAATCGGTGATGGCCTGCTTCTTCACCGGCTTGCCGGGGCCGCCATCGAGATCGTGGTCCACCTGCCACGTCTCCTCGGCAGGCCAGCCGCGGCAGACGGTCAGGTAGTCCTTGGTCACCCCGCCACCCATCAGCGTTTTGCCCAGCGCACTGGCAGCCTCACGGTCGAAGGCCAGCAGCAGACAACCGCTGGTCGCGCGGTCGAGACGGTGGACCAGGAAAATCGGCCGGCCGAGCTGTTCGCGCAGGCGGTCGGCGAGGAAATCATCCTCCCCGCGGGCCAGCTTGCTGTCGTGGACCATCAGCCCGGCAGGCTTGTTGACCACCGCCAGGCGGTCGTCCTGGTGCAGCAGCTGCAGGGGTTCGATGGCGGTTTCGCGCGCGGCGAGGAGGTCAGGTTCGGTACTCACCGGGCGATTATCGGCGATGGACAGCCGATGCGCACACGACGGAGCGCGCCGTGCTGCCCCGGCCCGGGCCTGCGGCGGCGCGCTCAGTGCAGGCGCAGACCCAGGAGTTCGCCGTTGCCCACCGGCAGCAGGCTGCTGCTGAAGGCGGGATCGGCGGCCAGCAGCGCGCGCAGCGGTTCGATCTGCGCAGCGTGCGAAGTGGCGTTGTCCACCACCAGCAGGCCGCCGGGACGCAGCACACGGCGCAGGTGCGGCCACCAGTGGACGTACTGTTCACGATCAGAATCGAGGAACAGCAGGTCCACGCTGTCCGCCGGCGCCTGTGTCAGCCACACGCCGGCGTCGGCATGCAGCAGGCTGATGGTCGCCTGCAGGCCGCTGCGGGCAAATGTGCTGCGCGCCATCTCCACCTTGTCCGCCGCCCATTCCAGCGTGGTCACGTGACCGCCGGTAGCGACCGCCGCCTCGGCCAGCCACAAGGTGGAATAGCCGTTGGAGGTGCCGATTTCCAGCACATCGCGTGCCTTGCCATGGCGCAGCAGCAGGGCCAGCAGTTCGCCGGTGTCGGCGGTGATGTTGAGCATGCGCTGGCCGCGCTCGCTGTGGCGCGCGTCGTTGTCGGCACCGAACTGCGCCAGCTCGGCCTTCAGCGCCTGCAGGGCGGCGTTCATCGCCACCACGCACGCAGCAGGGCCACTGCACCGACGGCGCCGGCCAGCAGGCTCAGCACCGGCGCATCGCCGAGGTACCAACCCGGCGCTTCCAGCACATACATCAGCGCAGCGATGGCCAACAGACCCACGCCGGTGATGGCGCCGACCGCGCGCCTCTGCAGGCGCTGCAGGCTGGCATCAAGGGCGGCCAGATCACGCGAGCGCATCGACAGTTCGTGGCGGCCCTCCACCTGCTGGGTCAGCCAGTCGTGCACCAGGCGCGGCATGTCCGGCGCCTGGGTGATGATCTCCGGCAGGCGCTTGCGCACTTCGCGCAGCACGCGGCGCGGGCTGTAACGCTCGCGCAGGATGCGCGACAGCACCGGCCTGGCCACCGCCCAGATATCGATCTGCGGGTCGAGCTGGCGGCCGACCCCTTCGATGTTGAGCAGGGTTTTCTGCAGCAGGATCAGCTGCGGCTGCAGCACCAGCTGATAGCGCTGGGCCACGCGGAACAGCTTCATCAGCACTTCGGCCAGCGAAATCTGCGACAGCGGGCGGGTGAAGTATGGCTCGCAGACCGAGCGCACCGCCGCTTCCAGGTCGTCGATGCGCACATGGTCGGGCATCCAGCGGGCCTGCACATGCAGCTCGGCGATGCGCCGGTAGTCGCGGTTGAAGATGGCCATGAAGTTCTCGGCCAGGTAGTACTGATCCTGCTGCGAGAGCTGGCCCATGATGCCGAAATCCAGCGCGATGAAGCGCGGGTTGGCACGCCGCTCCGGGTCGGCGTCCACCCAGATGTTGCCGGCATGGGCATCGGCATGGAAGAAGTTGTCGCGGAACACCTGCGTGTAGAACACGCGCACGCCCTTGGCAGCCAGCGCCTTGCGGTCGATGCCGGCACGGTCCAGTGCCACGATGTCGTCCGAGGGAATGCCCCAGACCCGCTCCAGGGTGAGCGCGCGCTCGGCCGTGTGGCTCCAGATCACCTCCGGCACATAGAGGTCCTCCGAATCCTGCCAGAACCGCCGCAGCACGCTGGCGTTGGCGCCTTCGCGCTGCAGGTCCAGTTCGGCCTGCAGCGTGTTCTCGATCTCGGCGACGATCTCGCGCGGGCGGATCTTGTCCGCACGCGGGTGAGTGCGCTCGACCAGGGTGGCCAGCGAGTTGAGCAGGGCGATGTCGGCAACGATCTGCTTCTCGATGTCCGGGCGCAGCACCTTGACCACCACCTGGCGACCGTCGGCCAGCGTCGCCGCATGCACCTGGGCGATCGAGGCGGAGGCGAGCGGCTCGGTGTCGAAGCTGGCAAAGGCCTCGCTGACCGGCAGGCCGAGCGCCTGCTCGACGATGGCACGCGCGGCGTCGCCGTCGAACGGTTTGACCCGGTCCTGCAGCAGCGTCAGCTCCACCGCCACATCCGGCGGCACCAGATCGCGGCGGGTGGAGAGGATCTGCCCGAACTTGACGAAGATCGGTCCGAGATCCTGCAGTGCCAGCCGCAGGCGGGCACCGCGCGACTGCGCGGCGATGGCCGCCGATGCGCGCGGCACGAAGGGCTTGGCCAGCCGCAGCCAGCGCTCGGCGGAGGTGCCCTGCAGCAGATCATCCAGGCGGTAACGCAGGATCACCCGGCCGATGCGACTGGCACGCAGCAGGGCCTTCATGCCACACCCCGCAGTCGCTGCACGCGCACGGCCAGCCGCTCCACATCGTCCCGCAGGACATCGACATCATCGTAAAAGGCATCCAGCTCGCCGCGCGGCACCACATCGCGCGACTCCTCGGTGACGAACTCGGCGGCACTATGCGCCAGGTCGCTGGCACCCTGACGCGCGCGCAGCAGCGCACTGCGCAGGGTGTTGGCCACCTGTACCCCCATCACCTCACCAAACACCCGCACGAACGGCAGCTGCCAGTCGGGGTCGAAGCCCTTGGCCAGCTGCTGCAGACGACGGGCCAGCTCGGCATCACCGGCAACACGCACGCGGCCGGCCGGCGAGGCGGACGCCGCGCGCGCCCTGGAAAGCAATGGCAACTGGGCCAGCACGCCGGCCAGGCTGCTGCGCACGGCCAGATCGGCTTCCTGCTGATCCACCGGGCCCACTCGCAGCTGATCACCGTCCACGCTGATGCGCATGGCCAGTGCAGGGGCTTCGAGGGTGAGATCGATGTGCCGGCCGTCGAGGGCGGCGAGCGCGTGGCCGGTATCAGGGTCCAGCGCAAGGGCGCGATTCAGCGCGGCTTGCAGTGCGCGGCCGGCGAGCGGCTTGAGGGACGAGAGCAGGGAAAGTGCCATCCCGGCATTCTAGCGTGCCGGACGCGTGCATCGCGGTGCGATGCATATTCGGGGCGTGGGGGCGCCACGGGGGCGCCCCGACACGCGGGAGGTCATACTCGCTTGCGGAACATCGAGATCACCGCCAGCACCAGGAACACCACGAAGAGGATCCAGGCAACGTTGCTGGCCGCACCGGCGATGCCGGAGAAGCCGAGGACGGCTGCGATGATGGCGATGACGAAGAAAATGACGGCGTAATGCAGCATGAGCGATCCTCGCGGTTGGTCGTGCCGGGGTTGGCAGGGGTCCATACTCCCGCGCGGCCGGTGTGCGATGGGTGACGGGAATCTCTGCGGCGGATGAAGGACTCAGCCTGGTGAGCGCGGTGTCACGAAGCCTCGCGCAGGCGACGCAGCCCCTCTTCGATGCTCACCTGCGGCACGTAGCCGAAGTCGCGGCGGGCCGGCTCCATGCTGTACCAGTGCGCCGTGCACAGCTGCTCAGCCAGGAAGCGGGTCAGTGGCGGTTCGCCGGGCAGCCGCAGCAGCGGCCACAGCCGCTCGCTCACCGCACCGATACGGTAGGCGGTCCTGAAGCTCAGCGTCTTCTCCACCGGGGGTGCTCCCACGGCCGCGAGCAGCTTGTTGAGCAGCTCGCGCATCGGCAGCGGCTCGCCGTTGGAGATGAAGTAGGCCTTGCCGGCGCAGGCGGCGCCCGGCGCCAGCGCGTCCAGTGCCAGGAAGTGCGCCAGCGCGGCATTGTCGATATAGGTCGTGTCGACCTTGTTGCTGCCATCGCCCACCAGCCGCAGCCGCCCGCTGCGCGCACGCTCGGCCAGACGCGGCACCAGCTGCTGGTCCCCCGGCCCCCAGATCAGGCGCGGCCGCAGCGCCACGGTGGCCAGCGCGGGGTCGTTCGCCGCCAGCACCCGCTGCTCGGCAATGGCCTTGGTCGCTGCATAGGGGGCCTGAAAGTCCTCGCCATAGGGCACCTCGTCGGCACCCAGGCCCTCCACCGGGTGGGTGGCACGGTGGGTCACGCTCGGCGTTGAGGTGTAGACCAGCCTGCCGACCCCGTGGGCACGGCAGGCGGCGATCACGTTGTCGGTACCGACAACGTTGGCCTGGTAGTAACTGTCATGGCTGCCCCAGGCCCCAGCCTTGGCGGCGTTGTGCAGCACCGCGTCCACGCCGCCCACCGCGTGCAGCACCGCCTGCGGGTCGGCCAGGTCGCCGCGGATCTGCCCGACGCCCAACGCCTGCAGTGCCGGGTAATGGCTGCGGTTGAAGCTCAGTACCTGGTGGCCGCGCTCGACCAGACCGCGGCACAGGGCCTGGCCGAGAAAGCCACCGCCGCCAGTGACAAGGATCTTCATGCCTGCTTCTCCAGTTCGGTCGTGGCCCATGCAGCCAGTTTCTCGCGGCCGATCTTCGCATTGTGGCGGATGTCGACCGGGAAGCCGGGATGCACCAGGTAGTGCGCGATGCGGGCATCGGGCAGCTCGGCTGCCGCCCTGGCCAGCAGCGCGGTGCGCAGCGCCGGGCTGTCGGACTGTTCACGCTGCAGCTCGACACAGAGCACCGGCAGCTGGGCGCCGGCCGGGCCCACGCCGACCAGTGCGGTGCGTGCCACCCCGGCCACGGTGTTGAACACCGGCTCGACCTGCTCGGTGTACAAGGCACCCTGCGCGGTCTCCACACGCTGGGTCTTGCGGCCGCAGAACCACAGCCGTCCCTGCGCATCGAAATAGCCCACATCGCCCATCCGGTGCACCACGCGGGTGCTGCCATCGGCCAGCGTCTCGCTGATCTTGGCGGCCGCCGTTGCCTGCGGCCGGTTGAAGTAGCTGTCGGTGGTGGTCGGCCCGGCCACGGTGATCTCGCCGACCTCGCCCACCGCCAGCTCGCGCACCTGCGACCACTGCGGCAGCGGCGCGTCGTCGATGGCGATGATGCGCACGAGGTTCGGCGCCACCACCTGTCCGACGCAGGTACCAGCGCCGCTCTCGGTGGCCGCGCGGGTGCGCTCCAGCTCGCGGCCCTCGACCACCGCCACCGGCAGGCATTCGGTGGCACCGTACGGCGTCCAGAACTGCGCCTGCTCCGGGAGCAGGCGACGCAGCCGGGCCACCACGTCAGGCGGCACCGGCGCGCCAGCCGACGTCACCCGGGTCACCCCCGGCAGCGGTCGGCCGTGGTCGGCCAGCACGCGGATGAGCGCGGGCGAACCGAACAGCTGGGTCACGCCGAAGCGGGAAATCGCATCATGCAGCCGCGCGGGATCGGCCTTGGCCGGTCGCGTGGGGTCCATATCCGGAATCACCGAGGTCAGACCCAGCGCCGGATCGAACAGGGCAAACGGCGGGAAAGTCGGCAGGTCCACACCGCCGGGCTGCATGCCGAAGGCGCTGCCCAGCAGCTCGATCTGTCCCACGAAGTGCCGATGGCGGTAGACCACGCCCTTGGGCACGCCGGTGGAGCCGCTGGTGAACAGGATGGCTGCCATGTCATCACCGTCGGTGTCGGCCAGCATCGCCCCCCCGTTGGCGCCCTGGCGCTCCAGCGCGTCCAGCGTGGTCCCGCCCCAGCCCAGCCGTCGCCCCACCGTGACCAGCCTGCGCGCCGACGGCGCCCAGCGCAGGGCGATCCTTGCCACATGGGCCAGCGGGATGCCGATGAAGGCGTCGGGCTGGGCCTCGTCCAGACACTGCCGCAGCGCGCGCTTGTCGATGCCGGGGTCGACCAGCACCGGCACCGCGCCGAGCTTGAACAGCGCGAACATCAGCAGGAAGAAGGCCGGCGAGGGCCGCACCATCACCACCGTGCGCACCCCGCGGCCGATGCCGTAGGCGGCCAGGCCCGCCGCCATGGCGTCGCTGCGGGCATCCAGCTGGCGATAGTCCAGCGTCACGTCGTAGGCGGCCATACCGTTGCCGGGGCCCCGTCGGCCGGGGCAGCGGATGGCGATCTGGTCAGGGCGCTGGCGGGCCAGTTCGGGCAGCCGCGCGGCGATATTGCAGGGTCGGTTCATCCGTTCATTGTCGCCGCTTCGGAAAAATCTTGCGCGGCGCCCGGCTTCGTGGAGAATCCGCAGCTTCGTTCCCATTCTCCTGCCGCCCGAGGCGGCGCGACCATGCAACATCCCTGCATGACATGCGGCGCCTGCTGCACCCAGTACCGCGTGGCCTTCCACTGGATGGAGTCGGACGAGGTCACCCCCGGCGGCGTGCCGCACGCGCTGACCGAAGTGCTCGACCCGCACCGGCTGTGCATGCGCGGCACGATGTCCAAGCCGGTCCGCTGCGTTGCGCTGGATGCGGAGATCGGCGTGTACTCACGTTGCAGCATCCACCCCAACCGGCCCAGCGTGTGCCGTGAAGTGGATGCCTCATGGGAGTACGGCAAGGCCAGCCCGCAGTGTGACAAGGCCCGCATCGTGCATGGCATGCCGCCGCTGACGCTGGCCGACTGGCGGTGGCGCGACGACGCCGACAACGACGACGACCATCCCGATGACAACGGCAACAGTCCTTCACCGCAGGCACCGGTCGCAGCCTGACCCCGGTAGAGCCGCCCCGGCGGTCGGCTCACGCGCGAGGCGCGGATGGCACAAGCAGTGACGACCAACGGTCGTCACCTACCGGTGACATCGCGGTGCCTGTAGCGCCGGGCTCTGCCCGGCGAGCGCGTAGCGCGGCCTCTTTCTGCGATCTGTACGAAGCGCAGCCGACCATGGGATCGGCCACGGATGCGACGCAGTCAACTACCCTGCAGCGGGTTGGCGTCCAGGAACGCGCGGATCTCCGGCACCAGCACCTCGTGCTTGTCTTCCAGCACGTAGTGGCCGGCATCCTCGAACGCATGCACCTGCGCCTGCGGCAGGGCCGCCTGGAAGCCGGCCAGGAAGTGATGGTCGAAGACGAAATCACGCAGACCCCAGCCGATGAAGGCGGGACGGTCGGCAAAGCGCGGCAGTGCCTGCCCGGCCTGCTCCAGCAATGACCAGGCCGCATCGGTCGGCCCAAGCGGAATGTCCTGCATGAAGCGGATGGTGCTGATGCGGTTGGCCCAGGTGTCATACGGCGCGACATACGCCCGGCGCACATCGGACGGCATCCGGCGCTCCACGCCCAGCCACGAGGCGCCGGCGGAGAAGGCATTGAAGCGGCGGATGATCCATTCGCCGATCTTCCAGTGCCGCCCCAACGCGATCTGCCAAGGCATCTTCTTCGCTGCCGGCATCGGGAAGGCCGCCGTGTTGAGCACGACCAGCCGCTGTACCTGCGCATGGTGCGCCAGCGCCCAGCCGAAGCCGATCATGCCGCCCCAGTCGTGCACGGCCAGCGTGACCGGGCCGGTGATGCCAAGGTGCGCCAGCAGCGCATCCAGATCGTCCACGCGCGACTGCAGGGTGTAACGGTAGCGACTGTCATCGGGCTTGTCGGACAGGCCCATGCCGATGTGATCCGGCACGATGCAGCGGTAACGGTCCGAGAGCCCGGCCACCAGCGTGCGCCAGTAATAGCTCCAGGACGGGTTGCCATGCACCATCACCACGACCTCGCCATCGCGCGGACCTTCGTCCAGATAGCTCATCGACAGGCCGGGACGCACCTGGAAACGCTGCGGGTGGGAGGGATAACCGGGGAGATCGCGCATGCGGGGCACCTGTGAAAAGGGCCGGTTCAACCGGCCCTTTGTTACGGACATTGCGGTCTGATTACCAGACCACTTCGGCCATCGAGCAGTTCAGGCCCGAGCCGATGCCGAGCAGCGCGATGCGGTCACCCTTCTTCAGCTTGCCCAGCTGCTTGAGCTTGCTCAGCACGATCGGCACCGAGGCCGGGCCGATGTTGCCGTGCTCGCCGAAGATGGTCATCACCTTCTTCGGGTCGATGCCGAAGTTGCGGATGAAGGCCGCAGTATGCGGCTGGCTGACCTGGTGGATCACGAACTGGTCCAGCTCTTCCACGGCCCAGCCAAGCGCTTCCCGGGCGGCGGTGAAGGTCTTCTGGGCCAGCTTGATGCCCTCGATGAGCAGCGTGCGGGTGTCGGTGACCATGCGGTCGAGGTTGCCCAGGCACAGCTGGTTCCACTCGGTGGCCGACCGGGTCACGCCGCCCTTGTAGCGGGGGGCGTCGGGCACCAGCTCCGCGCGCGCCATCACCATCGCTGCAGCGCCGGAACCGGTGGTCAGCGCGGCCAGCTCGTTGCGGAAGTCGTCGGCAGTGACATCCGGGGCGGTCATGCGCTCCAGCGTCTTCTCATACACCAGGTTTGCGGTTTCACCGTCCACGACCAGCGCATAGTCGATGTCACCCCGCTCCAGCATGCGCGCGGCGATGTCCATGCCATTGATGAAGGCCAGGCAGGCATTGGCGACGTCGAAGGTCATGCACTCTTCGCTGACGCCGAGGTTGCCCGAGACGATGCTGGCGGTCGACGGCTCCAGGTAGTCACGGCTGACCGAGGTATTGATCAGCAGACCCACCTGGCCGGCCGCGATGCCTGCGTCTTCCAGCGCCTTGCGGGCGGCCATGGTGGCGGCGTCGGAGGCCAGCACACCCGGGTCCCACAAGCGGCGCGCGTGGATGCCGGCGATGTCACCCAGCACGTCGGTGCGGATGCCAAGGCGGTCCAGGGTCGGCTGCAGGCGTTCGTTGATTTCCTTCGTCGTCAGCGTGTGCGGCGCATCGACGTGCGCCAGGCCGGCGATCGAGACATTCTTGAAGAGCATCGAAATAGCGCCAAGGCTCAGGCGAAAGGGGGTGCCATTCTATAGCCCTCGGCCTTTAACCGCATCTTTACGAAATTCGACGCAGGCGTATGGACATGCCCACCGGGTCCCGGCTCAGCGCGGCGGGCACTGGAACGCGGCAAAACGCTGGCTGCCGTCGGCCGGCGGTGCCGCCGCCTGGATGGCGTTGGCGCCGGCGCTGGGCGCCTCGTTACGCGCCAGGGTTTCCAGCTCGTCCTGCACGCGCAGCGGGTTGCGGTTGTAGAAGCCTACCTTGCTCTTGACCGACACCACCACCTCACCCTTGCTCTGGCAGCCCGGCGGCAGCGGGCCGGCCGGCAGCACGCGCACGCCCTTGCCGCTCGTTTCAATCGGCACCCAGGTGCAGGCAGTGGCGGAAAGCAGCAGTGCAGACAACAGCAGAACGCGCATGGCACAGATCCTGGAGAGGTATGGGGTGATTCTGCCTGAACAAGCTGAATCGGGGGTAGCCGGACAGAGGGAGCGGCGCGGCTCACCGCCCCGCTCCCCCGCCCTGCGGCTTTACTTGACCGGCTTGCCGTCGACGTCGATGACCTTGACCTCGCCCAGATCCAGCGCACGCACGGCCGCTTCGGTCTGCTTGAGGTCACCGACCACCACCCAGGTCAGCGCACCGGGCTTGAGGCCGCTGGCCGCGTCCTGCACCTGCTGCGGGGTCAGCGCTTCGATCTCGGCCTTGCGCGTGAACACGTAGTCGTCCGGGCGCTGGTACTGCACCAGGCTGCCGATGGTGCCCAGCACCGCAGCGGCCGTCTCATAGGCTCCCGGCAGGCTGAGGGTCTGGATGTTGCGGATGCGCTGCACCTCGGCGGCGGTCGCCGGCTTGCTGCCGTCGACGAAGGCCACGATCTCCTTGCGCATCTCGGCCACGGCCGGGCCGGTCTTGTCGATCTGCACCGGCGCCATCGCCAGCCACGGGCGCTGGCCCACGCTGTTGATCGCCGTGCTGCGCGCACCGTACGACCAGTGCTTGTCCTCGCGCAGGTTCATGTTCAGGCGCGAGGTGAAGTCACCGCCCAGCACGCCATTGGCGATATCCATGCGCAGCGCGCCCGGGTCCATCGTCGAGGGCAGCAGCTGCCCGGCAAACACGTTGGCCTGGATCGCACCGGGCTGGTCGACCAGGAAGACGCGCGGTGCGCTGGGCAGGGCCACTGCGGTGGCCGGCTTGACCTGCGGCGCGGGACCTTCGCTCTTCCAGTTGCCGAACTGGCGGTTGAGCAGCGGCACGATCTCCTTCAGCGTGGTGTCGCCCACCACGATCAGCGTGCCCTGCTCGGGGCGCAGCCAGTCGTTGTGGAAATCCACCAGCGCCTGGCGGTCGAGGCTGGCGATGGCGTCCTCATCACCGCTGCCGGTGAAGGGAATCGCGTAGGGATGACCCTGCCCGTACAGCAGCGGCGGCAACAGGCGCATCGCTACGTCCGACGGATCGGCCTTCTCCTGCTTGATGCCAGCGATCCAGCTGGCCTTGACCCGCTCCACTTCGCTGACGTCGAAGCGCGGCTGGCGCAGCATGGTGGCGTACAGGGCCAGCGACGGCGCCAGGTTTTCCTTCAGCGCCGAGAGATAGACGGTGCTGGCATCCAGGCTGGCCGACGCATCCATCTGCGCGCCCAGTGCCTCGGCCGCATCGGCAAAGGCCAGGGCGCCCAGGTCACCGGCACCTTCGGTCATCAGGCCCATGGTGAAGTTGGCGGTACCCGGCTTGCGGTCCTGGTCGGCGCTGAAGCCGCCCGGGAACTGGTAGCTGAACTGCACAACGGGAATTTCGTGGCGCTCGGCCAGGATCACCCGGGTACCGTTGCGCAGGGTGGCGCGCTGCAGCTGCGGGAACTTCAGCTCCGGGAACTGCCGGGTCTGCGGCACACCGGCGCTGCGGTCGACCTGCTCGGGCAGGGTGCTGAACGTGGGATCCACCGGCGGCAGCTGCAACGGCGCCGGTGCCACCGACGGTTCCTCCTCCAGCACCATGCGCTCGCCCGGCTCGATCACCAGGGTGTGGCTGCCCACACCGAGCCACTTGCTGCCTACCGCGCGCACGTCGGCCACGCTGGTGCCTTCGATGGTGGCCAGCGACTGGCGGAAGCAGCCCGGATCGCCGGTGAACACGGCGCATTCGGCCAGCGCGTCGGCCTTGCCGCCGAAACCGCCGATGCGCTCGATGCCGCGGATGAAACCGGCGCGGAACGCGGTCTTGGCACGGGCCAGTTCCTCGGCGCTCGGGCCGTCCTTGATCAGACGGTCGATCTCCTCATCGATGATCGCTTCCACGCGCGCCGGGTCGACGCCCTGCTTCACCGTGGCCATCACCACGAAGTTGGAGCCCAGCTGCGAGGTCATCGCACCGGCACTGATGTTGTCCACCAGCTTTTCCTGGTGCAGCAGACGCTGGTCCAGACGAGAAGCCTTGGCGCCACCGAGGACCTGGCCCAGCAGCTGCAGCTGGTCGATGTCGGTGGTGCCGACCTGGGCGACGTTCCAAGCGCGGTAGACGCGTGCCTGCGGCACCTTGTCGGTCATCACTTCACGCGTGTCCGCCGGACGCGGTGCCACGTCCACCTTGGGCTGGGCCATGGTCGGGCCGGCCGGGATGCTGCCGAAGTACCGCGCCACCTTGTCCTTGGCGGTAGCCACGTCGATGTCGCCGGCCAGCACCAGTACCGCGTTGTTCGGGCCATACCAGGTGCGGAACCAGTTCTTGACGTCGTCCAGCGAGGCGGCGTTGAGGTCGTTCATCGAGCCGATCACGCTGTGGTGATACGGGTGGCCGGCCGGGTACAGCGCGCGGTTGAGTTCGCTCCACGCCTGACCATAGGGCTGGTTCTCGCGCTGGCGCTTCTCGTTCTGGACCACGCCGCGCTGCTCGTCCAGCGCCGCCTGGTCGATCGCACCGAGCAGGTGGCCCATGCGGTCGGACTCCATCCACAGCGCCATGTCCAGCGCAGTGGTCGGCACGTTCTCGAAATAGTTGGTGCGGTCGGTGTTGGTGGTGCCGTTCTGACCGGTG
Source organism: Stenotrophomonas sp. C3(2023) (assembly GCF_032911385.1). Classification (NCBI taxonomy): domain Bacteria; kingdom Pseudomonadati; phylum Pseudomonadota; class Gammaproteobacteria; order Lysobacterales; family Lysobacteraceae; genus Stenotrophomonas; species Stenotrophomonas sp. C3(2023). The sequence goes on along the minus strand of NZ_JAWJLO010000001.1, from coordinate 311,059 downwards.
GCACCGACCTGCTTGAACGGCTCGAAGTACTCGCCGTCGTGATTCTCGCTGCTCTGGAACATCAGGTGTTCAAACAGGTGGGCAAAGCCGGTGCGACCGGCCGGCTCGTCCTTGCTGCCCACGTGGTACCAGACATTGACCGCCACGATGGGCGCCTTGCGGTCGGTATGGACCACCACGCGCAGGCCATTGGGCAGGGTGAAGGTCTCAAACGGAATGTCGACCGAGGCGGTCGCGGCCGGCCTGGCCAGCAGCGGCAGCGGCGCCAGTCCGCCAAGGGCGGCGGCCAGGGAAACAGCAAGCAGGGCAGCGCGGGCGCGCGGGCGGGGGGTCATTCCTTGTTCCTTGGTCGACGGAAGTGAAGCGCGATCCTAGCGCGCAGCCGCGCGCCTGCACATCGTCCAGCGGTCATGGCGCCCAAGGCGTCTTCAGGGAGTACTGCGCGCCGCGCAATGACGTCCGTCCGGCCACCGGCGCGGACAGGTGTCCGCACGCCGGACACAAGACCCCGCCGCAAATGCATGAATTAAAAGGGATTGCACTTGGCACAGGGCTTGCTCCATCCCAGCTGTGGTATCCAGCGAATCGAATGAACATGACTGCTCGCTGAACAAAAGCGTTGATTCGACGATTTCTGTTGCATGACCAGATTTGGTGTACTACCTTACTACCACACCACCGCCCACACACACTAAACAGGCCCCGCCATGAACACCAAGACCATCGCCATCGCCATCGCTCTGATCGTCGGTACCGCGGTTGTTTCGTCGGTGCAGGCATCTTCGCTCCCCACCCTGGACACCGTGCAGGTCCGCCCCGACGCCGAGCAGCTGGCCCAGCAGGCCTGGGAAGCGGCCAGCAGCATCCCCACGCTGGCGGCGGTGCAGGTTCGCCCGGATGCGACCCTGCTGGCCGGTGTGGCCGCACCGGAGGCCACTGCGGTGGCCGCGCCGATCACCACGCTCGCTGCGGTCGAGGTACGTCCCAGCCTGGAGCAGCGCATCGCGCTGGTTGCCGAACTGGAGGCCGAGCGCTATGCCGCCCAGCTGGCCAACACCGCACTGGGGATGGCCGGCAACGTGGTGGTCAACCTGCCGGTGCTGCACGTGCGGCCCTCCACGGCACAGGTGCAGGCCCTGGCCCGCGAAGCCGCCGTGGTGCTGGCCAAGCCGTAAGCCCGCTGCCGCACAGGTAAACTGGTCCGATGAGCCAGGCCCCCACGTTTCATGTCGTACTGTTCCAGCCGGAGATTCCGCCCAATACGGGCAATGTGATCCGGCTCTGTGCCAACACCGGCGCGCAGCTGCACCTGGTCGAGCCCCTTGGGTTCGCGCTGGAGGACAAGCAGCTCAAGCGCGCCGGTCTGGATTACCACGAATACTCGAAAATGCAGGTCCACCCGGACCTGGACACCGCGCTGCAGCGCATCGCCCCCAGGCGCTTGTTCGCGTTGAGCACGCGCGCCAGCGTGCGGCATGACAGCGTGGCCTTCGCTGACGGTGACGCGTTCCTGTTCGGCCCGGAAAGCCGCGGCCTGCCGCAGGAGGTGCTGGACGCGCTGCCCGAAGGCCAGCGCCTGCGCCTGCCGATGCGGCCAGGCAACCGCAGCCTGAACCTTTCCAACACCGTCGCTGTTCTGATGTACGAAGCCTGGCGCCAGCACGACTTCATCGGCGGCGCCTGACCGAAAGCTGCTTCGGTAGGTGACGACCGTTGGTCGTCACGGCTTCTGCCCGCCGCGCCGGACTGCGCGCACGTGACGTTGCCACCCAGGGCGCCGCTCAGAACGCGCTGATGCCGGTCAGCTCGCGTCCCACCACCAGCTGGTGCACGGTTTCGGTTCCCTCATAGGTGATCACCGATTCCAGATTCAGCGCATGCCGGATCGCGACATGCTCGGTGGTGATCCCTGCGCCGCCCAGCAGGTCGCGGCACTCTCGGGCAATGTCGATGGCCATGCGGCAGTTGTTCCACTTGGCCAGGCTCACCTGCTGCGGTTGCAGACGACCCTGCTGTTTCAGGCGTCCCAGCTGCAGAGCCAGCAGCTGCGCGGTGGTGATCCGCCGCGCCATGTCGGCCAGCTTGATCTGCGCGCTCTGCGTGGCCGCCAGCGGGCGCCCGAACAGAATCCGCTCGCCGGCGTGCGCCAGCGCCTCCTGCAGGCAGGCCGTTGCTGCACCAATCGGGCCCCAGCTGATGCCATAGCGCGCCTGGTTCAGGCACGACAACGGTCCCTTTATGCCTTTCACCCCCGGCAGGCGGTTCTCATCGGGAACGCGGACGTCGTCGAAGAACAACGCCCCGGTCTGCGAGGCCCGCAGGCTCATCTTGCGGTGGATGTCCTGCACGCTGAAACCGGGCATGCCCTTTTCCAGCACAAAGCCCTGCACGCCTTCGTCGGTCTGCGCCCAGACCACCGCCAGGTCGGCGATAGGGGCGTTGGTGATCCACATCTTGCTGCCGTTGAGGCGCCAGCTGCTGCCGTCACGCACCGCGCGGGTGCGCATGCTGGAGGGGTCCGAGCCGCCGTGCGCCTCGGTCAGGCCAAAGCAGCCGATCAGTTCACCGCGCGCCATCGCCGGCAGCCACTGCTGGCGCTGCGCATCATTGCCGAAGGCATGAATGGGGTACATGCACAGCGAGCTCTGCACCGACACGAAGCTGCGCAGGCCTGAGTCTCCCCGTTCCAGCTCCTGACAGATCAGGCCGTAGGCTACCGGCCCCAGCCCGCCGCCGCCGTGTTCGACCGGCAAGGTCGCGCCCAGCAGACCGAGGCTGGCGATCTCGGGAATCAGCTCGGCCGGAAACCGTGCGTCGTCGAACGCCTGTCCGATCAGTGGCAGCACACGCTGGTCGGTGAAACGGGCCACGCCGTCCTGGATGGCGCGTTCTTCATCGTCCAGCAGGGAACGTACATCGAACAGATCATGCGGACTCAGGCCCATTGAACGGCTCACCGGCAGAAAGAGATACCGGCATTGTCGTCGCTGCGCCCAGACAGGTCGAGCCACCTGGCTGCGGCTAATCGCCGCGTTCCAACAGCCCATTCATGTGGCAATAGCTGCGCGCTTCCTCGGCCACTTCAGCAGCGGCACGGTCCAGTTCCTGCACGCGCGTGAGGGCGCCGCGCCGCGCGTGGCTCCACTGGCGGCCGATGGTGGAGTTGACCTGGCCGTCGCCAAAACCCGCAATCTCGTCACGTCCGCCCGCCACCAGGTCAGGGTTGTGCAGGGCGTGCAGCGTGCGCATCGCCCGCTCCACCTCGCGCTCGGCCTGCTGCTGCGCCTGCGCGGCGTCCAGCCCCTGCGCCAGCAGACTCCGGGTGTGTTCCTGCAGAAGCCGTTCGCGCTCGGCGCTGCGCGCATGCCGGGCGACGTTGCGGTTGCGCTGCTGGGGGCCGAAGCGCGCGCGTGCCTGCAGATACTGCTCCACGGTGAGCGCGTTGAGTCCCTCCTGCTGACCGGCAAGCTGCTTGTCGAGCTCGTCGAACTTGCCCGGCGGCAGCTTCTGCGTGGAAAAGCGCAGCCGCAGGCAGGGCATTGCCGCCATGCCGGCCTGCGCTTTTGCCTGCAGCGCGCGCACATGCCGCACGGCGTGCCGCAGCTGGGCCTCGGCGTAACGCGCCGCGTGCTGGCTGCCGAGTGCGATGATCGCGGCGGCCAACAGGCTGACGCGTGCAGCGGGACACAGCAGCGCGGCATGCGCTTCGTCGGAAGACACGCCGCTGGATGCTTGGCAGTCGCCGTAAGGGGCAGCAACTTCACGGATGTAGAGTTCGTAGGGCATCGCGCATCCCCCGTGCCACCAAGCACCTCCAGCGTATGCAAGGAGCCCGGCAGGGGATGGCGATACCGTGCACATAATGCAGAAGGCGCCGAACAAGCAATCGTTTCGCCTCTGGCGTTGCAGCTTCTCAATGCCAAGGCCCGGGGCCTGGGCACCTCACCGCGTTCGCTGCACTGCAGCACGCAAACCAGTGCATTTCTCAAGCGGCACGCGCTCTAGGCGCGAACAACGCATCCCGGTAACCTGCAGGATTCAAACAGTCGTTTCGCCACCGCAGCACAGGCGATTCCCAGGCAACCGCCGGTCAGTCCGCACCACCGGCCTACCCAAGAGTCAGGTATTTCATGAGCGTTGAAGCCACCGAACTGTCGCCGCGAGAAGTAATGGAATTCGATGTCGTCGTCGTCGGCGCAGGTCCGGCCGGCCTGGCCACCGCCATCCGGCTGCGCCAGCGCGCGGTCGAGGCGGGCACCGACCTGTCGGTGTGCGTGCTGGAGAAGGGCTCCGAGCCTGGCGCGCATGTGCTCTCCGGCGCGGTGATGGACCCGCGCGCGCTGAGTGAACTGTTTCCTGACTGGGCCGAGCGCGGCGCGCCGCTGAAGCAGGCGGTCACCCGCGACGAGTTCCTGTTCCTCAGCGAGACCGGCGCGCGCAGCACGCCGCAGGCGTTGCTGCCCGAATGCTTCCACAACGAAGGCAACTACATCGTCAGTCTCGGTGAGGTAACCCGCTGGCTGGCGCAGCAGGCCGAGGCACTCGAAGTGGCGATCTTCCCCGGCTTTGCTGCGGCCGAAGTGCTGTATGGCGAGCAGGACCAGGTGATCGGCGTGGCCACCGGCGACATGGGAATCGAGAAGGACGGCACGCGCGGCCCCAACTTCGAGCGCGGCATGGCCCTGCATGCGCGCTACACGATTTTCGCCGAAGGCTCACGCGGCCATCTGGGCCGGCAGCTGATCGCCCGCTATCAGCTCGATGCCGGCAAGGACCCGCAGTCCTACGGCATCGGCATCAAGGAACTGTGGCAGATCGACCCGGCCAGGCACGAGCCGGGCCTGGTCGTGCATGCCGCCGGCTGGCCGCTGGACAGTGACACCTACGGTGGCTCCTTCCTGTACCACGCTGAAGGCGGCAAGGTCGCCATCGGATTCGTGGTCGGTCTGGACTACCGCAACCCGTGGCTGAGCCCGTTCGAGGAGTTCCAGCGCTTCAAGACCCACCCGGCGATCCGTCGGCACCTGGAGGGCGGCAAGCGCATCGGTTACGGCGCACGTGCGCTGACTGCCGGTGGCCTGCTGTCGCTGCCGAAGACCGTTTTCCCCGGCGGTGCTCTGGTCGGCTGCGAGGCCGGCTACCTCAATGCCAGCCGCATCAAGGGCAGTCATGCCGCGCTCAAAACCGGCATGCTCGCTGCCGATGCCGCCTTCGACGCGCTGGCCGCCGGCCGTCAGCATGACGAGCTGGATGCCTATCCGAAGGCCTTCGAGGCCAGCTGGCTGCACGCCGAGCTGCAGCAGGCCAAGAACTTCAAGCAGTGGTTCAAGAAGGGCCGCAACATGGCCACGCTGATGACCGGTGTCGAGCAATGGCTGCTGCCGAAGCTGGGCATCCGCAACCCGCCGTGGACCCTGCATCGCGACAGGCCGGACCATGCCTGCCTTGAGCCGGCTGCGCAGCATGCGCGCATCTCCTACCCCAAGCCGGACAACGTGCTGACCTTCGACCGGCTCAGCTCGGTATTCCTGAGCAGCACCAACCATGAAGAGAACCAGCCCAGCCACCTGACCCTGAAGGACCCGTCGATTCCGGTGGCAGTGAACCTGGCCGAATATGCCGGCCCGGAAGCGCGGTACTGCCCCGCGGGCGTGTATGAGTTTGTCGGTGAGGGTGGCAGCGAGCGGCTGCAGATCAACGCGCAGAACTGCGTGCACTGCAAGACCTGCGACATCAAGGACCCCACCCAGAACATCGTGTGGGTGACGCCGCAGGGTGGCGGCGGCCCCAACTACTCGGGCATGTAAGCGGCCATGCGGTTGTCTGTGCCGCTCTGGCTGCCGGCGCTGCTGGCGCTGGCCGGCTGTGGCGCGCAGGTCCCGCTGGACCCTGCGCAACAGCAGGCCCGCGAGCGCGAGCGGGCCTTCGAGATCTGCGCCGGCTGCCATACCGTGCATGCCGGCGGCATCCACCGCTTCGGGCCGAACCTGCACGGCGTGCTTGGCCGGCGTGCCGGCAGCGTGGCCGGCTACCCTTATTCGGCCGGCATGCAGCAGGCCGACATCGTCTGGAGCGAGCAGACACTGGACGCCTTTCTGGCCTCACCCACCCGCAGCGTGCCGGGAACGCGCATGTACAACGCGTTCCCGGACCCCGAGCGGCGCCGACTGGTCATCGAGTACCTGAAGGAACACGCCCGGTAACGACGGCCCATGCCGCGTCGTCGGACGCGGCCCGGCCCCGCTTACCCCTGCGGCGGCGTCAACCAGCGCAGCAGGCATTCGCGCAGCTGCGCCAGCGACAAGGGCTTGAGCAGCACCTCGTCCATGCCGGCATCGTGACAGCGTCGCTGGTCATCGGCCAAGGTGCTGGCGGTCAGCGCCACGACCGGAAGCCGTGGCCCACCGGTGCGCCCCTCGCGTTCGCGCAGCAGGCGGGTGAACACGTAGCCGTCCATCACCGGCATATGACAATCGGCGATAACCAGGCTGAACGACTGACTGGCGAGCAGGTGGAGGCCTTGCCGGCCGTCACTGGCCAGCACATGACGCACCCCCAGCTTTTCCAGCCGCCAAGCCATCATCGCCTGCGCCACCGGGTGGTCTTCCAGTACCAGCACGTTGGCCTGCTGCAGCGCGACGGGCAGCGGCTCGGCGCCCTGCCCGCCAGGCAGCGCTGCGGCCACGTCGTCGTCACTGGCCACCAGCAGCTGCAGCACGACCTCCACCTCGGTACCGCGACGCGGGACGCTGTGCACCACCATCTGCCCGCCCATCAACTGCACCAGGCGCTGGCTGATGCTCAGACCCAGTCCGGTGCCGGCCATGCCGACCGGCAGCACCGCAGCGGGATCCTCCAGTGGCTGCAACGCCATGCTCAGCTGTTCCGGCGCATAGCCCTCACCGGTATCGACCACACTCAACCGAACCGACTGCAGGCTGGGCGAGCTGGCATCAAGCACATCCACACGCAGGATCACGCTGCCCTGCCGGGTGGTGGTAAATGCATTGCCCAGCAGGTTGTACAGCACCTGGCGCAGGCGTAGACCGTCGACCTCATGCACGGTGGCCAGACGTGGGTCCACCTTCACCAGCCAGTGCAGCCCCTTGCCGCGCGCCGTGCCCTCGAACTGCTGCTGCAGCGCTTCAAGCAGCGGCCGCAGTGGCATCGGCAGCGGATCCAGACGCAGCGCGCCGGCGTCGATCTTCGCGTAGTCCAGGATGTCATCGAGCATCATCTGCAGGTTCTGCGCGGCCGACTCGGCCAGTTCCACCTGACGGCGCTGCTCGGCCGTCAGCTGTCCGTGGGCCAGCATCTCCAGCATGCCCAGCACGCCGCTCATCGGTGTGCGGATCTCATGGCTCATCACCGCCAGGAAGCGCGCCTTGGCAGCCACCGCCTGCTCGGCCGCCGCCTTGGCGTCCAACAGTGCATCTGCCTGGGCCCGCGCCTCGGTGACGTCCACCCAGTATCCACTCCATGTCACGGTACCCGCTTCAGTGGCATAGGGCTGCGCCTGGCTGCGCACCCAGATGCAGCGCCCGTGTGGGGCGGTGCGGTACTCCATCGCCAACGGGCTGAACGTACGTGCCGCCTGCTGCACTCTTTCTTCCACCGCAGCACGGTCACGTTCGTCGATGCATGCCAGCAGGGCACCCACATCGGCCATCGCCTGTGTCCGGTTGATGCCGAACAGCGCCTGCAGGTCACCGGCGATATACGGGAAGGAAATCTCACCGTCGACACTGCGCCGCATCTGGTAGATGACCGCGGGCAGGTTGCTGGTCAGATCCTCAAGCCGCTGTTCCCGCTGCCGTCGCTCGACCAGCTCGCCTCGCAACCGCCACCAGCCCAGCAGATGGACCACCAGCGCGGCCAGCAGAAGCAGCGCCAGCGGCACCGCCCAGCCCAACCACACCGGCCAGTCCTGACGGGCATGCGCGTCGCTGGCCAGCCAGGCGTCACGCAGGGCCTCACGCTCGTTGGGATCCATCTGCTGCAGCACACGGTCAAAGGTGGTCGCCAGCGCAGCATGGCGGCGCTTCACCGCCAGCGCGATCGGGTCGTCGAACCCGGCCGGCGCTGCCACCTGCAACACGTCGGCGAAGCGGTCGCGCAGCAGCCGGTCCACGGCGGCAAGATTGCCGACGTAGGCATCGGCTTCGCCATCGCGCAGCCGCTGCAGTGCCTGTTCGGTGCTGCGGGCCGCGACCACACGCGCCTGCGGTGCGGCCTGCAGCACCTTGCTGCGCAGGCGGTCAGGGTCTGAAAGAAGAACACGTTTGCCGTCCAGGTCGTCCAGGTCGATGACACCCGTGCTGCCGCGCCGGGTGACGATCACATTGGGCACCTGGATGAAGGGCTGGCTGAACACCCAGTCATCGCCGAGGTAGGTCGAATCGGCTGGAACACCCATCACCGCATCGAGCTGCCCGCTGCGCATCTTTTCACGCACTTCGTACCAGTCGTGGCTGGTTTCCGGGGTAAGCGTGGCGCCGGCTGCCACCAGTCGCTTGAGATACACGCTGGCCAGACCATCAGGCCGGCCGTCGGCATCGGCAAAGGAGAGCGGCGCCGCATTGGGCGCAAACCCGATCTTCAGCGGCGTGCTCAACGCCCGCTGCTCGGCCTGGTCCAGCGCGCGTCGTGCCGCGGCAGACCATACCGGCGGCTGCAGCCAGCGGTGTTCCATCCGCGTCCGCGTTGCCGCTGGCAGGGCCGCCAGCGCGCTGTCCAACAGTTCCAGCAGCTGCGGACGCGAGGGCACCACGCCCAACCGCAACGCCTCTTCCGGCAGATCGCTGGGCCGCAGCAGCTGCAGGCCGGTGAGCTGGTGGGTCCGGATCAGCTGGCTGGCCACGAACGCATTGCCGATGTAGACGTCCGCTTCGTTGGCCTGCACCTGCTGCAGCGCCTGCAGGGTGCCGCTGGCCTGCAGCTGGCGCGCCGCCGGGAAGCGTGCGCGCACACTGGGGCCGGTCAGGAACCCCTGCTCGGTGACCACGCGCAGGTCGACCAGATCCGGATCTTCGGAGGCGCGCAGATCGTCGGGACGCCCTACCACGGCCATCGGCGAACGCGCGTAGGGCGCGGTGTACAGCAGGCAGCGATGGGCAGCACCACCAGCGGCGATGTTCATCACCACATCGATTTCACCCCGGCAGGCGGCATCGAGCACATGCATCCAGTCCGGATAGCGCCGATACTCCACCTTCATGCCCGTCGAGGCCGCCAGTTGCGACAGCAGATCTGGAGCAAATCCGTTGACCTCCCCGTCCTCGATGAACTCGAAGGGCGGCCACCCACTGTCGTAGACCCCCACCACCAACGTCGGCTGTGTTTCACCCGCGTCGGCGCCGGGCGCCCCCTGCATCACCGGTGCAGCCCACGCCAGCGCTGGGATCAGCCACAGAAGGACCCCAATCCACCAATACCCCTGTTTCCTTGGGTTCGTGCGCACGTGGTTCGCTCTCCATAGAATGGGCAAATCGCCTCCAACTGCTGTCATCCAGCTTTCCGACCGCCCCGGGCCATACTAGAACATGACGTTACGCATCATCATTGCCGACGATCATCCCGTGGTGCGCTTCGGAGCACGCTCGGTCATCCATGCCAGCGGCGTGGGCGAGGTGGTGGCCGAGGCCAGCTCCGCGCAGGAACTGCTCGCCTTGCTGGGATCCCAGCCGTGTGACCTGCTGGTCACCGACTACTCGATGCCCGAGAGCAGCTCCCCTGACGGCTTTGCGATGATCAGCATGATCCGCCGCCACTATCCCGACCTGCCGGTGCTCATGCTGAGCGTGTCGAGCAACCTGGCCATCCTGCGCATGGTGCGCGAGGCCGGGGTGCTGGGCCTGGTCGACAAAGGCTCGCCGATGGACGAACTGCCGGCGGCGATCCGCAGCGTCCACCGCGGCATCCCGTATGTCAGCCAGGCACTGAAGGAACGTGTGGACGCAGCCGGCAGCACCTCGATGGACGAGCATCAGGGCCGCCCCCTCTCGCCGCGGGAGGTGGAGGTGGTGCGACTGATCGGCAAGGGCATGGCGATCAAGGACATCGCCGCCATGCTGCACCGCAGCGCCAGCACCATCAGCCGCCAGAAGGGTGATGCCATGCTCAAGCTCGGCCTCAACAGCGACGCCGAACTGTTCGACTACCTGCGCGACGGCCAGCTCTGAAGCCGCCTGCGGCGTCCTCTGGTGATAGAGCCTTGAGCAGCTGAGCCGGCTGATGGGGCTACTTCAGCTGGCTGGCCAGAGTGTGCAGACTGGCCACTTCCCAGGTGGGGCGTACGGTGGTCGGGTTGTCCAGACCGGCCGGATTGAACCAGCAGCTGTCGATGCCGAACCGGTTGGCACCGAGCACATCGGCCTCCAGACGGTCGCCGACGATCACCGTATCAGCCTTGGAGAATGTGCTGAAGCGGGCACTGGCATAGGCGAAGAAGCGCACGTCCGGCTTGGCGTATCCGCAGGCTTCCGAGGTGGCAACGAAGTGGATCCACGGCGCCAGCCCCGAGGCGGCGATGCGCCGCGTCTGCACTGCTTCGATGCCATTGGTGATGATGCCCAGCTCGCCCACGGCCGCCAGCTGCCGACACAAGGCTTCTGCACCCGGCACCAGCACAACGGTCTGCGGCAGCAGCTGCAGGTAGACTTCGCCGGCCTGATGGGAGTCGGCGTCCAGGCCAAAGGCTGCGAACGTGCGCGCAAAGCGCTGCCACTTGAGTGCGTCCTTGCTCACCTCGCCGCGTTCGAGCTGGCTCCACAGCGCGGTATTTTCCAGCTGATAACGCGCATACAGGTCGTGCAGCGGAGCATCGATCTGCAGGGCCTGCAGGGTGCGCTCGAACGACAGGCGCTCGGAGGCCCTGAAATCGAGCAACGTATCGTCAAGGTCAAACAGAAAACGGCGGTACTTCATCGGCAACGCAGGCAGCATCCACGGTGGCGCAGGGTACGCCAGCGCCTATGAGAGGCCAAGCGGCGGCGCCGTCACCAGCGCGCGGTCGTTCAGTCAGCGCCCACCAGCTCCCGTCCGGCCTGGGTCAGATCGATATCACCATCTTCAGCCTGGACCGCCAGGCCATGTTTGACCGCCCACGTAGCGTCCTCGGCCGAAACCGGATCGGTGGCGAGGATGGCGCGCAGGATGTCCAGCTGCTGTTCGGAAAGACGCATGCGGCGACTCCTTGGGGGATGTACCTGCATGCTGCCACAGCGCGCGCAAGCGCGGTGCATGCACGCTTTCGCGTCATGCACACAGCACGCAGCCAGTGCCTTTATGCCAGGCGTACCAGACTGGCAGCCACTCAACATACCAACGTCGGGATCTCACCATGCAGATGCATCATGACGCCCAGCCCGGTGGCTGCCGCCTGCTGCTGGTTGAAGACCAGGTGGACCTGGCCCTGCTGGTCGAGATGGCATTGACCGACCGCGGCAACCAGGTCACCCATGCCCACGGCGTACGCGAGGCGTTGGCGTATCTGGACGATGCGCAGTTTGACGGTGCCATTCTCGATATCGAGCTGGGCGACGGGCTGGTGTATCCCGTGGCCGATCGGTTGGCCGACCTCGGCATTCCCTACCTGTTCGCCTCGGCGGGGCACGGTCACACCCTGCCCCGCCCGCACCAGCACGCACGCTTTCTGGCCAAACCCTTCCATATCGATGCCCTGCAGGGCGCGGTGAAGGACGTGGTGCACTGCTGAAGGCATGTGTGGGCCCCGTCTCGTCCCGGCAGGTGACGACCGTTGGTCGTCACGCTTTCCGACCCCGATCCGCCCTGGCCCCGGTAGGTGACGACCGCTGGTCGTCACTCTCCCCGGCCCTGCCAACCAGCTCCATCGTGCCGTTCAACAGGCCGCTCAGAACTCCTGCCAGCTGCCCTCCTCATCAGCAATTGCAACCGCCAGTGCCGGCGCCCGACGTGCTGCCGGTTTCGCTGCCGGCCTGGTCACAGCAGTGGCCACCTTCGTCGCCGCCGACAGCGGCGCCGGCGGTGGCACCGCGGCCGCCGTCGCCCCCCCTGCCGACAACTTGAACTGCGCTACCGCACCGGACAACGCCACCGCCTGCTCCTCCATCGCGCGCGCCGCAGCCGTCGCCTCTTCCACCAGAGCCGCGTTCTGCTGGGTGGTTTCATCCAACTGCATCACGGTCTGGCCGACCTGTTCGATGCCCGCCGACTGCTCCTGCGAGGCAGCTGAAATCTCGGCCATGATGTCGGTGACCCGCTGCACCGAGGTCACGATCTCGCTCATGGTGTCGCCGGCCTTGTCCACCAGCCCCGCACCAAGTTCCACCTTGGCCACCGAGTCCTCGATCAGGCCCTTGATCTCCTTCGCAGCGGCCGCCGAGCGCTGCGCCAGCGTGCGTACCTCGCTGGCGACCACCGCAAAACCGCGGCCCTGATCGCCTGCACGTGCCGCTTCCACTGCCGCGTTCAGTGCCAGGATGTTGGTCTGGAAGGCTATGCCGTCGATGACCGAGATGATGTCGGCGATCTTCTTCGACGAGGTTTCGATGGCACGCATCGTCACCACGACATCCTGCACCACCTTGCCGCCATCGGAGGCCACGGTGCCCGCGCCGATGGCGAGCTGGTTGGCCTGGCGTGCATGCTCGGCATTCTGGCGCACGGTGGAGGTCAGCTCCTCCATCGAGGCAGCGGTCTCTTCCAGGTTGGCCGCCTGCTGCTCGGTGCGCCGTGAGAGATCGTTGTTGCCGCTGGCGATTTCCACCGCCGCCGTGCTGATGCTGCCTGCAGCGGTCTGGATGCTGCCGATGATGCCGGTCAGCTGACCCACGGTGGTGTTGGCATCATCACGCATGCTGGCAAACACGCCCTGGTATTCGCCTTCCATCCGCATGGTGAGGTCGCCGCTGGCGATCGACTTCAGCAGTGCGGAAAGCTTGCGCAGGTTCTCGTCGCTGACGTGCATCATCATGTTCAACCGCTCGACCATGCCCCGGAAGTCGTGGTCGAAGGCGGTCTCATCACCGCGCTGGCTGAAATCACCTGCCGCGGCGGCCGAAGCCAGCTGATGGATCTGCTGGTTGATCGCGGCCAGGTTGCGCTTGGTGGTGGTCATCGCTTCGGTGAAACGGGCCTTGTCACCCGGCAGCGGCTCCATGTCCTGCGACAGGTCACCGACTGCGTAGCTTCCCATCACATCGACGATGCGCTCGGTCAGCGCCACGCTGCTGCCGACCAGCGTGTTGGTGTTCTCGGCGATCCTGCCGAAATCACCCGGGAACGCCGTGGCGTCGATGCGGTAGCCAAGCTCGCCGGCGTCATGGCGCTGCGCCATGGTCTGCTGCGCGGTGGAGAATGCACGCAGACGGCTGCTCATCTCATCCATGCCGGTCAGCAGCTGACCGGTTTCGTCGCGGCTGCGTGCACCGCTGACCACGTCAAAGCGGCCGTCGGCAATCGCGCGCGATACGTCCATCGCACTGCGCAGCGGTCCAACCAGGCTGCGCGTGATGGACCATGCCATCAGCATGCCGATCACCACGGCCAGCAGCGCAAAGCTGATCAGCACGGTGCGCGTGGAGGCCAGGGCGGCTTCGACGGTCGCGGCACTGGCGGCATTGTGCTGTTCCTGCAGGGCGACAGCATCCAGCAGCGCCTTTTCACGTGCCAGCATCAGGGCTCGTCCTTCACCGTAGAGCAGTGCCTTGGCACCATCATCATCATTGACCTTGGCCAACTCGATGATGCGGTCGTGCATCGCCACGGCCGGCACGCGCGTCGCCTCGATGCGGTCTCGCGAGGCCTGCCCCTCGGCATCGGTGACAATCGCGTCCAGTGCTTTCTTTGCCGCAGCGTACTCGGCACGCGTTGCCTGGATGTTCGCCAAGATCGCCTCACCGTTGTCCGAGCCGTCCAGGATCATGTCGCGCAGGTTGCGCTCGTTGACGAAGTTCGCCTTGCGCATCGTGTACAGCTGCTGCACCTGGCGGTCATTCTCCGCCTGGATCCGGGTCTGATCGTTGATTTCGCCAGCGCGGTAGATGGCCAGCGATGACGATGCAATGAGCAAGACCAGCAGCACACCGAAGCCCAGTGTGAGCTTCGCAGCCACTTTTAGATTCCTGAAGTATTCCATTGCATCGCTTCCATGGTGACGAGGGGTGGATACGCGCTCTATCGGCCCACTGTCGCCAAACCTGAAGCCACTGTGAAAATCGGCGACAAAATGTCGCAGGGTCTGTCCCGGGACATGGCTTGAAAGGGCCTTGAAGCGCCTCGGCACGGGGCCGGGCCTCGGTTCGGCATGCCGAGCGTCCGACCTGACAGACCCAGGACCGCGCCGCGTGGGCGTGGCCCGACGGCATTGCTCTCTGCAGCCCGACTCAGCCCTCCAGGCTGCGTCGTGCCGCCGCTTCGGCGTGCAGCGCGGTGGTATCGAACAGCGGCACGGTGGCATCGGTCTGACCGACCAGCAGCGCGATTTCGGTGCAGCCCAGGATGATGCCCTGCGCCCCTGCCGCGACCAGCCGGGCCATCACCGCGCGGTAGACCGCCCGCGATGATGCGTCGATCACCCCTTGGCACAGCTCGTCGTAGATGATGCGATGCACGTCGTTGCGGTCATCGGCCTCGGGCACCAGCACCTCAAAGCCGCGCGACGCCAGGCGTGCGCGGTAGAAGTCCTGCTCCATCGTGAACCGCGTTCCGAGCAGACCGACCCGGGCAATGCCCGCCCCGGCCAGCGCGGCCGCCGTACCGTCGGCGATGTGCAGCAGCGGCAACGGCGTCGCCGCAGTGATGGCATCGGCGACCTTGTGCATGGTGTTGGTGCACAGCACGATGAAGTCCGCGCCACCGGCATGCAGCGAACGCGCGGCTGCCGCCATCGCCTGTCCCGCCGCGTCCCAGTCTCCGGCGCGCTGCAGCACTTCAATCTCGTGGAAGTCCACGCTGTGCAGCAGCACCTTGGCCGAATGCAGCCCGCCCAGCGTGTCGCGGATCGTCTCGTTGATGCGGCGATAATAGGGCAGCGTGGATTCCCAGCTCATCCCGCCGATGAGGCCAATGGTCTGCATGTGTCTGTTCTCGTGGGCTGCGGAGTCGAACCACGCACGCGCAGGTGCATCGGCTCAGCAGCACGATAGCCTATGCCGCAGGCGACCACGGCGCCCAGTGCTCAGAAGTACTTCAGCCAGGCGATGTCGCGCCGCGCGGCCTTGAAGCGCGAGAACCACGCCGTGGGCAGATACAGCGGAATGAGCAGGGCCACGTACCAGACGAGCACCCAGCCGTAGTTTTCGACCCCGAACACACTGCCCTGGGTCGGTCCCCAGATCGCGTAAGCGCTGTGATACAGCACCCGCAGCACGCTGAGGTGCAGCAGGTAGAAGAACATCGGGGCACCGCCGAAGACCGACAGCATCGCCAGCACGCGGCCCTCGCGCAGGCGTTCGAAGCCGGCCAGCAGCAGCGCGCCGATGCCCAGCGTCAACAGCAGGAACAGCAGCGACGGCGGGTACTTGGTGAGTGCGAGGAAGCTCATCAGCGTGCGCATCGCGTCACCGTCCACCACGAACCATGGCGTGTCGCCGTAGCCGTTCCACCACCGCAGCAGCACGAAGGCCGCCAGCATCACGCCACCGAGCTGCAGCAGGCGCCGCCGACGCACGCGCGTGTCCACGCCAGGGCCGAACCACGGCCCGATCGCAAAGCCGAGCAGAATCACCCCGATCCACGGCAGCACCGGATAGGTGGTCTTGGCAACGAAACCAAACGGCAGGGCGATCACATCGCGCTGGTGCAGCATCGCCCAGAGCACGAAGAACGGGTCATCCGGACCCAGCGTGATGGCATCAAGCAGGTTGTGCCCGCATACGATCAGCAGGCCTGCGGCCAGCAGCAGCCGGCGCGGCAGACCCATCAGCATCGCCAGCGCGATCATGCATACGCCGATGCACCAGATCACCTGCAGCCAGAACGTCGGCGCCGCGATGCCCCAGTACAGCTCGGAGAGGAAGAAGACCTCCAGCGCCATCAGTACCAGGCCGCGCTTGACGAGGTAGGTGCGGGTTTCGGCCAGCGTATGCCGAGTGCTGAACAGATACGCCGAGACGCCGGTGAGCGCTACGAAGATGGGCGCGCAAAGACTTACCGCAAGCCGCGCCCAGTACATCGCCGGCAGCGCCGTGGTCGCATCGATGGGGTCGGCGACCGGCACGTGCAGGAACCAGGTTTCGCGCAGATGATCGAGCAGCATGAGCACCATCACCAGACCACGCAGCGCGTCGATGCTCTGCAGTCGAACGCCGCGCGGGGCAGGCACGGCGGCGGTCGGCACGCCGACCAGCGTTGAACGGGGTGCAGCGGGCATGCGGTCTCCTTCACGACTCCATGGCGCGGCAAGCCAGAGCCGCCACGGCCCGCAACGTTATAATATTTCAGGCGCAGCCTACAAGCGCACAGGCATGTTGCGTTGCCCCTGCCGCGCTCAGCTCCGGGGCTTGGAAGAAGGCGCCGTTGTTGCCAACAGCTGCTCGGCCAACCCGCGGTAGATCGGCACGCGGCACACCAGCCCCGAGGCGCCGCGCGCGATGAGCACGGTGGCCAGGATGGGCAGCAGCAGGTCGCCGCTGTCGGTGAGTTCCAGCGAGATCACCGCCGAGGTCAGCGGCGCCTGGGTGACACCGGTGAGGTAGGCGCACATGCCCAGCAGCACGAACGCACGCGGGTCCACGCCCGGCATCAGCACGGCCAGGTTGTGGCCGATGCCAGCGCCAACCGCCAGCGCCGGTGAGAACAGGCCACCGGGAATACCCGCGACATAGGAAGCCAGATTGGCGAGCAGCTTCATCAGGCCGAACTCGTGCCCCACCACCGCCTGCCCCTGCACCAGGCTGCGCGCCTGCTCGTAGCCGGTACCGAACGCGCCGTTGCCAAACACCAGCGCCAGTCCGACGACCACCAGGCCACACCCCGCCGCCAGCAGCACGGGATGGCGCTGGCGCAGCCGGCCCAGCCACAGCGGATGGCCGGCCACCGTGGCCAGCACCATGCGCGCGAACAGTCCACCCAGCAGCCCTGCCACCACGCCGCACAGCACGATGGCCGCCCAGCCCTGCCCCAGCGGCAGACGTGCGCTCACATGGCCGAAATAGGTGTAATTGCCCAGCAGACCCAGCGACACCACACCGCCGACGATGACCGCCGTGAGCAGCGTGCCGGAGAAGCGGTGCTCGAAGCGCCCGCTCAGTTCCTCGATGGCGAACACGATGCCGGCCAGCGGCGTATTGAACGCCGCCGCAATACCGGCCGCACCGCCAGCCAGCAGAAAGTGCGAGAGCTCGCGCGGGTCCTTGAAGCCGAACCAGCGGCCAAACAGATACATCAGGCTGGCACCCACGTGCACGGTGGGGCCCTCTCGCCCTACCGAGGCGCCGCCAAGCAGCGACAACGAGGTGAGCAGCAGCTTGCCTGCCGACACCGCCGGCGACAGGTTGCTGCGGCGGAACGCCGCGTCGGGCGTGTCCAGCGCCGCGATGACCTGCGGAATGCCACTGCCCCGGGTGGGCCGCATCGCACCGCTGGTCAGCCACGCCAGCAGGGCGAAGATGCCCGGCGTGAGCAGCAGCGCCCACCATGGCGAGTGCGCGATGACCCGCTGGAACAGCGCGAAGGCCGCATCGCTGGCCTTGGCGAACAGGATGGCGATCAGCGCAACCGCCACCGCACCCAGCCACAGCGCCGCACGGCGACGCCAGGCCTCGCTGTGAAGCAGCGCGGCCAAGTGGGCGCGGGAGATGCGCGGCGGGACCATGGCGCGGAGTATGGTCCTTGCTGCGCGCGCAGAACAGGCGGTTGTGCGGCCGCTGGCGTTGCGGAACGTGGCTGGAGCGAGCGCCCTGCTGGTCGGTCAGGTTCTTCAACGCCATGACTGCACTCATACGCATATCGAGCGCGTGACGCCGCCTCGGAACATGAGGTGCCCGATGAGAGTCGTGGTGCGGCACGACGCAGTTTGCAGCATTGCTTATGGCGCACCGCGCGCAGTCTTCGGCACTCTGGATGATGAGGAAGCGCGGGAAGAGAGAGGCCCTGACTCCTCCCTCCGGCAAGGCGACCGACCAGTTCTCGCTCGCACCGTGAGATCAAGCAGAGCGCCTCTCGGCGATGTTGGTCAGAGCATCCCGTTACGCATCCATCCAGAAATTGAACAATGAACGACTACGGATCATCGGAATGAAAACAGTTGCGGCCCTGCTGCTCGCGCTCACGTCCAGCGCACCGCTTTCTGCATTGGCAGACAACCTTCACACGCCAGCAAGGCGAGCTCCTGAACTGCCCACATCTGAACGGGCTGAAGTTGAAACGTTACTCGACAGGGAGTTGCAGCAAGCCGTGGAAAGCGAGCCCCTGCTCCCGGGGCAGAAGAAAGTCGTGATCACGACTACCCTGAACCCGGGGAACAGGGAAATGCTGATAGATCTCGGACGCGATGCTGTGCCGGCTACTGCGGGCGCCGCATCAGAACGCCAATGCCATTTCCTGATGACCGAGGCGATCTCCATCCTCAAGGACGCGGTGCGTATTGATGGCTATACCTGTACGTATGGGGGCAAGGACATCTTTTACTACCACCCGGACTTACCCGCAACGACACCGGCAGCCGATACAACCAAGGAAGAACGGCAGGACGGTCCGCCCGTCGTCGTGATGGTATCGGCCGGGCATGGCTATTTTTACAACGGTGTCAGCCGCCAGTGGGAGACGCGCCGCCCGTTGATGAACGGCATGCGGGAGGACTTCGTCACCCCCTATTTCGCCCGTGACGTAGCAGCAGACCTGATCAACAAGTCTCATATGAGCGTAGCAAAAGCGCGTACCAACGAGGCCACAATCCACGCACCGAGCAATCAACCATGGTGGAGAATGTCAGCCCGAACCTGGCTGGAGAGCCAGTATCCGGACAATCCGGAGATATGGAACTCATTGAACAATGATAACGATCCAGATGGGCATGAAGACGACGACATCCGCGCACGCCCACTCTTTGCCAACCATGTAAACGCCAGCTACTCGTTGCACATTCATACCAATGGCTCGACGAATACTTCGATCCGTGGAACTTTGGGATTTTACCAACGAGATCGCCAGGATGATGCGCGGTTTGTCGCTCGCATGCTGTGTTCAATGAAGGAGACCATTCAAGCACACCCCTTCTACAGAAACTGGAGCGTCGACTTACAACCCAGATACGGAAATTACGGCGAACTGCGCCTAACTGACCCATCCAAAAGGGCGGCGTTGATCGAGGTGGGGTTCCACAGCAACGCCCAAGATGCAACGGCACTGAAAAGCGAAGCATTTCGGACTGCAGCAGCAGCAGGCATGGCAAAGGGTATCAGGCTGTACCATGAAGGCAAAAATTGCGAAACATTCAAAATTGATTCAATACCAGACGTGATTGGAAGCGTTAACACACCTTTCAGCTACCTGATTTCCTACTCGGGCAACCCAACGTACCCGGTGAAAGTGTACTCGCAGCCCGTCTCATGCCCTTCAGGCTGGAGTTGCTCACGGTTTCATCGCACGGTGAACTCTCCGACCCGCTCACCTATAACCCAAGAGATCAACTGCTCCAGCAATAACGTCGGTCAGTCAGGCACCTTCCGATACAAGCGTTGGTTGGTGGACGCTGACGGTGTCTCGACTGCTCCGTTTGAACAGACGTACACGTGCAATGCGGCGATGTGACACGGCTGTGCAACGGCGCTTCGTGGCAGGGTTATGTGTCCCTCCTGCTGCGGTGTATGCAGGAGTATTCCGGAAGGACAGGGAGCTTAGTGCAGGCATTTGACTGAGCTGGTCGACTACAACTTACGATGGCGAACATGATGTCGGCCAGCGGCGTATTGAACGCCGCAGCGATGTTTGCCGACACCGCGGCGAGAGGTTGCTGCGGCGGAACGCCGCGTCGGGCGTGTCCAGCGCCGCGATGACCTGCGGAATGCCACTGCCCCGGGTGGGCCGCATCGCACCGCTGGTCAGCCACGCCAGCAGGGCGAAGATGCCCGGCGTGAGCAGCAGCGCCCACCGTGGCGAGTGCGCGATGACCCGCTGGAACAGCGCGAAGGCCGCATCGCTGGCCTTGGCGAACAGGATGGCGATCAGCGCAACCGCCACCGCACCCAGCCACAGCGCCGCACGGCGACGCCAGGCATCGCTGCGCAGCAACGCGGTCAGGTGGGCGCGGGAGATGCGCGGCGGGGTCATGGCGCAGAGTATGGTCCTCGCCACGGGCGTAGAACAGGTGGTTGTTCGGCCGCTGGCCTTGCGCAACGTGGCTGGAGCGGGTGCCCTGCTGATCGCATGGGCCCCGGTAGGTGACGACCGTTGGTCGTCACTGCCTCTGGCCCTGCCGGCCAACATACCCCCAACCACACAACAGACCGCTCAGAACTCCTGCCAGCTGCCTTCCTCGCCGGCCGTGGGCAGCGCCAGCGCACGGCGCGGCGCCGGATTCACGGCCGGCTTGACCTCTGAGGTGGCCGCCTTCGACACCGACGGCAACAGCGCCACAAGCTTCCCTTCTGCCCTCACTGCGGTCGCTGCGTTTGTCGACAACGTAAACTGCGCCACCGCCGCAGACAATGCCTCCGCCTGCTCCTCCATCGCGCGCGCCGCAGCCGTCGCCTCTTCCACCAGCGCCGCGTTCTGCTGCGTGGTCTGATCCAGCTGCACCACGGTCTGGCCGACCTGTTCGATCCCCGCCGACTGCTCCTGCGAGGCAGCTGAAATCTCGGCCATGATGTCGGTGACCCGCTGCACCGAGGTCACGATCTCGCTCATGGTGTCGCCGGCCTTGTCCACCAGCCCCGCACCAAGCTCCACCTTGGCCACCGAGTCCTCGATCAGACCCTTGATCTCCTTCGCCGCAGCCGCCGAGCGCTGTGCCAGCGTGCGTACCTCGCTGGCGACCACCGCAAAACCGCGGCCCTGATCGCCCGCACGCGCCGCTTCCACTGCCGCGTTCAGTGCCAGGATGTTGGTCTGGAAGGCAATGCCGTCGATGACCGAGATGATGTCGGCGATCTTCTTCGACGAGGTTTCGATGGCACGCATCGTCACCACGACATCCTGCACCACCTTGCCGCCATCGGAGGCGACGGTGCCCGCGCCGATGGCGAGCTGGTTGGCCTGGCGTGCGTGCTCGGCATTCTGGCGCACGGTGGAGGTAAGCTCTTCCATCGAGGCAGCGGTCTCTTCCAGGTTGGCTGCCTGCTGCTCGGTGCGCCGCGAGAGATCATTGTTGCCACTGGCGATTTCCACCGCCGCCGTGCTGATGCTGCCTGCAGCGGACTGGATGCTGCCGATGATGCCGGTCAGCTGACCCACGGTGGTGTTGGCATCATCGCGCATGCTGGCAAACACGCCCTGGTACTCGCCCTCCATCCGTGCGGTGAGGTCGCCGCTGGCGATCGACTTCAGCAGTGCCGAAAGCTTGCGCAGGTTCTCGTCGCTGACGTGCATCATCATGTTGAGCCGCTCGACCATGCCCCGGAAGTCGTGGTCGAAGGCAGTCTCATCACCGCGCTGGCTGAAATCACCTGCCGCTGCAGACGAAGCCAGCTGGTGGATCTGCTGGTTGATCGCGGCCAGGTTGCGCTTGGTGGTGGTCATCGCCTCGGTGAAACGGGCCTTGTCACCCGGCAGCGGCTCCATGTCCTGCGACAGGTCGCCGACCGCGTAGCGTCCCATCACATCGACGATGCGCTCGGTCAGCGCCACGCTGCTGCCGACCAGCGTGTTGGTGTTGTCGGCGATCCTGCCGAAATCACCCGGGAATGCCGTGGCGTCGATGCGGTAGCCAAGCTCGCCGGCGTCATGGCGCTGCGCCATGGTCTGCTGCGCGGTGGAGAATGCACGCAGACGGCTGCTCATTTCATCCATGCCAGCCAGCAGCTGACCGGTTTCGTCGCGGCTGCGGGTGCCGCTGACCACGTCAAAGCGGCCGTTGGCGATCGCACGCGATACGTCCATTGCTTTGCGCAGCGGCCCAACCAGGCTGCGCGTTATGGCCCACGCCATCAACACGCCGATCGCCACGGCCAGCAGCGCAAAGCTGATCAGCACGGTGCGCGTGGAAGCCAGGGCGTGTTCGACGGCAGCAGCACTGGCGGCGTTATGCTCTTCCTGCAGCGCGATGGCATCCACCACTGCCTTTTCACGGGCTGTCATCGACGCCTGCCCCTCACCGAAAAGCAGCGCCTCGGCGCCAGCGTCGTCACCACGCCTGACCAGCTCGATGATGCGGTCATGCGTTGCCACCGCCGGCCCGCGCATCGCCTCTATCTGGTCGCGCACGTTCTGCCCTTGGGCATCGGTGGGGATGGCGTCCAATGCCGCCTTGGCCTTTGCATACTCGCTGCGCCCGACCTGGATGTTGGCCACCATCGACGCCAGGTTGCGCGAACCGCTCAGGATCACGTCGCGGAGCATGCGCTCGTTGGTGAAGTTCACCTTGCGCATCGCATACAACTGCTTGACCTGCTGGTTGTTCCGCGCCTGAAGGTCGGTCTGGCGTTGGATCTGGCCGGACTGATAGATGGCCAACGATGACGAGGCAATGAGCAGGGCCAGCAGCACGCCGAAACCCAGCGCGAGTTTTGATGCAACTTTCAGGTTGCCGAAGTATTTCATGACAGTGCTTCCACAGTGACGAGAGATCGTTACGCGAAGTAACGGCCACCCTCCCGGCAAGCTGTAGACACTATGAACTATGGAAATTCGAGCCTTGAAGGACCACGCCTATGACAGCAGCTGGCCAGCACGTGCGCTGGTACGTGCAGGGCTTTATCAGGCTGGCGCGACGCGCATCGACAGCAGCGAACCGAGCGTAGCTGCGCAACGATAGATTGAGCTTTAATGACCCACCGCTTTCTGCTCAGGTCACGCGGTTAATGTAGCGGCATAAGCCGCATCTGGGGTCATAATCTTCAGCGCCTGATGCGGACGCTGTTGGTTATAGAAGGCGATCCAGTCAGCAATCACCCACAGTGCGTGGGTCTGGTTCTCGAAGCGATGCCGGTGCGCGCATTGCTCTTTGAGCGTCCGGATCACGCGTTCGACCATCCCGTTCTGCTGCGGGCAGTGTGGGGTGATGAACTCCTGCTTCAGACCACAGCTACGCACCAGTCGCGTGCAGTCGCGACTGGTGAACACCAGCCCGTTGTCCGAGCGAAGCAGGAACGGCTCCCGCACTCGCCCCAGCGTGCCGTAGCGCGTGATCAGGGCCTGCTCCAAAGCAGCCGAGGCTGCACTCGCCTTGCCAGTGCGCGACAGGTGCCAGCCAAGCAGTTGGCGCGTGCTGCAGTCGATCACCAGTGCCAGGCTGAGCCAACCGTCCTTTCCGCCCCAGACGCGGCACAGATCGGTCGCCCAGCGCTGGTCCGGCTTTTCGGCACAAGAGATCTTCGCCTCGATGCTGGGACGCTGGCCAAGGGCACGCTTACGCACCTGCCAGCCTTTCAACTGGAAGATCCGCTGCACGGTGTTTTTGTTCATGCCAAGCAAGGCGGCGACGGTGCGATAGCCAAAGCTCGGCTCGGCCTCGATCATCTGTTTTCATGGGCTCGGCAAGCTCAGGCTTCACCTTCGCAGGTGACCTGGTCGGCTTGTAGTACGTCGTGCGGCGGGCAAGGCCGAGCCACTGGCACAGCTCGGTCCTTGGAACGGAAACGCCTTCGTCCTTCAGTCCCCGCTGGACCGAGAGCGTCAGCTCTCGTCCTTTCCCAGCAGGGATGCCAGCTCTTTTCGGGTACGGATCTCCGGCATGGCCTAGCCGTAGGCTTCCTGCAGGTCCTTGAGTTGCCGCTCGTATTGCTCGCGAACGTCCTCGGGCTTGGCCCGCAGAGCGTTCTCCATACCGCGCTTGCCGTCCTCAACCCAGCTTTCGATCTCCGCTGGGGCCAGGTCGAACTGCCGGCTGGCAGCGGCCACCGTCGTCTCGCCCTGGATGATCTCAAGGACCAGCGCCGACTTGCGCCGGCCGTCCAGCGCTTTATCTCTTCTTCCATCATTTCGCTCATCGGTGTCTCCTTCGGGAAAAGCAACACCTGAGCAGGAAATCAGTGGTCATTTCAGAGGGGCCAAGAAGAGTCGGTGCTGGGGCAGCTCCCTTTGCTCTTCAGATCAAGCACTGCGTTCACAAGGCGCGGAACAGTCAAGAGCGCTGCGACCGGAGCAGGCATGGGGGCGCGTGCACCGCTAGGGCGCCAGCAGGCGCACGAGGGTCAGCAGCCAGCCATCCTTGATGACCAGCGAGACGGCCAGTTCCAGCAGCGCCACCAGCACCAGCGTGCTGCGCCAGCCCAGGCGGCTGGCCGCCCAGAAGCCGCACAGCGTGAACAGGCTGTCGGCCAGCGAATTGACGATGCTGTCGCCGAAGTAATCCGGTGCAACGCTGCCCGCATTGGAGAGCAGCGCAATGAGCGCCTGCGTATTCTCCACCATTTCCCAGACAGTGCCGCTGATCAACGCCACCAGCGCCCGGTCGCGCAGGCGCCATTGCGGGCGTATCCACGCCAGCACCATGGCCACCGTCATGCCGAACCCCAGGTGCAGCAGCGAGTACCAGTCGGCGATGTGCTGTGAATTGTGCGGAGTGCCCAATGGCGGCCACAGGAATGTATCGCCCCCGCTGCACAGCAGCGGGCGTTGCATCCAGAGCAGCCAGACCACATGCACGGCCACCAGCGCCACTGCGCTGCGCCGCCGTCGCTGGAAGGTCCATTCCACGGCGCTGTTGAGCCAGCCGTAGGCCGGGCGGCCGAGGTCGGGCACGCCGCTCATGCGGCAAGCCGTGCGTGGCGTGGCCGACCGTCACCCGGGGCCTGCGCGCGGCTGCTACGCTTGGCCCCTTCCTGCCCCTGTCCTGCGCGCCTGTGAGCCTGACCATCAACACGCTTGTTTTCCTGGCCACCCTTGCTGCGATGGAAGGCGTGGCCGCGCTCGTGCACCGCTACATCATGCACGGCTGGGGCTGGGGTTGGCATCGTTCGCACCACGAGCCGCGCCACGGAACCTTCGAGCGCAACGACCTGTACGCGGTGTTCTTCGCAGGCATCGCCATCGCGCTGATCTACCTGGGCTGCCAGGGCTGGCATCCGCTGGAGTGGATCGGCGCGGGAATGACCGCCTACGGCCTGCTGTACTTCGTCGCCCATGATGGCCTGGTGCACCGTCGCTGGCTGTTCCGCCACGCGCCGCGCAGCGGTTACCTGAAGCGGCTGTACCAGGCCCATCGCATGCACCACGCGGTGGAAGGACGACATGGTTGCGTGTCCTTCGGCTTCCTGTGGGTACCGAAGATAGAGACCTTGAAGGCCGAACTGCGCCGCCTGCACGGTGGCCCGGTGCGGCGCGCGTCGGCGGACGCGGAAGACCGCGCCGACTGAACCGCACTGTCCTGGCGCCGTCCCCATCAGTCGGCCCGGGAGGTGCGCTGCCACAGCTCGGCCGAGCGCGAGCGCGGGACGTCCGGCGCCCGGCGCACGCGGTAGGCCAGCGCGCCACCGGTGGCCAGCATGCGCAGTTTCTGCAATGTCGAGGTGGACACGCGCTGGTCCCACGCGCGCGGCCCGAGTGCCCTGACCTGCAGGCCGATCTCGCGGTAGACGTCGTGGGCGGTTGCCACCGCCCAGGCCGAGCGCGGTGGCAGCGAGGCGATGCCCAGGCGGGCGGAGGCGTAGTAGGTCTCGGCTGTGTCCACCAGGCGCGCGGCGATCACCGCCAGCCCCTCGCGGTTGGCCGGATCACCGAGAGTCGCGCGCTCCAGGCCGAGTTCGTCCAGCCATTGCTGCGGCACGTAGCAGCGGCCCGCCGCGGCATCCTCCACCAGATCACGCGCGATGTTGGTCAGCTGGAAGGCCAGCCCCAGATCACAGGCGCGGTCGAGCACCACCGGATCCTTCGCCCCCATCACGTGCGACATCATGATGCCGACCACGCCGGCCACGTGATAGCAGTAGCGCAGGGTGTCCTGCAGCGTGTCGTAGCGCTGTTCCTGCACGTCCATCGCAAACCCGTCCAGATGCTCGGAAGGGTAGCGCGCCGGAATCTGGAACTCGCGCACCACCTCCTGCAGGGCAGCGAAGGGAAGCTCGTCGATGTCGGCCCCACTGCAGGCCTTCGCGGTATAGGCACGCAGTCGTCGCAGCGCCTGCTGGCCGTCGCCACGCCGTGCAGCATCCTGGTCGTGGCCGAGCGTCTGCCCGTCCACCACGTCATCGCAGTGGCGGCACCACAGGTACAGCAGCGTCGCACCGCGGCGGGTGCGCGCGTCGAACACGCGCGAGGCCGCGGCAAAGCTCTTCGAGCCGCGCGCGATGGTCTGCCGAGCATGGGCCTGGAGCGTATCGCTCATCGCTCCAGCGTCTCCAGCATCAGCCCGGCGGTGGCCTTGGCCGAGGCCACCACACCCGGCACGCCCGCGCCGGGATGCGTGCCTGCGCCGACGAGGTAGAGGTTGGGCAATACGCTGTCGCGGTTGTGCGGACGGAACCAGGCGCTCTGGATCAGCACCGGCTCGAGCGAGAACGCTGAACCCTGGTGCGCATTGAGCGTATCGCGGAAGTCGAAGGGGGTGATGTAGCGACTGGTCACCAGATCCTCGCGCAGGCCCGGGATGTAGTGCTTTTCCAAATAATCGAAGATGCGGTCGCGGTAGCGCGGGCCTTCGACGTCCCAGTCGATGTCCGCGTTGCCCAGGTGCGGCACCGGCGCCAGCACATACAGGCTGCTGCAGCCCTCCGGCGCGAGCGAAGGATCGGTCACGCAGGGATTATGCAGGTAGAGCGAGAAGTCCTCGGCCAGCGCGTCGCCGTTGAAGATCTCTTCGATCAGCCCGTGGTAGCGGTTGCCGAAGCAGACCGTGTGGTGGCGCAGATCCTGGTGCACGCGGCGCAGCCCGAAATACAGGACGAACAGCGACATGCTCGAGCGTTTGCCCGCCAGCCGGCGGCCTTCGGAAACGCCGCGCGGGTGATGTCCCAGCAACCTGGAATAGGTGTGCACTACATCGGCGTTGGAGGCCAGCATGTCCAGCGCGATGTGCTCGCCGCCCTGCAGCGTCACGCCGGTGGCACGGCCGGCTTCGACCTCGATGCGCGCCACATCGGCATTGACTTCCATGCGCCCGCCGAGGTCGGTGAACAGCTGCACCATGGCGCGGATCAGCGCACCGGTGCCGCCGCGAGGGAACCACACGCCCCACTCGCGTTCCAGGGCGTGGATCAGGGTGTAGATCGAAGACGTGGCGAACGGATTGCCCCCCACCAGCAGCGAGTGGAACGAGAACGCCTGCCGCAGGTGGTCGTCCTTTATGTATTGCGAGACCATGCTGTAGACGCTGCGCCAGGCCTGCAGGCGCGCCAGTTCCGGCGCTGCCGCGAGCATGTCGCGGAAGGAGAGGAACGGCACCGCGCCGAGCTTGAGGTAGCCGGCCTCGAACACCTTGCGCGAGTACGACAGGAAGCCGCGATAGCCTTCCACGTCGTCCGGATTGAGCGCGTGGATCTGGCGTTCGAGCGCATCCTGGTCGTTGACATAGTCGAACTGCGTCCCGTCTTCCCAGCCAAGCCGGTAGAACGGATCGACCGGCAACAGTTCCACGTAGTCGGACATGCGGCGACCGGCGAGCGTGAACAGCTCCTCCAGTGCGGAAGGATCAGTGATGACGGTCGGGCCGCCATCGAAGATGAAGCCCTCGTCTTCGTAAACGTAGGCACGGCCGCCGGGTTTGTCGCGGCGTTCGAGCAGCGTGGTCTGGCAGCCGGCGGCCTGCAGGCGGATGGCCAGTGCCAGGCCGCCGAAGCCTGCACCGATGACGACGGCGCGCTTGGGGGAACTCATTCAGGGCTTCCTTTGCAGTGAGGCGTGAGAAGCCAGCAAGGCGCTGCAGGCTTCGAAAACGGGGACCGGCGGTTTGCCGGACAGGATGCGCAGCTTGTCGCGCAGGGTCGGGTGGCCGGCGTAGAACCGCTCGATCAGCGGCTCGGGCAGGCCGTAGAAACGCTGCATCACCTGCCAGCGGTCCTGGGGCCTGCCGGCGAGGAACAGCATGCGGTTCAGACCGCGGAAGAACCCGTGACGACGCCAGCAGGCGCGCGCGTGCGCCTGGATGGCGCTGGACAATGCGGGAGCGTCCAGGCGTTGCTGGCCCGCCACAAGATCGGCCAGCCGTACCGCCTCGGGCAATGAAAACCCCGTGGTGGGATGGAACAGGCCTGCGCGCAGGCCGCTGCACGGCTGCGCGGCGCGCTCCTGCCAAAACGCATCCGGGTCACCGGCCAATGTGATCGGCAGGACGCCATGCTCCTCGCGCAGCAGCTGCGCGTCCTGCCAGCCATGTGCCTGCAGGTACGCTGCGATGTGCGTTCGCAAGCGCGGCAGGTCGACGCCGGCGCCGTCCACGTAGTGCGTGTCCTCCACCAGCAGTACGTCCTCGGCGAAGGGCAGCACGTAGACGAAGCGGTAGCCCTCGCCCTGCGCCACGTCGGCGTCCATGATCACCGGTCGGGTGAGTCCGTGCGGCGTCCGCGTGCGCAGCACCTGGCCGAGAAAGCTCTGGTAGCCGAGGGTGAGGTGCGGGCCCGGGCGTTCACCGCGGCCATCGATCACCGCCATGGCATCGAGCCGGCGCCCGTCGGCCAGCGTCGCCGACGTCGGCGCGACGCTGCGCACGTCCATGTTGCACACCAGGTCGTTGCCGAGCGCGGCCAGCAGCCGCGTGGCGAACACTCCGGAAAGAACGCTGGCGTAGCCGCCGCGCAGGGTCCGCTGGTAGCGTGGGAACTGGACCGTATAGCCCTCCCAGCGATGCGAGACCAGCGGCGCGATGAACGCGCGTTGCTGCGGTGTCAGGTCACTGTGGTGGAAGGACCAGGTGTGGTTGCCACCGGGCACGTTGCCGCGCTCCAGCAGCAGCACGCGCAGCTCCGGACGCACCTGCTTCAAGCGCAGGGCGATCAGCCCGTTGGCCAGGCCCGCACCCACCAGAATCAGGTCGTACGGCGCGCGCATCAGGCCGAGTGTTCGTGCAGGGGTACGCCGTGGACGGCGACCTGTTCGATGATGTCAGCCGCGCGCTCGGCACCGCCGGCCGCGGCGATCTCGGCGCCGAGCCGGCGTGCATTGGCCGCGAACGCCGACTCATCGAGCAGCCTGCACAGCAACGTGCCCAGGGTGCGCGAGGACGCCCAGCGCGGCGAGGCCTTGAGGCCGGCACCGGCATGCACCAGACGTGCTGCCACGCCGGGCTGGTCGAAGGCGATCGGCAGCGCCAGCACCGGCTTGCCCGCGGCACAGGCATCCAGCGCGGTGTTGAGCCCTGCATGCGAGATCACCGCGTCGGCCCGCGCCAGCACCGCCTGCTGGGGCGCGAAATCGGTGACCCAGACCCGGCCCGGCACGCGCAGGGCGCCGGCTTCACGATGGGTAAGGCCACCGCAGTGGGCGATCAGCACCTGCACCTCGGCATGCTGGCAGGCCCGTGCGATGCGTCCCAGGAGCGCACGGCGCTGCCCCTGCAGCGTGCCCAGCGAAGCAAACACGAACGGACGCTGCTCTGACAAGCCCAGCTCAGGCATCACCTGCGCGTGCGCCGGCCGCAGCGGGCCTACGGCATGGAAACCGGCGGGCAGCGCCTGGCGTGGAAAATCGAAGGAGGGAGTGGTCTGGCTGATCTGCGCGAGGGGCGAGAGGCATTCGTGCAGCGCACTGCGCGGCGTGATGCCGAACGCCTGAGCATGCGCCTGAATGACGCGCGAGTGGGCGCCCATCATGTGGTCGTAGACCTGCGTACTGGCACGCTGCACTTCATGGTCGCGCGGCGTCGCCGCATAGCGCCACGGCATCACCGGCAGGGGAATGCCGGGCTCGCGGTTGATCGGCAGCGCGCACGCCACGGACACGCAGGGGATTCCCATCGCCTCCGCAACGAGTCCACCGGCCGCCTCCATCTGATCGCACACCAGCAGGTCTACGCCGGCATCGCGCAGCGCCTGTGGCAGTTCTCGGCACAGCATGTCCGTGGCCGCAGCCATGTCCTGGATCACCCGGCGCAGGCCCAGAGGCGAGCCCGGGGACGCCGCCCGCCGGAGCACCGCCGGCAAAGATCCGCTGGGGTGGGAGCGGGCGCCGATGGCCTGGAAACCGATGGCCGAGTCATCCAGCAGCGCGGCCGCATCGGGCTGGTGGAAGAACGTGACCCGATGGCCACGCGCCCTGAGCACGTGTGCCAGCGCCTCCAGTGCGCGCCAGTGGCTTGGAAACGCGGGCGCGGTGAACCCGATATGGCGCTGTGGTGCGTCCACCGCCGGACCACTCATCCGCCCACCTCTCCCGGGGCTGCGGCCAGACGCAGCGGCGCCTTCCGCAACGCGGCCAGGTCGGCGCTGCCGGTGCAGAAGCACGCGATGCGCAGCTGCTCGATGATCACTTGGAAGTGGTCCACCACCGCATCGCTGGAATGCAGCGCACTGGTGAGCACCGAGGCCGCCTGGCCCACGGTGTCTGCACCGAGGCGGATCGCCTTGGCCGCATCCACGCCATCGCGGATGCCGCCGGAGGCGATGATCGGAATCGTGGGAAGGACCTGCCGCACCTCGCGGACAGCCTCCGCCGTCGGGATGCCCCAACCGCTGAAGGCCAGTGCCACGGCGCGGTCATGCGGGTCTCGGGCACGCTCACCCTCCACCGCCGCCCAGCTGGTTCCGCCCGCGCCGGCGACATCCACCACTGCCACGCCCGCCTCCACCAGTTGCCGCGCCACCCGCGCCGAGAGACCTGCCCCAACTTCCTTGGCCACTACGGGCACCGGCAGCGCACGCGCGACCCGGGCGATGGCATCGAGCAGCCCCCGCCAGTCGCGGTCACCGCCGGCCTGCACGGCTTCCTGCAGGGGATTGAGGTGAACGATAAGTGCGTCGGCCTGGATCATGTCTACGGCGCGCAGTGCCGCCTCGATGCCCTGATCGCCGCGCAGCTGCGCGGCACCGAGGTTGGCGAGCAACGCAACGTCAGGACCATGGCGACGCAGTTCGCGGGTCAGGCCATGGTCCACGCCGGCTTCCAGCGCAACGCGCTGCGAACCGACGCCCAGGGCGATGCCCAGCGCCTGCGCCGCTTCCATCAGGTGGATGTTGATGCGCGATGCACGCAGCGCGCCGCCGGTCATCGAGCTCACCAGCAGCGGCGCGCGCAGGCACCTGCCCACCAGCCGGGCGCTCAGGTCGATGGCATCCAGGGACAGCTCGGGCAATGCGCAATGCTCGAAGCGGTAGTGCTCGAACCCGGTGGTGGTGGTGGTGGCCGCCCGCGCCGGGTCCAGCACCACGTCCAGGTGATCATTCTTGCGCCGGACCATCTCCGCTACGTCCTGCAACGGGCCCGCTTCCTGCACGCCCGGAGCCAGCGTACTCACATCCCACCGAACAGATGCAGCACGTAGGTGCGCAGCCGGCTGTCGGGACCGTAGGCACTGCCGAGCAGTTCGCAGGCCGCTTCCACGTGTCCGGCCAGACGCTGGCGGACCTCCGCCGGACCGAGCAGCTCGACCAGCGTGCCCTTACCCGCATCCTGCCCGCCATCCTTGCCACTGATGGCGCTGTCCAGGTTGTCCTTGAGGTCATCCAGCAGCTGGAACGCGTGGCCAAGCTGCAGGGCGGCATTGCGCAGCTGGCGCTGGGTGACCTCGTCGGCACCGGCCGCGATGGCCGACATCTCCATCGCGGCGCCGAACAGCGCGCCGGTCTTCAGTTCATTGGTCAGTGCCACGTCTTCGGGCGACTGCTCCAGAGTGCTGCGCAGATCGCGCAGCTGTCCGCAGGCCAGCCCCTGGTTGCCGATCGAAGTGGCCAGCACGGCCACCAGCGCCGCACGCTGCTGCGGCGAGACACCTTCAACTTCCGCCGTGAGCTGCAGCGCACGGCTGAGCAGGGCGATGGAGGCCAGGATGGCCGCGTCCTCGCCGTGCACCCGGTGCACGGTCGGCTGGCCGCGGCGCAGCTGCGCATCGTCCATGCAGGGCAGGTCATCGAGGATCAACGAGGCGCCGTGCACCAGTTCCACCGCACAGGCTAGGTCGATGACGCACGGATGGTCCTGCCCCAGCTCGGAGGCGGACATCACCAGCAGGATCGAGCGCAGGCGCTTGGCCGGTGCCAGGACCAGGCCATGCATCGCGCTGGCAATGGCATCGCGCGGATCGGCAGGGCGCGGCAGCAGTTCCGCCAGGCGCTCCTGCACAAGCGCGACGATGGCTCCAGGTGCAGGGCAGGTACTGGCGGGCCGGCGTGGGCTCGATCCCGGTTCACCACTGCCGTGCAGCCAACGAATGCTCGCGGCCTCAATCATTGCGCTGCCCCCATCAGGTATGACGTTCACTTTTACATGCATTGCGTGATAACTGCATAACAGGTCCTACAGCAAAGCGATGCCCAGCCACTCTGAGACGGGTGGCATCGTTAGTCATCGGTTATCACGGCACATCTGACCAGCCTTCTCTTCTCAGAGTAATGCATGTCAGCTCAGGTGGCCTAGCTATCCGGAAGGCAAACCCGGGCCAAAGCGCAGTCCCAGGTGCAAGGCCTCCATGCGTATGTCCGGAGAGCTGCATCGCTATGCCCCTGATGTGCAGGTCAGTGAGTTGCAGAATGCTGTAGCCGGAGAACTCGATTGGCAGATCCCTTACGTATATTTCGACGTGCCGGACGGACGGGACTACAAGCGCATTTCGCACACCTGCTGCTGCGATCAAAAGCAACGAACAAGCGAGCGCGCATGACACTGCGACAGGTACCTGCAGCGTGACGCCCGATACGAGCCTCGCAGCGACACGCGAAGGATCGAACAGCATCTGCAAGGAGAACAGCATCAGGATCGAAATGAAGGCCCAATTGAACACAATGATTACGCTGCGCGGCATCTCCGGCGATGTCCGCTCCTGGCCGAAAGCGGACGTCGATTGCGAGTAGCGCATTACGTCTGGGGGCGAAACACCTTGATCCGGATTTACATAGATGGTTTAGAGCGCCTCAATGGCGATCGTTAGCTATTGCAGTAGCATCAGGCGAGCCATTAACACGTTCAAGCGCGGATCTGTAACAGATAGATTTGACCGTAACCGGAGCGTGTTACGGTTGAATATCGATGTTACGGTCGCTTGTATGAACGACCTTGATGCCGCTGCTCGATAGCTCCGAGAACTACAGCCCGACTGGTCGGCGAGCTCGAACACTGGCCCAGTTCCACTGCGCACACCCTGCCCAACTTCATAGCCAGCCTGTTCGACCTGGCCGAGAATGATCTTCTGGGCCACTGAGTGCTGCTGACCAACGTCCCGACGGAGGCGGAGCCGATGCCACCTTCTCGGCTGATCGGGCAGGTAGCAAAGTCGCAACGGGAGACCCTTCGCATCTGGACAAGCGTGAAAGGAGCCGAGTGCGCGATCTCCTTGGGCGCCAGTGCTACTGCTTGACCATTGCAACCAAAGGTTTTCTGCCCGCGCGCAACCATAGGTGCAGCGAAGTGAAAACCTCTGGTTGCGCAACTAGCCGCGCGCCGATTGTTCCCTGAACGCGCCTTCAATTTATGCACTGGTCAGTTCTATATTCAGTGCCGATTGTGACAGCGAACGGATAATTAACACTCGTTGGAGGCGCGGTTTCTCTCCCCTGTGGCCTTCGGCGAAACCATAATCAAGAAAGGTGTGTGTCCCGATGAACAAGACTTCCCTGCTTGCCCTGGGCCTGGTTGCGGTGATGCCGTTCGCTGCTTCGGCTGCCGACGGTCTGTCCTACAACTATGTGGAAGGCGGTTACGTGAACACCGACGCCAAGGGTGGCGATGCTGATGGTTGGGCGGTGAAGGGCTCGGTCGCCGTGCACCCGAACTTCCACATCTTCGGTGACTACAGCGCCCAGGAAACCGACCGCACCAAGGCTGACGTCGACCAGTGGCGCCTGGGTGTGGGCTACAACTACGGCATCGCCCCGACCACCGACCTGGTGGCCCGCGTGGCGTACCAGAAGTTTGATCCGAAGCGTGGCCTGGACTTCAACGGCTACTCCACCGAAGTGGGTGTGCGCAGCTCGTTCACCCCGAACCTGGAAGGCTATGCCTTCGCCGGTTACGAGGACTACAGCAAGAAGCACGGCATCAACCCGGACGGCGAGTTCTACGGCCGCGTCGGCGCCACCGCCAAGTTCAACCCGAACTGGGGCCTGAGTGGCGAAGTGAAGCTGGCCAAGGCTGGCGACCGCGAGTGGTTCGTGGGCCCGCGCTTCACCTGGTAATTCAGTGGTTCGTTAGTGCGTGACCGGTGTGTGACTCTCTCCCACACGCCACCCGAAGCCCGGCGCCTGCGCCGGGCTTCTTTTTGCCTGCGGCGCGCGAAGCCCGTTGTTGCTCTGGTAGAGCGGTCGCAAGACCCAGAGCCGAACGGTCGCCCACGCCGGGCTCTCGGCACCTAAGATGCCAGATCGGCAAGAGATAAGAGCCGACCCATGGTCGGCTGCTCTCCGGTCAGATGCCGGCGACCCTGCCGCGCTTCGCGCGGAAGCCGACCGTAGGGTCGGCTATACCGACGCCTGTTGCGGGAGCATCTGCACGCGCGCTGTGTGCCGCACGCGTAGTGCCGGGCTCTGCCCGGCAACCCGCAGGCAGGTGCGTGACGACCAACGGTCGTCACCTACCGGGCGGGGGGCAAAAAGAAACCCGGCGGGGCCGGGTTTCTTTGGGTCACTTGAACAGGGTGTCCGGATACTCGGGTTTCTGTTCGCGGCCCAGCAGGGCGCGCAGGCCTTCTTCCGGAGATTGCTCGCCATGCAGCACCTGGCGCACGCCGTCGGAAATCGGCAGGTCGATGCCGTGGCGACGGGCCTGGCGCATCACTTCGTCGGCGGTCTGCACCGATTCGACCACCTGGCCGATCTCGCGGATCGCGTCCTGCAGACTCTGGCCCCGGCCCAGCGCCAGACCCAGGCGACGGTTGCGCGAGAGATCGCCGGTGCAGGTCAGCACCAGGTCACCCAGTCCGGCAAGGCCCATCAGGGTCTCCGGCTTGGCACCAATCGCGGCGGCCAGCCGCAGCATTTCGTTCAGGCCACGGGTGATCAGCCCTGCGCGTGCGTTGAGCCCCAGCTGCATGCCATCGGCAACGCCGGTGGCTACCGCCAGAACGTTCTTCATCGCACCGCCCAGCTCGGCGCCCACCATGTCGTCGCCGGTGTAGGCGCGGAAGGCGGGTCCATGCATCGCATCGGCCACGATCTGCGAGAACTCCGGTACGTCACCGTGGATGGTGATCGCGGTCGGCAGGCCGAGCGTCACTTCCTTGGCAAACGACGGGCCGGTGACCACCGCCAGCGGAACGTCCTCGCCCAGCACTTCGCGTGCGACTTCGTGCAGGAAGCGCCCGGAGCCCGGCTCGAAGCCCTTGGTGGCCCAGGCCACGCCGGCATCTGCCGGGCGCAGCGGTGCCAGCGCGCGTACGGTTTCGCCGAACGCGTGCGAGGGCGTCACCACCAGAATCCAGGCGGCGTCGCGCACGGCATCGGCCAGGTCGGTGGTGGCGCGCAGGGTTTCGGGCAGTTCAATGCCCGGCAGATAACGCGGGTTCTCGTGCCGCTGGTCGATGGCTTCCACCACCACCGCATCCCGGCCCCACAGCACGGTCGGGTGACCGTGCCGGGCAATCAGGCTGGCCAGCGCGGTTCCCCAGGAACCGGCGCCAAGCACGGCGATCTTGTCGGTAGCGCTGCTCATCGGCGACGTGGCGGCGCCGATCAGGCGTTGCCTGCCGGTTCGGAGTCAGCCAGCGAGGTGCCTTCGCCCTGCTCCTGGCGCTGGCGCAGGGTTTCTGCGTACAGGCCTTCGAAGTTGATCGGCTGCAGGAAGAACGGCGGGAAGCCGCCGGCCTGGATCAGGTCGCTGACCAGGCTGCGCACGTACGGGAACAGGATGTTCGGGCACTGGGTGCCGAGCAGCACGTCGATCGACTGCGGGTCCAGGCCCGACAGGCCGAACACACCGGCCTGCTTCACTTCGGCCACGTAGGCGGTGCGCTCACCGGCCTTGCAGGTCAGGGTCACGGCCAGCACCACTTCAAAGGCGCTCTCGCCCAGACGCTGGACCTGCTGGTTCAGGTTGAGCTGCAGTTCCGGCTGCACGGCATCGTTGAAGATGGTCGGAGCATTGGGCGACTCGAAGGAAACGTCCTTGACGTAGATCTTCTCTACGGTGAAGGAAGGACCGGTGGCGGCGTCGACGGGTGCCACTGCACCGTTGGTGTTTTCTTCGGACATTTACTGTGCTCCAGATAGTGCTGTTCGCGTTTATGTCGATATGACGTGATGCTGCTTCAACAGCGATGGGGGCGGCTGCGCGCTGGCACAACCCCTTCCCCACCG
The DNA here is from genome assembly GCF_032911385.1 of Stenotrophomonas sp. C3(2023). Classification (NCBI taxonomy): domain Bacteria; kingdom Pseudomonadati; phylum Pseudomonadota; class Gammaproteobacteria; order Lysobacterales; family Lysobacteraceae; genus Stenotrophomonas; species Stenotrophomonas sp. C3(2023). The sequence goes on along the minus strand of NZ_JAWJLO010000001.1, from coordinate 274,610 downwards.
CTTGGGGTCAATTGCGACCCTTGACCAGGGGCATTTCGGCCTGCTGCCACGCCGGAATGCCGCCCTCAAGCACATAGACCTGCTCGAAGCCGGCCTTCTTCAGCGCCTTGGCGGCGGTTTCCGAGGCGTTGCCGTTACGGCAGACCAGCACCACCGGGCGCTTCTGCGCGTTGGCCACCAGCTTGTGGGTGGGGCTGAACTGGCTCGGCTGCACGTTGCGGCTGCCGACGATATGGCCCTTCTCGTACTCGCCGCTGGCCGAAAGGTCCACCAGCACGGCGTCACCGGCGCTGACCAGCTGGGTCAGGCCCGCCGGCTTGAGCGACGTGTAGCCACGGAACAGGCGGCGGATCTCGGTGACGATGATCGCTGCGGTCAGGCCCACCAGGGCGATGGACAGCATCGGGTTTCGGCCGGCAAAGGCCATCAACTCTTCGTAATTCACTCAGGTCACGGGTCGATTAAGCGGGGGCAGATTGTCGCACAAGGGCGCGCAGGCGCGCAGGGCCACCGGTCGGGGCCCTGCGCGGGTCTGGCCGCCTGCGGGGGGTCACATGCCCTGCCAGAGGTCGGGCAGGCCGGACACCTGCCACCAGCGCTTGGCGTCCTTGTCCCAGCGCCAGCGCTCCACCACGCCCACGGTCCGCTCGGCCTGGGTGTTGACGTTGATCACGCCCACCTCGACGCGGCGCTCCCAGGTGCCGTCGGGCAGCGGGTTGGCGCTGCGCTCGCGGTAACCGGAGATACGGATCTGCTCGTAACGGTTGAGCTCGAAGGCGGTCAGCGGCTTCTCGCGGCGCACCTCGGGGTCGATGTAACCCATCGCGTCTTCCACGCCTCCCCAGCGCAGCGTGGCGCCGTAGGCGGTCTGGATCTCCTCAAGCTGCTGGCGCTGCTTGCGGCTCAGCCCGGCGGCCAGCGCATTGGCGGTGGCCAGCAGCAGCATGAGCAGGGCCAGCAGGCGGATCAGGCGTTGCATGTGCACGTTCCCCAGGACATCAGGCTGCCATCCTACCGCTTGGCGAAGGCGACAAACCGCCCGCTCAGCTCGGCAGCGGCACGGCCGTCGGTACCGGGCTGGGTGGCCACCACGCTGATGCGGGCCTTGCCACGCTGCGCGAAGGTGGCCAGGAAGGTGTCCCAGTCGGCTTCCGGCGCGGCCTCGGCGCAGGCGTCGAGGTCGGCGTACACCGGCGCCAGGTAGCGCAGGTGACTGTCGGCCACATAGACCTCGGCCTCGTGCCCGGCCAGCTTCAGCCGCAGCGTCACCAGCGCCCAGCCGGACAGCGTGAGCGCCGAGGCCAGGCTGCCACCGAAGGCATTGCCCTTGTCGTTGACATTGGCGGCCAGCGGCGCGGCCAGCCGCAGCTGTCCGTCCTGGTAGTCCTGCACGCGGATCTGCATGGCGCGCACGGGCGGCATGCTGTCCAGCACCTGCTGCAGGATGGAAAGCGCGGACGGAACGGTTTGCTCAGACATCAATGACAACACCAGCAACAACGCGGGCCCGCATAATGCAGGCAATGAACCAACATGCGAAACCGTGTGGATGGACCTTGGTGTCGCTGCGGCCGCAGGGCCAGCATGCGGCACTGCGGCAGGCGGCGGCCGCTGCAGGGGCGGTGGCCACGGTGGCGCTTGCGCCCTGGCGCCTGCAGCGCTGCACGGACGAGGCCGCCCGCACCTCCCTGCACGCCGCCCTGCGCGCGCACGCCACTGTATTCACCAGCCCGGCGGCCGTGGTGGCCGCACAGGCCTTGCTGCCCGGCCTGCCGTCCTGCGATGCGCAACAGTGGCTCGCCGTCGGCGAAGGCACGCTGCGGGCGCTGCAGCGTGCGGGGGTGCAGGGCGCGCAGGCACCAGCGCGGATGGACAGTGAGGGGCTGCTGGCCCTGCCCGCATTGCAGCAGATGCAGGGCCGGCAGATCGGCCTGGTCACCGCGCCGGGAGGGCGCGGCCTGATTGCCGCTTCGCTGCAGCAGCGCGGCGCGCAGCTGGTGCGCGCCAATGTCTACCAGCGCACCCCGCTGACCCTGCCGCCGCGCGCACTGGCGCGTCTGTCGCATTCGCCGCAGCCGTGGCTGCTGGCGCTCAGCAGCGGTGAAGCCCTGCAACGCGTCTGGGAGCAGCTGCCGCTGCCCTGGCAGTCACGCTGGCGGCGCGGGATGGGTGTGCTGGCTGCCAGCGCGCGCCTGTGCGAGCAGGCGCAGGCACTGGGCTTGGCGCATGTCGCGCAGGCCGAAGGCCCGATGCCGGCGCAGCTGGCCGCCGCCGCCCAGCAGCTGCTGCCACGCCTCGCCAGAAGCTGAAGCCCGGCGCGCGGCAGCTTGCCGCCGCTGATCGCCTGCACGATGCTGTCGCCCTGCCAGTAGCCCGGCCCTGTTCCGGGCTGACACGGATGCCCCGATGATTGAAGACGACCTTGTACCCTCGCCCCGCTCGCGCCGCCCGCTGCGCTGGGTCATCGGCCTGCTGGCCGTGCTGCTGTTGCTGGCCGCGGGTGGCTGGGGCTGGCAGGCATGGCAGCGGCTGCAGCAGCGCGACCTGCAGCAGGCCGAAGCCGAGGCCGTGCGGCTGCAGGGCCTGCAGGACAGCGTGGATGCGCTGCGCCGCGACCAGCGCGCCACCGCGCAGCGGCTGCAGGACACCGCCAGCACCAACCGCGTGCTGCGCGACGAAGTGCTCGGCCTCGGCCAGCGCAGCGCGCTGCTGGAAGAAAACATGGCCAAGCTGGCCGACAGCGCGCGCCAGCACAGCCACGTCCTGCACCGCGACGAAGCCGAGCTGCTGCTCACCCAGGCCAGCCAGCGTCTGCTCGGCGCCAGCGATGTCGAGGGCGCACGCCGCCTCTACGCGCTGGCCGCCGCTGCGCTGGCCGACCTGCCCGACAACGAAGGCCTGAACCTGCGTCAGGCCCTCATCCAGGAACGCAACGCGCTCGACGCACTGGGCAACGGCCCGCGTGCCGACGCGCTGCAGCGGCTGGACCGCTTCAGCAGTGCGCTGGAGACCCTGCCGCTGCAGATCGACGCCAGCAGTGAGCCGGCACCGGCCAAGCGTCCGCTGTGGCAGGTGCTGCTGGCCCCGTTCGTGGAGATCACGCCCAGTCGCATGCATGGCCCGCTCACCGATGCCCAGCGCGTCTCCGGCCGCGACGCCCTGATGGTGGAGATCACCCTCGCCCGTGCCGCCATCGAGCGCGGTGACAGCGATGCGCTGGCGCTGGCCGCAACGCAGATTGAACGCTGGATGAGCAGGCTATGGCCGGATTCACCGGCCCTGCGCAGCCAGCGTGCTGAACTCCAGCAACTACGCAGCGCGCCCCTGCGCCCTGCGGCCCCCGAGCTGGGCAGCACCCTGCAACAGCTGCGTTCACTGCGTGATGGAGAGACTCCCTGATGAAGACGGTGATATCCCTTGTTGTCCTGTTGCTCGCTGTGGCGCTGGGTGTGGTCGGCGCGCAGTACCTTGGTACCAGCGACCTGAGCCGCTATGGCGAAGTGATTTTCCGCTACGGCGGCACCGACTACCGCAGCAATCTGCCCCAGGTTGCCCTGCTGGTGCTGGTAAGCCTGCTGGTGCTGTGGCTGCTGTGGAGCCTGATCGCCGCGCCGTTCCGTGCATGGGGCCGCTACCGTCGCAAGCAGGGCCGGGCGCGCCTGATCGAAGGCATGCAGGCCTACGAGCACGGTCATTGGCAGCGTGCGGAGAAACTGTTCGATGGCGCCGCGCAGGACGAGGAAGTCACCGGCGTGGCCCTGGCCGGCGCTGCACGTGCCGCACGCGCACGCGGCGAGAACGGCGTTGCCGAAGGCTACCTGCAGCGTATGGGCGCCGTGGATGCCACCGGCGCTGCCCTGCTGCGTGCCGAGCAGCAGCTTTCCGATGGCCTGCCAGTCGATGCGATCAACACCCTGGATGCCGCCAACGTGCAACCGCTGCCGCCGCGCGGCCTGTGGCTGCGTGGGCAGGCGCTGGAGCAGGCCGGGCGCTCGCAGGAAGCGTTTGGCCAGCTCGGCGCGCTGCGCCAGAGCAAGGTGCTGCCGGCCGACGAGCTGGTGCAGACCGAGAAGCGTCTGGCCTGGTTCGCGCTGGTCGAAGCACCCGACGTGAACGCGCTCGCCGCGCAATGGGACGCTACGCCCAAGGCGCTGCGCAACGACCCGGAGGTGCTGATGGCCTACGCCAACAGTGCCGCTGCGCTGGGCTGGGACGAGCCAGCCCTGCAGGCGGTGGAGCAGGCACTGGACCAGAGCTGGAGCGAGCTGCTGGTGTGGACCTACGGCGACCTGCCCAGCGAGCGCTGGGCGACCCGCGAGGCCAACCTCGTACGCTGGCGCCGTGACCACCCGCACTCGCCGGCCCTGCTGCTGGCGCTGGCGCACGCGCAGCTGGCGCAGGGTCGTCATGACGATGCCGAAACGCTGCTGCACGAGGCCATCGCCGCGGGTGCCGGCGCTCCTGCCTGGGAACTGCTGGGGAGCAGCTACCAGCAGCGTGGCGAAACCACCCTGGCTGCGCAGAGCCTGGCCAACGCGCTGCATGTGCATCATGGCCGTGACAGCGTTGCGCTGGTGCGGCCCGAGCCGACCCTGGCGCGTGCCACGGTGGAAGAGCAGCCGATCGCAGTGCAGCCGCCGGTGTATGACGCCGGTGAGATCCGCGACGAGAACGGCTTCCCGCGCACGTAGAGCGGGGCTCTGCCCCGCTGCTTTTCCCGCGTAAAGCTGACGACCAACGGTCGTCACCTACCGCAGGCGTCACCTGTAGAGCGGGGCTCTGCCCCGCTGCTTTTCCGCGTAAAGCGTGACGACCAACGGTCGTCACCTACCGCAGGCGTCACCCACGGCAGGTACCGCGAAGCAACCGTGGCGCTCAGCGCTCGACGATGGCCACCACGCCCATGCCACCGGCGGTGCAGATCGACACCAGCGCGCGACCACCCCCACGTTCGGCAAGCTGCTTTGCCGCGGTGGCAATCACGCGTGCGCCCGTGGCCGCAAACGGATGGCCCGTGGCCAGTGACGAACCCAGCGGATTGATCCTGTCCGGGTCGATGCGACCCAGCGCGCCGTCCAGACCCAGGCGGTTGCGGCAGTAATCCTCGCTCTCCCACGCGCGCAGCGTGCACAGCACCTGCGCGGCGAACGCCTCGTGGATCTCGTAGATGTCAAAGTCCTGCAGGGTCAGGCCGTTGCGCTTGAGCATCTCCGGCACGGCGATGGTCGGCGCCATCAGCAGGCCCTCGCCATGGACGAAATCCACCGCCGCCACGTGTGCATCGCGCAGGTACGCCTGTGGCGCATGCCCGTGCGCGCGTGCCCATTCCTCACTGGCCAGCAGCACCGCGGACGCGCCGTCGGTGAGCGGCGTGGAGTTGGCGGCGGTCAGCGTGCCGCGGCCCGATGCCTTGTCGAAGGCCGGCTTCAAGGTCGCCAGCTTCTCCAGCGACGTGTCGGCACGCAGAATGTTGTCGCGCTCCACGCCACGGAACGGCGCGATCAGGTCCTTGAAGAAACCGCGCTCGTACGCAGCGGCCAGCTTGCGATGCGACGACACTGCCCACTCGTCCTGCGAGTCGCGCGAGATGTTCCATTCCTTGGCCATGTCCTCGCAGTGCTGGCCCATGCTCTTGCCGGTGCGCGGCTCGGCCACCCCGGGAAACTCCGGCTTGAGCTCGGAGAGCTTGAAGCCGCGGGTGAGTGCACGCAGCTTGTCGCCGGTGCTGCGCGCACGGTTGGCCGCCAGCAGTCGCGCACGCAGCTTCTTGCCGTAGACGATCGGCACGTCCGAGGTGGTGTCCGAACCGCCGCCGATGCCCGACTCGATCTGGCCCAGCGAAATCTTGTTGGCCACCGTGATGATGCTGTCCAGCGAGGTGCCGCAGGCCCGCTGCAGGGTGATGCCCGGCGTCAGCGGCGACAGGCCGGAGGACAGCGTGGCCTCGCGGCCGAGATTCCAGTCGCTGGGGTGCTTGATCACCGCGCCCATTGCCACTTCGCCCAGCTGCTGACCGTGCAGACCGAAGCGCTCGACCAGCGCCCCCAGCGTGCGTACCGACATGCCCAGGTTGCCAACGTCCGAGTAGGCGGTGTTCTGGCGACAGAACGGAATGCGGACACCACCAAGGATGGCGACGGGGCGAGCAGTGGGCATGGACATTCCTGGCAGTGGACGAAGGTCTGCAACATGGCCTGCACGGGAGAGCAGGCATAATGGACCCAAGTGTAGCTGCCGCCCTGTGACGGGCCAACCGTGAAACCATGAGCAAACCCAACCCCGGCATGAACGCGCTTGGCCTGCTGGCCTTGGAACTGGCCGACGGCCAGGCCCCTGCACAGGCGGCGCTGACGGCCGAACAAGCCGGTGAACTGGCCGAACGCGTGGGCCGCGACCTTGCCAAGCTGGTGCCGCAGGCCAGTGAACTGGACCTGGTGTTCGCCGCTGCCCATTTCGATCCGGCTGAGGTGCTGCGTCCCGGCTGGCCGGTGCATCGTCGTCTGGAAGAACTGCAGGCACGTGCGCCTGGCCGCAACCAGGGTCCGCGCGTGCTGGCCTTCGGTGCCGATGCCAACGGCGATGTGCCGCTGCCGTTCCAGGCCGACGCTTCGCTGGCGGGCGGTGGCCTGCGCGTGGTGCCGTTCCTGCTGGCCGGCACCGAGCTGGCCACCACGGCGGCGGTGGCCGATGCACTGGAAGACACCCTGCTGGCCAACGGTATGGCCCATGCCGATACCGCGCTGATGGCGCAGAACAGCTTTGGCGCGCGCGTCGAGCACGCCCGCTATTTCACGGTCAACGACCTGGCCGCGATGATGTCGATGCAGTACGACAACCAGGGCCTGGCGGTACTGTGGCCGCTGATAGAGACCGCGCTGTTTGCGCAGGACCAGGACGAGTGGCTCGATACCAGCCCCGAACCGCTGCTGCATTACCACCAGGGCGAAGTACGCATGGCGCTGTTCGACCCGGCCGGCTGGTGCGCGCACTACAGCCACGGCAAGGATGACTGCGACCGCCTGCATGGCATCTACGAACAGTTCCTGATGCGCCAGCGGCAGATGGCCGCCGTGCTGGAAGCCCACGGCATTGCCGTGCTGTACGTGCACTGCGAGGCCGGCCAGGACGCCCGCGCCCTGCTGGCGCGCTGAGCCCGACCGGTAGAGCCGACCCCACGGTCGGCTCACCGCGCAGGCGCCGCGGAAACCGCCGGGCCAGGCCCGGCGGTGACAACGCTTACTGCGCCTTGCTGATCACCGCGCAGGCCAGGCGTGCACCGGCATTGCCGGTCGGCTGGGTCACGTAGTCGTCCGGATCCGCGTGCACGATCAGCCCGCGGCCGACGATGTCGAAATCATCGCCCTTGCCCAGATTGACGTTGCTCGAGACCGGGCCGTCGATCATCGCCACGCCATCGGCGTTGGCCTTGATGTTGGGCATGTCACCGCCGTGGTGGACGTCGGCGGTGATGTTGCCGTGGTCCTTCTGGCCCGGATTGAAGTGTCCGCCAGCGCTGGTGGCGTCCGGCGCGCTGCAGTCACCCTTCTCATGGATATGGAAGCCGTGCTCGCTGTTCGGCTTAAGGCCGCTGATCTGGCCCATCGCGTGGATGCGCCCGTCGACCATGCTGAAGCGGATCGTCCCCTTGGTCTCGTTGCCCGCGGTGGGTGCCAGTTCAGCCACTGCGGCAGGCGCGGTGTCGGCCGCAGCAGCAGCATCGGCGGCCGGGGTGGCCTGTGCGGTGTTGGCCGGGGCTTCCGGTGCAGCAGCGGTTTCTGGTGCTGCCGGCTGCTGGCCGCAGGCCGACAGACCGAGCGCGGTGATGGCGGCAAACAGCGAGGTATGGATCAGACGCATGGGTGGTTCTCCTTGCAAGGGGAAGGCATCGCCCGGAAACGAGACATCAGCGCGTCACGCGGATGATGCCGCAGGCGATGCGGACGCCGGCATTGCCGGCAGGTTGACTACGGTAGTCGTCCGGCTGCGCGTGCACGATGAGCGCGCGACCGGCGATGTCATTGGCCGCGCCACCGCCCAGCGTGACGCCCGGCAGGTGCACGTCCACATTCACGCGCCCCTGCGCGTCGGCGCGCAGGTTCGGCATGTCACCCAGATGACGGCCTGTACTGCCCGGCGCACCATGCGGCTGCTGCGTCGGGTTGAAATGATTGCCAGCGCTGCTGGCATCCACCGCGCTGCAGTCGCCGCGCTCATGCACATGGAAGGCTGGCTGCTGCAGCGGCTGCAGGCCGCCGATCATGCCGGTGATATGCACGCCACCGGCTTCGGGCACCAGCGCCAGGCGACCGCTGACGATGCTGGCCGAGGCCGGTGCCAGGTTGGCCTCGGCCATCTGTGCCGTGCTCACTGCAGCCACGGCAGGCGGCGCAGGGGCCGGCGTCGGTGCGGACGCACAGGCGCCCAGCAGCATCGCGGCAGACAGCGGCAGCAGGTAGCGAATCGAGGACATCAGGATCTCCTTGCAGATGACGGTACGTGGCGCACTGTCCACGCCATGGCAACAGGTTGGCAAGCCCCCGTGCAGGTGCGCGGGCAGAACGGCTCAGGAAGGGCTGCGGCGACGTCCTGGCCCCAGCTTGCGGGTGAGCGTATTGCGACCCAGCCCGAGCCGCGCGGCCGCCTCGGCACGGCGTCCGTGAGTGAGCTGCAGCGCAGCTTCCAGCAGGGCCTGGTCTACCCGTTCGCGCACCTGCGCATGCAGGCCCTCAGCGCCCTCGGCCAGGCGTTGCCGTGCCCAGCGCGAGAGCAGCGCTTCCCACTGCGCTGCATCACCGGCTGCGCCCGCCGGTGCCTGGGTGCTGCGCCGGTTGAGTGCCAGCTCCACATCCGCTACGCCGATGGTGTCGGCGGCGGCAAGCGCGGCCATACGCCAGCACACGTTCTCCAGCTCACGCACATTGCCCGGCCAGTCGTGCTCGCGCAGTGCCTGCAACGCGGCGGCGGTGAGTCGCTTGGTCGGGGTATCCAGCCGGTGCGCGGCCGCAGCGAGGAAGGTGGCGGCCAGCTGGCCCACATCGTCGCGACGCTCGCGCAGCGCCGGCAGCTGCAGGCGCACCACGTCCAGCCGATGCAGCAGATCGGCACGGAAGCGGCCCTGCGCCACCAGACCTTCCAGATCCTGATGGGTGGCGGCGACCACGCGTACGTCCACGTGGATCAGCTCGCGGCCCCCCACCCGGAAGAACTCGCCCTCGGCCAGCACACGCAGCAGCCGCGTCTGCAGCGGCAGGGGCATGTCACCGATCTCATCGAGGAACAGGGTGCCGCCGTGCGCCTGCTCGAAGCGACCCACGTGGCGACGTTGCGCACCGGTGAACGCACCGGCCTCATGGCCGAACAGCTCGCTTTCCAGCAGCTCGGCCGGAATGGCAGCCGTGTTGAGTGCCACGAAGGGACCGGCCGCACGCGGTGACTCGCGGTGCAGCGCATTGGCCACCAGCTCCTTGCCGGTGCCGGTTTCGCCGGTGATCAGCACCGCCAGCGGTGCCTGCGCCAGCTTGCCGATGGCGCGGAACAGCGCGCGCATGGCCGGCGTATCGCCCACCAGCTGCGGCGCGCTGGCCGGCGCCGGCTGGCGGCTCTCATCCATCGGCGCCACCGTCTCGGCCTCCACACCCGGCAGAGCGCGCTGGGCCAACGCCACCGCGTCGTCCAGATCGAACGGCTTGGAGAGAAACTCATGCGCCCCCCCGCGGAACGCGCCGGCAGTGCTGGCCACATCGGTATAGGCCGACATGACGATGACCGGCAGCTGCGGGTGTGCGGCCTTCAGCTTGTCCAGCAGCACCAGCCCGTCGTCACCGGGCATGCGTACATCGGTGAACAGCAGCGCCGGCGGCGCCTGCCCGGCGAGCGCGTCCAATGCAGCGGCAGCACTGTCAAAGCCTTCCACCTGGTAGCCGGCCTCGCGCAGCGCAGTGCACAGCACAAAGCGCACCCCACGGTCGTCATCCACCACCCACACGCGGTGGCCCTCAAGCGGTGCCATGCACAGCCTCCCCGGCAGCTGGCGCGCTGCTGATCGGCAGCAGCACGGTAAAAACGGTATGTCCTGGACGCGAGCGGTAGGTCAGTGTGCCCCGGTGTTCGCGCGCCACCTGCTGGGCCAGCGCCAGACCAAGACCGGTGCCCTCGGCACGGCCACTGACCAGGGGCAGGAAAAGGTGCTCGGCCAGCTCTTCGGGCACGCCGCGGCCGTCATCGACGATCTCCAGCCGCAGCGCCAGTGTGTGCAGGCGCTCGGCGATGCGCACGCCATGCTCCACGCGCGTGCGCAGGGTGATGCTGCCGGCGCCGGCCTGCATGGCGTTGCGAACCAGGTTCCACACCGCCTGGCTCAGCCGGTCGGCATCGCCGTGCAGCTCGGGAATGCTGGGGTCGTAGTCGCGTTGCAGGCGCACCGCCCATGCGGCCTCGCTCTCGGCCAGGCGCAGCACGCGCTCAAGCGCGGCATGGATGTTCAGCGGCGCATGCGGGGCAGGCGGTGCCGGCGACAGCAGCTGATCAAGCAGGCCGTTGAGGCGCTCGATTTCCGAGCCGATCAGCGCGATCAGCTCGCGCTCACCGGCATCGCGCTGCGCAGCGCGCCGGGCCAACAGCTGCGCCGCGCCCTTCAGACCGGCCAGCGGGTTGCGCAGCTCATGGGCCAGGCCCTTCAGCGCCGCACTGAGCGCACTGGGCAGCGCCTGCGTGGGGTCCAGCCCGGGGAACTCGTCCACCGGGTGCGCTTCGAGCATCCAGCCACCTTCATCGAGCCGGCTCATCCAGCCCTCGGCAAAGCGTGGCGCGTCACCCGGCATCGCCAGTGCCAGGCGGTTGAGCCGCAGGCTGTCGCGCTCATCGCGGGCCAGAAAGTGGGCAAGCGCCTCGCCCTGTGCCTCCAGCGACACCAGCGGCTGGCCGAGCAGGCGGCGCACGCTTACGCCCATCCAGCGCGCGAACGCCAGATTGCAGCCGACAATGCGGCCCTGCAGGTCGGACCAGGCTACCGGCGTGCCCAGGGCATCAATGGTCGGTGCGGGTGAGGGTGGGACACTCATTGCACCAATGTAGTGCAAAAAGAGGCGGGATGGGTCAGGCGTGCTGAAGCTCCAGTCGGAGGGTAGCGTGCAAAGCAACTGCCACATCGAAGAGGAGTTGTCGCAAATTCTCCAATCGCTTTTCTAGGCCATCCATATGTTCGTCCTCCATGTCCCCGACAAGTTCTTCTAACTCCCTCTTGGTTAGGGGAGATTCCTCTAGAACTAGTGAAAAGCGCTGAGCTATCCTTGCCAGAAGAGCATCCTCTGCGGGGGCTCTACGGAGGGCTTCCAGGGCTTCGTCGTAGTCATGGGACAGCGCAAGCATCTCGGAAGAGGCCTTCTCCACCATATCCTTCGCCGTCTTCCTCCCATCAAGGTGCGCAATTGGCTGGGATATCAGCCATGCTGTGTTGGACATGGCGCGAAACGCGCGTGCTGCGAGCGGCCTATTACGGTGGCTTCGATGCCCAAGGATCCAAATATCGTTCCAGAGTGAATCCCGAACAGCTTTCACATCCTCGACACCAGTGAATCGCGCAGTAAGTGCTCGAGATTCATATCGATCTGCAAGCGCTTCTAAAGCTAGGTCTTTGTCGTTTCGAACATCTGCTAGAGCGAGCTTGTTATCGGCTTGAGCTGATAGTCTTAAAGCTGCTGCGAGAACTTGTTCAAGTGTGTTCTTGTTGATTGGGATATCGACTAACGAGACGGCTGCCCCAGCGCATTCCGCGGCAACACAGGCGCAAATCGCCACGCTGGCGGAATGTTGTTCGAGCAGAGAGTCAGCTACGCCTCCTCCATCAAGCACTCGACTGATCGATTCCCTCACTGTTGCTGAGTTCGCTGAATCGACGCCGCCATCGCCGAAGTGCTCTTCCAACGAGTGAATCAGTGAGTTGCGATCTGGAATGAGGTGGAGCAGTTCGAAGATTGATTCAATTCCAACGGGCTTGATGTGACCTTTGCGGATGTCACGCGCCATTAGTGTTCCAACGAACGCTATGAGGCTCGATATCTCTACACGTTGCTCGAGAACCGCTGCACTCACGCCCGAATTGAAGTGAACCTTCCTAATTTTATCGACCAGGACATCACTTACCAAGGATGAGACCGCCAGTATCTCATGCTTAGGAAAATCTCGAAGATTGTTAACGAGATATGCTCGCGACTCAATCAACCGGTCACGTACCGAGCGATTGTCTCCAGTCGATTCACGCTGGCCGCACGCATGACTCGCAGCCGACAACGCAACAGGGGACTTCAGAGTATTATCGATAGCATCTACGAGCCTGGCAGACGCACTCAAGGTAAGCTCGCCATCTCTCGGTGTTGGCACATAGCCCCAAGTGAGCCGTCCCAAGTTTGCATTCTGATTTGGTGATGTCGCTCCCAGAAGCCAGTTCCGCACTATTTCAGGCTTGACGTCTTTTTCGACAGGCGCCCAGGAAGCTATGAATGTCACAATGGCTTCGCCGAGCAATCGCAGCGTCTCTGCACTACCTAGAGCCTCCACTCTTACCATTGCATCCAATTCTCTTCGCTCTGAGCGTTGCTCTAGACTCAGAACCTCTTGGGACGTGTCCTGCGAGCGACGCGCAAGAACAATGGCTACTAAAGCACCAGCTAACCCTATACCAGCACCAATGGCGGCCCCCCAATATGCTGCGCGGACTTCTTCGGAAACGCCGAGACCCAACCGGAGAGGAAAGTTGACGAAAAGCAGTGACAGTAAGCCTACCGCCAGCGCGATCGTCACGCTCCAGAACAAGAACCCGCCCGGCGACCAGCTCCAGTCTTTTCGTGATTCTTGCATGTAGACCTCCAAGTCGTTATGAGATTATGAGCTAGTCTCCAACTAGCTTCTGTACTTCCTACCCTGCCTTTCGCAGCTGGCATCTTCGTCAGTGCGCCTCGCCCCTGCCGGCCAGCGTTCAATGGCTTGATCCTCGGGCCAGCCTTGCCGACAAACCAGTAAAAATCCGGAATGACAAAGAGAATACTGACGCCAAGCCTTTTCCTCGGAAGCAGCGCTACCCTACGTCCGATGTATACCCCCAAACGCCTGCACCGACAATGTCTGTTTTCCGCCAGAAGCGGACATGAGATCCGGCGATAGCACCTTTCGGAATAGTTGGTCCTTCTGTCGGTGTTTAGGAAGGCTCGGAGGGCCCAGACCCGGCGCGTCTACACACCGTATCGCTTGTTGCCACCAGAGGTTATACAGTAGCGACCACCGCGCGGGCCTATACAGATGTTCCTACCAGAACAGGGACACGAGCTGCCGTTGTTATAATTCATCCTCGGTGGTGCCGAGGGGCGTCTAATGGACGGCGTAAGGGTGCTCCTTGATCCGTTTACAGCCCGATGTGCACCGCTCGGCTTTGCGACACGACGCCAGCAGTCGTCCTTCGAGCAAAGTAGAGTCGAGTGAACCCATTGTGGGCTGGCATCCTCAGGGGATATGCGACTCCAACCGCCTGAGTTACCGTAGACAACTATAGAGGTGCCACGAGTGGCACGCCCGACAACCATACCCTCCGGCGCCGTGCGGATATTGGCGACATCTACCGCGACGTAGCTTGTGTTCGCAGCCTGTCCTGCGAACGATGCGATACAAAGAACGATAGTCAGGAGAAAGCTCTGTAGCTGCATGTTTCCTTCCGTTGGAGGTAAGTATCTTCTTTCGAATCCGCAGCAGACGCTGTGCCATCAGGGCTTTGGCAACGGTTTACCCTTGGGCCACAACATCCATATGCGTCCCTGCTGCTTCATGTGGCCGGCCAGGTCGCCAGCGGCATCGCCGGTGCCCCAGTACAGGTCGGCGCGTACTTCGCCGGTGATCGCACCGCCGGTGTCCTGCGCGGCGACCGGACGCACCAGCGCCGCGCCATCCGGGCGCGTGGTGTCCAGCCACAGCAGGCTGCCCAGCGGCACCACGCTGCGATCCACCGCCACGCTGTAGCCGGCGGTCAGTGGCACGTTCAACGAGCCGCGCGGCCCTTCGGGACTGTCCGGGTTGCGCACGAAGAACACATAGCTAGGGTTGCTGCGCAGCATCTCCGGCACGCGCGCCGGGTGGCGCTTGGCCCAGGCACGGATGGCCTCCATGCTGACCTCATCTTGCGTCAGCTCGCCCTGCGCGACAAGCCAGCGCCCGATCGGCTTGTACGGGTGGCCGTTCTGCTCGGCATAGGCCATGCGCACCTGCGTGCCATCGTCCAGGCGGATGCGGCCCGAGCCCTGGATCTGCAGCAGCTGCAGGTCCATCGGGTCGGTCAGCCAGGCCAGCACCGGCGCGCGGGCGCCATTGCGGGCGATGCTGCCGGCATCGTCATAAGGCTTGAGCACCCTGCCGTCCAGGCGCCCGCGCAGGCGCTTGCCCTTCAACTCGGGATACACGCTGTCCAGCTGCACCACCACCAGATCATCGGGCACGCCGTACACCGGCACGGCGGCCCGCGCGGTGCGGGTCAGGCTGCCCGGGTAGATCGGTTCGTAGTACCCGGTGATCAGTCCCTCCGCGCGGTTGCCTGCCGAGCGCAGTGCAACCACATCGAACGTGTTCTGCAGAAAGTGCCGGATCTGCGCCGGCGTGGTGCCCACAGTCGTCGCCGCAGCGCAGGGCGCGGCCCAGGCGGCATCGTTCTTCAGCCGCTCGCAGCCCGCGCGCCAGGCCGCAAAGCCGGCCTGCAGGTCCGCATCGCTGACCGGCGGCAGCGCCGACCAGCCGGCCTCGACGTAGGTGGCGCCCGGCGGCGGTGCGCCAGCCTCGTGCTTCCCACCGGGCGTGGTGGCACAGCCGGCAAGCAGGACCAGGGCAAGCAGGCTGCAGCGCCTGCGGTTCAAGGAGCGCGTCGACAGGGTCATCGCTGCATCATAGCGTGGCTGACCGCGCACAACGCTCGTCTCACTGTGGCATCTGCAGCAGCAGCGAGTGCAGGATGCGCGCATCTTCCGCATCCAGCTCGGGTGGCAGGTCGTCGCGGCCGCGGAAGCGGCGATGGAATGCGCCTGCCGCAGCGGCACGGTTTTCCAGTGGGTAGCCGAACCGCGCCAATGCCTGCCAGGCATCAAAACCCGGCGGCGGCAGGCCATCGGCCGCACGCGGCCAGACGCCGAAACCGGCCTCGGCCAGCCGCTGCCACGGGAAGAAACGGCTGGGGTCCTGCTTGCGGCCCGGCGCGAGGTCGGCATGGGCGATGACCTGCTGCGGCGGAATGCGCAGGCGCTCGCTCAGGTCACGCAGCAGCACGATCAGCGATGCGATCTGGGCCTCGGTGAACGGGCTGCGGCCATCGTTGTCCAGCTCGATGCCGATCGAGGCCGAGTTGAGGTCACTGATGGTGCCCCAGCGCCCTGCCCCGGCATGCCAGGCGCGCCGCTCGTCCGACACCAGCTGGTAACGGTGGCCGTCGGCACCGATGAGGTAATGCGCACTGACCTTGCCACCGCTGTTGGAACCCCGCAGCGTGGCCAGGCTCTGCCGCACCGAGGTCTGGTCGGTGTGGTGCAGCACGATGACCACCGGCGTACGCGCATTGTGGTTGGGCGAAGGCACCCATGTGGCAAGCGGATTGCGTGGCTCGGGCGGTGTGCTGCTGCAGGCGGACAGGGCGCACACCAGCAGCGCAGGCGGAATCAGGCGGAATCGGGTCATGGCCTGATTCTAAGCAGAGCGGCGTTGCAGGCGCGAGCAGGCACTACCGTGGGTCGTCTCCAGCCCACCACGGCCTCTGCCAGGGACAGGCTTCCGCACCACTGCGCTGACCGGCGAGGGAATGCACGGCATCCCCCCTTCACCCATAGGATCTGCAGGATGATTGACGCCCGCTGTAGGCATCCATCACCAGTCTTGAGGCCAGTTCACATCCTGGGAAGAAATCCATTCGACACTCTGCGGAATCTCGTTTGGCGAGGACACAAACTCATTGAGTACCTTCCAAGCCAAGCGTGGATCGATCAACGAGCCTGATGGAACAAACTGGTCTTCACCAACGACCAAAACGGTATCAATTCTGCTCCGATCACCTACAGAGTAAAACTCCACACCACTGCGCTCACCATTTTTCCGATGGTTGTAGCGTACCGATACCCTTTCCTTGCCATCATCAACGAGGTAGAGATCAGCCACACCCTTCTCGTCATCGGTGCAGGTGAATATTCCATCTCCGCTCCCCTCACGCCACTGTTCAGGTGTGTAAGCAATGAAAGCACCCTCGATTCGGGGCAGATCAGATGCCTTGCCGGAATCCACATCAAGGAAGCTGAAACTCAAATTTGAAACACTCATCAGGCACCTCTTGGTCATCTCAGCTGGAAGCCTCCCACGCATCCAGAAGAACTTAAATGCTGCTGGTGAGGTCGTCCACGGCATCCCCGCGTGAGTAGCGGTACAGCGTCAGATCGGCATGACGCAGGGCAATGTCGAACAGTAACCGGGGCTGGTACGCCTCGTTCTCGATGCCATCGCGCACCTGACGCCACATGGCCTCCAACGTGGACTGCGAGAACTCGGTCCACGTGTTCCAAGTACGCCATCGAGCCTTTCGGATCGCGCTTCAGATCAACCATCACCGGTCTCCAGCGCCAACCTGGATGCTTCGTCACCGATGGGATGAGCTTCATGTTTTCGGCTCCTGCCACTGACGCGTTCCCGTGCTTCGCTCATAGCCGACCTGCCCACCTCCTCAGCCATCCCAGGCGACTTGGACGCTGCCCGGAAACGGCAGGCACTTCTACGTCAGGATAGCGAGGACTGCGCCCGTCCTCGATGAGGTCACCCGGATAGTGCGGATGCGCCAGCACTGCGCGATCGTCGATGGCGAACACCTTGGCCACCGCAGCAGCTTCCACGCACCAGCAGCCGAGGTAGGCCCCCTTGGCTGCCAACGTCGGGTTTTTGCATGCTGTCCACCACCACGGCGTACGGAAGCTGCGAGGCAGTGTGAAAGGTCCGGCATTCTCAAGGCTGGCAAACCAGCCATCTACGTAAGATGCGAGACCTTCAGATCGGGCCGTTTCCTCTGCCATGGTGACCGCCAGCAAAGACATGTACGCTTGCGGGTGGCATAGGTGCCCACCAATTCTCCTTCCAGGCTGGCGTGAGGCGATTACACTGTCCAACAAAGCATCTTCGCCTTCATTGCCAACCAGCCGTAGCAGCCGGCGCCATTGATCATCCGTCGCCCCAAGAAGCAACGCAAAGCCGACGATATTGAAGGCATTGTTGTAGGCGTCCAGACTCTCCCGCCACGCGTTGCGAAGGCGCCTTTCCTCGTCGGTCCAGACCGTCTCACCAAGTAAGTTTGCCTGCTCCCAAGCATCGATAAGACCGGCCAGCAACGGGAGGATCTGCTCCTTTTCATCGCCGCGCGAGTACTTCAACAGCATCAAAGACAGATGCTTCACCGCGATGTCGAAGACATACTGGGGCAGGTACCCGCGATCAACATCGTCGCCTTTGGCGATATTCCACTGGGTTGCAATTCGCCCTTCCAGGTAGGCGCATCGATCATTCCAGTAAGACAGAGGGAATCCCGGGTCTCGTCTCAACATCCTGATATCTCCGACGCTTTTCACGAACGCCTCCACTCATCGAGCGCCTTACCCGTCAACGCAATCCATTTGCCCGCGACCAGCTGTAAGGCTTTACGCCCAACAAAGCCAGTGAGGCTTCTTGGACTCAACTGCCAAGTGCAACACGCCGCTGTCACGCAGGGTGCTCGCAGCGGATGCGCACACGCTACCGCCGCTTTGAGGATGCTTTGGCCAGCAAACGACCGAGCCAACTCCTTGTCTCAGCACCACCGGGAGCTTCAACTGTCTCCAAGGGTGACGCTGCATCTTCATACCGTGGGCTGCGTCCGTCGATCAGCAAGTCACCGGGATAGTGGGGGTGCGGCAAACAGGCGAGGTCATCAATCGCCAGTACTTTGGCCACGACCGCAGCTTCTACACACCAGCAACCAAAGTACCCGCCTTTCATGCCATGCGCTTCGTCGGCGCATGACTTCCACCAGTACGGCGTCCTGTAAGCACGATCCATCTCAGCCGGGCCCGCCAGCTCAAGCCCGTTGAACCAGACTTCCAGGAATTTCCGAAGCAGCATTGGCCGCTCCGCCGGCTCGGCCCGCAGCACCTTGTGAAGCGAGCCGTATGCCTTGGGGAAGCAGACGCGTGAGCCGATGCCGCGCTCCGGGCTACGGTGGGCTATGACCGTGTCGAGAATGACATCCTCGCCCTCGTTGGCAATCAACGCCAGCAGCCGCTTCCACTGTACCTCGGGAATGTCGAGCAGCGTGGCCAGGCCGATCAACCGGAAGCAGAGGTTGTAGAAATCGATGTTCTTTGACCAGGAGCGACGGAGCGCAAACGTCTCCTCGTCCCACACCGTTGCGCCGAACTGATCCGAAGCCTCCCATGCATCCAGAAGGCCCTCAAAGCTGCTGGTGAGGGAGTGCACGGCATCCCCGCGTGAGTAGCGGTACAGCATCAGATCGGCATGACGCCGGGCAATGTCGAACAGGAACTGGGGCTTGTACGCCTCGTTCTCGATGCCATCGCGCACCTGACGCCACATGGCCTCTATCGTGGACTCCGAGAACTCGGTCCACGTGTTCCAGTACGCCATCGAGCCTTTCGGATCGCGCTTCAGATCAACCATTACTTGTCTCCGACGCCAGCATGGATGCCGCTTCACCGATGGGATCAGTTTTCATGTTCCGGTTCCTGCCAGTGACACGCTTACTTACCAAGGATTTTCGAGGCCATGTCAGGGCGGGGAATGAACCGGCCGGACGCGTTGAGCAGCCCGACGGAAACGCCACCTTGAGGATCGGTGTGGACCACCCAGCGTTCAACTCTGTTGCTCGCGAGCGCGCGCTGGATGTCAGCAGCTGCCCGCGGGTCACCCACAGCGTCCTGTATCCTATCAAAGCCGGTTCTTTGGCCCGTAAGCCACGAATCGCTCATCTGACGACCGTCGAGCGTATCGCCCAACTTCGACGAGCCGTACTTGTACTCGATGATGACGTAGTCAACATCCGGCCTGCTCACTCGATACAGATCGTCGATTCCATTGGTGCCGGCCCCCTGCACGCGTGCCAGCTTCTGGCCCTCCGGAATGATTGCCTTGACGCCCCTCTCGCCAAACATCTCGCCGACCATGCGTTTCTGGTCGGTGCTCAGTGATCTCAGATCCAGGATCGGTGTTCCGTCAGGCCGATGTAGCCCACCGCTACGCAGCAGACTGTCGGTCGCGGTCCTGTCAATGAAGTCATCCAAGGCCTTGCCGGTCAGGGGTAGCCACTTTCCGGCAACCAGCTGAACGGCTTGGCCGCCGAGATACCCCGTAAGGGTGCCCAGCGCGCCGTCAAAGGTCATCCCACCTAGATTCTCGACACCCGAGGTCGCCAGATAATCGATTTTCTGTTCGATTGCCTGGGCGGGAATGTCACGGGTGAACCATTCACCCGCGCCCTTGATCGCGTTGACCGTTCCATCATAGAGATCACCGAAGATTCCCAGCTTCCTCTCGGCCAGGTAGTCGTAGGCGGCTACCGCGCGATCCGGCGTACCCTTCGCTCTTTCCATGAACCCGTCCAGGAAGGCGGATGCCTTGCCATTGGGATAATAGCCGCCCAGTACAAGCTGATCGCGGGGGACGTTGCGAAGATCCGCAGCGAGCACGGCACGCTGGTCGCGGTACCAGTTGTCGAGGAAGGCATTCTCGAGCTGGTGGCATGCCGCGTCCCTGCCGCACAGCGCGCTGATGTCGCGGAGCTTCTCCAAGCGTTCCTGGTTGATGCGCCGTTCGCCATCGAACAGAGCGCGATCACGCGTACGATCAAGCTCGTTCATCGCGTCCACGATCTGCTTTCGGCAAGCGGCTGCGGCATCACCTTTGGCATCACATGCCTTCATCGCCTCATCGGCCGCGGCAACTTCCTGCTTCGACAGCCAGTTGTTCTCCACTGCATTGCCTGCAAGATCCGAGCCCAACGCCGCCTCGCCCACGCCCTTGCCGACGCCTGCTGCAATGGCCCCCACCACCTGTGAAAGCGCGAGAATTGTCTGCTTCTGAGCGCCGCTCAGCTCGCCTTCGTGATCGGGATACAGCGCCTGGGTCAGCATCTGCGCTGCGAGTTCACCGCCTGCGGCCGCGGCCGCTCCGCCCGCCGCATTGCCGCCGTTGATCTCGGCAAGCAGGGCGCCCAGCAGTGCGTGCGAAAGCAGCTGGGCCGCCACATTGGGATCACTGCCGTGCTTGGTGTCGAACTTGTCACCAATCAGGTTGGCCGCATAGGGCGCCAACGTGTTGGCCGCGACCTGGGTCCCTCCCTGACCGGCCACCACCCCCACCAGCAGCGTCGTCACTGCTTCCAACGCGCGGCCATTGTTGCTACCAATGCCCCATTTCTCCTGCTGCTCAACAGCAAAGCGATAGCCGTTGGGAAGCTGCGTCCTCAGTTCCAGATCCCGGTCTTGCGCATCCAGTGCCTTGAACCGCTCCCGCTCTCCTTCGCTCAGTTTGGCCAGGTAGCTGTTCTCCAGATCCCGCATGGCCTGGTTGCCGATATCACCGGCAATCTGCTTGCTGGTGGCCATCACCGTGCCCATGGCATTGGCCATGGCCTGCTGGTTGGCAAGCTGCAGCTCTGCGTTGGGCATCGCATCAAGCGCGCGATGGGCGGCGGCAGCGTCGGTATTCACGCCCAGCTCGGCGGCGCTCACCTGCTTGCCGCCGATGACGATGGTGCCCTCGGTCAGGGTGGCATAGGTGGTGCTGCTGTCGCCGCCCTTCTGGTTCATCGGCACACCGCCGCCGAAGTTCGGCGTGGCACCCTCGGTCGTTGGTGCCCAGTTGCTGGCGCCTCCGCCGTAGCCGCCGCTGATGCTGCCCGAGCTTGTGCTGTGCTGCATCTGGTTCTGCAGGTCGCTGAAGCTCAGCGTCTGCGCGCTCAGTTCGCTGTTGCTGGCGTTGGTGCTGGCAATGGCACCACCCACCAGCTTCACGTGTCCGGCGTCCACGTGATACCCGCCGTCACCGGCGAACAGCCCGCTCTGCTGGCCTACGCCCTGGTAGCTTCCGTTGCTCTTGCCGGCGCTTGCGTACCCATCGGCATTCCACGCGGTGCCGAACGAGACCTGCACGCGACCGCCCACCTGGCTGTTTCTGGCCATGCTCTCGGCTACGTCCTGCAGCGACTCGATGGTCAGCGTGCCGCTGGTCTTCACGTCGATGCGGTCAGCGGTGGCCGTGGCGCCGCGCAGGGTGGTATCCCCCTCGGCGCGCAGCGAGATGTTCTGGCCACTGAGCGTGGTGTTCTGCCAGGTGGTGCTTTCGGCATTGGACCTGCTGCTGCCAACACTCGCTTCGGCATACACATAGACGCCGGTCTGCGCGCCCACCGAAACGCCCACGCCCACTTCGGCGCCGGCGTTGCTGCTCCTGCTGCGGTCGGCCAGCTCTGCCCTGCCCGCTTCCAGCAGAATGTCGCCGGCCGAGTCCAGGCTGAGCGTATTGCCCGCGCTCAGATTGCCCTGCACCACGTGGATGTCACCCTTGGTGCTGGTCAGGTTGAGGTTGCCGCCTGCCTGCAGCGTAGAACCCTGCGACACCACACTGCGGCTGTCAGCACTGCTGTCGGCCGTCTTGAAGCCGATGCCGGCCTCGGCACTGAACAGGGCACCGCTGCCACCGGCACCCATCGCATTGGCGACCGCACTGGCCGACTGGTATGCGTTGGCGGCTGCAGCCATCCCCTGCATCTGCTGCAGGCGGCCATCAGACTGGCGCGCCGCGTCGACGTTGTTGATCAGGTCGATGAAGGGCGACTTCACCCGTGCGAACACACCGATCTTCAGATCATCATCGCGCTGCGAGGAGTGACCCACCTCATCAGCGGTCAACAGCTCGATCTGCGCAGCGGTGATGTTGATGTCGTTGCCAGCCACCACGTTGCTGGCGATCTGGCTGTAGGTGCCCCCCGCGCTCAGGTTGACGTTGCCACCCAGGCTGCCGACGTTGCTGGCCACCTGCGAAACCTGCGCACTGTCATCGTCGTGCTCCTGCCGGTGCCAGCCGGAGAACTTTTCGGTGTCGGATACCTGTACCGTGCCGATCGCTTTGCTGCGCGAGGTATTGGTGTTGCTCACCGTATCCTGGCCACTACGGATGGTCAGGTCACCGGCAGCGTGGATGTTCACATCCTTCTCGGCCACGATGTTGGCCGCGGTCAGCGCGATGTCACCTTCGCTGGTGGCCATGCGCACCCCACCACCCACTGAAAGCTGGGTACCGGTGATGGTATCGCTGCTGCCGTTGCCTTCGCTGCGCGCGTTGTTGGTACCAAACGGCAGGCCGCTGGTGTTGTTGGCCATGCCCCAGCCCTTCGCACGGCTGCTGCTTTCGCTGCTCTGGGTGTTGTGGGCCACATCGAAGACGATGTCTTTGGTCGCCAGCAGCAGGGCATCGCCCTCGGCGGCCAACTGCGCACCCTGGCTGTAAATGGAACCACCATTGGCAACCATCGTCAGGTCGCCGCCGGCGCTCAGCTGGGCGACCCGCGCATCGCTGGTGGCGGTGCTCTGGCTGCTGTTGGCACGCTGGCTGCCGGCGGTGATCACCGTGGAGGTCGTCGCCGCCCGCAGACCCGAGGCCATGCCTTCGGCGGTGCGGGTGATCTCGCCCATGGTCGAGCCACTGTCGGCCATGCCGTCGGTGGTGTTGTCGCGCGCACTGCGGTAGGCCTTGGTCGGGTCGTAGGTCACACCCATCGAGAAGCCACTGGATCTGCTCGACGCGCTGCTCTGCGCGTCCTGGGTGTCCTGGCGGGCAATCAGTTTGATGTCCTTGCCGGCCAGCGTCAGGTTCTGCCCTGCCGCCACGTCCGAGGCGGCGATGGTCAGCTGGTTGCCCGCGTTGATCAGCACGCTGCCTTCCAGCGAGCCCACCGCTGAGGCTACCTGGGTGGTGGACTGGCTTGCGTTCTGGCTGTTGTTGCGCGAGCTGCTGTAACCCACCGAGGCCACACCGTTGGCAAAGCCGCCGGTAATGCCGGACTTCTTCTGGCTGAAGCTGCTGGCCTCGCTGTAGGTGTCCTGTGCCGACTCGATGGTGATGTTGTTGGCCGCCGCGATGCGCAGGTCGTTTTCAGCGAGCACAGTGGAGCCGCTGATGCCGACGTTGTTGCCAGCGATGATGTCCACTGTCTTGCCGCCGACGATGGTGCCCACGGCATAGCTCGCTGCACTTTCATCATGGGTAGTGGTACGCGTGCTGGAAAGCGTGCTCTTCCTGCGGGTGGATTCGTCCACCATCAGGTTGTGGGTCTGCTGCGCGGTGGTGAGCGCCACGTCACGCCCTGCCGAAAGCAGCACGCCGCCAGCACTGCTGTCCACCGTGGAGGCCTGCAGGGTAATGTCTCGACCGGCCTGCAGGGCCACGCCTTCGCCACCGCTGAGCTGGTTGCCCAGCACCCAGCCCTCGCTGGCGCTGACCGTGCGTGCATTGTTGCGGCTGCGCGTGCTGCTGTCGTAGCTGCTGGTGTCCACCACGGCGAGGCTGTTGATATCGCGCCCGGCCTGCGCGACCAGCGCGTTGGCGGCCGAGACCGTGGCGGCGGCAAGGTTGATGTCGTTGCCTGCTTTGAGCACCACATCGCCTGCCCCGCTGATGGTGGTGCCGATGTGGGTCAGCTGGCTCTGGCGCAGCGTGCCGCCGCTGGCGTAGTCAACCGCAGTGCTGCTCTTTTCGGCAATCGAGCTGAGGTTGAGGGTGCCCCCGGCCACGATTGCCGTCAGCCCCTCTGCACCGGCATTGCTCAACTGCGCGGCACGCAGTTCCACATCGCCGCCCGCGTTGACGCTGAGGACACCGGCACCGTCATTGTGGGTCACGTACAGGCCGGCCACGCGGTCCAGCGTGGTGGTCTGCTGCACCACGCGTTGGCCACCATTGCTGCCCTCATGCGTGGTCGAGGCCACGGTGATGTTGCCGCCGGCTTTCAGTCCGATCGCATCGGTGGCGGTGATCGTGCTGCCGATGATCTCGATGTCCTGGCGCGCCTGCAGCCCCACCTGCTGGCCGCCGATCTGCGCACCGGCCAGGTTGCGGATGTTGCCCGCGTCGATGCTGACCAGCTGGCGGCCCGCGATCGAGCCGCTGTTGACCAGGTTGCCACGTACCGAGATGTCCACATCGGCGCCCGACAACAGTGCGCCATTGTTGTCGAGATCACCCGGCATCACCCGCAGATAGACCTGCGGCACCAGCGCGCGCGTGACCGAGCCATCGGCCAGGGTCACGTCCTGCTCCACCAGCCACACGATGTCGCTGGTCAGCCGTGCCATCTGCTCGGCGCTCAGCGCCACGCCCGGGGTCAGGCCCCATTCGCTGGCCACGGTGGCACCGGCTTCAAGCAGCGCGCGGTACTGGTCTTCATCACTGGCGTGGCCGGTGAGGAAGCGGCGGCCGGTCAGCTGCCCGATCTGCTCACGCACCAGCTTCTGCTCGTAGAAACCATCACCCAGACGCTTCTGTGTCTGCGACGGCTCGTACCCGGCACGCTGCAGCAGGTAATCCGAGCTGAGCCAATCACGATAGCTGGCAAAGCGCGGATCGGTCTCGACCAGGTAGCCGCCGCGGTTGGCGTCCACCGTGAAGAGGCTGGCACTGGGTGGGGTGGTGTTGGGCGCGGCGGTCACCACCAGATGCGGGTCGTCACCGGACGCGGCCACGGCCTGCTGTCGGCCGAGTAGCGCGTTGCCGTCGCTGCCGGCCGCACTCCCGGCCTGCACCGTGGCCGGGCCGTTGGCCGTGGCCTGGCCGGCCTGGCCTGCGTTGACTGCCTGCGCCGGACCGGGCCCCTGCCCGGCTGCACCGGCCTGCACCGGCCCCTGCGTCTGTACTGCGCCGGCCTGCTGACCTGACGTCTGTCCGGGTGCCTGCACGCCGCTGCCGCTGCCGCCCTGTGCGGCACCGGCCCCCTCGGGCGCCTGCATCTGCGCAGCGGTTGCCTTCTGGCCAGCCAGGCTGCCCGGTCCCTGCACGGCCTGCCCCTGCGGGCCCTGGGCCGCGCCGACACTGCCCGGGCCCTGTGCGTTCACCGCATCAGCGCCCTGGCCGCTGGTCTGTCCGGGCCCCTGCACTGGCCCTGCACCCGGCCCGACCGATCCTGCGCCGGGGCCGTTGGTGTTGACGTTGCCGGCCATCGCGCCGCCACTCACGTTCGGGCTGCCCGCACCCACGTTTTCGTTGCGCAGCTCGCCGACGTCGATGGTCAGCCTGCCGGCGGCATTGATGCCCGAACCGATGACACCCACTTCCTGCACGATCTCGCGGGTGGTGGTGTCGATGTAGCGGCCACGGTAGCTGTAGGCAGCGCTGCTGTACGTGTCCTTGCGCACAAGGGTACGCGCGGTGTTGGTCAGCGTGGCAGTGGCCACGTTCAGACCGACGATGTCCAGGTTGCCGCCGGAGCCGATGCTGGCCAGGTGGTTGGTCAATGCGTCAGTGGTGATGCGCATGTTGCCACCGCTGTTGATCACTGCGTTGTCGCCGGCAGAGACCAGCACGTCCTCCACCGTGGTACGCCTGGCGATGCGGTACTTCTCGTTGTCCTCGGTGTTGTTGGCATCACGATGCATGTGGGTCAGCGTGGTGTCCGGATCGTGGTAGTCCAGATAGGTGATCAGCTGCACGCAGTTGGTGGTGCAGGTGCCGTAGGCACTGTTGTAGGTGAGATTGTCGGTCTCGTAGCTGAAGGCGGGCGCACCCGGCCCCAGCCTGGTCAGGTCGCGGAACGGATCTTCCGCCGCTGCACCGAGCTGGTCGGGGTTGTTGCGGTTGTCGGCGCGACCGACGTAGTAGATGGTGAAGGTGCCCTCGGCCACGTTCAGTCGCGCGCGTTCACCGCGCGCACCGTGCAGGCCGCCATGGCCGAAGTAGTACGCACTGGTGTTGGCAGTGAGCTTGACCACCGCGCGGCGGATCCTCTGCCCGTCCGGGGTGATGTAATCGCCATCCTCGAGGATGGCGCTGGGGTCGAGATAGTAGATCTCGTACGGCTGGTAGTTGGAGGTGGTCCGCAGCGCGCCGGTGTTGTTCTTGTTCTGGAACCACGCCGGCTGGTTCATCGTCACCGGCGCATGTACGGTCACCACGTTCTCGCGCAGGTCGTAGTTGACGCGCAGGTTGTTTACCGCCAGCGCGGCCATGTCCAGGTTGCCGGCGATCTCGATGGTCGAGCCGAGGTTGTCGATGCGCTGGGCATTGCCCACCGCGGTCAGCCCACTGAGGGCACCGCCGATGCGTGCGTCCCCGTCGCTGAAGATCAGGCTCCTGCCACTGTTGGTCAACGTACCGGCGCCCAGGTCCAGGCGCTGGCGCGCAGCGATGGTGGCTGAACGCTGCACACCGCCGACCGTCTCGGCGACATTGTTGAGGGCGCCGGCATTGATCGCCACGTGGTCGCCGTAGATGCGGCCGGTTCCGATGTTGTTCAGCGTGCCCGCATCCACATGGGTGACTTGGCCATCAAGCAGGCCACGGTTGTTCAGCTCGCCGGCAGCCACCACCCGGGTCAGGCCGACGCTGCTGATCTCGGCGCCGGCCGCGTTCTTGATGTTGCCTGCGCTGATGTTCACCCCGCCGCCCTGCAGCTTGCCCAGGTTGTCCAGGTTGCCCTGGATGGCCAGGGTCAGCGTGCCATTGGCCGCCAGTTCGCCGGTGTTGGTGTGGCTCTGCCCCAGCTCGAGGGTCAGGTCGCCCTGCGACAGCAGTTGGCCGCCGCCGGTGATCTCGCGCGTGCGCACGATCTGGTGCGTCCCGGCCACGAGTACACCACCAGCATTGGCGATGCTGTCGGCACGCACATCGGAGGTCTTCGATGCCGAGACCTGGCCGCCGCTGTTGTCCAGGTGACCGCTGATCTGCAGGTTCACCGTATCGCCCAGCACCTGCCCGTTCTGGTTGTACAGGTGGTTGCTGCCCAGCTGCACATGCTGGCCCTGCAGGCCGCGCGCCGGGCCACCGGCGGCGGTGCGGGTGTCACGGTTGTCGATGCTGTCGGCCTGTACGGCCAGCGTGCCACCGGCAGCCACCAGCCCGCCGCGGTTGTCCAGCGAACCCGGCAGTACGATGTCCGCATTGCCTCCGACGGTGATCGCGCCGCCGACGTTGCCCAACTGCTGCGCGCGCAGCAGCAGGTTGTTGGCACCGCTCAGGCTGCCACCGGCGCCGTTGTCCACGGTGACCGCATGGAGCGTGATGTTGCCTTGGCCGAAGACGCTGCCGCCGCGGTTGTCGAGTGCGCCGGTGACGATGTCCAGCGTGCCTGCGCTGTTGATGCCGTTGCCGTTGGAATAGGTATTGCGCAGGGCCTGCCCGGCCGTGTCGATACGCAGGTTGCCCGCCGACTGCAGCAGGCCGCCACTGTTGTCGAGCTGGCCGGTACGCAGGTCAGCTGCGCCGAGCAGGCTGGCGATGGTGCCGGCGCGGTTGTCCAGCGTGGCAGCGCGCGTGTCCAGGGCCAGCATGCCGGCGATGATCCGCCCGGCCTGGTTGTCCGCGCCCGCGCTGCTCAGCTGCAGCAGGCCGCCCGCCTGGATCAGGCCGGCCGCATTGCGCAGCTGCCCCTGGGTATCCAGCTGCAATGCGCCACCCGCCGCCAGCGTGCCGCTCTCGTTGTTCAGCGCCTGCGCGCTGATATCGGCCGCACCCCCAGAAGACAGCGTGCCCTGCGCGCTGTTGTCCAGCAGTCCGTCCACCTCCACCGTGAGCGTAGTACTGCCGTCGGCATGGACCACACCACCGCGGTTGTCGAGGCTGGCGGCCTTCAGGGTCGCATCACCCGTGGTGAGGATGCGTCCGCCACGGTTCTCCAGCGCCGCACCTGCCTGCAGCAGGTTGCTGCCGGCGCCAGCGGCCTGCACGGTGCCCTGGTTGTTGATCAGCCGGGCGGTACGCACGTCCAGCGTGCCATTGCCGGCCAGCGTACCCGCCGTATTGTCCAGTACCCCGCTCACCTGCAGCGACAGCACACCGGTCCCGCTGGCGCTGAGCGTGCCGCCTGCGGTGGTCAGATTGCCGGTGTCAATGCGCACCGCGCGCGCTGCGGTGGTGGCGTCGCGCAGGTCGGTCTGTTCACCGCTCAGCTGCAGAGCGCCGTTGCTGAGCAGCTTGCCGCCCTGGCCGTTGAGCGTCCGGGCGGTGATGTCCAGCGTGCCGGCACCGGCCTGCTGCACGGTACCGCCGGCATTGCCGAGCACATCGGCCCGTACCGTCAGGTCTGCATTGCTGGCCAGCGTGCCGCCGGCCCCGTTGTCCAGCAGGCCGGTCACCTGCAGGCTGCTGGGCTGGCCGCCCGTCGCCAGTACCGTGCCGCCCTGGTTGTTGAAGCTGGCGGCAGTGACGGTGAACTGCTCTGCATTGAGCGTCGCACCGCGATGGTCCACGCTGCCCGCCTCGAGCGTCAGCTGGCCGGCACTGGCGATGGTGCCGCCGTGGCCGTCCAGCGTGTCCGCGTGCAGAGCCAGCAGCTCGTCGCCGCCATGGCTGAGCGTGCCGTCCTGGTTGACCAGCTCGCGCGCGTCGATGTGCAGGCTGCTGCCATTGCTGGCCACCACGCCGTCGGTGTTGTCGAAGCGACCGTCGACATCGATGCGGGTGACGCCGGTACCCGCTGAACTGAGCGTGCCGTCGATGTTGGACAGCGTGCCGGCCGTGACCTGCTGGGCGCCGTTGGCAGCGATGGTGCCGCCGTCATTGCGCAGCGTGCCCTGCACCTGCAGCACCATCGGCCCGGTGCCGGTAGCGCTCAGCATGCCCGTGCTGTTGTCCAGACTGCCGGCGCTGACGCTGACGGTCCGCGCGCCGGTGGTGCCGCCGGACAGGTCCAGGCGGTCGCCTTCCAGCGTGAGCGCGCCATTGCCGACGATGCGGCCCTTGGCGCCGTCCAGTTCGTTCACCGCGATGGCCAGTGTGCCCTCGCCTGCGTGTTCGATGCTGCCGGACTGGTTGTCGAGCGTCGTCGCCGTGATCTGCGCGTCGCCGCCGCTGGCGATGGCACCCTGCGCGCTGTTGTCCAGCGCTCCCTCCACGTCCAGGGTGAGGGCGCCACCGGCCTGCAGGATGCCGGCCTGGTTGACCAGATAGCCGGCGTCGATATGCGTATTGCCGCTGGCCAGCAGGCGGCCATCCCGGTTGTCCAGCGTCTGGGTCACCTGCAGCAGGTTGCTGCCGTTGCCGGCCGCCTGCAGCGTGCCCTGGCTGTTGATCAGCGCATGCGCGGTCAGCTTCACCGTGCCATTGGTGGCCACGGTACCGCCGGTGTTGTCCAGTCGCCCCTGTACCTGCAGGTCCAGCACGTCGTTGCCGCTGGCCACCAGCTGGCCACCGGCGGTGGTCAGCTCATCGGCGTGGATGCTGATGCGCTGCGCCGAGGTCGTACCCTCACGCAGATCGGCACGCGCGCCACGCAGTTCCAGCGCGCCATTGCTGACCAGCGTGCCGCCCTTGCCGTTCAAGGTCGTCGCGTCGATGGCCAGGCGTCCGGTGCCGGCCTGCTGCACGGTGCCGTCGATGTTGTTCAGGGTGGCAGCGCGCAGCTGCAGGTCCCCATTGCTGGCCAGCGTGCCGTCGTCGCTGTTGTCCAGCGTCTGCCGCACGGTGATGACGTTGGCATCGGTGCCGGTGGCCAGTACGGTGCCGCCGCGGTTATCCAGCTCTTCAACCTCGATGTCCAGCTGATCCGCACTGAGCGTCGCACCCCGATGATCGACCTGGTCCGCGCGCAGGGTGAGCGCACCTGCGCTGGCGATGACACCGTTCTGCCCGTGCAGGTCGCCGCTGTCCACGACCAGCATGCCCTGACCGGCGTGGTTGATGCGTCCAGCCTGGTTGACCAGCGTGTCCGCCTGCAGATGGAGATCGGCGCCATTGCTGGCGAGGGTGCCGCGCGTGTTGTCGAGTTGCCCGGCGATGGCGATGCGGGTGTCCGCGCTGCCGGCCGAGCTCAACGTACCGGCCACGTTGGATAGCGCACCGGCATTGATCTGCTGGCTGCCGTTGGCGGCGATGGTGCCGCCATCGTTGCCGAGCGCATCGCGCACGTCCAGACGCATGGCCTGCTCGCCGGTGGCGCTGAGCGTGCCGCCTGCGTTCTGCAGGCTGCCGGCCTGCACGCTGATCTGCTTTGCAGCCGTGGTCGCACCGCTCAGGTCCAGCGCTTCACCCTGCAGGGCCAGCGCACCATTGCTGATGATGCGTCCCTTGGCGCCGTCGAGCGCGTCCACCTCGATCCGCAGCTCGCCTGCGCCGGCCTGTTCGATGCCACCACGGTGGTTGTCCAGCGTCTGCGCCTGCAGCTGCAGCGCGCCGCCGCTGGCAAGCAGGCCTTCGGCGCTGTTGTCCAGCAGTCCGTCGACCGACACCCTCAGGTCTGCTGCACTGTGCAGCGTGCCGCCCTGGTTGTTCAGGCTGGCCGCGTCCACGGCAAGCGCTCCGCTGGTCAGGATGCGGCCGTCGCGGTTGCTCAGTGCCTGCTGCACCTGCAGCTGGCTGCCACCGGTTCCGGCGGCCTGCAGCGTGCCAGCGTCATTGCGCAGCGCGCCGGCCTGCAGCGCCAGTGCGCCGTTGCTGGCTACGGTGCCGCGCGTGTTGTCCAGCGCACCGCGCACCTGCAGCGTCAAGGTGTCGGTGCCGGTCGCGGCCAGTGTGCCACCGGCGGTGGTCAGCGTGCCGGTGGTGATGTCGATCTTCTGCGCCGAGGTCGCCGCATCACGCAGGTCGGTGGTCTCGCCGGTCAGCGTCAGGCTGCCGTTGCTGATCAGGGTGCCAGCGGCACCTGCCAGCGTCTGCGCGTCGATCACCAGCGCGCCACTGCCTGCCTGCTGGATGCTGCCAGCCGCATTGCCGAGGCGCTCCGCGCTTATCTGCAGGTCGCCATTGCTGGCGATCAGGCCATCGTCACCATTGTCCAGCGCCTGCGCCACGGTGATGCGGTTGGCTCCGCTGCCGGTCGCAACCAGCTGGCCGCCGCGATTGTCGAACCCGGCCGCGTCCACGGCAAGCTGCACCGCCTGCACGGTACCGCCACGATGGTCGACCTCGCCCGCCTGCAGGGTCAGCGCGCCGGCGGTGACAATGACCCCGTCGCGGCCATCCAGCGCGCCGGTCTTCAAGCTCAAGCCCTGTGTGCCGGCGTGATTGAGTGTGCCTGCCACATTGCGCAGGCTGCCGCTGCCTATCTCCAGCGTCGCGCCGTTGCTGGCGATCAGGCCCGCGCTGTTGTCCAGCTCACCATCCACCCGGATATGGCTTGCCGCCGTACCGGCCGCGCTTACCGTGCCATCGCGGTTGGAGAAGGCGCCTGCCTCGATGTGCTGCGCCCCGTTGGCCGCCAGCGTGCCGCCGTCGTTGCGCAACGCCTCGCGCACGTGCAGCTGCAGCGCCTGCGCGCCGGTGGCACTGAGCACGCCGCCGCTGTTGTCCAGGCTGCCCGCCGCGACCGTGATCTGGCGGGCGCCGGTTGCCCCGTCGCGCAGGTCCACGTTGTCAGCGGTCAGCAGCAGCGCCTCGCTGGCGGCGAGCGTGCCGCCTTCGCCGTTGAGCGTGCGGGTGTCGATATGCAGGTCCCCGTTGCCGGAGACCGTACCGCTGCGGTTGTCCAGCTGCTGCGCACGGATGCGCGAGGCCTGCTCACCGGCGGCAATCAGCTTGCCGTGGTCGTTGAAGATGCGCCCGGCCGCGATGTCCACTGCGCCGTTGCCGGCGATGCTGCCGCCGGTGTTGTCCAGGTGCGAACGGGCGATGAGCTGCAGGCTGCCTTCGCCCACGGCGCTGAGTGCGCCCCCCGCCGTACTGAGGCGTTCGCTGTCGATCCGCACCTGTCGGGCCGAGATGGTGCCGCCGCCCAGGTCGATGTCCTGGCCTTCCAGCTGCAGCGCGCCGTTGCTCAGCAGGGTGCCATCCTGCCCCGCCAGCGTGGTCACCTCGATCGCCAGCGTGCCGCTGCCGGCCTGCTGCACGGTACCCCCGGTGTTGTCCAGGGTACGCGCGCGCACCGAGAGATCGCCATTACTGGCCAGTACGCCACCGTCGCCATTGTTGAACGCATGGTCCACCGTCACCCTGTTGGACCCGGTGCCGGTGGCTACGATGCTGCCGCCACGGTTGTCCACTGCCTTCGCCTGCAGCTGCAGCTGCGTGGCAGCGAGCGTCGCCTGACGGTGGTCGATTTCGTCCGCGCGCAGCTCCAGCAGGCCTGCTGTGCTGATGCGGCCGTTCTGCCCGTCCAGCGCGCCGGTTTCGATGCGCAGCGCGGCATCGCCGGCGTGGCTGAGCGTACCGTCGCGGTTGAGCAGCGCTCCGGCCTGCACCTGCAGCGCCGCTGCATTGCTGGCCAGCGTACCGCCACTGTTGTCGAAGCTGCCACTGACCTGCACGGCACTGTTGCCGGTGCCGGCTGCATTGAGCGCACCACCGCGGTTGGACAGCGTACCGGCGCTGATCTGCTGTGCGCCGTTGGCGGTGATGGTTCCCTGGTCGTTGCGCAGCAGCCCGCCCACCTGCAGCTGCATGGCCTGCGCGGAAAGCGAGAGCAGGCTGCCGCCGCTGTTGTCCAGCTGGTCGGCACGGATGTTCACCTGCTGCGCCCGCGTGGCCGCCTCCTGCAGCGCCAGCGTCTGCGCATGCAGCTGCAGCGCGCCGTTGCTGGCGATACTGCCCTTTGCCCCGTCCACGGTTGTGGCGCTGATCTGCAGGGCACCCGTGCCGGCGTGATCGATGGCGCCGCTCCGGTTGTCCAGCGCGGCGGTCTCGATGACCAGGTCGCCGTTGCTGGACAGCATGCCCTGCTGGTTCTGCAGCTGTGTACCGGCGCGGACCGCGCTGCCGTCGCTGCCCGCTGCGATCAGCTTGCCTCCGTTGTTGACCAGCATGCTGCTGTCCAGCGACAGCGCACCGTTGCTGCCGATACTGCCGCCGCTGTTGTCGAGCGTGCGCGCCACCTGCAGGCGCAGCACATCGGTGCTGGCCGAGGTCAGTGTGCCGCCGGCGGTCACCAGGTCGCCGGTGTCGATATCGATGCGCTGCGCCGCGGTCGTGCCGCCCGCCAGCTGGGTGCTGTCACCTCGCAGCAGCAGGCTTCCATTGCTGAGCAGCGTGCCGCCCTGCCCCTGCAGGTCATCCGCTTCGATGTGCAGGGTACCGACGCCGGCCTGCTGCACGGTGCCCTGTGCATTGCCGAGCAGCGCGGTGCGGATCAGCAGATCGCCATTGCTGGCCAGCGTGCCACCCTCACTGTTGTCGAGATGTTCCTGCACCCGCAGCAGACTGGCCTGCTGGCCCGTGGCCACCACGCTGCCACCGCGGTTGTCGAAGGCGACGGCCTCCAACGTGATCTGGTTGGCGATCAGCTGGGCCTGCCGATGGTCGGCGCGACCCAGCTGCAATGCGATGTCACCTGCGGTGGCGATGGCGCCCTTGCTGCCCAGCAGCTGCCCGGCCTGGATCTGCAGACCTGCACTGCCGGCGTGGCTGATGCTGCCACCGGCGTTGATCAGCGTGGTGCCAAGCAGACCCAGGGCACTGGCGTTGCTGGCGATGCTGCCGTCGCTGTTGTCGAGCGTCCCCACCCACCATTGGGTGGCCGCAACGCCGCCGTGGGCGATGCTGCCGCCACGGTTGAGCACCGACTGTGCCTGCAGGCCGAAGGTCTGCGTCAGCGTCATCCGGCCGCCGCTGTTGTCCAGCTGCTGCACCTGCGCGCTGGCGGCGCCCTGTACCTGCAGCGTGCCGCCGACGTTGCGCAGGGCCTCACCCTGCACCTGCAACGTGTCCACACCGAGCGTGCCGCCACTGTTGTCCAGGCTGTTGCGGGCATCAAGCTGCATCACGCCGGTGGCGTCGATGCTGCCTCCGCCATTGTCCAGTGCACCGGCGATGTTCAGCACGCCGGTGGCCAGCGGCGCGGTCGGCACGGTCGGCGTGCCGCCGCTGCCATTGCCCGGAGCTCCCCCGGTTCCCGGTGTGCCACCGGTACCGCCACCACCGGTGCTGCCGCCGTCGCCACCACCGGTACCACCACCGGGCGTACTGCCACCCGCAGCCACGGTGCCGATGCGCCCCTGCACGTTGCCCAGGTCACGCGCCTGCAGCTGCAGCGCCTGCGCGCCGACCTGCTCGATGGCCCCGCCCTGGTTGCGCAGCGAGGCGGCGTTGATCTCCAGCCGCCGCGCATTGAGCGTGCCGCCGCTGTTGTCCAGCCCGGCGTCCGTGTCCACCCGCAGCTCGCGCTCGGCACTGAGCGTGCCGGCATTGGCGATGCCGCCGGTGGCGTTGATGCGGGTGTCCTGCTGGGCGTGTACCGCGCCCTTGTTCTGCAGCAGGCCATCGGCGGTGATGACCAGCTCGCCGGCCTGCGCGCCGATCCTGCCAGCGTTGCGCATGCCCAGCCCGTGCTCGTTGCCCACCAACCAGATACGGTTGGCATACATGCCGCCCAGCGCACCGACATCCAGCGCGAAGGCCGGCGCCGCCGTCCCCGGCTGCTGCTTCTGCACGGCCGTGTGGTCAGCGCTGACCACGTTGCTGCCCAGCGTGGCCTGCAGCTGCTGGGCCCATACCCCGGCGTTGACCTCGAGCGAGCGGCTGATGATGTCGGTGTAGTCGGTGCGGCTGGCATCCAGGCCGGCACCGGCGATGCGGATGGCCCCGCCCTCGACGCGGTAGCCTTCCAGCGCGCCGTTGTTGACGATCGGGGCGCCGGTGGTCAGCGTGACCCGGCTTGCGTTGAGGAAACCGGCGCCATCGACCTGGATGCCGGCCGGGTTGGCGATGACCACCTGCGCGCGGGTGCCGGCCACTTCCACATAGCCGTTGAGCTGGCTGGGGTTGCTACCGTTGACCTCGTTGAGGATGACCCGCGCGGTACCGGTGGCCAGCCACGGGTTACCCTGCACCCAGCCGCCGAGCTGGGTCTGCACATCGCCGCGCGAATTGTTGAGGATCACGCCCTGCGGGCCGACATCGAACTGCTGGTACTGGTTGCGCGAGACGCCTGCCGCGCTGGGCGTGGTGATGTTGACCTGCGGGGTGCCATTGGCCGAGGTGACCACGGTGGGCCGCTGCTGCGCCGGTGCGCCGGGGTCGGCCACGATGTGCCCGGCGCCGGCCTGCGGCCCCTGCTGCGCCGATAGCGGCTGCGCCATGCCGACCCAGCCCAGCATCAGCCACAGCGCGAAACTGATCGGCCGCAGCGTGGCCATGCTGTGCCCACCGCGCTCATCGATGCCGCCACGTGGTGAGGTCACCAGTTCCGATGCCACCTGCATGACACCCAGCGTACGGTTGAAAACCAGACGGTAGACTCGATTCACGGCGATGCTTCCCTTCACTCCAGCATGATGGTGCCGCGCACGAACGGCGCGGTGCTCCTTGCCACCAGCGGGAACATCCCGCCGGCTCTGCAGCAGTTACCTCAGAACGAAACGCCCAGGTTCATTCCGAACGTGGTGTAGGCGGTCTGCATGCCACGCGGCTTGTCCAGCGGGCTGCCGACGAAGGCATCCCACTGCACATGGCGCGACGCGCCGCGCACGCCCAGCACCATGCCGGTCAGGCGATCGCCCAGCAGCCAGGCCGTCGAGGGCCCGCCGACCCGACCATGGTCCACGCCGAGGTAGCTCTCCACACCGCCGCCCATGGCCAGGGCCAGCTCGTTGCGCAGCAGCCAGCCACGTTCGCCGGTCAGCGACATCTCACCGTCGAAGCCGCGCACCGTGTAACGGCCACCGATGGAAAAGCGGTCCTGCGGCACCAGCGGCGACCGGTTCCACTGCGCGCGCCAGCTGCCGGTGTAGCGCACGGCCTGCCGCCCCCACTGCATCGGCACGCTCAGCTGTGCGTCGGCGGTGATCACCCGGCCGCGCGCTGTACCCTCGCCAAAGCCCTGTTCCGGGGCAATCAGCGCATTGAAGGCACCGGTGCCGCGACGGTAGGCCACGCTGGCATCGAAGGTGGATCTGCCGATGAACTGCCGGTGGGCCATGCCCAGCTCCCAGCCGGCCATGCGCCGACGCTGGACCAGGATCTCGGTGTCGTCGATGAAGTTGTCCGACTCCCGGTACCAGCCACGCGCATGCATGCTGGTCTTGGCGTGCGCGTTGCGGAACAGCATGCGCGTCAGGCGCAGCTCGGCGTTACGGCTCGAACCGCTGTACTCGTAGGTTTCAAATGCGCCCGCAACGGTCTGGCGGTAGTCGTACTCGCTGGCATTGGCACCCAGCAGCCACCAGCCGAACGGCACACTGTAGTGCGCCGACCAGCTGTCGGTGCCGCGGTCACTGCCATTGAAGACCGACGTGCCTGCATTGAAGTAGAACAGGTCGCTGATGCCGGCCAGGTTGTCCAGCGACACCGTGGCACCGGCCTGCAGCTTGCCGGTGGATTCGCTGCCAGCATCGTCGAGCGTCGCGCTGACGCGCACGCGGCGCGGCTGCTGCCAGCTGATCAGCAGATCGCTCTCGCCGGGCTGCGCGTCCGTGCCGTCCTGCGGCGGTGCGATCTGGATGTCGACCATCGCCGTGGGCACACGCTGCAGGTTTTCGAGCGCCTGTTCGATGTCGCGCAGGTTGAGCAGGTCGCCCGGCCGTGCCGGCATCACGTTGCGCAGCGCCGGATGACGATCCGCGTCGCCGGCAAAGCGCACGGCGTGGACGCGACCGGGCACCACCGTGAGGGTGAGCGTGCCGGTCTTGAGATCCTGCGGTGCGGCAAGGATGCGCGTGGTGACGTAGCCGCGCGCGATGATCGCGTTCTGCACGCGCTTCATCACGATATCCACGCCGGCCGTACCCAGGCAGCGGCCGGTAGCCGGGTCATCGGACGGGTCTGCGGCCGCCAGTGCCCAGCGGAAGTGGTCGGCGCGATCGCCGGCCAGCGCAATGTGCTGGATGGGGAAGCAGGGCGACTCGTCGGCGGGCAGTCGCCCGACCGCCTCGGGCGGCGTGGCCTGCAGGCGGACATCGGGCGTGGCTTCCTGCTGCTCGCGCAGCACGCGCTCGCGTTCCTGCTGGCGCAGCAGTTCCTGGTCGGCGCCCACGACCTGCGCGTGGGCCTGCACGCTGGCCAGCGCCAGTGCGACACCCACGGTCAAGCGCCACTGCAGCCGACGGCTGCCTACGGTACGTCCCTGTTGCACGGCGATGCGGTTCCTTGGCATGAATCCGGAACCAGCCGACGGAGTAGCGGCTGGCGGAGCAGGAACTTTAAGGCAATCGCCGCGCCGCTTACAGGGTCCTTGACGACCGTCGGTCGGATGAAGGCGTGGTGAAAGTGTGACGCTCGCGTTGACCGATGCGCGCTGATGAACGCCCTCGGCTGCGCGGCTGGAAACGGTCACACAGCGCAGCCGGGCGGGCTCACGTCCGCTGGCAGGCATCGGCTGGAATGTGACGGCGATTCAGCGCGTCGCAGTGAGCGGTGATCGAAGAGCTCACACCGCCCCAAAAAAAGACCGGCGACCCGAGGGTCGCCGGCGGTGACGTCATCCAGATACGTCCACAGAAACTACAAGGTACTTCCCCCGAAATACGTGGTGCCGGCTCAGGCCTCGTAGGCCGATTCACCGTGCGAGGTGACATCCAGACCGGTCTGCTCGGCTTCTTCGTTCACCCGGAGGCCGACGACCATGCGCACGAACAGCAGCAGCACGGCAGTCACCACCGCGCACCAGATCATGGTGAAGGCCACGCTGACGAACTGCACCCACACCTGGTGGCCGATATCCAGATCCGCCTTGGTGCCACCCAGCGACTGCGCGCTGAACACACCGGTGAGCAGCGCACCGACAATGCCGCCCACCCCGTGCACACCGAAGACATCGGCGGTGTCGTCCACCTTGAGCAGGCGCTTGAGACCGGTCACGCCCCAGACGCAGGCAACGGCGGCGACCAGACCAATGACGATGGCGCCCAGCGGACCCACCGTGCCGCAGGCTGGCGTGATGCCCACCAGGCCGGCTACGGCGCCCGAGGCGGCGCCCAATGCGGAGGGCTTGCCCTTGGTGATGGCCTCCACCAGCGTCCAGCCCAGCACGGCGGCGGCGGTTGCCAGCAGGGTATTG
Organism: Stenotrophomonas sp. C3(2023); assembly: GCF_032911385.1. NCBI lineage: Bacteria > Pseudomonadati > Pseudomonadota > Gammaproteobacteria > Lysobacterales > Lysobacteraceae > Stenotrophomonas > Stenotrophomonas sp. C3(2023). The sequence continues at coordinate 236,440 of NZ_JAWJLO010000001.1, read as the reverse complement.
ATGAAGGCCAGCGAGGCGACCGTGTCGGCGGCGGCGGCCGAACCGGCATTGAAGCCGAACCAGCCCACCCACAGCAGCATCGCCCCGATGTAGGTGTAGGGCACGCTGTGCGGCTTCAGCGCCACATGGCCGTAGCCCAGCCGCTTGCCGACGAAGTACGCGCCGACCAGCCCCGCCACACCGGCGTTGATGTGCACCACGGTGCCACCGGCAAAATCGATCGCGCCCATTTCACCGAGGTAGCCGCCGCCCCAGACGATGTGCGCCATCGGGATGTAGCTCAGGGTGAACCACAGCGCGGAGAACAGCAGCACCGCGCGGAACTTGATCCGCTCGGCGAAGGCACCGACGATCAGCGCCGTGGTGATGCCGGCGAATGTCGACTGGAACGCGACGAACAGGTAGTCCGGCAGACCAGCGATCGGCGTGTTGCCCACCGACTCTGCGCTGAAGCCCTTGAGGAAGGCATGCTCGGTGAACGAGCCAAAGAAGGGATTGCCGGCACTGAACACCGCGCTGTAGCCGTAGGCCGCCCACAGCACGACGACCAGCGAGAACACCACCAGCACCTGGCTCAGCACCGACAGCACGTTCTTCGAACGCACCAGGCCGCCGTAGAAAAGCGCCACGCCGGGCACCACCATCAGCAGCACCAGCAGCGTGGAGGTCAGCATCCAGGCCACATCGCCGCGGTCGAAGCTGGCAGCGGCCTCGGCCACTGCGGCAGCGGGTGCGGGAGGCGCCTCGGCAGCCAGCGGCTCAACCTGCACCTGCTCGGTCGGCAGTGGATTGGTCTGCGCCTGGGCGTGCGCCTGACCAGAGAACGCACCGACGGCCAGTGCGCTGAGCAGCATCATCAGGCACACGGTATGGAACCGGGCTTGCCACCCGGTGAAAAAGCGACGCTTCATGCTGGGATCTCCGGAAGGGGGGTTACAGCGCGTCAGCGCCGATTTCGCCGGTGCGGATGCGGATGACCTGTTCGACGGGCGTGACGAAGATCTTGCCGTCGCCGATCTTGCCGGTGCCGGCGGCACCCTGGATCGCTTCGACGACCGCGTCCAGACGCTCGTCGGTCACCACGGTCTCGATCTTGATCTTGGGCAGGAAATCGACCACATATTCGGCGCCGCGGTACAGCTCGGTATGGCCCTTCTGGCGGCCGAAGCCTTTGACTTCGGTCACGGTGATGCCCGACACGCCTGCATCGGAAAGGGCCTCGCGGACCTCGTCGAGCTTGAACGGCCGGATGATGGCGGAGATCAGTTTCATGCGCATATCCCGATGGTGGATGGGTCCACGACGCGGCAGCGACGTGGCGTCAGGCAACCAGCGGCCATCGTGCGATGGCCCTGGCTGTTGCTGCGCCGGTTGGCGACTGGGCCGGGACGGCCGTGCCTCTCTCCTTGCACGGCCGACGCGGGAGGGAGGGCGGCCCATGTCGCGTACCCGGTCTCTCTTGCCCCTGGGGGTACAACACGTTCAACAACCTGGCAGGCCTGCTTCGTTGTGGGCTCCCCAGCCCGCAAAGAAGCGGCGGTGACGAAGGTGGGAGGGAGGTCCTTCGTCACCGCCGCGCGTGCTCAGTTGGCGTAGTACAGCTGGTATTCCAGCGGGTGCGTGGCCGCGCGGAATTTGGTGACTTCCTGCATCTTCAGCGCGATGTAGCCGTCGATGAAGTCGTCGGTCATCACGCCACCGGCCTTGAGGAACTCGCGATCCTTGTCCAGGGCTTCCAGCGCCTGGTCCAGCGACGAGCAGACCTGCGGGATCAGCTTCTCTTCTTCCGGCGGCAGGTCGTACAGGTCCTTGTCGCTCGGCGCGCCCGGGTCGATCTGGTTCTTGATGCCGTCCAGGCCGGCCATCATCAGCACGGTGAAGGTCAGGTAGCCGGACTGGATCGGATCGGGGAAGCGCATTTCAATGCGGCGCGCCTTCGGGTTGGAGACCCACGGAATGCGGCACGAGGCCGAACGGTTGCGGGCCGAGTAGGCCAGCATCACCGGCGCTTCGAAGCCCGGCACCAGGCGCTTGTAGCTGTTGGTGCCGGCGTTGGCGAATGCGTTGATGGCCTTGGCGTGCTTGAAGATGCCGCCGATGTACCACAGGGCCAGCTGGCTCAGGCCGCCGTAGCCGTCGCCGGAGAACAGGTTGGTGCCGCCCTTGGACAGCGACTGGTGCACGTGCATGCCGCTGCCGTTGTCACCGACGATCGGCTTGGGCATGAAGGTGGCGGTCTTGCCGTTGCGGTGCGCCACGTTCTTGATGACGTACTTCATCCGCAGCAGTTCGTCGGCCTTCTGCACCAGGGTGCTGAACTTGGTACCGATTTCGCACTGGCCGGCGGTGGCCACCTCGTGGTGCTGCACTTCGACCTCGATGCCGACCTGTTCCAGCGTCTTGCACATCTCGGCGCGCAGATCGTGCAGCGAGTCGGTCGGCGGGACGGGGAAGTAACCACCCTTCACGCCCGGACGGTAGCCGCTGTTGGTGCCGTCGAGCTTGGCACCGCTGTTCCAGGCCGCTTCCTCCGAACCGACCTTGAAGAAGGTGTTGCCCATCTCGTTGGCAAAGCGCACCGAGTCGAAGATGAAGAACTCCGGCTCCGGGCCGAAGAAGGCGGTTTCGGCGATGCCGGAGGCCTTCAGGTAGGCTTCGGCGCGCTTGGCGATGCCGCGCGGGCAGCGGCCGTAGGGCTGCATGGTCGCCGGGTCGAGAATGTCGCAGCTGATCACGATGGTCGGGTCAGCGTAGAACGGGTCGATGTAGGCGCTGGCCGGGTCCGGCATCAGCACCATGTCCGATTCGTTGATGCCCTTCCAGCCGGCGATGGAGCTGCCATCGAACATCTTGCCCTCTTCGAACAGCGACGCATCGACGATGCTGACCGGGAAGGTCACATGCTGCTCGACGCCACGCATGTCGACAAAACGCAGATCGACGAACTCGATCTGGTTGTCCTTGATCAGCTTCTCAACGTTTTCCACGGACATCGGTACGACCTCGGGTGGGATTAGGTGTGTCTGCCTGTACTACAGCAAGCGCCGTGCCAACTTCTGTACGCTGCCAAGTGCCTGATTTACCGAAGCGTGCACGTGAATGGTGCATGACGACGCGCACCACGATGGTGCGCACGCATCCCGGCGCACTCGATTGGTGCGCGGCCCGATGGTCTATCCTGACCGCCTTTACCGACTTCCCCTGCCCGCCCCATGTCCGATCTGTTTTCCGCCCTGCTGCTGGGCATCCTTGAAGGCATCACCGAGTTTCTGCCGATCTCCAGCACCGGTCACCTGTTGATTGCCCAGCACTGGCTGGGCGCCCGCTCGGACTTCTTCAACATCATCATCCAGGCCGGCGCGATCCTGGCCATCACCCTGGTGTTCCGCCAGCGCCTGTGGCAACTGGCCACCGGCCTGCACGACCGCGCCAACCGCGATTACGTCATGAAGCTGGGCGCGGCCTTCCTGGTCACCGCCGTGGTCGGCCTGCCGGTCCGTCTGGCCGGCTGGGAGCTGCCGGAGACCGTCACGCCGGTGGCATGGGCGCTGATCATCGGCGGCATCTGGATGCTGCTGGTCGAGCTGTACGCCGCGCGTCTGCCCGACCGTGCCCAAGTGACCTGGACGGTGGCCATCGGCGTGGGTCTGGCGCAGGTGGTGGCCGGCGTGTTTCCCGGTACCTCGCGCTCGGCCTCGGCGATCTTCCTGGCGATGGTGCTGGGCCTGAGCCGTCGCGCTGCGGCCACCGAGTTCGTGTTCCTGGTCGGCATTCCCACCATGTTCGCCGCCAGCGCCTACGCCTTCCTCGAGCTGGCCAAGGAGGGCAAGCTGGCCAGCGAGAACTGGGGCGAGGTCGGCGTGGCCTTCGTTGCCGCGGTGATCACCGGCTTTGTCGTAGTGAAGTGGTTGCTGGGCTACATCAAGTCGCACCGTTACACGCCGTTTGCGGTGTACCGCATCCTGCTCGGCGCGGCCCTGCTGCTGTTCCTGCCAGCTGGCATCTGAATCCTGCAGGCCAGCGCAGACCCCGTTCGCACATGCCGTGCGTTTGTACACCAGGACTAATCAAGGAGACCGCCATGAAACGCACCCTCAGCCTGATCCTGCCGCTGGCCCTGCTGGCTGCCTGCAGCGACCATCCGGCCCCGGTCGGCGCCACTGACGACCTCGCCCCGGGCGCGGCAGCCGCAGCCAGCCAGCGTGCCGCTGCACAGCTGGATGCGCAGCATCTGCAGGGCCAGCACTGGTTGCTGCAGGACGCCACCGGTGCCGACGGCAAGCGCATCGATGCGCTGTTCGCGCGCAGCGACAAGCCGGTGACCCTGTTGTTTGCCGATGGTCGGGTGTCGGTGGACAACGCCTGCAACCGCATGGGCGGCAGCTATACCGTCGGTACCGGCACACTGACGGTGGGCCCAATGGTCTCCACTGAAATGGCCTGCGCCGAGCCGGCGATGATGGCGCTCGACAAGGCTGTCGGCAGCCGTCTGCAGGGCGAGCTGAAGACCGAGCTTTCCGACGGCGGCCAGCTGACCCTGAGGACAGGTGCCGGCGACGTGCTGGTGTTTGCGCCCGAGCCGACCGCCGAAACCCGTTACGGCGGCCCGGGCGAGATCGTGTTCCTGGAAGTGGCGCCGCAGACGAAGCTGTGCCCGCATCCGCTGATCAAGGACAAGCAGTGCCTGCAGGTGCGTGAGGTCAGGTTCGACGAGAACGGCATCAGGCAGGGCGAGCCGGGCGAGTACACGAACTTCTACGACACGATCCAGGGGTACGAGCATGAAGCGGGCACGCACAACGTGCTGCGGGTGAAGCGCTTCAAGATCGACAATCCGCCGGCCGATGCGTCGGCGCTGGCCTATGTGCTGGATATGGTGGTGGAGACCTCCACCGGGAAGTGACGGCCAACGGCACAGCCTCTCGCAGCTGACACAAGCAACATCCGAGGTGAGGGCCGGGCGGGTTCCGGTTACAGCGTTGGATTCAGCGTGTAGGTGCCGTGCAGGGTGGCTTCGGCCAGTACGTGGCCCTGCATGGCGCGGTGCACGTCGGCGGCGGTGAACGGCGTCGGCAGGTCCAGCGTGGCCACATCCAGTGCGAAGACGCGGAAGAAGTAGCGGTGCACGCGTTCGTCGTTGAACGGCGGGTACGGGCCGTCGTAGCCGAGGTAGTCACCGGCCATGTCCGGGTTGCCGGCAAACCAGCCTGTGAAGTCGTTCAGGCCCTGACGCGTGCCCGCCGGGCCGGCCGGGGTCGGCTTGCCTTTGGCGGTGAAGCCGTCGCTGCAGCTGCCTGCGGCGATCTCACGCACCCCGGCGGGAATATCAGCCATCGCCCAGTGGACGAAATCACAGCGCGGCTGGTCCACCGGCACGCTGATGTCCTGGCGGCCCACGGTCTCCGGCACGGTGGGCACGTCCGGGTCCACGCACAGCAGCGCAAACGAGCGCGTGCCGTCGGGCACGTCACTCCAGGCCAGGTGCGGGTTGCGGTTGGGTGCGAAACCATCGTGGTCGCCTGCGGCGAACTCACGGTCGATCGGTTGGCCGTTGACCAGGCTCTGGCTGTCGAGCTTCATGCGGATGTCCTCAAGCAGGGGATGAAGCCGGGCGCTGGCCCGGCTGTATGACGTGCTCAGTCCTGGTCGTAACCCAGACGCACCGCGACCGGGGTCAGCAGCTCGAACGCTGCGCCCAGCACATCGCGGTACTGGCGCCAGTGACCGCCCGGCAGGCGCGGCGCACCGATGGCCTGGGCCGGCGGTACGCGGCCGCCGAACACTTCTTCCAGCAGGCTTGCCATCGCCTGCGGGTCGTTGCCCACACTGTCGATGCGCAGCAGCCCATGCGGATAGAGGTTCTGCTCGTGCAGCGTGGCCACCTGGGCCATCACCCGGGCCAGCCATTCGGCGGCTTCGTTGAGTGAGTTCACTGCAAACGGCACCGGCGCGCCGTAGGCGATCCAGTCCAGCAGCATGTCGCGCGGGTCACGCAGCACCACCAGCAGGCGACCCTGCGGCAGCTGCGGGCGCAGAGCCCACAGCAGTGCGTTGTCCCACCACAGCAGCCAGTCGATCATGGTGTCGTTGGCCAGGCCGCGCTGCGGCAGCTGTGCACGCCAGCTGGCCACCAGACCCTCGGCGGTCAGCTTGCCCGAGGCCAGGTCCTGCAGCGTGTGGTAGTTCTGGAACGCATCGTTGGGCGGGCTGGCGCCGAGCCGGTCGGCACGCAGCACCTTGCTGATGCCGGCCAGCGTGGTCACCACGCGTTCCACGCCCGAACCCGGTGCGCCCCACAGGAAGATCGGCGAGGTGGTGTCCGGGTCCGCGTCAGGCAGGGCGCCCATGTCCGGCCAGCTCGCCGGCGCCTTGGCCTGCGGCGGCAACGGCAGGCGCTGCGGTGCGGCTTCGGCATGCAGGTCCAGCCAGGTGCGCAGCGCGTCGCGCTGCTGTCCCGCACGGTCCTGCACTTCGCCCAGCCAGGTGCGCAGCTCGCTGCGGTTGGCCTCCGGCGCGCTGTCCACCAGCGTCCGCACGTAGCGCACGGCAGCGTCGCCATCGCGGCTGAGCAGACCGTCCACCAGACGGCGCTCGCCGCTGATGCGACCCGGCTCCAGCGCCACGATTCGTGCGGCCACGGCTTCGGCCTGCTCGTGTTCGCGCGCCATGTCATGCAGACGCATGCGTGTTTCCAGCGCCGGCAGGTGACCGGGCATCGCCGCCAGCCAGCGCTCGACCACGGCCACGGCGCCTTCGCCGCCGACCGGCTCTACCGCCAGGCGGGCCAGCCACAGGTCATGCAGCTGGTCATTGCCTGGTGCAGCCAGCGCGGCGTCCAGTTCGGTCCGTGCTTCGTCGGCGCGGTTCAGGCGTTCCCAACAGACCAGCAGCAGCTGCAGCAGCTGCCGGTCGCCTGCGGCGGTGGCCAGCTGTGGACGCAGGTGCTCCAGCGCCTGCAGCGGCTGGCCGGTATGCAGCGCCAGTTCGGCCGCCAGGCGGCGCAGGCCCGGAGCGTCCAGACCCTGCTGGGCCAGTGCCACTTCCAGCATCTGCGAGGCCGCTTCGAGGTTGCCCTGGCGCAGTGCCAGCTGCACCACCAGCCCCTGCAGCGTGTGCAGGGCGGGGTTCAACTCGAGCACGCGGCGGAAGGCCTGCTCGGCAAAGGCCAGCATCTCCTTGCCCATGTACGCGAAGCCGAGCGCGTAGAGGATGCGGGCATCGTCAGGCAGCGCGCGAGCGGCGGCCGACAGGCGGCTCAGCGCCTGGTCGAGGTCACCCTGGTTGAGCGCGACCATGCCTTCCAGCGCGGCCACTTCCGGATGGTCGGGATCGATGCGCGCGGCCAGGCGCACCTGCGCCGTCGCGGTGTCCATGTCGCTGCGTGCCATCGCCAGGTGCGCCTGCACCAGGTAGGCGGAGAACTCATTCGGGTTCAAGCCCGTGCTGCGCTGCAGGGCTTCGCTGGCCTCGTCGAGCTGACGCAGTGCCAGCAGCAGGCCGGCATGCTGCAGATGCAGGCTGGCGTCATCCGGCGTCAGCGCCAGGGCCTGCCGCACGCTGTCCTGCGCCTGGGCCAGCTGCCCCTGCTGTTGCAGGGCCAGCGCATGCCAGCGGTAGGCCTGCGCCTGCTGCGGCTCGCTGGCGATCCACTGGTTGGCCAGCTGCACGGCCTGGTCGGCATCGTTCAGCCGCAGGGCTTGGAGGATCTGGTCTTGCATGGGCGGGTCCGGCTCTGGGGCAAACCCGCATTGTAACGGCCTGTGCGGCCAGCGCCGGCTCAGCCGTGCGTACGCGCCTGCGCCAGGTGCTGGGCCACCCAGCGCTCGGAAAATCCGTCGCCGCGCCAGTTTTCCAGGAACCCGCAGTGGCCGCCCCAGTTGGCGGTCTGCAGGCGTGCCTGCGCCGGCAGTGCCCACTCGCCAAAGCTGGCATAGGGAATCACCGGATCGTCCTTGGCCATCAGGATATCGGCCGGCACCTGCAGCCCCGTCAACCGCTCGCCGGCGATGGAATAGCCATCGAAATAGGCCTGCAGCGTGCCGAAGGTGGTGTGGTGCTCGACCAGCCAGGTCGTCAGCGAGCGGATGTCCAGCCGCAGCACGGCGTCATCCCAGTCGCCGAGGTCGGGGAACAGGTCGCGCTTGCGCCGCAGCGAACCGGCCCACTTGCGGCGGAAGTACCAGTCGTACATCGCCGGCCCGTTCTGGATGTTGTCCATCGTCAGCGCCGGGTCCAGCACCGGGCAGACCGCAGCCACGCGCCGCAGCGGCACACCGGCGGCCGGCGCATGCAATGCCAGCCGCAGCACGAAATTGCCGCCCAGCGAGTAGCCGGCCGACACCAGCGGCAGCGTCGGCCAGCGCGCGGCCACGTCGCCAGCGGCATGCACCACTTCCTCGATGAGGTTGGAGTGGAAGATGCCGGGATTGAGGTGATGGGTATTGCCGTGGTCGCGGAAGTTCAGCCGCACCACGTCAAAGCCCTGCTCGAGCATGCGCGCGGCGGTCATGCGCATGTAGCTGGATTCGGCGCTGCCTTCCCAGCCATGCAGCAGCAGCGCCATGCCCTGCGGCTGCCGTCCGGCGATGCTGCTGTGCCAAGCCTGCAGACGCACGCCTTGGCCGCCGTCGAGGATCAGCTCACGGGTCTGCGCGCCGCTGGCGGTGAGCAGCGCCTGCCCGCGCAGCAGCCGCATGCGGCTGGAGCTGAGCATCGACTGCAGGTGCGGATTCCGCAGCCAGCGCGGTGGCCGGTAGTCGTCCGCACTCAGCAGCCCCGGCGTGGCCGGGTCGAGCGTCAGCAGGGGCGCGGGCAGCGACACCAGCGGCTCAGGCGCCGCTCATCGCTGCCACGATGCGGCCGCGCGAGGTCTCGGCGATGCGGCGCCGGCCTTCCAGGTCGTGGCTGCTGATCGGCTCGAGGAAATGCACCTCTGCCTGCCGCGCCGGCTCGCCGAGCAGACGCAGGAAATTGGCGAAGAAGCTCTCGCTGGCACCGAAGGCGACGATGGTCTGCGCGTTGCCGCCAGCACCGTAGACCAGCGCCACCGGCTGCACCGGCACGCCGGTTTCCACCGCCGCCTGGAAGATGCGCGCGTGGAACGGGCCGACGTCGCGGCCGCCACGGGTGCGGCCTTCCGGGAACACGCCCACCGCCCTGTTCTGGCGCAGGCGCTCGACCATCGCGTCCATCACACCACTCAGCGACTCGGTGCTGCCACGCTGGTGGAAGATGGTCTGGCCACGTGCCGCCAGCCAGCCCACCACCGGCCAGCCGGCAATCTCACGCTTGGCCACAAAGCCCATCATGCGCTGGCTGTGCAGCACGCAGATGTCGACCCAGCTCACATGGTTGGCCACGAACAGCACCGCGCCCTGCAGCGGCTGACCGATGCGGCGCAGGCGGAAACCGAAGATCCACATCAGCCCGCCGGACCACCAGTTGACCACCTTGTCGCCGAAGGTGGCATCACCCACGCGCACGTTGCCCCACGGCGGCAGCATGCCGAGCAGGATCAGCGGCAGGAACACGACCAGGTGGACCAGCAGCAGGGGAACGCGGTACAGGTAGCGGCAGACACGCGCTACGCCGCCACGGGAGGCGGAGGCGGGGGATTTCATCCACGCACGATACCCGAGCGCCGCAGGCTCCGCCAGCACGGGCGCGCCAAGGTCATTGCCGGACCGGGCCATGCGCCTGCGCATGGCGATCTGGCGGCGAAATCCGACTCAGCCGTGGCCGGCGGCGACCACTGCCAAGGTCAGGCGCGAGGTGCAGACCAGCCGCCCCTGCTCGTCTTCGATGCGGATGTCCCACAGCTGGGTGCTGCGGCCCACGTGGATGGCACGCGCGGTACCGGTGACCACGCCATCGCGCTTGGCACGCACGTGGTTGGCGTTGATCTCCAGCCCGACACAGACCTGCTCGGCGGTGTCCACGCACAGGTTGCCGGCGCTGCTGCCCAGCGTTTCGGCCAGCACCACCGACGCGCCGCCGTGCAGGATGCCGTAGGGCTGATGGGTGCGCGCATCCACCGGCATGGTGGCCTGCAGCCAGTCGTCACCGGCGGCGGTGAAAACGATGCCCAGCTGGGCGATGACGGTATTGCGGCTGAGCGCGTTGAGCTGCTCGAGCGAAACCGGGGCACGGAACACCGCAGCCATCTATACCTCCAGGTCAGAGAATGGGCACCAGGCCGGCACCGAAGGCGGTCAGCATGCGCACCAGCAGCCACTTCGGCCCGACGTTGACCTCGGGAAAGTCACCGACAGGCTGGTAGCACGCCGAAAAGCCGGGGTCCTGCCGTGGCAGGGGTGCCGGGCAGTCCGGGCCAGGCTGGAACTCATACACCGTGGCATAGCGCCACGGCCAGAAATCAAGAATCGGCAGCGCCTCGGAGGCCTTGCCCATGCTGTAGTTCAGGCCGGACAGCACCACCGGCTTGGCACGCGGCGCCACCGTCCACGAGTTCTGCGGCTCGATGTCGCGCAGGATGCTGTCGGCCAGACGTGCGGCGAACACCGGGTCGTCGATGATGACGGCCCCTTCGGTGTTGTAGTTCTCGCTGCGCGGGTCGAAGTTGTGCGTGCCGATGACCGCGATGCGACGGTCCACCACCAGCGATTTGGCATGCAGCCCCATGCGCGCACCACTGCGGGTGACCGGCAGGGGCCGGTTGACCGCCTTGCTGCCCAGGAACGAGGGCCGGGTTTCGGTACGCAGCAGATCGCGCTCTACCTCGCTGCCGTTGGCCGCGGCGGCGCGCCGACGGGCGCGCGCATTGTCGTAGGCGCTGGCGGTCAGGCGCATCGCGCGGTGGTTGCCGGTCTCGGGTGCAGTGCCGGCACCGCTGCCCGGTGGGCGTGCGTTGCTGCCGGCCGCGCTGCCGCCCAGCATCGAGCCGCGCCGTTCGTCGTCGATCCCGCGGCCGATCGGGTCGGGCAGCAGGTTGCGGTAATCGACCGGCGCGTCCAGCGGGAACGGTTTGTACTCGAAGATGTTGAAGCCCAGCTCGCGCAGGTTGCGCCGCTTGTACTTGTACGACAGCGCGTAGACGATCGGATTGTCGGTGGCGGCCAAGCTGTTGGTCGAGACCAGCACCTTCGGCGGCTGCTCGCGCTTGCGCAGGTCGCGGAACAGTTCACGCGCCGGCTTGGAAAGCACCAGGTACGGCGTCTGCAGCAGCACCTCCTGCCGGGCACCCTTGATCAGCCGGTCCAGCTGCGGCTCGGTGATGTGCTGGCCATACTCTGGATGCCCGGCACGCTCGCGACGGTGCTTGCGCGGCAGGTCCGCGACGTAGCGCACCGAGCTTACCGGCAGTGCGGTGTCGACGAACATGCGGCCGACGTAGTCGGGGTCGCTGGCCTCGCGGCTGACCCGCTCCACCCGCTCCGGACGGCGGTACTGGGCCGGCTCCAGCACCGGTGGGCCGCTGTCGAGCAGGGTGCGGCCCACATCATTGAGGCGCTCGGCCGGGATGCTGCGCGGCGCGTTCCAGAAGGCCTCGAAGTTGGCGGCCATCACCCGTGCCTCGGGCCCGGCGAGCAGCACGTCGCGGTCGCGGAAGTTGTATTCGGCGTCCCAGTCGTAATAGTCGTCCTGGTAGTTGCGCCCGCCGACCACGCCGATCGCATCGTCCACCACCAGCAGCTTGTTGTGCATGCGCTGGTTGAAGCGGCGGAAGCAGCACAGCACGCTGCCGGCGTAGTCGAAGTAGTTCAGGCGGGCCTTGCCGAAGGTGGGGTTGTACACCCGCAGCTCGAAGTTCTGATGGGCGCTGGCCAATGCACCGAGAATCTGCAGGTCGGAGATCGCCGAGAGCTGGTCGATCAGCAGCCGTACCTTTACCCCGCGGCGCGACGCGGCCAGCAGCTCGTCGATGACCAGCCGCGCACTGTCGTCCTTGTCGAAGATGTAGGTCTGCAGGTCGATGCTGCGGGTGGCGCTGCGCAGCAGGTTGAGCCTGGCGACCAGTGCATCTTCTCCCTGGTCGAGGATGGTGGCGAAATGCTGCGGACGGTCCGGGCGCGATTGGCTGAACGCACGCCCGGCCAGCGCGCGCAGCGGCGAATCCTCGGCGCAACGGTCGGCCTGCTGGCAGTCCACCTGCTGCGAACGTGCCTGCACGGCAATGCCTGCCGCGCGTTCGCGCTCGGCAGTGGAGAGGGAGGCGCAGCCCCCCAGCAGCAGCAGGGCTGCCAGCAGCATCCAGCGCAACAGGGGGTTCACGGTTTTGGCGCCTCGCTCAGGCGCGCGCGTAGTACGAAGGTCACTCGATCACTCAGGGCAAGCTGCCAACTGTCCATGCCGTAGCGACCACGCAGGATCGTGCCACGGCTGACGACATCGCAATCATAGCCCGGACGGGCACATTCCGCTGGCTCCACCCGCAGCGTTTCGGGATGGCTGACGCCGCGCAGCATCAGCCGGCCCTGGATGTCACCGCCCTGCTCGACCGCAGCCGGGTCGTAGGGCAGCGAATCGAACTCCACCACCGGGTAACGCGCCGCATCGAAAAAATCCTCTCCGCGCATCCAGCCGGTATAGCGCGGCTTGCCGGGAATCTCGACGTGGCGGGTGAACATCTTCAGGTGTACCTGGTGGCGACCGTCGGAGAGCACTTCCACCCGCCCTTCGAACTGCGGGAAGTTGCCGACGATGCGTTGCCCGAGCCGGCTGCGGACCTCGAAGCCGAAGTGGGTGCGCTGCGGATCAAGCTGCAGCGGACCGCGCGCATGCACGGCCGGCAGCAGCGGCTGCGCGACCACGCCGACCGGAACACCGGTCAAGGCCAGCAGCAGCACCCAGCGCGGGTTCATCGGCTCACGGCCACCAGAACGCGTTGAGGGTGGCAACACCGGGCTCGATGCTCGCCTCAGCCGGGAAGCTCAGTACGGCCACGCCGCCCGGCGGCATGCCGCGGTAGTCACTGCTCGAGCCTTCGGTCATCAGGGCGACCAGCTGCTCCATGCCGGGATTGTGGCCCACGACCAGCAGCCGCTGGACATCGCTGTGCTCATCGATCAGGCCAGCCAGGGTACCCGGCGCGGCCTCGTAGATGCGGTCCTCAAGGCGCTGTTCGGCATAGCCGATGACGCCAAGCACGGCTTCCAGTGTCTCGCGCGTGCGTCGCGACGGCGAGCACAGCACCTGGTCGGGCAGCAGATTGTTTTCTTTCAGCCAGCGGCCGGCCGCTTCGGCTTCGGCCAGCCCGACCGGCGACAGCGGACGGTCCAGGTCGGCCTGACCGGTGATGGCCGCTTCGGCGTGGGCATGGCGCAGCAGGATCAGTTCACGCATGTAGGTCATCCATCAATGAAGGGCGATCAACGCAGGTCACAGGCTCAGGCCTTGGCCAGCCATTTCAGCAGGGGCTCCCAGTCGGCCTGATGCTCCCGCACCTGTGCCGAACGGTAATCGAACAGGCTGCGGCCCAGGCCGGTCATCACCACGTAGCTCTGGCTGTCGCGCAGCTGCGCGATGACCGGATAGGGCCAGTCGGCCAGCATCTGCACGGCCTGCTGCGAGGTCTGCGTCCACGGCTTGGTGCGGTTGAGCACCAGACCGACCGGCAGGCTGCGGTCATGCACGCGCGGCACCCGCGCCAGGCTGTTGAGGAAGCCGACGATGGCTTCGATGTCCAGCGCCGACGGCAATACCGGCACGACCACCGCGTCAGCGGCGTCGAGGAAATGCGGGATGTCGTCGGCCAGGGCGCCTGCAGGGGCATCAATGATCACCGTTTCGGTGCCATCGGGCAGTTTCTGGGCCCACTGTCTGCGCCGGTAGACATCAATCGGCAGCACCGCGCTTTCCAGCTCCGAGCGACGCTGGGCCCAACGGGTGCTGGAGCCCTGCGGGTCGGCGTCGGCGATCACCGTCCGCTGGCCCTGCAGCGCCGCATGCGCAGCCAGGTGGGTGGCGATGGTGGTCTTGCCCACCCCACCCTTTGAACCGGCCACCAGGATCGTCTTCATGCAGGCCTCGCTTCCGGGGAACGAAGCCTGAGCGTACACCGCGGCCCGTGACGGTGATAGTGAGGGCCCCGCACGACGCGCGCAGTGCCGGGCGCTGCCCGGCACCCCGGTGCTCACACGCGCCCCAACACCCACATCCATGCCGGCAACGTGAGCAGGGACGCCACAATCCCATACCCCACCATCGCCGCCGCCAGCCGCGGCGCCAAGCCGTGCGCGATCGCCAACGCCGCCGCCGTGATCATCGTCGGCATCGCCGACTCCAGCACGTTGGCCTGCAGCATCACCCCCTGCAATCCCAGCAGCCACGACAACGGCAGCGACAGGGCCGGCATCAGCACCAGCTTCAGTCCCAACCCGATGCCCAGCGGCAACAGCTCCTCGCGCGGCAGCCGCAGCTGGATCGACAGCCCCACCGCCAGCATCACCAGCGGCAGCATCGCGTCGGCCAACTGCTGCAGTGCGTTGCCGATCCACGCCGGCGACTGCGCCGGCATCAGCAGCAGCGCGAACACCAGCGCCCACAGCGGCGGAAACTTCAGCACGCGTGCCACCACCTGGGTCACCCCAGGCGGGCGGTCACCGCTGTAGCGCGCCAGCACGACCAGGCCGAAGGTGGACAGCAGCAGGAAGGTGCCGAACTGGTCGTAGACCACCGCATACGGCAGTGCCTGCTCGCCCAGCAGGGCGCGCACCATCGGGTAGCCGATGAAACTGGAGTTGGCCAGCGCCACGCAGATCAGCAGCACCGCATGCACGTCCCGGGCAAAGCCAAACAGGCGCGTTGCCAGGCTGACCAGCAGCCAGGTGGCCAGCATCAGTACCCACGGGGTGACCATCAGCCCCAGCAGGCTGGCGTCCAGATGCAGCCGCGGCACATAGGTCAGCACCGCGGCAGGCAGGCACACGTACAACACCACCTGGTTGAGCACCTGCGCGCTGTCGGCGGGCAGCACGCGCAGCCGCGCAAACAGCATGCCCAGGCCGAGCATGGCCAGTATCAGTGCGAATGCGTCCAGTGCCATCGTGACAGCTTGAAGTCAGAGGTGCCCGGCGGCAGGCGCCCGGTGCAGCTCAGGGCCAGGCCGGCGGGTTGGCCGCCCACGCCTGCTGCACCTCTTTGAGCGTGGCGCGTTCGCTCTCGCGCCAGGTCGGCAGCAGCGCGGCGAACCGGTCACTGCCGCTCCACTGTGCCGGCTCGGTGCGCGCCGCCGCCGCGTACCATTGCACCGCCTCGTCCCTGCGACCCAGCTGCCACAACGCCACGGCATAGGTCGGCGGCGCCCAGGCAGCATTGCCGCGCAGCGCATCAGCGGCCAGGTTCCACTGCTCCAGCGCCGCATCGTAGCGGCCCAGGCGGTAGAGGTCCCAGCCGTAGTTCCAGCGCACCTGGCGGCCCTGCGGCGAGTTCAGCGCGCCGCTCTTCAGCGCCTCGGCATACAGGCTTTCACCCAGCTCCACGCGTCCCTGGCCGATGGCCACCGAGGCCAGCTGCACGGTGGCCTCCAGCTGCTTGCGGCCACGCTCGCGCTGGCGCATGAGCTGGTTGACCAGATCATTGCCCTCGCCCTTGACGACCTCGACCACCTGCGCGGCCGGGTCGTTATCGAAATAGAACTCCTGCGGCGGCGCCAGCGTTGTTTCTCCCCACGCGGCCCCCGCCAATGCGGCCAGCATCACGCCGACCACCCACCGTACTGCAACTGTCATCGACTTGCCCCCAGGTTGTCACAACAACCTCCCACCCCGATCCTAACCGCAGCAAGCGTCCGGATGCGAGTGCCGGCCGCCCACGGCGCCACTGTTACAATCGGCGCCTTTCGTGCCATGCCTGCCATGGCCCGCCGCCAGCCGCTTCCAGCCAGGCCCGCCATGTCCAGCACCGCGCAACTTACCTCGCCCTCCTCCGCCGACCTGATCGACCGCGATTACACGCTCGACCACAAATACACGCGCAGCCAGGGCCGGATCTATCTGAGCGGGGTGCAGGCGCTGGTGCGCCTGCCGTTGATGCAGCGGCTGCGCGACCAGGCCGCCGGGCTCGATACCGGCGGCTTCATCAGTGGCTACCGCGGCAGCCCACTGGGCGGCTTCGACCTGGAACTGTGGCGGGCGCGCCAGCACCTGGAAGCAGCCAAGGTGAAGTTCACCCCCGGCCTCAACGAGGACCTCGGCGCCACCATGGTCTGGGGCACGCAGCAGACCAACCTGTTCCCGGGCGCCAAGGTGCAGGGCGTGTTCGGCATGTGGTATGGCAAGGGCCCGGGCGTGGACCGCTGCGGCGATGTGTTCAAGCACGCCAACGCGGCTGGCACCTCGCCGTTCGGCGGCGTGCTGGCGCTGGCCGCCGACGATCACGCCTGCCGCAGCTCGACGCTGCCGCACGGCAGCGAGGACGAGTTCGTCAGCGCGATGATGCCGGTGCTGAACCCGGCCGGCGTGCAGGACATCCTCGACATGGGTCTGCTCGGCTGGGCGATGAGCCGCTATACCGGCCGCTGGATCGGCTTCAAGACCATCGCCGAGACGGTGGAGTCCTCCGCGTCGGTGGACGTGGACCCGTTCGCGCGCCGCATCGTGCTGCCCGACGACTTCGAGATGCCGGGCGGCGGCCTCAACATCCGCTGGCCGGACCCACCGCTTGACCAGGAAATGCGCCTGCACCGCTATGCGGTGGCGGCCGCGCAGGCCTTCGCACGCGCCAACGGCATCGATCGCGTGGTGATGGATGCGCCGCAGGCGCGGCTGGGCATCGTTACCACCGGCAAGAGCTACCTGGATGTGCTGCAGGCGCTGGAATACCTTGGCCTGGACGAAGCAGCGTGCGCGCGGATCGGCATCCGCGTCTACAAGGTCGGCATGACCTGGCCGCTGGAGCCGCAGGGCATCGCGCGCTTTGCGCAGGGACTGGAAGACATCGTGGTGGTGGAGGAAAAACGTGCCTTCATCGAGCGCCAGATGAAGGAGCAGTTCTTCAACTGGCCGGCAGGCCGGGGCCAGCGGCCATCCATCGTCGGCAAGTACGACGAGGCCGGGCAATGGATTCTGCCGTCCACCGGCGAGCTGACCCCGGCTACCATCGCCGGGGTGATCGGCCAGCGCATCCTGCGCCTGCTGCAGGCCACCGGGCACAGCAACGAATCCATCGAGCAGCGCCTGCAGTGGATGCAGGAGAAGGAAGCCGAACTGGCCCTGCCGCGCGCCAGCTTCCCGCGCGTGCCGCACTACTGCTCGGGCTGCCCGCACAACACCTCCACCACCGTGCCGGAAGGCTCGCGTGCACTGGGCGGCATCGGGTGCCATTACATGGTGACCTGGATGGACCGCAGCACCGATACCTTCACCCACATGGGCGGCGAAGGGGTGACCTGGGCCGGCCAGGCCGCGTTTACCGACACCCCCCACGTGTTCCAGAACCTGGGCGACGGTACCTACTTCCACAGCGGCTCGCTGGCGATCCGCCAGGCCGTGGCGGCCGGCGTCAACATCACCTACAAGATCCTCTACAACGATGTGGTGGCGATGACCGGCGGCCAGCCGGTGGACGGCCCGTTGAGCGTGCCGGACATTGCCCGGCAGATGCGCGCCGAGGGCATCCACACCATCGTGGTGCTGTCGGACAACATCGCCAAGTGGACGCGCCAGCGCGAGCATTTCCCCAGTGATGTGGAGTTCCACGACCGCAGCGAACTGGAGGCGGTGCAGAAGCGCCTGCGCGAGGTCAAGGGTGTTTCGATCCTGATCTACGAACAGACCTGCGCCACCGAAAAGCGCCGACGCCGCAAGCGCGGCAAGCTGGAGGACCCGGCCAAGCGCGTGGTGGTCAATTCGCTGGTCTGCGAGGGCTGCGGCGACTGCGGCAGGAAGAGCTTCTGCGTCTCGGTGCTGCCCAAGGAAACCGAGTTCGGCCGCAAGCGCGAAATCGACCAGTCCAACTGCAACAAGGACTATTCCTGCACCACCGGTTTCTGCCCGAGTTTCGTCACCGTGCACGGTGGCCAGCCGCGCAAGGGCAGCCGGCGCGATGCCGCAACCCTGCTGGAAAACCTGCCGGCGCCGACCGTACGCGGCACGCTTGACCAGCCCTGGAACATCCTGATCACCGGCGTCGGCGGCACCGGCGTGGTCACCATCGGTGCACTGCTGGGCATGGCCGGCCATCTGGAGGGCAAGGGCGCTACCGTGCTCGACCAGACCGGGCTGGCGCAGAAGGGCGGCGCCGTCACCACGCACATCCGCATTGCCCAGCGCCCGCAGGACATCCACGCGGTGCGCATCGCCGCCGGCGAGGCCGACCTGGTGCTGGGCTGCGACATGGTGGTGGTCAACGACTACTGGGCGCTGTCCAAGGTGCGCGCCGGGCGGTCGCAGGTGGTGCTCAACACCTATGAGGCGATGCCGGGCGGGTTCACCACGCGACCGGACATGCAGTTCCCCGCTGCCGACATCATCGCCGGTGTGCGGGTGGCGCTGGGTGGCCAGGAGCCGCTGCTGCTCGACGCCACCCAGTTGGCCACCGCGCTGCTTGGCGATGCCATCGGCGCCAACCTGTTCATTCTCGGCTACGCGTGGCAGCACGGACTGGTGCCGCTCTCGTTCGACTCACTGATGCGCGCCATCGAGCTCAACGGTGCGGCCGTGGCGATGAACCAGCAGGCCTTTGCCTGGGGCCGTCTGGCCGCCGTCGATCCGCAGGCGGTGCAGCAGGCCGCCGGTCTGGTGCGCAACCAGCACACCGACAGCGAAGTCACCCCGGGCCCACTGCATGCGCTGCCGCCGGGTGAGTGGGAAGGCAACGAATGGGGCGCCACCGCCGCGCCGCGCAATACCGGTGACGAACGCGAGCTGCGTGGCCTGCCTTCGCACAGCGCCGACGTGGCCTTCCTGCCGCTGGACGATGCGCGCCTGTCGCGCTCGCTCGACGAGATGATCGCGCGACGCCACGCGTTCCTGATCGACTACCAGGACCGCGCCTATGCCGACCGCTACCAGCAGTTGGTACAGCGCGTGCGCCAGGTCGAGCAGGATGCGCTCGGCGGCTCGACCGCGCTGACCGAAACCGTGGCCCGTTACCTGTTCAAGCTGATGGCCTACAAGGACGAGTACGAGGTGGCGCGCCTGTACACCAGCGGCGAGTTCCAGCGCCGTGTGCAGCAGCAGTTCGACGGTGATTACCAGCTGCGCTTTCATCTGGCGCCGCCGCTGTTTGCGAAGAAGGACGAACACGGCCGCCTGCTGAAGAAGGAGTATGGACCGTGGGTGCTGAAGGCCTTCAGCGTGCTGGCACGGTTGAAGTTCCTGCGCGGTGGCCGCTTCGACCCGTTCGGCCGCACTGCCGAGCGGCGGGGCGAGCGCCAGCTGATCAGCGATTACGAGGCCACCGTGCAGTTGCTGCTGGACGGGTTGAGCGATGACCGGCTGGCGCTGGCGGTGGAGATCGCCAGCATTCCAGAGCACATCCGCGGCTACGGCCACATCAAGGAAGCGCACCTGGAAAAGGCCAAGGTCCGCGAGGCCGCGCTGCTGGCCCAGTGGCGCGACCCCAAGGCGCTGCATATCGTGCAGGTCGCCTGATGTAATCGAACGCCGACATTCAAGCAATTGTCGGCGTTCGTTTACATTCGTTGAAATGTAGTCGATCGCATGCTTTAGTGATGATTTATTTTTTTAAATTATTGATTTAAATGGCATTTATTCGCTCAATGGCACTTGCCAGGAAGTAGTCATACGCATACATTGAGCGCATGCCTGTCCTGAAGACGACCGACGATCTAGCGCTTACCATCCGTCAACGCCGCAAGGCGCTTGGCTGGGATCAGGCCGGGCTGGCTGAACGCACCGGGGTCAGCCGTCAATGGGTCATCGATATCGAGAAGGGAAAGGCCCGCGCTGAGCTGCATCTGGTGCTGCGGGTAATGAACGTCCTCGGTCTCAGGCTCAGCGTGGATGCACCGGCCCCGAACCCATCGCCTTCATCGCAACAAGCGCCCAGCATGGACGAGGTGCTGGCGTCCCACCGGGGTTCGTCAAGCCGAGCCCCGGTTACCGCAAACGCACCAGGGCACGCGAACCGCTCCACTGGCAGCAGGGTGGATTTCATGCGGATCATGGAGGAGGTCGAACAGGAGCTTGATTATGCGTCCAGGCAGCAGCTCGCCAGCAAGCGAGATCAGCCACCGCCCTCGGGTGAGCGCAAAAGATGAAACTCAACCTTTTGATGGGTGCCAGCAAGGTCGGGACCGTGGAGCAGAACACCCACGCACACCCCGAACTCACCTACGCACCATCATGGGTTGCTTCAGCGGAGGCAGTGCCATTGTCGATGAGCCTGCCTCTGGCCCGACAGGCTCATTCCACTCAGACGGTATCTGCCGTTCTGTGGGGCCTGCTGCCAGACAATGAAGCCACCTTGGACCGGTGGGCTTCTGCTTTCCACGTTTCCGCCCGCAATCCACTCGGCATGCTTGCGCATGTGGGTGAGGAATGCGCCGGCGCGATGCAGTTCGTTACAGACGATCGCCTTGATCTGGTGGCTTCCGGTGCGCTGGACGCAATAACGCCGTTGTCCGATGAAGACGTGGCCGCTCGATTGCAGCGGGTACGGCAGGACGTGGGGGCCACCCGCAGACCAGATGATCCTGGCCAGTTCAGTCTTGCAGGCGCGCAGGCAAAGATCGCATTGCTGCATACCGGACAAGGATGGGCTCTCCCTTCTGGGCGCATTCCGACTACGCATATTCTCAAGCCGCCGAGCGGCGACTTCAGCGGATACGTAGAGAACGAGATGTTCTGCCTGGCATTGGCCAGGGAGATGGGCCTGCCCGCCGCGTCCAGTAATCGCCTTCAGATAGGTACGGAGTCAGCGATATGCGTGGAACGCTACGATCGCTACGAGAAGGATGGCAGTTGGTTCCGTCTGCACCAGGAGGACTTCTGTCAGGCTCTGGGCGTCCGTCCCCACCTGAAGTACCAGAATCAGGGTGGACCGGGTCCGGCAGATCTTGCGAGTGTTCTATGGACACACTCGAGTAGTCCCGCCGAGGATGTGCGCCACCTGTTCGATGCCTTGGCGTTCAACTATTTCATTGGCGGCACCGACGCCCATGCAAAAAATTACTCCCTGTTGATCGGCAATGGAGGCGTCACAAGACTTGCGCCCCTGTATGACATTTCCAGCGCGCTTGCCTATTCCGAGCTCGACATCAGAGCAATCCGGATGGCCATGCGCATCGGCAGCCATTACAACTGGTGGGACATCCGCTTGAATGACTGGGTGACGCTCTCGGAACAACTACGTTTGGATCCGTCCGAAAGTCTGAAGCGGATGGCTTTGATGGCATACCGGCTGCCGGACAAGGCCAACACCGTTCATCGGCTGATGGAACAGCAGGACACAAGCCATGAGATTCTTCATCGTCTGATCGAACAGACCCACAATGCCTGTGAGAGGTTCATACGCAGAGTCCAGGCAGCAGCAGCCTGACGACTGCCTCCATGCGCGGCCGCCGACGCCTGATCATTCCCGTCGCCACACCAGCAGGCGGTTGTTGGCCGGCATAGCAAGATCATCCACCGCGCTGAAGCCGGCCTGCGCGGCCAGTGCCTGTACGGCTTCGGCGTCCCGGATGCCGCTGCGGGCGTCACGCGCCTTCAGCCACAAATCGAACTGCGCATTGCTCTCACTGGTGAAGCCACCTGCGTAGTTGAACGGGCCGTACACCGCCAGCACGGCACCGGCGACGGTGATCGACGGCAGCCCGGCAAACAGGGCCTGCACGTGCGCCCAGCTCATGATGTGCAGCGTATTGGCACTGAACACTGCATCGAAAGGCGCAGTGCCTGTGGGCAATGCCAGCGCTGGCGCCGGGGGCAGCGCGGCCTGCAGCGCCTGTGCCGGCAGCAGATTGGGCAGCGCTTCCTCAGCGCGCCAGGCCTCGATGCCGGTCAGATGATCGGCATGGTCGCTGGGCTGCCACTGCAGGTGCGGCCACAGGCCGGCGAAGTACAGCGCATGCTCGCCGGTGCCGCTGCCGATCTCCAGCACGCGGCGGCGGTCGGCCATGAACGGTGCCAGCGCCTGTGCGATCGGCTCGCGGTTGCGCTGCACCGACGGCGCAGAAGGTTTTCCGGCCATGATGTGATCCCTGTCTGCAAAACGGCATTGTGCCGTGCCTCGACCATGACTGCAGTCACTTGCGCGATCGCGGGGCGCTGGCGACAGTCGAAGGGTCAAGCAGCCACCGGTCACGGGTGGCTCGGGGAACGGGAGCAAGCGGTGCGACGTCGAGAGTTTCTTGCGCTGTCTGGCGCGGGCCTGGCTGGCATGATGCTGCCGCATACGCGGCTGATCGCCGCCGAGCAGCTGCTGGAACCGGGCGATGCCGCGCTGGGCAAGCGCCTGGCGGATGCCGCGCTGCAGGCGGCGCGCACTGCCGGTGCCACTTACTGCGATGTGCGCATCGGGCGGTATCTCAACCAGGCAGTCATCACCCGCGAACGGTTGGTGCAGAACGTCACCAACAGCGAGTCGGCCGGCGTGGGTGTGCGGGTCATCGTCGACGGCGCCTGGGGCTTCGCCGCCACGCACCAGCGCACGCCGGAACAGGTGGTGCAGGCCGTGGGGCATGCGGTGGCCATCGCCCGCGCCAACGCGCGCGTGCAGAGCCGCCCGGTACAGCTGGCGCCCACGCCCGGCGTGGGCGAGGTGCGATGGGCCACGCCCTTGCGCCGCAATGCCATGGCCGTGCCGGTGCAGGACAAGGTCGCCCTGCTGCTGGACATCAACGCCGCTGCGCTGGACGCAGGCGCCGACTTCTTCAATTCCACCCTGTTCCTGGTCAACGAACAGAAGTATTTCGCTTCCACCGATGGCTCGTGGATCGACCAGGACATCCACCGCATCTGGCTGCCGTTCACCGCCACGGCCGTGGACAAGGCCAGCGGCCGCTTCCGCACCCGCAACGGGCTGTCCGCACCGATGGGCATGGGCTGGGAGTTTCTCGATGGCCAGGCCAGCGGCAAGTACAGCCTGCCCGGCGGCGTCATCGGCTACGGTCATTCCTACGACCCGCGCGAGGATGCCGTGGCGGCGGCGCGCCACGCGCGGCAGAAGCTCAGCGCTCCGTCGGTCAAGCCAGGCCGCTATGACCTGGTGCTCGACCCATCCAACCTGTTCCTGACCATCCACGAGAATGTCGGCCATCCGCTGGAGCTGGACCGCGTGCTCGGCTACGAGGCCAACTACGCCGGCACCAGCTTTGCCACGCTGGACAAGCGCGATGCCGGCTTCCGCTGGGGCAGCGACATCGTCAACTTCTTCGCCGACAAGACCCAGCCTGGCAGCCTTGGTGCGGTCGGCTACGACGACGAAGGCGTACGCACGCAGCGCTGGGACCTGGTGCGCGACGGCATCCTGGTGGACTACCAGGCCACCCGTGATGAAGCGCATATTCTCGGCCGCGAGGCCTCGCATGGCTGCAGCTACGCCGACTCGTGGTCCAGTGTGCAGTTCCAGCGCATGGCCAATGTGTCACTGGCGCCGGGCAAGGCGCCGCTGAGCGTCGAGGCGATGATCAAGGACGTGGAAAACGGCCTGTACTTCCACGGCCGTGGCTCCTATTCCATCGACCAGCAGCGCTACAACGCGCAGTTCGGCGGCCAGCTCTGCTATGAAATCAGGAACGGCCGGATCACCGGGCTGGTCGAGGATGCCGCCTACCAGATCCGCACGCCTGAGTTCTGGAACGCGTGCAGTGCGATCTGCGATGACCGCGATTTCCGCCTTGGCGGCTCGTTCTTCGATGGCAAGGGCCAGCCCGGACAGGTGTCGGCGGTGTCCCACGGCTCGTCCACCACCCGCTTCAACGGCATCAACATCATCAACACCGCGCGCAGTCTCGGCGCATGAGTTCCGTCCCTTATCCCGACGTGGAGAGCTGCCTTGCAACGACGTGACTTTCTCGCCCTGACCGGGCTTACCGCCGGTGGTCTGCTGGTGCCTTCGATGTTCGGCCGCGCCATCGCCGCCGAACAGCTGCAGTCGACCCTCGACCCGGCGCTGAAGAAGCGCCTGGCCGACACTGCCCTGCAGGCCGCACGCAGTGCTGGCGCTACCTACTGCGACGTGCGCATCGGCCGCTACCTGCGGCAGTTCGTGATCACCCGCGAGGACAAGGTGCAGAACGTGGTCAACACCGAGTCCAGTGGCGTAGGCATCCGCGTGCTGGTCAACGGTGCCTGGGGCTTTGCCGCCACCAACCAGCTGGCCCCGGCCGACGTGGCCAAGGCCGCACAGCAGGCAGCGGTGATCGCCCGCGCCAACGCCGGCATCCAGACCGCGCCGGTGCAGCTGGCCGCCGCACCGGGCGTGGGTGAAGTGAGCTGGCGTACGCCGATCCGCAAGAATGCCATGGAAGTGCCGATCAAGGAGAAGGTCGACCTGCTGCTGGACGTCAATGCTGCGGCCATCGACGCCGGTGCCAACTTCGTCAACTCGATGATGTTCCTGGTCAACGAGCAGAAGTACTTCGCCTCCACCGACGGCTCCTACATCGACCAGGACGTGCACCGTATCTGGGTGCCGATGACGGTCACCGCCATCGACAAGACCACCGGCAAGTTCCGCACCCGCGAAGGCCTCTCCGCGCCGATGGGCATGGGCTACGAATACCTCGATGGGGCCAGCTCGGGCAAGGTGCTCACCCCCAACGGGGTGACCAACTACAGCTCGTCCTACGACATGCGCGAAGACGCCATCGCCGCCGCGCGCCAGGCGCAGGAAAAGCTCAAGGCACCCTCGGTCAAGCCCGGCAAGTACGACCTGGTACTGGACCCCTCGCATACCTGGCTGACCATCCACGAAGCCATCGGCCATCCGCTGGAGCTGGACCGAGTGCTTGGCTACGAAGCGAACTATGCCGGCACCAGCTTCGCCACGCTGGACAAGCGCGAGCAGCAGTTCCAGTACGGCAGCGAGCTGGTCAACATCTTCGCCGACAAGACCCAGCCGGGCAGCCTCGGCGCAGTGGCCTACGACGACGAAGGCGTGAAGTGCAAGCGCTGGGACCTGATCCGCGAAGGCAAGCTGGTGGATTACCAGACCATCCGCGACCAGGCCCACATTCTCGGCAAGACCGAGTCCGACGGCTGCTGCTATGCAGACTCCTGGTCCAGCGTGCAGTTCCAGCGCATGGCCAACGTCTCGATGGCGCCGGGCAAGACCCCGCTGAGCGTGGCCGACATGATCAAGGACGTGGAGAACGGCATCTACATCATCGGCGATGGCTCGTTCTCCATCGACCAGCAGCGCTACAACGCGCAGTTCGGCGGCCAGCTGTTCTACGAGATCAAGAACGGCCAGATCACCGGCATGCTCGAGGACGTGGCCTACCAGATCCGCACGCCGGAGTTCTGGAACGCCTGCACCGCCGTTGCCGATGAACGCGACTACCGCCTGGGCGGCTCGTTCTTCGACGGCAAGGGCCAGCCGGGCCAGGTCTCGGCGGTCTCGCACGGTTCCTCGACCGCGCGCTTCAACGGCATCAACGTCATCAACACCGCCCGCAGCCTCGGCTGAGCGGCCAGGAGCCCCTGAACCATGAGTATCTTCACTGAAGCCCAGGCCAAGGCCATCCTCGACAAGGTCATTGCCCTGTCCACGGCCGACGAATGCACGGCGGTGCTGGCCGGGTCGCTGGCCGGCAACATCCGTTTCGCGCTGAACAACGTGTCCACCAGCGGCATCGTGGACAACACCGAGCTGGCCGTCACCGTGGCGTTCGGCAAGCGCGTGGGGACCGCTTCGATCAACGAGTTCGACGATGCAGCCCTGCAGCGCGTGGTCCGCCGTGCCGAAGACCTGGCCCGGCTGGCCCCGGAAAATCCGGAGTTCATGCCGGCCATCGGCAAGCAGACCTATCGCCCCAGCCCCACCTTCAGCGAGTCCACTGCGGCCATCGACCCGGCGTTCCGGGCCAAGGTCGCCGCCGACTCGATCGCCCCGTGCCGTGGCAATGGCCTGATTGCCGCCGGCTTCCTCGAAGACGGCCAGGGCTTTGTGGCCACCGCCAACAGCAACGGCAACTTCGGCTACCAGCGCACCACCAGCTTCGACTACACCTGCACCGTGCGCACCGAAGACGGGCGTGGCTCGGGCTGGGTCGGCCGCAACCTCAAGGATGCCGCCGACTTCCGTGCCGAGCAGGACGTGCGCATCGCCATGCGCAAGGCCACCGAGTCGGCCGAAGCCAAGGCGCTGGAACCGGGCAAGTACACCGTCATCCTGGAACCGGCCGCTGCCGCCGGTCTGATCAGCTTCATGATGAACTTCTTCAGCGCGCGCTCGGCCGACGAAGGCCGCAGCTTCCTGTCGAAGAAGGGCGGCGGCAACAAGCTCGGCGAGCAGGTCTTCGACCCGCGCGTGAACATGTTTGCCGACCCGTGGCATGCCGAAGCCCCGGTCCTGCCATGGGACAACGAAGGCATGCCGCGCGAGCGCATGGCCATCATCGAGAACGGCAGGATCGCCAACCTCGACTACTCGCGTTTCTGGGCCCAGAAGCAGGGCCAGACCGCCAAGGCGACGCCCGGCAACCTGCTGATGAGCGGCGGCACCAAGTCCACCGCCGAGCTGGTGCGCGAAACCCAGCGCGGCATCCTGGTGACCCGCACCTGGTACATCCGCATGGTCGACCCGCAGACCGTGCTGCTGACCGGCCTCACCCGCGACGGCACTTTCTACATCGAGAACGGCCAGATCAAGCACCCGGTGAAGAACTTCCGCTTCAACGAATCGCCGGTGATCATGCTCAACAACATCGACGAGCTCGGCAAGCCGGTGCGCGTGGCCGGTGACGAGTCCAGCTTCGTGATGATGATTCCGCCGATGCGTCTGCGCGATTTCACCTTCACCTCGCTGTCCGACGCGGTCTGATGGACCGTCGGGCCTGCCTGCGCTGGTTGGCCGCTGCCGCTTCGACGGCGGCGCTGCCGGGCTGGGCACAGGCAGGCCCGCGCAGTTCGCGCTACGACTTCTGGTTCACCCGCCTGCAGTACGACTCCGGCGACTGGGATGTGGACGCGCGGATGCCGTCCAACCTGATCACCTCGCTCATCGACTACACCTCGCTGCGCGTGGACCCGCAGGAGCACGTGGTGGCCCTGGCCGACCCGCGCATGCTGCAGGCGCCGTTCTGCTACCTGGCCGGACACACCCTGGTGGAATTCAACGCCGCCGAGCGGCAGAACTTCGTGCGCTACGTGCGCAACGGCGGGTTCGTCTTCGTTGACGACTGCAACCATGACATCGACGGCCTGTTCGCTACCTCCTTCGAAGCCCAGATGGCACGGCTGTTCGGGACCAGGGCACTGCAGAAACTGCCCAACAACCATGCGCTGTATCGCAGCTTTTTCCGCTTCCCCGACGGTCCCCCGGCCACCAGCTTCGAACTCAATGGCTGGGGTGACGACCTGGTGCACGACTACCTCAAGGGCATCCAGGTCGATGGCCGGCTGGGCGTGCTCTACAGCAACAAGGACTACGGCTGCGAATGGGACTACGACTGGCGCAACAAGCGGTTCCTGGCCGAGGACAACACCCGCTTCGGCGTCAACATCGTGATGTACGCCCTGAACAACTGACCGGCGTCGAGCCCCGCTCGACGGCAGCACACACCGGGCGCCGCCCGGCACCACAGAAGGCATGACGCGCATGAGTACCCCCGACCTCGACTCCCTGCTGCCCCGCCTGCAGACCCTGCGTGATGCGTTGGGCCAGGCCGTGGTCGGCCAGCAGCAGGTGGTCGAGCAGCTGCTGATCGGCCTGCTGGCCGGCGGCCACTGCCTGCTCGAAGGCGCCCCCGGGCTGGGCAAGACCCTGCTGGTGCGCTCGCTCGGGCAGGCGCTGGAGCTGCAGTTCCGGCGCGTGCAGTTCACCCCCGACCTGATGCCCAGCGACATCCTCGGCACCGAGCTGCTGGAGGAGGACCATGGCACCGGCCATCGTCATTTCCGCTTCCAGCCGGGCCCGGTGTTCACCAACCTGCTGCTGGCCGACGAACTCAACCGCACCCCGCCCAAGACCCAGGCCGCACTGCTGGAGGCGATGCAGGAGCATACGGTGAGCCACGCCGGCACCACCCGCGCGCTGCCGCAGCCGTTTTTCGTTCTGGCCACCCAGAACCCGATCGAGCAGGCCGGCACCTACCCGTTGCCGGAGGCCCAGCTGGACCGCTTCCTGCTGCATGTGCAGGTGGACTATCCCAGCGAGGACGAAGAACGGCGCATTCTCGAGCAGACCACCGGCGCGCCCGGGGCAGCCGTGCCGCAGGTGATGGATGCCGAGGCCGTGCTGGCGCTGCAGGCCGCGGTACGCCAGGTGCACCTCAGCGCCGATGTGCTCGACTGGATCAACCGGCTGGTGCGCGCCAGCCGCCCGGGCGAGGGTGCGCCGGCGGCGATCAACCAGTGGGTGAAGTGGGGTGCCGGCCCGCGCGCCGGTCAGTCGCTGGTGCTGGCGGTCAAGGCACGGGCGCTGCTGCAGGGCCGTTTCGCCGCCACCCGCGAGGACGTGCAGGCGCTGGCTGCGCCGGTGATGCGCCACCGCCTGCTGCTCTCCTTTGCCGCCGAGGCCGAGCAGAAGCGTGCCGACGATGTCGTCGCCGCGCTGCTGCAGGCCGTGCCGTTCCACGGCTGAAGCGATGCGTGAGGCCCCGCCCCTGCAGCTGCCGCCAGACCTGCGTGCGCGGCTGCGCGCGTTGCGGCTGCAGCCGCGCCTGGCCAGCGGCAGCCGTGGCATCGGCCAGCACGCCAGCCGCAGCCGGGGCAGCGGCCTGGAGTTCGCGCAGTACCGGGCCTACGAGCCCGGCGACGACCTGCGGCAGATCGACTGGAGGCTCTACGCGCGCTCGGACCGCTTCTTCGTGCGCGAATCCGAACGCGAAAGCCCGATCACCGTGTGGCTGCTGCTCGATGCCACCGCATCGGCCGGCCAGAGTGACCAGGCACGCCCCGGCTACAGCCGCCTGCACCACATGCAGCTGCTTGCCGCCTGTCTGCTGCAGCTGGCCCTGCAGCAGGGCGATCACTTCGGCATGCTGGCCATCAATGGCGATGGCCTGCAACTGGTGCCGGCAGGCCAGGGCGCGCGCCAACGCGACCGCGTACATCTGCAGCTGCAGGGCCTGAGCGCTACCGGCCGCTGGCCGGACAGCGCGCGTCTACGCCCGCTGTGGGAGCGGGTGCGCGCCGGCGACCTGCTGCTTTACCTCGGCGATGGGTTTGACGAAGCCGCCATCACGCTGCTGCAGCAGCTGGCCAGCGCGCGCCGCGAGGTGGCGGCGCTGCAGGTGCTGGGTGCCGACGAGCGCGAGTTTCCATTCACCACCGGCCATCGCTTCCGCGACCCGGAAACGGGTGAGGAACTGCTCGGCGACGGTGCCAGCCTGCGCGCGGATTACCTGCAACGCTTCGCCCAGGCCCGCGTCGCGCTGCAGGCGCAGCTGCAGGCCAGTGGCATCGCCAGTGCCACCGCCTGGCTGGACCAGCCACCCGAGCTGGCACTGCGCGCCCTGCTTGAGCGCGGGGGCGGCCGATGAGCCTGCTGTTCCCGTTGGGTCTGCTGGCGCTGGGCGCACTGCTGGTGCCGCTGCTGATCCACCTCGCGCGCCGCACGCCCTACACCCCGCTCGACTTCGCCGCGCTGCGCTGGCTGCGCGCACGGCAGCGGTCGCGCCAGCGCCCGCGTTTTGACGACTGGCCGTTGCTGCTGGTGCGCCTGCTGCTGCTGGCCGCGCTGGCGCTGCTGCTGGCGCGCCCGGTGGTGAACGACGTTGCCGCCACCGACATGGCGTGGGCGGTGGTGGCACCCGGGCTGGATGCCCGCGCGCTGCGCGGCACCGACACCACGCGCCACTGGCGCTGGCTGGCACCCGGCTTCCCTGCCGTTGAAAAACCGCAGGCCGCCCACGGCGTACCGCTGCCGAGCCTGCTGCGCGAGCTGGATGCACGGCTGCCGGCCGGCACCGCCCTCACCGTGTACGTGCCCGATCCGTTGCCCGGCCTCGATGGCGAGCGTCTGCGCCTGTCCCGTGAGGTCCAGTGGCAGCCGGTAGCCGCACCCTACCGCGCGCCCACCGACGCGCAACGCCCCTTGCGGCTGCGCCTGCAGGAAGGGGCCAGCGCCGAGGCCACGCATTGGCTGGCGGCGCTGCAACAGGCCTGGACCGGGCAACCGCTGGCACCGGTGCTGGCCGCCCCTGCGCTGCCCGCCCCCGGCGAGATCGGCGTGTGGGCCAGCGGCGCTGCGCTGCCCGCGCCTTGGCAGGCGTGGCTGCAGGCAGGTGGCACGGTGCTGAGCGCCAGCCCCGCCCCCGCCGATGCCCAGGTACTGCTGCGCGATGACGATGGCGCCCCACTGCTGGTGCAACAGCGCCACGGGCACGGCCGGCAGCTGCATCTGCTCGGCGCCTGGGATGCGCGCACCCACCCCGCCCTGCACGCCCCCGAGCTGCCGCGTGTGCTGCAGCTGGCCCTGCAGGGCACGCCGGTGGCGCGGCTGGGCGATGCACAGGATCACCTGCCCGTCCGCGCAGCGCTGCCGCGGCAGGCGGCCCCACCGCGTGAGCTGGCGCCCTGGCTGGGCGGGCTGATCGCGCTGCTGTTCGCGCTCGAGCGCTGGCTGGCCAGTGCGCCGCGGCGCAGGCGGCCGGTATGAGCATGGCGTCCCTGCAGCGTGCCTGGCAGCGCGCCCGCCGGCGCCGCGCCGCCATCGATCTGGCGTTTGGTCTGCCGTGGGCGCTGCTGCTGGCCGCCTTTGCCGCGCATCTGGCAGGTGTCGATGCCGCGTGGCTGGTGCTCACCGGGAGCGTGCTGACAGCTGCCGCAGCGGCCACGGCGCGGGCGCGCCAGCTGGACCGCCGCTGGTTGCAGCGCCAGCTCGACGCCAGCGGCCACAGCCAGGACAGCGCCGACCTGCTGTTCGCCGACGAGCGCGGCCTCAATCCGCTGCAGCGGCGGCAGCGCACCTTCGTGCTCGCCGCGCTGTCTCCGGCGCTGCCGGCGCTGGCCCCGCGCTGGCCTTGGCGGCGTCTGCTCGCCAGTACGGTGGTAGCAGGTGGCGCACTGCTGCTGGTGGCCTTCTGGCCGTCGTCGCGCGAGCCTGCCCGCGCTGCGTCGCCCGCTGCATCGGCAACCACCGCCACAGCGCCCCTGCAGCTGCAGGCCACCCAGCTGCAGATCACCCCGCCGCGCTACACCGGCCAGACGATGCAGCGGCAGAACAGTCTGGATGCCAAGGTCGCTGCCGACAGCGAGCTGCATTGGTCGCTGCGCTTCAACCATGCGCCACAGCAGGCATGGCTGCAGTTCCACGACGGCCGTCGGCTGCCCCTGCGTGAAGCGGACGGTGCGTGGGTCGCGCAGGACGCCACCACGGCGTCGGCACTGTATCGCGTGGTTACCGAGCCGGCACTGGCACAGACGCGCCTGCACCGGCTGGAGGTAGTGCCCGACAGGCCCCCCAGCGTGCGTGTGATCGAACCGGCCGGCACGCTGATCCTCGCCACGCCAGGCCAGCAGCGCTGGGCATTGCGCTTCGAAGCCAGCGACGACCATGCAGTGGCCGCGCAGGCCACCTTGTCGATCACGGTCACCCAGGGCAGTGGCGAGAACATCAGCTTCGTCCGCCGCAGCGTCACCCTGACCGGCAGCGGCAGCGGCACCACCCGGCGCTTCGCACATACCGTGGATCTGGCCGCAGCCGGCGCGCAGCCGGGCAACGATGTGATTGCCCAGCTTGAGGTGCGCGACAACCATGCGCCCGTCCCGCAGGTCGGCCGCAGCAACAGTGTCATCCTGCGCCTGCCCAGCACCGAAGCGGTGCTCGGCGCCGAACTGGAGGGTCGCATCAAGAAGGCGATGCCGGCCTATTTCCGCAGCCAGCGCCAGATCATCATCGACGCCGAAGCGCTGCTCGCCCAGCAGTCGCGGCTGGATGCGGGGACCTTCGTCAAACGCAGTGATGCGATCGGCGTGGACCAGCGCATCCTGCGCCTGCGCTATGGGCAGTTCCTCGGCGAAGAAAGCGAAGGCGCGCCCCGGCCGCCGCCCACCGACGACCTGCCCACCAGCGACGTGCCGACCAACGACGCGCCCACCACACACGAAGACCATGACGGCCATGATGGCCACACCCATGACAGCCAGGCCGGCGCCCACGATGACCATGGGCACGCTCATGGCAGTGCTGCCGGTGACGCGGCGCCGGTGTTCGGCAGCGCGACCGACGTGCTTGCCGAGTACGGCCACACCCACGACCATGCCGAGGCCGCAACCCTGCTCGACCCGCAGACCCGCGCCACGCTGAAGGCCGCGCTGGACCAGATGTGGTCGGCGGAAGGCGAGCTTCGCCAGGGTCGCCCCCGCGAAGCACTGCCGTATGCGAACCGGGCGCTGGCCTTCATCAAGCAGGTGCAGCAGGCCGAACGCATCTACCTCGCCCGGGTCGGGCCCGAGCTGCCGCCGATCGACGAAAGCCGGCGGCTGGGGGGCGAGCGCAACGGTCTGGACAGCCGTGTGCTTACGCTGGCGCCGCGCCGCGCGCCGGACCCGGCCATCGTGGAGGCGTGGCAGCGGCTGGGCGACAGCGGCGGCGAAACGGATCTGGATGCGCTGGCGGCGTGGCAGCAGCGCAATGCCGACCATCTGCCTGACGCCCTCGATCTGGCTGCCGCCATCGAACAGCTGCGCCTGACCCCTGACTGCAACGACTGCCGCACGCGCCTGCGTGCGCAGCTGTGGCGCGCGCTGCAGCGCCCCCTGCCGCAGGCGCTGCGGCGGCAGGCCAGCGATGGGATGGGTCAGCGCTATCTCGATGCTCTGGAAGCCCGCCCATGACCCTGCCCGCGCTCAATCTCTGGCTGGCCGCCGCGCTGCTGCTGGCAGTGCTGCTGGCCAGCGCGCGGCAGCTGCGTGCACCCCGCCGCCCGCTGCCGCGGCTGCTGGCGGTCGTCCTGCTGCAGGCGGTCGCTGCGGCGCTGCTGTACGCCACCCTGCTGCCGCCGCCGGTTCCGGTGCAGGCGCATGGCCGGCTCGTGCTGGGTGCCGACGCTGGCGCGGCCGGGGCGCTGCCGCTCAGTGACGCTCCGCCCCTGCTGCTGCCCGAGGCCGAGCACGTGCCCGGCGGCATCCGCGTGCCCGACCTGGCCACTGCGTTGCGTCAGCACCCCGCCGCAGCGCTCACCCTCGTCGGTGCCGGCCTGACCGCGCGCGACCGTGACACCGCGTTGCCGGTGCCACTGCACTGGCAACCGAGCCCGCAGCCGCGCGGCTGGGTTGCGCTGCAGCCGCCACCTGCTGTGGCGCCCGGGGCGCGTTTCGAGCTGCAGGCCCGTGCCCATGGCGTTGCCAATGGCAAGGCTGAACTGCTCGACCCGGCCGATGCCGTGGTCGACCGCGTGGCGCTGGCCAGTGATGGGCGCGTGCAGCTCAGCGGCGTCGCGCGTGCTGCCGGTCGCAGCGTGTTCCGGCTGCGCCTGCTCGATGGCAACGGCGAGGTGGTGGAGACGGTACCGGTGCCGCAGCAGACGGTGACCGGTGCGCCACTGCGCATGCGCGTGCGCGCCGGTGCACCCGGTGCCGAACTGAAGTACCTGCGCCGCTGGGCGACCGACACCGGCATCGTGACCCAGGTCCAGTCCGACGCCGGTGCCGGCCTGAGCCTGGGCGATGGCAACGTCGCGATCGATGCTGCCACGCTCGCGCGTACTGATCTGCTGGTGCTCGACGAACGCAGCCTGGCCGCCCTGGGTGGCGGCCAGCTCGCCGCGCTGCGCGGTGCGCTGCAGGCTGGCCTGGGTGTGCTGGTGCGCGGTACCGGCGCACCCGCGCCCGCTGCACGCCAGCGCCTGGCGCAGCTTGGCCTGCCGGTCCAGGGCGACGGCAGCAGCGCCAGCGTGCAACTGCGCGACGGTGGCGACGGCCAGATGCTGCAGGCCCGGCGTGGCCCGCTGGCGGCCACCACTCTGCCCACGGCCGACGGGCGGGAAGCCGATCGCCACTCGCACGATGCCGCGCTGCCGGCATTGGAGCAGCTGGCACTGCGCGCAACGTCGGGCCATGCACTGCTGCACGGTGCGCAGGGCGAGGCCATCGGTGGCTGGCAGGCCGTGGGTCAGGGCCGCGTCGGGCTGCTCCCGCTCACCGATACCTGGCGCTGGGTGCTGGCCGGCCGTGATGACCGCCATGGCGAACTCTGGAGCCATATCGTCAGCGTGCTGGCCCGTGCCCAGCCTCGCACCGACCCGTTGTGGTCGCCGCAGCCGCTGGCGTGGGCCGGGCAACGGCAGCTGTTGTGCGGGGTGGAAGATGCGCTGTCACAGCAGGGCACCCCCTTGCTGGTGGACCCCGCCTCCGGCCCGCAGCGCTGCGCTGCCTGGTGGCCGCGCGAGCCCGGCTGGCAGCCTCTGCAGCTGGGTGAGCAGACCCTGTGGCGGTATGTCTTCGACCCTGCCAGCGCGCATGCGCTGCATCGGGCGGTGATGGCCGAGGCCACCGCGCAGCGCGTGGCCGACAGTGGTGTGGGCAGTGTCGTGCCGACGCAGACCGCGCCCGGCTCACGCTGGCCCTGGTGGCTCGGTCTGCTGCTCACGCTGACGCTGCTGTGGTGGCTGGAGCGGCGCACCCGGTTGCCGTCCGGTAGGTGACGACCGTTGGTCGTCACGCTGTTGCCCCGGCGCATGGCCATCCTTCCGCCTGAGCGCGGTGGCCCTGCCTGCCGTTACCGGTCGCAATCCTGCTGACAGAACTGCTCGGCGCGCTGCTGCTGTTCGTCGCTGAGCGTCGGCGGCGGCCGGGCAATGGCTGACTGGATCTGGTCGCGGCCACCGGTCACCTTGTGCAGGCCCTGCGCAGCCTTCATCAACCCGTAGTTGATGCCCATCATCACGTAGCCGCCGCTCATGCCCACCTGCTCCGGGGTCGGCGGCTCGCTCCAGGACCTGCTGAACCGATTGTCCTCGATCTTCACCGGGTTCTTGAAGCGGTACAGATCCACCACCTCCTCGTCCGGGTTCAGCGCGCGCACCTCGCCCAGCGTCTGGACCGGTTCGTTGCCGCGCGCAGGCGCCGCCGGCACAGGCGCGTCCTCGCCCGTGACCTGCTGCGCCTGCACTGCGCCAGTCAGCAGCATCGCTGCCAGCGCTGCGTATCGTCCTGCCCGGGATGCCACCACGGCCCGTCCTGGTTGTGAGCACATTCGTCACCAGCATACGGATGAAGGCTTCAGATTTCGTTGTGCGTGTCTCACCCGTTGAGACACCGTTATGCTTCCATGCCCGCCTCCGGTCGACACTGTGCGCATGGCTTTTTCCCTCGCTCCCCGTACTGAAGCCAGCGAACGGGCGCTGGCCACCCGCGATGGACTGCCCGCGCGCGATGGCGCCCTGCTCAGTGCGCGCCTGCAGCGCCGCTACCACGACCGCATCACCGGCAGCTTTGCCATCCCCGGCCGCGAGGGCCGGTACGCGCCGATTCCCGAAAGCGTGCCGGCGGCGCTGGTCGCTGCACTCAGGGCACGCGGCATCGAACAGCTCTACAGCCATCAGGCCGAGGCCTGGGAGGCCAGCCAGCGCGGCGGGCACGTGGCCATCGTCACCCCCACGGCCAGTGGCAAGTCGCTGTGCTACACGCTGCCGGTGGTCAGCGCGGCGATGAAGGACAACGCCAAGGCGCTGTACCTGTTCCCGACCAAGGCGCTGGCCCAGGACCAGGTGGCCGAGCTGCTGGAGCTCAACCGCGCCGGCGACCTCGGGGTGAAAGCCTTCACCTTCGATGGCGACACGCCCGGCGACGCGCGCCAGGCCATCCGCCTGCATGGCGACATCGTGGTTTCCAACCCCGACATGCTGCACCAGGCGATCCTGCCGCATCACACCAAGTGGGCCCAGTTCTTCGAAAACCTGCGCTATGTGGTCATCGATGAGGTGCACACCTACCGCGGCGTGTTCGGCAGCCACGTCACCAACGTGCTGCGCCGTCTCAAGCGGATCTGTGCCTTCTATGGCGTGCAACCGCAGTTCATTCTGTGCTCGGCCACCATCGGCAATCCGCAGGCACATGCCGAAGCGCTGATCGAAGCACCGGTAAGCGCCATCACCGAGTCCGGCGCGCCCAGCGGCCCCAAGCAGGTGCTGCTGTGGAACCCACCGGTGGTCAACCAGGACCTGGGCCTGCGCGCGTCGGCGCGCTCGCAGAGCAACCGCATCGCGCGCATCGCCATCAAGTCCGGCCTGAAGACGCTGGTGTTCGCCCAGACCCGGCTGATGGTGGAAGTGCTGACCAAATATCTGAAAGACATCTTCGACCACGACCCGCGCAAACCGCCGCGCATCCGCGCGTACCGTGGCGGCTACCTGCCCACCGAGCGCCGCGAGACCGAGCGCGCGATGCGTGCCGGCAGCATCGACGGCATCGTCAGCACCTCGGCACTGGAACTGGGCGTGGACATCGGCAGCCTGGACGTGGTGATCCTCAATGGCTACCCCGGCAGTGTTGCCGCCACCTGGCAGCGCTTCGGCCGCGCCGGTCGCCGCCAGCAGCCTGCACTGGGAGTGATGGTGGCCAGCTCGCAGCCGCTGGACCAGTACGTGGTGCGCCACCCGGACTTCTTCGCCGAGGCCTCGCCCGAGCATGCACGCACCGCACCGGACCAGCCGCTGATCCTGTTCGACCACATCCGCTGCGCCGCCTTTGAGCTGCCGTTCCTGGTCGGCGATGCGTTCGGCCCGGTCGACCCGGAGGTGTTCCTCGAAGCCCTGGCCGAAACCGAGGTCGTGCATCGCGAGGGGGAGCGCTGGGAATGGATCGCCGACAGCTACCCCGCCAATGCGGTGAGCCTGCGCTCGGTGGCCGACGGCAATTTCGTCGTGGTCGACCGCAGCGACGGCAAGCAGCAGATCATCGCCGAGGTCGACTATTCCGCCGCCGCGCTCACCCTGTACGAGGGCGCCATCCACATGGTGCAGTCCACCCCCTACCAGGTCGAGAAGCTGGACTGGGAGGGACGCAAGGCCTACGTCACCCGCACCCACGTGGACTACTACACCGACAGCATCGACTTCACCAAGCTCAAGGTGCTGGACCGCTTCGATGGTGGTGTGGCCGGCCGAGGTGACTCGCACCACGGCGAGGTACACGTGGTGCGCCGCGTGGCCGGCTACAAGAAGATCCGCTACTACACCCACGAGAACATCGGCTACGGCCCGGTCAACCTGCCCGACCAGGAACTGCACACCACCGCAGTGTGGTGGCAGCTGCCGCAGGCGCTGCTGCTGCGCGCGTTTGCCAGCAAGCAGGACGCGCTGGACGGCTTCCTGGGTGCGGCCTACGCCCTGCACATCGTCGCTACCGTGGCAGTGATGGCCGACGCGCGCGACCTGCAGAAAGCAGTGGGCAACGGCGATGGCGCCTGGTTCGCCATTGCCGACCAGGCCGGCCGTGGCCAGCTGCGCGGCGAAGAGGGCGACCCCGGTGCGGTGGAGCTGCTGCAGCAGTTCGTGCCCACGGTGTACCTGTATGACAACTTCCCCGGCGGCGTGGGCCTGAGCGAGCCGTTGTGGCAGCGCCAGGCCGAGCTGGTGATGCGCGCGCGCGAGCTGGTGCAGCGCTGCGACTGCCGTGCCGGCTGCCCCGCCTGCGTGGGCCCGGTACTGGCGGCGCAGGAAGAGGACGAAACCTCGCCGCGCGCACTGGCACTGCGCGTGCTGGACCTGTTCGACGCCGAGGCCTGCCAGCATGTCGCCGACGTGGTGGTGGACGTGGCCGAGCCGATGGAGCTGCTGGCGCCGTGAGCGTAAGCCTGGACAAGCTGCGCCTGCTGCGACGCCAGGCCGGCGACGCCAAGGCCGCCGCGCCGGCAGCGCCTGCGCCGGTTGCTGCTGCCGAGGCGCCAGCGGCACCCGCGCTGCCGGTGGCCGCCAACGATGCGCGCCAGCCAGCGCCCGCGCGTTCGGTGTTCGCCTGGGTCGAGCAGGAGATCCGGCACAAGCCCAGCACGCCGGCAGCGCCGCGCGCGGTGGCCGATGCGACCAGCCTGCGCCGCCTGCTCGGCGTGCGCGGGCGGCGCCCGGAGGCGGCGGTCAGTGTGGCTGCTCCGCGCGCGCTGGATCGCGTCCTGCCGGGCGAAGAGATCGCCAACGGCCTGCGCCTGATCGAATCCTTTGTACCCGGCACGGTGCCACCGGCGCCGTTGTCGCTGGCGTTTGCCCGGCGCGAGGGCGAACACGCCGACGTGCACGACCTGCTGTTCTTCGACACCGAAACCACCGGGCTGGCCGGCGGCACCGGCACCCGCGCCTTCATGATCGGCGCCGCCGACTGGCACCTGCACCCGCAGCAGGGCGGGGGCCTGCGCATCCGCCAGCTGCTGATGACCACGATGGCCGCCGAAAGCACGATGCTGGCCACGTTCGCCAGCTGGCTGCGACCGGCCACGATCTTCTGCAGCTACAACGGCCGCAGCTATGACGCGCCGCTGCTGAAGACCCGCTACCGGTTGGCACGGCAGGGTGATCCCATCACCGCACTGGACCACGTGGACCTGCTGCACCCTACGCGGCGCCGCTATCGGGGCAACTGGGAAAACTGCCGGCTGGCCACCATCGAACGCCAACTGTTGAAGGTGGTGCGCGAGGATGACCTGCCCGGCTCCGAAGCCCCCAGCGCCTGGCTGCGTTACCTGCGCGGCGGCGACGCAGTGAATCTGCGCCGCGTGGCCGACCACAACCACCAGGACGTGGTGACGCTGGCGCTGCTGCTGCAACGGCTGGTACGCGAAGAACAGCGCGAACGCGAAACCCTGCAACTGTCCGAAGCCTGAGCGCAGCCTGGTAGGTGACGACCGTTGGTCGTCACGCTCCAGCAGCGCAGCCGTGCCCGACGGCTACGCGGAAAGATCAACGGCAACAGCGTGACGACCAACGGTCGTCACCTACCGTCTTTCCCGCGTGCTGCAGCTTCGGGTAGGTGACGACCGTTGGTCGTCACGCTCCACCTAGTTGCAGCCGGCGCGCTCGATCACATTGTTGGCATCCACGTTGACCGTCAGCCGGTCTTCGCGGAAATCCATGGTCACCGCCATGCCGGGCTTCACCACACGCGCGCTCTTGGCACCCGCCTCACGCACCGCCTGATCAATCACGGCCTGGCTGGCGGTCTTGCCCACCAACGCCTGCAGCACCTGTGGGTTGCACTGCGGCACTGTCGCCTCATTCGACGCAGCCCCATCGCCCGTTGCCGGTGAGGTGGTGCTGCACGCTGCCAGCGGGGCAAGCAGAACAAGAAGCCAGAGACGGTTGCGCATGCGGGATGCTCCTGCAGAAAGAGAGAGGGTCACTACCGTCGCAGTGTTGCTCAACGCCGTAAATGACGGGTGAATGCCCCTCAACGCCCGCGCGGTACCAGACGCTGGCCCGCACATTCCAGAAGCTCGCGCGAGGCGTGCAGCAGGCCGTCCATCGTGAAATCATCCAGCCACGGTGCCGGCTCACCGTCCTGCCGGCTGGCATGCGCCGCATGCAGCAGCTGCAGCAACACGCCAGCGCCGTGAAGGCAGCGGCTGACCTGCGCCAGTTGTAGCGTACGCGCTGGCAAAAGCTGTACTTCTGTCCACGGGGTACCGTCGGCACAGCAGCCATCGCGCAACGCGTGCAGGGCCGGGTGGGCCAAAGGGGGGATGCCGTGCGGGGGAGAAAAACCTGCCATGTGTCTGACTGCCAGTTTTGGGGCCACCCTGCAGCGGCAGGGTGGCAGACGATGCGGGTTGGCATACCGGTCAATCACTGCGAACGGCGCACGAATAAGCCGGCGGACCCGAAGATCCCCCGCACCGCCTGCCATAGCAGAACGGCTCGTCGTTCTTCGATACATGCAATGTATCGAAATCCGTAAGTAGTGATTGATTCGAGATGCCAATCCCGGGCGGCACATGGGGCGCCGGCACCTTCATCATTGCCATGCGTTCGTCGCGCTGCATGCCTTGAATCCCCCTTGTGCGCAGGCAACCGGCTTTCTGTGAGGGTGCGCACAGCAGGGTGGTGCCAAGGCGCACAAACGCCGCAGCGCAGACTACAACGTGTTGGAATCCGCGACAGCGACGACGCGCTGGCTGCGACAGCGTGCGCGTTGCCGGCATTACTGCTGCCTGCACAGCAAGCGCATCAATCATCTTTCACTGATTGAAGCGCGCGCGGTCAGCCGCTAGTGTCGAGCGCCTTACTTCATCCAGGCAGGCGAACCATGGTTGAGCGCGTACAACGCTTGAGCAACGCGATGATGTCCATACCGGGCGTGCGCACCGCATCGGTGAACAAGCACGACGTGTCGGAGCTGACCATCAGCGATCTGTCGCTGCCGCCCTACGCCGACCTGCCACTGGCGGTGCTGCGACGAAGCGAAGGCGGCCTGCCGTGTGAGCTGCTGATCGCGATCGAGTTCGAGCTCGATGGCGGAACTGCCGGGCTGCTGGCCTTGGAGTTTCTCTCGTGGTGGGTGCGTGATGCAGCCCGCGGTGGCGCGCCGATGCAGCTGCGCAGCCTGGCGCTGCCGCCGCTGGAGCAGCAGTTTGGCCAGACCCTGCGGTTCCAGATCGACTGGTTCCATAGCGACCCCGAGCAGGACATCGAGCGGCTGCTGACCGCCGTGGACGCGCTGGCAGCGGACCTGGAAGCCAGCCTGGAGCACTACGCCATCGAGCGCCAGATAAAGGCCGGCGCAGCACGTGCCGCGCATACCACCGACACGCGCTTTCTCGCCCGCGTGCGCGGCCTGTTCGCCGGCTGACGGCCGCGCCGTGCTTTTGTAGCGCCGGGCGCTGCCCGGCGAGCGCGCAGCGCGGCGGGTCTGCCGTGGGCTGGCCAAAGAGCAGCCGACCATGGGGTCGGCTCTACCGGTGCTGGCGTGACGACCAACGG
Organism: Stenotrophomonas sp. C3(2023); assembly: GCF_032911385.1. Classification (NCBI taxonomy): domain Bacteria; kingdom Pseudomonadati; phylum Pseudomonadota; class Gammaproteobacteria; order Lysobacterales; family Lysobacteraceae; genus Stenotrophomonas; species Stenotrophomonas sp. C3(2023). The sequence goes on along the minus strand of NZ_JAWJLO010000001.1, from coordinate 195,498 downwards.
TCGTCACCTACCGGTGGCGTCGGCAGGCCTTCGTAGCGCCGGGCTCTGCCCGGCGAGCGCGCAGCGCGGCGGGTCTGCCGTGGTCTGGCCGAAGAGCAGCCGACCGTGGGGTCGTCGGGCGGGGGGCATCGTGGGGTAGAGCCGACCCGATGGTCGGCTCACCGCGCGCAGCGCGGCAGGGCCACCGCGATCTGTACGAAGAGCAGCCGACCGTGGGGTCGGCCCTACAGGCGCTGGGCCTTGCCGCTGGCCAGAGCGCGGGCAATCACCTGCTCCACCTGCTGCGAGGCGCGTTCCTGCACGGCAGTCTGCCGCTGGGCCAGTGCGATCTGACGTCCAGCCAGCTCGGCCTGCTGGTTGGCAAGCCGGCTGATATCGGCATTGCGCTGCACGTGCTGGGTGGCGATATCGCCGGCCATACGCGCGGCGCGTTCGGCACGCGCCACCTGGCTTGCCACGCGCTTGCCCATGCCATCAGCTTCGGCGGCGGCGTCGCGGTTGATGTCGCGCTCGTCCAACCGCAGGCCCGCTTCTTCCAGCGCGGCGCGCGTCGACTGCATCGCATCACGGGCGATGGCGGCGGCACGCTCGCGCTGCTGGCGTCCCAGCTCGCCCTGCTCGCGGCCGAGCGTCCCCTGCTGCCGGCCCAGATCCGCTGCCTCGGCGTACACCGCGCGCAGCGGTGCCACCAGCGCCGGGTCGCGCACGAGGTAACGCACGTCGCCCTCGCGGAACCACAAGGCCGGCGCGTGTTCGCCAACCACCCTGCGCGCCTGCTTGATGTCCTCCAGCCCGGCGCTGGCAAAACTCTGCTGCCCGTCCACCAGCACATGGGCGCGCGGCGGCGGGGCGCCGAGATCGAGCCGGCCGTGGGTGATCAGCACCATCGGGTCTTCATCATCCTGCGCGGCAGCCGGTGCGGCCGGCACACTGGGCGGTGCCGGCAGGGCGGGCGGGGCTGACGCCACCAGCCGCATCGGCGCGATGGCCACGGCCAGCACTGCCAGGGTAAGGCCTGCCGCCAGCGCCTTCGGGCAGGCACGCTGTGCCTGCAGCGAAAGCAGCCGGCGCTTGAGGCTGGCCGTGCTCGGTGCAGCGCTGGCCACCCCCATCTGCGGGCGAGGCGAGACGCCCAGCTGCAGCAGCAGGCGGCCATAGTCGTGGCGGCAGTCAGCGTGGCCCGCCACTACGGCTGCGTCCACGGCCTCTTCGCGTGCCTGTGCGTATTCGCGCACTGCCCAACGCAGCAGCGGGTGGAAGAACAGCAGGTGTTCGGCGATCACCGGCAGCACGCCCCACTGCAGATCACGGCGCTGCAGGTGCTGCAGTTCATGCGTGAGCGCGAGATCGAGCGCATCGCCCTGCAGCGCGTGTGCGCCAGCGGGCAGCAGCAGCACCGGGCGCAGCGGTCCCACCAGCTGCGGTGCGTCGATGGCACTGCTCATGGCCAGCCGCGGCGCGCGGCGCAGACCATGGGCTTCGGCGGCCATGGCCAACGCGTGCAGCAACGTCTGGTCGTGGCATTGCCGTGCGTCGGACAGCAGGGTGCGGCTGCGCTGCCACGCACGCAGGGTGCGCAGCGTCATCAGCAGCACGCCCGCCAACCACAGGGCGGCCAGGGCGGCGACCCACACCGGAACACCGGTGCCGGCCGCCGGCACGGCGATTGCGGTCGGGGTCAGCAGCGGCGCTCCAGCAGCCGTCGTGGTCGTCGCGATCAGCGTCTCGGCAGGCATCGCCACGCTGTGGGCCACCGATACGGCAGGCGCCGGCAGCCAAGGCAGCTGCAGCGGCTGGTGCCACACCAGACCCACCACCGCCTGCAGCGAAACCAGCCACCACAGCCGGCAGCGCACAGCGGGCGCGAGCGAGGGCACGAAGCGGCACAACGCGGCCACCACGGCGACGAGTACGGCGGTCTGCAGGCTGGTCCAGGCCAGCCGCTGCAACAGTTCGATCAGCACGCTCTGCATGACTCAGCTCTCCTGTCTGCGGGACTGCAGTTGGGCGACCAGCGCTTCCAGCTCGGCCAGCTCGTCGTCGCTGACCGCCTGGCGCTCGGAAAGATAGGCCACGAAAGGTGACACCGAGCCCTGCAGCGTGTTGTCCACGAACTGGGCAATGGCGCCCTGCACCACGCTCTGCTGACCGCGCGTGGGCTGGTACCGGTAGACGCCGGCCTGCTGCTGACGCTGCAGGTAGCCCTTGGCGCGCAGCCGCTCCATCATGGTCAGCACGGTGGAGCGAGCCAGGCCGCGCGCCTCGCCATAGCCGCTGGCGACCTCGCCCACACTGGGCGAGCCCTGTTCATCGATGTACTGCAGCAGGGCCAGTTCCTGGTCCCCAATGGTCTTGCCGCGCATGGTGGATGCTCCGTTGACTACACGTGTCGCCACCATGCACCTGACGACAAATGTAGTCAAGTCCAGACCGACCGCAGGAAAGCCAGGCCAAGGCCGCGACGCAACCTATCCACCGCCGTCGCCTTGGATGCCCAGCCATAGCCTGCGCTCAGGTGTGACCTCCCGACGTCATCACCGGCCCGCTTGGATTCTGATTGATCTGTTGCTGTTCCTTCTGGAACTGCGCCAATTCCAGCGCACGCTGCTGCGCCAGTTCCTGGATCTGTTGCACACTCTCTTCCAGCGTCGGTGCCGGCGTGGTCAGCGACACATCGGCGTGGAAACCCGGTGTGTTTCCGTAGACGAAGGCGATGTCACGCTCGACGGTTGTTTTCCTGAACTCGGCCACATGCTCTACTCCGGCCTCCTTGGCCGCATGGAGCACTTCGGCCGCCTTCTCTTCGGATGTGCCTGCCGGCAGCGTCGAGCGGATCGCGGCGAACAACGCGAAATCGGGGTGATCGCTCGGAAACGCCCGCTGCGCAGCGGGTAAGCATGGCGCGGCGTGCTCGGGAAGATCGTCATCCCGCCTGGGAGGGCTTGAGCCCACACCCGCCCCGTCGAGGCGCGCCGAGGCAGCATGGCCGGTGCGCTCCCGCTCCACATGCGGTGCAGCCGGCGATGTCTCCTCCTGGTTGACGGGGCTTTGGAGCGAGGGCGCTTCGTGCCGGGCAGGCGCGGTCGCCCGCCGCCCCAGCTGCTCTGTGGATGCCGGTGGCTCTGCCGACCTCAGCGGTTGCTGACGGGGCTGCCGGGCCAGCGAAAGCGCTGTGTCCACGGCCGGATCGGCCACACCCGTGGCCGGGAGGCCATGGACCTGCTGGAACTGGCGCACCGCATGCTCGGTTTCAGGGCCGAAATGACCATCCTGCGGCACCGGCTGACCGTTCGGACCGTGCACGCCGACCTGGTGCAGGCGGTACTGAAGAAACTCCACCGCCGGCCCGCGATGGCCCAAGCGCAGACCCTCCATCTCATCGGGCGTGGTCGGCGCGGAGGGAGCCGGTTCGGCAGGTGGGGTGACGCGCTGAGCCTTCTCCGGCTGTGCAGGCTCGGCGTGAGCCGGTGCCGGCGCTTGTGCTGGAGGGGCTTCGGTGGCCTGCGCCGGCTTACGCTCGCGCTGCGCATCCAACATCGCGCGTGGCGCCTGCATGCCGGTACTACGCGATGCATGCACGGTGGTCGCCGCGGAGCGTGCCACGTCGTGCGCCTCCTGCATGGACAGGCCTTGCCGATTGGCCTCACTCAGCGCCTGCTGGTGGGCGTCCCGCTCCTGCGGTGACAGCGGCGCGATGCGATGTTCGGGTACATCGTATTGCGGTGCCTGTCGCTTGCTCGCCTGCACCTCCTGCAGCGCCTGCTGGATATCCTCGGTGCTGGTGGTGGCCACGACGCGATACGCGCCGTCCGCGCCCATCTGGTAATGGTCGACAGCGCGCAGTGCCCGTGCGGTGCCGCCCTTGATGATCTGGCCGGCGGCATCGTGCTGCACCTGCGCCGCCTGCGATTGCAATTGCACGGGCCCGGTGAGCCCGTGTGCGTCGCGGGTGCGCTGCGTAGCCAACGCAATGGCTTGGGCAACATCGGGTTCCAGCTCAATACCGGAGAGCCGATAGCGATGGACCAGTTCATCCTGCTGTTGCCGCTCGGGCGTCAACGGCGGCTGGGCCTGCAGTTGCGCGACCCGTTGCTGGTGCGCGACCAGGAACGGCTGGCGAAGCACACGCGTCAGCTCCAGTTCCGCCGCCAGGTTGCCCTGCGCCACAACGCCGTTGTGCGACCACGCGCCGTCATCGCTGCGCGCGTAGCGGGTGTTGTCACTGCCGATCACCACAGGGGACCTGGGCAGCGCGGCCTGCACGGCGGGCGGCAGGTCACCGAGCTCGTGGCCCCGCTGCGCGAGATGATGTTCCTGGTACAGCGCGGCGAGGGACTCACGCCCGGTGGCGATGTTCTGCAGGATGCGGGCCACGGCCTGCTGGTTCAGCTCGGCCGCGCGCTCGGGCGTTGCGGTCTGCGGTTGCAGGATCGGATCGCGGGATGTACCCACATTGACCAGACGCTCCCAGTCCTCGGTCACCGCATTACGGCGCCAGTTGGGGTTGGTCGCGCCGGTCCGGTCGCTGTTGCCCGCAGGGATATCAAATGGATCCTGCGGCGTGGGTGCGTTGGCCAAGGCGATTTCCGCGGCCCGGCTATTGGCCGCAAGATTCAGCTCGCGGGTTTTCTCGTAACTGGCGTGGACACGACCCGCAACGGGGTGTTCCAGCCCATCACGCGGGTTGTCCAGCTGCGCTTCCCGGCTCCAGCTGCCGTCCTTGAACGTCCACTCCACGTTCTGGCGGTCGGTCTGGTGGGTAATGTCGCGGGCATCTTTCCACTCGACCGCCTTCTCCAGCACGATCGCACCGGCTGCCGCCGTGCTCGCGATCAAAGCGGCCGGGGCGCCGACGAGGTACGCCGTCGTGCCGGCGGCCCAGCCGCCGAAGCTGCGCCCGGCGAAGCGTTCCAGCTCCGACTTCGCCGCCCGCGGATTGTCCTGCCTGTCCAGTTCGGCCGCGCGTTGCAGACTCAGCGTCAGGTCGATACCGGTTGCCAACGGACCGGCTGCGCGCAGCAGGGTGTGCTGCGGTACTTCGCCGAGTATCGCCTCGAGGGTAGCGAAGCCGCCTTGCGACAACGGCTTGTAGCTCGCCCGTGAAAGACCGATCAGGTCGTACACCCCATGCTTGGAGAGCGGCCCGATGCCAGGCAGGTCATCCAGCAGTACCTGCTGGATTCTGGCGGCATTGGAATCGGACAAGGCCAGACGCCCGGATGCCTGCGCATCGGAAATGGCGAGCCTGAACTCCATGCGCCCGGCCACATCCCGCACCGGCGGCTCGCCCTTGGCACGCACCACCAGCATCGGGCCGTTGTGGACCTGTTCGATCAGCTCCATCACACGCCGTTCGGAATGGGTGATGGCCGCCCATTCGGATTCCACCATGGTCATCGAGCGCAGCGACTTCAGTGTGTCGGGGTGATTGGCCCGCACCTGCTCAAGATCGGAAAGGCTCTGGAGATTCCTCTGCCGCCCCTCTTCCCGCGACATGTTGCCGGGGATGCTGGGGAAGATTTCGCGGTGGATCATGCCCACTTTGAGCGTGTCCATGAGTTCTAGAAATTCGGGAAGGGCTTTCCTCAGCGCACTGGCATTTTCGAGAATCGCGGGGCCGCCGTTCTTTTCCAAGATGAGGTTTAATTGCCGTTTGACACCTTCCGTATACGAACTATCCGTCTTGCCACGATGTGGAGCAGCGTCGATCTGGTCTGCAAAATCCTTCTGATAAGGCAGATAGAGGCGGTTGCTCGATACATCGGCGTTAATCAACTTGTGCTTCGCAAGTATCTTGAGCAGGCGATGCTCATCGAACGTGCTCGACTCGATGACATGGTGACTTTGCAGGATAGTTGCCACGTCAGCGATTCTCTGGCCAGTACTTGGCTGGAAGCCCATAGATACCGTCCGCAGAAGCGTCTGTAAGGAGCACACCGCGCCTGTTCGGCTTCTTGCCAAAACCTCGGTCAATGATGGCATCCCTCAAGACGCGGTCACAGAAAATGGTCATGCTGTTATAGGGCGTCCGGAAAACGTGTGCTGGGCCCACGACATTCTTCCTGAAAGCGAGGCTGACACCTCCCGACGTGTCATAGCACTTGCCGTGTGGAAAGCCTTCCCCAAGTTTGATCTTTACTTTTGATGTCGTCTCATCAACTGCATCAAGTGTTCTAACCACATCGCACAAGTAATACTTTGGTCCAATTGAGCCGTCATGGAGAATGAACTCGCATTCCGCGAATACGAAGCCCTCCGGGTCGACGGACTCGAAAACCTGCTTCAGGGGTTCCGAGACCAACCAGTATCCGCTGAAATCGGAATCCAAGTCTCTAACGGTCCGCCCTTTATGCGTTTGGCGCAATCGAGGCTTCGCCTTGAGCAGCGGAAATCCCCCATCCTTCGGGCGCAGAATCAATCTTGGTGGCGTCAGAAGCTCATCTTCATTCTCGAAGACAACCCGATGCCCTGGGCCACCCATTTCTACGTCAATAATATAGAAATCCCCCTCCTTCGGGCGGTTAATGACGAAATCTCCGTCACCAACTGTAAAAGTGCTCTTGTCACTGCTGCCGGTCATGGATGTGGCCTCGATGTTGCAATGGTTGTATGGATCCGATCGTGCGCCGTGAAGCTCTCAATCGCTGTAGAACCGGGCTCACCGAACATGCTCGACTCGATGACATGGTGACTTTGCAGGATGGTCGCCATATCAGCGGTTCTCCGGCCAGTAGCTCGGAGGTAGCGTGTAAACCCCAAGCGCGGCGGCGTCTTCAAGCGACACACCACGGGTATCGGACTCTTTACCGAATCCTTGTTCGATCAGCGTGTCTCGCAGCGTGCGATCACAGAAAACCATCATACTGTTGTAGGGAGTCAGGAAGACGTGCGCAGAACCCACGACATCCTTTTTGAAAGCAAATCTGGCACCACTACCTTCGCTGTAGTACTTCCCGCCCGGGAAGTCGTTATCCAGTTCAATACGGATTCTTGAAGTGGTTTCATCGACTGCGTCAAGTGTTCTCACCACATCACACAGGTAGTGCTTCGGTCCAACGGAACCGTCATGGAGGATGAACTCGCATTCCGCGAATGCGAATCCCTCTGGGTCGACGGACTCAAAGATTCGCTTCAGAGGCTCGGAAACGAGCCAATGGCCACCGAAGCTGGAGGCAAGATCATTCACCATACGATCCGGCCGGCTTTGACGCAGACGAGGCATTTCATTGAACAAACGAAACGCTGCGCCATTACGTTGATAGAGCCTGCCTGGTGGTGTCACGACTTGATTCCTGTTCTCGAACACCACGCCATGCTCGGGGCCGCCCATCTCTACGCCGAGAATGTAAAACTCCCCTAACTTCGGACGGTTGATGACGATATCTCCGTCATCAAGTGCGAAACTTCCCTTATCATTGTTGCCGGTCATGGGTGTAGCCTCGATGTTGCAATGATTGGATGGATCCGATTGTGTGCCGTTAAGCCCTTGTTCGCTGTAGAACCGGGCTCAGCAAACATTCTCGACTCGTTGACAGGGTGACTTTGCAGGATGGTCGCCATATCAGCGGTTCTCCGGCCAGTAGCTCGGAGGTAGCGTGTAAAGCCCAAGAGCGGCAGCGTCTTCGAGCAACACGCCACGGGTATTGGGTTCTTTACCGAAGCCGTGTTCGATCAGCGCGTCTCGCAGCGTGCGATCACAGAAAACCTTCATGCTGTTGTAGGGAGTCAGGAAGACGTGCGCAGAACCCACGACATCCTTTTTGAAAGCGAATCTGGCGGCACTACCTTCGCTGTAGTACTTCCCGCCCGGGAAATCGTCATCCAGTTCAATACGGATCTTTGAAGTGGTTTCATCGACTGCGTCAAGTATTCGCACCACATCACACAGATAGTGCTTCGGTCCAACGGTACCGTCATGGAGGATGAACTCGCATTCCGCGAACGCGAATCCCTCTGGGTCGACGGACTCAAAGACTCGCTTCAGTGGCTCGGAAACGAGCCAATAGCCGCCGAAGCTGGAAGCGAGATCATTCACCATGCAATCCGGCCGGCTTTGACGCAGACGAGGCATCTCATTGAACAAGCGAAACGCTGCGCCATTGGGCTGATGGAGCCTGTCTGGCGGCGTCACGACGTGACGCTTGTTCTCGAACACCACGCCATGCTCAGGGCAGTCCACGTCTACTCTGAGGATGTAAAACTCCCCTTTCTTCGGCCGATTGATGACGATGTCGTTGTCCTTGATCGGCTGGAGGTGGGTTTCGTTGGTACCGACCATGGGCGTAGCCTCGATGTTGCAGTGGTTGAATGGGACTGATGGGATGGCTATGAAAGCGTCGATCGCTGCAGAGCCGGGTTTCATCACGACGGCGTACCGGATGGCAGTTCCGCGTCGCCCGGGATCGCAAGCACCTGCACGTCCACCTTCGGCAACTGCCGCCTCGCACAAGACGTGTCTTCGTAGTACCGGACCTTCTCGCACATCACTGGCACTGCCCGGTTTCAGTGTGGGACACGCCGCTCTGCCAGCCACAGGTCTGCGAGCGGTTTCGCTTGCGCACGGTGGTGTAGCCCAGCATGTCCTGCTAGTCATTGGCATCCTGCTGCTCGCGCTTGATGTGGACGATGCGCGTGATGGGTGATGATGGTGCGCAGGACGTGCTCGCTACGGGCGAGGTTGTATCCCGTTCTCACGCGCGCTTTCAAGAACGTCGATTCAGGCCATGAGGCGTGTTCGTGTAAGAAGTCCAGAAAATCCAGCAGCGAGTTCAAACGCGGTGCGTTCGAGCAGCTGCGCCCACGTGGGCGCGGGAGTTGGTAATTAGCGACATCTTGCTGCGCCACTGAAAACGCGTGGCATGGAATCTGCGCGCGGCCCGACGCGCTTGATGATTCAGCTCATCTTTCTGGCGAAGGCATCCAATATTTTTTTTCAGATAGCTTCTGGCCAACCCGCGCGCCTGCGTGTAGGTTTTTCGGAAAGGGCTTCTGCTCGAAGGTGAGAACAGCTGCAATGAGTCCAGTTGCTTACGTCGCATTCCAGAGCATCGCGGGTACAGCCGTGCAGAATGCCGAGATCATCAACAAGGTCTGGCTGGCAGGTGCCGCGGTCATCGTTTCCTTCCTCGCCATTCTGTGCGGCACCGTCACCCAGATATTCATCGCATCACGGCTGCGCAGAACGCAGCTGGAGCTCAGCAGACAGCGGGCGCTGCAGCAGCAACAGTCGCTGAGCGAGCAGCTGTCGATGCAGGAGCTCGCGTCGCGCAGAATTGCCATGGCCAATGTCTCGGCCAAGAGGCAGGTGTGGATTGACGAGCTGCGTGCGGATATCGCGCAGTATGTGACGCTCTGGCAGGAGATCTCGTATCGCTGGGAAGCCATCGTTAGCAGGGCACAGCTGACGGACTTGTCGGATGAGGAGTCGGATCGCGAGTTCGACAAGTTTAGAAACGACTACGCCGAACTACGCAAGGAGGCGTTGCAGCTTGCCTTGCGTATCGAGCTCAGGCTCAACATGACCGAGCAGAAACATCAGCAACTCAACGCGCTGATGACACGCCTGGAGCGGGTTGTCGGCGGGTTCGACAGGGTGAAGAGCGCACGGCAACCAAGCGATGTACAGAACGAGTTCGCGGCGGTCAGAACGCAACTGGTGGCGAAGTGTCAGGAGATCCTCAAAGTTGAGTGGGATCGCTTGAAAGAAGAGTCCTACGTTGACCCAAGCCGGTGATTGGCCGTCGGTTCCTCGGGCGAGGTGTGCGTGGGCAGTGCAGCGGGGCAGAGCCCCGCTCTACGCGGTGCCGCCTTCGGTTCGTTTGACGGATTGATTTGCAGGCGGTTACAACGGCGGCATCTTCAGCCCAGGGAAGCGCTATGGCAGATGCTGACAAGCAGTTGGTCGAGGGCGGCGACGCGCACCCCAGCAGCCAATGGGAGCGCGGCCGCTGGCTCAACGCGCCCAAGGTGCATCGTGTGCTGCCGGGAGAGGTGCTCCAGGTCGTCACTGACGAAGGCACCGATTTCTGGCGTGAGACCCACTATGGATTCACCCGCGACAGTGGCCACTTTCTCGCCTTCGATGCACCGGAACGGTTTACCTGCCAGCTGCGGGTCCGTGGCACGTTCGAGCAGCTCTACGATCAGGCGGGGATCATGATCCGTGTCGATGAGCGCCGATGGGTCAAGGCGGGCATCGAGCTCAACGACGGTCGCGCCATGCTCAGCAGCGTGCTCACCGACGGACACTCGGATTGGGCGACGGGTGCCTTTGACGGCGACCCGTCGGATTTCTGGATGCGCGCTACCGTGGATACGGGCGTGTTGCGCCTGCAGGTCTCGGCCGATGGGAGGCACTGGCCGTTGCTGCGGCTGTGTCCGTTCCCCGTCGCGCGCACGTACCAGGTGGGGCCGATGGCGTGCAGCCCGGAGCGTGCGGGACTGGAGGTGCGGTTTTCGCAGATGAGGATCGGACCGGTGCTGGGCAGGGCGCTGCACGACCTGAGCTGAGGTCGCGCGCGGGCCTTGGCCGTGCAGCGGGGCAGAGCCCCGCTCTACGGGCGACGGGCGGTGTGCGCATCGCTGCGGAACAAGCAGCGGGGCAGAGCCCCGCTCTACGGGTGGCTTAGAACTCCCAGCGCAGGCCGAGGTTGGCGTTGACGTTGTCGGCGCCGCTGGCACCGCGCTCGGCACCGGCGTTGCCGTGGAGCATCAGCGTCGGCGAAAGCTGGTAGCCGACGCCGAACGAGGCGCGCAGCGCTTCGGCCGACACCGGTTCGCCGGCCACGGTGAAGCGCGCGTCCTGCAGGCCGGTGAACCCTGCCCGGAAGTCGGTGTTGCGGCCCGAGAACACATCGCGCCAGGCCAGCACGCTGTCAAACCGCCACGCGCCGCGCTGCTGGTGCAGGCGCAGGCCGATGTCGGCAAAGCTGGTATCCACATGGTCGGCGTCGGCGGCCAGACCCAGGCCCAGCGCGGAGGCCTCGCCGAAGGCCCTCTGCTGATGGCTGACATGACCCAGGGCCACGAACGGGGAAAGCCCGTTGGCCAAGGTAATGCCCGCTTCGATGCGGGCGCTGAACACCGCCTCATCGCGTGCACTGCTCACCCGCTCGGCGGCGTTGCCTGCGATCACGGTGCGCGCGGTGTCCACGTCGCTGCGCCCGTACGAGAACACACCGGAGAGGTAACCGTCGCCGAGCGGCTGCCAGGCGTAGCCGGTCAGTGCGATGCGGTCGGCCTGCAGGCGGCTGGATGCGGCCGCGATGTCGGCGCGGTTGCGCCCGCCGGTGACCGCCACGCCGAGCACGGTGCCGGCACGGCCTGCCGGCAGGTCCAGGCCCACGGTGAGCGCGGAGGTGCGGTAGCGGGCCGAGGCGTAACCGGCGCGGTCGAGATCGCCGTCGAGGTAGTCGGCCTGCACCCACGCGGTCGGTGCCTGGGTGTCGGCCAGCAGCGGCAGCCGGTCGGCGGCCACGCGCAGGTCGTTCAGTGCGGAGGTCACCGCCAGTGTGCGCTGCACGCCATGGACCTGACCGGTCAGCGTGGCCAGGGAGGCGGCCGCGCGCGCGTCATCCACCGCCAGCAGGCCTGCGCTGGTGGAGAGCAGACTGTCCAGGCCGGCGGTGTCACCGTTGCGCACGTGCTGGTCGAGCGAAGCCACCAGCGCATCGGCCTGGCCGGCACCGTCGATCACCGCCTGCGGCGCGCTCATCGCCCGCGCCGACGCCTGCGCCGAGGCGCGGGTGAGTGTAGCGGTAACGTTGCGCGCGTCGTAGCCGACGGCGGCATTCCAGAAAAAGCCGTTGGCGTATGTCACGTCGGCAAAGCTGCCCTGCAGGGTGCCGGCGCTGAGCAGTGTTTCGGTTCCGCCCACGCTGTAGCCGGTCGCTTCGGGCAGCAGCAGCAGATGGCCCTGCAGGGCGGCCTTGCCGGTCACCTGCAGCGGCTTGCCGAGCTGCACAGCGGTGGTGGCGCGCGTGTTGACCACTTCGTAGTTGCCATCGATGCGACCGCCATGGGCCGCGAAGGTGGCATCGTTGCCGAGGATCACATCGGAGCCCAGTGCGCCGTGCAGGCTCACCGTGCCTTCCAGCACGGCGGTGCTGCCGGTGTAGGTGTTGTTGCCCAGCAGCGTGAGCGTGCCGCTGCCGATCTTGGTCAGCGACCCCTTGCCACTGATGTCGTTGGCGAAGGTGGCATCGCGGCTGACAGCGGCAGTCCAGCCGGTGAGCAGCGCGGCCGGGCCATTGACCGCTTTCTCTGCATTGACCAGCCCCCAGCCGAAGCGGGCATCCACGCCCGCATCGCCCAGGTCGGTGGCGGTGGTCAGCACCGTCTCCTGCAGCTGGGTCCCGGTCATCCAGGGGTAGACGCTGGACACCAGTGCGGCCACACCGCTCACGGTGGCCGTGGCCATCGAGGTACCGGCCACGCGGCCGCTGTACATGCTGTCGGCCAGAATGGGTGCGGTGTAGGTGCCGGGTGCCACAACGCAGAACGCGGCTGCGTTGCCGCAGGCATTGGAATACGTGGACAGCCCGGTGGGCTTGCCGCTGGCGTCGAGTTCGACGGCCGCCACGGCCAGCCAGTTGTAGCGCAGCGTGGGCTCCAGCGTCGGCGATGCGGCCGGGAAGTCCGGCGTGCTCTGGGCCTCATTGCCGGTGGCTGCGATCACCAGACCGCCGGCCCTGACGATCGGGTCGAGCGCGTACTTCCAGGCGGCAGCAGCATTGGCGTTCTGTGCGGCCTCGGTGTACTGGTTGCCGAGCGACAGGTTGACGATGCGCACGCCAGCGGCAGCCATGTCTTCGGCCGCACTGCGCGTGGCCTGGCTGCCGCAGCTGTTTTCCGCGCAGATGCGCGCGTAGTGCAGCGTCGCGTCGGGGGCGACGCCGCCGTTGAAGGTGCCACTGGTGTCGCCAAGGATCAGCGAGGACACCACGGTGCCGTGGCCGCGATGGCTGTTGGCACTGGATTCCGGCGTACCCGGGCTGGCGGTGTAGTCCTTGTTGAACGCCACGTTGCCGGCCAGCGGTGCATAGCCGGGCTGCAGAAAATCGTCCATGACGCCGACCTTGACCTCAGCTCCGGTTGCGCCTGCCTTGTGGGCCACATCCGCATTGATCGGCACCAGCAGATTGTCGGCCTCGCCGCGGTAGCGTGGCGTGACCGGCGGGGTTACCGGGGTGGTCGGCGCCGGCGTGGTGGGCGTGGTCGGGGTAGTGGGGGTCGGCGGTACCGGCGTGGCGGGTACGGGGTCACTTTTGACGTTGCCGCCGCCACCACCGCCACAGGCGGTCAGGGCGAGGCACGAGGCGATTGTCGCGGCGAGCAGGGAACGCTTCATGGTGAAACTGTCCAGGTCAGATCGTGGAAGGGCAGCCCCGGTATCGGCCGCCCTTCCCCGTTCTGATGCCTGGAATGTTGCACACGCAGCAAAATAACCGCAGTTAACTAGATGAAGCGCACTGTTGCTGGCTTTTCATTCATGTTTCGATGAATTTGTTCAGCCGTGGGGTCCGCCCATCACCGGCAGCACAACGCCGCTGATGTAGCTGGCACAGGCGGGTGAGGCGAGGAAAACGTATGCCGGCGACAACTCTTCCGGCTGCGCGGCACGGCCCATGTCGCTGTTGCGGCCGAACTCGGCCACATCCGGTGCCTGCTTGTCGGCCGGGTTCAGCGGCGTCCATACCGGGCCCGGCGCCACGCAGTTGACCCGGATGCCGCGTGGCAGCAGCTGGCTGGCCAGTGCCTTGGTGAAGGCGTGGATCGCACCCTTGGTGGCCGAGTAGTCGATCAGCGCCTTGCTGCCGAACAGGCCGGTTTCCGATCCGGTGTTGATGATGCTTGCGCCTTCTTCCATGTAGGGCAGCACCGCGCGCGCCATGTGGATGTAGCCGGCGATGTTGGTCTGCAGGGTTTCCTGCAGGTGCTCGTCTTCCAGGTCCTCCAGATGCTCGCAATGCAGCTGGAACGCGGCGTTGTTGACCAGGATGTCGATGCCGCCGAATGCCTTGACCACTTTCTGCGCCGCCTTGTCGCAGAAGCGCGGGTCGCTCACATCGCCCGCGATGACCAGGCAGCGTCCCCCTTCGCGTTCCACGTGTTCGCGGGTGACCTTCGCATCCTTTGCTTCGTCCAGATGCAGCACGGCGACATCAGCGCCCTCGCGGGCAAACAGCACCGCCACCGCGCGGCCAATGCCCGAGTCGGCGCCGGTGATCACCGCACGCATGCCCTGCAGCTTGCCGCTGCCGGTGTAGTCGGGTGCGAGAAAACGCGGCGCCAGATCCAGCTCGTGCTCGTTGCCCGGCTTCTCGATGTGCTGGGCCGGCATCTTCTCCGGCTGTTTCCGCGCACTGGCCTGGGTGGCCTTGCTGGCCTTGCCGCTGGCAGCCTTCTTCGCCGCGCGTGCATCCTTGGCTTTTTCCTGGTCCTGCAGGCGGCGCTGGCGCGACGCCACGCGTGCGGCGCGTGCATCGGTCGACGCAGCCTTGCGCGTTGCGGTCTTGACCACGCGCGGGCGCTCGGTGCCATCGGTGGCGGACGCGGCAGCCGGTTCGCTGCCCTTGCGGACCTTGGGGGAAGCCTTGCGGCGCGCGGGGACCTTCTTGCTGGTAGCCATGCGTTCTCCTGTTCGGTGTGGGCACGCCGTGCAAGTGGTTATGGCTGGCGGTGCTCACAGAATGGGCCTGCAGTGTGCGTTGCGCGGCCGTGGCACGCAGTGAACCGGGCGTGGGCGGGATGTGTATGGCTTCATCGTGCACGCACGCGGCACACGGCACGCTGACCACCCGAGTCCCAAGGAGCAAGCCGATGATCCGTTTTTTCAGCGTGGCCGCCGCCGCCACCGTACTCGCCGCCTGCAGCAGCGCGCCGTTGGCCCAGGTGCAGCCGATCGACGGCGTCATCTCTGGCCACTGCCACATCGACAAGGTGCGCGGCGCGGTGGGCCTGGCTGCATCGGCGTCGACCGTCGAGCGCGCGCGGGTGGACAGTGACAGCCTGCAGGTCCGGGTGATCCGCGGCGACGCACAGAGCGGAGCCACTGCCAGCGGTCACGCCGACGCCACCGCCGGACAGGCGCAGAGCGGCGGCGAGCGCCTGACCATCCAGACCGGACCGTACAACAACATCACCGCGATCCATTGCGGGTGATGCCGGGCACGAGCTGCCCCCCCGGTCGGCTCGCTCGGCAGGCCGCGCTGCCAGCGCTCAGCGCGCGGCGCGGGCGCGTTTGAGGTAGCGCAGCGCGGCCTGCTCCCACTGGCGCGGGCCACGAAGGCCGGCCAGCGCGGTGAGCTCGCCGCGTTCCCAGCCCAGCATCACGCAGGGGTCGATGTACGCCTTGCGGCACACGGCTGGCGTGTTGCCCAGCAACGCAGCCACCTTGCACACCACCTCGCGTTGCGCCTGGGCCAGCGCCCGCTGGCTGGCCGGCTCCGGCAGCGCGGTGGTCGCGAACAGACGCAGCGCTTCGAGTGTGCCACCCCAGGTGCGGAAGTCCTTGGCGGTGAAGTCCTCGCCCATCACCTCGCGCAGGTAGTCGTTGACCTCGCCGGAGTCGACCGGCTGCAGGTTGCCGTCGTCATCGCGATACTGGAACAGCGCCTGGCCCGGCAGCTGCTGCAGCCTCCGCACCAGCTTCACCAGGCGCTTGTCGCCTACTTCCACTTCATGCTGCTGGCCGGACTTGCCGCGGAAGCTGATGCGCAGTATGCCACCGGGCTTGATGCCGACATGGCGGTTGCGCAGCGTCGTGAGCCCGTAGGAGCGGTTGCTGCGCGCATAGCTTTCATTGCCCACGCGCACCAGCGTGTCGGCGAGCAGGGACACGGCGGTGGCCAGCACTTTCTCGCGCGGGAACCCTTCCCGGCGCAGGTCACGTGCCAGGGCGCGGCGCAGCTTCGGCAGTGCCTCACCGAAAGCCACGATACGCTCAAACTTGCCGGCGCCCCGCACGTCGGCCCACTGCGCGTGATAGCGGTACTGCTTGCGCCCGCGCGCGTCGCGTCCGGTGGCCTGCAGGTGGCCGTTGGACCACGCGCAGATCCATACGTCAGTGTAGGCCGGCGGGATGGCGAGTTTGCGGATGCGCTGCAGGGTGTCGGCGTCGTTGACGCGCTGGCCGTCGGCATCGCGGTAGCTGAAACCCTTGCCGGCGCGACGTCGGCTCAGTCCAGGTTGGCCGTCATGCACATAGCGCAGGCCGGCAGCGCGCGCGGCAAGCCGCTCCGGGGAAGTTGCAGGGGCAGGGGTGCTCATGAGCGCACTATGCGCAGGCCGCGTGCATGCGCGCGTCAACGGCGCCTGAAGCTGGCGTCTGCTGCCGGGATAACGCAACTCCAACACCTGACCGCGCTGCAGCCGTTATGCTCGGCGTTTGTTCACGTTGTCGTTACAGGAGAACCCATGTCGTTGCTGCAGTCGCTGCGCCTGTCACACCCCTTCCTGCTTGCCGTTCCCGCCGCGTTGCTGCTGGCCGCCTGTTCGGCGCCGCCGCCGGATGAGCAGGAAGCTGTTTCCACTGAAGCCCAGCAGGCCGCCGATGCCGCTGCGGCGCCGGCGGATGAGGCCGGCAAAGCCACCGAAGCACCGCCGGTGGGCAGCTGTGATGCCAGCCAGGCGCAGGGCCTGGTAGGCCAGACGTACACCGATGCTCTGGGCAGCCAGGCACAGCAGGATGCCAGCGCGCAGGAACTGCGCGTGCTGCGCCCAGACGACATGACCACGATGGAGTTCGTCGGCGAGCGGTTGAATGTCGAGCTGGATGAAAAGAACGTGGTCAGCGGCGTTCGCTGCGGCTGATCCTCGGTCATGGCGCAGGGCGCTGCCCTGCGGCGCGAAACAGCGTGACGACCAACGGTCGTCACCTACCGGGCGGCATGAAGACCGATGGTCGTCACCCATCGGGCGGTGAGGTCGCGCCCCCTCGGCGGGCACCTGTTCCTGATGATAAACAAGCACTTGCATACCTCTTGGTTGCGCGTGCAACCGTGTCTTGCGGCGCCGCAGCATCTGTGATCTAGTCAAGTCATCCGGTGGCCTCACACGCGTTTCTGGAGCTGCGTCCCGTACGGAAGACGCCCCAGAGGCGGGTCAAGGTGTCCCCGCTCACCTGACCAAGAGGCAGCAATGGCCCCCCGCACTCGCCAAGGGCTTTACGACCCGCAACACGAACGCGATGCCTGTGGTTTCGGCATGGTGGCGCAACTGGACGACCAGCCTTCGCGGCTGCTGGTGGACACCGCGATCGCAGCGCTCTCGCGCATGACCCACCGTGGCGGCGTGGCCGCAGACGGGCTTACCGGTGATGGCTGTGGTCTGCTGCTGCGTCGCCCGCAGGCATTCCTGAAGGCGATTGCCGCCGAAGCAGCCATCCCGGTGGGCGAGCGCTTCGCAGCCGGCGTGGTGTTCCTGCCGCACGACGCGCAGGCGGCTGCCACGTGCCGCGCGCTGCTCGAAGCCGAGCTGCGGGAGGCTGGCACGCAACCGCGTGGCTGGCGCGTAGTGCCCACCGACGACAGCGTCTGTGGCCAGCTGGCCCGCGATACGCTGCCTCACATCGAGCAGATCTTTGTCGATGCCGATCCATCACAGGACGAAGCCGCCTTCACGCTTGCCCTGTTCCTGGCGCGTCGCCGCAGCGAGCAGAAGCTGCGCGCGCATGCCGATTTCTACGTCACCACGCTCAGCCCGCAGTCGATCAGCTACAAGGGCATGGTGCTGCCGGACAAGCTCAGCCGTTTCTATGTGGACCTGCAGCGCAGCGACCTGGCCTCCAGCGCGATCGTCTTCCACCAGCGTTTCTCCACCAATACGCTGCCGCGATGGCCGCTGGCCCATCCGTTCCGCCTGCTCGCCCACAACGGCGAGATCAACACCATCGAAGGCAACCGGCGCTGGGCGCAGGCGCGCAGCAAGGTGTGGTCCACGCCGCGCTTTGACATCGCCGAGTTCGACCCGGTGATTTCCATGCACGGTTCGGACTCGCAGAGTCTGGACAACATGCTGGAGCTGATGGTGGCCGGTGGCATGGAGTTGATCCAGGCGCTGCGCATCCTGGTGCCGCCGGCGACCCAGTCGCTGGAGTTCAAGGACCCGGACCTGGCCGCGTTCTACGAGTTTCATGGCCTCAACAGCGAGCCGTGGGACGGTCCGGCCGGCATCGTTGCCTGCGATGAGCGCTATGCGGTGTGCACGCTGGACCGCAACGGGTTGCGCCCGGCGCGCTGGATGCTGACCTCCGACCGGCATTTCCTGGTGGCCTCCGAAGCGGGCGTGTGGGAAGTGCCGACCGAGCGCGTGGTGCGCAAGGGCAAGCTCGGCCCGGGCGAAATGATGGCCATCGACCTCAAGCGCGGCGACCTGCTCGACTCCGATGCGGTGGACCGCATCAACCGCGGCCGTGCACCGTACAAGCAATGGCTGCAGCAGGGCGTAACCTACCTGCAGACCGAGCTGATCGACCCCTCGCTGGTGGAGGAGCCGTTCGATGCCCGTACGCTGGGCAGCTACCACAAGCTCTACCAGCTGAGCACCGAGGAAGTGGAGCAGGTGCTGCGGCCGCTGGCCGAAACCGAGCAGGAAGCCACCGGTTCGATGGGCGATGACACGCCGCTGGCCGTGCTCAGCCAGCGCAGCCGGCCGCTGTACGACTATTTCCGCCAGGCCTTTGCCCAGGTCACCAATCCACCGATCGACCCGCTGCGCGAAGACTGCGCGATGTCGCTGTCCACCCAGCTCGGCAAGGAGACCAACATCTTCCATGCCGGCGCGGAGACGGTGAACCACGTCATTCTCAACTCGCCGGTGCTGAGCCAGCGCAAGCTGCGCCAGCTGCTGAAGATGGAGCAGTACGTCGAGGCCAACCGCCTCATCGACCTCTCCTACAGCGAAGAAGAAGGCCTGCGCGCAGGCATCGAACGCATCTGCGCCGAGGCCGAGCGCGCTGCGCGCGAGGGCATAGTGATGCTGCTGCTCTCCGACCGTTACCCGGTGGCGGGCCGGCCGATGGTGCATGCGCTGCTGGCCACCAGCGCGGTGCACCACCACCTGTGCCGGGCCGGGTTGCGCTGTGAGGTCAACCTGATCCTGGAAACCGGCACGGCGCGCGACCCGCACCACATGGCCTGTCTGCTCGGCTTCGGTGCCACAGCGGTCTACCCCTACCTGGCCTACCAGACGTTGTTCGACCTCGGCCGTCGCGGCATTCTGAAGTTGAGCAAGGGCGGCGAGCAGTCGCAGATCGGGCGCCGTTACCGCAAGGGCGTCTACAAGGGCCTGTCGAAGATCATCTCCAAGATGGGCATCTGCACCGTGGCCAGCTACCGCGGCGCGCAGCTGTTTGAAATCGTCGGGCTGGAGCCGGAGGTGGTGGCGCTGTGCTTCCCCGATACGCCGTCGCGGATCGGCGGGATGGGTTTCGCCCGGCTCGATGCCGAGGCGCGCGAGCTGTGCCTGCAGGCGTGGGACGACCAGATCAAGCCGGATGTGGGTGGCCTGCTCAAGTATGTGCACGGCGGCGAGTACCACATGTACAACCCGGACGTGGTGATGACGCTGCAGCGCGCGGCGCGCACCGGCGATGCGCAGCACTGGCAGCAGTACTGCGAGGCGGTGCATGCGCGCCCGCCCTCGGCACTGCGGGACCTGCTGCAGCTGGTGCCCGCTGCCACGCCAACGCCGCTGGACGAGGTGGCACCGGCCAGTGCGCTGTTCCCGCGCTTTGATACAGCGGCGATCAGCCTCGGCGCGCTCTCGCCCGAGGCACATGAGGCGCTGGCCATTGCGATGAACCGTCTGGGTGGGCGCAGCAATTCCGGCGAAGGCGGCGAAGACCCCGCACGCTACGGCACCGACAGGCGCAGCAAGATCAAGCAGGTGGCCTCGGGTCGCTTCGGCGTAACTGCCGAGTATCTGGTCAATGCCGAGGTGCTGCAGATCAAGGTGGCGCAGGGCGCCAAACCCGGTGAGGGCGGCCAGCTGCCCGGCCACAAGGTCAACGAGCTGATCGCGCGGCTGCGCTACGCCAAGCCGGGCATCGGCCTGATCTCGCCGCCGCCGCACCATGACATCTACTCCATCGAGGATCTCGCCCAGCTGATCCATGACCTCAAGCAGGTCAACCCGACCGCACTGGTTTCGGTGAAGCTGGTCAGCCATGCCGGCGTCGGCACCATTGCCGCCGGTGTGGTCAAGGCCGGTGCGGACCTGATCACCATCTCCGGCCATGACGGCGGCACCGGCGCCTCGCCGGTCAGCTCGATCCGCTACGCCGGCGTGCCGTGGGAGCTGGGCGTGGCCGAGGCTCACCAGGCACTGGTGGCAAACGACCTGCGTGCGCGGACCATCCTGCAGACCGATGGCGGCCTGAAGACCGGCCTGGATGTGGTCAAGGCTGCGCTGCTGGGTGCCGACAGCTTCGGCTTCGGCACCGGGCCGATGATCGTGCTGGGCTGCAAATACCTGCGCATCTGCCACCTCAACAACTGCGCCACCGGCGTGGCCACCCAGGACGAGCGCCTGCGCGAGAACCACTTCACCGGCCAGCCCGAGCGCGTGGAAAACTTCTTCCGCCTGCTGGCCGAAGAGGTGCGCGGCTGGCTCGCCTGTCTGGGCGTGCGCTCGCTGGAGGAGATCGTGGGCCGTACCGATCTGCTGCGCCAGCTCGACGTGGCGCCGCGCGAAGGGGTACGGGTGGACCTGTCGCGCCTGCTGGCCGATGCCCGCTACGAAGGCAGCCACTGTGCCGCGCAGCGCCTGTACGAGTCGCCGGACAGCCTGGCCACGCAGATGGATGGTCTGCTGGCCGATGCCATCGCGCACAAGCGCGGCGGCGAGCATCGCTTCCTCATCCACAACACCGACCGCTCCATCGGCACCCGTCTGGCCGGCACCATCGCCCGCGCGCACGGCAACCAGGGCATGGCCGATGCCCCCCTCGACCTGCGCTTCCGCGGTACTGCCGGGCAGAGCCTGGGCGCCTTCAACGTGGGCGGCCTGCACCTGGAAGTGGAGGGGGAGGCCAACGATTACGTCGGCAAGGGCATGGCCGGTGGCCGCGTGGTGGTGCGTCCGCCGCGCGGTGCGCGCTTCGAGGCACGCAACACCGCCATAATCGGCAATACCTGCCTGTACGGCGCCACCGGCGGTGAGCTGTTCGCTGCCGGGCGTGCCGGTGAACGCTTTGCAGTGCGCAACTCCGGTGCGCTGGCGGTGGTCGAGGGCGCAGGCGATCACTGCTGCGAGTACATGACCGACGGCGTGGTGCTGGTGCTGGGCAAGGTGGGCCTGAACTTCGGCGCCGGCTTCACCGGTGGGCTGGCCTACGTGCTGGATGTGGACCGCGATTTCGTCGACCGCTACAACCATGAGCTGATCGACATCCATCGCGTTTCCGCCGAGGGCTTCGAGAACTATCGCCAGCATCTGCACCGTCTGATCGGCCGCCACCGCGAGCTGACCGGCAGCATCTGGGCACAGCAGATCCTGGATGAATTCCGCGATTACATCGGCCGCTTCTGGCTGGTCAAACCCAAGGCCGCCAGCATCGAATCGCTGACCGAAACCCTGCGCCGCGCTGCCTGAGTCAGCGCGCGCAACGGCGCCGTCGCCTGCATGGGACGCGCCGGCTTTTCCACTGCCGTACTGCCGGGCCCCGCCCGGCACCGGGAATCAAAAGAGTCCGCCATGAGCCGCAAGCACGCCTTCCAGTTTCTCGACCTGCCCCGGACCATGCCGCAGCGCATTCCAGTGGAACTGCGCACCTCCGGCGACTGGGGTGAGCTGTACGGGAAGTTCGGCAAGGAAGAGGCGCAGTACCAGGCCGGGCGCTGCCTGGACTGCGGCAACCCCTACTGCAGCTGGAAATGTCCGGTGCACAACGCCATTCCGCAGTGGCTGCAGCTGGTGCAGGAAAACCGCATCGAGGAAGCGGCGGCGCTGTGCCACAGCACCAATCCGCTGCCCGAGGTCTGTGGCCGCGTCTGCCCGCAGGACCGCTTGTGCGAGGGCAGCTGCACGCTGGAAGAGTTCGGCGCGGTGACCATCGGCGCGGTGGAAAAATACATCGTCGATACCGCACTGGCCCAGGGCTGGCGCCCCGACCTCAGTGCAGTACAGCCCACCGGTCGCCGGGTGGCGGTGATCGGGGCCGGCCCGGCCGGGCTGGCCTGCGCCGACCGCCTTGCGCGTGCCGGCATCACCGCCGTGGTGCATGACCGCTATGAACAGATCGGCGGCCTGCTGCAGTTCGGCATTCCCAGCTTCAAGCTGGACAAGGACGTCATCCGCCGCCGCCGCGAGGTGCTCGAAGGCATGGGCGTGCAGTTCCGGCTGGGCGTGGAGATCGGGCGCGATATCAGCGTGGCGAAGCTGCTGGCCGAGTACGACGCGGTGTTCATCGGCACCGGCGCCTACCGTTACACCGACGGCGGCCTGCCCGGCCAGGACCTGAAAAACGTGCTGCCGGCGCTGCCGTTCCTGGTGCAGAACAGCCGCATTGTCGGCGGCGACGCGCCACAGGGCCGGCCGATTGCCGGCTGGGAAGACCAGATCACCCTGCCTGACCTGACCGGCAAGCGCGTGGTCGTGCTCGGCGGCGGCGACACCGGCATGGACTGCGTGCGCAGCGCGGTGCGGCTTGGCGCGGCGCGGGTGACCTGTGCCTACCGCCGCGATGAAGCCAACATGCCCGGCTCGGCACGCGAAGTGGCCAATGCGCGCGAGGAAGGCGTGCGCTTTCTGTTCAACCGTCAGCCGCTTTCCATCGAAGCCGGCGCGGATGACGAGGCCATCGGGGTGACGGTGGTGGAAACCCGTCTGGCCGAGCCCGACGCCAACGGGCGCCAGGCCGCGGTGGCGATCGAGGGCAGCGAATCGCTGCTGGAGGCCGATGTGGTGATCATCGCGTTCGGCTTCTCGCCGAGCGTGCCGGAATGGTTGAGTGCACAGGGCGTCGAAGGCACTGCCAACGGTCGCATCGTAGCCGGTGGCCAGGGTCGCCTGCCGTTCCAGACCAGCCACCCGCAGCTGTTTGCCGGCGGTGACGCGGTGCGCGGCGCCGATCTGGTGGTGACCGCGGTTGCCGAGGGCCGTGATGCAGCGGACAGCATCGCGCGCCTGCTGCAGGCTCAGGCAGTGGCGGCCTGAAGCTGGCGCAGGTAGTCCTGCAGGTGCTTCATCAGCGCCTGCAGGTCCGGCTCGGCCAACGGCGGCTGCAGCTGGCGCAGCCAGTCGGCCAGCGCCACCGAGCCGATGCTGCCCAGCGCGCCGGCGATGCGGTGCAGGCGCGCCTTGATCGCGGTTGTCTGGTTGTTGTGGACTTCCCGCTGCAGCCGCTGGATGTCCTCATCCAATGCACTCTGCAGGGTGCAGAGCAGCTCACGCACGCGTTCTTCGGAACCGAAGCGCGCCTGCAGCAGGCGGATATCCAGCTGCAGCTGCGACGGTGAAGGTGGCGGTGCCGACGGTGCGCCGCCGGCCTCGATCAGGTCAGGGCACAGCTCGGCGACCGCGGCGTGCAGCGCGGCCGCGCCGCCGGTCTTGGTGAGTACGCGGTCGAAATGCTCGCGCGCCACACCGTCCACATCCGCGCTCATGCCGATGATCACGGTGCGGGGCGCGCCGCTTGTCTTTTCCTCGGCGCGGATGCGTGCGGCAAGTGCGGTGCCGGACAACCCCGGCATCTGCTCATCACACAGCAGCAGCGCGAAACCGCCCTCGCGCCAGGCAACGAGTGCCTGATGGCCATCGGCAACCAGCGTCGACTCCAGACCCAGTTCCAGCAGCCACCACTGCACCATCAGCTGGTGCGCAGGGTGGTCGTCGGCAACCAGCACGCGTGCTGTGTGCGGCGTGCACAGTGGGGGGGGCGCGGGGTTGGCGGCGCGCGCGGCATCAAGGGTCACCGTGACCTCGGTGCCCACGCCTGCCTGGCTGTGCAGGCGCAGCTGACCGCCCATGCTCTGGACCAGCTGTCGGCAGATTCCCAGCCCAAGCCCGGTCCCGCCGAAGCGTCTTGCGGTGTCCCTGGCGCCCTGGCGGTAGGGCTCGAACACCTGTGCGAGCCGGTCGCTGGCAATGCCAATACCCGTATCACTGACCGTCAACTGCAGCCGCTGCCGCGCGAGGTCTTCATCGAGCACCTCCACGTCCAGCCGGACCGCGCCGTGCGTGGTGAATTTGAGCGCGTTTCCCAGCAGGTTCAACAGCACCTGCCGCAGCCGCGCGTCATCCAGCAGCAGCCAGTCGGCCACCGCTGACGACACCTGAAGCTCAAGGGCCAGGGCTTTGCGTCGCGCCACGGGATTCAGGAGCTGATGCAGCTGCTCCAACAACGGACGAAGCGCGGCAGGCCGGCAGTGTGGTGGGCCGTCAGCATGTTCCGGTACCAGGCTGCCGCCTGCTTCTTCCATCAGCTGGGCCAGCATCCGCGTTGCATCGGCCAACGCCTGTACGGCGGATGCCTGGGCAGGAGGCAGCGCCTCGCCCTGCAGCGCACCGACCGCCTCGGC
This sequence comes from Stenotrophomonas sp. C3(2023), assembly GCF_032911385.1. Lineage (NCBI taxonomy): Bacteria > Pseudomonadati > Pseudomonadota > Gammaproteobacteria > Lysobacterales > Lysobacteraceae > Stenotrophomonas > Stenotrophomonas sp. C3(2023). The sequence goes on along the minus strand of NZ_JAWJLO010000001.1, from coordinate 170,977 downwards.
AAGGGCCTGCATCGGCGCCTTGATACCGCTTTCCAGCGCCTGCAGCAGGCGGTCGCGTGCCAGTGCCTGCTGCGCAGCGCGACGGCGCTCATGTTCAGTCGCCTCGGCCCGGCGCCATGCCTGTGAATCATCCATCCAGTATCCGTTCCACACCCGGTTGCCTTCCGCTTCCAGTGGCCATGCCTGCATCGCAACGTGCCTCACGCCTTTGACACCACGGGAGCGGAACACCAGCCGTACAGGTTGCCCACTGCGCAGCGCGTGTTCGATGCCTGCACGAAGCGGGCGGCGGTCAGCACGGTGTACCGCGTCGAGTACGCGGTGCGGGTCAGCCTTCAGCTCAGCCGCGCTTGCGGAAAACAGCTGCGGCGCGTCGCCCAGTACCTGTTCCAGCCGCAGTTGGCCGTCGCGCTTGAGCCGCGCTCGGTAGACCACCACGGGCAGGTTGGCACCCATCGCCTCCAGGCGCTGGGCAAGTGCCTGCCGACGCTGCTGCACAAACAGCAGACGCCGATGGCTGAAGATGTCCTGCACCATCAGCAGCAGCAACGCGGTCATCCAGGTCCAGTCCATGGCGGCAGTAGCCTCAGGCAGGGGGAGGTTGGAGGATCGGGCAGGCCGGGCCGGTGGTGACGCCGGGCAGGCAGTACGCCGCGACGCGGTGGTTGAAAACCGTAACAGGGCTGGCGGCGAGCGCCATACGATTTGTTGTATCTGCGCCGCACGATGTCGCATGCGACGATTTACACTGGACGTGCGCCCCTTGGAAGGAACTCATATGCGTCTTGGCCTGGCCGCCAACCGATTGCACCATCAGGATGGGAAGGCAGCGTTGTTCCGCTGGCTGCGGGCCAGTGGCGACGGTCTGCGCGAACTGCAGGTCACGCTGCACGCGGTCGGCCGCACCTTCGATGCCATCGTCCGGCATGATCCGCTGCAGGGCGCGCTGCGGCTCGCACGCTACCCTTATGGCCGCGACGGTGGACTGATGAAGCTGGTGGCCGAAGTGGTGGGCATGGAGGACGGGCGCACGCTGGACGGTGCGGTCTACCTGATCGATCCGGTGGACCCTTCATCGATCTTCCCGGAAGCCATCGCACTCAAGCGCCAGTGCGTGATTCACGGCAAGCCGTTCATTTCAACCGTAGCCACGGCCCGCGATTGGGTGGAGTGCGAGCGCGTGCACGCGGGCATGGCCGCCGATGCCGGTGCGGACGATCTGCATGCCTTCCATGAGCAGACGTTGGCCTTGATTGCTCACGATGCGATGAAGCCGGCGATGCTTGCATTTGCCGATGCGCATTTCGACGTGCTTTCCCGCTTTGCCGAACGTGTGGCGACCGGCACCACCGGTCAGCGGCTCAACGAGCTGGCCTGGAGCCGCGGCTGGCCCACCGACACGCCCTGGGTGACCCGCTACCAGAGCGGCCCGATGGGCGGCGATGCGCAGATTGCCGATCGCGTGCTGGAAGGCCGCTGCCAGCGCGCGATCTTCTTTGAAGACCCGCACGTGGCGCGTCAGCACGAGGCTGACATCCAGCTGCTTGAGCGCGCCGTTACCACGGTAACCGACCAGGCGGTATGCATCACCGCGCCACGCGTGGCCGCACGCTGGGCCAGCGCCGCCGCCCTGCGCCGCACGTGACGCCGGCTTTGCCCGGCATGCTCCGGTAGCGCCGACCCCACGGTCGGCTCGCCGCGCGCAGGCGCGGTGGATCCTCGCGACCGGTACGGAGAGCCGCCGGGACGAGCCCGGCGCTACACCAGCTGCCGCAGCATCGCCTTCAGCCGCCGACCTTCGCTCTGGAAGTAGTCACGCTGCGCGCGCCAGTCGGGAAAACGCTGTTCCACCTCGCGCCAGAACGCCGCCGAGTGATTGGCTTCGATGAGGTGGCAGAGTTCATGCACCAGTACGTACTCGAAGGCAGCGGGTCGACCCAGGACCAGTGCAAGATCCAGCGCCATGCTGCCATCAGGTGCCAGCGAGCCCCATTGCGAAGACATCACCTTCAAGCGCACCCGCGAGGGCGCGCGCGGCAGGCCCGGCAGATAGCGCGGCAGCCAGTGGCCCACATCGGCGCGTGTCTGCGCCTCGTAGAACTCGCGCAGCAGCCGCTGCAGCGCAGGCCTGCCGGCGCGCGCAGGCCACTGCACGCACGCGCCGTGATCATCCAGCTGCAAGCGTGCAAAGCGCCCTTCTTCCCAGCGCAGCGGCAGCAGTTCACCACGCAGCGGCAACTCGCCCGGCTCGCCCGGCACCAGCGCGGCCGGCAGGTGCGTGCCCTGGTAATGCTGCAGCTGCTCCTGCAGCCAGTGCCGGTGCTGCTGCAGAAACTGCTCACCCATGGCCAGGCTGGCCCGGGACGGCAATGTCAGCCGTGCGCCACGCTCGTCCACGCTGAGCTTGATCCGGCGTGCGCGCGGATCGCGCACGCGCAGCACATCGATCTCCGCGTCTTCGGCCAGCCGCAGGCGCACGGTATCGCGCTGCAGAGTGGTGGAAGATGGCGCGGGCACGGACAACAGGCGGCGCAGCAGACGGCTCATGCAGACAGCATAGCGCCAGCGGTGGCCCCTGGCGGGTCGCTGGCGCCGCGGTTGCCTGTTCAGTCAGCCTTGCTGAGCTTGAACGCTTCTTCCAGCAACAGGAACAGGCGCCGGATCTCTGCGCTCTGCAGCACGAAGCGCGCATCCAGTTCGGCGCGACGGCCATCGCCATCGGCGTGTTCGAGCTGGTCCAGGGCGCCATCAAGGAACTTCAGCTTGCGCACGATCAGATCGTCGCCCAGCACAAAGGACAGGTTGTCCTCGAACACCAGCGCCAACTTGGTCACCTGCTTGCCCGCGTCCAGGTGCTTGTCGATCTCGTCGCAACGCAGCTCCTGGTGCTGGCACTTGACCACCGCGCCGCCTTCGACCGGATCCTTCATTTCGCACTCTTCGCCCAGGCTCAGGCCGGTGGGCAGCGGTTCGCCAGCGATCCACGCGGTCAGGATCGAGCGCGGTGCTACTTCGGCATTGAGCGGCATCGCGGGGAAGCTGCCAAGCAGGCCGCGGATGTCGGACATGAAATGTTCGCCGGTCTTGCGGCTGGAGCTGTCGACCACGACATAGCCATGCTGCAGGTCGACGTAGGCGTCGTTGCGCGAGGATTTGACGAACGCGCGCGGCAGCAGTTCATGCAGCAGATCGTCCTTCATCCGCTTGCGCTCGCGGCCACCGGGGCGCCGGCCTTCCTTTTCCTCGATCTCCTCCAGCTTGCGCTCGAGCAGGTCGTTGACCACCGCGCCGGGCAGGATCTTGTCTTCGCCGCCGACGGTAAGCCACAGGTAGTCGCCGATGCGGTGCGAGAACACCTCCTTCTCGTCGCGGCCGAATGGCGAAATGAACCCATGCGAGCTCATTTCCAGTGGACCGACCGGCTTGAGCAGCGCCTGGGGCAGCAGCGTGTCCACTTCGGAAAAATCGGTGCTGGTGGGAAAACGGAAGAAGGTCAGGTTGCGAAAGAACATGGAAATCCGGATTCAAAGAGGAAGGAGGACCGCACAGGCTAGGCGGTCGGCGTCTCATGCATTGCGGCATCGGCCGGCATGGCAGGCAGGCTGGCCAGTGCGGTGAAGTCAAACAGGCGCGGGTCGGCCAGCTGGCCGGGGCGCACGTCACCCAGGGCGCGGGCGATCTGCTCCACCCGGCCGGGATGGTCGCGGTCCCACTGCTGCAGCATCTGCCCGACCTGCCGGCGCTGCAGGTTTTCCTGGCTGCCGCACAGGGTGCACGGAATGATCGGAAAACCGCAGTACCGCGCATAGTCGGCGATGTCGGCTTCGCGCACGTACGCCAGCGGGCGGATGACGATGTGGCGACCGTCGTCGCTGCGCAGCTTCGGCGGCATCGCTGCCAGCCTGGCGTGATGAAACAGGTTCATGAAGAAGGTCGCCACGCTGTCGTCGCAGTGGTGGCCCAGCGCGATCTTGGTAAACCCGTGCACGGCGGCGTGGTGGTACAGCGCGCCACGGCGCAGGCGCGAGCACAGCGAGCACTGCGTGCGCCCTTCCGGGATGACCCGGGTGACCACCGAATAGGTGTCCTGCTCGATGATCTGGTACGGCACGCCACGGCCGGCCAGATACTGCGGCAGCACGTGTTCGGGGAACCCGGGCTGTTTCTGGTCGAGGTTCACCGCTACCAGCTCGAACCGCACCGGGGCGCGTGCCTGCAGCTGCAGCAGTACGTCCAGCAGGGTGTAACTGTCCTTGCCGCCGGAGAGGCAGACCATCACCTTGTCACCGTCTTCGATCATGCCGAAGTCGGCGATGGCCTGTCCGGCCTGGCGACGCAGGCGCATGGCCAGCTTCTGCCGCGCGCGGTCGGCCGGCGGCAGGCGATGGCCAGCACGCGGCAATGGATCGGGCAGGGGCAGCACGGCGGTCATCCCACCATTCTACCGGCTCAGGCCACTGCCCTGCGCCCGCTGGCGCCCTCTCCCCAGCATCCGCTGCCGCGGGTATGCTCGGGGTGTGGATACCTTCAGCCCTGCCGAGATTTCCGCCCAACTGGCGACGCTGCGCGCCGAGCACCGGGCGTTGGACGAGCGCATCACGCGCATGGCGGCCAATGGCCAGGACGACCTGGAGTCCAAACGACTGAAGAAGCGCCGGCTGCAGCTCAAGGACTGCATCGCCAAGCTCGAAAGCCTGCAGATTCCCGACGAGCCGGCGTAACCGGGGGCACGGGCATGGCCCGCCCCCCCGGGCTCGGTCAGTCCTGCGGAAGCGGCTCGTCCGGCCGAGCTGCTTCCGGGCTGACGCGTTCGATCGTATGCCGCAGTTCGCGGCCAAGGATGAATTTGGCGTCCTTGGCCCACGCATCCAGTCGCTCGTCGAACAGCAGCTTGCTGTTTTCGTCCGGCCACACCAGCCGCAGTTCACGCAGTTTCTGGATGAAGCCGCGGAACAGGGTCTTGTCGAAGAACTCCGGCGCAGCAGGGGCATAGAGCAGGCTCAGACGCTGCGCAGCCTGCTGGCACAGACTCTCCAGCTCGCCCGCCCCGAGCGTGCCCGGGCCATTTTTTACCAGCACTGAAATGGCGATGTAGTAGCGCTCAAATGCCTGCTGCAGCGAATGACCGATAGCGCGCAGGCGGAACACTTCATCGGTCTGCCCGGTGTTGCGCGCGAGAATGCCGCCGTCATCGTCGCTCACCTTCTGCAGCAGCCCCTCGCGTACGAAGACCTCGATGGTCTGCTCGATGCGGTCGGCGAACTCGTCCTCGCTCCACGGCAGGAACAGCTCGGCCTGCAGGAACGGGTAGACCGTGCGGCCCAGCCGCACCAGACCGGCGCGGCCCATGCGGCGGTTGTTCTGGAAGCAGCAGGCCACCCACGAGGAGGCGGTGAACAGGTGCAGCACGTTGTTGCGGAAGTAGCTCAGCAGCACCGCAGTATCGCCGCTCACGCTGAGCACATCGCCCAGCGGGTGCTTGATGCGGGTGAGCACGTTGATCTCTTCGGCGTGGGCGATGATCCGCTCCGGCGAGTGCGGGGTCACCGTCACGCGCTCGGAATAGGGCATTTCCACCAGCAGCGTCTTGCACAGGTCGATCTGCGCGATCAGGTCCGCCTCGCCCATCGCATGCTTGGGCGTCGACAGCAGCGCCAGTGCCAGCAGGTTGATCGGGTTGACGTCCGCCGCCGCGTTGACGTGGACCTGGATGCGCTCGGCGATGGTGTCCACCGTGGACGACAGCCACGCCGGCTTCTCGTCCTCGGACACCACCTCGCCCTTCCATTCAGGCGCTTTCTCCGCCAGCACGTCGTTCAGTGCGATCGGCTCGCCGAAGTTGACCACCACCTGGCCGTAGTTCTGCTTGAGCACCTTCGGGATGCTCCACAGCAGCTGCCAGATCGACTCGCTCTTCTTGGGCCGGCCAGACAGCTCGTCGAGGTAGCTGTCACCTTCCATCAGCTTCTCGTAGCCGATGTAGACCGGCTGGAAGAGCACCGGCTTGCGCGGCTGGCGCAGGAACGCGCGCAGCGTCATCGAGACCATGCCCCCCTTGGGCTGCAGCAGCCGGCCCGTGCGCGAGCGGCCGCCTTCAACGAAGTACTCCAGCGAATAGCCACCGGCCACCAGCTGTGCCACGTACTCGCTCAGCACGGCCGAATACAGCGCGTTGCCGCGGATGGAGCGGCGGATGAAGAACGCGCCACCCTTGCGCAGCAGGGTACCGACCACCGGCAGGTTGAGGTTGATGCCAGCCACGATGTGCGGTGGCACGATGCCGCGGTCGTACAGCAGGTAGCTCAGCAGCAGGTAATCCATATGGCTGCGATGGCTGGGCACGTACACCACTTCATGGCCCGGCGCGGCTGCCTTGAACTTGTCCAGGTGATGCACCAGCACGCCGGCATAGATGCGGTTCCACACGTGGCTGAGCAGGAAGCTGGCCGAGCGCACCACCGGACTCGAATAATCCGCGGCAATCTCCCACGCGTAGGCATGCGCCTTTTTCCAGGCATCAGCGGTCCTGCTGTTGTCCCGCTTGGCCTGCACGGCGATCGCATCGCGCACCGACTCGGCCGCCAGCACCTGGTCCACCAGCATGCGCCGGGTCGACAGGTCAGGCCCGATCACCGACTCGCGGATGCGGCGGAAGTGGGTGCGTAGCACTCGCTGCAGCTTGCGCACCGTACGTTCCGGGTCGAGCCCCTCATCCACCGTGCCGCGCAGCGAAATCGGCGGAGCGAAGCGCACGATGGTGCTGCGCCCGTTCAGCAGCATCGCCAGCATGCGGCGGAAACGCCCGACCAGGGCCCAGTTTTCCGAGAACAGTACGGCAAACCACCCGCTCTGCTTGTCCGGCGCGCGGCCGACGAAGATCGAGACCGGTACCAGGTGCACGTCCAGCTCGCCCCGTGCGCGATGGGCCTGCAGGACCTTGGCCAGCGAATCGGAATGGGTCTTGGCACCACGCTGCTCGGGAATCAACGAATTGCTCGAGCTGCGCCGTGACAGCGCCACATAGGCGCGCTTGCGCCCGGTAGGGTCGCCGGGCAGCGGCACCAGCGGCGAAGGCAGGCCGGCCTCGCTGCAGGCCTTGTCCAGGATGAGCGCGTTGGACAGACCGTAGTCTTCCAGCACGTAGATGACCGGGCGGCCGTCGTTGTACTGGCCGGGGTCCTCCGGCTCGATCTTCAGCGCCAGCCACGGCTCCACCAGACGGCCGAGCAGGCGGGCCCACAGCGGACGGCGACCGGCGGCAGCGCGCACGGCGACATGCAGCGGCGCACCGACGGTGGCCTCAGGGGACGCCGGCACCGTGTCGGCGGGCGTCTTCGGGGGTTCTTCGCCGGGGAACGGCAGCGGATTCTGTTTCGGCATCGCCGTCATTATGGCTTAGCCGGGGGGGCGTCGGCGCGTTGCGCCGTCTCAGCAGCATCTGCGACGCCGGCATCGGCGCGTGCCTGCTGGGCCTGCGGGGCATTGCGCAGCAATGCATCGGTGTCGGCCAGCGTGCGGGTGAGGTACCACTGGCCTTCGCGGCGGGTGACCGGGATCTGCAGGGACACGGTCTTGTCGGCCAAGGGGTAGTGCAGCCGCAGCAGCGCGTTGTCGCCCTCTTCGGAAATGACTTCACCGGTCACCCCGCGCAGCGATGCATCCAGGTCCAGCCCGTAGCTGGCCAGCACCGACTTCAGGCTGGCCAGGAACGGTCCGATACGCTGCAGGCTGGGCTCCATGCCCAGCTGCCGGAGCTGGGCGTCATCGCCGATGCCCGTCGCGCGCGCGGCCTGCACCAGCGCCGCAATGCTGGCCCGTGCCCGCGCCCGGTCGCTGAGCGGTGCGTCGGCGGCCCAGTCCGCCAGGGTTTCCACCACCTGGATGTAATGCGCCTGCTGGCTGGGGGTATAGGTGTCCTGATGACGCAGGTACTGCACGCCGAACACGCCCATCGAGCGTGCTGCCTGGCGCACGGCCGTGGCCTGGCCGGCCAGCTGGGTGTCGAAGCTGCGCTGCAGCCCGGCGGCCCCGTCATCGGCGGACAATGCCTGCAGCATCGGCAGAAGCTGGTCATGCAGGGGCAGCTCGGTCAGCGGCCAGCGGCTGTGGCCCTCGGCCCAGGCCTGCTGCAGCTGCGCATACTGGCGCGGCGGCACCGACAGCCGGGCGTAGGCCTGCAGGTCGTTGGAGGCCAGTGCCTGGGTCATCGCTTGGACCGCCGCCACCGGCTCGGCCGGTGGGGCGACGCGATCATCCTCGCCACTGCGGCATGCCGTCTGCGACAGAAGGACCAGCGCCGCCAGGAACCATATATTGCGTAGCGAGCATCGATTGACGGTAGACATGGTTATGCGGACTCCCCAGACCGGCCCGCATCATGACCGCTGGGTGTCGTCAGCGACAAGACAGCGGGCAATGAATGCTTCAGGAAAAACCCATCTGCCTGATTCTCAAGGAGAGTCGTCACCGGCGACAAGTACCCCGACGCCGGGGATTACAGCGCCATGAACCGTCGGAAAGCGCCGCGCCGGAGCTCTGACGTGGCGCAGTGCCCGGTTTTATCGGCCAAGACAGGTCGCAATGGGGGCGCCGGCGCTGATGCCGGCGCAGCGGAGCTTCCCCATGCGTATCGCATACGTTCTGATCGCCTGTGCACTGTCGACAGCCAGCTGGGCGTCGATGGCCAACCCCGCACCGGTCCAACCCTCGATCGTCGGTGGCAGCGACGCCCCCAAGGGCCAGTACCCCTTCATGGTGAGCCTGCGTCAGCGCGGCGGCGGTGGTCACTTCTGCGGTGGTACGCTGGTGGCCCCGAGCTGGGTGGTGACCGCAGCGCATTGCATCGTCAGCCGCTCGCTCGAGGTCCGGATCGGCGACGCCGACCTGCATCGGCCGGGCGCCCAGGTGGTACCGGTAGCCAGTGTTTTCGTGCACAAGCGATACCCGCAGGACAACAAGGCCGACATCGCCCTGCTCAGGCTGGCCCAGCCGGTGACTGCCGTGGCGCCCGTCCGGCTGGTCGGAACGGCAGGCCGCCAGTACGAAGTGGCAGGCCATCCCATGATCACGGCGGGCTGGGGACGCCTGCGCGAGGGTGGCAGCGGTACCCGTGTGCTGCAGCATGTCACCGTCCCCTATGTGGATGCCGCCACCTGTCGACGGCAGGTGGGCGGCGTCGACAGCAGGGTGGAGATCTGCGCCGGGGTGGCCGGCAAGGATTCCTGCCAGGGCGATTCCGGTGGCCCCTTACTGGTGAAGTCAGCGCAGGGGCAATGGCAGCAGGTGGGCGTGGTCAGCTGGGGACGGGGCTGCGCCCGCCCCAACAACCCCGGCGTCTACACGCGCATCGCGGGCGACGAGATTGCCGGTTTTCTGAAGTACCACATGGAACGCCCCTGAGCGCCCGCCAAACGCTGCGGCAGGCGACGACCGCTGCCGGTAGGTGACGACTGTCAGTCGTCACGCCGTTGCCGTTGCTTCCGACGCCGCACCAATTCGCCCGACCGCGTGTAGGAAAGTCCCGCACGCGGTCCAGTCCAGGACGCCCGTCCCGGTTTTGTGCGACCGCACCCCGCGCAATGGGGCACGCAGGCCCCCCTTGCGAGGAGAAGAACCATGACGCGTCCCCGTCCACTGCTGACGTTGCTGCTTTCCTGCTTCCTGACAACTGCCTGGGCAGCCACCGCCGCCCCACCCACCGTGCATCCCTCCATCGTGGGCGGCACCGACGCGCCTTCCGGCCAGTACCCCTTCATGGTCAGCCTTCGTTCGCGGGCGGTGGGCCGTCACTTCTGCGGCGGCACTCTGGTGGCGCCGTCGTGGGTACTGACCGCGGCGCACTGCACCCGCCTTCCGGCGAACCGCCTGGAAGTGCGGCTGGGCGATGCCCGCCTGGACGCCGCGGACGCCCGCACGGTCGAGGTGGCCGAGGTGCACCGCCACCCGCGCTATGGACGCGATAACAAGGCGGACGTTGCGCTGCTCAAACTGGCCGAACCCGTCACCGATATCACCCCGGCGACGCTGATCGGCCGGCAGGGCGCCAGCTACGAGCAACCGGGGCTGCTGCTGGTCACCGCCGGCTGGGGCACGCTGCAGGAAGGCGGCACGTCGGCGAGCAATCGGCTGCAGCATGTCAGCGTACCGGTCGTGGCGATGGGCGCGTGCAAGCAGGCCTACGCGGACAGGCCCGTCGATGACCAGGTGGAGCTGTGCGCCGGCGTTGCGGGCAAGGACTCCTGCCAGGGCGACTCCGGCGGGCCACTGATGGTGCAGGCGCCGACCGGTCACTGGCAGCAGGTGGGCGTGGTCAGCTGGGGCCGCGGCTGCGCCCGCGCCGATGCGCCGGGCGTCTACGCGCGCTTGGCCAGTGCCGAGGTGGATGATTTCATCACCCGCACCCTCGCCGGCGAGTGAGGCGCTGCCTTGGCCCGTGCAACGGGCCGAGGCAGGCGGCGGCATGGCTCAGCGCTGCCGTGCCGCGCGGATTTCCTGCTGGATGGCCATTGCGGCCGCCGACGGGTTGTCCGCAAGGCGGATCGGCCGGCCGACCACGATCGCATCAGCGCCGTCGGCGAAGGCCTGCGCAACGTCCACGGTGCGCTTCTGGTCATCGCCTACCGGACCACCCGGGCGGATGCCCGGGCAGACGATGGAGAAACCGGCACCGGTCGCCGCGCGGATCGGTGCCGCTTCCTGCCCGGAAGCGATGACACCGTCGATGCCGGCGGCCTGTGCTGCGCGTGCGCGCTCCACCACCACGTCCACCGGTTCACGGTCCAGCCCCATCTGGGCAAGGTCACTGCGACCCATCGAAGTCAGCACGGTTACCGCCAGCAGCCGCATGTCGGGGCCGGCCACGGCCGCACAGGCTTCCATCATCGCCGGGTGCCAGCCGTGAATGGTGCAGTAGCTCACCGGCCAGCGCGACAGGCCCTTGATCACCGCCGCAGCCGTGGCGGGAATATCAAAGAACTTCAGGTCGACAAAGACCCGCTTGTCGCGCTGCGCCAGCGCATCGAGCACCTGGAAGTACTCGCCCGAAGCCAGCAGTTCCATGCCGATCTTGTAGAAGCCCACGCTGTCGCCGAGCCGGTCGACCCACGCCAGGGCCTGCTCGCGCCCCGGCACGTCCAGGGCGAAGATCAGCCGCTCGTCATCGCGCAGGGGCAGCGGCGCACGGCTCATGGTGCGTAATCCAGCGCGTCCTGCTTGGCCTGGTGGCGTGCCTGTGCCGGCTGGCTGTAATCGTTGTTGAACTGCGCCGGTTCAAAGCCACCGTAGGTCGGGTTGGGCAGCATCCACCAGCGCTCGCCGAACCAGTCGTGGTACTGCGCAAGCAGCGCGTCACGGCCTTCATTGGTATTGGCGGTGACTTCAACGAAGTCGCCCAGCTGGTCGCCGAACTGCATCAGCACGCGGTACTGCTGACCCGCCAGGCGGCGGCGGCAGTTCTTCTCGCTGCCGGCCTGCTCGCAGCCCGGCACCACCGTGCCCAGTCCCAGGAACACGCTGTCGTCGGCCACCGGCAGGCCCTGCTCGCGCAGGTTGGCCAGCGTGGCGTCCTTCAGGTGCACGGCTCGGTTGGAGATGTACAGCAGGGTCACGCCCTTGGCGTTGGCAGCCTTGGCAAAATCCACCACACCGGGGATCGCCTTGGCCTTCTTCTCGGCCACCCACTGCGCCCAGCTCACCTCGTCGTACTCCTTGCCGTCGCGGATCAGGCGGGCCTGGTAAGGCGAGTTGTCCAGCACGGTCTCGTCCAGGTCCAGCACCACCGCTGGCTTGAGGCCTTTGGCCTCGTTGCCGCGTTCTTCCGGCACCAGCGCGTCCCAGTGCGCTTCGTTCAACGCTTCGTCCAGGCGGTCGGCGGCGGCCCGGTAGGTCTGCTCGGTGATGGCGCGGTATTCCTGTGCGCGCTGCATCCACAGCACGGCGTTGAGGTTGTCGTGCGCGGCGGCCTCGGTGGCGGGGGCAGCAGCCGTGGTCGGCGCAGCGGCATCCGCCGCCGGGGTGTCCACGCGCTTGCAGGCGGACAGGCTGACCGCAGCGCTGGCCAGCAGAATCAGAGGAAGGGCAGGAAAACGACGCATTGAGATCACCGGATGCAGATATCCGGGGCATTTTACCGGCAAAGTGCCGACGCGCAGGGCTATCCTTGGCGGCTGGATACCCTGTACGCCTGGAGCCTGCCATGACCGACAACGCCAACGCCCCCACCCGCCCCCTGCTGGATGCCGTGCAGGCGCGCGTGCTGGGCTGCCTGGTGGAGAAGGAAGCCACCACCCCGGACACCTACCCGTTGACGGTCAACGCGGCGCAGTCGGCCGCCAACCAGAAGACCGCGCGCGAACCGGTGATGAACATCGACGCGGGCAGCGTGCAGCATGCGTTGCGCCAGCTGGAGACGCTGGGCCTGGCCCGGCAGCACTTTTCCTCGCGTGCCGACCGCTACGAGCATCGCCTGCAGTCCCAGCTGGACCTGACCCGGCAGCAGACGGTGCTGCTGGCGCTGTTGCTGCTGCGCGGGCCGCAGACGCTGGGCGAGCTGGTGTCGCGCAGCGAGCGCCTGTACCGCTTCGCCGATGCGGACGAAGCGCGCCATGCCATCGACCGTCTGCAGCAGCGGGAGCTGGTGCTGGTACTGCCGCGGGCCAGTGGCCAGCGCGAGGACCGCTATGTACATATGCTGTGCGGTGAGGTGGACGGCGAGGCGCTGGCGGCGCGCTACGCCGGCAGTGGCGGCGGCGGCAGCAGTGCGGCGGCGGCCGACCCCGACCTGCGCGCCCGGGTCGAACAGCTTGAGGCCGCGGTCGCCGAACTGCAGGCCCAGCTCGCCGCCCTGCAGGGCTGAACTGGAACCGCCGAGGACGCACCGCGCGTCCTCGGCATACGACATCAGGTCGGCGTATCGACGTCGTCCCACTCGGCCTGTTCAAAGCAGAACAGCCAGTTCAGCGCGTAGTGGCGCTCGTAGATCACACCGCCCACCAGTGCCCCCTGCATAGGTACCCCTTGGCGCTGTGCTTCACGCGCGACCCAGTGCAGGCGATAGTGCAGGTCCAGCGCATCGAGCAGCGCAGCGGTGTCGCGCAGGGTAGTTGGTGCGCTGCCGCTGTCGGCCTGCTGCAGCAGCGCAGCGACCACATCAGGGACCGGGCAGGTGACCTGCGGCCAGGCCAGCGTATCCACCAGACCCAAGGCCCAGAGCAGCACCGTCAGGCTCTCGTAGCGCCAGCTGAAGGGCACTGCGGTCTCGGCATCGCCGTGCTCGAAGAAGGCTGCCTCCGCCGGGCTTAATGCGGATGGCAACGCAGGCAGGCGTTCGGCCAGTTCGGCCAGCGTCAACGGTGGATCACCCGCCTGCAGGGCCTCGGCGCGCAGCGCGCAGGCCAGCAGCGCCTGCGCTCTGGCCCAGACCTCGGCAGGCTCGCGCAGCTGCGCCTCGTCGGCACCCGGCACGGGTGGCAATGAAGCCGGAACGTGCAGCTGCTGCGCCTGGAGCTGCTGCTGGCTGCGCTCGCGGCGCGCCTGCGCATCGATGGGATACGGGACCTGCGCCTGCGGGTCGACCGTCTCGCCCAGCAACACCCGGCCGCCCGGATCGCGCACGCTGCCATCTTCGAAGAAGCACACTGCGTTGGCCTGCAGCAACCAGGGCTGCAGCCGCGCCAGCTCGGCGTCGTCGATCTCGAACAGATAGTGCTGCCGAACGCGCTGTACATGCCGCATCAGGTGATAGCGCGCTGCGGTCATCTGCCCATCGCCATGGCCGCACACGTAGTTGACGAAGCCGCCCAGATGAGGAGCCAGTGCAGGGTCCTCAAGGCCGCGGACCGCGGCGCTCGCGGCCTGCGGCGGCGGGGCGAGCACCTGCCCAAGGGTGGAATACGCGTTGATCAGCATCGGAGCATCCGTGCAGGAAAACAGGCCTGCACGATACCCCACCGGCTCATGCTGGCACTTGAACCACCGGCGCGCCCGGTGTGGCGTAGAGGCGGCTGGGCTGGGGCAGGGTGGGCAGCTGGATCACACCGCGTCCGGTCATGCCCAGCGACAGCAGGATGCGCCCGGAGGCCGTGTTGTCCAGGTCGGTGATGCCATACAGGTCGTGCAGGCCCAGTGTGCTGCGTGCATGAGCGAACACGGTCTGCGCGGCTTCGCCGGCATAGCCCTGGCCGGTGTACTGCTGCAGCAGGGCATAGCCGATGTCCGGGGCGGGCAGGCCATCGCGCTGGACCAGCCCGGCGTTGCCCAGCCATGCGCCGTCGGCGCGGCGTTCCACCGCGTACATCCCGAAGCCATTGACCGCGTAGCTGTGCAGCACGCGCTCGGCGATGTAGGCAGCAGCCTGCGCAATGGTGCGAACCTGGCGGTCACCGATGAAACGCAGAAAACCGGGGTCGTTGAGCAGCGCGAGCATCGCGGCCGCGTCGCGTCCGGGTTCAAGCGCGCGCAGGCGCAGGCGGGGGCTTTCCATCACAGTCACGGCATGCGCTCGGCTGCAGGTCGTCAGTCAAACAGCGCCGAGATCGCGGCCAGTCCGGCGTTGGCGCGCTCTTTCTTCCGCGCGGCATCGGCGACTGGATCGGCACCGTCGCGCTGGATCTCCTCGGCAGGAATCTCGTCGAAAAAGCGGCTGGGCTTGAGCCGGATATGCTCGCCGAACTTGCGCGTCAGCTTGCTGTAGCTCATCCACAGCTGGATCTTGGCGCGGGTGATGCCGACGTACAGCAGACGACGCTCTTCCTGCAGGTTGCCTTCGTCCAGGCTGACCTGGTGCGGCAGCACGCCGTCCTCGCAGCCCACGATGAACACATACGGAAACTCCAGCCCCTTGGAGGCATGCATGGTCATCATGCGCACCTGGTTGCCGCCCTCGTCCTTGTCACTGCGCGACAGCAGCGCCAGCTGTCCGGCCAGGTCGGCGGCGGTGGCACCACGCGGACCGCCTTCGAACCATTGCGCCAGTTCCTCGATGTTGTTGGCACGGCGCTGGTAGCTGGCTTCTTCCTTGGCCTGCTGGCGCAGCTCACTGAGCAGGCCCGACTCTTTGGCCACCTTGCGGATCATGTCGCCCGAGCTGATCTCGCGGGTCTGTGCGCGCAGGTCACGCAGGATGTCGGTGAAGCGGGCCAGACTGTTGGCCGCGCGCGGTGGCAGCTGCTGCAGCGCGCCGATGTGCTCGGCCGCCTGCGCCATCGGCATGTCCTTCTCGGAGGCCAGCTCGGCCAGCCTGGCCAACGTTCCGGCGCCCACGTCGCGCTTGGGTGCCTGCACCGCACGCATGAACGCCGTGTCGTCGTCCGGGTTCACCAGCAGGCGCAGCCAGGCCAGCGTGTCCTTCACTTCCTGGCGCTCCAGGAACATGGTGCCGCCGGTGAGATGGTAGGGAATGCGCAGCAGCTGCATCGCCTTTTCCAGCGGCCGCGACTGGAAGTTGCCGCGGAACAGGATGCAGAAGTCACTCCACGGCACGTTGCGCGACTGCGCCACAAAGGCGATCTCGGCGGCGACCTTCTCTGCTTCATGCTCGCTGTTGCGACACTCCCAGACCCGGATGCGCTCGCCGTCGGCCTGGTCGCTCCACAGCTTTTTCAGATGCTCGTGCGGGTTGTTGGCGATCAGCGCATTGGCCGCGCGCAGGACCCGGTTGGAGCAACGGTAGTTCTGTTCCAGCTTGATGATCTCCAGCGCGGGATAATCGCGTCCCATCTGCTGCAGGTTTTCCGGGTTGGCACCGCGCCAGGCATAGATCGACTGGTCATCGTCGCCCACGCAGGTGAAGTTGCCCTTCTCGCCAGCCAGCTGCTTGAGCAGCCGGTACTGCGCATCGTTGGTGTCCTGGCATTCGTCCACCAGCAGGTAGCCGATGCGCTCGCGCCATGCCAGGGCGATCTCCGGGTTCTCCTCCAGAATCTGCACCGGCAGCCGGATCAGGTCGTCGAAATCAACAGCGTTGAACGCGGTCAGCCGCAGCTGGTAACGCTCGTAGATGCTGGCCGCCTCCTTCTCGCGGTTGCTGCGCGCTGCGGCCATCGCCTGTTCGGGTGAGAGCCCGGCGTTCTTGGCGCGCGAGACCAGATTCTTCATGTCCTCGATGTCGTCGGGCTTGGCGCCGTACATCAGGTCCTTGATCTGCGCAGCCGCGTCGTCGGCATCGAAGATCGAGAAGCCGCGCTTCAGGCCGACCGCTGCATGCTCGATCTGCAGGAACTTCAGCCCCAGCGCGTGGAAGGTGCAGATGGTGACCTCGTCGGCGTCCTGCTCGCGCAGGCGTTTGGCCACACGCTCGCGCATTTCCTTGGCCGACTTGTTGGTGAAGGTGATTGCCGCGATGCGGCGCGCCGGGTAGCGCCCGCAGCTGATGAGGTGGGCGATCTTCTCCACGATGACGCGGGTCTTGCCGCTGCCGGCGCCGGCGAGCACCAGCAACGGGCCTTCGATGTGGAGGACGGCGGCAGCCTGGGGGGGGTTGAGACCATGCATGATGGGGAGATTGTAGCGGCAGCGTCGCCCTGGGATCGGGCCCTGCAGCACACCTGCGACCGCGCCGGCGCTCGTTCAGCCAACGCCGGGCCCGTAGAATAGGCCGATGGCCAAGCTCTACTTCTACTACTCGGCGATGAACGCCGGCAAGACCACCACCCTGCTGCAGAGCGCGCACAACTACCGTGAGCGCGGCATGCGGGTGGCGATCCTGACCCCGCGGCTGGACAACCGCGCCGGCAGCGGTGTGGTGGCCTCGCGCATCGGCCTGCAGGCGGCCGGCGTCGCCTTCGAGCCGCAGACCGATCTGCAGCAGCTGGTGGCCGATGACATCCAGACGCATGGAAAACTGGGCTGCGTCCTGGTGGACGAGGCGCAGTTCCTCAGCCGCGCGCAGGTGTGGCAACTGAGCGAGGTGGTCGACCAGCTGCGCATTCCGGTGCTGTGTTACGGCCTGCGTACCGACTTCCGCGGCGAGTTGTTCGAGGGCAGCCAGTACCTGCTGGCCTGGGCCGACGAGATGCAGGAAATCAAGACCATCTGCCACAGCGGCAAGAAAGCCACGATGACGGTGCGCGTGGACGAACACGGCCACGCGGTGCAGGACGGCCCGCAGGTGGAGATCGGCGGCAACGACCGCTACGTGTCGGTCAGCCGTGCCGAGTTCAAGAAGATCACCCGCGGCGAAGGACGTATTGAACCGGCCCAGGCCGCATTGCCGTTGTAGCGCCGGGCTCTGCCCGGCTCTACGTCAGTACAACGTGCGTTCCGGTGCCCCGGCCGGCGGCGGGCTGTACTGGTACAGCCAGGTTTCGGTCAGCGGCTTGCCGGCACTGCGCAGGTACAGGCGGATGTCGATCTGCGCGGTGCTGCCCTCCGGCGGTACCAGGTCGAACATCGCGCGGTAACCGTTGATCTCACGCAGCGGGCGCGCCGAAACGATCTCGACCCGGCCGGCGCTGGCCTGTACCACGGCCTCGACCTCGGCCTTGTCGATCAGCGCGGCCAGTTCGCCTCCTTCGAAATCCACCGCAAAGCGCCAGGAGAAGTACTCGCGCTTCTTGCCGATGACCCCGCCCAGGCCGGTACGGGAGGCCACGCAGTGGGCAAGCGGCGGGCGTGCCGGTGGCTGGGCGCCCCAGTACAGGCGATAGCCGACCAGCAGCTCCTTGCCCGGCTGCGGCTTTTCCTTCGGGTTCCAGAACGCGACGATGTTGTCGAAGGTTTCATCCACGGTGGGAATCTCCACCAGCTGCACCGAGCCTTCGCCCCAGCCCTGCTTGGGCTCGACCCACAGACAGGGGCGCTTCTCGTAGAACACGCCATCGTCCTGGTAGTGGTCGAAGTCGCGATCGCGCTGGAGCAGCCCGAACCCGCGCGGATTGGTATCGACGAACATGTTGAAACGCAGCTCGCGCGGATTGCACAGCGGCCGCCAGATCCATTCGCCGCTGCCGGTCCACATCGACAGGCCGTCGGTGTCGTGGATCTCCGGCCGCCAGTCCCACGCCATGCGGCGGTCGTTCTCACCGACCTGGTACATGCTGGTGCACGGGGCAATGCCGAGACGTTCGATGGTCCTGCGCGGGTACAGCGCGCAGTCGATGTCCATCAGCAGCACATCGCCGTTGGTGATGGCAAAGCGGTAGGCGCCGGCCACGCTGGGCGAATCCAGCAACGCGTAGACTACCAGGGTGTCCGAGTCCTTGGCCGGCTGCTCCAGGTAGTAGGCGATGAAGTCCGGGAACTCTTCCGGCCGGCCCATGCCGGTGTCGATCGCCAGCCCCCGCGCCGACTGGCCGTACTGACCTTCCTTGCCCACGGCGCGGAAATAGCTGGCACCGAGGAAGGCGGCAAAATCGCGGTCGGTGTCCTGGCGTGTGTTGAGGCGGAACCCTGCAAAGCCCAGGTCGGCCGGCAGCTGGCCACCCTTGATGCCGCTGCTGCCGTAATCGAAGGCCGCCCCGTCATAGGCCAGCTCCTGCGCCTTGCCATCCACCACGTCGAACATGCGCACCGGCGAGTGGAAGTACAGCCCAAGGTGGAAGAACTTCGCCTGGTGACGCCCGGGCTGGTCGGCCCACAGCGCATGGTCCTGGCGGTAACGGATGGACTGGTACTGGTCCCAGTCCAGCGCTTCGACCGGACCGGGCAGGGTGCGCTTGTGGGTCTGGTAGGCGGCTTCGGACAGCGCGCGGGCCTGGCCCTTGAGGCTGGCGAAATCAAACGGCTGCGGCTCTCCCAGCCGGCGCAGGCCCAGCTGGCGCTCGCCGCCAGCGGCGCAGGCCGGCAGCGCGGGCAGGCCCATGGCGGCCAGGGCAAGGGAGGCGTTGCGGAGGAAGTCGCGTCGTTGCATGCAGGCAGCCGGTGGGTGGAGGGGCCGGCCATTATGCGAACAGGAAAGTTAATTGTGGGCGCAGACCCGCCCGGCCCGTTCAGCCGGCAGCGGCAGCACCGGCGGCCGCCGGTCAGCGGCTGGCCGGCTCAGCGTTGGCAGAAGCCGCACCAGACGCTGGCGCGCTGGCCGATGGTGGCATGCCGCAGCGGTCGGCCGCATTGGCGGCACGGCTGCGCGTCGCGCCCGTAGACCAGCAGTTCCTGCTCGAAGTAGCCCGGCGCGCCATCCGGGCTGATGAAATCGCGCAGCGTGGTGCCGCCCCGGGTGATGGCGTACTCCAGAATGGTCTTCACGGCGTTGGCCAGGCGCTGGTAGCGCTCGCGGGAGATCCGGCCGGCCTCGCGCAACGGGCTGATCCCCGCCATGAACAGGCTTTCGGCGGCGTAGATGTTACCCACCCCCACCACCACCGCCTGATCCATCAGGAACGTTTTCACCGGTGCCTTGCGCCCACGGCTGCGCTCGAACAGGTAATCGCCGTCGAAGGCCGCGTCCAGCGGCTCTGGACCCAGCCCCTTCAGCAGCGGGTGGATCTCACCCGCCGGCTGCCAGAGCAGGCTGCCGAAGCGGCGCGGGTCGTTGAAACGCAGCAGGCGACCGTTGTCCAGGCTGATGTCCACGTGGTCGTGACTGCGCAGTGGCGTGTCGCCGGGCAGCACGCGCAGGCTGCCGGACATGCCCAGGTGCAGCACCGCGCTGCCGGCTGCGGTGTCCAGCAGCAGGTATTTGGCGCGGCGGCGCACCTCGTCGATGCGCTGCCCGGGCATCAGACGCTCCACCTCGGGCGGAATCGGCCAGCGCAGGTCGGCACGGCGCAGGATCACCCCATGGATGGCGCGCCCCAGCAGATGCGGGGCCAGCCCACGGCGGGTGGTTTCTACTTCGGGAAGCTCAGGCATGGGCGCAGTGTAGTGGCTGCCGGCGCTGTCCGGCATGCACAGCGTGCCCGGGCTTCAGCGCGGCGGTGCGGCCAGTTCACGCGCGCTCAGGTAGCCATCACCATCAGCGTCCTGCCGGTGAAAACGCGCGACCAGCGTCTGCCGCTGCTGCGCGCGGGTGATCGGCCTGCCCTTGCCACCGGGCAGTTCGTCAGAGGTGAGCACGCCATCGCCGTTGCGGTCGAGCTGGTCGAAGGCGTACAGCATCCACGCCAGGTACTCCGCTTCGCTGACCCGGCCATCGCCGTCAGTGTCCATGCGTTGCAGGTAGCTGGCGGTATCGGTGACCTGTGCCACTGTCGCAAACGGCAGCAGGAGCAGCGGCACGGCCCCGCGAACAAGCGTGCGGCGCAGCCAATGGAATGCAGGACGCAGGACATAAGGCGGCAACATGGCAGACATGATGGCGTGCGGCGTTGCAAACTTCATCTTTTTCCTCCCTCACCCGTTCACCGGGGTCGCCCGTGTCCAGCCAGTCTTCCGTCCCTGCCGCGTCACCGCCGTTGATCGAACTCGACCATGCCACCGTCGTGCGTGGCCAGGTAAAGGTGCTGCACGGCCTGACCCTCTCCATCGCACAGGGCCAGCACACCGCGCTGCTGGGTCCCAACGGCTGCGGCAAGTCGACCCTGATCAAGCTGATCACCCGCGAGCTGTACCCGCTGGCCGTGGGTGCCGGCACGGTGGCCGTGCGCGTGCTGGGCCAGAGCCGCTGGCAGGCGGACCGGCTGCGCTCGCAGCTGGGCATCGTGACCGGCGATCTCAGCAGCAACCTGTCGGACATGCCGGGACTCACAGTGGAGCAGGCGGTGCTGTCCGGCTTCTTTGCCAGCTACGTGGTGCCCTCCTTCCGCGAAATCACGCCCGCCATGCGTGAGCGCGTCGGCGAAACGCTGGCCCTGACCGGTGCCACCGCACTGCGCGAACGCGCCTATGCCGAGTTGTCGGCCGGTGAGACCCGGCGCGTGCTGATTGCCCGCGCCCTGGTCAATCGCCCGCAGGCGCTGCTGTTGGACGAACCCTCCACCGGCCTGGATCTGGTGGCACGGCAGCAGCTGGTGGCCACCATGCGCACGCTCGCCCAGCAGGGCATCACCCTGGTGCTGGTCACTCACCACATCGAGGAAGTGATCCCGGAAATCGAGCGGGTGGTGCTGCTGCGCGACGGCAGGGTGCTGGCCGACGACACGCGCCAGGCGCTGCTGCGCGATGGGCCACTATCGGAGGTGTTCGGCGGCGCCATCAAGGTCGTGGAGCACGAGGGCAGACTCACCGCCTACGCCGACTGAGCCGCACTCAGTAGCGCACGGCCCGCAGGCGCCGCTCGATGACACCCAGGCGGCTCTGATCATGCAGTTGCAGTTCCCTTACTTCGTACGGTGCGCCAAAGCCCGCAGGCAACCGCACCTGGTTGAAGGGCAGCGTCAGCACGCCCGCACCCGGGCTGGCGAACCAGGCTGCGGCCTGCGCCTGGGCCACCGGGCGCAGACGGCCATCGGCCGCCGTGGCATACAGCGTACCGTGCAGGGCGTAGCGCCCGACCGCGCCCACCTCCACCGGCAGGGCGATACGTCGGCTCGCCCGGTCTGGCAGAACGGTACCGGTCAGGCGTGCCGTAGGGCGAGCGGCGGCAAAGGCAATCTTGCCATCGCGTAGAAGCCCGTCCGTCTGGGTAAAGACCTGCAGTTCCCACAAGCCCTGCTCATCGCCCCGCGCGTGCGCCAGCGACACACGGGCCTGCAGCTGACCCTCCTGCGTTGCGGCCAGCGGTACCGGCCAGCTGCGGCCATCGGGTGCGACCAGCAGCGCTTCGCCTGCCAGGTGCCCGCGGTGCACATGCGGACTGGCGCTGCCGTCAGGGCCGAGCAGGCGTACCTGCAGCACGCGTTCGTCCTGCGTCCGCCCGCGCGTGCGGGTGAGTTGCAGGTGCAGCTGCCAGGGGCTGTCAGGCTCGATGACCTGGACGTTGTAGCGACCCTTTGCCTGCGCGGCGTGCAACCGGTAGCTGCCGGGCGCCGCGTCCGCGGCGATGCGCAGCATGCTGCTGCCCTCGGCCGCAGCCATGCCGGTCTGCCGCAGCTGCGCGGTGTCGGCCGATACGGCAACCCGGTTGCGCCCGCCACGATCAAGCAGCTGCACCCGTTCTGCCGGAAGCGCAGCTGCTCCGGGGCCAGGACTCAGGTGCAGCACTGCGCCGCGCGCGGTTAACGGCAACACCACGCCTGCCTGCAGCTGCGCCGCATCGACCTGCAGCCCGAATCCGCGGCTGACCGCCTGCGTCGGCGGCGCGGGGTGCAGGGCGCGGTGCGGGTCCAGGGCCCAGGCAAACGCCACCGGCGCCCGCTCATGCGGACCCGGCGGCAGCTCGGCCGCCAACAGTTTCGTTGGCCGTTGGTCGTCATTGCTGACCAGCAACGGCTGCGCAGCGTTCGCCGCCAGCACGGGCAGCAGCAACAACGAAGCACAGCGGACATCCCACGACCTGCTCATCATCGCGCTCCAGGGGCATCAACCTGGGTGCGCAGCAGAGCGCCGAGCCCGAAGCAGTCACGTCGACTCTGCGCGTGGCTGAGCGGTTCGGCGCCGTCGGTGCGCCCGATATCGGTGAACCATTCCGCGCCGGCAGCGCGCTGGCTGCTGCACTCCAGGAAGCCATCCGAGCAAGGCCCCAGCCAGGCCTGGGTGAGTTCCAGTCCAACGTTGAGCAGGTACCCGCCACATGCGCTGTCGGTATCCCAAGGCGCCGCTTCGACATCGCTGCCCACCAGCACCCGGAAGGGCGTCGGCAAGGCGGGCCTGCCTGCAGTGCCGAACAGCTGTTCGCTGTTGTAGACAGCCATCTGGGTGACCTGCTGCATGCGGACGGCGTCGCTGCGACGCCCCAGCAACCACCCGAGCGCTACCTCGAAGCTGCTCCCGTTGATCACGGCGTCGGCCAGCGGTGTGCCTGCGGACGACGGTGCCAGGGCGATCACCTGGTCGATGGACGTGACCAGGCGAGGATAGCGGCTGTCCTGGCTGGGGTTGGACAGAATCCAGCGCACCACGTTGCCACCGTGGGAATGGGTGATGACAGTCAGCCGGGTGATGCCGTGGGTGTCCAGAAACGAGGTCAGCTGCGTGGCCAGACAACCTGCGGCGCCCGCCTTCCACGCGTACTGGTCGAAATCGCATTTGATGACAACATGGTTCGCGCGCTCGTCAAGGCTTTCGGTGACACGTTCGATGATCGCTGGCTGCCAATAGTCCGCAGCGGGTTCTTCGGGGCTGCCCGTGCCGTGGACAAAGGCAACGCCATGGACATCGCGTGCATGGGCCTCCAGTGTGGCAACGCTGAGCATCATGCAGGCACCGAGCATGCAGAGGAGGCGGCATGGCATGGCATTGTCTCGCAGGGCATAGGCCAAGGCGGCGTGTGGGTGCAATCCTCAGGCAGCGTCAGTGTCGTTTCCGTGCCGTTGGTCTGCCTTTGCGGGATTTCTATGGGAATCCAGGAACGTGCCGAATCTGGCCATCACCGCCGGTGTGCTGCAGCCATCCATACAGACTGCGATGATGCGCGCTGCCCTCCCATCCCGAGTCCGCCATGTTTTTGAAGACCGTCTCCTTCCGTGGGTTGTCCCACGCCGTGCTCGCGCTCGCGCTGAGCGGCTGCGCCGCGACCGAACCGCGCACGTCGGCGGTGGAAGCCTCGATCACCACCCGCGCAGTGGGGTATCTGTCAGCCGAAGCCGTGCCGGCCAGTCTGTTGCTGGTGCCCGCGCCGCCGGCGGCAGGCACGGCCGCGCGGGCGCTGGATGAGGAAGTCAGCCAGCAGGCACGCGCGCTGCGTGGCAGCGCGCGCTTTGCCCAGGCCACGCAGGATGCCGAGCTCGGCTTCCCGGCCGGTGCCAACCAGTTCTCCTGCGCCATTGACCTGGATGTGGACGCGCAGCGCACCCCCGCACTGTACCGTCTGCTTGAACGCAGCCGTATCGATGCCAGTGCTGCCACCCGCAAGGCCAAGCACCAGTACCAGCGGGCGCGGCCCTTCATGGCCAACGGGGAGCCGACCTGCACGCCGGAGGATGAAACCGCGCTGCGCAGCAACGGCTCCTATCCTTCCGGGCACACCGCCATCGGGTGGGCATGGGCGCTGATCCTGTCAGAGGCCGTGCCCGAGCGCGCCGATGCGATCCAGCTGCGCGGCCGCAACTATGGCGAGAGCCGGCTGGTCTGCAATGTGCACTGGCAGAGCGATATTCTGGAAGGGCGCTTCATGGGCGCGGCCGCCGTGGCACGCCTGCATGACAACCCCGATTTCCAGCGCGACCTGGCGGCCGCCCGCAAGGAGATCGTCGCCGCCCGAGCGCGCGGCGCGCATTCCAGCCGCGACTGCACCACCGAAGAGGCCGTACTGAAGGTCCGGCCGGCCAGCGCGCTGTAAGCCGCGCGAAGCGCAGCACGTTGCGGAATCAGGAGCGTGACGACCAACGGTCGTCACCTACCGGAGCAAAGCCGGCCATCCGCGCGGCGATGCTGCGTGGAGCGCGGTCGATGCACATCGGGGTGATGGGATCGAAACCAGAAGGGCCGGCAGTACGCCGGCCCTTCCATGTTGCTGCAACCAGGACTCAGAACTTCGCGGTGAACTCAAGACCGAACGTGCGCGGCTCGTTGAGGAAGCCGGTAAGGTTGTTGAAGTCGATCGCGCCGACCACGCGGGTCTGGTTGGTCAGGTTGCGGCCGAACACGGCCACATCGTACTGACCGTAATCCCAGTTGTAGCCCACGCGCAGCCCCCCTTCCAGCGAGCTGCGGCTGCGGAACTCCGGCGACTCGTACAGGAAGAAGTTGACCGGGCTGCGGTAGGCCCAGTCGGTGTACACGTAGAGCTCGCTGGCGTCGTTGATCGGGAAACCGGCACGCAGGGTCAGGTTGTGGATCCACTTCGGCGCCTGCGGCAGCGGATTGCCGTTGACCAGTGCATAGGTAGCGCCGTCGATCACCGTGGTCGGGTCGGTGATGGTGCAGCCGCCCCCGCAGATCGCCACCGCCAGGTTGCGGTCCTTGATCTCGGTATCGTTGTAGCTGCTGCCCAGGGTCAGCAGCAGGTTGTCTGCCAGATAGGCTTCCAGGTCCAGCTCGACGCCCTGGCCGATGGTCTTGTCGGCATTGAGCAGGGTGGCGGTGTTGTTGCTGCCGCCCACGGCGATCAGCTGCTGGCCATCGACGTTGTAGCGGAACACGTTGAAGCCCAGACGTGCACGACGGTCGAACAGGTCGGCCTTGATGCCGGCTTCATAGGAGATCACTTTCTCCGAGTCAGCCTGGGTCACGCCGCCGAAGGCCAGCCGGCCCTGGATCGACGGTGCCCGGAAGCCCTTGGCCACGCGCGCATAGGCGTTGACGTTGTCGGTGAGCTGGTAGACGCCGCTCAGGTCCCAGCTGACATCGTCGACATCGGTGTTGGCCAGGTAGGGACCGCTGACCTCGGTGCCCAGTGGCACGGCCTGAAGCACGCTGGCGGTGAAGTCCTTCTTGTCCTGCGTATAGCGCACACCGCCGCGCAGCTTGAAGCGCTCGGTCACATCGAAATCGCCGGAGGCAAACACCGCCCAGGCCTTGTTGCGCTGGCTCTGCACAGCATGACCGGTCTGCGGGTTGCCCGGCGTCAGCGAATCGTAGTTGAAGCTGTCGATGGTCACATCTTCATCGAAGTAGAACACGCCTGCCTGCCAGTCGAAGCGGCCCCATTCGTTGGACTCGATGCGGAACTCCTGCGTCCACTGGCGGTGATGCGGCAGGCCGTCGGCCGACTCGGAGGGGAACAGGATGACCCCCGGACCAGAGTTGCCAGCGCCGAGGAAGGCCGCGCCGTAGCCGCCATCCACATCGCCATGGTTCAACGATTCAGCGGTTTCATAGCCGGTGATCGAATGCAGGGTGACGCGGCCCAGGTCCCACTTGATGCGTGCACTACCGCCCCAGGTTTCCAGATTGGAGAAGTTCAGGCCGTCAGTGGCCACCTTGTCGCGGTCGAAGTTCTCCACCAGTGCATTGCTGCCGGGCTGGATGATGTTGGCGCGGAACAGACGGGCGGTGCCGTTGAGCTTGCGCTTGTGGAGGTTGAACAGCGCTTCCACATCGTCGCCCTCATAGAGGAACTGCACGCGGCCGGCGGCCTCGTCATAGCCTTCGAAGCCTGAGCTCGGCGCGTTGGCGACGGTGTTGTCGACGTAGTTCTCGCGACGCTGGTACAGCGCCGACACGCGCGCCGACCAGCGGTCGGTCAGCGGGCCGCCGTAGGCACCCTGCACGTTCCAGGTGTCATAGGTGCCGTAGGACACCTTCATGTAGCCATCGGCATCCTGCGACGGGCGTGCCGAATCGAACTTGACCACGCCGGCAGGCGTATTGCGGCCGAACAGCGTGCCCTGCGGGCCGCGCAGCACTTCCACACCCGCCAGGTCGAACAGCGGGAAGCCCTTCAGCAGCGGGCTTTCCTGCACGACGTCGTCATACACCAGCGAGACCGGCTGGGACGCATTGAGATCGAAGTCGGTGTTGCCCAGGCCACGGATATAGAAACGCGGGAACGCACGACCGTAGGACGACTCGATGTTCAGGCTGGGCACGCGCGCGGACAGGAAGCGGATGTCATCGCCGGCCGAACCGAGCACGTCCAGCTTCTCGCCCTGGATGGCGGTGATCGCCACCGGCACGTCCTTGGCGTTTTCCACCCGCCGCTGCGCGGTGACCTGAAGGGCGTCAAGGGCAACCGGGTCCTTGGCGGCAGGCGCCTGCTGCGCCGTTGCGGCCATCGGCAGCAGGGCGCAAAGCGCGACAACGAGGGGGTGCACGACCGGGGAACGGCCGTGGGCAGTGCGGTTCGGAGACATGGCGGTAGGCTGTGTTGGGAGGGGGTTGGAACGGCGCTACCGGATAATTGTTGCAATACAACACGCCTGCCGCAAACGACGCCCATTCACTGATGGCGTCGCGACCGCGCCCCGCCCCTAGACTGGGGGCTGCCGTCCTGCAGGAGCCGCAGATGTCCCCTTGGTACTTTCACTGTCCCGGCCAGGCCGCGCAGGTCGGCCCGCTCGACCTGCACAGCGCGCAGCAGTTCGCACAGGGCAATCCGCAGGCGCTGGCCTGGCGCGAAGGCATGGCGGACTGGATGTCGGTGCATGCGCTGCCGGAGCTGCGCCATACCGATGGCGCCGCGTTGCCCCCCTCCGTGAACGGCCCCCCCCAGCCCGCGCAGCAGACCGCTGGGATCGGCTTCCAGATCGTCGGCCATGAGATGCAGTTCGTCGAAATCACATTGGCGCCTGGGCAGACGGTGATCGCTGAGGCAGGCGCCTTGATGTTCAAGGACGCCGCCATACAGATCGAGACCGTGCTCGGCACCGGCGGCGAAGGCATGCTCAATGGCCTGCTCGGCGCGGGTCGACGCGCACTCAGCGGCGAGCGCCTGTTCCTCACCCGTTACAGCCAGCGCGGCCCGGACACGGCAAGGGTGGCGTTCGCAGCGCCGTATCCGGGTACGGTGCTGCCGATCCGGCTGGACCAGCACGGTGGGCAGCTGGTGTGCCAGCGCGACAGCTTTCTGGCCGGAGTCGGCGGCGTGCGCATCGGTGCGCATTTCCAACGCCGCATCATGACCGGCCTGTTTGGCGGCGAAGGCTTCATCATGCAGAAGCTGCAGGGTGAGGACTGGGTGTTCGTGCACGCCGGCGGCGCTGTGGTCGAGCGCGAGCTGCATGCCGGAGAGCAGCTGGACGTGGATACCGGTTGCGTGGTCGCGTTCCAGACCAGCGTGACGATGGACGTGCGTCGGGTGACGGGTCTGAAAAGCATGCTGTTCGGAGGCGAGGGGATGTTCCTGGCCACGCTTGCCGGGCCCGGCAAGGTGTGGCTGCAGTCGCTGCCGTTCTCGCGGCTGGCCGGTCGGCTGCGATCCGCTGCCCAGCGCGGCGGCAAGCGCGGCTCAGCCGGCTGAATGGGGTCGCGCCGTGGCCGCGCGGGCCCGCCGCTGCTTCGGTATGCTGGCGCCCTTTCCCGCCTGCGCACCTGCCGATGAGCCTGCTTCGTCCCCGCGTGATGCTGTCTGCCGCCCTGTTCGCCCTGCTGGCCGCCTGCGGCGGGCAGAGCACGCGGCCGACCCCGCCACCCGCTCCGACCGTTGTACCGAAAGCCACACCGGTGAAGATCGGCGTCGCCCTGGGCGGCGGCGCGGCCAAGGGCTTTGCGCATATCGGCGTGATCAAGATGCTGGAGGCCAACGGCTTCGAGCCGGTGGTGGTGTCTGGTACCAGCGCCGGCAGCGTGGTGGGTGCGCTGTATGCCAGCGGCATGGACGCCTTCGAGATGCAGAGCAAGGCGGTGGCGCTGGACGAAGCCAGCATCCGCGACGTGCGGCTGTTCTCCGGCGGGCTGGTGCAGGGCCAGAAGCTGCAGGACTACGTCAACGCCCAGGTCGGCAATCGTGCGGCGCAGAACCTGCGCAAGCCGTTTGCCGCAGTGGCCACCAACCTGGAAACCGGTGAGCGCGCGGTGTTCGTGCGCGGCAACGTCGGCCAGGCCGTGCGCGCCTCCAGCAGCATCCCCGGGGTGTTCGAGCCAGTGAAGATCGGACAGCACACGTTCGTCGATGGCGGCGTGGTCAGCCCGGTGCCGGTGGACGCCGCGCGCCAGCTGGGCGCGGACATCGTCATCGCGGTGGACATCTCCAGCAAGGCCAGCGGGCGCACCCCGACCGGCATGCTGGGCATCGTCAACCAGTCCATCGCGATCATGGGCCAGCGACTGGGCGAACAGGAACTGGCACGCGCCGATGTCATCATCCGCCCGCGCGTGCTGGACATCGGCGCCGCTGATTTCAGCCAGCGTGGCACGGCCATTCTGGAGGGCGAAAAAGCGGCGATGGCGGCGATGCCGCAGATCCGCGCCAAAGTGCAGCAGCTGCAGGCCGCGCGCGCGGCCGCGGCTGCCCCCAGGCCGAAGCCGGTCTGCGAGCAGCCTTCGCGGCTGGGCCGGTTGATGGGCCGCGACGAGAAGTGCTGAGCCAAGCGGTGAAGCCAGCGTAGAGCCGGCCTCTGGCCGGCTGCCGCGTCCAGCGCGACGGGGCTCTGGCGATCAACCTCGTCAGGGACCGCCTGCAGCGGGGCAGAGCCCCGCTCTACGCGGCGGCGCTGGCCTCCAACAGGTCGGCGGCATCCTGCGGTACCCACAGCTCGCCACTCGCGCGCGTCATCGCCAGATAGGCGGCGCGCACCGGGTGGTAGCGCAGGCGCGCATCATCACTGGCGCCGAAGCAGCAGGCCGACATCGACACGCGCGCGTACTGCATGTTCTTTGGGTGTGGCGCCAGGCACAGCACGACGGTGGCATCGGCTTCCTCCACCAGCGCGGCGAGCAGCCTGGCCATTGCCGCTGCATCGAAACCGCTGGCGAACAGATCGACCACCTCACGTTGCCCGCGCTGCTCGCAGGCACGGGCAAAGCTTTCCCAGCGCGCGGCCGAGCCCCCTTCGCGCCGGCTGCGCCAGGCGTCGGTTGGTACCTGCACATCGCGCTGCAGCGTGCGCAGCGAAGCAGGATGCACGTGCACCCTGGCACCTTTTGCCAGCAGCCGGGTGGTCTCCAGCAACAGCCGCCAGACGCTGCCATACAGGCGCATGCCGGTGACCGGCACCTCCTCCCATCGCGCATAACGCCGCACGGCAGTCGCACGGTCGCTGGCGCCATGGAAGGGCTGCGGCGCATCATCCAGTCCATCCAGCGCCAGTGAGCGGTTGACCAGGCTGTCCACCTGGCTGCCCTGGCGCACCGACTGGTGCATTTCCAGCTGCTTGCTCGACGACCAGCGCGGCACATGCCCCTGCAGACGCTGATGCGGGTCGGCCAGGCTGACCACACCGGGCGCATGCGTAGCCAACAGCTGCTTCCACGCAGGGCTGAGGTCGTGTGCCTCATCCACTAGGATCATCCCGAGCTGCAGTGGCGGGGTGGCACCGTGCAGCCACAGCCACTTGCCGATGTGCGCCACACCCAGACTGAGGCAGCCGCCCTTCTGCACCACCGGGTCGAACATGCAGCGCCACACATGCTCGGCGGCGGCAAGATACGGGGCGGCTTCCACCATCGCGCCCGGCACCACACGCTGGAGATGGCGCGCCTGCAGCTGCGGCGCCGCCGACGCGCACCAACGGTTGATGCCCTCGAACACCGCCAGCAGCACCTGTTCGGGACTACGCGCGCCAATGCTCTGCAACCCGATGCGGCTGGCGACCTCACGCGGGCGCAGCGTGCTCTGCCGGTAATTGGGCACGAAGCTGCCGAGCCGGCCGTTGCGCGTGGCATGCCGTGCCAGCAGGTTGGCAAATTCGATCTGGGTCAGCAGCCGGGTCGCGGCGTCGGCAGGCAGGCGTGGGCGGAAGGCCTCCACCTGGCCACGGGTCGGCGCCACATAGGTGTAGCGTCCTGGCCGCGCGTCGAGCAAGGCCAGTACCAAGTGGCCCTTGCCGGTACCTGCATAGCCCTGCAGGTCGATCAGCTCATCAGGGTTGGCCGCGATCGCACGCAGCACGCGGGCCTGCTCGGAGGTATACAGACCATTGCGCTCCACCGGCTGACGATCAAGCCGCGCGGCATCGGGTGCCTCATCGTCCACGTCGGCAGAAGCCTCACCGTCGTCCTCCACCAGCGCCGGCCAGCGGATCACATGCTCGGCCAGTGTGACCTGGCAGGCCTGCTGGAACGCCAGGCCGGGGTATTCGAGCGGCGAGGTGGCCAGAAAGTGCTCGACCACGGTTTCATCAGCCAGCAGCACGCCGGCACCGGCCAGCGTCTGCTGCCACGTCTCCAGCACGTCGGCGCCCTGCCCGCCACCGCCGCCCAGCTGCACCGGCACCGCGCCGGGATCTGCCGCGAACAAGGCGCATGCCTCATGCAGCAGGCGCTCGATATGTGCGGGCGGCTGCGGCTGCTGGCGGCACAGCAGCGCGGCCAGCAGACCGGCCTGCTCCAGCGCCAGCGTAGGTGGGATGCCGTGGGCGAGGTAGCGCGCGAGCACACGGCGACGCAACGGCAGAAAACACGGAGAGGATGGTGCGAAGTCTTCGAGCATGGCCACGGACAGAGGAGGCACGGTGGTGCACCGCACCGCCGTAAAGCCGTGATGCTCCGGCATGTGGGGGACCGGGTCAAACGTCGGCGCGTGATTGCCCTTTGCGCGGGTAGCAACGCACGGGGGCGCGGTGACGAAGGACGGGCGTGAGCGGCGCGAGGCGCTCAGCCTTCCAGCTGCGACAGCGGCAGCGCCCGGTATTCCTTGACCGCGCGCAGTACGAAGCTGGAGTTGGCGTCAGCCACGCCACCGGCGTTGAGCAGCTTGTCGAGCAGGAAGCGCGAGAAGTGATCCAGGTCGCGCACGTAAACGTGCAGCAGATAGTCCATAGCGCCGGTCAGCGCATGGCAGGCCACCACCTCGTCCCAGCCCAGCACTGCTTCGACGAAATGGCTGATCGCGGCCTGGTCGTGTTTTTCCAGCTGCACGCGGACGAACGCCTGCAGCCCCAGGCCGAGCCGGCGCGGCTCCAGCCGAGCGCCGTAGCCGGCAATGACGCCTTCCCCTTCAAGCCGCTGCAGGCGGCGAAGGCACGCGGATGGAGACAGATTGACCCGCGCGGCGAGTTCGGCATTGGTCGCCCGCCCATCGCGCTGGATCTCGGCCAACAAGCGTATATCCGTGCGGTCAAACTGGGCTTCCCCTACCATTGCTGCCTCGCAACACGTGGATGACGCAATTATATTGCGCTCAACCGACTGAGGCGCGCAACTTTGCAACCCTGTTGCGTGCCGGCTGCCCTAGGATCAACAGACCGTTTCCCAGGAGCAGCCCCATGGATGCCAGCCAACCCCGCCGCGTTGAACACCAGCAGACCGATAAAGGGTATGTGCCGGTATACACGACTGCCGTGGTGGACCAGCCATGGGACAGCTACAGCGCCGATGACCATGCCACCTGGAGCACCCTGTACCAGCGCCAGCGCGAACTGATGGTGGGCCGGGCCTGCCAGGAGTTCCTCGACGCGCAGGACCAGATGGGCATGAACGCCCGGCAGATTCCGCGCTTCGAACAGATCAACGAGGTGCTCGGCGCCGCCACCGGCTGGACCCTGGTCGGGGTGGAAGGGCTGCTGCCCGAGCTCGAGTTTTTCGATCATCTGGCCAACCGCCGCTTCCCGGTGACCTGGTGGATCCGTCGCCCGGACCAGATCGACTACATCGCCGAGCCGGACATGTTTCACGACCTGTTCGGGCATGTCCCGCTGCTGATGAATCCGGTGTTTGCCGACTACATGGAGGCTTATGGCCGCGGCGGCGTCAAAGCCCATGCGATTGGTCCGGAAGCGTTGCAGAACCTGACCCGGCTGTACTGGTACACGGTGGAGTTCGGCCTGATCAACACCGCCGACGGACTGCGCATCTACGGCGCCGGCATCGTCTCCTCCAAGGGCGAGTCGCTGTATTCGCTGGAATCGGCTGCACCGAACCGGATCGGCTTCGACCTGCAGCGGATCATGCGCACGCGGTACCGCATCGACACGTTCCAGAAGACCTACTTCGTCATCGACAGCTTCGAGCAGCTGATGCAGGCAACGTCCCCGGACTTCACCCCGATCTACGCCGCACTGGCCGACCAGGCACACCTGCCGGCCGGGCAGGTGCAGCCCGACGACCGTGTGTTCAATGCGGGCACGGGAGAAGGCTGGGCCGACGGCGGCGACGTGTAGGCGCCGGCCGCTGTACACGCTGGAGCTGTTGTAGAGCCGTCCCCACGGTCGGCTGCTCTGCGTACAGATCGCGCTGGCCCGCCGCGCTGTGCGCGCGAGCCGACCATGGGTCGGCGCTACCGGAACAGATCGCGGTGGCCCGTCGCTAGCGGGGGTAGGCCAGCAGCAGTACCAGGTCGTCTTCGCCAACCTGCTGCAGGGCATGTGAGCTGCCCGGCCGGGTCAGCAATGCGTGGCCGGCGCGCACGTCGTGCTGCTGGCCATCGAGCACGTAGCTGCCGCGCCCACTGACCACGTAGTAGATCTCGTCCTTGTGCTGCGGATGCAGGCCGATGCCTGCGCCCTTGTGCAGCACGCGCTTGCGCAGCACGAAGGGAAGGCCCTCGGCGTCGGCGAACAGCGGATAGGCGGTGGTCGGTCCGGCCCCACCATGCGGGCCCGGCTGCTCGCGGCGCACGTCATCCTCGTGTACCACCTGCGACGGCCGCGCGGGATCGGCCGCGGGCTGTGGCCCAACGTCGCAGTCGATATCGCGCACCAATGCCTGGCGCAGTGCCGGCTGCAGCTCGCTCCAGCCGCGGACCAGCAGACAGGCCACGGCCGTTGCCCCGGCCATGCTGAAGTGCGTGCCATCGGCCTTGCCCTGCTCGGGCACGAACAGGAAGTACGGGCGCGCACCCTGTTCGCCCAGGCCGCGGATCCACGCGGTGGTGCTGGCATTGAGATCGACCAGCGCCACCTGCTCCCGCTCGGCCAGCGCCTTCATCGCCTGCGTGTAGCGGCCATGGGTGTCCAGCAGCGAGCCGAAGTCGTACAGCAGCCGTGCTACCGGCGTCACCAGCACCGGCGTGGCGCCCCTGTCACGCGCAAGCTGCACGTAGCGCTGCAGGAACACCGGATAGTCGCCATCCGGATCGGTGTAGCGGCTGGCGTCCTCGAACTTGGCGTCGTTATGGCCGAACTGGATCAGCAGGATATCGCCGGCGCGCAGTTCGGCAGCGATGGCGTCCAGGCGGCCCTCGGCGATGAAGCTGCGCGTGCTGCGCCCGCCGCGCGCGTGATTGCGCACCTCGAACCGTGCCGGGTCCAGATAGCTTTGCAGCGCCTGTCCCCAGCCCGCCTGTGGCGCGCGTTCCGGGCCGTACTCCGCGGCAGTGGAGTCGCCGGCGATGAACACCCGTACCGGCGCCGCCTGGGCCGCGCAGGTGACAACGAGCAACAGCAGCGAAAGCATCAGTCGCATGGATCTGCACCTTGAAAGAGAAAGCCGGGCACGGCCCGGCTTTCCTGTCTGCCACGAGGCCGCGCGGGAACGGGCTGCACCCGGCGCCCCTGTGCACGGCTGGGATGGTTGACGGTCAGCGCGCCAGCCAGCCGCCGTCGACCGGCAGTACGGCACCGTTGACGTAGTCCGAGGCCGAGGAGGCCAGGAACACGGCCGCACCGGCGAGGTCGGCCGGAATACCCCAGCGACCAGCCGGGATGCGGTCGAGGATCGACTTGTTGCGGTCTTCGTCAGCACGCAGCGCCGCAGTGTTGTCGGTGGCCATGTAGCCCGGCGCGATGGCGTTGATGTTCAGGCCCTTGCCTGCCCATTCGTTGGCCAGCAGGCGGGTGATGCCCGCGATGCCGCTCTTGCTGGCGGTGTACGACGGGACCCGGATACCGCCCTGGAAGGACAGCATCGAAGCGATGTTGATGATCTTGCCGCGGCCCTGCGCGATGAAGTGACGACCGGCCGCCTGCGAGATGAAGAACGCCGACTTGATGTTGACGTTCATCACGTCGTCCCAGTCCTGCTCGCTGAAATCCACCGCATCGGCGCGACGGATCAGACCGGCATTGTTGACCAGGATGTCCAGACCGCCGAGGCCTTCGATGGTTTCGCGCACGACGCGCTCGACCGGTTCGATGCTGATCAGGTTGGCTTCCACGGCGAGGCAGCGGCGACCCAGCGCGGTGATCTTCTCGACGGTTTCGGTCGGCGGTGCGATGCCGGCCACGGCGACGTCGGCGCCGGCCTCTGCCAGTGCCACGGCGATACCCTGGCCCAGGCCGGTGTTGCCACCGGTGACCAGCGCGACCTTGCCTTCCAGACTGAACGGATTAGCCATTGCGGTTTCGATCCTTGTAAGTGCGGTATGACCGCCACCGGCGCAGAAGCCGGTGGCGATGCTGATGACAACAGGTGGGGCTTACTTGAGCTGGCAGATGTCCAGCACGTGCATGTCGGTGTAGTCCAGGTTCTCGCCACCCATCGCCCAGATGAAGGCGTAGTTGGAGGTGCCGGCACCCATGTGGATGGACCACGGCGGCGACACCACGGCCTCGTTGTTCTGGATGACGATGTGGCGCTGTGCTTCCGGCTCGCCCATGAAGTGGTAGACGCGGTCGTTGGCGCCGAGGTCGAAGTAGAAGTAGACCTCGCTGCGACGGTCATGCAGGTGCGGCGGCATGGTGTTCCAGACGCTGCCCGGC
Source organism: Stenotrophomonas sp. C3(2023) (assembly GCF_032911385.1). Classification (NCBI taxonomy): domain Bacteria; kingdom Pseudomonadati; phylum Pseudomonadota; class Gammaproteobacteria; order Lysobacterales; family Lysobacteraceae; genus Stenotrophomonas; species Stenotrophomonas sp. C3(2023). The sequence goes on along the minus strand of NZ_JAWJLO010000001.1, from coordinate 135,890 downwards.
TTGAGCACGGTCAGGCCCAGCAGCAGCTGCGAGGACTGGCAGGTGGCCGGCACGATGTACTGGTAGATGGTGCGCTCGTTGCTGGTTTCCAGCGCGCCGCGGTCCAGTGCCACCGCGTCCTTGATCGACAGCTGCTTGGTCTCGAAGCGCGCGTGCGCCGGGGTCGAGGCCAGGTAGAAGGCGGCCGGGGTGGCGGCGTCGTTGGAGGCGAACACCACATCCACGCTGCCCATGGCGACGTACAGGCCGTCCTTCGGCCCCAGCGTGTAGACGGTGCCGTCGACGGTGACGGTGCCGGTACCGGCGCCGACGTTGATGATGCCCAGCTCACGACGTTCCAGGAACGGGTGACCGGCCGCCGAAGCCGGCTCGGTCTGCTTGGGCAGCGAGACCGGGCCGTTGACCGGGGCCGCGCCACCGAGCACGAAGCGCTCGTAGTGGGTGTACTTCAGGGTGACCGTATCGGCATTGAACAGACCGTCGAGCAGGTACAGATCGCGCAGGTCGTCATTGCTGGCGCCCTTGATGGCATCGGGATGGGTGGCGTAGTGGGTCTTGCAGTACATGGCTTCTCCAGAGCGTGGGGCGGGCCGAGGATTCGGCGCGCTGCGCGGTTTTCCGGGCATTCTAGCCCGCTTGGACACCGGTGTCATTTTGCAGCGCAAAAGTCTGATTGGCAGGCGGTGGCCGGCCGATCAATCTTCTGGCGGTTGGCAGGAGTCGCGCACGATCAGATGCGGGCGCACGCTGGCAATCTGCAGCGCGGCCTGGTTCTCCGGCTGGATCAGCATCGCCGCAGCGGTACGCCCGGTGTCGCGGGTGTGTCGGCGCACCGAGGTCAGCGACGGCCACAGCCGCGATGCCAGCGGGCTGTCGTCGTAGCCGATGATCGAAAGCTGGCGCGGTACGTTGATCCCTGCGCGCAGCGCCACCTTGTACACACCGGCGGCCATTTCATCGTTACCGGTGAAGATGGCCGTCGGACGCTGCTTGCCCAGCAGCAGCTTCTCGGCCGCGGCCACACCCGACTCGAAGGTGTACCCGGCCTCGACGATGCGCTCGGTCGGCAGCTCGATGCCACGCTTGGCCAGCGCGTCGATGAAACCGGAGGTGCGCTCGTGTGCTGAGCGGTAAGCATGCGGGCCGGTGATCAGCGCGATGTCGCGGTGACCCAGCGAGAGCAGGTAGTCGGCCGCTTCGGCAGCGCCGTCACGGTCATGGGTGACCACCATCTGCGAGGTTTCATCCAGCGGCAGCGAAGCGATGCGGGTGAAGCGGCAGCCGATCTCGTCGAGCATGTCGGCCAGCGCCTGGTCTTCGGAGGCACGTGGCACCAGGATCACGCCATGCAGCTTCTGCTGCTGCACGAAGCGGCGCACACCCTCGATGTAGCCAGGGCTGCGGCTGTCGCACGGATGCACCACCAGCTCGAAGCTGGAACCGCGCAGCGCATCCAGCGCGCCGTACTGCATGTCGACGATGTACTGCGCGGTCGGGTTGTCGTACACCATCCCGATCAGGAACGAGCGACGGAACGCCAGGCCACGCGCCAGCGGATCGGGCACGTAGCCGACCTCGCGCATCAGCGCCTCGACCTTGTCGCGTGTGTCTTTGCGCACCAGCGGCGAGTTGTTGATGATGCGCGACACCGTCTTCTTCGAGACGCCGGACAGCCGCGCGATATCATTGATCGTGGCAGCCTTGCCCTTGCCCAACGTAGGCGTATCGGCTTCGTTCTTGTTGCGCACTGACATGTTCAGAACCAGATGAGTCTGCGGAATCCTGCTCCGTGGCGATCCAGCCCGGTGGCAGAAACAGGGGCGGCGGCAGCCGGAACGGCGCCTGCCATGGAGGCATGGTACCCGTAGAGCGGCCCGGAGGCCCGTCGCAGGGTGAGCGGTGCCTTTGCCGCGGCCATGCGGGCCCGCCACGCGGGCGCATCGCGCTGCAGCAGTGCCTGCGGCCAGGTGCCATACCAGTGGTAGCCGGTGCGGCGTTCACGACCGACCTGGCTGTAGTCCTGCAGCCGATTGCCTTCACGATCGGCCAGCACCACGCTGTTGTCGGCCAGGTCATGGAAACGCCCCCACAGCGGCGGCGCGGCCGGGTCCGCGACCAGCCGGCGGTCGGTGGTGCTGCGGTGGTGGGCAAACCGCTCTTCCGGGGCCTCGACGGTCTCCAGCCGCATGCCCTGCAGCGCATTGGTCTGGAACCAGGCCAGCGCCCCGTTGATCGCGGCCACCACCTCGGCGGACGGCTGCTCGATCGACATCAGGTAGCGCACCACGCCCACGCTCTCGTCGGTGACCAGCGCCGCCAGCTCGAAGCGGCGCCCCGGTGCCGGCTGCAGAGTCTGCGGGTCGTACTGGCCTGCCCAGATCGTGGGCTTGCCGGCCTGGCGGACCTGCAGCCGCAACAGGCAGTCATCGCCGCGCTGCACCGCCGCAGCGATATGTTCGCGCCGCGCAGCGTCGACAAAGTCGAAGCGCGGCGCGCTTGCCACGGCCCGCAGGGTCGTCAGCACGCCGGTGGTCACATCGTCAGCGAAGGTGATGCGCGCCTGGTAGGCCGAGCGGGCCGGTACCGAGTGCGGCCAGCCACCACAGCCGGGGATCTGCTCGGCGAGGATGAAATCCAGCCCGCGCAGCACCGCCTCGCGGTACCGGGCGTCGCCGCTGCGCTGCCAGGCATGGGCCAGGTAGTCGACCTGGGTGTAGGTGGTGCGGTTGTCGAAGCTGCCACCGGGTTCGGTCTGCGCAGCAAGCAGGGCCTCGTGTGCCGCGGCATCGAGCACCCGCAGTGGGTCCTGGTTCACCGGCCAGCCGCCGGAGCGACGCTGCATCAGCAGCAGGTTGTCGGCGATGGCGACATGGTCGGCCGGGTCGTGGCGGGCGTAGCCGCCCTCGTTGCCACTGCGCCAGTGGTTGACCCCATCGTTGAAGGCGGCTACCGCGATCGGTGGCTCGCCCTGTGCCGGTGGCGCCGCGATGCTGGTGGCCACCGGCAACGCAGCCACCAGCAGCAGGGCGAGCCGCGTGCGCATCAGCTGCGCAGCGCGGTGGGCAGCCACAGCGACAGGCTGGGGAAGAAGGTCACGATCAGCAGCACGCCCAGTGCGGCGAACCAGAACGGCCAGATCGTGCGCATGCTCTGGCCCACGGTGATCTTGCCGATCGAGGTACCAATGAACAGCACCGAGCCCACCGGCGGCGTGACCAGACCCAGACCACCGGTCAGCACCAGCACCAGACCGAAGTGGATCGGGTCGATGCCGTAGGCGCGCGCGACAGGCAGGAAGATCGGCGTGCAGATCAGGATCATCGGTGCCAGGTCCATGAAGGTGCCCAGCAGCAGCAGCATGACCACGATCATCAACAGCACCATGAACTGGCTGTGGGCGAAGGACTGCAGGAAATCGACGGCAGCGGTCGGCACCTGCAGGTAGGCCAGCAGCCAGCCGAATACCGCAGCGGTGGCGATCACGAACAGGATCACACCGGTGCTGCGCGCCGCATGCACGACGGTCTCGAAGAACTCGCGCCAGCGCAGCTGGCGGTACAGCAGGGTGGTGACCAGCAGGGCGTAGACCACCGCGATGGCCGCACTTTCCACCGCGGTGAAGATGCCAGCGCGGATACCGACGAAGATCAGTGCCACCAGACCCAGACCCGGCAGCGCGGACACCATGCGCAGCAGCACCGCACGCCAGCCCGGGAAGATTTCCACGCCGTAGCCGCGCGTGCGTGCCACCACGTAACCGGTGAGCATCAGCGCCACGGTCATCAGCAGAGCCGGCACGATGCCGGCGGCAAACAGGTCGGCGATGGAAAGGCCACCGCCGGCAGCGGCCGAGAACAGGATCAGGTTGTGCGACGGTGGCACCAGCAGGGCAACCAGCGCCGCAGTGATGCTCACGTTGACCGCGAAGTCGCGGTCATAGCCGCGCTTGACCATCTGCGGAATCATCGTGCCACCGACCGCCGAGACGTCGGCGATCGCCGAGCCGGACACACCACCGAAAAACAGCGAGGACAGGATCGACACCTGGCCCAGGCCGCCGCGCATGCGCCCCACCAGCGAGGAGGCCAGTGCGATCAGACGCTCGGAGATGCCGCCGCGCATCATGATCTCGCCGGCGAAAATGAACAGTGGAATGGCGATCAGCGACGCCGAGCCGGTGCCGGCTGAAATCTGCTGTACCAGCACGATGCTCGGAATATCCAGGTAAAGCAGGGTGGCCAGTGCAGCAGCCGCCAGCGCATAGGCGACAGGCACGCCGAGCAGCAGCAGCACCGCGAACACGGCAAAGAGAAGGGCAATTCCCATTTCAACGATCTCCTTCGGCGTCTTCGGTGCCGCTGTGCACAACAGCAGGGCGGTGCACCTTCCATGCGCGGTTCAGGGCGAACAGCACCATCAGCGCGCCACCAATGGCCAGCGGCAGGTAGTTGATGCTCTGCGGCAGGTTGGCACCGGCCGTCTTGATGTCCAGGCCATCGACCAGCAACTGCCAGGCCCATACGGCGATGAAGCCGCCAAGGATGGCGATCACCAGCTGCACCAGGGTGTCCACCGCGCGGCGCAGTCCGGCGCCCATGTGTTCGGCGAGCAGGTAGAAGCCGAAATGGCGGTTGGTATGCACGCCACAGGCTGCGCCCAGGCTCATCGCGGTGCTCAGCAGCAGCAGGGTGACCGGCTCGGTCCAGCTTGGCGAGTCATTGATCACGTAGCGGGCAAACACCTGCCAGCCCTGGACCACGACCAGCCCCAGCAGGGCGGCCACGGCGATGTAGATGGAAATGTCGGCAATGCGGTCCAGCAGGCGCTGGCCGGAACCGGCGACGTGTGTCGTCGTTTCGGTCATGGCGGTCGTCCTCAGGCGAAATCGCGGATGCGGCGGACCAGCGCGGCCAGCTCGGGCTGCTGCTGGTACTCACGCAGCAGGGGCTCGGCGGCACGGCGGAACGCGGCCAGGTCTACGTCGTTGGTCTTCACCCCGTAGTCGGTGACTGCCTTGCGGGCCGCGTCTTCGGAGGCGTCCCATTGCTGGCGCATCACCTGGGTGGAGGCCCGTGCGGTCTCCAGCAGCAGGCTGCGGTCGGCCGGGGTGAGCTGCTCGAAGCTGGCACGCGACATCAGCAGCACGTCCGGTGCGTAGGAGTGCTCGCTCTGCGACCAGTAATGCGCAGCCTCGAAATGTCGGCTGGAATGGAAGCTGCGCATGTTGTTCTCCGCACCGTCGATCATGTGCGTTTCCATGCCCGAGAAGGTGTCACCCAGCGACATCGGCGTCGGGTTTGCCCCGAACAGGCGCATCAGCTGGATGAAGATGTCCGAGGACGCCACGCGCAGCTTGAGGCCGTGCAGGTCCTTCGGTTCCACGATGGGGTGCTTGGTGTTGTAGAAACAGCGCGCGCCGGAATCGTAGATTGCCAGACCCACCAGGTCGCGGCTCTCGAAGCCCTTGAGCACCGCATCGGCGATGCCACCGTCGAGCGCGGCGCGCATATGCGGCACCGAGTCGAACACGTACGGCAGGCACAGCGCACGGGTCAGCGGGAAGGCGTTGTTCAGTGCACCCGAATACACCCGGGTGATATCGATGGCGCCAAAGCGCGCCATGTCGATCGCTTCGGACTCGCGGCCCAGCTGGCCGGAGTGGTACTGGCGCAGCCGCAGGCGGCCGCCGGTCTCGCGCTCCAGCGTTTCACCGATCCACTTCACCGCAGTGACGGTGGGGTAGTCGGCCACGTGGACGTCGGTGGCGGTCAGCAGGTGGCCGCCGGCCACCGGAGCTTGCTGCCGCGTGCAGCCTGCCAGCATCGGCGCGGCAAGCGCGCCGATTCCGGTGGCCAGGAAGTTTCTGCGTGTGATCATCTGCGCCCTCCCGCGCGTGTTCACCGGCCGCCGGCATCAGCCAGCGGGCACGGCCCTGCAGGCAATGTCACCGAAGCCGGGGAAACGCACCAGCGCCTCCTGGCCCACGGCGATGTCATGGATACCGGTCGCGTTGCCGGTGGCGATCAGGTCACCGCGCTTGAGCGGGCGACCCCGGCGTGCCGAACGCCCGAGAGCGAAGGCGATGGCGGTGCGCAGGCCACCGGGAAGGCGCGTGGCCCCGCCGGTACCCACCACCTCGCCGTCGATCAGCGTCTCGGCCCGCAGCGCGGTTTCATCGCGGCCGGTCCAGTCGGTGATCTCCGGGCCGAGCAGCAGTCCGTTGTTGTTGCCGAAATCGGACACCACCACCAGCGGGCCGAGTTCGTTGATGGTCGCCAGCGGGCTGCTGGCCACTTCCACGCCGATGTACAGGCGCGAGGGCAGGGCCTCGGCCTGCTCAGGTGTCCACTCCAGCTGGTCGGCCGGCGCATCTTCCAGCAGTTCAAGAACGTACTCCGCTTCCACTGCGGCAAAGCCACCGACGAAGACCGGAATATCGACTGTTCCACCGGTAGCATCTTTGAGCCGGTTTTTGAAAATCGGGCCCAGCAGACGATCGTCTCCGGATTCATCGCGGCGCTCGGCGGCGATGTAGCCGACCTTCCAGCCCACCACGCTGTCCTCCCAGCGCGCGATGGCCAGGTCCTGCACACCGTAGCTGTGCACCAGCGTCGGCGGGATCTCGCCCGGGAAGCCGGGCAGCGCGGCCCCGGCGCGGCGCGCGTCGGTGAAGGCGCGGGCGATGGACTCGGCCTGCTCGGCCTGTTGCGGCGGCAGTTCCAGTTTGCCGTGATCGTTGCTCAAGGATGCTCTCCCGTTGGCGTTGTTGCACTGCCCATCGACAGCGTTCGGATGAGGTGTATATGGTAAACCGGTGTCATCTGGCAATGTGCAGTGCGTCAGAAAATTACTGCCGGGCACCCCCCGGTCTTCATCAGATCCCCATGGAGCTTAGTGCCACATGCGTTTCCCGTTGTTGATCGGAATCCTTTCCGGCCTTCTGCTGACGGTGCCGGTTGTGTTGGCCGTGCCCGCGATGCGCACCGATGCGGCCGGCGGCGGCGCTGCAGAAGCGGCCGGTGAACAATTGCCACTGTGGCCGCCGCACCGGGTGCCGGGCGAGCGCGGACCACCCCGCGCTACCCGCATCGTCGAGCGCAGCCCCGACCCGTTGCAGCCTGACCGCTACGCCGACCAGATCGATGCGCCCTACCTGGTAGTGCATGCACCGGCGCGCTCCAACGGACGGGCGCTGCTGGTGATCCCTGGCGGTGGCTACCAGCGCGTGGTGATCGACAAGGAAGGCAGCGAACTGGTGCCCGGCTGGGTCGATGAGGCGGGCTACACCCTGTTCGTGCTGCGCTACCGGCTGCCGCAGGCCGGGCGCCCGGTACAGGCCGCGTTGGCCGATGCGCAGCGCGCACTGCGGCTGATACGCAGCCAGGCCGCCGCGCGTGGCCTGGAGGCCGACACCATCGCAGTAATGGGCTTCTCCGCCGGCGGCCACGTGGCGGCTCGGCTGGCCACCGGCTACGCGCTCGACACCTACCCAGCACAGGACGCCATCGACCGCCTCAGCGCGCGCCCTTGGCGCGTGGTGCTTGGCTATCCGGTGATCGACATGGGTGCGCAGGCACATGCCGGCTCGCGCCAGCGCCTGCTCGGTGACCATCCCGATGCCGGACAGGTCGCGCAGTTCTCGCTGCAGCGGCAGGTGCACGCCGACATGCCGCCGGTGCTGCTGCTGCACGCCGCCGACGATGACGTGGTCACGGTGGACAACAGCCTGCTGATGGCCCAGGCGCTGGCAGCTGCCGGCGTCGAACACGAACTGCATGTTTTCGCCCACGGCGGCCATGGCTTCGGCATGCGCACCGCCGCGGGCTCCACCACCGCACTCTGGCCCCAGCTGGCACAGCGCTTCCTGCAGGCCTCACAGGAGAACCAACCATGACTGATTCCGCCGCCGACCTGCAGCGTCGCCGTTTTCTGCGCGACAGTGCCCGCTGGGCACTGGCCGCGAGCACCCTCGCAGCGGTTCCGGCTGCGTGGTCGGCGCCACCGCGCACGGACCCGTCGGCCATCGTGCGTGTCCGTGGAGGCCGCGTGCGCGGTCTGCGCGAGGATGGCATCAACGTGTTCCGCGGCCTGCGCTATGGTGCCGACACCGCCGCCACGCGCTTCCAGGCGCCGCGCCGGGAACAGGCTTGGCGCGGTATTGCCGATGCCACCGCCTACGGCAACGCGGCGCCGCAGGGCGGCAGCGAAGGGCCTGGCAGCGAGGACTGTCTGTTCCTCAACGTGTGGACGCCGGCACTGGGCGACGGCCGCAAGCGCCCGGTGCTGGTCTACATCCACGGCGGTGCCTACAACAATGGCTCGGGCAGCGACCCGCTGTATGACGGCAGCGCGTTGTGCCGGCGCGGCGACGTGGTCGTGGTCAGCGTCAATCACCGCCTCAACGTCTTCGGTTACCTGTACCTGGACGCGTTGGGCGATCCGCGCTTTGCCGGCTCGGGCAATGTCGGGCAGCTCGATCTGGTGCAGGCGCTGCAGTGGGTGCGCGAACACGCGGCCATCTTTGGTGGCGACCCGGCCAATGTCACCGTCTTTGGGCAGTCCGGTGGCGGTGCCAAGATCGCCACGCTGATGGCCATGCCAGCGGCACGTGGCCTGTTCCAGCGCGCATGGACCATGAGCGGACAGCAGGTCACGGCGGCCGGTCCGCGTGCCGCGGCACAGCGCGCGGCGATTGCAATGGACAAGGTCGGCGCCAGGGACATCGACGCACTGCTGCGGCTGCCGGCAGGCGAACTGCTGGGCGCAACGCGTGCCCGCGATCCTTCGCGGGTGGAGGACACCAGCCTGTACTTCGGCCCGGTGCTGGACGACGTAGTGTTGCCGGTGCATCCGTTCTGGCCGCAGGCACCGGCCCAGTCGGCGGCGATTCCCATGGTGATCGGCAACACACGCGATGAGACGCGTGCGTTTCTGGGCAATGACCCGGCCAACTTCGAACTGACCTGGGAGACGCTGCCAGCCAAGCTGGAAAAACAGCAGTACGTGGACCTGCGGCCGCAGCGGGTGATCGACGGATACCGCCGCTTGTATCCGCACTACACGCCTTCGGAGGTGTTCTTCGCTGCCACCACGGCCGGGCGCTCGTGGCGCGGCGCGGTGGAAGAGCTGGAAGCCCGTGCCCGTCAGCCGGCCGGCGCAGCCCCGACCTGGGCCTACCAGCTGGACTGGGGCTCACCGCTGGACGGCGGCCGCATGGGCGCGTTCCACACGCTGGACATCCCGCTGGTGTTCGACAACACCGCGCAGCCGGGCTCGCGCACCGGCGGTGGCGACGATGCGCGCACCGTGGCGACGGCAATGAGTGAGGCCCTGCTGGCCTTCGCACGCAGCGGCGACCCCAACCATGCCGGCATTCCGCATTGGGAGCCCTACACGTTGCCGCGGCGGCAGACGCTGGTGTTTGACCGCCAGAGCCAGCTCGCCGACGACCCGCGTGGTGGTGAGCGCGAGCTGTACCAGCAGGCACCCTTCATCCAGCGCGGCACGATGTAGCCCGGCTGCTGTTCGCTGCCATCGCCACGGCACGCCGCGCTGGGGCGCGCGAGCCGACCGTGGGGTCGGCTCCACCCAGCGGGGCAGAGCCCCGCTCTACGCGCGGTCAGTAGTCCAGTGCGCGGTAGCTGAAGTTGCGGAAATGCACCTTGCCGTCACCGGCCGCGTAGATCGCCGGTTTCAACGCCAGGAACCCGCCGGCCACGTTGTGGTGATAGCCGGAAACTTCCATCTGGGTCGGGTACTTGGTCCAGGTGCGGCCGTCGCTGCTGGTGTGGAAGGTCACGATGTGCTCGTTGTTGGTCACCCGCAGCCAGAGCTTGCCGCCCTTGCCAGCGGGCAGGCCATTGGTGGGACGCTCCACGCCGTACCGGTGCATCACCATGCGCTCGCCATTGCTGCCCACGCCCACGTACAGGCGGTCGCTGTAGTACAGCAGCGCGCCACCGATCGCACCGGGCTCGATCTCCATCTCCACCTCGAACTGGTACGCCTTGTCACCGGCGATGGCGGTCAGCGGCGAACTGTCGCGCGGGGTACGGCCCTTGCCCTGCAGGGTCATCGCACCGCTCCCGAAGGACAGCCGCTTGTACTCGTCCTGGGCAGGATTGAAGAACGACCACTGGTGGCCGAGGCGGTCACCGTCGAAGCGGTCGGACAGTGCCATGCCGTGGGCGCCCACCGACTCACCGGCCGGCTTGGCCAGCGGGCTGCCAAGATCGCCACCCTTGGCCACGAACCAGCCATCATCGGTCCACTCGATCGGCTCCAGCAGTGCCTGGCGGCCCAGCGTCCAATAGCTGTTCTCGTAACCGTGATACATCATCCACCAGCGCCCGTCGGTACCTTCGATGACGGTCGCGTGGCCACGCGACCACCACGGCTCGTCGCGGCTCACGGTACGCACGATCGGATTGTTGGGCGCATTTTCCCACGGCCCATGGATCGAACGCGAACGCGCCGTGATCACCATGTGCCCGGTCGGCGGGCCGGCGGTGCCGCCTACGGCGGTGGTCATGTAATACCAGTCGCCCCGTTTGTTGATCTTCGGACCTTCCTGCGCGTAGGCCTCCACGTCCCAGGTTTCCGGGTACTTCCAGCCGTCGTAGACGTGCTTCGGCTCGCCCACCACGCTCAGGCCATCGTCGGACAACTGCACGTAATCGCCACCGGAGAGGAACAGGTAACGCTTTCCGTCCTCGCCCACGGCGTGGCCGGGGTCGATGTAGCGACCCAGCCCGATGTTGATCGGCTCGCTCCACGGTCCGGCGATGTCGTCCGCCCAGACCACGTAGTTGCTGCGCTCGCTGCCTTCGGTCCCCCCGGTACGCGCCGGGAAGTAGATGAAGTAGCGGCCCTCGTGCTTGACGATGTCCGGCGCCCAGATCGAGCCGACGTTGCGCGTGATCGCGTGGCCCAGCGGCTGCCAGTTGACCAGATCGCGCGAGTGCCAGATCGGCAGCCCCGGATAGGCATCGAACGAGGACAGCGTCATGTAGTAGTCGTTGCCATCCTTGAGCACCGATGGATCAGGCCGGTCGCCGGCGAACACCGGATTGAGGAAGGTGCCGTTGCCGAGGTCGGCCTGGCGCTGGTTCTCGATGCCGCGCTGCCAGGGGCTGCCGGGCTTGCTGCTCTGGGCAGCGGCGGCAGTGGTGGCAAGCAGCAGGGCCGCCAGCACCGAAGCGCGGCGGAGGAAGGACGTCGGCAGGGCCATGGCGTTCCTTGGGTTGGGCGGATTGAACGGAGGTGTCTGGATCCGGCACGCGGCAGGGATGACACCGATGGTCAAACGGACCCTAGCAGAGGCAGGAAGCGGCGACATTCTGCGCCGCAGCAAGTCAGCTGCGCCCCCACACGGTTACAGTCAGCATCAACAGCGCGCCAGCAGGCGCGAAAAATGACACCGCTAGCCAACGGCTCGCCCCACACGTTAAGGAAACGCCCATGCTGCTTCGCCGCCCGTTCCAGCTTGCCGCTGCCCTGCTGGCAGTTGTGCTGTGCCACGCCGCAGATGCTGCGACGGACCCAGCCGTAACCGATCGGCCGGCGCCTGCGCCCATCCGCGCCAGCAAGATCGTGCTGGTCGGCGATTCCACCACCGCTGTGCAGGGCGGCTGGGGCCCGGCGTTCTGCGCCGGGCACGTGACCTCGTTTGCCGCCTGCCTCAACCTGGCACGCGGCGGGCGCAGCACCTACAACTACCGCGCCGAAGGCTCCTGGGATCTGGTGGAGGCGGAAATGCGCACCCCGGGCTACGTGCGTACGTGGGTGTTGATCCAGTTCGGCCACAACGACCAGCCTGGCAAGCCGGGTCGTTCCACGGACCTGGCACATGAGTTCCCGGAGAACCTGCGTCGCTATGTCGCCCAGGTGCGCGCCGCCGGCGCCGAACCCGTGTTGCTGACGCCGCTCACCCGGCGCCAGTTCACCAATGGCGAACTCATTGACGATCTCGCGCCGTGGGCCGATGCGGTTCGCCAGGTTGCGACGGAGTTGAAGGTGCCGTTGGTCGACCTGCATGCGCGCAGCCGCATGCTGGTGCAGGCGATGGGTCCTGTGGCTGCGATGCGCATGGCACAACTGCCAGCCGCACCGGAACAGGTGGTGGCCGCGCTGGCCGGTACCACCGTGGGTGCCGCGCCGACGCCAGGCGCGCCGGCCGCAGCGCAGAACAATGCGTTGACCGAGCCGATGGGCCAGGCCAAGCGTGCCTTTGATTACACACATCTCGGCGACGAGGGCGCGCAGACCTTCGCCACCCTCGTTGCCGATGAGCTGGCGCGTGCTGTGCCTTCGATGCGTCCGCTGCTGTTGCCTTGAATGTCGTAACTCACCTGCAACTTCGCTCAAGTTCCAGACATCCACGCAGACGAATGCACGGATAGCGTTGCCACATGTCACGTGGAACGCTGTCTTAACGCCGTTCGCCTAGACTGTTGGCATGGGAGAGAAACCGACCTTTGTACCGTTCAGGGGCGATCAGCATCTGATCGAGGCCATCGATGCGGCTGTCTGTCTGCGCGATCCGCGCGCGATCACGTACGCGCTCAGACAGGTGCTGCGCGATGCGATAGCCGATCCCCGCATCGAGCTGCCGCCGTGTGTGCGGCAGCCGTTGGCAGGCCATTACGCGCGCCGCGAACTGTATCGCAGCGAACAGCTCGGCTATGTGGTCATTGCGATGTGCTGGGGGCCGGGCCAGGGCACACCGCTGCATGACCATGATGCGCTGTGGTGCGTGGAGGGCGTCTGGCAGGGAGAACTGATCGTCACACCGTATGCGATGCAAGAGACTGATGGCGACCGCTGCCGTTTTGCTGCACAGGAGGTGATGTATGGGGAGCAGGGCAGCGCGGGCAGTCTGATTCCGCCGCACGAGTACCACACGCTGCGCAATGCCAGCGACACCGATATCGCGGTGTCGGTGCATGTGTATGAAGCGCCGATGGAGCGCAGCACGGTGTTCGAGCCACTGGGGGACGGGTGGTACCAGCGCCGGATCAAGGTGCTGGAGACGGATTGCGGGTAGGGGGGTGTTGCAGGGCCTGCGGCCCTGCACCCGCCGAAGCAACTGCGACTGCAACGGCAACTGCAACGGCTGGGTGGTGTTCTGCGGGATGGCAGGGCGGGCAGCAAACCTGGCAACTGATGGGAGCTGCTTCCGGTAGGTGACGACCGTTGGTCGTCACGCTGCTGCTGTTGCTGTTGCTGCTGTCTTCCGCGGCTGGGGCCGGGTTGTCCGGCCCCTTGCCTGCTGTCGACTGTGCTCAGGGGGCGATGTCGACCACGTTGTTGAGCTGGGTGACTTCGTCGCTGCCGTCTGCCAGGGCGATGCGCACGCGCAGGCCATTGCGGTCGCCGGCGGGCAGGGGCAGCTGCACGGTGCGCGTGCGCGGCGTCAGGTCGCTCGGGGCTTCCATCGCCGGTACTTCGGTCCGGGCGACTTCGCGACCCCGGGCGTCTTCGAGGATGGCCACGCCGGTGCCGCTGGCCACGTGGCCAAGGCTGTGCACGGTCACCTCCACCTGACGTCCCTGTACGCGCACGTCGCCGCGGCCGATGCCGAGGTCGGCACGCTGCTCCACCGGGGTACCAGGGCGCTTCAGGGTGAACTCGAAGATCTCGGTGCGTCCCGGCTGGAACTGCAGTTCGGTGGCCATGCTGGTTTCCAGCTGCACGTCGCGCTCCACCGCCCTGCCGTCGATCCTGCCATCGCCATTGCTGTCCACGCCGCTGCGCACGGTCCAGGTGCCCGGGGCCACGTTCCAGCCGGTCATCGCGGCGCTGATGCGACGCTTGCCCAGGTTGTAACTGGTCACGGTGAACGCTTCGCGCGAGGGGGCGTGCACCAGCAGGGCGACCTGCTCGGCCGCGTCTTCCTGGTCGAAGCGCCAGCTCACCGTGTGGCCGGGCCAGGTCTGGTTGCGCTTGAGCGCGATGCCGCCCAGGCGGGCGCGCTGCAGGAACTCGCTCGGTGCCTCGACACGGTCCGACCACCAGTGCCCGTCAGTGTTCATGTACTCGCGCTGTGCCTTGGCCTGGATGCCTTCGGCATGCAGGTCGGCAATGAAGCGGGTGTCACCGGTCGCCTGCCAGGCCATCAGACTGTTGAAGCCGGTCTTGCCGGCCTCGGCGTCGGCCTGCAGCTTCGGGTACCACTCGGCTTGGCGGCCAAGGGCTTCGACATAGTTCTCGCCCAGGTTGGCCAGTGCACCCGGCCCGCCACGCTGCACGCGGTAGTCCAGCGCCTTGAGGTACTTGTCATCACCGGTCCAGCGCCACGCCGCCCAGAAGGTGTGCATGATGTCGCCGCTGCCGGACCCGTTGTTGAGTTCGCCGCCGCGGGTCTCACCGGTGGCCCAGTTGATTTCATTGGGCAGTGCCCAGCGGCCCTTGTCGTCGGTGTAGGCGTGGGCCAGGTAGCTGTCGGCAAGGCCCACCACCAGCTTGCGGCCAATCGGATCGGCGTTGAACTGGCCCAGCAGGAACGCGGGGTGCAGGATCGGGAACGAGTACGGCTTCTGCCACTGCCAGTTCGGTTCGCGGTAGATCTTGTTGCCGCCGAACCAGTTGCTGGAGAACAGCAGATGCCCCTGCGGATTGGGCAGGATGATGCGCTCATCCAGTGCCTTCACCGTTTCCATCAGACGCTCCACCGTCAGCGGGTCGCCCCAGTTGAGGTACAGCATCGCGCTGTTGGTGTTGATGCCTTCTTCGTACGAGTGCAGCTCGTCGGTCTCGATGGTGCTCAGGCCATTGCTGAACATGCCGTTGCGGTAGACCGCATCGGACAGCGCGGTCAGCGAGGCATTGATGCGGTCCGGCTTGACGCCCATCAGCGCCAAGCCCGGCCACTGCTGGGTGAGGTCGGAGTCATCGGAGATGCCGCCGCCGAAATCGCCGTAGGCCACCTGGCGATGGTCGATCCACCAGTCGATGAAGCGCCGCACATGCGCCAGGTCCTGCACCTGGTTGAAGGCCCACGTCGGCACGCCCGCAGGTGCCTGCGGCAGGGTGAACGGTGGCTTGCCCTGGCTGTTGTAGCTGATGTAGTTCCAGTACAGCCGGCCCTGCTCATGGTCCGGGTCGACCCGCAGCAGGTCGCTCAGGTCCGCGTAGACGCGCGCGTAGAGGCGCTGGCGCTTGGAGGTGGTGTGTTCCTCGACCAGGAAGCCCCAGTTGTCGCGCACCTGGTTGAAGCGGTCGGCCACGTGTTCCTTGATCGCCTCGGCGCGCGGCTTGAACACCATGCGGATCTCCGCACCGTCCAGCGCATTGGCGTCAAAGCCGGGCGCGGCCGAGGCAATGCTCAGCCACAGGCTGTCGGCGGTGAGAATCCGGTCGCGCAGGTCCAGCCACACGGTGCGCTTTTTGCCCGGCTGCACCGACACCGAGACATCGATCATGTCGCGCGCCGGCCAGATCGGGTCCTTGATGCGGATGTTGAGCGGGATCAGTCCGTCGTGGGTCGCGGGCAGATCCAGCGCGGGCAGGTCGATGGCCACGCCATCCAGACCGTCGTACATGTTTTCCCAGCTGTGTGCCCAGCTGCGGATCAGCGGCTGGTTGGCGGGTGCGTCACCGACGCCGGAGGGCACCAGCACATGCACGATCGGCAGCGGGCTGGCCGGCAGACTGTCGGCGCCGCGACGACGTGAGCCAGCGCCCTTGGGCAGGGCCATCACCGTGCTGCGCTCGGCCGGCGCGAAGCGACCGTCGATGTAGGCGCGCAGCGCGTCGAGGTTGGTGTAGTCGGGCAGGGCCTGGCTGTCGATCAGGTAGGTCTGCTTGACGATGCCGTCCGGCTCGGGACCGGTGTCGACGTGGTAGCCCCAGATCTCCTGGATCGGCGTTTCCTGCTCGACGTTGCTGAAACGCAGCACGCCGCCCTGCTGGGGTGCGATGTCGTTGACGCTGCGCACCGGCCCCTGCGGGCGGGTGAACAGTACATCGGTAGCCTTCTCGGCGGTGCTGCCGTGGGCCAGCGTACCGAAGGCCGCGCCGCGGATCTCGATGCGGTTGACCGTCTCACCTTCGGGCAGCGACAGGTCCAGATGCTGGCCGGCCTCGACATAGGTGTTCCAGTCGGGCAGCTGGAAGTAATCATCACGCCCAGGCAGGCGCGAGCGGTTGTAGACGCCCGGCCAGGTGGTTTCGGCGATACCGTCGGTTCCCTTCCACATCCACTGCTTCAGGTCCTTGGTGTCGGCGAACTCGATCTTGCGGATGCGCGTGCCGTCGGCGGACAGTGCCGGTGGTGCGGCGCCCTCCCAGCCAAAGCGGTGCAGCCAGGCGCGCTGGTCGGTCGCTGCTGCCACAGCGCTGGTGACGTCCTTGCCGCGGGCCAGTGCCGCCACCGCCGTGCCATCGAGCATGCGGTCGTAGACGCGGATGTGCTGGAAATCGCTGCCGCGCAGGAAGTTGTAACGGCTCTGCACCTGGTAGGGTGCCATCACGCGGCCGGCCAGACCCAGCTGATCCAGCGCGGCATCGTAGTCGCCGGTGGTCTCCACACGCGCCACCTCGCGGCCATCGATGAACAGACGCACGCCGTGGTCTTCATCCCAGGCGAAGGCCATGTGCAGCCACTGCTTCGGGTCCGGGCGCTTGTCGAGTTTGAACGACACGCGGGTGCGGGCCAGGTTCGCATCGGTCACGAAGGCATCAAAGCCCTGCCCGTTCCAGTCGATGCGCAGCCAGGCCATGTCCCAGCTGCTGTGGTCGGCATAGCCGACGCGGAAGATCACGAAGGGGGCTTCGCCCACGGCGTAACGCGGGCGCCAGTCGAAGGCCAGGGTGCCGCGCTGGGCCTGGATGTTGCCCGGCGCATCCCACGCCAGCACGCCATCGTCCTGCCACTGGATCGCCTTGCCCAGCGCCGCATCGTCGACCACCTGCACCTTGTCGCGGAAGTTGGGAACCGCTTCACCGCTGGCCACCACCGCATCCAGGCCGTGGCTGGCGTCCACATGGAACAGCAGCGTCGGCGTCTGCGCCGCAAGCACCGGCGTGCTGGTGGCAAGGGCACAGGCCAGCGCCAGCAGGCGTGGGCGCAACGAACGGGGGGCAACGGCGTGTGACATGGAACCTTCCTTTCAACAACGGGCGGCGCCGGAACGGCGTCGCGGGGCCAGGCGTGGCAGGCGGGGAGGTGCCCCGCCGAGGCAGCGCACCGATCCCCACGGAGAGAGGGCAGGTGACCGGCGCGTTGCCATCAGCGGAAGCGTGCTCACGCTCAGAACTTGTAACGGAGGCCGAGGTAGTACTGGCGGCCGGTGTGGGTGTAACGGTCAGGCAGTGACAGCGCCGAGTCGACATAGCGCTCGTCCGCGGTGTCCAGCAGATTGATCGCCTCGAAGCTCATCGTGAGGTTCTTGTTGAACTTCCAGGACATGTTGAAGTCCACGTTCTTGACGCTGTACTTGCCGGTGACATCGGCAGTGGCGAACTGATTGCCGTCCAGATCCCAGACGCTTTCGCGGGTGAGGATCTGGTTGATGTACGCGTCGCGGTAGCTGGTGCTGACGCGCGCACTGAAGCGGCCATCGTCGTAGTAGACGGTGGCGTTGTACGAGTTCGGCGACAGGTTGAGTAGGTCGTTCTCGGTGTAGGTGGTGACGATGGTGTTGCCGGTGCCCGAGCTGAAGAGATATTTGATCTTCGATTCGACGTGGGTGTAGTTCAGCTGGATGCCGAAGTTCTTCCAGAAGCCGGGCAGGAAGCTGAAGGGCTGCTGGTAGGTCAGCTCATAGCCCTTCAACGGGCCGCCGGGGGTGTTGAAGTAGCTCTGCACGTTGAACAGGGTGTTCGGGCTGAAGCCGGCCGGCAGCAGGTCCAGCGAGTAGCCCATGTCGGCCCAGGTGGTCAGCAGGCGCGTGCGCTGCACATAGGTGTCGATGTCCTTGTAGAACAGCGCCGCCGACAGCAGGGCACCTTCGTTGAAGTACCACTCGGCGCTCAGGTCGTAGTTGGTCGAGCGGAACGGATCAAGCTTGGGGTTGCCCAGGTTGATCGAGTAGTAGCGGTCTTCGTCAAGGAACGCGGTGGGGCCGCCACTGACGCTGGGCGACAGGTTGGACAGGGTCGGCCGGGCCATGGTCTTGGCCGCACCGAAGCGCAGCACGACGCTGTCGGTGACATCCCATGCCAGGTTCAGTGCCGGCAGCCAGTCATCGTAGCTGTGGCCGACGGTGGTCGGCACCAGCAGGCGCTCGCCTGCTTCGGAAGAGGCGTTGGCCACGCCCAGGAACGGCTCGCAGGCATCGGAGAGATCGCCGACGTTGGCGGCCTGGCACGGAGCATACCCGCTGGCGGCGATCTGCGTGCGCACGTAGCGCACACCGAGGTTGCCGCGGAACGGACGGCCCAGCAGGTCGGTGTTGAAGTCCAGCTGCAGGTAGCTGCCGTAGCTCTTCTCGTTGACGTCGAAGTTGTTGTTGGAGGCGCCGAAGTGGCCCACGCCGGCCAGACGGTAATCACCGCCCAGCGTGCCGGTATCGCAGTTGCAGTAGATGTCCAGCAGCTCGGCAATGCGGTCAAAGTTGGGAATCAGCCAACCATTGGGTGTGTTGCCGTCCAGGCCCTTGCCGAAACCACCGAGCTGGGTGCTGAGGTCACCCACGGTCAGCCCGTCCGGCAGCGCCTGCGACAATCGGCCGTAACTGATGTTGCGGTACTCCTGCGTGCTCATCTGGTAGTCCTTGTAGGCCAGGCCAGCGCGCAGGGTGAAGGTGGGCGACATGTTGAAGGTCAGGTCGACCTTGGCGGTGTCGAAGGTGTTGTCGACGTACTGCGGGTTCAGACGCACTTCGCTGATGTTGCCGCCGCGCGCGGTGCCATTGGCATTGACCGGTGCGGTGCCGTAGCCCAGCCAGTCCCACGATGCCGGGTCGTTGAGCGCGAACGGAAAAGTCATCGAAGGCATGCTGGCGCCGTTGCGCATGTCCAGCACGAAGCCGTCGAGGTTGCTGTTGTCAAAGCTGACCATCGAGAACACCGGGCGCTCGAAGGTCGATTCGGAGCGGCCGACCAGCGCGTCCACGCGCACCGCGTCGTTGATGCGGTGTTCCAGGTTCAGGCTGAACTGCTTGAACTCGGTGCTTTCCTCGATGGCGCTCGACTCGGTACGGAAGTCGACATTGTCGAACACACCGTAGACCAGCCGGTTCTGCGCGTCGACCTGCGCCTCGCGCACAGCGATCTGGGTCTTGCCACCGTACTGCGCGGTGCGGTGCAGGTTGGCGCCGATCGAATCCTCGCGCTGGTCCTTGTCCAGCTTGGAATACATCAGGTCCAGGTTGAGCAGGGTGTCGTCGTTGGGCTTGAACTGGAACGCACCGGTGACGCCCAGCCGCTCGATGTTGTGCTCGGTGCGGATGTAACGCGGGTAGCGCGGAATCCACGCATTGGTGGCGGTTTCGTAGGCGGCGATGTTCTCCGGCGTGGCTGCCGGCCGGTCGATACCCGTACCGCAGTGGGTGGCATCGATGCCGTAGCTGCCCCAGCCATTGTTGCGCGCCTGGTTGGCCGCGCTGCCCACGCCCTGCGCGGTCTCGTTGGAAAGCGGGTTGCGCGGGGTCTGCGGGTCGTAGCCGACCGGACTGCAGAACCCGTAGGTGCCGTTGTTGTTGGCGTTGGACTGGTTGGAGTTGCGGTAGTTGCCGTGCTCCCAGCGCACCGGGTTGTAGCCTTCCTCGAAAATGGTGCGCTTGCTGTAGGCCACCGACATCAGCGCGCCGAAGCGGCCATCACCCCAGGTGTTGCTGATCAGGCCGGAGATGCGCGGGTCCTTGCTGCGCGAAAGCTCGTTGAAGCCGTACTGGCCGTTGAGCGACGCCTGGAAGCCGTCGAAATCGAACGGGCGCGAAGCGCGCAGGTCGACGGTGGCGCCGAGCGAGCCTTCGTCCATCTGTGCCGACTGGCTCTTGTTGACCTTGACCCGGCTGAACAGCTCGGAGGCAAAGGTGTTGAAGTCGAAGCCGCGGCCGCGGTTGACGCCGTTGGAACCGTTGCCCGCCGTGGACAGGGCTTCCAGGCCATTGACGCGCACCCGGGTGAAGTCCGAGCCGAGGCCACGCACTGAAATCTGCTGGCCTTCGCCGCCCTCGCGATCGATGGAGACACCGGCGATGCGCTGCATCGACTCGGCCAGGTTCAGGTCGGGGAACTTGCCGATGTCTTCGGCGTAGATCGCGTCGACCTGCTCGATGCTGTAGCGCTTCTCATCCAGCGACTGCTGCAGGCTCTCGCGGTAGGTCGCCTTGACCTCGACCTTGTCCAGGTCCACCGCGTTCATGCCGGCGGCGGCCTGCTCGGGGGTCTGCTGGGCGGCAGCGGTGCCGGCAGCCAGCGCCAGGCCGATCGACAGCGCGAGCAGACTGTACGGTGTTGCGCCTGCGGCGCGGCGACGTGCGTTCAACGAATCCATTGCGTGTTCCCCTCCAGGGTGTCCTCAAGCGTGCGTGGCAGGTCCTGCAAGCGCATGCCGGCGTCCTCCGGCATGTACCTGGCGCAACGTCTTGCTGACACCGCTGGTCACGTGAACGTAGCAAAGCCTCCACGGCGCATCATCTTGCGCCGCAGCAGCGGGCCACGCTCATGCGGGATCGTTGGCGTTGCACCGGGCGGCGGCGTGGCTTGTGCACGCCGCCGCTTGGGTGGATCAGAACTTGTAGCGGGCGCCGAGCATGAACTGGCGGCCGGTTTCGGTGTACTGCAGCGGCAGCTGACCGGTGGCGGGCGAGTAGACCCACTCATCGGAGCCTTCGTTGCTCAGGTTGATGCCTTCCAGCGTCAGCTCCAGCTGGTCGCTGATGCGGTAGCGCAGCGACGCGTCGATAACGGTGGTGCCGGTCATGCCGTGGTAGCCGTCGGTGTTGAAGCCGGCTTCCTGGCCAGTGACCACGGTGAGGTAGTCGCTGCGGTTGGTCGCCGAGACGCGGCCGGACCAGGTTTCACCTTCGTAGAACAGCGTGGCGTTCCAGGCGTTCTTCGAGGTACCGGTGAGCTGGTTCTTCATCGTCGCCACACCGGACGAGTTGACGTACTGGATGCTGGTATCAACCCAGGTGTAGTTCAACTGCATGCCGAGGTTGGACCACTTGCCCGGCAGGAAGGTGAACGGCTGGGTGTAGTTGGCTTCCACGCCGTACAGCTCGCCACCGGGGGTGTTGAGCGGTGCGCTGAAGGTGAAGTCGTCGTTGACCGTGGCACCGGTGCCGTCGAGCAGGCTGGCCGGCAGGCCGCTGCTGGAATACGGGCGGGTCTCACGCGCGGTCTGCACGAACGAGTCGATGTCCTTGTAGAACAGGCCGATGCCGGCCATGGCGCCTTCGGCGAAGTACCACTCGAAGCTCATGTCGACGTTGGTTGCGCGGTACGGGTCCAGTGCCGGGTTGCCGCCGGAGACCGTACGTGCGCCACCGGCCACGGCCACGGTAACGCCGGGGGTCAGGTTGCCCAAGCCCGGGCGGCTCATCACCTTGGCTGCGCCCAGGCGCACCAGGAAGTCCGGCGTGATCTCGGCGACCAGGTTGAACGAGGGCAGGGTGTCGTCGTACTTGCGGTTGCTGACCGCCGGCACCAGCGCACCGGCGACGGTGGCAAAGCCGGTGGAACGCTGCTTGGTTTCGACATAACGCACGCCGAAGTTACCCGACAGCGGAATGGAACCCAGGTCGGTGGAGAACTCACCCATCAACCAGCCACCGCGCCCCTTCTCTTCCACGCCACGGCTGTTGTTCGAGCGCGGCGCAACGGCGAAGGTGCCGGTGTTGTTGTAGATGTCCAGCAGATCGGCGATGGCGTTGAGGTCGGGCACCACCCAGTTCGACGGCGACCCGGCGATTCCCTTCAGGCCGGCACCGGTGGTCAGATCACCGGGCAGGATGCGCGTGCCGTTGGGCAGCAGCGGCACGGCGCCTTCGCTGCTGCGACGCAGTTCCAGGGTGCTGAAGGTGTAATCCTTGCTCTGCACGCCGCCCTTCAGGCGGAAGCCGGGGCTGATGTTCCAGTTGAAGTTGACTTCGGCGGTGTCGTAGTCGTTGTCGACGTACTGCGGACGCAGGCGGATTTCAGCCAGCTCCCAGCCGTTGGGGTCGGTCGGGTCGACGCCATAGTTCAGCACCGGCATGCGGCTGTTGCCCCGGTAGTCGTAGCTGTAACCGTCGACGTCGTACTTGTCCATGATGAGCGTGGTCTGCACCGGGTTCTCATGCGCCGAACGCGAGAGACCGACCTTGGCATTGACCGAGAACGCATCATTGAAGCGATGGTCGAAGTTCAGGCCGACCTGCTTGAACTCGGTGTTCCACTCGTCGTGGCGGCTTTCCGAACGGATGTCGACGTTGTCGAACTGGCCATAGACCAGCGCGTTGTTGCGGATCTCGCCAGCGGTGACCACGGTGGCCGGCTTGCCGTCACGCTCCGGGCGGCGGTTCGCGCCGGTGCCCGAGTCACGGTTGCGGCTGAAGGAGATCGCCTCGATGTAGTTTTCATCACGGGTCGCGTCGATCTTCGAGTACAGCGCGTCCAGCGAGATTTCGGTGCTGTCGGTCGGCTTCCACTGCAGCGAGCCGGTCACGCCCAGGCGCTTCTGCTCGTGTTCCATCTGCACATAGCGCGGGAAGCGCGGGTGGTAGACATCAGCGCGGCGTGCATCCGGGAAGGCCGGGCTGGCAGCAAAGCCACCGTTGCTGGTGCCGCCGGCCCAGCGGCCGGTATTGGAGCCTTCTTCCAGCGCCTGGCGCTCGGAATAGGCAGCCGACAGCAGCGCACCGAAGCGGCCGTCGGCAAAGGTGTTGGAGATCAGCGCAGACATGCGCGGATCGGCCTTCTCGGCCATGTCGTTGTAGCTGGCCTGGCCGCTGGCGGCGAAGGTGAAGCCGTCGTAGTCGAACGGACGCGCGGTGCGCAGGTCGACCGTGGCGCCCAGCGAACCTTCTTCCACGTCGGCCGAAGCAGTCTTGCGCACCAGCATCTGCGAGAACAGGTCCGAAGCGAACACGTTGAAGTCGAAGCCACGGCCGCGGTTGGTGCCGCCGCTCTGGTCGCCGGCACCGACGGTGGTCAGCGCTTCCATGCCGTTGATGCGCACGCGGGTGAAGTCGGCACCCAGACCACGCACCGAGATGTTGCGGCCTTCGCCCGCTTCACGGGTGATCACCACGCCAGGAATGCGCTGCAGCGATTCGGCCAGGTTGAGGTCGGGGAACTTGCCCACGTCCTCGGCCACGATGGCATCGACCACGCCGGCCTCGCCGCGCTTGATGTCCAGCGCCTTCTCCACGCTGGCGCGGTAGCCGGTGACGGTAATGGTGTCCAGGTCAGTGGCGCTCTGGCCGCTGGCATCCTGCGCGTTGGCGGCGGCGCTTAGCGCCAGACCGATCGACAGCGCGAGCATGGTAACCGGTGTCTTTTTGCTGCTGTTACGGACTTGCATGGCCTTTCCCCTCTCCCAAAGGTCTGGTACGTGGGCGGCGTCTGCACGATGACACCGCTGGTCAGAGCGGACGTTAACAGCACGCGAACGCCGTAGCATCTTGCACCGCAACAGATTTGTAATGTCCCGGAGACGCTTGCAGGACAATGCCTTCATCGCGATGCAGGGGTAGACGGAACGTCCATCGGGGCTAGAATGACACCGATAGCCAACGGGCACGCGGGGTGCGTGTCTGGCGCGTATCGGCCAGCCGATGGTCGACCAGGACACAGCGAGGGACGGGTAATGAGTCGAGTCGTTTGTTTTGGCGAGCTGCTGCTGCGGATGGGGGCTCCAGGCCGCCAGCTGCTGCTGCAGACGCCGCAGCTGGAGGTGCATGCAGGGGGCGCCGAAGCCAATGTGGGCGTGTCGCTGGCCCGCTTCGGCCATGACGTGTCCATCGCCAGTACGGTGGCCGACAACGCACTGGGCCACTATGTGCTCGGCGAACTTGGCCGGCATGGCGTGGACGCGCGCCAGGTGCGGCGCGATCCGGACGGGCGGATGGGGCTGTATTTCCTCACCACCGGTGCCGTGCAGCGCGCCAGCGAGGTGGTCTATGACCGTGCTGACTCCGCCTTCGCGCGCAGCACCGCCGCCGACTACGACTGGCCGACGCTGCTGCAGGGCGCGGACTGGCTGCACCTGTCCGGCGTGAGCCCGGCGCTGGGTGCCGAGGTGGCCGAAGCCACACTGGCCGCTGCACGCGCTGCCCGCGCACGCGGGGTGAAGGTTTCCTTCGACGGTAATTTCCGTCCCAAGCTGTGGCAGCGCTGGGGCGGCGATGCCCCGACCATCCTGCGCGAGTTGTTTGCCCAGGCCGACATTGTGTTCGCCGACTACCGCGACATCGAAGTCGTGCTTGGCCATCGCTTCACGCAGGATGACGTGGTCGCCCGTGTCGAGGCAGCCGCCGCCGCCGCGTTCGAGGCCTTCGGGCAGCTGCAGTGGATGGCCTGCACCCAGCGCCAGGCCCTGAGCGTGGACCATCATGCACTCGGCGCCCTGCTGCTGGGCCGCGATGGCACCCGCGCACAGGCGCCGGTGCGCCAGCTGCAGGGCATCGTCGACCGCATCGGTGGCGGCGACGCCTTCGCGGCCGGCATCCTGCATGGCATCATGCGCGGCTTCGACGCCGAGGCCACGGTGCGCTTCGGCCTTGCGGCCGGTGCGCTGAAGCACTCGATCCCCGGCGATTTCAATCCTGTCAGCGAAGCTGACGTAGTGGCCCTGGTGGGCGAGGAGCGTTTCGATGTCCGGCGCTGATCCGCGCGTTCGTGCGGTACTGAAACTGGCACCGGTGATTCCGGTGTTCACTCCCGATGATGTTGACGATGCCGTGCAGGTCGCCCATGCCCTGTTCCGCGGTGGCCTGCCGGTCATCGAGGTCACCCTGCGCACGCCGCGTGCGCTGGAGGCGATCAAGGCCATGGTGGAGGCCGTTCCCGATGCCGTGATCGGTGCGGGCACGGTGCTGACCGCCGCGCAGATGCAGGCGGTGAAGGATGTGGGCGGGCGCTTTGCGGTCTCGCCCGGCGCCACCGAGCGCCTGTATGCCGCTGCGCGCGATGTGGACCTGCCGTTCCTGCCGGGCATTGCGACTTCCTCCGAGCTGATGCAGGGCCTGGAGCAGGGCCTGGACACCTTCAAGTTCTTCCCTGCGGTGCAGGCCGGTGGTGCACCGCTGCTTTCGGCATGGAACGGCCCGTTCGGCGACGTGCGCTTCTGCCCGACCGGCGGCATCAGCGCGCAGACCGCGCAGCAGTTCCTGCACCTGCCCAACGTGCTGTGTGTGGGCGGCTCGTGGCTGACGACCCCGGCCCTGATGCAGTCGCGCGACTGGGCGGCGGTTGAAGAACTGGCGCGCGCCGCCGCGGTGCTGGCTGGTTGAACATTTCCGCGCAGCCCGGCTGCGCGGAGGATCTGTGCACGCCGCGCACCGCTGCTGTGGGCGCGCGGTGGATGTTCCGGTGTCTGTGCGCGCCTAGGCTGTGCGCACATTCACTCCAGGCACATCACATGAAGATCCGCACCCTGTTGGTTGTTTCACTGCTCGCCGCAGCCACCACCGCCTGCGCGGGCCCTGCTGCAGGCCCCGCAGCCGTCGCGGCGCCCGCACATCCCACGGTGCAGCTGGACGACACGCTGGTCTCGCTGCCCGCCTCGGACCTGCACTGGCAGGACGTGCCCGGCACCAACGGCGCGGTCAGCTACGCCAACACCCAAGGCAACATTCTCAGCCACGGTGAAGGGTTCTACTCGGCCTTCGTGCGCTTCAAGGCCGGCACCGACAATGGCCTGCACACGCACAGCCAGACCCTGCCGACCGTGGTGCTGAGCGGCACCTTCTACGCCATCATCGACGGCAAGGAGACCTTGTTCCCCGCAGGTTCGTTCTACAACCTGCCGGCGAACCTGGTGCATGAAAGCGGCTGCAAGGCCGGCGAAGACTGCCTGCTGTTCCAGTACCAGCCGAACAACTTCGACCTGAACCCGGTCAAGGGCTGAGGTTACCAGGCAGGTGCCGGCGCTGCCGGCGCCTGCGGGTGCGGCTTGCCCGAATGAAGTGTGGTGGGCGGTTTCGTCGGCGATAAGCGCGTCCAAGCCAGTGACCTGCGCTGGTTTGCTGAGTGCGCCTGATCTTTCGTATTGGCTGCACACAGCTGCTGATGCTGGATGGAGGATTCTTCATAGTCCAGGCAACGGCCAGCCAAAGCAGATCCGGCCCTCACGGACCCCGGGCCGTTGCGGCTTGATCCTGATCAAGGCGTCGGCCCACCGCCCGCCCCATGCTCTCCGCCAGGCACACGACGGAGCACCCAGCATGCACTCCACCATGAAGGCCGCCGTTGTGCGTGAGTTCGGCAAGCCGTTGGTCATCGAGGAAGTCACGGTGCCACGCCCGGGGGCGGGCCAGGTACTGGTGAAGATCGAGGCCTGCGGTGTCTGCCATACCGACCTGCACGCCGCCGAGGGCGACTGGCCGGTGAAGCCGAACCCCCCGTTCATCCCCGGCCACGAAGGTGTGGGGCACATCGTGGCCGTGGGTGCGGGGGTCGGTCATGTCAAGGAAGGCGACAGGGTCGGCATCCCCTGGCTCTACTCGGCGTGTGGCCATTGCGAACATTGCCTGGGTGGCTGGGAGACGCTGTGTGAGACGCAGCAGAACACCGGTTACTCGGTCAACGGCGGCTTCGCCGAGTACGCACTGGCCGATGCCAACTATGTTGGCCTGCTGCCCAAGGCAGTGGGCTTTGTCGAGATCGCGCCGATCCTGTGTGCCGGCGTTACGGTCTACAAGGGCCTGAAGGTCACCGACACCAAGCCCGGTGACTGGGTCGTCATATCCGGCATCGGTGGTCTGGGCCACATGGCGGTGCAGTACGCGCGTGCAATGGGCCTCAACGTGGCCGCCGTCGACGTCGACGAAAGCAAGCTGCGCCTGGCCGAACGGCTGGGTGCCACGGTTACCGTCAATGCGCGTACCACCGACCCGGCCGCGTTCCTGAAGAAGGAGATTGGCGGCGCGCATGGCGCGCTTGTCACCGCCGTATCGCCCAAGGCATTCGAGCAGGCGTTGGGCATGGTCCGTCGCGGTGGCACGGTCTCGCTCAATGGCCTGCCGCCGGGCGACTTCCCGCTGGATATCTTTGGCATGGTGCTCAACGGGATCACCGTGCGGGGTTCGATCGTCGGTACCCGCCTGGACCTGCAGGAGTCGCTGATGTTCGCCGCCGAGGGCAAGGTCGCCGCGACGGTCAGCACCGACCGGCTGGAGAACATCAATGAGGTGTTCAAGCGCATGCATGCAGGCAGCATCGAAGGCCGCGTGGTGCTTGATTTCGCTACCTGAGCGCATGCACCCGGTCGCCGCCCTGTTCCTCCTCTCCGGCAGGCGCGGCGGCCGGGTGGCTGTCTGATCCTGACGACTTCATGGCAGCGCCCGACGCTGCAGGGGGATCGGCTGACCGGCTGATCGTGGACTGAGTCGTCGCTGCGGTGCTTCGTCCCGCGTCGCCCTGTCGACGCCTGCTGAGGCGGACGGTCGCCCGCTGCTTCTTTCTCACGAAGCGTCTCCTCCACGCCTGACTACAGTAGTAGTCCCAAGGCCGGCGATTCCACTACGAGCGGTACTCTCCCAGACATCGGTGCTTCGCTCATAGCTGCGTTCGCAATCTTGCGGATCGTGGCGCTGTCGTTCGCCCTCGAATCCATTCCCTTTGCATGAAGTCCATGACTCCGCTCTTGTCACGGACAAGCTCTACGCTGGATCACCATTCGGCTCCCAATGGGTTGCTGTGCTTCTGACCAATGCCATGAGGTGAAATGCACCCGCCCAGGCCTCAGCCGACTACAAGATGGGTCCTATCGCGACTGCATTGCCTCAGGCTGGGCGCTTCAGAATGGAAACCGTCCGCAGAGCTGTAGAATTGTCCTGAGAACGACAGTATTCCGAGCTCCACTTATCCATTGTCCACTTTGTGCGCACCACCACCCTGGTCGACATCGAGACCGGTACGGTGTTGACCTGATACGAGTAGTCTCCTCCGCACATATTCAATACACCCGATAGATCGTCGCTGCGCACTGACAATAGTAACCATCCGCGTCGAGCACCAACATTCCGGCAGAAGTCAATTACCTCGGCGCTTGTCGCGTCAACAATATAGCTCTTCGTTGCGGATACAAATAAGACATCGGGTTTTGACGACTGAGACAGTTTTCTGCTCCCCTCCATGACCGGGAGTTCTTCATTCAGTGTCTCGACGTACCCGATTGGTGGCCTGGCGAACCACGCATTTGAATCCACCCGCTTAACATCTTGAGCCAATGTGATGGCTAAAAGAACTAGGACAGCAGCGACGGCAAGACGTGATCTCATTCTTCTCCCCTCCATCTGCCATTTTGGGAAGCGTACTCACCAGGCGAGAAACCACCCCCGAAACCAAGCCCAAGCTCGGTAGAGGTAGACCCATTTGAAGGCGACCAGCCGAAGGAACCCCCAAGCCCGAGATAACAAGCTGCGCCAGCCATGCTATAGCCCTTCAGGTGATTATCAACGTCGGCCTCGGTGGGGGAGGAGCATTGGTTTAACCATCCGAAACTGAATGATGCCTGCGCTCTAGGACTATACGACGGATACTGTCTTACAAGACCTCTGCCAAAGTACATTTTGCCGCTCGTTGAAAAGGTCCTTGAGAAGCTGATGGTATAGAGCGAGAATTGCACCCGGAGAAAATCCGGTGCGCGCGCTTGGATAGGAGGTTGTCCGTAAGCCTGCCTCACCGGGCCCGCCGGGAACGTCCAGGGTCCTACACCTTCAAGGCCCTGCGGATCGATCACCGTCAACGGCGTCCCCCCCACATACCCATACGTACTGATCCCACCCACCAGGCCGATCGGATCACTCTGCACATACCGCCCGCTCGCCGCATCCAGATCACGCTGATAGTTGTAGTAAGACCCTGAAGACGATGCCGCCAATGCGGATGGTGTTGCCCGCTGTATCATGCTCTCATGCCACGCCGTAACCAGCGCTCAGCCGAGCAATCATGCGCCAGACCGATGAACCGAACAGACTTCATCGGACGGCTTTGACCAACGGCCATGAGCCAACAAAAGCGAGACCGCCGATCAACCATGTCCCAAGCAACGCAGCGAAAGGCAGGTCAAAGAATATCGCGAGCCAGCCGTCGCGCTCGAAGCTCTTCCACAATCTGAACATCGCGTTGGAAAGCGCGAAGTTGGATAGCGTCAACGCAACTGTGCCGCAGACGAGACCAGAGAAAATGCCTACGAGCGCGACCGCAGGCAATCCAAATTTCCACTGCTTCCTGGCTACCACGAAGAATGATGATGCGAGCAGAACAGGAAACACAATGACATAAGTCAATCTACCCGCTTCAATTCTTACAAAAGCGGATATCCAGCGCCATGCCAACACTTCGATCGATAAGGCGATTATCAAGCACAGGAACGTTGCATAGAAGCATCGCTTCATTTGATGGGACATTTTGCTTGCTCCACGCGCTGATTGAGTACACCAGGAAACACTGTTTGCCTGATCCCGCACATCCCATTCAATGCGCTCGAAACGGATGATGCGCAGTAGAAGAATCGTGGATCGCCAATATCCTCGGCATTTTCTATCAGTGACGATTCTTGAGCGGCAGAGAGCGCGAGCCCGGTGAGCTTGACCCGACTTCCGGTTCCTTCTTGATATCGCTTGTACGCGCCCAGGTCAGCGTCACTACCTTCAAAAAGACCTCCGGTGCCTCGCCGACCTCCTGGTGAATATGACCCGCTTGGATCATAGAGAAAATCTGGATGTCCCGGACGCAACACGTGGATCGCCGAATGGCTACCGACGCCAAAATCATAGGTCGTGATTAACGTGGTCTTTAATCCGTCAGCGTCAACACGCAGTAGTGGCGCTCCCCCCACATACCCATACGTACTGATCCCACCCGCCAATCCAATCGGATCACTCTGCACATACCGCCCGCTGGCCGCATCCAGATCACGCTGATAGTTGTAGTACAGCCCCGTGGCGGCGGTGTACTGCTGGCCCGGGAAGCGCAGATTCAGCTCATACCGCACGCCATCGCCGTCGGGATCCTCCTCCGGCGCATCCGCGCCAAAGGCCTCGCCCTCCAGCGGCCAGCGCCATATCGCCACGTCGCGCTCGCTGTCGATCACCACCCGTGGCGTACCCAGATGGTCAGGTTGTACGTAAGCCAGTGCCGGCACGCCAGGGGCAGGTGCGGTCATCAGCGCCACCGGGTGGTCATCCAGCCAGATCGCCTGCTGCTGCAGTTCGCCCTTCGCGCTGTAGTTGCCGATCCATCGCCCGGCCTCGTCGTACAACGTGACCTGCGCGGCGCCTGCCACCGGCATACGCACGATGCGCTCGCCACGGTGGTTGTAGACATAGCGCTCGACCGCCGTACTGCCATGCATCACCGCCGCCAGGCGGTTGGCGCTGTTGTAGTCGAAGACATTGCCGCCGATGCGGGTGGTGTTGCCCGCTGCATCGTGCTCGCGTGCCACGCCGTCAATAGCGCTCAGCCGATGATTGGTGTGCGGATACGCGTAGTGCGCGGTGCCCGCCGCGGTGGTCAGCGCCGTACGGTTGCCGGTGGCGTCGTAGGCGTAGGTGACCAGGGGCGCATCCTTGGCATCACGGGTACCGGTCAGGCGCCCGAGCGCGTCATAGCTGAAACCGGCGAGGCGTGTCGGGCTCGTGCCGTGCGTCAGCGCGCTGATCGCGCCCACCGCGTCATAGCTGAAGCCCACTGACAAGCCGCCGGCAGCGGGATCGTGGATGGCCTGCGGAGATTGTGACGATCTGTCGACGATAGCCCTTGCTGTACGTTCGGACCAAAGCACTGCCATGTGTCAGCTATCCCTGGTCTCCGGCGGCAAGGTACGAGGCATGGCGACAAACTCACGCGCGAGTTGCTGGATACCTTCCCATGCAGGATGGGAAAAATCATTTATTCCTGCGCACGCATACGCGTCGCTTGGCATCTTCTCCGCAAACTTTGCAATATCTCTGATCTTATCCCGCCTTTCAGGAGACACGCCACGCCATTCGAGCAATGACTTCCCAATAAGTATTTCCTGGCGAACCTCCCATGAAACGCCTAGATGCCCGCCGTACTCATTGAAGAGCACGTCGAATGAGTTCGCCACGTCTCGAATTGCATCTTCAAAACAAAACAAGCACGTCCTCATCGAATCATCCAGATCAGATAAATCGGCAGCCATGCGCGCCTCCGCGTCATTGAAATCAGAGCCCTCCATCTTCATTCCGAATGTCAATAGTTTGCTGCTCGCTAGCACCAAGCGGAGCCGAGTATGTCGCAAAAAAAGTAGCAAGCCCAAGCGCTGACGGCGACCGCAACTCCTTCCATAAAGCATCCCTAACAGCCTTTATAGTCATAGGTTCGAGAGTTTATGAGCCTCCACCTAATACTAGACTTCAGCTTTACAACGCAGCGTTTCAAGTAATTATTTTTTGGATCCAAGCACATCTACAACAGCTTGAAATATCCATCTACTTAATAGGAACCAGGCGAAGTAAGCGATTATTGATAGATAGTTCTTTATGAAGTCAATACTCCACAATACTGCTAATCCAGACAAATAGAATGCACAAAAAAGTATGTTCTTCATCGTGGATACCCTGCCTACCATGAAAGCGCTCCTCACACGATTTAATCAGTTCTCATACCTACAAGACCTGCACCTGGTGCCAAGCAGCTATTCGGATCCCTTTCCATGAAGTCGATGATCCCATTCTTGTCACAGTCAAGCTCTGCGCAAGCCATCTCTGTAGGCTCAAGGAATGCGCCGATGCCGAACACGTAGCGGCTGGTGAGTGTCTGTACGGCGGGCCTAAACCCTCCAAGCCTGCCCACTGAAACAGTCCCTAGAGACAACTTTTTAGTGAGCGCTGAAATAATAATTCGTTCGCTCCAGTGAATTGGAGTAGTTGGGGTCTTCTCAATTATCTGGCCCAGTGCCGGGTTGTAGCCTTGTAGCGGATCTGGAGCCAATCCGAAGCGGTCCCAGAGTGCGTATGGGTTTCCGTACACATACCCATACGTGCTGATCCCACCGGCCAACCCAATCGGGTCACTCTGCACATACCGCCCGCTGGCCGCATCCAGATCACGCTGATAGTTGTAGTACAGCCCTGTCGCCGCGGTGTACTGCTGTCCCGGGAAGCGCAGATTCAGCTCATATCGCAAACCGTCACCATCAGGATCCTCTTCCGGCGCATCCGCGCCAAAGGCCTCGCCCTCCAGCGGCCAGCGCCATATCGCCACGTCGCGCTCGCTGTCGATCACCACCCGTGGCGTACCCAGATGGTCAGGCTGGACATAGGCCAGTGCCGGCACGCCAGGCGCGGGTGCGGTCATCAGCGCCACCGGGTGGTCATCCAGCCAGATCGCCTGCTGCTGCGGTTCACCCGTCGCACTGTAGTTGCCGATCCATCGCCCGGCCTCGTCGTACAACGTGACCTGCGCGGCGCCTGCCACCGGCATACGCACGATGCGCTCGCCACGGTGGTTGTAGACATAGCGCTCGACCGCCGTACTGCCATGCATCACCGTCGCCAGGCGGTTGGCGCTGTTGTAGTCGAAGACATTGCCGCCGATGCGGGTGGTGTTGCCCGCTGCATCGTGCTCGCGTGCCACGCCGTCAACCGCGCTCAGCCGATGGCTGGTGTGGGGATAGGCGTAGTGCGCGGTGCCCGCCGCGGTGGTCAGCGCCGTACGGTTGCCGGTAGCGTCGTAGGCGTAGGTGACCAGGGGCGCATCCTTGGCATCACGGGTACCGGTCAGGCGCCCGAGCGCGTCGTAGCTGAAGCCGGCGAGGCGTGTCGGGCTCGTGCCGTGCGTCAGCGCGCTGATCGCGCCCACCGCGTCATAGCTGAAGCCTACGGATAAGCCGCCGGCAGCGGGATCGTGGATGGCCAGTGGGCGATGGTCTTTGTCCAACGGGCGCTGCAGTCGACGGCCGTTTCCATACGTCCACCCGGTAGCAGGGCCGAACGCGGCGTAGGTCACGTCGTCCACTACGATCTGCCGGGGCTGGCCGGGGCGGCTCAGACCGATCTGGCGGATGCGGCCCTGCGCATCGCGCACGTAGTCGGCAACGCTGCCGTCGGGATAGGTCAGCGCGCTCAGCCGGCCGGCCTTGGTGTAGGCGTAATGCAGCGCACTGCGGGCTGTGCCGGTGATCTGCACCTTGCGGGTCACGTTGCCCACCGGGTCATGGCAGTAGAGCGTGCGCCCTCCGGCGTGCTGCACCTCAGCGAGGCGTCCGCTGGAGAAGCGCTCGTGCGCTGCACAGACCGTCGGCGCCACGTCATAGGCAAAGCCCACATCCTGGTTTGGATCGGGATAGAGGATCCCGGTCAGGCGGTCGAGCGCGTCGTAGCGGTAGCGGGCCGTCACGCCGCGCGCGTCGGTCACCTGGGTTGGGTTTCCTGCGGCATCCACGTCAAAGCGCTGCGTACCGCTGTCCGGGCTGGTCTGCCCGATGCGATCGCCCAGGCCGTTGTACGCGTAGGTGGTGAACAGGCCCTTGGGATCGGTCACCTGCATCACCTGGTCCAGCGCGTTGTAGGTCATCGCGGTGACGGCCGCGATACCGCCCTCGTCCTGCACAACACGCTGCACGCGATTGAGCGCATCGTGGTGCTGCCGCTTCACCCGCTGCAGCGCATCGGTGATGGTCTGCAGATTGCCATTGGCGTCGTAGGTGAACCCCGTGGCGTACTGACGGGCGTCGCGTAGCTGAGCCAGCTGGCCCAGCGCGTTGTAGGTGCGTGACAAGGTGCGCTGCAGCGCCCCGCCGGCATCCACAACGTCTTCGCGCAGACGGTTGCCTGCCGCATCCAGGACATAGTGGATGCTGCCGCCGCTGCTGTCCTCGATATCGGTCAGCCGTTGCGCAGCATCGTATACATAGGTAACCCGATAGCCATCCGGGTCGATGGTCTGCATGACCTGCCCGCCCGGCCAGTAGCTGAACTGCAGGCTGCGATCTTCCTCGGGTGTGCGGCCGCGTACGGTGATCGATTGCGGCCAGCCACGGGGATGATAGCTGTAGTCGGTGACGACACCATTTGCATCCTTTACCGACTGCACCCGCCCAAAGCGATCATAGGCGAGATAGTCTGTGGTCTGCCCCAACGCGTTGGTGATACGACGCAGATCGCCACGGCGGAACTGGCATTGCCCGCCATCGGCGCACCCTGTGTCGTCGGCCGGGTAGTAGGCGTGAACGGTGCTGTCAGCCACGTCGGTACGCGGGCCGTCCACGCGTCGCAGCAGTCCCGGCGACGGGCACTCGTCGGTCGGCGCTTCATCACAGTACGTGTAGCGGGTACTGCGTGCCTGGCCGGTCTCGGCATCGGTGATCGTCACCGCCACCGGCTGACGTCGCGCATTGTAGGCCACCCGGGTTTCGCGCTGGCCTGTCGTCGCGGTCAGCAGCACATTCTTTTCCAGGTCGTAGACGGTGGTGGTGCTGCGCTGCTCGGGCAGGCCGAGCGCTTCTGTCACGGTGTGGAGCCGCGTCGGCCGCCCGGTTGCAGCATCAACACCCTGCGCGTAGTGATGCTTGGTCTGGACACCGCGCCTGTCGGTGTAGGTGTCCAGACGGCGCCGGAAATCGACACTGCTGTCGTAGTACGTCCGACGGATCGTGCCCTGGGAATCGGTCACGGTGGTGACCTTGCGCGGCGGTGCATCGTCGCCACCGGGGGTAAGCCGGTAGTCGGTCTGCCGTCCCAGTGCGTCGGTCACCAGGGCGCCGCCGTGGGGGCCGTAGGCCAGTGTCACGCCATCGGCGCCACCGGCGTGCTGGCTGGAGACGACGCGCCCCAGCGCGTCATAGGCGAAGCTGCTGTACCGCCGACCGTCCTCGGCGGTGATGCCGGTCAGGTGCTGCGGGAATCGAGCATCCTCATAGTGGTAGGTCCGCACACCGCCATCGGCGAACGTCACCGTGGCCACCTGCTGCTGGCCGGTGTAGGTATAGCGCGCAAGTGCAACGCCTTCGACCAGGACGGCACTGATCAGCGCATCGTGGTCGTTTGACTGATAGACAAACTCCAGGGTGCGACCACTGCTGTGAACCACGCCAGCAAGCCGGTCATGTTCGTCGTAAACGAAGGTCTGCGTGCTGCCATCGGCAGACTGTTTTTCGATCAGCCTGCCGTCGGCAGCGAAGACCGATGTGCCAGCGGCCGAGTAAAGCGTCCAGTTGCCGTCCTGTACCAGACGATCGCCACTCGCGTCATCGGCTTCGTAGCCGTGCGCGTCTTTCTTGAATGCACGTTGGAAGCCACTGCCTTCAATGATGCCCACGCTGTCGGGACCGTCAGGCAACAGGGCCATCCCCAACGAATGGGTCCAGCCATGGCCGAAGCCGCCATTGGAGGTGGATACGCCGGAGTGATAGAACCGTGTCAGCTCCACCCATCCCAGGTCGAGATCCTGCGCGATCTCATACTTCTCACCGGTTTTTACGTTGCAGGGGTTGCCCACGGTGCCATCGCAGGTCGACTGGCCGTCCTTCTCGTCTGAAGGGCAGTTCGCACTTGCACCGTCCTTGTCGCAGCGTTGTGCACGTGTGCTGATGGTGGCCACGAACTCTTCGTTGACGCAGGCGCCGTGGGTATTGGACCAGCGCGTCAGCGGCACCGGACACTGCAGGCGCCGGTAGCGGAGGAAGGGCTGGTTCGACTCATGCGCCTCACACGGCGACATCGGCGTGTTGTCGCCCGTCATGTGGGTCATGCGGAACGTCCGGGTCTCCGACACGCCCTCGTAACCGGGGCCCACGACGTGCCATTCATCGGTCGGTGTCACTGCTGCGCCCGGGCAGTACGGGTTGCTGGCCTCGAGGTTGGCGAGCATGGCGGCCACCATGGCCTCTTCGCTGGTGAATATCGCCGTGCTCATGTACGACCAGTCGGGGTCCAGCGGCGCGGATTTTCCCATCCAGTAGGTGATCGACAGCGTGCCATCCAGCCCCACCGTTTTCGACTTGATCGTGTTCACCGATTTCCAGCCAAACTGCAGGGCAGGCGGAAACGGGGCCGGCGCCGGCAACGATGCCAGTGCGCGCACGGCATCCTGCTGGGTTGCGTAGGCAGTGGCATTGCCCGCGGGTTGGGTGATGTGCCAGGTCACGCGGCTTTCCTGTGCAGCCGCTGGCACGATACAGGTGCAGATCATCGCCACTGCGAGGTGCGGGAGCCTGGTCAATCCGTTTGCCATCCTTGTTCTCCAGTCGTGCGGCGCCCGATCACGGGCGCACGAAGCCAGCACGAACGTCATCGGCGTTGCGATGCCCGTTCCTGCGGCGTTGGTTTCTTGGGGTGCTCAGCGGCAGTGCACAGCAGATCCGTTGCGCTGGAAGTCCGTTGTCGTGCACTGCGCAGGACGCTGACGTCCATGCAGAAAAGAGTGACATGCGCGTTTACGCGCGTTGAGTGCTCAAGCCGTCAACAAGGGTTTTACTTAATCGTTTCTTTCGAAGAGCTTTTTGATTTCGATAGAAGAAAACCTGCTCCCGATGGCGCAGGAACGCACCGGCACCCTGCGGACACTGCGGCATCCTCGACGACGTGGCCGCCTGACCCGGCTTACAATGTGGCCATGATGGCGATGCTGAAAAACCTGCTGTTCTCGCTGCTGGCCCTGCTTGGCGGCTTCATCGCGCTCGCACTGGTGACGACGGTGGCCAGCTGGCTTCCGCCGTTGCTGCGTCTGCAGCCTGACAGCGTGGCGCAGTTGATCTGGGACCTGGTGTTCACCGTGCTCGGCGGCATCGTGGCGGTGGGCTTTACCACCCGTCACGCCCCGCGCTGGCCGCGCAGCCATGGCGGTGCACTGTGGCTGTTGATCGCCGCTGCCGCGCTGTGGGCCTGTCTGAGTCCACAGTACGACCTGCCGCGCTGGTTCGTGCTGGCACTGCTGCTTTCGCTGCCGGTGCAACTGCTGGCGGGGCTGTATCTGGGCCGTCGCAGCGCGCGTAGCCGCTGAGTTCTCCGTTTGCCGACCATCGGACGC
Organism: Stenotrophomonas sp. C3(2023); assembly: GCF_032911385.1. Taxonomy (NCBI): domain Bacteria; kingdom Pseudomonadati; phylum Pseudomonadota; class Gammaproteobacteria; order Lysobacterales; family Lysobacteraceae; genus Stenotrophomonas; species Stenotrophomonas sp. C3(2023). The sequence goes on along the minus strand of NZ_JAWJLO010000001.1, from coordinate 98,798 downwards.
GCCGCAACACGCATTTGATCAGTGCCGACCAGGCTCGTTGATCGCTGGGGTGACCGGCACTGCCGCACGGGGGTCGAGGGCGTAACTGCGCCTTGGCGTGCGGTGTTCCCTCCACAGGTCCAACGGAATCACATCTGATGCGCACTCTCTTCCGGGGCGACTGGGGCGCCCTGGTGTCCTGCTCCAAGCCCAGGCACAGCAATCGCAGCAACGCGAACTCGGGCATCAACTTCCGCCCGATGGGCCGTTTCCTGGATGCATCCGGCACGCATGGTTCGCAGGTGGCCGCAGTGCTGGCCCGTGATGCCGGCATCGTCATCAACAACCGCATGAACAAGGATAAGACCAGCCGCATCGTGTTCCAGGACAAGGTGAGTGACCGCATCTACCTCAACGGGCAGGACCATTGGGGCGCGACGGCGTCGGTGCAGTTCAAGCCCGGCGATGGCTTCTCGCTGTGCTTCGATGCCCTGTTCGGCGGCTACCACACCCACGAGGACGAGTACGATGCGGCAGCCTACTCGGCGTCCAGCCGCAACACGCTGGACACCATCCATGCCTGCGACGCGATGCCTGGGCATCCGCGCGGACTTCTGAACGCGATGACGGGTGGGGGCGTTGCCCCCGCCCGTCCTGTGTTACCAGCTGGCGGTCAACGTCGCGCCGGCATCCGGGTTCTGCTCGACGCTGAGATGGATCTGGTCACGGCTTGCAGTGCCAGGCGCCGAGAACGTGCAGGGGATACCAGGCTGGAGCGTACCAGTACAGCCCAGTTTTCTCTTTCTCTGGCCTGCGTAGTACCAGACCTTCAGATCCAGCGGGTCGCTGCCTGAGGTGGTCAGGGTCACATTGGTCCACTTGGGAACGGTGGCGCGCAGGCGTGGCCGGGAGCCGATCAGATATTTGAGGGCGACGGGCTCACCGTTGGCCAGCGTCAGGTTTCCATTGAAGATCTCCGGGGTTACCGCCATGAACGACATGGCTACGTTCATCGGTGTATCGCCGGTCTCGATGAGGAATACCAGATCATCCCCGTAGAGGGCGGTCGTGGTCAGACTGCTCAGCTGGTATCCGGCGCGGTGTTTTTTTCCATCGAGCTCCCAGTTTTCACTGTAGGTCGACGCTGTGGAGTGGCGTGCGCGGATGGTGCCTTTCAGTGGCCGGTTGTCTGTGGATGCGATGTAGAGGAACGGGAACGTTTCGAGTGGTACATGCAGGTGCACTTCCTGGCGGCTGTAAGCAGGCACATGCAGGTTGTCTGCTTCGTCGGGCGCCATGACGGAGATCACCGGAGGGGTATCGGCGGCGCGCACCGGCAGCCCAGCGAGTGCGTTCAAGGGGATCACCAGCGGGAGGGCACTGAGCATCAGCAGTCGCATGACAAGGTTCTCCGTTCTACAACCGTTGAACGCCGGCACGCGGCCGCGCGCCAGCAGCTGAGTCACCACGTTGCCGAGATGTGCGCGCTGCGGTCCACGCCGTACACATACACACGGGCTTTTCCCGAGGGCGAGGTGAAGGTGCAGGTATTGCTGGGCTCAAGCGGACCGTCGCACTGCGTCAGGCGATGCCAGCCGCCGTCAGCGGCCTGTGTGTCGTAGACACGCATTGCGAACGGTTTTCCATCCCACAGTTTGAAGGTGACGCGGGCCCCGGCCGGCGCATCGACGTCAAGCCAGGTGGAACGGCTGCTTGCGTAGTTCATCGACTGCAGCTCGCCGTTCTTCAGTTCCGCCCCTGTATAGCCCGACGGCGGATTCAGCATGTACTCGAAGTTGAAGTTGAGTGGTCTGTCGCCCGCTGTAAGACGCAGGTCCTTCCCGCTTTCGGCGGTATCGGTCTCTCCCCGAACTGCGAAAATTCCTGCGGTTCTGGCCTGCCCCTTCATTTCCCACGTCTGGATGTTCTCAGGCCTTTGGATCTCGATGAGTTCCAGTCTGCCTTGCAACGCGGTTCCGTCGGTGGATTCGATGAAGAAGAACTCGCTGCCAGGATGGACATGATGGAGACGGAACTCTCGTGTGCCATGTGCAGGCACATACAGGTGCTTGCCGTAAGCGGGCGCGGTCAGCTCGATCCTGTCTGTACTGTCAGATGCCACGGGTGCCTTGATCGCCCCTGTGGCATGCTGGATGAAAGCTAACTGCAGCACGATCATGCAAGCGGTGGGCGTTCTCATGACAGGGCACCTCCATGACACCGAGCGGGCTGCAGCAGTGTCTCTCCCTGTCAGCATGCGGCGGTAGAGTGAGGGCCGACATCGGTCCCAGGCAGACAGTTTCCTGTCCCGGGTCAAGATGTTGATGACACGGAGTTCGCAAGGGCTTTACCTGCGACGCGCTGTAGTGGGGGCACATCCCTCACGCCGAGAATCCTCCATGAACCGCGACAGCCGCGACCCTATGCGCGAAGCTCATACGCCGGAACCCGGCGAGCTGCGTGCCAAACATGACCTTGCCGAAGCGGAGTACCGGGGGCAGGGCGTGAACGTGCCTGCTGAAGACCACCTTCCCGTTGCGGTGAAGGCGGAGCAGGCGGCACAGGACCGTAAAGACTGTGGCGACCGGCACCGCGGCGGTCAGGAAAGTCCTCTGCAGAAGCGCGAGCGCAAACAGAAGGCCAGCGACAACCAGGATGAGGCGCTGGAGGAAACCTTCCCGGCCAGCGATCCGACATCGCCATTCGTGCCGGCCAAAGCACCGGACTGAGCGCTGTTGTGAAGCCGACCCATGGTCGGCTGCTCTGCGGACGAGTCGCGGTGGCCGAGCTGCGCTTGGCGCTATCGCGGCAGCGTGATGCGTACGCGCAGGCCGTGGCCGGCAGGGCCATCGTCCAGGCTTAGTTGGCCACCATGGGCCTGTACGATGGCCACGGCAATGCTCAGGCCGAGTCCGGTTCCGCCATGGCGTGCGCTGCGCGAAGCTTCGAGCCGCTGGAAGGGTTGGAGCATGCGTTCGCGCTGGTCAGGCGGAATGCCAGGGCCGGCATCGATGACACTGATTTCCACCAGGCCTTCGTTTTCAGCCAGGGTAATGCAGGCGCTGCCGCCGTAGCGCACCGCATTGTCGACCACATTGGCCAGCGCGCGCTTGAGGCTGCGCGCATAGCCCGGGTACGGTGCCAGCAGCGGCCCGCTGAAGGTAACAGGGTGACCTGCCTCAACGGCATCGTCGGCCACCGTCTGCAGCAGGGCATGCAGATCCAGCGGCTCACGTGCCCCGCGCAGTTGATTGGCACTGCTGTAATCCAGGATGGAGTCGACCAGCTCCTGCATGTCGTCCAGGTCAGCGCGCCAGCGCGCGCGCGCCGTTGCGTCGGGCAGCATTTCGGTACGCAGACGTAATCGTGTCAACGGCGAACGCAGATCGTGCGATACCGCAGCGAGCAGTTCTTCGCGCGCATGCGCGCTCTGCTGCAGCTGCGCCTGCATCTGGTTGAAGGCCTGTGCCGCCTGGCGCACCTCCTGTGGCCCCTCGGTCGGCAGTGGTGGCGCGTGCAGGTCCTGCCCAAGATCCTGCGCCGCTTTGGCCAGACGGGTCAGCGGCTGCGTCAGCCAACGCACCACCACCAACGCCAGCAGCACGATCAACAGCGTGCGCAGCCCGTAGATGCGAAGCAGGTAGTCCACCAACGCGTGTCGGGGTTTGAGCTCCAGCCCGGCCTGCCCCTCGCTCACATCGAACTGCAGCCACTGGCCGTGCCGGCTCTGCACCTGCAGTGCGAACTCCCCGCGCACATGTCGTGCGGACAGAACCGCCTCGTCGCGGCGCCCGTCGACGTCATACAGCCGCAGCTGCTGCAGGTACAACGGCCGTTCGCTGCCCAGCTCCGCTGCCAGCGCCTGGCGCAGCAGCCGCTCCACCGGGCGGTCACGGCGGCTCAGCGGCGGCCGGCTCGGCGTCTGCACCTGGCGCACCTTGAAGTCGGCCGTGCTCAGCAGCGCCGGGTCGGCATCCACCAGCGGCGAGGCAGGCCGCTCCAGCAGCTGCAGCGTCTGCGCCACATGGGCGGCCGCCAGGCGTGCAGGAATCTCAGCCACCTTTTCATAGCGCGCCTCGCGCCACACCGTGCCGGTGAGCAGCTGCGCCAGCAGCATGCCGGCCACCAGCACCAGCACCAGGCGACCGTACAGGGTGCGCGGCCAGCCCAGGCGCCGCTCAGCCATCGCGCTGCACCGGGCCGGCCAGCGTATAACCGCGGTGGCGCACGGTGCGGATCAACTGCGGCGTGCGGCTGTCGGTTTCCAGCACCTGGCGCAGGCGGCTCACGCAGACGTCGATGGCGCGGTCGCCGGGCAGGCGGTCACGGCCATACACCTGTTCGGCCAGATGGTCGCGGTCCAGCACCTGGTCGGGATGACGCGCCAGCAACAGCAGCAGGCTGTAATCGGAACCGCCCAGCGGCAGCGGCGACCCCTGTGCATCTGTGAGCTGGCGCATGCGCGTGTCCAGCGTGAAGCCGGCAAACCGCAGCCGGGCTGGCAGCGGATCGGCGTTGATGCCGGTGCGGCGCAGTACGGCGCGCAGCCGGGCCAGCAGTTCGCGCGGGTCGAACGGCTTGGCGATGTAGTCGTCGGCGCCGGTTTCCAGGCCAACGATGCGGTCGGTCGCCCGCCCGCGTGCAGTCAGCATGATCACCGGCAGGTTGCTGCGGTCGCGCAGCTGCCGGCACAGCGTCAGGCCATCGTCACCGGGCAGCATCAGGTCGAGTACCACGGCATCGAAGTGACGTGCGGCCAACGCCTGCCACATGGCGCTGCCATCGCCGGCCGCGTCGGCGCGCAGGCCGGCCTGCCCGAGGTACTCGGCCAGCAGTGCACCGATCTCCGGGTCGTCGTCGACGATCAGGATCGAGGCACCTTCGGTGCTGACGGGTGGGCGCGGCGCGGCGGAACGGCTCATCTGCCCATCTTCCCAGATGCGCGGCAACCCTGCAGGCAGACCTGCAGGGCCGCTGCGCGCACCGCTGGCGACGGGACCGGTCAGAACCGGGCCCGGATCGTGAAGGTGGTCGAGCGCGGCTCACCGAAGATCAGCCCATCGTAGAAGCCATACTGGGTGTAGTAGATCTTGTCGGTGAGGTTGTTGATGTTCAGCGCCAGCTGCACATGCTCGCTGAGCTCATAGCGGGCCATCAGGTTGGTCAGCGTGTAGCCGCCCATCGGCAGGTTGCTGGCGTCGTACTGCCCGTTGCCCAGCGGACGACCGGGGTTGGTCGACATCACCGTGCCGCTCTGTGCCGAAAGACCACCGCCGACGGTCAGCCTGGACCAGGCACCCGGCAGGGTCCAGGCCACGTTCAAGCGCAGCAGATGGCGCGGGTCCTGCTGGTAGGACAGCCCGTCGACCTGCAGCCAGGTGTAGCCCGCGTAGACGTTCAGGCCCTGCGCGAGGCGGCCGGAAATCTCCAGGTCCGCGCCCTTCGACTTCACTCCGTCCACCGCACGGTAGATCGCCAGGCCCGTTTCCGGGTGGACCTCGCCGGTGTTTTCGGCCACGTTGTTCTGTGCATTGCGGAACACCGCCAGCGCGGCATTGAGTCCTCCGTCGAGCCATTCGCCCTTGATGCCCGCTTCGTGGCTCTTGCCGGTGACCGGGTCGAGCAGGCTGTCGTTGGCATCGCGCACATTGCCCTGCGGGCTGAACACATCGGTGTAGCTCACGTACGCCGAGTAGTTCGGGGCGAAGTCCCACACCAGGCCTGCGTATGGGTTGACCACCTGCTGCTCGCCACTGCCGGGGCCACGCGTGCGCGCGTTGTCGCGGGTGTAGGCCTGCACGTAGGTCTTGTAGTTGCTGATGCGGGTACCCGCCACCAGCGCAAGGTCATCAACCAGACTGAAGCGTCCGGCCAGGTAGCCACCCAGGTTCTCGGTGATGGTCTTGTTGCGCGCCGCGGTGCGGAAGGTCTCAAACCCTGCGTAGCTGCCATCCCAGGTGCGCCAGTTGGCGATGGGCAGGCCCACGGCACGGTACTGGCAGCCACTCCACGGCGTGACGCCCGCGATGGTGCAGTTGCCCAGCGCGGCGCTGAAGGTGTAGTCGGTGGTTTCGCTGCGGTAGCCGTTGAAACCGGCCATCAGCTGATGTTCGCGGCCGAACAGCTGCAGCGGACCGCTGACGCTGATATCCAGATTGTCGCGACCGGTTTCCGCCTCGCTGTGGATGGCATTGAGGAAGGCGCCACTGCCGTCGGGGTTCCAGAAACCTGCAAAGCCTTGGCCGCGCGCGGCGTTGTTGACCTTGGCCACGCCGTAGTTGGTGTAGCTCTCGCCGCTGTCATGGCTGGCGGCCACGCGCAGCTTCCAGCCAGCGCCGAGCAGCTGTTCGACACTGCCGAACACCGTGGTGCTGTCACGCTTGGCCAGGCTCCAGTTGGCCGCCGGATTGGTGCTTCGCGGCAGCTGCGCGCGGCTGCCGTCGGCCCACCAGATCGGCACATTGCTGCCCCACGAGGCGCCCCCGTTGCGGGTCTTTTCGTACTGCACGCCGAGGTTGACCACGGTGCTGGCACCCAGGTCGGCTTCCAGGCTGGCCAGCCCCGCCAGTCGCTGGATGTCCTCGCGCTGGCGGAAGGTTTCCGAATCCTCGGCGCTGATCACCACGCGGCTGCGCACCCGGCCGTCGGCGCTCAGCGGCAGGTTGATGTCGCCCATCAGCCGGCGCTTGTCATGGCTGCCCACGGTGAGCGCGGCGGCACCGCCGAACTCGCGGGTCGGTCGCTTGCGCTCCAGGTAGACCGTCGCCGACGGATCACCGGTGCCGCCGAGCAGGCCATTGGCACCGCGTACCACCTGCACATGGTCATACAGGTCCATGTTCAGCGCGGCGCCGCCGCCACTGAAGCTGGTCTGCCCGTTGACCAGCATGCCGTCGACCTTGAAGTTGCCGATGTCGAAGCCGCGCGCCCGGAACGTGGTGCGGCCGGCATTGTCCAGCGAATAGGTGGTGATGCCGGTGGTGCTGGTCAGCACGTCGTTGATTGATTCGATCTGCAGGTCGTCCATCTGCTGCCGGGTAACGGTGGTTACCGACTGCGGGGTCTGCCGCAGGCTCAGGTCCAGCCCGGTGGCCGCGCTGCTGGCCGGCAGCGTGTAACTGTCGGCCTGGCTGATGCGGCGCGCGGTGACTTCCAGCGCATCGAGCGTGGTCGGCTGGGCCTCGCTGACCGTGTCAGCCAGGGCAACGGCGGGCAGGGCCAGGCAGATGGCCAGCGCGAGCAGGCGCGGGCACGGCAACGCAGCGCGCGGCTGACCCGCGCGGCAGAGAGCATCGGCAATCACAGTGGGGTCCTTCGTGGATGTAAATGGGATCGGTTCCCATTCGCATCATTCTAAAGGCTGTCAGGAGGTGTCGACGCTTAAGTTTGTAATGGTTTGTAATGGCGCGATGCATGCGCCCAATTGAGCTGCGGTACGCTGCCCGACCCGTTCCTGCACGAGGCAAGGGTTCAGCGCCACGACCATTGCAGGCCGACGCTGGCGCGGCGGTCGGGACCGGGTTCGTAATAGCGCCCGTTGCCATCGTTGACGATCACCGAGCCGATGTAGCGCTGGTCCAGCAGGTTGTCCACGCGCGCAAACGCACGCAACGCGCCACTGTGCAGCGCCCACTGGTAGCCACCTTCCAGATGCACCAGCGCGTAGCCGGCGGCGCGTTCGGTGGCCAGGTCGTTGACCACGGTATCGCTGCTGGCCGCCGCCTCGAGCGCCCACTGCCATGCCCCCGGCGACCATTGCAGGCGCGCGAAGGCCTGCTGCCGCGGTACGCCGGGCAGGCGGCTGCCTGCGGGCACCACGGTGTCGGGAACGCTGCAGCCGCTGCCGGCACAGGTGAGGTAGGGCGAGCGCACCTGCGCCTGCAGCCAGGTCCAGGCCAGCTGCAGCTGCAGGTCCTGGCCCAGCGGCTGCCGGTATTCCAGCTCGGCCCCCTGCCGACGGGTGCGGCCGATGGTGCGGTAGGTGCTGCGACCGTTGGTGTTGCTGGCCACCGCCAGCTCATCACGGGTCTCGGCCCGGAACAGGCTCAGCTCAAGCTGGCGGCCATCCTGGGCATGCCACTTGCTGCCGACCTCAAGGTTGCGGCTGCGTGCGGCCGCCAGCCCCAGCGCCAGCCCGGCCCGGCCGTCGGCCCGGTAGCCCAGTTCGTTGAACGTGGGGGTCTCAAAGCCACGCCCGAACGCCGCGTGCAGGCGCCACTGCGGGGTGAGCGCAACGCTGAGCCCGGCCACCGGCGTGGTCGCCTGGTAGCGGCGATGGCCGCTGTCATCGGGATTGGCGCCGGTCACATAGCGGTCCTCGGAGCGGAAGCGCACCGTACTGTGGCGGGCCCCGGCCAGCACCGACCAGCGCTCGCTCCATTGCCACCAGGCCTGCACGAACTGGTCCAGGTTCTGCACGGTGTCGCGCTGGTCGCGGCGCAGGCGCCCGCGTACACCCAGGGTGTCGCCAATGAAGTTCTCATGGCCGGTGCGCGCCTGCCGCTGGCGGTCGGCGTTGGCTCCCAGCAGCAGGTCCAGCGGTCGTCCGGCCAGCTCGCCCTGCCAGCCCCAGCGCGCGTCGAGCCCGCCATAAGCGGCATCCAGATCGATGACGCCACCGGCATGCAGGGGGTTGGCCTGCGGGCCCGGCGGGATGGCCAGGAACTGGGTTACCTCACGCTGGCCGGCGTAGCCCATCAGCTGCCAGCGCTGCGCGCCCTGCTCCCGGCTCCAGCGCAGGCCTGCCTGCTGCTGGCGGGCCGATTTGCGCGTGTTGTACTGGCCCGCCACCGCCGTGGCCTGGCGCGGGTTGGCCGTGGCCTGGGCACGGGTCAGGCCCAGCGGGTCCTGTGCATCAGGCGCGTCGAAAAAGTTGAGCAGCAGGTCCAGCCGGCCATCGCCCAGCTCGCCGCCGATGCGCGCGGAGAGGGAGTCACGGCGCGCGCGGCTGTGTTCACGCCAGCCGTCGGTGCGGAAATGGTTGGCGGCGATGTTGTAGTCCAGCGCCCCCTGCGCCCCGCGCAGCTGCGCCCCCACACTGAGGGTGTTGTCGGCGCCTGCGTTCACCCGCAGCCGCCACGGGTCACCCGCGCGTCCCGGCGCGCTCCACACCTGCAGCACGCCGCCCGATGAGTTTCCGTACAACGCCGAGAACGGCCCGCGCAGGACCTCGATGCGCTCGGCACCAAGCAGGCTGGCATGGGAAAGCTGGCCCTGGCCGTCGGGCATGGTGGCCGGCACCCCGTCGACCAGCACGCGCACGCCGCGCACGCCGAAGGTGGAACGTGCGCCGAAGCCGCGGACCGACAGCTGCGTGTCCTGGGCGTAGTTCTGGCGTTCGCGCGCCAGCAGCCCAGGTACCCCGCCCAGTGCCTCGGCGAGCTGCATGCCGGCACCGGCACGGTCCTCGCCCACCCACACCGTGGTGGAACTGGCCGGCAGCGCGAAGGGGTCGACCCGCTGCACCCGCGCGGCCTGCACCTCCACCGCTGGCAGCGCCTGCGTCGCGTTGCCCGGCGCAGCCAGTGCGGGCAGGGGCAGCAGGGCACACAGCAGGGGCAGGCGTCGTGCGAGCGGGCAGTTCATCATTCAGCTTCAACCACGGCAGGAAAACGACGTCGCAGTTTAGGCCGCACGGCGTGACGAGCGGCACCGCGCCACCTGCCCGCTTTGTTACGATGGCCGGGTTTCGTCGGCATGAGGCTGGCGTGACGAGTGCTCGACGCATCCCCCTCACACAACGAATGAGTACCGCCGTGTCCTTCTTTGCAAATGTGGAACTGGTCCCGGGCGACCCGATTCTGGGCCTGACCGAGGCGTACAACGCCGACGGTCGCCAGACCAAGGTCAACCTGGGCGTGGGCATCTATTACGACGAAAGCGGCCGTATTCCGCTGCTTCGCGCCGTCAAGCAGATCGAGCAGCAGCTCGCCAATGAGGCCAAACCGCGCGGCTATCTGCCGATCGACGGCCTGCCCGCGTATACCCAGGCCACCCGCGAGCTGGTGTTCGGCAAGGACTCGGACCTGCTGGCCGCCGGTCGCGTCTCCACCACCCAGACGGTCGGCGGCAGCGGTGCGCTGCGCGTGGGCGCAGACCTGCTGAAGAAGCTGCTGCCGCACGCCACCATCGCCATCAGCAACCCGAGCTGGGAAAACCACCGCGCGGTGTTCGGTGCGGCGGGCTTTGAAGTGGTGGAATACAGCTATTTCGACAGCAGCACCCATGGCGTGAACTTCCCCGCCATGCTGGCCGACCTCAACACTCTGCTGCCGGGCACCGTGGTGCTGCTGCACGCGTGCTGCCACAACCCGACCGGCGCCGACCTGACCGTGGCGCAGTGGCAGGAAGTGGCCGCGCTGATGAAGGAACGGCAGCTGTTCCCGTTCATCGACATGGCCTACCAGGGCTTCGACAAGGGCATCGAGCAGGACGGCGCTGCCGTGCGTATCGTCGCCGAGGCCGGCATCGACAGCTTCATCGTCGCCAACTCGTACTCCAAGTCGTTCTCGCTGTACGGCGAACGCGTGGGTGCGCTGTCGGTGGTGGCACCGAACGCGGCCGACGCCAAGGCCGTGCAGTCGCAGGTCAAGCGCATCATCCGCACCATCTATTCCAGTCCCTCCACCCACGGCGCGGCCCTGGTGGCCGGTGTGCTCAACAGCCCGGAACTGCGTGCGATGTGGGAGCAGGAGCTGACCGAGATGCGCGAGCGCATCCACGCCCTGCGCGGTGGCCTGGTGGAAAAGCTGGCGGCTGCCGGCGCACCGCAGTTCGGCTTCATCAACGACCAGGCGGGCATGTTCTCGTATTCCGGCCTGAGCCGGCCGCAGGTGGACCGTCTGCGCGATGAGTTCGGCATCTACGCGGTGGGCACCGGCCGCATCTGCGTGGCCGCGCTCAGCCAGGGCAACCTGGACTACGTGGCGCAGGCCGTGGCGACCGTCGCCAGGGGCTGATTCCACTGCCACATGCAGCACCGACAAAGGCGCCGCACGGCGCCTTTGTCATGCCGGCAGGCCGAAATGCCGCTGGAAACGGTTTACTTCCCTGCGCCATCGCCCACGCACGACCGACACGGGCGACAATAGCGGTTTCCCGTTGCCGAGACCTGCCCGTCCATGTCCCGTACCTCGTTGACCCGTTACCTGATCCAGGAGCAGCACGCCGGTCGCATCAATGCCGACCTGCGCCAGCTGATCGCCGTGGTGGCCCGCGCCTGCACCAGCATTTCCATCGCCGTGAGCAAGGGCGCGCTGGGCGGTGTGCTCGGTGATGCCGGCACCGGCAACGTGCAGGGCGAAGCGCAGAAGAAGCTGGATGTCATCAGCAACGAGATCCTGCTCGAGGCCAATGCCTGGGGGGGTCACCTGGCCGCCTGCGCTTCCGAAGAGATGGACCACTGCCAGCCGGTGGCCGACATCTACCCGCGCGGTGATTTCCTGCTGCTGTTCGATCCCCTCGACGGCAGCTCGAACATCGACGTCAACGTATCGGTGGGCACCATCTTCTCGGTGCTGCGCTGCCCGCAGAACGTCGAGTGCCCGAGCGACGATGCGTTCCTCCAGCCGGGCACGAGCCAGATCGCGGCCGGCTACTGCATCTACGGGCCCAGCACCCAGCTGGTGCTGAGCGTGGGCCACGGCACGCACGCGTTCACCCTGGACCGCGAAACCGGCGAGTTCGTGCTGACCACGCCGGACATGCAGATTCCCGCGTCGACGCAGGAGTTCGCGATCAACATGTCCAACCAGCGCCATTGGGAAGCACCGATGCAGGGCTATGTGAGCGACCTGCTGGCGGGCAAGGAAGGTCCGCGCGGCAAGAACTTCAACATGCGCTGGATCGCCAGCATGGTGGCCGACGTGCACCGCATCCTGACCCGCGGCGGCATCTTCATCTACCCGTGGGACAAGAAGGACCCGGGCAAGGCCGGCAAGCTGCGCCTGATGTACGAAGCCAACCCGATGGGGATGCTGGTGGAACAGGCCGGCGGCGCCGCCTGGACCGGCCGCGAGCGCATCCTGGACATCGAGCCGGACCAGCTGCACCAGCGCGTGCCGGTGTTCCTCGGCTCACGCGACGAAGTGGAACAGGCCGTGCGCTACCACCGCGAGCACGACGCCGCGCAGGCCTGAGCGGGCACGTCACCGCGGCGTGACATCGCCTTCGCCAGTGGGCACCATCACGGGTCAGCTGGCGAAGGATGTCTCCCATGCAGGTGCACGACCCGGTCGATTTCATTGAAGTGATCCACAACGCGGTACCCGCCGATGCGTGTGCCGCGATTGTGGCCCGGATGCAGGCCAGCCAGGGTCTGCACCCCGGTGCGGTGGGCAGTGGTGTCTACCCGGAACTCAAGCACAGCAAGGATCTTCGCATCAGCGGCCAGGCTGAGTGGCGCGACGTCGAGAATCTGGTGCAGGAGGCAGTGTTCAACGGGCTGCTGGGTTATCTACGGCGTTATCCACAGGCTCTGATCGCCCCGCTGATGCTGCAGGTGCAGGACAGCGCAGGGCAGCCCAAGCGCCTGACCGCCGAGGATTTTCCCGCAATGCAGACCGCCGCTCTGGCGGATCTCGCCCGTACCTGCCTGCGGCCTGGAGCGATCAACCTGCAGTGGTATGCCGCTGGCGAAGGCGGTTACCCGTACTGGCACTGCGAGCTGTATCCGCGCGATGCCCAGGCCGAGACGCTGCACCGCCACCTGTTGTGGACGCTCTACCTCAACGACGGTTTTGAGCAGGGCGAAACCGAGTTTCTGTTCCAGCAGCGCCGGATCGCACCGCGCACCGGCAGCCTGCTGTTCGCGCCGACCGCCTTCACCCACACCCACCGCGGCAACCGTCCCCAGGGCGGCGACAAGTTCATCGCCACCAGCTGGATCCTGTTCCAGCAGGCGCAGAAGCTGTTTGGCGGCTGACCGCCCGGGCTTATGCCAGGTGACGACCGCTGGTCGTCACGCTCTGCCTGTCGCCGGGCACCGCCCACCCTCAAGGCGAATTGATCGCCACCACCGCAACAACCAGCGCCACCACCGCCACCAGGATCACCAGCAGAATCCACAGCGCCTTCAGCGTATTGCCCCGGCTCAGCGCCTGCTGGGCCTGCAGCGCGTTCTCATCCAGGTAGAGCTTGCCGTCGTCGGAGGTGCGGATGACCTTCTCGGCCTGGTACCAGGCCAGCACCGTCTTCAGCGCCGGGTCCAGCACCGCGCCCTCGATCGCCTGAGCCGGCCTGAGCGCGCCACGCTCGCGGAACGCCGCCAGCAGTGCCTCGCGCTGCTTGGCAGCCGCCGCCGCGTTGATCGCCGTTGTAGACGCAATGATTGCCGCCGTCGCACCACTGTTGCTGGCCATGCCCGAACCTCCAGAAGGTGCGCCCCCCGGCGCCAGGCCCCGATTGTTCGCCTCCCGATGCCCCGCTGTCCAGCCGAAGACGTCACAGGGTGGGTGGGATCGGCAGGTGACGACGGGTAGGTGACGACTGTTGGTCGTCACGCTCCTGGCCTCGACCCAGCCAAACCCTCACCGCGCGACCAGCCGCTCCACCGCCTGCGCCTGCATCAGCGCCAGCACCTCCACCAGCGCATGCAGATCCTCCCGGGTCAGGCACTCCAGCCGGCGTCCGCTGCCGATCAGATCCACCACCGCCGTCCGCGCACGGCTCGCCATCGACCCGGGGGCTTCAGCGCGCGCGTCCAGCACCGTCAGCAGCATCGCCAGGTCACCGCGCTCGACCGCGCGCAGATCATCATCAGGCCTGAGCAGCGCCGCCAAGGCGCGCAGCGCGATGCCGACCTGTTCGAGCGCATCGAGTGGGGAAGGGGAAAAGGTCGGAGTGTCCGGGGGTGCAACAACAACGTTGGCATCGGCAGCCATGGTCAAATCCTCATGCGAATGAAGACCGCCACCGCTGCTGTCAAACAGAGGTGGCGGACGGCACGCGGTTGACAGACCGTGCATGACACCGGCAGACCTTTCGGCCTCCGCGCACCGCCCGCCATGGACATGGCAAGCTGTCCCGTTTCCCTCAGCAGCAACAGAAATCTGCTGCGCTCTGGAAACAGGCGCTGGTGCGTCATACATCGAGCTGTCAAACCCGACCCCCGTTTCATGCGGGGGCGAGGCTAAGCTACAGAACGCCACGGTGCGGTTGCAAGCAACGCAACACGCGAACCGCTCCCGTAGAGCCGCCCCCATGGTTGGCTGCTGTCCGGTCAGACGACGCGGAACCTGCCGCGCTGCGCGCGCGAGCCGGCCAATCCAACATTCCGGTCGAAGATGGAAGCGTGACGACTAACAGTCGTCACCTACCGTGTCCCGTGCACGCCGTGCCGCTAGAACAGGCTGCCCTGCGGTGAGTCGACCTTCGGCGGCAGCGGCTTCTGGAACAGGCTGCAGTCCAGCTTCGGCCAGTGGCTGTTCTGGACATCAAATCCGATGCGCCTGCGTGCCAGCTTGAAGCGGTTGGCCAGCAGGTCGGCATACACGCCCTGGCCGCGCATGCGGGTGCCGAACTGGCTGTCGTAGTCTTTGCCACCGCGCAGCTGGTTGATCGTGCTCATCACATGCGCGGCGCGGTCGGGGTGGTGGGCGTCAAGCCAGTCGCGGAACAACGGCGCAACCTCCAGTGGCAGGCGCAGCAGCACGTAACCGGCCGTGCGGGCACCGGCGTCGTGTGCGGCTTCCAGCACTGCTTCCAGCTCGCTGTCGTTGATCCAGGGGATCACCGGGGCGACCATCACACCTACAGGTATGCCGGCATCGGAGACCCGCTTCATCGCACGCAGCCGTGCGTGCGGTGCCGAAGCGCGCGGCTCGAGTCTGGCCGAAAGATGCGGGTCCAGCGAGGTCACCGAAAAGTGCACGCTCACCAGCTTCTGTGCAGCCAGCGGCGCGAGAAGGTCGATATCGCGCTCAACCAGCGCGTTCTTGGTGATCAGCGAGAACGGATGCCGGGTCTCGGCCATCACCTCGATGAGCTGCCGGGTCAGCTTGAACTTGCGCTCGATCGGCTGGTACGCATCGGTGTTGATGCCCAGCGCGATCGGCTGCGGCACGTAGCCGGGGCGCGAGAACTCCTTGCGCAGCAGCTGCGGCGCATTGGTCTTGGCGAACAACTTGGTTTCGAAATCCAGCCCGGGCGACAGGTTGAGATAGGCATGCGAAGGCCTCGCAAAGCAGTACGAGCAGCCGTGCTCGCAGCCGCGGTAGGGGTTCACCGACTGGCTGAAGCCTATATCCGGCGAGGAATTGCGGCTGATGATGCTGCGCGCGGTCTCGGCGCGCACTTCGGTGCGCAGGCGGCCGGCGGCAAACTCGTCACTTTCGTCCAGGCCCCAGCCATCGTCCACGGCTTCGCTGACCGTGCTTTCGAAACGTCCGGCGAGGTGGCTGGTGGCGCCGCGGCCTTTGATGGCAATTCCCATCCTGCAACGATAGGACCACGCCGTCTCAATCGCTGAGACGCCGCGTGTCAGCGCCTGAAGTATTCAGCGGCCGAGCGTCCACCGGGTGCGGCAGGCACGCATCTATCGCTCTGGCGACACCGGAAGCCGCGGCTGGACGAGCCGGAGGGCGCGTTCCCAGCCTAGGGCGTCCCGGAATCTACAGCGCACAACGGCGTTTCATCTGGACGCAACGTGAGAACGCGCACGCCGGTGGCGGTCACCGCGACGGTGTGTTCAAACTGCGCCGAGAGCTTGCCATCGCGCGTATGCACCGGCCACTGATCCGGGTGGTGGATGATCGCGGCCTTGCCCTGGTTGATCATCGGCTCGATGGTGAACACCATGCCTTCCTGCAGCTGCAGGCCGGTGCCGGCATGACCGTAGTGCAGGATCTGCGGCTCTTCATGCATATCACGGCCGATGCCATGACCGCAGAACTCCTTGACCACGCTGTAGCCGTGCGCGCGCGCGTGCCGCGCGATGGCGCTGCCGATGTCGCCCAGGTGGGCGCCGGGGCGCACGGCAGCGATGCCTTTCCACATTGCCTGGTAGGTGGCCTGCACGAGTCGTCGGGCAGGGTAGGCCACCTCACCGATCAGATAGGTCGTGCTCGAGTCAGCGATATAGCCGTTCTTTTCCAGGGTGATGTCGAGGTTGACGATCTGGCCGCTGCGCAGCACGTCCCTGGCCGAGGGCACGCCGTGGCAGACGACATCATCGATGCTGGCGTTGAGTACGTACGCAAAGCCGTACTGGCCTTTGCTGGCCGGGCGCGCGTGCAGCGTGTCGACGATCAGGCGTTCAACCTCATCGTTGATCTGCAGGGTGTTCATGCCCTCCAGCGGCAGCCGGTCGATATGGGCGAACACCTGCGCCAGCAGGCGACCGGATTCGGCCATCAGGGCCAGTTCGTCGGGGCGCTTGATCATCGCAGGCACCTCAGCTGATGCGAGGTCCGGCCGCGCCGGGTTGTACCCCGGCAGCACGCAGTTCGCTGGCCACGATGTCCTGGAAGCTGAGGTCCGGGTTCATCTCGCAGAGCATGCCGACCTTGATCCAGAAGTTGGCCTGGGCATTGATGGAGCGATGGCTGACGGTGCAGGCACGACGCAGCTGGTCATGCAGTGCGTCGTCGATGTTCACGATGCCCATGGGGAGTCCGGTTCTGACGTTGTATACGGATCATATATGATCCATATAAAGAGGTCGAATGGCTCGCCTGGCAAGCCGGCGCTAGCCGATAGCCCGTGTGCTGCTGTGGGTGATCGCCAGATAGGCCTGCACCGTGGGCGTCATGCCTGCGTACAGGGCCTCGCTGATCAGCGCGTGACCGATGGACACCTCCAGCACGTCCGGCACGGCGGCGAGGAAGGCGGCGAGATTGTCCTGGGAGAGGTCATGGCCGGCA
This sequence comes from Stenotrophomonas sp. C3(2023), assembly GCF_032911385.1. Taxonomy (NCBI): domain Bacteria; kingdom Pseudomonadati; phylum Pseudomonadota; class Gammaproteobacteria; order Lysobacterales; family Lysobacteraceae; genus Stenotrophomonas; species Stenotrophomonas sp. C3(2023). The sequence goes on along the minus strand of NZ_JAWJLO010000001.1, from coordinate 81,960 downwards.
TTGACGCCCAGACCCACCGCCTGCGCGCGACGCGCAGCCGCGGCGAACAGCGCGAGTTCGGCCTGTGCGTCGCCGCTGGCATACGCTTCGGCATAGGGGCCGGTGTACAGCTCGATGCGGTCGGCGCCGATGACAGCGGCCTGCTCCAGCAACGGATTACCGGCGTCCACGAACAGGCTCACCCGGCAGCCCATGGCCTTGAGGTCGGCGATCAGCGGACGCAGGCGTTCGCCGTCGCGCGCAAAATCAAACCCGTGGTCGGAGGTGATCTGTCCGTCGCCGTCGGGCACCAGGGTGGCCTGTGCCGGGCGGGTCTGCGCGCACAGCGGCAGCAGGCCGGGGTAGCCCTCGCGTGGCGGCGCGAACGGATTGCCTTCGATGTTGAACTCCACGCCGCGCTGCTGCGTGAGTGTGGACAGCGCGAGCACGTCTTCAGTGGTGATGTGCCGCCGGTCGGGCCGCGGGTGCACGGTGATGCCATGCGCGCCGGCGTCCAGACAGGTGCGCGCGGCATGCAGGACATCTGGTTCGTGGCCTCCGCGCGAGTTGCGCAGCACGGCGATCTTGTTGACGTTGACGCTCAGGCAGGTCATGGCACGGCATGGCAGAAAGACAGGCCGGCAGTGTAGCGCCGCGCCTACAGCAGCGGCGAGGCCAGCCGGGCGAAGGCTTCCGGCAGACGGTGCCGCCACAGCGCGCGGTCGCGGGCGTTGTGCACGCGTGGCGCGCTGGCGAACTCGGCCTCCAGAATCTGCTCCAGCTCAGCCGTCTTGTCGCGGTCACGCAGCATCATCGACAGCTCGAAGTTGAGGCGGAAGCTGCGGTGGTCGAAGTTGGCCGTGCCGACAATGCACAGGTCATCATCAGCGATGAAGGCCTTGGTATGCAGCATGCGCGGGCCGTACTCGTGAATCCTGACGCCGGCCTGCAGCAGTTCGTCGAAGTAGGAACGCGCGGCCTGGGTGACGAACCACGAGTCGCTCATCTTGGGCACCAGCAGTCGCACGTCCAACCCGCCCAGTGCGGCGGAGGTCAGCGCCATGCGAGCCGCTTCGCCCGGCACAAAGTAGGGCGTCACCAGCCACACGCGCTTGCGCGCCTCGTAGATGGCGGCCACCTGCAGGCGATGGATCGGCTCCCAGCCCGAATCCGGACCGGAGACCAGCACCTGGGCGTTGATGCTGCCGTCCTCGCGGCTGGGCGTTTCACGTGGCCAGAGCCGGTTGAGCTCGAGCTGGCCGGCCTGCTGGCCGCTGGCGTAGAGCCAGTCTTCCACGAACACCAGCTGCAGGCTGCGCACTACGTGGCCGCGCAGGCGCATGTGCAGGTCACGGTAAGCCTTGGGGTCGACCGCATCATTTTCATCGTCGGTGATGTTGATGCCGCCGGTGAAGGCCAGCAGGCCGTCGATGACCACCAGCTTGCGGTGCGTGCGCAGGTTCAACCAGGGCCGCTGGAAGGGCTTGAGCAGCTGCCGGGGATGGAACCAGGCGACCTCGCCACCGGCATCCAGCAAGGGCTGCAGGAAGCGTCTGCGCACCTTGCCTGCCCCCACCGCATCGAGCAGCAGGCGGACCTGCACACCACGGGCTGCGGCAGCCACCAGCGCGTCGCGCACCTGGGTGCCGGTGTGGTCGGGTTCGTAGATGTAGTACTCCAGATGTATGTGGTCGCGCGCCTGGGCGATTCCTTCGATCAGCGCGGCATAGGTGGCCGCGCCGTCCACCAGCCAACGCACATCGGTGGCGCTGCTCGGCGCCAGCCCGGTGGTGGACTGGCCGATGGCGGACAGCTCGGTACAGTCCGCGTCGGGCGGGCAGACCGCACGATAGTGCTCCATGCCGGAGCGCGAACGGCCGCGGCGCAGCCGCTGGCGTTTTACCCGCTGTGGCCCGAGCAGGTAGTAGATGATCAAGCCGAGGTAGGGCAGTGCGGCCAGCGAGAGGATCCAGCTCAGCGTGGCCACCGGCTCGCGCTTCTGCAGCATGATCATGCCCGAAAGCCCGAGCAGGTAGATCACATAGGCCACCGCCAGCAGGGTGGCCATGTGGGGCATGCCATCAAGCCAATGGCGTACGGGTTCGAAGAAGGCGAGCATCGCGCGATCATAGCCGGGCAGGGTGAAGAACGTGCCGCTGCCCGCAGGTGCAGCAGTGGGTGACGGCCGGCCGCCGTCACCCGCCGATGGCGATGCCGGTCAGCGCGGGCCGGCGTTGCCGCCGAAGCGTACCTGCAGCCCGACGCTGCTGCTGCGCAGCGTGTTGCGGCCCTGGTCGTGGCCGAGCAGCAGCGAGAACATCCAGCCGGTGTCCAGCTGCAGGTCGATACCGGCCCCGAGGGACAGCGTGTCGTCGTTGTAGCTGCGCATCGCCAGCAGGTAGTCGCGGCTGTCCGGTCGCTGCGCGTAGTTCAGCGACACGTCGCTGCGGTCATCCAGCGCGGTACGGTATTCCACGCTCCAGTAAGGGCGCCAGCCCACACGGTCGCGCTGGAACGGATGGCTGCCTTCCAGCCCCAATGCCAGCGCGCTGGTACGTACCTCCTGGCGGCCATAGCGCAGGTCGTACACGCCCAGGCCATGCTCGCGGTACGGGTCCAGCTCGGCCTTGTGGCCATCAACGCGGCCATAGGTGGTGAGCGTGGTGCCGTTGCCAGCGTGGTGCTCGTAACCGAAGGTCAGCGCACCGAAGAGCTGCCTGCCCGCGCGGGTACTGTGGGCCGTCGCGGCGGCCTGCTCGCTCCAGCGGTCCAAGGTGAAATCGAGCCTGCCGCTGGCCAGCACTGCATCGACGAACAGATGCTCGCCGGTGCGCCACAGCCCGTACACCGCCAACGAGCGCTGCTCGGCATCGGTACGCGACGGACTGCCCGCGAACCCGGTGTCCTGGCGTCCCCAGCTGCCGGCCACGCCCAGCAGCAGGTTCGCGCCCAGCGCGCGGTCGGCGCCGACGGTAATGCCGCCGGTGCTGAAGTCGGTGCTGGTGCGGCCATGGCCGGAACTGCCATAGCTCAGTGTGCCCGCCGCCCAGGTTCCCCAGCCCTGCGGCAGGGCAGGCGCATCGAATGCGGCGCTGTTCAGTGGTAGCGACAGGCCCTGGCCGGGGGTGCTGCCCGCATACGCCAGCGACACGTCCATGCTTGAGGCATTGTCGCCGCTGCGCACCTGGCGCAGGCGACCACGGATGTTGGCCTGCTGCGCTTGGGCAAAGCGCACGCTGGCATCCACCTGCGCCTGCAGGCTGTTGCTCAACTGCGCGTCGCGGGTCGGGTCGGGGCGGCCTGCCACCACCAGCTGCACCTGCACGCTGGCAGCAGCATAGGGGCCGCTGGCCGCCTGCGTTGCGGTGATGAGGGTGCTGCCTTCGCCATGCAGGGTGACGGTCCGACCGGTAAGGGTGGCCACGGCGGGGTTGGAACTGATGAAGCTGAAACCGGCCGGGCTGGTGCTCTGCGGCAGCGGCAGCTCGAAGTCGTCCTCGCCGTAAACCTTGCTCAGCGCAGCTGCCCAGGTGAGCACCGGCCTGGCGGCACCGATGGCTACCTCCAGGCGTGACTGGGCCGCTGCGGCGTACAGGCTGTTGCCGGACTGGTCGGCGGTGAGCACGCAGGTGCCTGCACCGAGCATCAGCACGCTCGCGCCCTGCACGGTGCAGATTGCCGGTGTCGCACTGCGGAACTGCACCGGCTGGCCAGAAGCACCGCCCGGCGCTGCCACGCTGAAGACGCCGCCGGGGGTGTACACCGGCGCTTCCGGGTTGACCACCATCTGTCCTATCCGCTGTTCTGCGGCCTGCACGCTGAGCGCGTGCGCGGCCGTGCCCGTGTAGCCATTGGCATCGGTGACCTCGACGGTGAAGTTGAAGTCGCCCGCCTCGGTCGGCTCACCGCTGATTTCCCCGCTGTCGAGCAGCGTCAAGCCAGCCGGCAGTCGCCCCGTGCGCAGTGCGAAGCGGTACGGCGTGGTGCCACCGCTGGCGCTGAGCCGCTGGGTGTAGGCAGCGGCACCCACGGCATCTGCCAGCGGGGTGATGTCCAGCGCCACCTGCGGCGCGGCCACCTGCAGCGCGTAGGCCTGGCTCACCTTGAACGGTCCACTGCCGGTGCTGCTGTCGGTCACGGTGACGGTGAAGGCGAAGCTGCCATCAGCCGTGGGCCGGCCGGTGAAGCGACCGTCTTCCGCAAGGGTCACACCGGTCGGCAGGGCACCGGCGGTGACGGCATAGCGGTAGGGTGCCAGGCCGCCCTCGCTGCGCAGTGCCTGGCTGAAATCCAGCTCGGTCGTGGCCTGGCCGAGCGTGGTGGTCGCCAGACGCACCTGCGGTGCGGCCACGGTGATGCTCACCCGGGCGGCGGCCGAGGTACTGAACGCATCGCGGACCCGGTAACTGAAACTGTCCTCGCCGGCATGGCCTGTCGCAGGCGTGTAGAAGACGGCCAGGCCGTCGACCACGGCGCTGCCGTGCGATGGTGCCTCGACGATCTCCACGGTGCTGGCGGCGCCTTCAATGGCCAAGGTGATCGGCGCGGCGGTAGCGCCGTAGCCTACCTCGGCGTTGACCGGGCGGACACTCGGAGGCGCATGCGGCGTTACCGCGCTGGACGGTGCGGACGGCACGCTGTTGCCTGCCGCATTGCGGGCGATCACGGTGAAGGTATAGGCGGTGCCGACGGTGAGGCCGGTCACCGTCAGCGGTGCTGTCGTACCGGATACGCTCGCGCCACCTGGCTGAGCGGTCACCGTGTAGCCGATGATCGGCGAGCCACCGTCGGTGGCGGGCGCGGTGAACCTGACCTCGACCGTGCCGGGTGCGCCCGTGGTCACGGTGCCGATCAGCGGTGCATCCGGCACCTTGGCGCCCACCGTGAAAACGAGCGTGCCGGTACGGGTGGTGTACGCGCTGGTCGAGCTGTCGGTGACCTCGGCGGCAAAGCTGAAGGTTCCGCTCTGGGTCGGCATGCCACTCAGCGTGCAGTCTGCATTGAGCTGCACGCCGGCCGGCAACGCGCCGGCGCTGGGCGCGGAGGCGCACTGATACGGCGCCCGTCCTCCGCTGAGGGTGATGCGGGCGCCCGCCACTGCAGTGCCATGCTGCCCACTGCCCACGAGCACGGCCTGCAGGGTGGGCTCGCCCAGGGCCAGGCTCACTGTGGCCGGGTTGGAGGTGCCACCCGCGTTGCGCGCGGTGAACTGGAAGCTGTCGATGCTGGCACGCACACCGACCGGCGCGATGTAGGTCACCTCGCCGTTGGTGTCGACGCTGACGCTGCCGCCGAGCGCAGTGGTGGCGGCGCCCGTCTTGAAGCCGATCGGCGTGTTGCTTGCCTGCGCGGCCAGGCTGAAGACCAGCGGCGTGTTGCTGCCATCGTTGTAGGGCACGCTGGGTACGAGGACGTCTGCCGCAACAGGTGCGATCGCCTGGGTGTAAAGACTTGCCGCGTTGATTGCGCTTGCTCCGCCGTTGCCGATCAGCTGCACATCGTGCGTGCCCACCGGACCGGCCGGTGCGATGAAGGTGACCGTGGCGTCGCTGTGGGCGACGACCGCTGTTGCGGGGCGGCCCCCCACGGTGACCTCGTAGACGCTGGCCAGACCGGTGCCGGACACGGTGACCGTGGTGCCCCCCGCAGCCGGACCTGCCGCCGGCAACAGCTGGGTGATGAGCGGCTGTGCAATACGCGTGTACCGGCCTGCCGGGGTAACCGGCGTGGTGCCGTTGCCGGTGACGACAGTGACATCAACCTCGCCGGCCGTGCCCGCGGGGGTTACCGCGATGATGCGGGTGGGATCGAGCTGGGTGAACGAGGTGGCCGGCTGGTTGCCGAACATCACGGCGGTGGCATCAGCGAGCTGGCCGGTGAGCATCACGTTGCTGCCGCCACTGGCCGGACCGCTGGCCGGCAGCAGCGAGGTCAGCGACGCCGGCGGCGGCGCCACGACCAGATTCAGCGTGGCGCTGTTCATCGTGAAAGGCGTATCCGAACTGTCGGTGATGCTGACAGCGAACGGGAAGGTGCCGCTCTGCGTGGGCGTGCCGGTCAACGTGCAATCCGCGCCGATCTGCACGCCGGCGGGCAAGGCACCGGAGGCCGGCGTGACCGCACAGGTATACGGCGCGCGACCGTTGGACACGGCGACGTTGACGCCTTGCAACGGGGTGCCGCGCTGGGCTGGGCCGCTCAGCTCGGCAACGAAGAACGGCGTGCGGATGCCAACCGTCAAGGTGCCGACATTGGAGGTACCGCCTTCATTACTGGCGGTGTATTGGATGCTGTCGGTCTGCGAGCGCACGCCCAACGGCGTGATGTAGACCAGCATGCCGTTACTGTCCACCGTCACCGTGCCGCCGAGCGCGGTCGGCGAGACAACCGCGTAGCTGGTGGCCACATTGCCGACCTTCGGGCCCAGGTTGGTGCTGAGCTGCGGATTCTGCCCGTGATTGTAGACGGCCCAGTTGCCGAGGTGATCATTGCTGGCGACGGGCGCGGCGACGTAGTTGTAGCTGGAGGCCGCGCTCGGTGCACTGGTGCCGGCGACACTGCCCACCTGGATGTTCACCGTGCCCGCGCTGTCCGGCGGCGCGATGGCCCTCAGCTGGGTATCACTGACCAGGTAGATCTGATTGGAATCGGTGCCGCCGAACTGCACGGTGTTGACCGACCCGAGGTTGGTGCCGGTGAGGGTGACCATGTTGCCGCCAGCGAGCGGACCGGCGGCGGGCGAGACGTTGGTGATCGTCGGCACGCCGACGTAGGTGTAGGACACGGGGGGACCGGAGGCGCTGGAGCTTCCGGCGGCCGTGATGACGCGCACATCGGCAGCACCGGGAACACTGGGCGGCGTTTGCAGATGGATTTCGGTGCTGCTCACAAGGGTATAGAGGCTGGCGGCCTGCCCGATCTCCACACCGATGACATCGACGAAGTTGGTGCCGGTGATGATCACCGGCGTGCCGCCGGTGGTCGTTCCGCTGGCCGGCGAAATGGAGGTGACCGTGGGCAGCTTGGGCGCGACGTCGCTGTTGCCGATGATCTGCCGGATGGACAGCCCCATGAGCGAGGGGGCAGCAAACCGCAGTTCGTCCACTTCAAGGTCGGGAAAGCTGTGCACCGATGTCGCGTCAATCGTGAAGGGCTGGATCGGGACGACCAGTGCACCACTGCGCGACAGACGGATCTGTGCCGGCTGGCCGCTGGGCGTGTAGGAACCCACCACGATCGTCCCGACGGTAAAGGGGCGACCATCCGCACGGCGGATGAAGATGTTGCCTGTAGGCGCATTGATATCGAGCGCACCCGGTTCCCATGACAGTGCAGGTGCGCTGGAGGTCACGACGAAGGGCACGCCGCCCAGCTGCATGGTGAAGACAGATGTGCCAGGCCCGCTTACCGGCGGCAGGCCGGCAGGCTGGGTCAGGAAACCTTCGTGGAACGGGGCAGCGGCCGTGTTGAACACCGCCATGCAGCACAGCAGGGCGAGCACTCCCCACCAGCGCCTTGGACGTGGTGCAGCACGCCGCGCAGCATGGGTGGCGCTGTCGGTGGGTGAGGTGACGGGCATGTGCGCTTCCATGCGGTGATCCTTGAGGCGTTGCGGTTATCAGCGGGCCATGGCAACGCGGCCCATCGAAGGTCGATGCGCCGAAGACTGCTTCCGGTCGTTCCCCCTGCAGTGGCGGCGGCGAAGAACGCCGTTTGGTGTGCTGCAGATCACGCGTGAGCGCGACGTGAGCTGTAGCGGCCAGCCAGCGCCGTTCTTTAGCGCACATAAAAAAACGCCCCTGTTTCCAGGGGCGTTTTCAAGTCGCGTCATGACTTTGTCGTGCGTATTGCTTACTGCTGGACGAAGCCGATCTTCTTCATCTGAGCATTCTTCGCGGCAGCCAGAATCTTGGCCATCACGTCGTACTCGGAGTCGGGGCTGGCGTCGATACGCAGTTCCGGCTGGTTGGTCGGGTCACGCTGGACCTCCTGTTCCATCCGCTGCTGCAGTTCGCTCACCGGCACCGGCGAGTTGTTCCAGCTCACCTGGTTGCTCGCATCCACGCGCAGTTCGATCGGCGGCGGCGGTTCGACCGTCACCGGCGGTGGGTTCAGAACCCGCTGCGGCAGATCCACGGCGATCGGGTACGTCATGATCGGCGCGGTCACGATGAAGATGATCAGCAGAACCAGCATCACGTCCACGAGGGGCGTGACGTTGATGTCGGCCATGGGGCCTTTGCCACCACCACTACTGAATGCCATGGCTCACTGCCCCTTTTCTTTGGTCGCGACGAAGCCGACGTCCAACATGCCCTGCTCCTGCGCGACCTTGGTCAGGTCGTTGATGATGCGCATCTTGGTGGTGCGATCACCACGCAGGTTCAGCGGCGGCTGCGGAGTCTGCTGGGCGGCGGTAGCGAGGCGGGACTCCAGGGTCCCACGATCGATTTCCTCGTCGTTCCAGTAAACCGAGCCGTCTTCCTTGACTGCCAAGGTGATCGGGCTCGAACGCTTTTCGGCGTCTTCCGGGTTCTGAACCAGGTTGGCCTCCGGCAGCTCGACCTTGACCTTGTGGGACATCAGAGGCGCCGTGATGATGAAGATGATCAGCAGCACCAGCATCACGTCCACGAGGGGCGTAACGTTGATGTCGGCCATGGGGCCGCCGCTGTTACCACTACTGAAAGCCATAACGGGCTCCGTCTAAATCGAAGTGACTACGTACGTTGCCGGGTGACGCGCGCCGAATTAACGGACGCGCGAACCGGTGGCGAAGAAGTCGTGCAGGTCGTGAGCGAACGTATCGAACTTGCTGATGGTTGCGCTGTTGATCTTGCTGAAGAAGTTGAAGGCGAACACGGCCGGGATAGCCACGAACAGACCGATGGCGGTCATGATCAGTGCTTCACCCACCGGGCCTGCAACGGCGTCGATCGAGGCGGAACCGGTAGCACCGATCTTGATCAGCGCGCCGTAGATGCCCCACACGGTACCCAGCAGACCCACGAACGGAGCGGTCGCGCCGACGGTGGCCAGCAGGGTCATGCCCGACTGCAGGTTGTTGCTTTCGCGGGTGACGGCCTGGCGCAGAGCGCGGTCGACGAACTCCGAACGGCTCAGGTTTTCACCCAGACCGGTGGCGTTGCCGCCTTCAGCGCGCTGGTGGTGGGCAGCAGCCTGGGCTGCGTCCAGAGCGATCTTGGAGAACGGCTCCGAAGCCGGCTGCTCTTCCATGGCACGGATGGCGTCCTGTGCGTTCGGGGTGTCCCAGAACAGCGAGGTCACGCGGTCGCTTGCGCTCTTCAGGCGGGTAGCACGGAAGATGTTGATGACGGTCCAGTACCAGGACATGGCCGACATGATGACCAGGGTCAACAGCACGATCCAGGAGACAGCGAAGTCACCCGGCTGGGTGGTCATTTCGTGGATCAGATGCTCGAAGCCCATCTGCGACAGGGCGTTGTTGTTGCCCCCGGCAGCAGCGGCGATGAAGAGTTCCTGCAGCATGACGCTTACCTTTGTTGTGTGTGGTGTTGAAGGGTGTTGCTGGGCAAAACGAACCGGTGGCGGGGGTGGCCCAGGGCCACCCTTACGCTATCAGCTCAGCGCAAAGTTGACCGGGACGCGGACGCGACCTGCGGCTTTCTTTCCGCCCGACTCTGCAGCGTTGAAACGCCACTTGCGGGCAGCTTCCATCGCGGCGCGATCCAGATCGCGGTTACGGCTGGATTTTTCGACCGTGACATTGGTGACGTTGCCGTTGGCATCGACATCGATGATCAGGATCACTTCACCCTGGATACCTGCACGGAATGCAGCCGGCGGATAACGCGGGGGATTCATTGCCTTGGACGAGATGTCCACGCTGGCTTCGATCGACGCCGGCGGCTGCGGCGGCGACGGCGGCGACGGCGGGGTCACGATGTCGGTCGGGCGCGGGTCCGGAATATCGACCACCGGCGCCTGCGGCGGCGGCGGAACCGGCGACGGCTTGGGCGGCGACAGGTTCTTCACCGGCGGCGGCGGGGTGTCATCCGGCGGCGGCGGCGGCGGCGGCGGCGGAGGCGGCGGCGGCGCGTCGACGATGGTTACCATGACGTTGCGTTCCTTTTCCTGGGCGGCTTTGGGGGCCACGGCGGGAATCAGAAGCAGCATCAGGGCAGCAAGATGCAGGGCGATAACAAACGCGATGCCGACGACGCGGGGCCAGCTAATGCCCTTATCTTCGACTTGTTCGTACCGGTGAACGATTAGTTGTTCGGTCATGCGCCAAGAGCTCAATTGTGGGGCCGGGATACCGGGGAGCGGGATCCCTGATCAGCGGGGCATGACACCGCAGGAACCTCCAAGCTTATACCAATCCTGAGCGCCTGCGCAGCAATCTGACAGGCGTTCAGGCGTTATTCCTACTTACTTCAGGTTGATGATTTTATCTGCATCAGCCGGGTTCTTCAGACCACCCTTGGCCTTGGCCTGACGCGCTGCTTCCTTCGCCTGGGGGATGCGTCCTTCCTGATGCAGGACGCGTGCCAGGTTGAGGTAGGTTTCACCGTTGGGCGACAGCGGTGCCGCTTTCTGCCACGCCTCGATGGCCGGTTCGACCTGCGACGGTTCGGAATAGTAGTAGGACTGGGCCAGCGCCAGGTAAACCTGGTAGTCCGGCTTGAGGATGCCCTTCTGCAGACCTTCGTTGATCACCGCGATGACGTCGGCTTCCTTGTTCTCGGTGTTCGCATAGATCGAGTAGAGCTGCTTGTATTCGCGCTCCTCGGTCAGCTGGCCGCTGGCACGCAGACGCCCCATGATCTCGGCGGCCTTGGCCATGTCATCGGCCTGCATGTACATGTTGGCCAGGTTCAACTGCGCCTTCTTGTCATTCGGGCTGCGCGCGGCGATCGCTTCGGCTTCCTTCACCGCATCACCGGTCTGACCACCGGCGGACAGGGCAGCCATCAACAGCTGGTTCCAGTTGTCCTTCGGCTCGCTGGCACCGGCGATGGCTTCACGCAGCACCGGAATGGCGTCTGCATAACGATCCATCTGGTACAGGGTCTGGCCCTTGAGGATCAGCTCTTCCGGCTTCTTGGACCCGCTCTCGGCAAAATACTTGTCCATCGTCGCCAGACCTTCGGCGAGCTTGTCTTCCTGGACCTGCAGCTGGGCCAGCATCAGCATTGACTGGTAGTGGCCGTTGTTGTCCAGGCCGTTGAACTCCAGTACCTGCTTCAGGTAACGCTCGGCGTCGGCGATCTGGTCTTCGTTGTACGCCGCCTGCGAGGCCAGCTGGGCGGCCAGCGACTTGTCGTAGGTATTGGCAGCGCTGTTGGCCAGCACGGCGTTGGCTTCGGTCAGCGTTTCGGGGAACTTCTGATCGTTGTAGGCGTCAATCATCTTCGAGAGCTGACGCTGCAGCTTCGGCGAGGCCTTGACGCTGGGTTCTTCGCGGGTCGCGTTGGGGTACTGCTTCTCGGCAGCCTGGGTCTTGCCCCCGCGGTTGCCCCGCTCGCCGCGTTCGGCCGAACGGGACTGGGCAAAGGCATCGGTGACCACGGCGCCACTCACGGCGGTCGCGATGAGGACGGTGAGCAAAGCCTTGTTGTGGTTACGCAAAATCATCTTTCACCTCGATCGAACCGCTGGGCGGCAGCAAAGTCGGACGGTCAGAAAAATCTGAGCCGCCAAACGTAACAGAAAGAAACGACATCAGGAATCGTTTCTTGTTGTGCATCACAGCATTTTCACGCCATCTCAGTTACAGCGCGGCTTTCGACCGGAGGCCTGCGCCTGTTGGTACACACCTTGCAGGGCGGGCACATCGCGCTGCAGTTCACGGATGCGGTTGGCCGGATCGGGATGGGTGGAGAGCCATTGCGGGCTGCGGCCACCACTGGCGGCCATCATGTTCTGCCACAGGTTGACCGCCTGTGCCGGGTCGAAGCCCGCTTCGGCCATCAGCCGCTGGCCGACCACATCGGCCTCGCTTTCCTGGGTGCGTGAGCCCGGCAGCAGGAACGCCGCCTGCGCACCGGCACCGCCGAGCTGGTTGACCACGGCCGCAGCGTCGTTGCCGTAGGCCGCGCCGGCCAGCGCACCGCCCACCGAGAGCAGGGTCTGTGCGCCCATCTGGCGGGTGATGCGCTCTTCATGATGGCGAGCGATGACGTGGCCGATTTCATGGCCGATCACCGCCGCAAGCTGGTCCTGGTTCTTGGCCACGGTGAAGATGCCGGTGTTCACGCCCACCTTGCCGCCGGGCAAGGCGAACGCATTGGGCTCGGCATCCTGCATCAACGCCGTTTCCCACCGTACGCTACGGTACTGTTGCGGCAACTGTGCGACCAATGCATTGACCACACACTGAACGTACGCGTTCTGCCGGCTGTCGTTGCTCAGCTTGCCTTTGGACTTGGTTTCAGCGAAGGCCTGCGCGCCCAGCTGGTCGAGCTGGGCCTGGCTCACGCCTCCGACCATCTGCTTTCGCCCGGTCGGTGACGTCGTGGTCGCACACGCGGTGAGCAGGGTGGTGATGGCCAGTGTCAGCAGTAGTCGTTTCATGCTTGGATCCCCGTGTTCATACAAGCAGTGTCCAACGGCGTGGCTTAACGTTTCGTCAAGCGGAATTCGCCTCTGTTTCACTCAGCTATAGCCCAGAAACACCAAAGCGCCCAGTGCCACGGCGTTGTTCAACGCGTGTGCGGCAATCGGGGCCCACAGCGTTCCGGTTCGCTGGTACAGCCAGCAGAACGCTGCGCCCATGCCGCCATAGACCAGCCATAGCTGGGCGATCTCCGCAGGACCGTTGGCGCTGGTGCCGGGAAGCTCGTGGACCAGGGCGAAGGCCAGACTGCTCAGCAGCATGCCCAGCCACGGTCGACCCGCCTTCCACAGGCGGCCAAACAGCACGCGGCGGAACAGGAGTTCTTCGTAGGCAGGCGCGAGCACCACGGCAAACAGCAGCAGGAAGAGCGGGAACTGGTCCACCGCGCGGGTCATCAGGTCCAGATTGGTGGGTACCGGTTTGATACCCAGCTGCTCGGCGCCGAAGGCAATGGCGTTCGAGCCAGCGACCACCAGCGCGGCCACCAGCAGCGTCCACAGCCAGGTGGATGCTTTGGCAGCTGCATGAAGCGAAGCCTGACGTTCGCTGCGGTCAGCGCGACGGCGCCAGAAGTACAGGATCAGCGCCACACCACCGGTGGAGACCAGCGCCATCAGGATCTGCGCCAGTGGCCCGGGCGTGCCGAGCAGGGTGGGCAGGGCGGCGGCATCGGGTGCCGGCGTACCTGCGGCGGCGGCCTCGGCGCCGACAACCAGCCCGCGGTAGAGTCCCCAGGCCAGGCCGGTCACCAGGCTGAGAATGGCCAGCAGCAGCGCGGCCAGGCCGAAGTCGATCAGAAAACCCGCTACCGGGGAGCCAGCGCGACGCGCGGCAGGAGGTGGGGCAGACGGCAACGGCGGGACCTGCGCGGGTGCGGACATCGGTGACCTTGGATCGGGAAAGGAGGTCGATGTGCGCATGACGCACACCGACCTTCCCGATTGTGTCAGATATCCAGGTTGGACACCTTCAGCGCGTTGTCTTCGATGAAGTCGCGACGCGGTTCCACCACGTCGCCCATCAGCGTGCTGAAGATCTGGTCGGCGGCCACCGCATCTTCGATGCGCACCTGCAGCAGGCGGCGCGTGTCCGGGTTCACCGTGGTATCCCACAGCTGTTCCGGGTTCATTTCACCCAGGCCCTTGAAGCGCTGGATCTGGCGGCCCTTCTTGGCTTCCTCAAGCAACCAGTTCTGTGCCTGGGCGAACGAGGTGACATCCACCGACTTGGCGCCGCGTGCGATGCGGGCGCCGTCGCGGATCAGGCCGTGCAGCAGTTCGGAGGCCTGGTACACCGCACGCAGTTCGCCGCCCTCGAAAGCAGACAGCGGCAGCACCTGGATCAACTCCTCGCCCATGTGGCGGCGGGTGACCAGCAGCGCCGCCGGACGCTCGTCGTTCGGCTCCTGCAGGGTCAGGCTGAAGCGGGGCGACCCCAGGCTGCCCTGGTTCAAGCGCTTGGCCAGCGCCTCCAGACCTTCGCCCTCACTGGCACTGCGCAGGTTCTCCAGGTTCATCGGCACGTAGTCGACCAATGCCTCGAGCAGGCCACGGTCGTAGCGGTGCGCGTTGCGGGCGATGGCATCCTGCGCGCTGGCGTAGGCCAGCAGCAGCTTTTCCAGCGCCACGCCTTCGATGCCCGGCTCTCCTTCGGCCGGCACCAGCGACGCATTTTCCACGGCGCTGCTCGCCAGGTAGGCGTTCAAGGCCGGGTCGTCCTTGAGGTAGAGCTCCTGCTTGCCCTGCTTGATCTTGTACAGCGGCGGCAGGCCGATATACACGTAGCCGCGCTCGATCAGCTCCGGCATCTGCCGGTAGAAGAAGGTCAGCAGCAGGGTACGGATGTGCGCGCCGTCAACGTCGGCGTCGGTCATGATGATGATGCGGTGGTAGCGCAGCTTGTCCGGGTTGTACTCGTCGCGACCGATGCCGGTGCCCAGCGCGGTGATGAGGGTACCAACCTGGTCGGAGGACAGCATGCGGTCGAAGCGTGCACGTTCCACGTTGAGAATCTTGCCGCGCAGCGGCAGCACGGCCTGGTTCTTGCGGTTGCGGCCCTGCTTGGCCGAGCCACCCGCGGAGTCACCCTCGACGATGAACAGCTCGGACAGCGCCGGGTCCTTTTCCTGGCAGTCAGCCAGCTTGCCGGGCAGGCCCGCAATGTCCAGCGCGCCCTTGCGGCGGGTCAGATCGCGGGCCTTGCGGGCCGCTTCACGGGCCCGCGCGGCATCGACGATCTTGCCGGCGATGGCCTTCGCTTCGTTGGGGTTTTCCTGGAGGAACTCTTCCAGACGGGCGCCAAAGGCGTTTTCCACGGCTGGTCGCACGTCGGAGCTGACCAGCTTCTCCTTGGTCTGGCTGGAGAAGCTCGGGTCGGGCACCTTCACCGACAGCACGGCAATCATGCCTTCGCGCATGTCATCGCCGGTCAGGTTGATCTTGGCCTGCTTGGCGATGCCGTTCTGCTCGATGTAGTTGTTGAGCACACGGGTCAGTGCACCGCGGAAGCCGGCAAGGTGGGTGCCGCCGTCCTTCTGCGGGATGTTGTTGGTGAAGCAGTACATCGTTTCCTGGTAGGAATCGGTCCACTGCAGGGCCACTTCCACGGTAATGCCGTTGTGCTCACCGGTCACCGCGATGACGTTGGGGTGCAGCGGGGTCTTCAGCTGCGCCAGGTGCTCGACGAAGCTGCGGATTCCGCCTTCGTAATGGAAATCGTCACGTCGGCCTTCGCCACGCTCGTCGGCCAGCGTGATGTTGACGCCGGAGTTGAGGAAGGAAAGCTCACGCAGGCGACGGGCAAGGATGTCGTAGTGGAACTCGACGTTTCCGTGGAACGCCGTTTCCGAAGGCCAGAAGCGCAGTGTGGTGCCGCGCTTGCTGGATTCGCCCAGCTGCGCCAGCGGGCCCTTGGCCGCACCGTCGCCGTACTCCTGCTGATAGTGGAAACCGCCCTGGTAGATATCCAGCAGCAGCTTGCCGGAGAGCGCGTTGACCACGCTGACACCCACGCCATGCAGGCCGCCGGACACCTTGTAGCTGTTGTCGTCGAACTTGCCACCGGCATGCAGCACCGTCATGACCACTTCGGCAGCGGATACCTCGCGGCCCAGCTTCGCGCTCATCTGCGCGTGCTTGCCCACCGGGATGCCACGACCGTTATCGGAGACCGACACCGAGCCGTCAGCGTGGATCGTCACGGTGACCTTGTCCGCGTGACCGGCGAGAGCCTCGTCGATCGAGTTGTCGACCACCTCGAACACCATGTGGTGCAGACCGGTGCCGTCGTGGACGTCGCCGATGTACATACCGGGGCGCTTGCGGACCGCCTCCAGGCCTTCCAGTGCCGTAATGCTGTTGGCGTCGTAGTTGCCGTTGTTTGCCGGGGTGTTCAGTTCGTCGGTCATTGCGCTTGCCGTAGGCTCCGCAGGTCGGGCACCACGTGGGTGCGCCGAGTAAAAGGGGTTGCAGACTGAATTATACCAGCCGGGACCGCTGGGCCCTCGTCAGCACTATGGCACAGCCACGACCTGTGCATGTTCCACGTGGAACCGGTTGATATCGGTGCGGCCCGCCAACGCTGCCGGCGTTTCGGTAGCGGTGATGAAAATCTGTGCCGGGCCTGCGAGAAGGCGTTCAAGCACCCGCGCCTGGTGAGTGCGGTCCAGCTCGGAGGACAGGTCGTCCAAGGCAATGACGGGCCATTGCTGCCGTTGCATTGCATAGTCCTCGGCCTGGGCGAGCAGGCAGGCCAGCGCAGTGAGCTTGGCTTGGCCGCGGGAGAGCGCCTCTCGACCCGGAATGGCATCAAAGCCAACGCTCCAGTCCGCACGGTGCGGGCCCACCGAGGTGTAGCCGGCCTGCCGATCACGCTCGCGCGCCAGCAGCAGCGCGTCCGCCAGTGAAACATCGTGCCTACGCCAACCGGGCGAAAGCACCATGCTGTGGATGCCCAACTGAGGTGCCAGTTCTGCCGCGAGCGTGATGGTCCGCTCCTGCAGGCGTTCGAGGTATGCCATCCGGCGCCGTGTCAGCGGTTCGCCCGATTCTGCCAGTTCGTGGTCCCAGGTATCGAGCATCCGCGGCGGTCCCCCCTGTTTGAGCAGGGCGTTGCGCTGCTTCAGCGCGCGTGAGTAGCGCCGCCACAGACCGAGGAAGTCGGGTTCCACGTGGAACAATCCCCAATCCAGAAAGCGTCGACGTGGTTCGCCACCGCCGCTGACCAGGGCATGGCTGCCCGGCTCGAATGTCACCACCGCCAGTGCAGCGCACAGGTTACCCAGCTGGGTGACATCTTCACCGTCGAGACGGCCGTTCCACGCCTGACCCGAGTGGCGCAGGCCGGCGCGACGCCGCTGGTCATCCAGCCCCTCGCGCTTCTGGTCCCATTCGACAAAGATCTCCAGCGCTTCCTGGCCTTGCCGGATCAGCCCATCGCGAACGCGTCCGCGAAAGCTGCGCCCGTAGGCCATGACGTGCAGCGCTTCCAGCACGGTGGTCTTGCCCGCGCCGTTGTCACCCGTCAACAGATTCACGCCGGCCTGCGGCAACAGTTCGACCGCATCGAAGCGACGCAACTGGTGAAGCGTGAGTCGGCAGATCTGCATGCGGTAGAAGCCTGGTCGAGCAGGGGACAGAGCCGATCAGCTTAGCGCATTGATCAACTCCCTCTGCAGGATCTCGTCGCGGTCGACAACTTGGCGAGGTGGCCTCGGTTCCATGCGCCGGCAAAAGGCAGCGTTTTTCTTCAAATCTGGTGCGCAGCCACACCATACAGCCAGCAGAATCCACAAAAAAACGTGGAACCTCCTCGCCCCTCACACGCTGCTGCCCGTAAAAGAGCGGGCGATAGGCTGCATTTCCTTCCAATCTGGCGAGCCGTGCACTTGGCGTGCTTTCAGATTTAAAGGAATTCGCAAGCGCGGGTGCATCTATGCACAGATCGACTGTATTACTTATACACAAGCACTGGGCAATCTGTGGATAAATTTCATCGTTTTTTGCAGATGGAATTCTATCCACAGGATTCCCCCCAAGCTGAGGCCCACTTACGAAGGGGGTTTCGAGGCTATAAACCCTATACATTTCAATGACTTGATCCCGTTTTCCACGAAATCTGGCTCTACCATCACCACCAAGCTTTAGATTTATATACAGATTTAAAAGCTTGGAAGCCTTCAAAACGTCGCGCGGAAGACATGTGGATAGTCGTCAAACCGCAGGTACCTCTACCGGCAGAAATCACGCGATACCGCAGACGACTCACGTCCTCCGGCCTGGATATACGCGCGCAACCCTCAAGCATCCGGACGCCTGCAACGTACGTCGGGTGTACCCCGGCGACTTCGCTTCCCGTCGATGCGTGCTCCACGTGGAACAAACAAAAAAAAACGCCCGGGCATCCGGGCGTTTTTCTGTTCCACGTGGAACCTGATGTCACAGACGCAGCGGCATCACTACGTGGCGCGACTTCTCGTTGCTGGCTTCGCGTACCAGGGCCGAAGAGTTCGAATCACGCAGCTGGATGATGACGTGCTCATCGCGCAGCGCCGAGAGTGCATCAAGCAGATAGTTCACGTTGAAGCCGATGGCCAGGTCGTTGACCTCGGTGTCCGCTTCGATTTCTTCCTGCGCTTCTTCCTGCTCAGGATTGTGGGCGCTGATCTTCAGGTTGCCCGGCGAGACTTCCACGCGGATGCCGCGGTACTTCTCGTTGGACAGGATGGCTGCGCGCTGCAGGGACGCGCGCAGCGCCTCGCGATCCACCTTCACCTCGCGATCGGCACCAATCGGAATCACCGCTTCGTAATCGGGGAAACGGCC
Organism: Stenotrophomonas sp. C3(2023); assembly: GCF_032911385.1. NCBI lineage: Bacteria > Pseudomonadati > Pseudomonadota > Gammaproteobacteria > Lysobacterales > Lysobacteraceae > Stenotrophomonas > Stenotrophomonas sp. C3(2023). Next base: position 63,558 of record NZ_JAWJLO010000001.1, on the reverse strand, counting down.
ATCGATCAACTTGGAAGTGAAGGTCACATCATCGCGCTTGACCCGCACGTGGCTGCGGCCAACTTCCAGCTCGATCTCGCGATCGCCGCTCTCCAGCAGGCGCTGCAGCTCGGTCACGCCCTTACGGGGCACGATGATCTGGCGCTTGGAACCGCTCGGCTTCTCCAGCTCGGTCTCGCACAGGCCAAGCCGATGGCCGTCGGTTGCCACGGTACGCAGGGCATCGCCACGAAGGTCAAACAGCAGACCGTTGAGGTAATAGCGCACGTCCTGCTGGGCCATCGCGAACGCTGTGCGTTCGATCAGCTCCTTCAGCGTGGCTTCGCCGATGACCACGCGCTCGGTGGCTTCGACTTCGTCGACCGACGGGAAGTCATTGGCGGGCAGGGTAGCCAGCGTGAAACGACTGCGCCCAGCCTGCACCGTGATCTTCTCGCCGGTCTGCGAAACGGTGATGCGGCTGCCGTCCGGCAGGGCACGGATGATCTCGAACAGCTTGCGTGCCGGGATCGTGGTTTCGCCATCCTGGGCATCTTCGACTGCGATCCGCGACACCATTTCCACTTCCAGGTCGGTACCGGTCAGCGAAAGCTGGCCGTTCTGCACCTGGACGAGGAAGTTGGCCAGAACCGGCAGGGTCTGGCGGCGTTCGACCACATTGACGACTTGTGCCAAGGGTTTGAGAAAGGCTTCGCGCTGCAGTGTGAAACGCATCTGGTTTCGTGCCCCTATGCTTTAAAAGATGTGGAATAAATCAAAAGCTTGGTGGTGCTGGTAGCGGCAGAATCGCTGGAAAACAACCCTAACTTATTGAAATAAATAGGGTTATTACCATCGAAACCCTCTGGGTTACTACCCTTCAGCAGGTGGGGAAACCTGTGGATAAATTTCTCTGCGAGGCAGATGGAATTTTTATCCACAGAGAATCCCGCGCTTGCCCCAGGATTCTGCACCGTTTTATACGATGACGCCTCAACGGCGTGCGTGCATCATTCGCTCAACTTGCGGATGAGCTTGTCCCAGTCTTCCCGCAACTTGCCGTCGGTTTCCATCAGCGTCCGGATCTGACGGCAGGCATGCAGCACGGTGGTGTGGTCACGGCCGGCGAACGCATCGCCGATTTCCGGCAGGCTGTGTTCGGTCAGTTCCTTGGTGAGGGCCATCGCGACCTGGCGCGGGCGGGCCAGGGAACGGGTCCGGCGCTTGGACAGCAGATCCTTGATCTGCAGCCCGTAGTAGTCGGCCACGGTTTTCTGGATGTTGGGAATGCTGATCGCCTGCTGCTGGGCGCGCAGCAGGTCACGCAGGGTTTCCTGCGCGAACTCGGTGGTGATCGCGCGGCCGGTGAAGTTGGCGCGGGCGGTCAAGGTATTCAGCGCGCCCTCGAGGTCGCGCACATTGGAGCGCATCTTCTTGGCGATCAGGAACGCAACATCATCAGGAATCTCGGCACCCCGTTCGCGTGCCTTGGCCAGCACGATCGCGGCGCGCGTCTCGAAGTCCGGCGGCTCGATCGCCACCGACAGGCCCCAGGCCAGACGCGACTTGAGCCGGGCTTCCAGGCCTTCCACTTCGCGGGGGTACCGGTCGCAGGTCAGGATGATCTGCTGCTTGCCGTCGAACAGCGCGTTGAAGGTGTGGAAGAACTCTTCCTGGGTACGGTCCTTGCCGGCAAAGAACTGGATGTCGTCGATCAGCAGCGCATCCACCTGCTGGAACTGACGCTTGAACTGGTCCATGGTCTTTTCCTGCAGGGCCCGGATCATGGCACTGAAGAACTGTTCCGACCGCAGGTAGAGCACTTTCGCCGCCGGATTGGCCTGACGCATCGCATTACCGGCAGCGAACATCAGGTGGGTCTTGCCCAGGCCGGTGCCTCCGTACAGCAGCAGCGGGTTGTGCGCGCGGTCACCGGGTTTCTGCGCCGCCTGGAACGCGGCCGCCAGACCCAGCTGGTTGCTGCGGCCTTCAACGAAGTTGGCGAAGGTGTAGTGGTTGTCCAGATTGCCGGCAAACGGCACCAGTGGCTCTGCGGCCACAGTGGCGACGGGCGGCAGAAGTGGCGCGATCTGCGCCTCCACCGGGCGCGGGCGCGAGCCGATTTCAAGAAAAACGTCGCCGAAACCGGCGAAGTGGGTCAGCAGCTCGCGGATCCGCGGCAGGTACAGGGAGCGCACCTGGTCGACAATGAAGGCATTCGGGGCATACAGGATCAGCGCATCGGCGCGCAGATCGGCCTGCAGTGGCTTCAACCAGGTGTGAACATCTTCGGGCGGGAACTCCGCCTCAAGGCGTTCAAGACAACGGGACCAAGCATCCATCGGCAAAATATGTCCTGGACCCGGCGGCAGGCGCAGCCAAGCGCCGTCCCGACAGGCCGGAAGGGAGAAAAAGGATGGCTCAGACTACCACCGAGCGGCGGTCTGAGGAATGCTTGTCCCGGAGTTATTCACAAAATCATCCACAGCTGTTGCACAGCCGAATGAAATCGCGTAGCAGGCAGGGCTTGACGGGAGGGGGGCAACCTCTCTAGAATTTCCGGTTCTTTCCGTCCACCTCATACGAGAGGCCCAACATGGCCACCAAGCGCACCTTCCAGCCCAGCAACCTCAAGCGTAAGCGCGACCACGGCTTCCGTGCCCGTATGAAGACCGCAGACGGCCGCAAGATCCTGTCGCGTCGCCGCGCCAAGGGCCGCAAAGTCCTGAGCGCCTGATTGCCATGCCGCTTCCCGCGGCAGACGCAATCCATCTGACAGTGAGTACTGCCGACCCGCGCAAGCGATTTCCTCGCTCTGCGCGGGTTCGCACGCGTGCCGAATATTCTACGGTCTTCAACGGCGCCCGCCGTGTGTCCGAACCGCTGATGACCTTGCACTGGCTGGCCGTTGAACGGCCGGCCAGGCTTGGTCTGGCCGTCTCCCGCAAGGTCGATCCGCACGCCGTCGGGCGTAACCGGATCAAGCGCGTGCTGCGCGATGCCCTGCGTCACTGCCGCGCCGACCTTGTACCAGGCGACTATGTCGTCGTGGTCCGTAGTGCTGCCCGTCAGGCCAGCAACGATGATGTCCGCCAGGCCTTCCTGCGCCTGCTGCGGCGCCTGCGCGCATTGCCCGCGCCCGCTGCGGACGGCACAATGCCGCCGCCTGTTGCCATCGCAACTCCCACTTTGACCGAGCCGGCATCACCTGCCGGCCCCGCTGAGCCTGCCTGCTGATGAACCAGACCCGCGTATTTTTGATTTTTGCCTGGCTGATGGTGGCCGTATTGCTGTGGATGGAGTGGGGCCGTGAAAAGGCGCCTGCCGCCCCGGCTGCCGCCACCGCCAGCTCGGCTCCGGCAGCCCAGCAGAGTGTTCCGGGCAGCACCCCGGGTGGCGTCCCCGGCGCCCCGGTGCCGGGCGCGGCCGTCGACCCGGCCGCCGCCACCGTACAGGCCAGCGCCACCCCGGCCGCCCAGCGCGTCACCGTGACCACCGACGTGCTGCGTCTGGTGCTCGACGGTGGCCGAGTGCTCGACGCCGAACTGCTGCAGTTCCCGCAGACCAAGGACGACGGCAGCCCGCCGGTGCGTCTGCTGACTGAAGATCCGGCGGCGCCGTACAGCGCCATCAGCGGCTGGGCCAGCGAAGACAAGGCGGTGCCGGTGCCGGGTGCCGATGGCTTCAAGCTGGTCGGTGACCAGCGCCAGTTCGAACTGGCCGACGGCCAGAACGAGCTGAAGATCCCGTTCGTGTGGAATGGTCCCAACGGCGTGGTGATCGAACGCACCCTGGTGCTCTCGCGCAACCAGTACGCCATCCGCGTGCAGGACGTGGTACGCAACAACGGCGCTGCGGCCTGGAACGGCTATGTGTACCGCACCCTGGACCGTCATCCGACGATCCTGTCGCGCAGCATGACCAATCCGGATTCCTTCAGCTTCAACGGCGCCACCTGGTTCAGCCCGGAAAACGGCTATGAGCGCCGCGCGTTCGCCGATTACCTGGACGATGGCGCGCTGAACCGAAACATCACCGGCGGCTGGCTGGCGATGCTGCAGCACCACTTCTTCACCGCCTGGATTCCGCAGGCCGACCAGGTCGCGCACTACGTGCTTTCGCAGGAAAGCGGCCGTGACAAGATCGAGGCCCGCGGCCCGGCCTTCAACGTGGCACCCGGCCAGTCGGTCAGCAGCGAAGCCCGCCTGTGGGTCGGCCCGAAGCTGGTCAACCAGATCGCCAAGGAAGACGTGAAGGGTCTGGACCGTGTGGTCGACTACAGCCGCTTCTCGATCATGGCCATCATCGGCCAGGGCCTGTTCTGGGTGCTCAACCAGGTCCACAAGGTCGTCAACAACTGGGGCTGGGCCATTGTCGGCCTGGTGGTGCTGCTGAAGCTGGTGCTGTACCCGCTGTCGGCCGTGCAGTACAAGAGTGGCGCCAAGATGCGCCGCTTCCAGCCGCGCATCGCGCAGTTGAAGGAACGCTATGGCGATGACCGCCAGAAGTTCCAGACCGCGATGATGGAGCTGTACAAGAAGGAAAAGATCAACCCGATGGGCGGCTGCCTGCCGATCCTGATCCAGATGCCGATCTTCTTCGCCCTGTACTGGGTGCTGGTGGAGTCGGTGGAACTGCGCCAGGCGCCGTGGCTGGGCTGGATCCAGGACCTGACCGCGCGTGACCCGTACTTCATTCTGCCGGTGATCAACGTCGCCGTGATGTGGGCCACGCAGAAGCTGACCCCGGCGCCGGGCATGGACCCGATGCAGCAGAAGATGATGCAGCTGATGCCCCTGGTGTTCGGCGTCATGATGGCCTTCATGCCGTCCGGCCTGGTGCTGTACTGGGTGGTCAACGGTGGTCTGGGTCTGCTGCAGCAGTGGTGGATGACCAAGCGTCACGGCGGTGAGCCGGTCGTGGCCACCCCCGCCGCGAAGAAGTAACCGACGCCGCGCCCCCGCGTCGCGCGTTTGCGAACAGACCCGCCTGATGGCGGGTTTGTTCGTTCTGGCCGTCGCCCGCACAATGCCCGCCATGGATACCACTGCCACCGACACCATCGTTGCCATCGCTACCGCCGCCGGCGCGGGCGGCGTGGGCATGCTGCGCCTGTCCGGCCCGCGTGCCGCCGCCATTGCCCACCTGCTGGGCGCACCGGTGCTGCGTCCGCGCCACGCGCATTACGCCCGTCTGCGCGACGCCCATGATGAAGTGATCGACGACGGCATCGTGCTGTGGTTCCCGGCGCCCAACAGCTTCACCGGCGAAGAGGTGGTGGAACTGCAGGGGCACGGCAGCCCGGTGGTGCTGCAGCAGCTGGTGGCGCGCTGCATTGCACTCGGTGCGCGTCAGGCGCGGCCCGGCGAGTTCAGCGAGCGCGCCTTCCTCAACGGCAAGCTCGACCTGGCCCAGGCCGAAGCCATCGCCGACCTGATCGCTGCCGGTGACAACCGCGCCGCGCGTGCCGCCCGCCGTTCGCTGGACGGCGTGTTCTCACGCCGCATCGAGGAGATCATCGAGCAGCTGGTGCTGCTGCGCGTGCACGTGGAAGCGGCCATCGACTTTGCCGACGAGCCGCTGGACACGCTCGGCGGCGAGCAGGTGCGTCTTGGTCTGCAGCAGGCGCGTGGCAACCTCGACCTGCTGCGCCGCGATGCCGAGCGCGGGCGTCGGCTGCGCGACGGCCTGCATGCCGTGCTGATCGGCCCACCGAACGCGGGCAAGAGCTCCCTGCTCAATGCACTGGCTGGCAGCGAGCGCGCGATCGTCACCGACATCGCCGGCACCACCCGCGACACCCTGCGCGAAACCATCCGCATCGACGGGCTGGAGCTGACCCTGGTCGATACCGCCGGGCTGCGCGATGGCGGCGATGCCATCGAACGCGAAGGCATGCGCCGAGCGCGTGTGGAGATCGAGCGCACCGACCTCGCCTTGATCGTGCTCGACGCGCGTGATCCTGCCGCCGGCGAAGCCGCCATTGGTGCCTCCGTGCATGCGGTGCCGCACACGCTGTACATCCACAACAAGAGCGACCTGCTCGACGTTGCACCTGTGGGCGAGGACCCTGATCGCGTGTTTGTCTCCGCGGCCACCGGTGCCGGGTTGGACGCGCTGCATGCGCGGCTGCGATCGATTGCCTCGGCCGGTGCGGGTGAGCAGGTGGAAGGCGAGTTCTCCGCGCGCACCCGGCACGTGGATGCGATCGAACGCGCGCAGGCGCATGCGCAGCGGGCCGATGCCGAGCTGGTGCATGAGCACCTGGAACTGGCCGCCGAAGAGCTGCGGCTGGCGCATGATGCACTGGGCGAGATCACCGGGCAGATGAGTGCGGACGATCTGCTGGGACGGATTTTTTCGAGCTTCTGTATCGGGAAGTAATGACGCCAGCGAAGGACGCGCATGCGCCGCCGTTGCACTGTCATAGTGCCGTCGCATACTTGCCGCATCCAACATCGCCGGGGGTTGCTGTGAAGTCGTGGGGTTGTGCGTTGCTGTTGTCGCTGGCCGTGGCACCATCGGTGGCCATGAGTGCTGAATCATCCACCGCGATGCCGCCCAAGGCGGCGGTCTACGCGCACCGCGGCGCCAGCGCGCTGCTGCCCGAACACACCCTGGCCGCCTACGCGCAGGCCATCGCCGACGGCGCCGACTACATCGAGCCGGACCTGGTGATGAGCAAGGACGGTGTGCTGGTGGCGCGGCACGAGAATGAGATCAGCGGCACCACCGATGTGGCCAGCCGCGCCGAGTTTGCCGACCGCAGGCGCAGCAGGTTGATCGATGGCCAGCAGGTGGAAGGCTGGTTCACCGAAGACTTCACCGTGGCCGAGCTGAAGACGCTGTACGCGCGCGAGCGGCTGCCGGAATTGCGCGGCACCGCCTATGACGGCCAGTTCCGCATCGCCACCTTCGACGAAATCCTCGGGTTTCTGGTGCAGCAGGCTGGCCGTGCCAACCGTGGCATCGGCCTGGTGCCGGAGATCAAGCATCCCAGCTACTTCCAGTCCATCGGCCTGCCGATGGAGGACAAGCTGTTGGCCGCGATCCGCGGTAATCCGTATACCAATGTCGGCCCGGTGACGATCCAGTCGTTCGAGACCGCCAACCTGCGCGCGCTGCGCGGCAGGATCGGCACGGGCAGCAACATCCGCCTGCTGCAGCTGCTGGGGAAGGGCGATGCACGGCCGGCCGATGTGGCCAAGGCGGGGGGCACGCTGACCTATGCGCAGATGATGACCCCGGCCGGGCTGCAGCAGATCGCCACGTATGCCGATGGCATTGGTCCGGAGCTGCGCTCGATCATTCCACTGGATGCGCACGGTGCGCTGGGTACACCGACTGCGCTGGTACGTGATGCGCATGCGGCAGGGCTGATGGTGGTTCCGTACACGTTCCGCCCGGAAAACCGTTTCATCGCCGCCAACCTCAGGCAGGGGGCGGACAACGTGCGCCATGCCGAGGGCTCGGTGGCTGAGATCCGCGCGTATCTGGCTACGGGGATCGACGCATTCTTTACCGATGATCCTGCCTTGGGGCGGCGCGCCGTGGACGGGCAGGGCGGCAGCGGCCACGCCGTGGATTGATCACCCACGCACCCCGCGGACCAACGTGGATCTGTCAGGTAGAGCCGACCCTATGGTCGGCTCGCGCGCGCAGCGCGGCACGCAGAAGCCGTGACGACCAACGGTCGTCACCTACCGGAAGGGCGTCGCGCGCAGCGCGGCAGGCAGAAGCCGTGACGACCAACGGTTGTCACCTACCGGAGGGGCATCGCGCGCAGCGCGGCACGTAGAAGCCGTGACGACCAACGGTCGTCACCTACCGCAGGGGCATCGCGCGCGGCGCGGTACGCAGAAGCCGTGACGACCAACGGTCGTCACCTACCGGAGCGCTGCGGCGTGGCGGCTCAGCGGTCGTCGGGGCGACGGAATGGCAGCACCACGTAATCCTTGCCCTCGCGCGGCTGCCATAGCACCGGTACGCGCGCCGGTGAGGGCGGTTCGAGCTCGTCGTCGGGCAGCGGTTCGGCCAGCTCGTCCTCGTCTTCCCAGCTGTAACGCGGCCGTGGTGCGCGTGGGTCGGTGTTGCGGAACAACAGCGCAGCGATGATGCCGGCGAAAGCGCCGCCCATGTGCGACTGCCACGACACGCCGGGCGTGTGCGGCAGCACGGTCATCAGCATGCCGCCGTAGAACAGCATGCCGATCAGGCCGGTGGCGATCGCCGCGCGGTCGCGACGCAGCAGGCCGAGGCTGGCCAGCATGAACATCAGACCGTGGGTGACGCCGCTGGCGCCGAGGTGACGGCTGCCGGGGTCACCCAGCATCCAGGCGCCAATGCCGGAGCCGATCCACAGCAGGGGCAGGGCGCGTACCGTGGCTTTCGGGTAGACGCTGCCGGCCAGCGTTCCCAGGATCAGCAGGGCCACGCCGTTGGCGGCCACATGCTCCACCGAGCCGTGCAGCAAGGGTGCACCGATCAGCCCGAGCAGGCCGGCGGCCTCCAGCGGGGCCACCGCCCAAGGGCGCCAGTCGAAGCTGCCCTGCAGGGCGAAGATGCCCACCAGCAGCACCACCGAGGCCAGGCTCCAGTTGAAGGCGCGCAGGATCCGGCGGCGGTCGGTGAGCGGTGGTGGGGTCGGTGCGTCTCCGACCGGCAAGCGTGCGTTGGCGTCCATTACCCAGCTATGGCGGTGCGTACGGCGATTGCAAGGCGCCGGCCCTGGGAGAAAGGCCGGCGCCAACGGGACAATCCACAGCAGACCTGCCCGCCGCCCGATCGCGCGGACCCGGCGGCGGTGATCATCCGGCCTTGGTCGCGTCCTTCGGCGGGTACTTCAGGCTCAGCACCACGGTGGTGGCGATGATCGCTGCGACCACACCCAGCGAGACCGGGGTGGGGATCTTGAACAGGTCGATGATCATCATCTTGATGCCGATGAAGCCCAAGACCAATGCCAGACCGTAGGGCAGCAGGTGGAAGCGGTCGGCCATGCCGGCCAGCAGGAAGAACATCGCGCGCAGGCCCAGCACTGCGAACACGTTCGAGGTCAGCACGATGAACGGGTCGGTGGTGATCGCGAAGATCGCCGGGATGCTGTCCACGGCAAAGATCACGTCGGTCACCGCGATCAGGATCAGCACCGCGAACAGCGGGGTGAACCAGCGCTGCCCGTCGCGCTTGACGCTCATCGCGTTGCCCTCGTAGTTGGGCAGCAGGCGCAGGTGCCTGCGCATCCAGCGCAGGGCAGGGTTGGTCTCCAGGTCGGGCTCCTGCCCGGCGGAGAACCACATCTTCCAGCCGGTGAACAGCAGGAACGCGCCGAACACATAGAGCAGCCAGTGGAACTGGGTGATCAGCACGCTGCCGGCGAAGATCATGATGGTCCGCAGCACGATCGCGCCGAGGATGCCGATGATGAGCACCTTCTGCCGCTGTTCCTCGGGCACGGCGAAATAGCCCATGATCATCAGGAACACGAAGATGTTGTCGACGGCCAGGGCTTTTTCGACCAGGTAGCCGGTCAGAAACTCGAGACCGACCTTGTTGGCCACGGCCTGCCCGGCGGTTTCACTGAGATAGAACCAGAGGCCGGCGTTGAACAGCAGGGCCAGCACGACCCAGCCGATGGACCACCACAGGGCTTCCTTGAAGGTGACCTTGTGCGGGCCGCCATGGCGCATGAGCACGAGGTCGACCAGCAGCGCGATGACCACCACCGCTGCGAAGCCGCCCCACAACCAGACATTACCGATCGAGTGCATTGGGAGTTTTCCGTTGAGAGATGAATGCCAAGCCGGACGGCGAGGATCTGCAACGGAGGATCGAAAGGGGATCCAGGGACAGAGCTTCGCCGTACGGCGAAGGTCTCGCTCGCAGTCCCGGTCGGCCGGAACTGCCGTTGCACCGGAGCCTGCTGGCTCGAATTGACGGCGACAACGTCTGGGAGCTACTCCCCTTCTGGGCCGATTCTGGGCCCAGTGCCGGTCCGTCGTCAATTCCCCCCTCGCCGGCCGCTCATGGAAACCGCGGCCGGTGCCCTACAATAGGCAGATGAATACCCCACTGCCCGTAGTCCGCCTGAAGAACGCATGGCGCTCCAGCCATCCGTGGATTTTCCAGAAGCTGGTCGAGAAGCCGACCGTCCGCCCCAAGCCCGGTTCGCTGGTCGACGTTGTCGGCGTCGATGGTGAGTTCATCGGCCGTGGGTTCTACAACGGCCACTCGCGCATCGCCGTACGCATTCTGGAAACCCATCCGGACGTGGAGGTGGATGCCGGCTGGTTTGCAGAAAAGATCGCCCAGGCGGTGAGCCTGCGTCGCGACGTGCTCAAGCTTGACCAGGTTTCCGATGCCTGGCGTGTGGTCCACAGCGAAGGCGACGGCCTGTCGGGCCTGGTCGTTGACCGCTACGGTGATCTGGTGGTGGTGGAGTTTTTCGCCGCCGGCATGTTCCGTCACCGCGAGTGGGTCTATGAAGCGCTGCGCGCGCAGTTCCCCGGCTGCCGGTTCCACAGCTTTGCCGACGAACACGTGCAGAAGCAGGAAAGCTTTGATTTCCACGGCAACACCACCACCGAAGCGGCGGTGATCACCGAGTACGGCGTCCGTTTCCGCGCCGACCCGGCCGGCGCGCACAAGACCGGTTTCTTCGCCGACCAGCGCGAGAACCGCCAGTGGCTGAGCCAGCAGGTGGAAGGCAAGACGGTGCTCGACCTGTGCTGCAACACCGGTGGTTTTGCGGTGTATGCCGCTGCCCGCGGCGCCAGCGAAGTGATCGGTGTGGACATCGACCAGGATGTCATCCAGATCGCCAAGGGCAATGCCAAGCTCAACAATGCGCGGCCGAAGTTCGTCCAGGCCGACATCTTTCCGTGGCTGCGCGATGCGTCCAACCGCGGTGACCAGTACGACGTGGTGATCCTGGACCCGGCCAAGATGACCCGTGATCGCGACCAGGTGATCAGCGCGCTGAAGAAGTATCTGGACATGAACAAGCTGGCGCTGGGCGTCGTCAAGCCGGGCGGCCTGTTCGCCACGTTCTCGTGCACCGGCCTGGTGGCCGAGGACCAGTTCCTGGACATGCTGCGTCGGGCGGCGTTCTACTCGGGCCGCACGATCCAGATCATCAAGGTGGCGGGCGCGGGCCCGGACCATCCGTTCATGGCCCACGTGCAGGAATCGCGCTACCTCAAAGCGGTGTTCTGCCGCGTGTTCTGAGTTAGGGCCGGGCTCTGCCCGGCTGCAACGTCGACAGCAGCGGGGCAGAGCCCCGCTCTACCCAGGCTGCCGCCTGCCAGCTAAGGTCATCTGTCTCTCTCCTGCGGATCACCTCCATGCTGCGACGTCTTCCCCTGCTGGCCACGCTGCTGCTGTGCGCGCCCCTGTCGGCCCAGGCCATCACGTTCTCCGCCCAGGAACTGGCCACCGCCAAGGCGCTGCAGCAGCGCCTGCTCACCCTGGACAGCCACCTCGATACGCCGGCCAACTTCGGCCGCGAGGGCTTCGACATCACCCAGGCGCATCCGCATAACGCGCTGTCGCAGGTCGACCTTCCGCGCATGGTCGACGGTGCGCTCGATGGCGGGTTCTGGGCCATCTACACCGGCCAGGGCGACCGCAGCGCGGCGGCCCATCTCCGCGACCGCGATGCCGGCCTGCAGCGCCTGCTGGACATCCGCCTGACGGTCGCTGCCCACCCGCAGACCCTGGCACTGGCGCTGCAGCCGGCCGATGCGGCCAAGGCCAAGGCGGCGGGCAAGCGCGTGGTATTCATCAGCATGGAAAACGCCAGCCCGCTGGTGGCCGATCCCAGCCTGCTCTCGTTCTACCACCAGGCCGGCCTGCGCATGATGAGCCTGGTGCACTTTGCCAACAACGAACTGGCCGACTCGGCCACCGACCCCAAGGGACCGCAGTGGAACGGGCTGAGTCCGGCCGGGCGCGCGCTGGTCGAAGCGGCGGTGAAACAGGGCATCGTGATCGACCAGTCACATGCTTCCGATGCGGTGTTTGACGATCTGTTGAAGATGATGCCGGTGCCGTTCGTGCTCTCGCACAGCTCGGCCAAGGCGGTGCACGATCACCCGCGCAACCTCGACGATGCGCGTCTGCGCCAGCTTGCCAAGGCCGGGGGTGTCATCCAGGTCAACGCATATGGCGGCTACCTGGTTGACCCGGGCAGGAGCCCCGAGCGCAAGGCGGCCGAAGATGCGCTGAGCGAGCGCCTGGGTGGTTGGGAAAACATGAGCATCGCGCAGGGGCGCGAACTGCAGGCCGGTGAGGACGCGCTGGACCAGCAGTATCCGGTGCGCCGCGCCTCGCTGGAGGACTTCTTCGCCCACCTGGCGCACATCCTCGATGTGGTCGGGCCTGAGCATGTGGGCATCGGCCTGGACTGGGATGGCGGTGGCGGCCTGACCGACCTGCGCGATGTCAGCGAACTGCCCAAGATCACCGCCTGGCTGCTGCGCCGCGGTTACAGCGAGCAGCAGATCGCTGCGATATGGGGCGGCAACCTGCTGCGGGTGATGCAGCAGGCGCAGGACCACGCCGCGCGATGACGCGTTCGGGTGTCGGGCACCGACTCCGGTCGGTACCCGACGCCATGCCGGTGCCTCAGCGCCCGATCACCGCATTGCGGCGGCTGTACAGGAAGTACACGGCCAGACCGATCGCATTCCACAGCAGGAAATACTTCTGCGTGCTGCTGGGCAGGCTGATGAACAGGTAGATGCAGCCCAGTGCAGCGGCCGGCCCCACGATCCATGCCAGCGGCGTGCGGAAACTGCGCTTGTGGTCCGGCGCGCGGCGGCGCATCACCACCAGGCAGATGCCCACGGCGGTGAACGCGGCCAGCGTACCGGCATTGGCCAGTGCGGCGATCTCGTCCAGGCGGGCCACGCCGGCCAGCACCGACACCAGCAGCGCACTGAACAATGTGGTCGCCACCGGCGTGCCGGTACGCGGGTTGACCGCCGACAGGCGCCGCGGCAGCAGACCATCGCGTCCCATCACAAAGAACACGCGGCTCTGGCCGAACAGGAAGGCCAGCAGCACGGTGGGCAACGCGATGATGGCCACCACGCCGATCACCAGTGCGGCGGTGGGATGGCCCAGCTGGCGCATGATCAGCGCCAGCGGCTCGGCACTGCTGCCGAACACCGCGTAGCTCATCGCGCCGATCGCGGCGAGCGCCACCAGCATGTAGATGATGGTGCAGCCGACCATCGAGCCGATGATGCCGATGGACAGATCACGGCCCGGGTTCCTGGTTTCCTCGGCGGCGGTGGAGATCGCATCGAAGCCGTAGAAGGCGAAGAAGATGATCGCCGCAGCGGCCATCACGCCGCGTTCCACGCCCTCGGCATCCGGCGACTTGGCAAAGCCGTACGGCATGAACGGCTGCAGGTTGGCGGCATCGAAGGCCGGCAGGGCCACCGCCACGAACACCGCCAGCGCGACGATCTTCAGCACCACCAGGATGGCGTTGAGGGTAGCGCTTTCCTTGGTGCCCAGCATCAGGCCGCCGGCCACCACCCAGGTGATGATGACCGCCGGCAGGTTGAACATGCCGTTCTCGACATGCGGCCCGGCCGACAGCGCAGCCGGCAGGCGGATGTCCCAGCCCAGCGTGCTGTGCACCCACTCCAGGAATCCGACGAAATAGCCTGACCAGCCGACCGCCACCGTACTCACCACCAGCGAGTACTCCAGGATCAGGCTCCAGCCGACGATCCAGGCGAACATCTCGCCCAAGGCCGTGTAGCTGTAGGTATAGGCGCTGCCGGCAGCCGGCATCAGTGTGGACAGCTCGGCGTAGGAGAGTGCAGCGCAGGCGCACACCGCACCGGCGATGGCGAAGGAAATCAGCACGGCCGGTCCGGCGAGATTGGCACCAACGCCGATCAGGGTATAGATGCCGGTGCCGACAATGGCACCGATGCCGAGCGCGATCAGATGCGGCCAGCTGAGGGAGCGGACCAGCCGCCGGCCTTCTTCATGGACAGTGACGGACTCAAGCGACTTACGGCGTAGCAGTGACATGCAGGCCTCGGGAAAACGGAAGGGAAGCAAAGAACGACAAGTGGCCGAGTGTTACCCAACGCGGCGCAGCAATACCACTGTCGTAGGGCATGGAGTGTTGAAGAGAGGTCAACAGCGGCCGCTGCTGCCGGATTCGGCATAAACACGATGGCTGTATGCGAAGCGGTCGCGCTGAGGTGCCGCCGCGCTGGTGGTGCAGTTGGCAGGCGCCGCTGGCCGGGTCAACCATTAAGCCCCAGCCGGATGCCGAAGCCGAGCAGGAATACACCCGCCACCCGCCGCAGCGCATCGCTGACCTTCGGATGCTGGATCAACCGGCGTCGTGCCAGGTTGCCTGCGCCGATCAGCAGCGAGCAGTAGGCGATGCTGACCACGAAGATGATGCCGGCCAGCGCGGCGAACGTAGCCGCGCCCTGATGCGCGCGGGGGTCGATGAACAACGGCAGGAAGGCCATGTAGAACAGGATGGCCTTCGGGTTGAGCAGGCTGACCAGGATGGCCTGGCGGAAGTAGTGCCCGGGCTGCAGGCGGACGCCACCGGGCGTGCCGTCGCTGCCTGGTCGAGGCGTGCGCAGCAGGCTGATGCCGACCCACACCAGGTAGGCTGCGCCCAGATACTGCACGGCATGGAAGACCAGCGGGTTGGCCTTGAGCAGGGCGGCGACACCGGCCAGCGCCAGCCATATCAGGATCTGGTCGCCCAGCAGCAGCCCGGCCAGTGCGGTGTAACCGCCGCGCACGCCGCCGCGGCCGGTGGCGGTGAGCAGGGTGAAGGTGCCTGGGCCCGGCAGTGCGAGGAAGACCAGCACGGCAACCAGAAAAGTCCACAGGTCCTGGATGCCCATCCACGGCATGGCGGTCTACTCGTTCGACGTCGGGGGGCGGCTATTGTCCGCCACGTGAGCGGACAGCAACACCCTGCGCGCCTTCGGCCAGCCCCGGCAGCCCGCGCAGCCGCGCCTGCAGCCGCGGCTGCACGAACGCATGCAGCTGGCGTATGGCCGCTGAGAACTGCGCACGATGCGGACAGACCAGATTCAACGGCAAGGCTTCGCCGGCGCCGCCGAGCAGCACCTGCAGGCGACCGCCACGCACGTCGTCGGCCACATCCAGCCACGATTTGTAGGCGATGCCCTGGCCAGCCACGGCCCAGCGCCGCACCACATCGGCATCATCGCAGTGCAGGGCGGCGCGCACGGCAGCCACCCGGCGCTGGCCATCGTGGTCGATCTGCCAACGGTCGTGGGTACGCCCGCCCAGCTGGTAGAGCAGGCAGGCATGGTCCTGCAACGCCTCCACGCAGCTGGGCGTGCCGTGACGCTGCAGGTAGTCCGGTGCTGCCACCAGCACGCGCCGGTTGTGTGCCAGCAGGGGCAGGGCGACATAGCTTGCGTTGTCGAAGCGGCCGAGGCGAAAGGCCACATCCACCGGCTCGCGGAACACATCGGCCACCTGGTCGGAGAGCTGCAGGTGCAGCTGCAGACCGGGGTGCGCGGCCCGGAACGCGGTCAGCCATGGCAGCAGCACATTGCGCCCGAGGTCGGACGGGGCCGCCACCTGCAGGGTGCCGCGCAGGTCGCTGTCCTCGCCCTGCGCGCGTGCCTGGCCTTCGCGCAGCGCCGCCAGCACCTGCTGCGCGTACGGGAGGTAGCGTGCGCCTTCGGCGGTCAGCCGCAGGCTGCGGGTGGTGCGCACGAACAGCCGCAGCTGCAGTTCGCGTTCAAGCCGCGCCACCGCTGCGGCCACCTGGCCGGGCAGCAGCCCGGCCTCGCGCGCGGCACTGGAAAAACTGCCCAGTGCGGCGGTCCGGCTGAACAGCTGCAGGTCGTCGAGCCTGACCATTTTCATTCCTGCAGTGAAAGTGATGACCGATTCTGCCGCTTTCCGGCGCGCGCTGCAGCGGCCATGCTGGTCGTCTTCCCTACGGAGCATTGCCATGCGTGCTGTTGCCTATTCCCAGGCGGGTCTGCCGATCACCGACCCGGCCGCGCTGCAGGACCTCGAGCTGGAGACGCCCAGTCCGGGCCCGCGCGATCTGCGGGTCAAGGTGCGTGCGGTGGCGGTCAATCCGGTGGACACCAAGGTGCGCCGCAACACCGCGACCGAGGCACCGCGCGTGCTTGGCTGGGACGCGGTAGGCGTGGTCGACGAGATCGGCAGCGAGGTGACCCTGTTCCAGCCCGGCGACGAGGTGTACTACGCCGGTGCGATCGACCGACCGGGCAGCAACGCCGAGTACCAGCTGGTGGATGAGCGCATTGTCGGCCGCAAGCCGGCCAGCCTGGACGATGCCGCCGCCGCGGCCCTGCCGCTGACCGCGATCACCGCATGGGAACTGCTGTTTGACCGCCTGCGCATCGCCGAGGGCGGCGGGGAGGGCCAGACCCTGCTGGTCATCGGTGCCGCCGGTGGCGTCGGCTCGATCCTGGTGCAGCTGGCGCGCAGGCTGACCCGGCTGACCGTGGTCGGCACCGCCTCGCGCCCGGACACGCAGGACTGGGTGTACGAGATGGGCGCCCACCATGTCATCGACCACAGCCTGCCGTTGACCGAGGGCCTGAACCGACTGGGCATCGCGCAGGTGGAGCACGTGGCCAGCCTGACCCATACCGATCAGCACTACCCGCAGATCATCGAGGTGCTGGCGCCGCAGGGCCAGCTGGGCCTGATCGACGACCCCGGCCAGCTCGATGTGATGGCGCTCAAGCGCAAGAGCGCTTCGCTGCACTGGGAGTTCATGTTCGCCCGCCCGCTGCACCACACCGCCGACATGCAGCAGCAGCACGTGCTGCTCAACCGGGTTGCCGGGCTCATCGATGCCGGTGAACTGCGCAGCACGCTGGGCGAGCACTACGGCCGGATCAACGCAGCCAACCTGCGGCGTGCGCACGAGCTGCTGGAAAGCCAGCGGGCGAAGGGCAAGATCGTGCTTGAAGGCTGGTGAGGCAGACGGGCCTGGCCCGTTTCTACCGGGGCGGCATTGTGTGCAGGCGGGCCTTTACTGCCTGCACCAGGCTGTCCAGGTCATCAAAGCGCGGCACGCCGTAGCGGTCGCCGGTGATGTCCAGGTTGCCCTTGCGCCAGAAACCTTCCGGCGCAGCAACCAGCAGCCGCCCCGAGCGGGCGTAGAGGCCGAACTCGAGCAGGGTGATCGGGCTCTGCGTGCCGGGGGTGAAGTACATCAGGATGACGTCGGCCTGTTCCAGCGCGGCCAGCTCCCACTGGACCTGGCGGGCGAACTCGGGCTCGCTGGCATCGGCCTTCCAGGCCGGGTTCCAGTCGGCACGCCGTGGGTTGAGCATCACCACGCCTTCGTCGGCGAGCGCGCGCTGCACCTGGCTCTGCCAGTCACCGGCCTTGCCCATTTCAATGCTGCCGGCAAGAAACACCTTGGGTCGCGCGTCCTGTGTGGGCAGCGCCGCCGGTGAGGTGATCGTCACCGACGGTGCGGCCAGCAGCGGGCTGGCGAGCAGGCAAAGGCAGAGGACAAGGCAGGTCTTCATCGCAGGCATCCGGTGGTGTGCCGCACAGTATCGCCGCTCTGCGATGACACCGCAGGCGCAGCGGGTGAGACCGGCGCAGCCTAAACTACCGTCATGCAAACCCATACCTTGATCCTGCTGGCCGTGCTGGTGCTGGCCGTCATTCTCATCCTGCTGGTGGTGCGGCTGGGCCGTGCCGGCCAGCGTCCCGATACCGCTGCACTGGAGCAGCTGCAGCAGGCGCTCGCCGACGAACGTCAGCGCAGCACCGCCGCGCAGGTCGAGGCCGGCCAGCTTGCCGGCCGCCTGCAGGCGCTGCAGGACGACCTCGACGGTGAGCGCAGCCGCAGCGAGCAGCGCCAGCAGCAGCTGGCCGTGGCCCAGGCACGCAGCGAACGCGAAGCGGCGCTGGCCGGTGAGCGCGATACCCGGCTGGCCGAGCGCGAGCTCGCCCTGGAGCAGGCCCGGCAGCAGCTGCAGGAAGTGCAGCAGGCGCTGCACGAGCAGCGCGAACGCTATCAGCAGCTGCACGGCGAACACACCCGGGTGCAGGCCAACCTGCAGCATTCGCAGCAGGCCAGCGCGGAACTGCGCGCCTACCTGGACACCGCCAAGGAGAAGCTCACCGGTGCCTTCGCCGAGCTGGCCGGCAAGGTCTTCGACGAGCGCGGCCAGCAGTTCGCGCAGAACGTGCGCCAGGCCACCGGTCAGTCGCGGCTGGACATCGAGAACCTGCTCAAGCCCTTCGCTGAACGCCTGCAGGAGTTCCGCAGCCGTGTGGACGTGCTGTACACCGACGAGGCGCGCGAACGTGCCAGCCTGCTCGGTGCGGTGGGCGAGCTGAAGACGCTCAACCAGGACATGGCCGCACAGGCGGCAGCGCTGACCAGCGCGTTGAAGGGCAATGCGCGCGTGCGCGGCGACTGGGGCGAACTGATGCTCGACAGCGTGCTGCGTGGCTCCGGCCTCGAAGAAGGGGTGCACTACACCCGTCAGCAGCATGTAGTGGGCGATGAGGGCGAACGCCTGCGGCCGGACGTGGTGGTCAACTTCCCCGACCAGCGCAGCATCGTGGTGGACAGCAAGGTCAATCTCGTGGCCTGGCAGGAAGCAATGAACGCCGCCACGCCCGAGCTGTCCAGCGAGGCTCTGCTGCGCCATGCCGCGGGCCTGCGGCGCCACGTCAAAGACCTGGGCGAGCGCAACTATCCCAAGGCGATGGGCGAGGAACAGACCCTGGATGTGACCATCGCCTTCGTGCCGATCGAAGGAGCGCTGTCGGCTGCATTGAGCACCGACCCTGCGCTGCAGTCGTACGCTTTCGACAACAAGGTGGTGTTTGCTTCGCCCAATACCCTGATGGCGCTGCTGCGCGTGGCCGAGCGCCTGTGGACCCGCGACAAGGTGCAGAAGCAGGCGCTGAAGATCAGCGAGACCGGCGGCCTGGTGCTGGATGCACTGGTTTCCTTCCTCGCCGACTTCGATACCGTGGGGCGCAAGCTGGACGATGCAAGCCGTTCCTTCAGCGATGCGCGCAAGCGGCTGCAGGAGTCGAACCAATCGGTGATCGTGCGTGCGCGCCGCCTGGCCGAGCTTGGCAGCAAGGCCAAGCGCACGCTGCCGGCCGAACTGCAGCCCGACCCGCTGCAGCAGCTGGGCAGCACTGACGAGGAATGAACACCGCGTGCGGTTATCCTCGCCGCTTCTGAAAACAGGTGGGGATGTTGCGCATGCGTTGTTCGATCATTGGCGGCACGTTGCTGGCACTGGCGCTGGCGGCCTGCTCCTCCACTGCACCGCAGCCGACGCAGAGCAGCGGCGGTGCGGGCAGTGATGCGGCGGCCTGCGCCGCGCAGGGCGGTGAACTGCGTCCCTTGGGCCGGCTGCAGCGCGTGCAGTGCGTGGTGCCGTACGCCGATGCGGGCAAGGCCTGCAGCAGCAAACAGGACTGCAGCGGGCAGTGTCTGGCCGAAGGACAGAGTGCCGCAGGCGTGACCGCCACCGGCGTATGCCAGCGTGACATCAGCGAGACCTTCGGTTGCCGCCAGCGGATCGAGGGCGGTGTGACCCAGCCTGCGCTCTGCGTGGACTGAACCGTGGGTGTGGCTGGCAGACGCGGATGCATCGCCGGTGCGTTGGTGTGCCGGCACACGACGTTATGCTGACCGCCTGCCATTTCACAAAGGAAGCCGTTGATGAGCCAGTCGATCCAGGATGTTCCCCTCACTACCATCGACGGTCGCCCGTCGCAGCTTTCCGATTACCGGGGCAAGGTGCTGCTGGTGGTCAACGTGGCGTCCAGATGCGGCCTGACCCCGCAGTACGAAGGCCTGCAGCAGCTGTATCTGGAAAAGCAGCCGGCCGGGCTGGAAGTGCTGGGGTTTCCGGCCAACAACTTCCTCGGCCAGGAACCGGGCAGCGAGGAGGACATCCAGCAGTTCTGCCAGCTGACCTACGACGTGAGCTTCCCGATGTTTTCGAAGATCAGCGTGGCCGGTGACGACGTGCATCCGCTGTACCAGCAGCTGATCACCGCGCAGCCGCAGGCGGTGGGCGATGGTCCGTTGCGCGAGCGTCTGGCCAGCAAGGAGATCGCGGTGCAGCCGGCGCCCGGCATCCTGTGGAACTTCGAGAAGTTTCTGATCGGCCGCGACGGCGCGGTGGTGGCTCGGTTCGCACCCGATGTGGCCGCCGACGACGCACGTCTGCGCCAGGCGATCGACAGCGCACTGGCGGCCTGAACCGCCATGCGCGCGTGGGGTGCTTGTGCCGGCCCTGCGCAACGGCGACGATGGACCCCGGCCGCGAGGACGCGGCAACAGGGGAAGGACCATGGACTTGTTGACGCTGGAGCACTTTGCCGGCTGCGTGAACGAACCGTTTGCCGCGCAGGTGGAGGGCATGTCGCTGGAATTCGTGCTGGTCGAAGCACGGCCGCTGGCGCCGCCACCGCGCGGCGCGGCGCGTGCGCCGTTCTCGCTGCTGTTCCGCAATACCGCACCCATTCTGTTCCCGCAGAAGATCTATCCGATGCACCATGCACGGGTGGGCGAGGTGGGCATCTTCCTGGTGCCCATCGCGCAGGAGCGCGCGGGGTTTCTCTACCAGGCGGTGTTCAACTGAGCGCGCTGCCTTCTGCGGTGACGGCTGCACACCAGCGCATCGGCACATGGGTCTGCGCCAGGTCGGCTGGCGCTGCAATGAAACCCAGACGCTGGTAGAGCCGCCGGGCGGCGGGATTGCAGCGTGCCACATGCAGGGCCAGGCCACGCTGGCGTGCGGCCGCCGCGGCCTGCAGCTGCCCGATCACCGCGCTGCCCAGGCCAGCGCCGCGGGAGCGCGGCAGCAGACTGATGTCCACGATCAGATCATCAACACCGCAGCGGTCCAGATAGAGGCGTCCGACCGGCTGCCCGGCCTGCTCGATGGCCAGATAATGTGCGCCGGGGTAGGCGGCCAGGTAATGCCGATGCTGCGCGTCGAACTGCTGGCGCAGGAACTGCTGTCTGCTGGCAGCCGGCCAGGGCACGGCTGCCAGCTCTTCTTCGCGGGTGCTGGCGTACAGCGCTGCCAGCCAGGGCAGGTCGTGGTGATGCAAGGCGCGCCAGCCCCAGTCGAGCGCCGACGCGTGCTCCACCAGGACCGGCACGCACTGCACCGGGAACGACGCAAGCGCGTCGAAGCCACTCATGAGAACTGGGGGTACACCCCATACAGCGCGATGCAGAAATTCACCGCCAGGTAGGGCTGCTGATTGGCGTGCGGTGCGTTGCCGCCGTTGACGGGCGCGAGCATGGCCGGCGACATGGCCGTATCGGGCGGAGCGTTGCTGTAGGGCTTGAACGCGTTGGAGGCGGACAAAGCCACGCCGCCGCCGACCACCGGGGTACCGGTGCGCTTGCTGGCATCGGCGGGACTGTAGGCGTTGACGGTATGGCGATGTGCTGGCATCTGGGTAGCATCCAGGGTGATCTGCGCCTCGCCGAAGCTCTCACCGATCTGGCGCGGGGTCAGACCCGGCCCGAGGCCCTGCGCGGCGGCCGCGCGCATCGTCAGGTTGGGCAGCTTGAACGTGGTGGTGCCATTGCCGCCGTACTGGGTGCCGAGCAGGGAATACAGCGCGGCGTTCTGCTGGAGGGTCAACGTAGCGCCATTGCAGTAGGCCCAGCCCGCCGGGGCAAAGCTGAAGCCCAGCATCTGGATCTCGCCAGTGAACGGTTCGGTCATATCGGTTCTCCGGGTCGTGCGAGAAAGGGTCAGTTCTGCGAGGGGTAGATGCCGATGCAGCAGATGCAGAACTGCAGCGTCAGCGTGGGCATGCAGTTGCCGTGTGGCTGGTTGCCACCGCTGATGGACACTGCCGTTTCTTCCATCGCCAACGCCGTGGCCCCGGTGATGTCGCTCAGGTACAGGCTTTCTCCGCTCAGTGCCCCGGGCAGGGCGGTGAGCGAGGGTGCATCGAGCCCGGCCGCCGCAGTGGTGACCGACAGGACGTGGGTATGGGCGGGCATCTGGGGAATGGTGAGGGTGACCGTTTCGGTTCCCGCCATCTGGCCCATGACCCGATTGCTCAGGCCCGGGCCGGTGCCCTGGTGCAGGGGCACGCGACCGCGCAGGTCGGGCACGCCGAACGTGTTCACGCCATCGCCGCCATAGGTGGTGCCCAGCAGCGTGTACAGCGTCTCGTACCCGGCAATGGGCAGCAGCGAGCCATCGCACGCCTGCCAGCCCTCGGGGACGCGTCTGAAGCCGAACATGCGGATTTCACCGACAAAAGCTTCACTCATCTGGTCGTGCTCCTTGTGTGTCGGCAGCGCCGGTGGCAACCGGCGCAGGGGTCAGGGACGCGGGGGGTAGATGCCCGTCAGGGCGATGCAGAAGTTGAGGGTGGTGTAGGGCTGCATGTTCGGGTGCGCCTGACCGCTGCCGGCCGACGCGACCGATTGCATGGACTGGGCAACCAGCGGCCCGCCCTGTGCGGCATAGACCTTGGTCGCCGTGCTGCCGGCGAATGCGCGTCCGCTCGGATTGCGGTTGTCGCCGGCCGCGGTGACGCCCAGCAGCTGGTGCCCGTGCCCGGGCAGGTTCGTGCCCTGCAGGGCGACCGTTTCCGAACCGCCGGTCTGCCCCATTGCCGCCGGTGCGGGTTGCCAGCTGGCGTCGGCCGAGGGTCCATGGGCCACGGGCACGCGACCGCGCATGTCGGGCAGGCCGAAGATGGTCCGTCCATCGCCGCCGAACTGCGCCCCCAGCAGGGAAAACAACGCCGCGTTCTGGTTGACGGGCAGCAGCTGCCCGTTGCATTGCGCGAACCCACGGGGCGCAAAGTTGAACCCGGCCATCATGATCTGGCCGACGAAGTAATCGCTCATCGTGATCCCCCTTGGATGCTGAGCGCAGGGCGCCGGACTGGCGCCGGCCTACTCTGGACGTCATTCAGCCTGTTCACAAGTCCCCCCGCCGCACCCCCTTCCTTCGGCCCGGGGACTCTGTTTCAATGCCGCTCAAGGGGGGAGGCGTGGAAGGCCTGCCGCCGGCGACGTCAGGGAACGACGGGGGCACCATGCTCCCGGGGCAGCCGGCTCAAGGACGCGCACCTCGATGTTGTCCGGCATCAGGTGGATTCTTTCCAAGGGGGAAAGGTCATGGCGTTCCGTACCCGCTCCGCGCATCTGGCGCGTGTGTTCCCGACCGTGTTCGTTTTTCTGTGCGCCGTACTGCTGTGGCCGGCTGCCGCCTGGGCCCAGCACACCTCGCCGCTGTGCCCGCCCAAGAGTGCCACCGTCGTCCAGGGAGCCTCGGTCACCCTGGACGTGAGCGACTGCGCGTCTTCGCCGGCGTTCTACGGCCTCGGAGCGGTGGACGGGCCGGCCCTGCCGCAGCATGGCACCGCCAGCACGCGTGAGGCGGGCGGTCGCTGGCTGCTCGACTATGGGCACGATGGGCTCAGCACCGACAGCGATGTCTTCGAGTTCACCGATGGCGAGATGAACGGCAACGGCGGCACGGTGCGCGTGACCATCACCGTCACGCCGGCAAACTCGGCCATCGTCATCGCGCCGGCGGCACTGTCACTGACCGCCGGCACCCCGATCTCGCAGCCGCTCAGCGCCAGCGGTGGGACCGACCCGTACAGCTACGCGGTGGTCGCCGGCGCGCTTCCGCCCGGCCTGGCGCTCAATGCCGGGGTCATCAGCGGTGCGCCCACCCAGCGCGGTGCCTACAGCTTCACGGTGCGCGCCACCGACAACGCCGGTGCCACTGTCGACAAGGCCTACAGCGGCACCGTCGCCAACCCCAGCCTGAGCCTGAGCCCGTCCAGTGCCACGGCCATCCAGGGCGTGGCCCTCAGCCATACGCTGGCGACAGCCGGTGGCGTGGCGCCGTACACCTACGTGCTGGAAGGCAGCACGCTTCCGACCGGCCTGACCCTCGGCAGCGGCGGGGTGATCAGCGGCACGACGAGCGTGAGCCCGGGCAGCTACCCGGTCAACATCCGTGTCACCGACAGCAGCACCGGCCCCGGCAGCTACTTCGAGGTCGAGTCCTTCACCCTCACGGTCAGTCCGCCGCCCAGCGTGAGCATTGCGGTCTCGCCCGCAAGCGTCAGCGAAGACGGTGCCACCCCTCTGGTCTACACCGTCACCCGCAGCCTGGTCCTGTCCTCACCGACCGTGGTCAACCTGGGCACCGGTGGCACGGCCACCAACGGTGTGGATTACACCGGTGCCGTGTCCTCGGTGACGATTCCGGCCGGTGCCGCCACCGCGACGGTGGTGATCGACCCGATCGCCGACACCACGGTGGAGGCGGATGAGACCGTGATCATCACCGTCGCTGCCGGCAGCGGTTACACGGTCGGCTCGCCGTCCAGCGCCACCGGCACCATCCTCAACGATGACGTGCCCAGCGTCTCGATCGCGGTATCGCCGACCTCGGTGGTCGAAGACAGCGGCAATGCGCTGGTCTACACCTTCACCCTGGACCGGCCGAATCCGTCTGCGCTGCCCATCAACTTCACCGTCGGTGGTACGGCGGTCAACGGTACCGACTACGCCACCATCACCTCACCGCTGTCGATTCCAGCCGGTGCCACCACCGGCACGATCACCGTCACCCCCCTTGCCGACACCACGATCGAAGCAGACAAGACAGTCGTGCTGAGCCTGGCGGCTGGCACCGGCTACGCGGTGGGCGCGCCTGCTGCGGCAACCGGCACCATCGTCGATGACGATCAGCCGACGTTGAGCATCAACGATGTCAGCCTCAACGAAGGCAACAGCGGCACCACCTCGTTCACTTTCACGGTGTCGCTGAGCGCGCCGGCCGGCGCGGCCGGGGTGAGCTTTGACATCGCCACTGCCGACGGCACCGCCCTTGCCGGCCGTGATTACGTGGCCCAGGCGCTGACCGGACAGGTCATCGCCGCTGGCAGCAGCAGCCTGAGCTTCACCGTGCTGGTGCTGGGTAACCTGCTGAACGAGCCCGACAAGACGTTCTTCGTCAATGTCAGCAACGTCACCGGCGCCACGGTGGTCGATGGGCGGGGCACCGGCACGATCGTCAACGACGATCCGCTGCCGACGCTGTCGATCAACAACATCGCGGTGACCGAGGGCAACGCAGGCACGGTGGCGGCCACGCTGACGGTGGCCTTGTCGGCCGCCAGCGGGCAGACGGTGACAGTGAACTACGCCACCGCCGATGGCACCGCCACCGCGCCGACCGACTACGTCAGCAGCAGCGGCACGCTGACCTTCCCGCGGGGTGTCACCACACAGACCATCGCCGTGCTGGTCAACGGCGATACCACGCCGGAGGCGGATGAAACCTTCACCGTCAACCTGAGTGCGCCGGTCAATGCCCTGCTGGGTACTGCACAGGGTGTGGTGACCATTCTCAACGACGACCAGCCCGTCGTCGTCAGTCCGACGACCCTGCCCAATCCGGTGGTGGGTGCTGCCTACAGCCAGACACTCAGCGCCAGCGGCGGCAGTGGCAGTTACACCTATGCCATCACCAGCGGCGCACTGCCAGCGGGCCTGACCCTGGCCAGCGGCGGCGTGCTGAGCGGCACGCCCACGGCCACCGGCAGCTACCCGTTCACGCTGACCGCGACCGACACCAGCGTCGCGCCCGGCCCCTACAGCGGCATCCAGAACTACATCCTGACCGTGTCAGCGCCCGCGCTGGTCCTGGCCGGCCCGCCGTTGCCCGGGGCCACGCTGGCACAGGCCTACAGCGCCTCGGTCGGCACCGCTGGCGGCGGCACCGCGCCCTACACCTATGTGGTCAGCTCAGGCAGCGTGCCACCGGGCCTGCTGCTGGCCACCAACGGCACGCTCAGCGGCACGCCCACGACCTTGGGTGACTTCACTTTCGACGTGACCGCCACTGACAGCACCACGGGAGTCGGTGCGCCCTACTCGGTGACCCGCACCATGTCGATCAACGTGGCCGTGGGCCTGCCGGTCGCGGGCGATGCAAGCCTGGTCGTGGCATACGCTGCGCCGGCCACACCGGTCGCGCTGGCGCTGTCCGGCGGCGCAGCCGCATCGGTGGCGATCGATACCGCCCCGCAGCACGGCACAGCCACCGTGACCGGAGCGACCGCGATCAGCTACCAGCCGGCAACCGGCTTTGCCGGTACCGACAGCTTCACCTACACGGCGAGCAACAGCACCGGCACCTCGGCCCCGGCCACGGTCACCATCACGGTGGGCGACCCGTCCATCACCGTGACGGCCACGGGGGTGTTCTCGGCCGTGGCCGGCGCGCCCTACAGCCAGACCTTCCGCTGGACCGGAGGTGCCGCGCCGTACACAGGCTTCCAGGTGAGCAACCTGCCGGCCGGTCTGTCAATCACCGACAGCACCGCCGACAGCGTGACCGTCAGTGGCACGCCGACCCAGGCCGGCAGCTTCAACCTGCTCGCCTCGGCTACCGACAGCAGCGCGGGTACCGGTCCGTTCACCACCGCACAGGCCTTCGCCCTTACGGTGGCCAGCCCCACCCTGGTGGTGACCCCGGCCACGCTGCCGGACGCCACGGCGGGAGTGAGCTACCAGCAGGCAATCAGCACCGCTGGCGGCGTGGCGCCCTACAGCTATGCGCTGAGTGGCACGCTGCCGACCGGCATGGTGTTCGATGCGGCTGCCGGTACGCTGTCGGGAACCCCGACCCAGTCGGGCAGTTTCACGCTGGGCCTGCTGGTGACCGACAGCACCACCGGTTCCCCAGCAACGCACAACCAGAGCTATACGCTGCAGGTAGGCAGCCAGCCCGTGGTGCTGACCCCGGCGGCCGGCGCGCTGCCGGAAGCCGTAGCGGGTACGGCCTACCAGCAGGGCTTTGCCAGCGCCGGCGGCGTGGCGCCGTACCGCTACACCGTTTCGGCCGGCAGCCTGCCAGCGGGCATGGTGCTGGATGCCAACAGCGGCCAGCTGAGTGGCACGTCGATGGTGGCTGGCGACAGCAGTTTCAGCATCACGGTGACCGACAGTGACACCGGCATACCGGGTGTGGCAACGCAGGCCTACACACTCAGCGTACGCGCGCCGGCGATTGCGCTGGCACCGGGTACGCTGGCCAGCGGTACGGCGGGCGCGGCCTTCGAACAGGCGTTCACCGCCAGCGGTGGCATCGCGCCGTACCGCTACACGATCACCGCGGGCAGCTTGCCGGCGGGTGTGTCGCTTGAAAACACCACGGGCGTGCTGTCCGGTACGCCCACCCAGGCCGGCAGTTTCGTGCTGGCGGTAACCGCCACCGACAGCACCGGCGGCACGGCCGCGACCGTTACCCAGTCCTACACGCTGCAGATTGTGGCACCGGCGGTGCTGCTGACGCCCGCAGCCGGTGACCTGCCAGCGGTTGTGGCGGGCGCGGCGTACGCGCAGGTGTTCAGCGCCAGCGGCGGCATTGCCCCCTACAGCTACGCGGTTTCCGCCGGCGCGCTGCCTGCCGGCCTGGTGCTGGATGCGGCCAGCGGCCAGTTGAGCGGCACGTCGATGGTGGCCGGCACCAGCAGCTTCAGCATCACGGTGACCGACGGCACGACCGGTACGCCGGGCGTGGCCACCCAGGCCTACTCGCTCAGCGTGCAGGCGCCGGTGATTGTTCTGGCACCGGCCACGCTGGCCAGCGGCACGGCGGGAGTGGCTTTCGAACAGGCGTTCGCCGCCAGCGGCGGCATCGCGCCGTACCGCTACACGATCACGGCGGGCACCCTGCCGACCGGCCTGTCGTTTGAAAGCACCACGGGTGTGCTGTCCGGTACGCCCACCCAGGCCGGCAGTTTCACGCTGGCCGTGACCGCCACCGACAGCACCGGCGGCACGGCCGCGACGGTTACCCAGTCCTACACGCTGCAGATCGCGGCACCGGCGGTGCTGCTGACGCCCGCAGCCGGTGGCCTGCCAGCGGTTGCGGCAGGCACGGCGTACACGCAGGTGTTCAGCGCCAGCGGGGGCATCGCGCCCTACACCTACGCGGTTTCAGCCGGGGCCCTGCCTGCCGGGCTGGTGCTGGACGCGGCCAGTGGCCGGCTGTCCGGGACCGCCACGGCGGCGGGCAGCAGCAGCTTCAGCATCACGGTGACCGACAGCACGACCGGTGCGCCTGGCGTGGCCACGCAGGCCTATTCGCTCAGCGTGCAGGCACCGGAACTGGTCCTCACCCCGGCGACATTGCCTGCCGGTGTGTACGGGGCGGACTACCAGCTGGTGCTGAGCACGCGTGGGGGCACCGCGCCTTACCGCTACGCGGTGACGGCTGGCAGTCTGCCGACCGGACTGGTGCTCGACGATGGTGGCCAGCTCAGCGGCACACCCGCAGCCGGCGGTGCGTTCAGTCTGACCATCACCGCCACCGACGCGCTGGGCTTCACCGGTCAGCGTGTCTACCAGCTGCAGATCGCGCTGCGTGCGGACCCGACCCGTGATGCCGAGGTGCGGGGTCTGCTCGATGCCCAGACCGATGCGGCCCGCCGCTTTGCCAGCTCGCAGATCGAGAACTTCCAGCAGCGCATGCAGCGCCTGCATGGGGCCAGCCGCAACGGCGGCTTCAGCAACACCCTTTCACTGGCCGCTTCCCGCCGCAGCTGCGACAGCCGTATCGGGCAGAAGAACGGGCCGGGCTGCGACCCGCAGCGGCGCCAGCCGTTCGACGATGAGGACACGGCGGACACGGCGCTGGCCGGCAGCAGCCAGGACAGTGGCAGCACCCTCGGCCTGTGGACCGGCGGCAGCCTGCGTTCGGGGCGCACCCGCAGCGGAGGTGCCGCCGGGGCTGATTTCCAGACCGATGGTCTTACCCTGGGTGCGGACTACCGTCTCAGCGATGCATTCGCGGTGGGTGCGGGCATCGGCTACGGCCGCGACCGCAGCGATGTCGGCCAGCTCGGCAGCCGCAGTGATGGCCAGGCCTATACGCTGGCGGTGTATGGCAGCTACAGCCCGGGGCAGCGCGTATTCGTGGATATGCTGCTGGGTCATCAGCTGCTGGACTACACGCTGCGCCGTTACGTCACCGCCGACGGCACCTATGCACAGGGCCGCCGCGATGGACGGCAGTGGTTCGGATCACTTGCACTGGGCGCTGACTTCGCCCGCGGCAGCTGGCAGTTCACCCCGTATGCGCGGCTGGATGCCTCGCACGGCACGCTGGACGCTTTCGTCGAACAGGGCAGCGCGCTGTTCGCACTTGGCTATGCCGACCAGCGTGTGCAGACCACCACCGGCAACGCCGGCCTGCGTCTGGAGACGCGGCAGACCGCCGACTGGGGTCGGTGGACGCCGCAGCTGCGGGTGGAGTACCAGCATGACTTCAAGGGCGCCGGCGTGGCCGCCATGCAGTACGCCGACGCGCTGGATGTGCCGTTCTATCGGACGACGCTGGAGGGCTTCGAGCGCAGCCGCTGGCTGCTCGGGGCAGGCCTGCAATTCGAGCTGCGCAGGCAGTGGGGACTGCGCGTGGACTACCGTGGCCTGGTCGGCAGCGATGACCGCGACCATGGCGTGCAGATCAGCGTGGACAAGCAGCTGTAGGCTGCGCCAGCCACCTCTTCGCGGAAAACGAGAAACCCCGCCAAGGCGGGGTTTCTTTTCAGCCAGGAACCACAGCGATCAGTTGCCGAAGTTCGGCATCGGCATCGCGTCGACCGGGATCGGAGCGTCGTGCTCGTCGCCACCGCGCTCGTGCTTGCCGCGCAGGTCGTTCTGGATCTGATAGTTGCGCCGCTGCAGCCAGGCATCGCGGGTCAGGGCGTACTCGTCCACCGCGCTGTCGCGGATGTCATCAAGCGCCATCAGCTGTGCGCGCGTGTCCACCAGCTGCAGGCCCTGCAGGCCGATGCGGACCTTGTCTTCCTCGATCGTGCGGATCGGCGAGAGCGGGATGTCGCCGGCCAGGCCGAACACATCGCGCACGGTGCGCGGGCCGAAGAACGGCAGCTCCACATACCGCGACTGCCGCCAGCCCCAGGCACCGAGCGTCTGCCCGAAGTCTTCGCGACGATTGTCCACCCGGGCCTTGCTGGCCGGGTCGAACAGCCCGCCGATGCCCAGCGTGCTGTTCATCAGGAAGCGGCCCAGGGTGTTCCAGGCGTCGTCCGGGCGGCCCTGCAGCAGCTGGTTGGCGATGGTCACCGGTGAACGCAGGTTGCTGAAGAAATTGCTCACGCCGGTGCGCGCGAAACGCGGCACGACGTTGGTGTACGCGGTGGCCAGCGGACGCGCCACGGCGGTGTCCACCGCCATGTTGAAGCGGTGCACGCGGCGGTTGAAGCCTTCCCACGGATCGTAGATCGCTGCGTCCGCAGCGGTGTTCGTGCTGCTGCCGTAGAGGGCGTCGAAGTCGTCTTCGGTGCTGTCCGCCACCGGATCCTGCGCGGCATCGGCCGCTTCCACAGGCACCGCGCCTGCCGGTGCAGGTGCAGCTGCTGCGGGCTGCGCGGCGTCGGCTGGCGGCACATGATCGATGTCGACCACCGGGCTGGTATCAACGACGGTCGCGCTGGCGACGGGCGCCGCATCGCGCACGGGTTTTCCCGCGCAGGCGCTGAGCATGGCCGCCAGGGCGATCAAGGGGAGGGTGCGTAGGACGTTCATGTCAGCTCGCGGCAGTTGAGGCGGTGAAATCCAGGTCGGTACCCAGACGGTAGGCAGCAGACAACTCATCCAGTCCAGACGGTGCGCCGGTCACCACCAGCGCCTGTCCCTGCGATCGGGCGCGGGCCGCCAGTTCGGCCAGCAGGGCCACCCCGGCGCTGTCGACCTGGCTGACCGCAGTCAGGTCCACGCCGTGCAGCTGGCCGAGCACCGGCTGCAGCCGGGGCCACAGTGCGGTGACCGCATCGCGGTCCAGGGCACCCTGCAGCAGCAGGATGCCGTGCTCCAGGCGGAAGCTGTTACTTGCCATTGCCGGTCGGTGCGGCCTGCATGGAGCCACTGCGCAGTTCGGTGGCCACCTGCTTGATGCCCTTCTGACGCAGCGGCGCATCGAACTGGTTGCGGAAGGTCTGCACGTAGGAAATGCCTTCGATGGTGACGTCGAAGATCTTCCACTGGCCACCGACGTTGCGCATCAGGTAATCCACCGGCGTGGACTCGCTGCCCGAGCGGACCAGTTCGGTGCTCACGCGCACGCCGCGGTTGCCCGGCAGCGGGGTTTCACCCTTCAGGCGGAAGCTGGGGCGACCCTGGATGGTGAGCAGGGCCGAACCGTAGCGCTGCATCAGGTTGTCGGCCATGGCATCGGCGAACAGCTTGATGTCCGCATCGGCGGCGCCACGGGCATGGGTACCCAGCACCAGGCGGGCGGCGTAGTCACGGTCGAAGGTGCGGTTGAGTTCGCCATCGATGTAGCTGCGCAGGGCCTGCGGGTTGCTGCTGAACTCGCTCTTGCGCTGCTGCAGGGTGGTCAGGATGCGGGTGCTGGCGTCGAGCACGCTCTTGCCGGCCTGGCCCTGCGCCGCAGCGGCGGGCGCCGGTGCGCTCTGGGCGTTGGCCAGCAGCGGCGTGGTGGCGATCATCAGCGAGGCCAGGACGGCCGGAAGCAGTTTCATTTTCATGGTTGCGGTTCCATTGCGGGCGCGGCGGCGCCATCGTGGGATTGCTCAGGCTGGGCTGCAGCACCGCCGGCACCGCCGCCACTGAACATGTATTTGCCAACCAGCTGGATCAGGTCCACCGCCGGTTGGGTGAAGACGATTTCGTCACCGGCCTTGAGCACGTCCGGATCTCCGCCCGGTTGCAGCCCGATATAGCTCTCGCCAAGCAAACCGCTGGTGAATATGCCGGCGGAGGTGTCAGCCGGCAGGTCCTTGAACTTGCCGTCGATGCGCAGGGTGATGATCGAGTCGAACTTGACCGGGTCCAGATCGATGCTGGCAACCTGGCCGATGGTCACGCCACCGACCTTCACCGGCGCCTGCTTGCGCAGCTGCCCGATCTGGCTGAAACGTGCCTTCAGCTCATAGCCGTCGCCGCCCAGGCCCCAGCGCTGGTTGGTGGAGGCCACTGCCAGCACCATCAGGGACGCCAGTGCCAGCAGCAGGAATGCGCCGACGGAAAACTCTAGTCTTGGACCGCGGATGGCCATGGGATGTCTCACTTTTTCTGTCAGGTGTCCCGGCCAGGCCAGGACGAACGTGTCGTAGCGGTCATGCACACCCGCTGCGGGCGGGTGCTTACTGGAACATCAGGGCCGACAGCACGAAATTGAACATCAGCACCAGCAGCGAAGCATTGACGACCGCACGCGTGGTGGCCACCGAGGTCCCTTCGATGGTCGGCTCGGCATGGAAGCCGACGTACGAGGCCACCAGGGCAGCGGTACCACCGAAAATCGCCGATTTCAGCAGCGAAACGCCGAAGTCGTCCCAGAAGTCGACGCTGTTGCGCAAGGCCGACCAGAACACGCCGTTGTCCAGGCCCAGCACGTGCACGGCCTCGAAGTAGCTGGCGGTGATGGCCAGCGAGCAGAACACGCCGGTCAGCAGCGGCACGGTCAGCACCGCTGCCCAGAAGCGCGGCGCCACCGCCTTGGCCACCGGGTCGATGGCCATCAGCTCCAGCGCCTTGATCTGGTCGGTGGCACGCATCAGTCCCAGTTCGGCGGCGATCGAGCTGCCGGCCCGGCCGATGAACAGCAGCGCGGTCAGTACCGGGGCCAGCTCACGGTACAGCGACAGCCCCAGCAGCGTGGACAGCGCGTCGGCGGCGCCGAACGTGGTCAGCGTGCGGTAGCCCTGCAGCGTCAGCACCAGGCCGACGAATGCGCCGCCGACGGCGATGATCGGCAGTGACCGGGCGCCGATCTTGTAGATCTCGCGGGTCAGCTCGGCAAGAAAATCCGCGGTGGGCAGCGAACCGCGCAGCACGGTCAGCGAGAACAGACCGGCGCGGCCGAGCGAGCGGGTGGCTTGGATGAAGGGCATCAGACACTCCCCGCCCGGGGCGCGGCATCGAAGGGGATCGGACCGTCAGGCTGACCCTGCAGGAACTGCTGCAGCAGCGGATCGGTGCTGTCCTGCAGTGCCTGCGGGCTGCCCTGGAAGACGATGCCGCCATTGGCGATGGCGATCACCTGGTCGCAGATCGGCAGGGTCTCGTGGACGTGGTGGCTGACGATGATGCTGGTCAGGCCCAGGCTGTGGTTCAAGCGCTGGATCAGGCTCATGATCACCCCCGAGGCGATCGGGTCGAGCCCGGTCAACGGCTCGTCGTAGATCATCAGCGGCGGGTCCAGCGCCAGTGCACGGGCCAGCGCCACGCGCCGCGCCATGCCACCGGAGAGTTCGCGCGGCCAGGCATCGGCAGCGGCAAGCAGACCGACCGCGTGCAGCTTCATCTGCACCAGACGCTCGCGCACCGGTATCGGCAGCCGCGTGTGGGTGCGCAGCGGCAGGCCCACGTTCTCGGCAACGGTGAGGTCGGTCAGCAGGCCATTGCCCTGCAGCAGCACGCCCACACTGCGACGCATCTGGCGCAGTTCGGCCGAGCCGGTGGGAATGGGTTTGCCGAACAGGGTGATCGCGCCGGCCACCGGACGCAGCTCCCCGGTCAGCGCCGCCAGCAGGGTCGACTTGCCACTGCCGGAGGGGCCCAGTACCGCGGTGATGCTGCCCTGCGGAACCTGCAGCGAAACGTCGCGCAGGATCGCCCGACCGCCACGCTCGATGCGGACGTTGGACAACTGCACCAGATTGGTCGCGGAAGCCGGCATGGGCACCATTAACGATTTTCCAACGTTGCAGGATCAGGACTGTCCGCTGAACAAAAGCGAACTGGACCGTGCAGTATTGTCGCATGCGGCTGACACACGCGTGCGGGACAATGCAGATACGCGCCGGAACAATCCGGCGTGCCCGGCCATTCATTCGGGAGGTGTCTGCGGCACACTGTGCGGGATGAGCGATCCCCACAGCGACTTCCGCCTCTACCATTCCAATTCGCTGGACGTGCTGGCGGCCCTGCTGGCGCGCCACCTGCGTCACCCGATGCCCGGCCAGCCGCTGCTGGCGCCGGAGACCATCCTGATTCCGCAGGTGGCGATGCGGCGCTGGCTGCAGTCGACGCTGGCGGCCGAGTACGGCGTGGCGGCCAACCTGGAGTTTCTCACTCCCGGCGAGTTCGTCGCCCGCGCATTGAACGCCAATGTGGACGGGCAGGACCGCGATCTGGACGCCGAAGGCCTGCGCTGGCGGCTGTATGCGGCGCTGCGCGACCCGGAGCTGATGGCCCAGCCGCCGCTGCGCGCGCTGGCCACCTATCTGTCCAGCGGCGATCCGCTCAAACCCTGGGCGCTGGCGGCGGAGCTGGCGTCGGTGTTCGAGAAATACCAGGCCTGGCGCCGCGACTGGCTGCTGCGCTGGGACGCCGGCGCCGACCCGAACGATCCGCAGGCGATTCTGTGGCGCTACGTGGCGCGCGACCAGCCCTACCGTGCGCGCCGCATCCAGGACTACCTGGACCGCTTCGAGGGCGCGGGCAGGCCACTGCCGCAGGGCCTGCCGCCGCGTCTGTCAGCCTTTGCCACGCTGAACATCTCTCCGGACGTACTGCGCGTGCTGGCCACGCAGGCGCGCGTGGGCGAACTGCATTTCTACCTGCCCACGCCGGTGCAGTCGTACTGGGGCGACCTGCAGACGCTGGGCGAGCGCCTGCGCAGCGGCGCACCGGACCCGTTCGGCGCGGCGGCCGGCGAGAACCGCCTGCTGGAAGCCTGGGGCGCGGCAGGCCGCGACTTCATGGCGGTGCTGGGCAGCTACGAGGTCGTGCACCCGGCCGGTGAGATCGCAGCCTATGCCGATCCCGAGCAGGATGAGCGGCCGACGCTGGACCAGGGCGGGCTCTCCGACAGCCTGCTGCACCGTCTGCAGCGCGACCTGTTCCACCGCCGTGGCCAACCTTCCGGTGCGCTGCGCGCTGCCGTGCGCGCGGACGACCCCAGTCTGCAGGTGCACGCCTGCCATACCCGGCTGCGCGAACTGCAGGTGCTGCATGACCAGCTGCGTGGCCTGCTGCAGGACCCGCGCTTCGACCCGCCGCTGCAGGCGCGCGACATCGCGGTGCTGGCGCCGGACATCGACCCCTACGTGCCCTACCTCGAAGCGGTGTTCGGTGGCCGCGGCGGCGACCCCGACCATATTCCCTACGCGTTGGCCGATACCAGCCCGTTGGCCGGCGAGCCGCTGGCCGATGTGTTCGTGCATCTGCTGGGCCTGCCGGTGTCGCGCTTTGGCCTCAACGAGATCCTCGACCTGCTGGCCAGCGCCCCGCTGGCCGAGGCCGCGGGCCTGGAGGCCGCCGACTTCGACCGCCTGCACGCCTGGCTGCAGCAGGCCGGCGCGCGCTGGGGGCTCAATGCCAGCCACCGCGACCAGCATCAGGCACCGGCCGACGATGCCTTCACCTGGCAGTTCGCGCTGGACCGGCTGCTGCTCGGCCACGCCAGTGGCAGCGACGGCGACATCGCCGGGGTGGCGCCGTGGACCGGGCTGGAGGGCGGGGCGGTGGACGCGCTGGACCGCCTGCTGCGTCTGCTGCGGGTACTGGCGGTGTACCAGCAGCGGCTTGGCCAGACCCTGCCGCCGGATCAATGGCGCAGCCGCCTGCTGGGTCTGCTGCAGGCCCTGCTGCCCACACCGCCCAGCGCGCCCAACAGCCAGCGTGCCCTTGAGCGCTTGCGAAAGCTGATCAATCAGTTCGCCAAGGATGCCGCCAACGCCGGGTTTGTCGACGGTGTACCGGCCGAGGTGGTACGCGCGCATTTCAGCGGCGCGCTGGCCGAGGCCGATACCCGTGCGCCGCTGCTGACCGGCGGCATCAGCTTCGGCCGCATGGTGCCGATGCGTCTGCTGCCGTTCCGGGTCATCTGCGTTCTCGGTCTGAATGACGGCGATTTCCCGCGTCGCGACCCGGCTGCCGGCCTGAACCAGCTCACCGCCGAACTGGATACGCCGCGCCGCCGCCGGGGTGACCGCTCCACGCGCGAAGACGACCGTTTCCTGTTCCTGCAGCTGTTCGCCGCCGCGCAGGATGTGTTCTACCTCAGTTATCTGGGCGCCGACCCGCGCGACGGCAGCGACCGCGAGCCGTCGGTGCTGGTCAGCGAGCTGATTGAAGCGGCCGCCGCCTATCACCACGACGCTGCGGCCGCCCGCCAGGCGTTCACCGTGCGCCATGCGCTGCAGCCGTTCTCGCCGGCCGCCTTTGGCGACGGCGATGCGCGCCGCTTCAGCTACCGCAGGCAATGGCATCCGGCGGCCGGCAGCCTCGGTGGCCAGCGTGCGCAGCTGCAGCCGTGGTTCGACGGCGTGTTGCCGGAGCCCGCATCGTCCCCGGCATCGGATCTGGCGCTGGAGGCGCTGCGCCGCTTCCTGCTTGATCCGGCCGGGCAGTTCCTCACCCAGGCGCTGGGCCTGCGGCTGGCCGATGCGGTCGAGACCGGCCAGGATCTTGAGCCGCTGGTGCTGGGCGAGCGTGGGCCCGAGCAGCGTCGCGTGCAGCAGGCTGTGGTGCAGGCCACCCTGCAGGGCGACACGCAGGCCTTGTACCCGCGCCTGCGCGCACGCGCGCTGGTACCGTCCGGCGCCTTGGGTGAACGCCAGTTCGAGCACCAGCGCGCTCTGGCCAGGCCCTATGCCGAGGCGCTGCAGCAGTGGCTGGGGGACACCGCGCTGGAGAGCCGCCGCTACGAGGTGGACATCGACGGTCTGCGCCTGCAGGGGCGCGTGCACGACCGTCATCCGCAGGGGCTGGTGCGCCTGCGCATTGGCGAACTCAACGGCAATGCGGCCATCACCCACGGCCTGGACTGGTTGCTGGCCAACGCGGCCGGCGATGCGCTGCCGCTGGTGCAGTTCCACCAGAGCGGCGATGGCGTGGGGCCGCATGTGCTGGCACCGCCGTCGCAGGCCGATGCGCGTGCCGCGCTGCGCCTGCTGCTGCAGCTGCGCGCGCAGGGGCTGCGGCAACCGCTGCGCTTTGCCCCGTATACCGGCTGGACGCTGTATACCCACAGCGGCGAAAAACAGCGCAGCGAAGGCTGGAAGCGCTGGCATGGCAGCGAGCGCAGCTGGGGCGAAGGGCAGAGCGAGGCATGGCAGCTGGTGCTGCGCGGCGCCGACCCCTTCGCCGATGAAGGGCACTACGCCGAGCTGCTGCAGACCAGCCTGGCCGTCTTCACCGCAGTGCGCGAAGGTCGCGCGCTGGACCCTGCGGCCGCTTCGGGAGCACGGCAATGAACAGCACTGGCAACCCCTATCTGGATCTGCCGCTGGGCGGGACCCGGCTGATCGAGGCCAGCGCCGGTACCGGCAAGACCTTCACGCTGGCCACCTTGTTCACCCGGCTGGTGGTGGAGCAGGGCCTGCGCATCGGCCAGGTGCTGGCGGTGACGTTTACCGATGCCGCTACCCAGGAGCTGCGCAAGCGCATCCGCGAACGTCTGGCGCTGGCGGCGCGGCTGCTCGACCAGACGGCCGTCGAGGACGAAGGCGCCGACGCGCAGCTGACCCGGCAGATCCTGCAGCGGCATCTGCAGGCCGGCACCGAGAGCAGCGCGGCACTGCAGCGCCGCCTGCAGGTGGCCGCCGATGAAATCGACCTCGCTTCGATCTTCACCATCCACGGTTTCTGCACGCGCGTGCTGCGCGAGCATGCACTGGAGAGCGGCCACACCTTCGATCCCCCCGAGCTGTTGGCCAGCGACCGCGAGCTGCTGGAGGAACTGGCCGCTGACCTGTGGCGCGTGCACGCCAACGACCCGGCCACGCTGGAACCGCTCACCTGGCTGTGGAAAGACCCGGCCGCGCTGGCTGGCGACCTGCGCGCGCTGCTCAAGCCGTTGCCGTTGCTGCCGCCGCTGCCGGCGACCGCGCCCGAGGACCCGCGCCCGGCACTGCGCCAGGCCGCCACCGCGCTGGCGCAGGCGATCCGCCGCGACGGTGAGGCGTTCTTCGGTGCGCTGTGTGAGGCCGTCGAACAACGCTGGCTCAATGGCGTGTCCTACAAGCTGGGCTGGCTGCAGCCGCTGTGCCAGCAGCTGCAGGACTGGGCAGAGCGTGACGAAGCCGACGTGCTGCTGCAGAGCGCTTACCTGCCTGCGCTGCTGCCTGACGCGCTGGCCGCCAGGACCAACAAGAAGTTTGTTGATCGCACGCCCTCCTCGCCGCTGCAGGCGCCACTGCACGACTACCTGCAGCGGCTGGAGCAGCATGCGGCGTGGCTGCGCGGCAGTGCGCTGGTATTTCTCCACGCATTGCGGGGCCAGGCCCTGCAGCGCCTGCAGCAGCTCAAGCGGGTGCGCCGCGTGCAGACCTACGATGACCTCATCGATGGGGTGGCCCAGGCGCTGGAAGGCGAGCACCGGCAGACCCTGGTCAAGCAGCTGCGCGCCCAGTACCGCATCGCGCTGGTGGACGAGTTCCAGGACACCGATGATCGTCAGTGGGGCATCTTCCAGACCGTGTTCGGCGACTCCGACGACGTGCGTGCACTGGGGCTGGAACCGGCGCTGTTCCTGATCGGCGATCCGAAGCAGGCCATCTACGGATTCCGTGGTGGCGATATCCATACCTACCTCAACGCCAAGCAGCAGGCCGACAAGGCACCGATGCTGGGCGCCAACTTCCGCTCGCGCCCTGCGGTGCTGCGCGCGGTCGAGGCGCTGTACGCCAATGCGGGCGACGCTGCGTTCCTGGAAGGCGACATCCGCTTTGAACCGGTGCAGCCGGGCGGCGTGCGTACCGACGAGGACTACCTGCGTGATGGGTCGCCGGCTCCGGCGCTGACGCTGCGCGTGCTGCGCAGCGACGGCGACAAGGCATTCAATGCCGATCGTTCGCGCCTGGAGGCCACCCGCGCCTGCGTGGCGGCCATCCACGCGGTGCTCAGCGACGCGCGCCGTGGCCAGGCCGTGCTGCGCGGACGCGCGGTGGTACCCGGTGACATTGCGGTACTGGTGCGCTCGCACCGTGAGGCTACGATGATGCAGGCCGCGTTGGCCGCGGTGGGCATCCCGGCCGTGGCCGCCGGCAAGCAGAGCCTGTATGCCACCGCCGAAGCCCGCGACCTGCGCACCCTGCTGCTGGCGCTGCTGCAGCCTGCCGACGAAAGCCGCCTGCGCGCGGCGATGGCCACCGTGCTGCTTGGCCAGCCGGCCAGCCGCATTGCCGGCATGGAACGCGAGGGCGACCTGCAGCGCCAGCTGCAGGCACAGCTGCTGCACTGGCGCGAACGCTGGCAGCGCGGCGGCCCGTTCGCGGTGGTCGCCGAAGTCTGCGCGGCGCACGCCGAACGCCTGTTGGCGCTGCTCGACGGCGAGCGCCGCCTGACCAACTACCTGCAGCTGGGCGAGCTGCTGCAGGAAGCCTCGACCCAGGCACTGGGCATGCATGGGCTGCTGGACTGGCTGCAGGGGCAGATGGCCAACGCCGATCAGAACGACGAACAGCAGCTGCTGCGGTTGGAATCGGACGCGCGACGGGTGCAGATCATCACCCTGCACAAGAGCAAGGGCCTGGAGTACCCGCTGGTCTACCTGCCATTTGTGGGCATCGACGGCAATGCGCCGAGCACCGCGCGGCACTGCACGGTGCATCGCGAGGGGCAGCGCCAGCTGTTCTGGAAGCTGGACAAGGAAGACAGCGGGTGGAAAGACGTGCTCGGCTGCAGCGAGGCCGAGCAGCGCGCCGAGGATGCGCGTCTGCTTTATGTCGGCCTGACCCGCGCGGAACACGCGTTGTGGATCGCCGTGGGCGATCTGGCCGGACTGACCCGCTCGCGCCTGGCACCCTTGCTCGGCGCATTGGATGAGTGGGCCGACAACGCGGATGTGGTGGTGGAGGAGGGCCCATTGGCTGCGATCCCGCCGCTTCTGCCTGCCGAAGCGGAAGGCCCGCTGCCGCCGGCGCGCCAGGTGAGCCGACGGGTGGCGCACGACTGGTGGGTTTACAGCTTCACTCAGCTGGCCCAGGCCGATGCTGGAAACGACGTTGAGGCTGCCGCCACCGAGCTGCCGGCGCCGGCCGCCGATGAGCCCGCCGGTGCCGAGCTGCCGCTGGAACCGGCCGCACCAGCGCCGGGCGCCGAAGACCGCAGCCTCATTGACCCGCGCTTCATGGGCAGCCGCTTCGGCAATGTGCTGCACGAGGCACTGGAAAACACTGATTTTGCGCTGTGGAGCGGGTGGCAGCCGGGCGATCCCGCGCCGGAGGGACAGGCGCAGGTGCTGCGCGATGCGCTGCGCGCTGAAGGCTATGCCGACGTCGACCTTGAAGACGGGGTGGCGACGCTGGTGCCGCTGGTCGGCAACACACTGACCGTGTCATTGCCCGAGGGCGGCGCGCTGTGCAGCGTGCCGGCCGAGCAGCGGCGGGCGGAGATCGAGTTCCACTTCGCCATCGCCGCCACCTCGGTGCCGGCGCTGCTTGATGTGCTGCATGCGCATGGCATCGCGCTCAGCCGGCGCGGCTTCGGCCTGCGTCGCCAGCTGGAGGGCCTGATGACCGGCAAGATCGACCTGACCTACGTGCGCGGCGGGCGCTGGTACGTGCTCGACTACAAGTCCAACCGCTTGCCCGGGTACAGCGATGAGCTGCTGGACGCCGCCATGCGCCACAGCGAATACGACCTGCAGGCGCTGATCTACACCGTGGCGCTGCACCGCTGGCTGCGCTTCCGCCTCGGCGCTGCCTACGACTATGAGCGTGACATGGGGGGCATCCGTTATCTGTTCTGCCGTGGACTGGACAGCCATGGCAACGGCGTGCACGCGCAGCGTTTCGAAGCAGCGCTGGTGGACGCACTGGATGCGCTGTTCGCCGGCGGACGCCAGGCGCAGGCCGAGCTGGCCGAGCGTGCCCTTGGAGGTGCTGCATGAACGTGCTCGACGCGCTGTTGCACGGTGGCCAGGTCCGCACCCTGGACCACGCACTGGCGCACAGCCTCGGTCGGC
Source organism: Stenotrophomonas sp. C3(2023) (assembly GCF_032911385.1). Classification (NCBI taxonomy): domain Bacteria; kingdom Pseudomonadati; phylum Pseudomonadota; class Gammaproteobacteria; order Lysobacterales; family Lysobacteraceae; genus Stenotrophomonas; species Stenotrophomonas sp. C3(2023). Next base: position 22,582 of record NZ_JAWJLO010000001.1, on the reverse strand, counting down.
TGCGACCGGACACGCCGGATGCGGTGAAACTCGGTGCGGCGCTGGCATCGCTGGCGGTATCACAGGGCCATGCGGGTTTTGATCCGGCGCAGCCCGGCCGCCTGATCGAAAGCGATATCGCCTGGCCAGAGCCGGGCACATGGTTGCAGCAGCTGGCCAGCTCGCCGTGGGTGGACTGCCCCGAAGACCCTGCCACTGTGGCGGTGGACGCGCCGCTGGTGCTGGAAAACGGCCTGCTCTACCTGCGTCGCTACCGCGAATACGAGCGCGGCCTGGCCGAAGGACTGCAGCGCATCGGTCGCCACCCGCTGCAGGGCATCGACCTGGCCGGGCTTGCAGCCCTGTTCGCGCAGCTGTTTCCGCAGGCGGCCAGCAGCGTGGATCATCAGGCCCGTGCTGCGGCGGTCGCCCTGCGCCACCCGTTGGCGCTGGTCACCGGGGGCCCCGGCACCGGCAAGACGACGACCATCGCGCGGCTGTTGTTGCTGCTGGTCGCGCAGGCAGCGCAGAACGGCGGGCCGGCGCCGCGTATCGCACTGGCCGCGCCCACCGGACGCGCCGCCGAACGCATGGCCGAAAGCCTGCGCCTTGCCGTGCAACGGCTGCAGCAGGAGGGCATCGAACCGGCGCTGACCCATGCGCTGCCCACCAGTGGCACCACGCTGCATCGCCTGCTCGGCGTGATTCCCGATTCGCCCCGGTTCCGCCACCATGCTGACAACCCGCTGCCGTATGACGCGGTGGTAGTGGACGAGGCATCGATGATCGACCTGCCGCTGATGGCCAAGCTGGTCGATGCGATCGCTGCAGGTACCCGGCTCATCCTGCTGGGCGACCCGGACCAGCTGCCCTCGGTGGAGGCCGGCGACGTGCTCTCGGCGATCCTGCGCGCGAGTGGCGACGGCGAGGGCACCCGCAGCGATGATGCACACGCGCTGCAGGGCGTGCTGGCTGCAGCGGCCCTGCAGCCTGCGGCGCCGCCCACCGCTTTTGCCGGCCGCCGCGTGCAGCTGCAGAAGGGCTACCGGCAAAGCGATGCACTGGCGCTGGCCCCGCTGGCCGAGGCAGTGCGCGCAGGCGACCAGGCGTGCGCGCTGCATCTGCTGCGGGACGGTACGCTGGCCGGTGTCAGCTTCCACGAAAACCAGGCCGACCCGCTCGGCAGCCATCGTGAGTACCTGCTCGCCCACTGGCGCGCGCTGGCCGAGGCCGACGATCCGGCCCAGGCGCTGCAGCAGGCCGGACGCCTGCGTGTGCTCACTGCCCTGCGCGAGGGGCCGCAGGGCGCGCGTGGCCTGAACAGCCGCATCGAAGGCCTGCTGGCAGGTGCCACCGCCGGTTACTTCCAGGGCCGCCTGCTGCTGGTGACCGAGAACAGTTACCGGCACCGGCTGTTCAATGGCGATATCGGCATCTGTCTGCGCGACGGACAGGGCGCGATGCTGGCCTGGTTTGCCGGCGAGGATGCCGGCCAGCCGCGTGCTTTCCATCCCGCGGCGTTGCCCGCGCATGAGAGTGCGTTCGCGATGACGGTGCACAAGGCGCAGGGCTCGGAGTTCGATGAGGTGTGGCTGCAGCTGCCGCGGCAGGACAGCCGGGTGCTGTCGCGCGAGCTGGTCTATACCGGCCTGACCCGCGCGCGGCAGCGGCTGCATCTGGCCGCCAGTGCCCCGGTGCTGGAAAAAGCGCTGGCCCGCCATGCCAGCCGCCTGGGGGGACTGGCCTGGCGGCTGGGCGCGTCTGCGCCGGTGTGACGACCAGCGGTGGTCACCTGCCCGAGCGTCGCGTCACGCGCCCGGGACGGTGGGAAACAACGCCGAGCGCAGGCCGACCAGGCCCATCAGCGCTTCGTCGCGCGCCTTGCTGGCGGTCACCTGACCCACGCGTCCCAGCGACAGATCCAGCCGCTCGCGCAGGGTGTCCTCACCGGCCAAGGGGCGCCGCGCCGCTACCTGGCGGCGGTAGTGGTCGGCCACCGCCTGCAGGATCTGCTCAACGGCTTCGCGGCTGCGCGCCGGCAGCTCCAGCCGTGCACGCCGCAACTGCAGGATGTTGAGCCCTACGCGGGCCTCGGTGAGCATGTCCACCGAGGCGATGTCGCTGCCTTCCGGTGTCGCCGCCAGCCGTGGTGCGAGCAGCCCCAGCAGGTCGAGCATGCGCGCCGCGAAGCGCTGACGGTCCTGCTGGCCGCGCCCCTCGGCGGCTTCGGCCAGCGTGCTCCAGCCTTGCCGCACCAGCCGCCGCGCCGTCCATTCGGCGCCTACCGAGCGGAACAGCCGGGTCATCACCACCGCAAACCCGATACCGATGAACATCGCAATGGCCGAATTGACGAACCCCTGGATGTTGCCGCTGTAGGTGTTCTGGACACTCAGCAGGGCCACCAGGTTCACTGTCAGTGGCAGCGCGAACAGCATGCTCCGTGGATGGTGGAGCAGCACACCCAGCGGCAGGAACACCACCGCCAGCACCAGCACCAGCAGGCTGAACTCATGCACGGCGGGGAAGATGCCGAACTGGTAGACCGCCGCGACCAGGCTGGCCACCACCGCCCACAGCAGGAACGACATCATGCTGGGCGCAGGATCATCCTGCGCGGCGAAGAACGCGGCTGCGACCGCGGCCATCATCGCGCCGTTGCCGCCGCCCTCCCAGCCGAGCCCGATCCACAGCACGCAGTAGCTCATCAGCGCCACACCAGCGCTGAGCGCCGAGAACAGTGCCATGCCGTAGTCGACGTGCCGGTGCTCGCGGTTGCTGCGGCCGGCACGGATCCGATAATGCGTTGGCTGCAGCGGCGCCGTGCCCTGCTCGATGGCATGGTGCAGGGTCAGACAGTCCTGCCACAGGTCCAGCAGCTCTTCCAGGCGCAGCAGCAGGCTGGCCAGTTGCAGGTGGGCCAGCGTGCTGTCCAGCTGGGGTTTGAGCGCACTCAGCCGGGCATGCAGCGCCGCGTGCCGGTGTCGATCGTCGGCCTGTTCGCCACCCAGCCACTGGCCGATGTCATCGATCAGCGTCGGCAGACCTTCCGGCAGGGCCTGGCCGCTGGCGCGCAACGCCGCCAGGCGGTCGGCGATGGAGGACAGCACCGGCAGCAGCAGCAACATGCGCTCGCGCAGGCGCTGCATCGACACGGCTGCGCCAGCATGACGCGGGTCGTCGCGGCGCAGGAATTCGATCAATGCTTCGAACTGCACCAGGTCTGCGGCCAGCCGGTTGCGCGGTGCATGGGCCTGGCCATGTTCAAGAATCCCGCGGCACCACTGCGCGGCATCGCGCATCCAGTTGCCGATGCGGGTGTTGAGCATCGGCCGCACCGAGGCCGGCAGCAGCAGTGCGGCAAACAGCACCGCCACCACCGTGCCGAGGATGATCTCCTCGCTGCGCGCGACCACGGTGTCGAAAATCGTCTCCGGTGAGGTGACCGCCGGGAAGCCGATGAACGCGGCGGTATAGCCGGCCAGCAGAAACGCATAGCCGCGTGGGCCACGGTTGAGCAGGGCCAGGAACAGGCAGCCGGCCAGCCACAGCGACATCACCGCGCTGAGCAGCAGCGGGGTTTCCACCAGATGCGGCAGCATCAGCAGGGTGGCCGCACCGGCCAGCAGCGTGCCGACAATGCGGTAGAGGCCCTTGGCCCGGGTCGGGCCAAGCAGCGGTTGGCTGACGATGTAGACCGTGGCCATCGCCCAGTACGGGCGCGGCAGGTTGCCGGCCAGGCCGATGTACAGCGCGGTGATCGACGCCAGGTAGGTCTTGATCGAAAACAGCCAGCCTTGGCGGTCAAGCAGGGGGTGCATGGTTCACCTGCCTGCCGTGGCCGGTGCGTTGGCGGCACCGGCGTCTTCCCAGCCGCCGCCCAGCACCAGGAACAGGTGGATCTGGTCGCGGGAGACCTGCGCCTGCGCGGCGGCCAGCGTGGCCTCACTGCCGGCCAGGCTGCGGTCGGCATCCAGGCTGGCCAGAAACGGGGTACGCCCGCCCTGGTACAGCCGACGGTTCTGCTCGGCGGCCAGGGCTGCCTGCTGCTGCGCCACCTGCAGCGCCTGCAGCCGGCGCAGGTCCTGCGCATAGCGGTCCAGCGCGGTCTGGGTTTCGCGCAGGGCCTGCAGCACGGTGTGGTCGAACTCGGCCAGCGCGGCGTCGGCACCGGCTTCGGTCGCGCGGATGCGCGCCCGGCTGCCGGAGGAGGGCAGGGTCCAGGACACCAGCGGACCGAACGACCATTGCTGGGTCAGCGGTTCGCCGAAGTCGGCCAGCAGGCCGGCCGCGCCGACCGAGGCGCCAAAGCGGATGTCCGGGTACAGCTCGGCGGTGGCCACGCCGATCCGCGCGGTGGCCGCGGCCAGCCGGCGCTCGGCCTGGCGCACGTCCGGGCGACGCTGCAGCAGGGCACGCCCATCGCCCACCGGCAGCGCCTGCGCCAGTGCGGGCGCCTGCGCACAGTCGACCACCCCGGCCGGCAGCTGGCCGGGGGTCTGCCCCAGCAGTGCAGCCAGCGCGTGGGCGGCTGCCTGGCGCTGCGCCTGCAACGGCGGCAGCGCGGCCTGCAGCTGGGCCACCTGCGCATTGGCGCGGGCCAGGTCCGGGGCGGTGCCGCGGCCGGCGGCGATCAGCCGCTGGGTGATTTCACGACTGCGCTGCTGCAGCTGCAGCGACTGGTTGGCCACGTGCAGCTCGTGGTTGGCATGGCAGATGGCCAGATAGTTGTCGGCGACCTCGGCCACCACGGTGATCCGGGCCAGGTCGCGCGCTGCCGCCACGGCCTGTTCGTCGGCGCGCGCGGCCTCGGCGCCGCGCTTGAGCTTGCCGAACAGGTCCAGCTGGTAGCTCACCGCGAACCTGCCGTCGGCCAGGTTGATCGGCGGCAGCGTGTGCTCCAGCAGGAATGACTCGGCCGAGAGCTGGGCGCGGCTGGCGCCGGCGTCGGCCTCATACTCGAACCCCCCGGCATCCAGCGCCTGTTCGTACATCGCAGCGGCACGGCGCAGGTGTGCATCGGCGGCCTTCAGCTCCACATTGCCGGCCAGTGCCTGTTCGACCAGACCGTCCAGTACGGCATCGCGGTAGAGCGACCACCAGCGGGCGGGCAGCGGTGCATCGGCGGTGACCTGTGGGTTGCCGGTGTCGAGGAAGGCCGCATTGGCCTGCGGACGCTTGAAGGCCGAAGCGTCCGGCACGGCGTAGTCCGGGCCTACGGTACGGCAGGCGGCCAGGCTGGCCAGTGCGGCCAGCAGCACCAGGCGCGGCAGACGCGGCAGACGGCCGCTCACGGGGCGGCCTTCGCGCTGGTGCCCGGCGCTGCTGCGCGGGCCTGTACGGTCACGGTGGCAGTGCGCCCGGCGATCAACTGCATGTCGCCTGGCACATCATCAATGGCGATGCGCACCGGAATGCGCTGGGCCAGCCGCACCCAGTCAAAGGCCGGGTTGACGTTGGGCAGCAGGCTGCTGCCCTGGCTGCGGTAGCGGTCCTCGATACCGGCGGCGATGCTGTCCACATGCCCGTGCAGGGGACGGGCGTCACCCATCAGCCGGATGTCCACCGCCTGCCCGGGCACCACGCCCTGCAGTCGGGTTTCCTCGAAGTAGCCGTCGATGCGGAACGAGCGGGTATCGAGTACGGCCAACACCGGCTTGCCGGCGACGACGTAGTCGCCCACGCGCACGGTACGGTCGTTGACCCGGCCATCGCTGGGCGCGCGCACTTCGGTGCGGGCCAGGTTCAATTCGGCCAGGTCCACCGCCGCCTGCGCGGTGGCCAGGCCGGCCTGCGCCGCCTGCAGCTTGGCGCGGCGCACCTCGGCATCTTCGGCCGCCACCAGATCCTGCAGGCTGCGGTCGCGGCCGATCTCACGACGCAGCTGGCTGACACTGGCCTGACGTTCGGCCAGCGCGGCACGGGCCTGCGCCAGTGCGATGCGGTAGCGCGCACGGTCGACCACGAACAGCAGGTCGCCCTGCTTCACCATCTGGTTGTCCTGCACCTTGACCGCCTCGACGAGACCGGAGACATCCGGGGCGACCTGCACCACATCCGCCCCGACGTGCGCATCGCGGGTCCAGGGCTCATCCATGTAATGCACCCAAAGCTGGCGCAGCACCAGCAGGGCAACGATCACCGCCAGCACGGTCAGCACCGGGGGCAGGGCTTTGTTGACGATCTTGTTCACGATTGGATCCAGCGCAGGAGATGGAACAGCAACCCAAGCACGATGCCGTACAGGGCCAGGTTGAACAGGGCGGGGTGCCACACGTGGCGATAGGCACCGGCGCGTTGCAGCAGGGCATGCAGCCCGCTGTTGAGCACGTAGGCCAGCAGCATCAACCCGAGCAGGGTCGGGAAGAACACGCCATGGATACTGAATTCACCGGGCATCGGCAGGGGACCGTGGGGCAGCGGATGGGAGAGGGAAATGCGGGACGAAAAACGAAAAACGAAAAACGCCGCTGGCGCCTTGCGGCGCCGACGGCGGATCAGATGAGCAGGGTCACGTGACCCGGTCGGCGGCCTCGGACAGCAGTCGCCACACCTTCACCACGGCCTGCAGCTCGTCCAGCGAAAGCGCGCCGAAGACGTCCTGACGCAGGTCGATCAGCCGCGCTTCCAGTTCGCTGACCAGACGCTGGCCCTCGCCGGTAAGCCACAGCAGGTTGGCGCGGCGGTCGCTGGCATCGCTCTCGCGCCGCACCAGCCCACTGGCCGAAAGCTTGTCGAGCAGGCGCACCAGCGAAGGGCCTTCCATGTTCAGCTGCTGGGCCAGTGCGACCTGGCGGATGCCACCGCCTGCGCGGCCGATCATCAGCAGCGGCATCGTGCACGCGGTGGAGATGCCATAGCTGCCCAGCGTGGTGTCGGCCAGCCGCTGCCATTGCCGCCCTGCGGAAAGCAGGCCGGAGCTGAGCTGCATCTGCAGCCGGGTACGCGGGTCGAGGTCGGGCGGTGTGGTCATGGCAGATAGATAGGATACTACTAATTACGCAACTATCAATATCCCTGGCTGAACCGGGCGTGCAGAGGGTGACGGCCTCTGCACCGGCCGACGCGCGACGGCCATGCCCCCGGTCGGGTACGATGCACGCCCCCGTCCGGGACGCTGTAGGCAATGAGCAAGAACGACAAGAATTCCTCCGCCCAGCCGGGCGATGTGACCCAGGCGCAGGCCGAAGACGCCGTGCGCACCCTGTTGCGCTGGGCCGGTGAAGACCCCGCGCGCGAAGGCCTGCTGGATACCCCGCGCCGCGTGGCCGAAGCCTATGGCGACTGGTTCAGCGGCTACCGCGATGACCCGCGCGCCTACATGGAGCGCACCTTCGAGGAAGTGGCCGGCTACGACGAGCTGATCGTGCTGCGCGACATCGAGTATGAAAGCCACTGCGAGCATCACATGGCACCGATCATCGGCCGGGTGCACGTGGGTTACCTGCCTGCCGGCAAGGTGGTAGGCATCAGCAAGCTGGCGCGCGTGGTCGAGGCCTATGCCCGCCGTTTCCAGGTGCAGGAAAAGATGACCGCGCAGATCGCCCAGTGCATCCAGGACGTGCTGCAGCCGATCGGCGTGGGCGTGGTGGTGGAAGGCGCGCACGAGTGCATGACCACCCGCGGCATCCACAAGCGTGGCGTCAGCATGGTCACCTCCAAGATGCTGGGCAGCTTCCGCGAGGACGCGCGGACCCGCGCCGAATTCCTGCGCTTCATCGAAGTAGGCGGCAAGCGCTGAACGCGCCTTCCCGTGGCTGCCGGCCGCACAGGCCGGTACCGCACCCCGTGCGCGGCCGGTGGCCGCGCCGCGCCCATCCGGACAGACCTTTCGCTGCATGAAGCACCGCGAACGCATTACCCGTTATCGCCATCTGCGCGAGCAGCCGCAGTGGAAGCTGCTGGCGGCCGATCATGCCCCGGAAATCATCGGCCTGCTGCAGGGCCTGCTGATGGACGGCGAGCGCACCCTGCCGGCCGCTGTGCTGCACGAGCGTCTGCAACGTGCCCTGGACCAGCTCAACGGCGAGGAGCTTTCGCGCGAGCTGCCGCGTACCGCGCAGGCCTACATGGCCCACTGGCTGGCACAGGGCTGGCTGGAGCGCCGGCTGCCCGAGGGGGCAGACCAGGAGCAGTACGAGCTTTCCACCCAGGCACTGCAGGCGATCCGCTTCGCCGACAGCCTCGAGCAGGCACGCGTGGCGGCGACCGAAAGCCGGCTGGCGCTGGTGATCGAGCAGCTCGCGCAGCTGGCGGCGCAGACCGAGGCCGACCCCGACGCACGGCTGTCGGCCCTGCGCGACGAGCGCGACCGCATCGACGCCGAAATCGAGCGTGTCGGGGCGGGGCGGGTTGCTGCACTGGACGGCAAGCGCGCGCTGGAGCGCGCCCGTCAGATCATCGGCCTGGCCGATGAACTGACCGAGGATTTCCGCCGCGTGCGCGACGACTTCGAGAAACTCAACCGCGACTTCCGCGAACGCATCATCGACGACGAGGGCGAGCGCGGCGACGTGCTGTCCAAGCTGTTCGAGGGCGTGGATGTGATCGGCGAGAGTGACGCAGGACGCAGCTTCCAGGCGTTCTGGCGGCTGTTGAACGACGCCGAACAGAGCGCGCAGCTCGATGCCGCGCTGGAAACGGTGCTGGCGCGGGGGTTTGCCCGCCGCCTGGACCGCAACGAACGCAACTTCCTGCGTGGCTTCACCAGCACCATGCTCGAGCGCGGCGGCCAGGTGCACGACGTGCTGCAGCACTTCGCGCGCAGTCTGCGTGGCTTTGTGCAGAGCCGCGGGTATCTGGAACAGCGCAGGCTCAACCAGCTGCTCAAGCAGGCCCAGTCCGAAGCGCTGGCCCTGCGTGATGATTTCGCCGCCCAGCGCCCGATCGGCCGCGACCTGCAGCTGACCACCAGCCGCCTGCGCTCGTGGTCGCAGTGGAAGCTGCACGATCCGCGCAGCGCGCAGGTCGACGGCAGCGTGACGCGCAACGACGTGGCCGCGATCAGTCTGGAGAGTGTGGGGGATCTGGTTGCCTCGTCCGAGATCGATTTCCGTACGCTGCGCCATGACCTGCACGACCTGCTGGGTACGCAGCCCCGTCTGAGCATCGCCCAGGCGCTGTCGCAGCGTGCGGCACCGCAGGGGCTGGGCAGCGTGATCGGTTACCTGTCGCTGGGCACGCGCTTTGGCACCGTGGTGGAGGGCGAGCAGGAACTTGCCCATTGGCGCGGCGGTGACGGGCAGTGGCGACGTGCCCGCATCCCGCTGGTTTGGTTTACCCAGGAGAAACGCCATGAGCTGGCATGAAGATCCCATCGAAGCCGCACGTGTGGACGAGGCTGACGACGCCAGCGAAGCCGAACCGGTGGTGGTGACGCCGCTGCCGCGGCGGGGCAACGATGTCTTCTACATGGGCGACACCGGCCGCCTGCCGCTGGATGCGCGCCGCGCGCTGTGCCAGCTGCTGATCGGCCCGAGCATCGACCAGCTGCGCCACGCCCGGCTGTGGCCGGCGCTGCTGCGCAGCGAAGCCAACATCCGCTCCGCACTGTCCGACCTGTTCCTCGAACTGGTGCTGGACCGCGACAGCGGCGTGGCGTTCACCCGCCAGGCTGACACCGAAGACGTCGAGGCACCGGTGCTGCTGCGCAGCTCGCCGCTGACCTTCATCGACTCGGTGCTGCTGCTGTACCTGCGCCAGCAGCTGGCCGAGGCCGATGCACGTGGCAACCGCGCCGTGGTGGCTGACACCGAGATGGCCGAGGCGCTGGCGATCTACGAGAAGAACCTCTCCACCGACCGCGCCGGCTTCAACCGCCGTGTCGCCTCGGCGGTGCAGAAGATGAAGGACAACCACATCCTGACCCGCCTCGCCGGTCAGGATGACCGTCACGAGGTGTCGCCGGCGTTGAAGCTGCTGTTCTCCGCCGAAGACGTCTCGGCGCTGTCGGCGGTCTATCGCCAGCTGCGCGAAACCCCGGCTGCCGAAGCCTGACCGGAACGAAACAGAACGCATGGCCATTTCCAAGCACACTCCCGCCCTGTTCACCGAAGGTCTGCCGGACCCGCGCCAGCAGCAGTTCCGCATGCGTCGGCTGCAGGTGCACAACTGGGGCACGTTCAACGGCCTGACCGAGGTGCCGATCGCCGAGCGCGGCTTCCTGTTCGTCGGCCGCTCCGGCTCGGGCAAGTCGACCCTGCTCGATGCCATGTCCGCGCTGCTCGTGCCGCCGGCCATCGTCGACTTCAACGCCGCCGCGCGCGAAGCTGAACGCAGCGGCCGCGACCGCAATCTGGTCTCCTACGTGCGTGGCGCCTGGGCCGACCAGCAGGACCGTGGCACCGGCGAGATCGCCACGCAGTACCTGCGCAAGGGGGCGACCTGGACGGCGCTGGTGCTGGAGTACCGCAGCGGCGATGGCCGTGTGGTCAGTCTGGTCCGCCTGTTCTGGATCGCCGGCAACGGCGCGGCGGCGGCCGACGTGCGCAAGCATTACCTGATCGCCGAGCGGCCGTTCGACATCGCCAGGGATCTGGGTGGATTCGACCTGGACCTGCGCAAGCTCAAGCAGAAGCTCGCCGACGTCCACCATTTCGACAGCTTCACGGGCTACGCCGAGCGCTTCCGCCACCTGCTGGGGATCGAGAACGACATGGCGCTGCGCCTGCTGCACAAAACGCAGTCGGCCAAGAACCTCGGCGACCTCAACGTCTTCCTGCGCGACTTCATGCTGGATACGCCGCGCACTTTCGACGCTTCCGAACGGCTGGTCAGTGACTTCGCCGAGCTTGATGCAGCCCACCAGGCGGTGGTGACCGCACGCCGGCAGGTCGAAACCCTGCAACCGGCACGCGCGCTGCATGACGAGCTGAAGGCGATGAACCGTCGCCGCAGCAGCGATGAAACGCTCAAGCTGGGTATCGACAGCTTCCGCGAGTCGCGGCGCCAGCAGCTGCTGGAAGCGCGCCTGCGCGAGCTGGACGTGCGCGACCGCGGACTCCTCGGTGAAGAAGCCCAGCGCCGCTCCGCGTTGGACAACCACACCGCGCGTCTGGGTGAGCTGGAGCTGCAGCGCCGCCAGCAGGGCGGCGAGCGCATCGAGGAACTGGAGCGCGAGCAGGGCCGGGCCGAAGCCGAGCGGGACCGCCGCCAGGCCAAGCGTGAGCAGGCGCAGCACGCGGCGCAGCAGCTGCAGGCGGTGTTGCCGGACAACGCGCATGGGTTTGCCGAACTGGTCGACCGTGCGCAGAACGAGTTGACCGACCGCGAGCGGGCTTCGGCAGCGCTGGACGATGCGATCAGCGAGCGGCTCGGTGGCAAGCGCGATGACGAACGCCGCTTCGCCGAGGTGCGCGCCGAGCTGGAGGCCATGCAGCGCACGCCGTCGAGCATCCCTGCGCCACTGCAGAAGCTGCGCGCGCGGCTGGCCGAGGAAACCGGCCTGCCGGAGGCCGCGCTGCCGTTCGTTGGCGAGCTGATCCAGGTCCGTCAGGACGACCTGCCCTGGCAGGGCGCGATCGAGCGCGTGCTGTTCGGTTTCGCCCAGTCCCTGCTGGTCGACGACAAGCATTACAACGAAGTAGCCGACTGGGTGAACCGGACCCACCTCGGCATGCGGTTCACCTACTACCGCGTGCGCCGCAACGACGAGGCCTTTGCCCGCGAACCGTCGGCACGTTCGCTGCTGCACAAGCTGGAGCTGCGCGAGCACGTCTTTGAAGGCTGGCTGCGCCGCGAGCTCGGCAAGCGCTTCGACTATGAGTGCGTCGACGCCCGGCAGCTGCGCAACGTCGACCGCGGCATCACCCGCGAAGGCCAGGTCAAGCATCCCGGCGACCGGTTCGAGAAGGACGACCGCAGTGCGGTCACCGACCGGCGGCGATGGCTGCTGGGCTTCAACAACCGCGACAAGCTTGCGGTGTACGAGAAGGAAGCGCAGGAGCTGGCCGAGCGCCTGGCCGGCTGTGACAGCGACGTGGCACGTCTGCGCAGTCAGCGCGAGAGCGACAACCAGCGCCGTCTGGCCTGCAGCCAGCTGGTCAACATCAGCTGGAACGAGATCGACGTGGCCGCTCCGCTGCATCGCCTGGCGGACATCGAGCAGAACCTGCGCGAGCTGCGCGAAGGCAATGCCGACCTGGCCCGCCTGGCCAGCCAGATCGACGCGGTGCGCGCCGACATCGAACAGGCACGGCGCACCTACGAAGACACCCGGGTAGAGCGTGGCCAGCTGGTCAAGGAGCGCGACCGCCTCGACCGCGCGCGTCAGCAGAGCCGTGCGCTGGTGCTGCCGGCGCTGGGCGAGCATCAGGAAGCCGGGCTGCAGCAGCGGCTGGACGCGCTGGGCACGCTGAGCCTGGAGACGCTGGAAGCGCACATGCGCCAGGTCGGCAATGCCATCAACGAGGCGCTGTCGAGCTCGCAGCAGGAACTGAACCGGATCGAGAACCAGCTGGTCGGCTGCTTCCGCCGCTTTGTGCAGGCCTGGCCGGAAGAATCGGGTGACTTCACCGTCTCGGTGGCATCGGCCGACGATTTCCTGGCCCGTCTGCAGCGCCTGGAGCGTGATGGCCTGCCGCAGCACGAAGAGCGTTTCTTCGACCTGCTGCAGAACCAGAGCAAGAACAACCTGCTGGCCCTGCAGCGACACAGCGCCGAAGCGCGCAAGTCGATCGGCCAGCGTCTGGACGAGGTCAATGCCAGCCTGGAGCAGGTGCCGTTCAACCGCGGCACCCTGTTGACCATCGAGCTCAGCGACCGCCGCCTGCCCGAGGTGCTGGAGTTCCACCAGCAGCTGCGCGAGGTGCTGTCGCAGCAGCAGACCGAACAGCGCGACGTGGCCGAATCGCAGTTCGCCGTGCTGCGTACCCTGGTCAACCGCCTGGGCTCACAGGAAGGCGAAGACAAGCGTTGGCGCGAGCTGGTGCTGGACGTGCGCATGCACGTCGAGTTCATCGGCGTCGAGCTGGACGCTGCCACCCGCCAGCAGGTGGAGATCTACCGCAGCGGTGCCGGTAAATCCGGCGGTCAGCGGCAGAAGCTTGCCACGACCTGTCTGGCGGCCGCGCTGCGTTACCAGCTCGGCGGTGCCGACAGCCAGCTCCCCAGCTATGCCGCGGTCGTGCTCGACGAGGCCTTTGACAAGGCCGACAACGAGTTCACCGCGCTGGCGATGAACATCTTCGACAACTTCGGTTTCCAGATGGTGGTGGCCACGCCACTGAAGTCGGTGATGACGCTGGAGCCCTTCATCGGCGGTGCCTGCTTTGTCGAGATCAGCGGGCGCCACGATTCGGGTGTGCTGCTGATCGAGTACGACGAAGAAGGAAAGCGCCTGAAGCTGCCCGAGCGCAGCCGTCAGCAGGCCGCCGAACCGGAAGAAGCCAGCGCCTGACGACCCGTAGAGCCGACCCATGGTCGGCTCACCGCGCGAAGCGCGGCACGGCGGATCAAGCGCGTGACGACCAACGGTCGTCACCTACCGGAGCAAGGCCCGCGCGGCGACGTTGCAGCTGTAGCCGACCCCACGGTCTGCGCACCGCGCGCAGCGCGGTGCGTCGGATCACGCGCGTGACGATCAACGGTCGTCACCGACCGGAGCAAGGCACGCTCAGCGCGGTGCGGGCGCCGCGCTCAGACCGGACAACAGCCGACCGTGGGGTCGGCTCTACCCGCCGGCGAAGGTATCCCAGCCCATCCGCGCGATCAGCACCACGACCAGTCCGACGAACAGCTTGCGGATGAATGGCGTGCCGCCGCGCAGCGCCAACCGGGTGCCGACCACCGAGCCGGTGATGTTGGCCGCCGCCATCGGCAGCGCGAACAGCCACAGGATGTTGCCGGTGGGCGCAAAAAAGGTGAGCGCGGCCACGTTGGTCGCCAGGTTGACCACCTTCGAGGCAGCCGACGCACGCAGGAAATCCAACCCGAAGAAGCGCACGAACAGGAAGATCAGGAAGCTGCCGGTACCTGGGCCGAAGAAACCATCGTAAAAGCCGATCGCTGCGCCGATCGCCAGCGCGATGGCCAGCTCGCGACGCCCGATCTCCCGAGGCCGATGCAGCGCGCCGAAGTCCTTCTTCCACAGGGTGTAGGCGAGCATGGCCACCAGCAGCACCAGCACCAGGGGGCGCACCGCATCTTTGGGTAGCAGGCTCACCGCTGTGGCACCGGCGAAGGAGAACACGAAAGCCGTGGCCGCCGCGAACAGCACCGGGCGCCAGGGAAAGCGCACATTGCGCGCGTAGCGCCACGCGGCTGCCGCTGTGCCGAAGGCCGAGCTGAACTTGTTGGTACCAAACAGCATCGCGGGCGTGTGCTGCGGCAGCACGGTGAACAGGCCGGGCAGCTGCACCAGCCCGCCGCCACCGACGGCGGCATCTACCAGGCCGGCAATGAAGGCGATGGCTACCAGCCAGAAGAGTTCGGGTGGAATCAGGTCCAGCACGGCCGGTCACGTGGTTGCAGGGGGCGCCAGCATACGCCTGTGGCGTGCTTATGGCTGACGGCAGGCATACGGACAGGGGAGAATGGGCGCATGAGCAATCCGTCCAGCGATCCCTGCCCCTGTGGCCTGCCTGCCTCGTATGCCGACTGCTGTGGCCGCTGCCACGCCGGCGCGCCGGCTGGCAACGCCGAGCAGCTGATGCGCTCGCGCTACAGCGCCTATGTCCGCCAGCAGGCGGACTATCTTCTGGCCACCTGGCACCCGCGCACGCGTCCGGTCGAGCTGTCGCTGCAGGATGCTCCCGGTCAGCGGACGCGATGGCTGGGGCTGAGCGTGCACGAGCACCGCGTTGACGGCGACCGGGCCGAGGTACGGTTCACCGCGCGCTACCGGATCGGCGGCGGCAGTGCGGTCAAGATGACCGAGCACAGCCGCTTCGAGCGTATCGATGGCCGCTGGTACTACCTCGACGCGGTCTAGGCTCGCGCCTGGGTCGCTGCGACAGGCGCCCGATGGCAGCGCACGCAGTTGCGGCCGTCGCCCTTGGCAGCGTACAGCGCCTGGTCGGCGGCCTTGACGACCTGACGCGCGGGGCCGACGTCGCTGTCAGCCAGGCCGATGCTCACCGTCACCTGCACCATCGGGCCGCAGCCCCCGGTGCCACGCCGTTGTCGGCCTGTCGCGTCGTCGCGGCTGCGGGTGCTGCGATCACGCAGCTGCATGCGGCTGCCTGCGATGTCCTCGCGTACCGCCGCAACGGCATCCAGGCACTCGGCCGCGCTGCGGTCGAGGAACACCAGTGCGAACTCCTCGCCGCCGTAGCGGAATGCGCGTCCGTCCTCGGCCACGGCGGCAAGACGCGCGGCCACCAGCCGCAGCACATCGTCGCCGGTGTCGTGGCCGTGCGTATCGTTGAAGATCTTGAAGTGATCCACATCGACCATCGCGATGCTGTACTGCGCACCGGCGCGCTGTACGTATTCATTGAAGGCGCGCCGTCCGGGCAAGCCGGTCAGCTCATCGCGGAAGGCCATATGGAAGCCTTCCTGCAGCACGGCAGCAATCAGCAGCAGCAGGGCTGCGCTGCTCAGCGCCGGCAGCAGGGCAGGCTGCAGAAATACCCGTGGCAGCATCCACCACAGCGCAAGCAGGCCCAGCAGCATGGCGCTGTGTAGTGGGCGGGGCCGCGTCCAGGCCTGCCAGCCCAGCGCCAACGCGGCGATGACGAACAGCAGGGTCGGCAGCTGGGCCAGCCGGCTCCAGTGCGCGGGCAGCCAACCCCAGTGGCGGTCGGACAGCAGATCATGCATCGCCTGTGGCGACTGCGCAGCGAGCAGCACGAACAACGCCGGCCCGGCGCTGGTAACCGTCGCCCGCAGCAGCAGTTCGCGGCGTGTCCGCCCGCGCTCGGGCCATAGCGCATGCAGTGCGAACAGGAGCGGCAGCCAGGCGCTGAGAGCATGGAAGCGCAGGGGTGTCAGCGGGTCGATGCGACCGCTGCGCAGCCAGCTGCCGACCTCGCTGTGAAGCAACGAAAACGCGGTGACCACCAGCAGCAACAGGCATAGCGCACGCACACGGTGATAGGCCAGGGCCAGGCCGCAACCCAGGCTGGCCAGCAGCCAGGGCAGCACCGCCTGGCTGCTGCGGCCGACGTCGCTGCCCGGCGTTGCCTGCCAGAGCACCAGTGCGGCTGCCGCGGCAGGCACGATGAACAGGTAATGGCCTGGCTGGCGAAGCGGGTGCAAGAACAATCGGGATTCCAGCGCGGAACGACGAGGCCGCAGCACAGCCTTTAACGGCGAGACCGTCGCCAACTTGAACAGGCGGCGGCGCATGCTTCAGCGCGTGGCCATGACGCAATGCTCACCCCCGCTCGACGATGCTGCGTCCATGTCACGTGAATCCGTTGTAGCACCGGCCCCCGTACTGCACGCGCAGCGCGACCGCTTCGCGGCGGTTCGTGCGCGCAGCCTGCACCTGGCTGCGCCGCTCAGTGCCGAGGACGCGATGGTGCAGAGCATGCCCGACGCCAGTCCGACCAAATGGCACCTGGCCCACACCACATGGTTCTTTGAGCGTTTCGTGCTCGCCGACATGGCGGATTACCAGAGCCGTCAGCCGCAGTGGAACTACCTGTTCAACAGTTACTACAAGGGCATTGGTCCAGCGCATGCGCGCCACCAGCGTGGGCTGCTGTCGCGGCCCAGCCTGCAGGAAATCCTCGACTACCGCGCAGAGGTCGATCGCATGGTGCAGCAGCGGCTGGTCGACGGTGACCTCAGCGAGGCGGGATGTCTGCATCTGCTGCTTGGCCTGCAGCACGAGCAGCAGCATCAGGAGCTGCTGCTCACCGACATCAAGCACGCCCTGTGGAGCAACCCGCTGCAATCGGCCTACCGTGAGGACCTGCGCTCCACCGCCGGCACTGCGGCGGCAGCCGTGCTGCAGTGGCAGGAGCGGGCTGAGCAGATCGTCGAAATCGGTGCCGCCGCCTGGCCAGCGGCCGGCACGTTCGCCTACGACAACGAATCACCGCGCCATCGGGTGCTGGTCGCCGCGCACGCCTTGGCCAACCGGCCGGTCACCAATGCCGAGTACTGGCAGTTCATCGATGCGGGTGGCTACCGGGAGGCACGCTGGTGGATGAGCGAGGGCTGGGCACGCTGCGAAGACGAAGGCTGGCAGCATCCGCTGTACTGGGACGATGCGCTGCAGCGTGAGTACACCTTGGCCGGCTGGCGCGACCTCGATCCGCACGCCGCCGTGTGCCATCTCAGCTACTACGAAGCAGACGCCTACGCACGCTGGGCCGGCGCGCGGCTGCCGACCGAGTTTGAATGGGAAGCCGCTGCCGCCGGCCGCGCGGTGGAGGGCAACTTCGCCGATGACGAGCGCCTGCACCCCGGTGCGGGACAGGGCAGCGGCATGCTGCAGCTGTTCGGCGATGTCTGGGAATGGACCAGCAGCGCCTATGGCGCTTACCCCGGATTCCGCACTTTCGAGGGCAACCTCGGCGAGTACAACGGCAAGTTCATGTGTGGGCAATGGGTGCTGCGCGGCGGTTCCTGCGCGACCCCGCACGGTCATGTACGGGCCAGCTACCGTAATTTCTTCGATCCATCAGCACGATGGCAGTTTGCCGGCCTGCGCCTGGCCAGGGATATCGCATGAGTACCGTTGCCGACGCGCTGCAGGCGCTGACTGACCTCACCCCGAACCGCGAGCAGGTGCTTGCCGATGCCCTTGAAGGGCTGCAGAGCACGCCACGCCGCCTGCCGTCCAAGTATTTCTACGACGCCAGAGGGTCGCAGCTGTTCGAGCAGATCACCCGCACACCCGAGTACTACCCGACGCGCACCGAACTGGCGCTGCTGCAGAACTGTCTTCCGGATGTCGCGCGGCGGGTGGGGCCCAATGCGCACGTGGTCGAACTGGGCAGTGGCAGCGGCCGCAAGACCGCGCTGCTGTTGGCGGCGCTGCAGTCGCCGGTGGCCTACACACCGATAGAAATATCGCGGGCCGCCCTGTTGTCGAGCATCGAACGATTGGCCCCGGCGTTGCCGCAGGTGCAGATGCTGCCGGTCTGCGCGGACTTCACCCGGCCGGTGCAGGTGCCCGAGCCCGAGCAGGCGGCCTCCCGACGTCTGCTGTTCTTCCCGGGTTCCACGCTGGGCAACTTCGCCGAGGAGGAGGCGGTAGCCCTGCTGCAGGCCATGCGCAGCACCATGGGCGAGGATGGCCTGGCGCTGGTCGGTATCGACCTGCACAAGGACACGGCCATGATCGAAGCCGCCTACAACGACGCCGCCGGCATCACCGCAGCCTTTACCTTGAACCTGCTGGAACGGCTCAACCGCGAGATCGGTGCCGACTTCGATCTGCAGGGCTTCCGCCACCAGGCACGCTACAGCCGCGAGCGCCTGCGCATCGAAACCGACCTGGTCAGCCAGCACGAACAGGTAGTCCACGTGGACGGCAAGCCGTTCCACTTCGCGACGAACGAGCCGATCCGGGTGGAGTACAGCCACAAATACACTGATGACAGCTTCGACGCGCTGCTGCAGCGCTCCGGGCTGCAGGTGGCGGCCAGCTGGAACGCCCCGCACCCGGCCTTCGGCCTGCGTCTGCTGCGCGCGCGTTGATCGCGCGCCTGGCCGGGTCTTTCCGCCGGTCCGGCGCTTGCCCTACCATGCCGTGCATTCGGCAGCACGGAGGACGCCCATGTCCCTGACCCATCCGCTGGCCCTGGCCGGCCTGCTGGCAATGACCAGTACCGCCGCCAGCGCGCAGAACGCACCGGTCGCGCCCGAGCAGGCGGCCTTCCGCAGCTGCATCAGCACCCTGCAGCCGCAGGCGGTGAAGCAGGGCATCAGTGCCGCAGGTTTTTCCCGGCTGACCGCCGACCTGGTCCCGGACCCCAGCGTGCTCGGCCTGCTCGACGCGCAGCCGGAGTTCAGCACACCGATCTGGGATTACCTCGCTGCGCTGGTCGACGCCGAGCGGGTCGACGACGGCAAGGCCATGCTGGCCACCCACCGTGCGCTGCTCGAGCGCGTATCAGCGCAGTACGGCGTAGACGCTGCGACCATCGTCGCCGTCTGGGGCGTGGAGAGCGACTACGGCCGTGTGTTCGGCAAGCGTCCGCTGCTGCAGTCACTGGCCACGCTGTCCTGTGCCGGTCGTCGGCAGGCCTTTTTCCGCGGTGAACTGCTGGCCCTGCTCAAGCTGATCGATGGCGGTGACCTGCAGGCGGACGGTCTGGTCGGCTCGTGGGCGGGCGCGTTCGGGCATACCCAGTTCATGCCCAGCACCTATGCCCGCATTGCGGTGGACGGCGATGGCGATGGCCGCCGTGACCTGGTGGGCAGCATCCCCGACGCGCTCGCGTCCACGGCCAACTATCTCAAGCGCGCCGGCTGGCGCACCGGCCAGCCGTGGGGCATCGAAGTCCGCCTCCCCTACGGTTTCGATGCGAGTCAGGCGGGCCGCACCAAGCGCAAGCCACTGTCGGCCTGGCGTGCCCTGGGGATCACCCCGCTGGACGGCAGCCGCCTGGCGGCGCCGGCGATCAGCGACGACAGCAGCGCGGCGCTGCTGCTGCCGGCCGGTGCCAAGGGCCCGGCCCTGCTGGTGTTCCGCAACTACGATGCGATCTACAGCTACAACGCCGCCGAGAGCTACGCGCTGGCAATCGCCACGCTGGCCGATCGTCTGCGCGGCGGCAGCGGCCTGGCCACCGCGTGGCCGACCGATGACCCTGGCCTGGGCCGCGCCGAGCGGCGCGCGCTCCAGACCCTGCTGGCGGCACGTGGCCACGATATCGGTGCCATCGACGGCATGATCGGCACCGCCAGCCGCCGCGCCATCCAGGCCGAGCAGCAACGTCTGGGTTGGGCCAGGCCGGACGGCCGCGCCGGCCGGCGCATCCTGCAGGCGCTGCAGCAGGAGTCGGGTGCGCCGGTGTCGGCGCCCGCCGCCAGCGCCGTTACCCGCTTTACCCTTCCCGGCAACTACAACGCGCTGCAGTCGCCGGCGCTTCGGAGCAGTCCCAACGTGCAGCAGATTCCCGGTGTCAGCAGCGGTCAGTTCCAGGGGTTGGACGCCTGGTTGGTGGAAACCCCACAGGCCACGGCCGCCATCAGCATCTTCGGTGGCCAGCTGCTGTCCTTTGTTCCCAAGGGACAGCCGGACGTGATGTGGCTTTCGCCCACGCGCGCCGCCCTGCCAACCCCGATCCGTGGCGGCAGCCCGGTGTGCTGGCCGTACTTCGGGCGGCAGGGGCAGAGCAACGACGTGCCCTCACATGGTTTCGTGCGCACCGTGCCGTGGCAGTTGCAGGGGGCGCGGCAGCTGGCCGACGGCAGCATCGAGCTCGACCTCGCGCCGCCCACGCTGGACTCCCTCGACCTGCGCCTGCGCATGCTGGTGCGCATCGGTACCCAGCTGCGCCAGGAACTGATCACCGAGAACACCGGACGCGAACCGGCCACGATCAGCCAGGCGCTGCACAATTACTTCCGCGTCGGCGATGCCACCACGGTCGAGGTTGACGGGGTGGACGGTCTGGACTACCTGGACAAGTACGAGAACTACGCCCGGCCGCGCCGCCAGCAGGGTCCGTGGACCCTGCGCGACCCGCGCGACCCCGGCCGCAGCGACCGGATCTACACCCAGGCCGGCGGCCGCTATGTGCTGCGTGACCCCCAGCTCAAGCGGCGCATCACCCTGCAGACCGAAGGCAGCCGCTCACTGGTGGCATGGAACCCGGGTGAGCAGGCTGCAGCGAAGATGGCCGACGTCGGGGCAGGGTGGCGCAACTACGTCTGCCTTGAGGCTGCCAATGCGGGGCCGGACGTGGTGACGATCAAGCCGGGTGGCCGCCACGTGCTGGCCCAGACCCTGTCCAGCACACCGCTGTAGGGCAAGGACGCCGCCTGCAGCTCACGGTGTCGCGCGCGGGCGCAGCACCAGCAGGCACAGGCCGCCGGCGACCAGACCCCAGAACGCCGAGCCGATGCCGCCCAGCGACAGCCCCGAGGCGGTCACCAGGAAGGTCACCAGGGCGGCCTCGCGGTCCCGCTCTACCGCCAGCGCACTGGCCAGGCTGTTGCCGATGGTGCCGAACAGTGCAATACCGGCCACGCAGGCCACCAGTTCCTTGGGGAAGGCCGCAAACAGCGCGGCCACCGTGGCACCGAACAGGCCCATCAGCAGGTAGAAGCCTCCAGCGGCAACCGCAGCGGTGTAGCGCCGGGCTGGATCCTCATGGGCCTCGCGGCCCATGCAGATGGCCGCCGTGATCGCCGCCAGGTTCAGTGCAAAGGCACCAAAAGGCGCCAGCGCCGTGTTGACCACCCCGATCCAGCCAATCAGCGGTGAGATTGGCGCGGTGTAGCCGGAGGCGCGCATCACCGCGACCCCGGGGATGTTCTGCGAGGCCATGGTGACCGCGAACAGCGGCAGCGCCACGCCGATCACCGCCGGCCAGGACAATGCAGGCGTGGTCCACACCGGTACCGCCATCTGCAGGTGCACGCCTTCCCATTGCAGCTGGCCATGACCGGCTGCCACGGCGATGCCGACCAGCAGCGTGGCGACCACTGCATAGCGGGGGAACAGGCGGCGCCCGACCAGCCAGGTGGCGAACATGGCCAGCGCCATGATCGGCCGGGTGCCCATCGAAACGAACACGTCCAGACCGAAACGCAGCAGCACGCCGGCCAGCATGCCGGCAGCCAAGGCCATGGGCACCCGCTGCATCAGGCGGGCGAACACGCCAGAGAACCCCACCAGCATGCCCAGCACCGCGGCAAGCAGGAAGGCGCCGATGGCCTCGGGCAGCGGGACGCCGCCCGCACCCACGACCAGCATGGCGGCACCCGGGGTGGACCAGGCCGTGACCACGGGCATCCGGTAGCGCAGCGACAGCCCGATGCAGGTGACGCCCATGCCGATGCCCAGCGCCCACACCCAGGACGCGATCTCCTGTTGATCGGCACCTACGGCCTGTGCGGCCTGGAAGACGATGACCGCCGAGCTGGCAAAGCCCACCAGCACCGTGATGAAGCCGGCCACCACTGCAGGCGCGGAGATATCCCGCCACCAGGCCCGTCTTGCTGCTACCTCCATTGCCATCACTCCTTGCAGACAAGCGGCATTGATACCTGCTGCAGGGCAGGCTGCGCAACGCGCAGCCTGCCCTGCAGGGGCCTGCCGCGATCGTTGCAACGTGCATGAGGCCGGACCCGTCATCGTCCTTGAGTCGTATCGTCATCCTCCTGAAAAAAAGAAGTTGACGAATCCCGCCAGATCTCTACAATTCGCCCCCTTGCCGCAACGCGACGATTCCCCGGAATCCCGCGCTGCGCAGACGCCTCCACCGCCGGACGAGATGATCGAACGAAGGTGTTGACGGACTGGAAAAGTCCGGCATAATAGGCGGCTCGCAGCGACGAAAGCCTCTCGGGGCCGACCTCGAAGCAGCATCGACAACAACGTCCACTTCGGTGTGATGGCCTTGAAAAAAGGTGTTGACGAAGCGGATTTGCCGGCTATAATGGGCGGCTTCGCTACGAAGGAAACTTCGCAGCAGACGGGACAGGCGCTGAGGCCGACTCCCACGATCTTTGAAAGTATGCGCAGGTATCTTGT